>NZ_JANTYV010000004.1:368201-501837 GCF_024806475.1 Xanthomonas sp. 4461 | reverse complement strand
CTGCCCTCGGCAGGTAGGTGTAGCTGCCTGCGCCTGCGCTAGCGCCTCGCTCTGCACGCTTCGCCAACAGACCCACACCGACCACTTCGCCCAACTCCTGATTGTTTTTCAGCGAGCAGACCTCCATATGGTGCTGTGCCGGGACATGACCGGCTGTTTCTGGATGCCGCGATGCCAGAGTTGCCCGAAGTCGAAACTACCGTGCGCGGACTTGCGCCGCATCTGGTCGGGCAGCGCATCCATGGGGTCATTCTGCGTCGTCCGGACTTGCGTTGGCCGATTGCCGAGCAGATCGAGCGCCTGCTCCCTGGAGCCACCATCACGCAAGTGCGTCGACGTGCAAAGTACTTGTTGATGGATACCGATGCCGGCGGTAGCGCGTTGCTGCATCTGGGAATGTCCGGGAGCCTGCGTGTGCTGCCCGGAGATACCTTGCCGCGCGCACATGATCATGTGGATGTCAGCCTGGAAAACGGCCGCGTGCTGCGCTTCAACGACCCGCGCCGGTTCGGTTGCCTGTTGTGGCAATCCGACACACAGGTGCACGAGTTGCTTGCGGCGTTGGGTCCGGAGCCATTATCAGAAGCATTTACCGGCGATTATCTTTATGCGCTGTCGCGCGGCCGTCGTGCTGCGGTCAAGACCTTTCTGATGGATCAGGCAGTGGTTGTTGGCGTCGGTAATATCTATGCAGCCGAGAGCCTGCATCGTGCGGGAATCAGCCCGCTGCGCGAAGCTGGAAAAGTGTCGCTTGAGCGGTACCGGAGCCTGGCGACCGCGGTAAAGGAAATCTTGGGTTATGCGATCCAGCGTGGTGGCACGACGTTGCGCGACTTCATCAGTCCGGACGGCGCGCCTGGCTATTTCGAGCAGGAATTGACGGTCTACGGCCGCGAGGGCGAGCCCTGCAAGCAGTGCGGGCGGACCTTGAAACACGCAACGGTTGGACAGCGCGCGACGGTGTGGTGCGGCAATTGCCAGCGTTGAGGCATGGCAGAACGCTGTAAACGGTTCGAGCTGCCCTCCAGACCAGGTGGATCTGCTCGCTCGATCTAGATGCTGCCCTAACGGATGAAGCGCAGGCCAGGCGATCGCTGGCTCGACGTTCGCAGTGAGAAGCTGCAGCACTGCTAGTCTCCACAGCTGGACCACGCCACAATCGATGCGTCCTGCGCTCTGGAACTGCGTCATGCCCATCTCACGGCCTCTTTGCATGTCCCTGGCGGCTGGCGGGGTACTGGCGCTAGTGCTTCTTGGCACGGCGTATGCGGATGACACCGCGACGACCGGCCCCGCGCCAGCAGAGCGTATCCAGTTGCGCAACGCTGCGGTGGAGCTGAGCGCCACGCCGGCATTCGGGGGGCGTGTGCTGTCCTTCAACCTGCGCGGGCAGCACAGCGTGTTGAAGATCGGAGCGGCAGTGGATCGCCAACCCTCACCAACGGTGTCTACCAGTGCCGGCGATATTCCGTATCTTGGTCACGATGTGTGGGTGGGGCCGCAGAGTCAGTGGTGGTTGCATCAGCAGGTCAATCTTGAGCGCAAGGCCGCCGCTGCGGTGTGGCCGCCGGATCCGTATCTGTCGTTGGCCACCACGCGTGTGGTGATGCATGGACCGGCCGAGATACGTCTGCAAGGCGTGCCCAGCCCGGTGACCGGCGTGCAGCTGAGCAAGCGCATCGCGCTGTCCACGGTGCGCGCCGACACGGTGGAGGTGCAGGCCACGGCGCGCAATAGCCGCAAAAAGCCGATCGCCTGGGATCTGTGGTTCAACACGCGCGTTGCGGCGAGTACGCGCGTGTTTGTACCGGTGGCCGATGCCGGCGATGTTCGGGTGCAGCCGCCGAGCGAGCCGGATACGGTACCGCCCACGTTCGGCCACCGTGCGGGCGTGCTGGCGTTGCGTGCGGACGTGCGCGATGACGGCATGGTCCAGCGCGGCAAGCTGTTGCTGCAGCCATCGGCAGGCTGGATGGCCGGCTTCGTTGGTGCGCAGGTGCTGGTGATCCGCTTTACGCATCAGCCATTGGCCGCGATCCATCCGGAACAAGGCCAAGTGGAGTTGTACCTCGATGCTCCGCCCCTGCATCCCGAACGGGGTTTGCTGGAGATGGAAGTGCATGCGCCGTATCGCCAGCTCGCGCCGGGCGCGCAGATGCAGGCGCAAGAGCAGTGGACGTTGCTGCCGTACAGCGGGCCGGACGATGCGCAGGCGCAGCGGCAATTTCTGTGCAGCAAGGCGGTAGAGCTGGCATTGGACAACGCCTGCGAAGCTGGATCGGCAGCGCCTTAGCTCCGCACGCGCGCGTCCGCGCCGGGCTGTGGCTATGATGGCGCCATTCCCCGATCAGACCGATGCGCATGCAACGACGCCACTTCCTGAAGAATGCAGCTGCCACCTTGGCCGCGCTCGGTTTGCCGGCATTGCCGCAGTGGGCGTTGGCTGCCAAGGCGGTGGGACTGCGTCGGCTCGGGCAGCCGCAACCATTCGATTACGCATGGCTCAAGGGACAGGCGCGTGCGCTGGCCAAAGCCCCCTACAAAAGCCACAAGCAGGTGCTGCCAGGCCCGCTGGAAGCATTGAACTGGGATCAGTATCAGTCGATCCGCTATCGCCAGGACCACGCGCTGTGGGCCGACGGCAACGGCAAGTTCCAGGCGAAGTTCTTCCACCTGGGGCTGTACTTCCATACCCCGGTGCACATCTACGACATCGTCGATGGCAAGGCGCAGCAGCTGGCCTATGACCCGGCTGCGTTCGATTACGGCAGCAGCGGGCTGGGCGGCAAGCAGCTGCCCAAGGACCTGGGCTTTGCCGGCTTCCGGCTCAACACGCGCAAGGACACCGACCGCGACTTTACGGCGTTTCTGGGCGCGAGCTATTTCCGTGCAGTGGGCAAGGAAGGCCAGTACGGGCAGTCGGCGCGTGGGCTGGCGATCGACACCGGCACCGGCGGTCCGGAAGAATTTCCGGACTTCATCGCCTACTACCTGGAGCAGCCGGCCGACGACTCGGATACCGTGGTGGTCTACGGCCTGCTGGATTCTCCCAGTGTCGCCGGCGCCTACCGCTTTGCCATAACCAATGGCGAAGTGCTGGTGATGGATATCGACAGCGCGCTGTACCCGCGCAAGGCCATCGAACGGCTCGGCATCGGCCCGTGCACCAGCATGTACCAGGTCGGCGAAAACGACAGCCGCATGGATTGGGACTGGCGGCCGGAGATCCACGATACCGACGGGCTGGCGATGTGGACCGGCGGTGGCGAATGGATCTGGCGGCCGCTGTGCAACCCGCCGCAGCTGCGTTTCAACATGTTTGTCGATGAGAACCCGCGTGGGTTCGGACTGCTGCAGCGCGACCGCAATTTCGACCATTACCAGGATGACGGCGTGTTCTACGAGAAGCGCCCGTGCCTGTGGGTCGAACCCAAGAGCGGTTGGGGCAAGGGCTCGGTGCAGTTGGTCGAGATCCCGACCGTGGACGAGACCTTCGACAACATCGTGGCGTTCTGGAATCCCCAGGCCAAGCCGCAACCGGGGCAGGAGTTGTTGATGGGCTACCGGTTGTATTGGGGCGCGCAGCCGCCGGCCAGCTCGCCGTTGGCGCACTGCGTCGCCACCCGTACCGGTTTGGGCGGCATCGTCGGACAGAAGCGCAGCCATTTTTCCTGGCGGTTTGCGGTGGACTTTGCCGGCGGCGACCTGCCTGGGTTGGTGAAGGACGCCAAGACCAAGGTCGAGGCGGTGATTCAGGTATCGCGCGGCAGCACCGAGATCGTGTCGGCGCGGCCGTTGCATGAGCTCAAGGGCTATCGGGCAATGTTCGACCTGGTGCCGCCGGATGACAGCATGCAGCAGATCGACGTTCGCCTGTACCTGCGCGCCAACGGCAAGCCGCTGACCGAAACCTGGCTCTACCAATGGACGCCGCCGCCGGCGAGCGAGCGCAAGATCTACTGAGTGTGTGATGGGAGTGCGCCGCGCCGTCGCCGGGGCGGCGCGCTCAGGCCGACGTGGTACCGCCGACCAGGTGCATGCGCGCACGTGGCCGGGCGCATGCCAGCTCCACGCGGAAGCAGGTGCCGTTCTTGCCGCTGGTGATGTGCAGCTCGCCCTGATGCGCCTGCGCGATCTGTGCGGCCATGTGCAGGCCCAGATCCACTTCCGGCAGGGCACGGCCGGCGGTATGCACGTGCGTGGACGCGTGCAGCACATCCAGCCGTCGCGGCTCGATGCCGTCCAGATTGCAGACCTCGATGCGCAGGCGCCCTTGTTCGGTGACCGCGACCGCCTTGATCAACGAACTCTGCTGCCCCTGCACCACGGCGTTGATCATCATGCTGCCGAACATCTGCGCCAGTCGCACCGCATCGCCGTGCACCGGCTCGTCGATGGCCACGTGCGTGGACAGCACCTGGTTGGGATAGGCGGCGCGGGTTTCGTCGACCACCTGCGACAGCGCATCGAGCAGATCGCTGCCGTTGCCGTAGTCCAGCTGCAGCCAGTCGCGCTCGATACCGCGGGCGAAATCGCAGGCGAAATCGATCAGTTCTTCCATGCGGCGCAGGCTGCGCTGCATCGAGCGTATCGACGCGCCCTGGCGCTGGTTGAGCGGGTCGATGGACAGCGCGTCCACCACCGCATGCATCGATTGCAGCGGGTTGCGCAGGTCGTGACCGAGGATGCCGATGAACTCCTCGCGCAGCCGTGCCGAGGCGCCGGCGCGGCCCAGCTCGCTGCGTGCGCGCTGCGACTCCTGCGCGCTCTCTTCGGCACGCTGCTCGGCCTGGATCTGCGCGGCCAGCAGCTGCGCCAGCAGTTCGACCTTTTCCACCATCGGCGCATCCATGACACGCGGCAACGGGTCCAGCGCGCACAAGGTGCCGAACACGCTGCCATCGTCGAACTTGATCGGCACCGAGACATAGCTTTCGAAGCCGTACAACCGCGGCGTGGGATGGTCGCGGAAGACCGGATGCTCGGAGGCGTGGCCGAACCACAAGGCGTTGCCCTGGGTGCGCACGCTGTCGCAGAAGGTGGTGACCAGTGGCAGCTCGTCGCCTGGCGTCAGACCGAACGACAGTTCGTCGCGCACCTGGCAAGTGATCCAGCGCGTATCGGTCACGCGCGCAACGGCGGCAAATCCCATGCCAGTCAGACGGGTGAGAATGGTCAGCACGTCGGGCACCGACGATAGCCGGCCAACACGTGCGATATCGGCGCGTAACTCGGGAGGAAGCGGAGCCATGGGTGCCTCCCGACAAGTGGATGGTCGCCAGTTTACAGGACGGTGGTTGCGCTTGGTCGTGCACGCGGCCGCCAAGCCCGCGTAACGATACGCCTGTCGGCGTGTCGCCGGCATCGCGCGGCAATTGCATGCATTGCAAGGTGTAACGATGCCTCAAAAGCTTATAGCGCGCAGGTGACTAGCGCGCGGGAGAGGCGATGCCATGCATTGCTGAAGTCTTCAGTCCAGCACCGCTTCCGTCGCCGTGTGGCCGTGCGTGCGCGACGATGCCGGCAGGCGGCACTGTCGCCTGCCCGGATGCGGCCGAGGGATTGGACAATGTCGGGGCACGGTGCGCTCCGGCTTCCGCAGCATGCCGCAGTGGCGTGAGTGGGCCGCATCGATACCGCGCCAGGCATTGTCCGACCGCGGCGCGTGCCGGTGCCGGCACGCCTAGGGCGCCGTAGACGGCAACGGCAAGGCGATCTGTAGAGGGTCGATGCGGCCTTCGCCGCGCATGATCTTCTTGAACTCGGGGCGGCTGACCGACACGTAGCGCTCGTTGCCGCCGATCTCCACTTGCGGGCCGTCCTGCACCGCATGCCCTTGCGCGTCCACGCGCACGGTCATGGTGGCCTTGCTGCCGCTGTGGCAGATGGTCTTGATCTCCTCCAGCTCGTCGGCCCAGGCCAGCAGGAACTGGCTGCCCTCGAACAGCTCGCCGCGAAAATCCGTCCGCAGGCCGTAGCACAGCACCGGGATGCGCAGCCGGTCGACCACCTCGCTCAACTGCCAGACCTGTGCGCGGCCGAGAAACTGCGCCTCGTCCACCAGAACGCAGTGCAGGGCACCCTGGGCGGCGATGTCGCGCTCGACCAGCTGCTGCAGTTCGGTGTCGCGATCGAACGCGCGCCCGTCTGCACGCAGGCCGATCCGCGATGCGACCACGCCGCTGCCGGCGCGGTGGTCGAGTTTGGGCGTCAGGATCAGCGTGCGCATGCCGCGTTCGCGGTAGTTGTGCGCCGACTGCAGCAAGGTGGTGGTCTTGCCGGCATTCATCGCCGAATAATAGAAATAGAGCTTGGCCATCGGGCGATTTTACCGGGCCGGGCGGCGGCATGCAGCGCACCACGGGTAACCGGTGTCGCCGGCTACCGGACCGCGGCGGGTGCTGCTGCCGCGCTACCGAACAAGTCCATCGGGGGCACCATGACAGCGCAGCAGCCGAGCTGAATCCGGCGCGCCGGCCAGCCGCAGGCGGCGCCGTTACAATGGCCTGCTCTGTTGGAAGCCTCTATGCACGGTCTCAATCCCCCGCAAAGCGCCGCAGTGCTGCACTGCGAAGGTCCCTTGTTGGTGCTGGCCGGCGCCGGCAGCGGCAAGACGCGCGTGATCGTGGAAAAGATCGCACACCTGATCGCCACCGGCCGCTATCCGGCCAAGCGTATCGCCGCGATCACCTTCACCAACAAGTCCGCCAAGGAAATGCGCGAGCGTGTGGCCAAGCGCATCCGTGGCGATGGCGCCGATGGCCTGACCATCTGCACCTTCCACGCGCTGGGGCTGAAGTTCCTGCAGATCGAGCACGCCGCTGCCGGTTTGAAGCGCGGTTTTTCGATCTTCGACTCCGACGATGCCGCCGCCCAGATCAAGGACCTGATGCACGGCGCCAAGCCCGATGCGATCGAAGATGCCAAGAACCTGATCTCGCGCGCCAAGAACGCCGGCCTGTCGCCCGAACAGGCGATGGCGGCGGCACGCAGCAATCGCGAAAAGGAAGCCGCCAGCCTGTACGAGCGCTATCAGGCGCGGCTGACCACCTTCAACGCGGTGGACTTCGACGATCTGATCCGGCTGCCGGTGCAGATCCTGGAGGCCAACGAAGAGATCGTACTGGGCTGGCGCGAGCGCATCGGCTATCTGCTGGTGGACGAGTGCCAGGACACCAACGATGCACAGTACCGGCTGTTGAAAATGCTGGCCGGCCCGCGCGGCAACTTCACCTGCGTGGGCGACGACGATCAGAGCATCTACGCCTGGCGTGGCGCCAATCCGGAAAACCTGCAGCAGATGGGGCGCGACTACCCGGCGCTGGAAATCATCAAGCTGGAGCAGAACTACCGCTGCTCCAGCCGCGTGCTGCGTGCGGCCAATGCCTTGATCGCGCACAACCCGCACGAGCACTTGAAGACCCTGTGGAGCGACCAGGCCGACGGCGAGCGTATCCGCGTGTGGGAATGCCGCGACAGCGAGCACGAGGCCGAAAAGGTCGCTGCCGAGATCTCGTTCCTGGGGACCGCCAAGCAGGTGCCGTGGAGCGATTTCTGCATCCTGTTCCGCGGCAATTTTCAGTCGCGGCCGCTGGAAAAGGCGCTGCAGCTGCTGCGCGTGCCGTATCACCTGACCGGCGGCACCGCGTTTCTGGAGCGGCAGGAAGTCAAGGATGTGCTGTCGTGGTTGCGGCTGATCGTCAACCCCGAAGATGACGCGGCATTTTTGCGCGCCGTGCAGTCGCCAAAGCGCGAGGTCGGTGCGACCTCGCTGGCGCGGTTGGCCGAGCTGGCCAGTGCGAAGTCGGTGCCGATGTCGCGCGCGGCCGAGTCGATGGGCGCGCTGCAGCACCTGCCGCCGCGTGCGGCCAATGGCCTGAGTGCGTTCACCGATATCCTGCGCGATATGCGCGAGCATTCGGCCACGATGCCCGCTGGCGAACTGGTGCGCACCCTGGCCGAAAAATCCGGCCTGCTCAACGACCTGCGCAATCAGTCCAAGGACGAAACCGGCTTCCAGCGCCGCAAGCGCAATCTGGACGAGTTGGCCGAGTGGTTCGAAGGCGGCCCGCGTGGCGCCAGCGCCAGCGATCTGGCCGCGCAACTGGCGTTGCTGTCGCGCAACGACAAGGACGATGGTGGCAACCAGGTGCGCATGATGACCATGCATGCGTCCAAGGGCCTGGAATTCCGTTATGTGTTCATCGTCGGCTGCGAAGACGGCGTGCTTCCGCATGAAGTGAGCCTGGAAGAAGGCAACCTGCAGGAAGAACGCCGCCTGCTGTACGTGGGCATCACCCGCGCCAAGGAGCAGCTGTGGATGAGCCACAGCAAATTGACGCGCAAGTTCGGCGAGCACGTGCGGCTCAAGCCCAGCCGGTTCTTCGACGAGATTCCGGCCGAAGAACTGCAGCGCGATGGCGCCGACCCGGTGGCCGATGCCGAGCGCAAGAAGGAGCGCGCCAGTGCCGGGCTTGCGGCGATCCAGGCGCTGTTCGACTGAGGTTGCCGCGCAAGCCACGGCGCTTGTGGTCAGGTTGGTGCCGTTGCGGGGTGCGGGATTAGCGTTTGGCATCCGCGTCTGGCACGCGCCCGGATACCTGCCGGCAAGGCATCGATCGTTGCCGGGCTGTCATGCGCTTCAGCACGCGTGGCAGGTGGCTTTTGCCGCATCCGCACTGCCGCGGCGGCGCGGCAGTGTGCGGTTGTCGAAAGACCTGCGCCTGGCTGCACGCAGCAAGCCCTGTCGCCGGTGACCATCGAGGTTTTGACGTGCAGCCTGCATGCAGCTGCTGGTCGTCCGCTGGATGGTTGCCGATGCTTGTCAGCGGTAGCGCGCTGAAGCTTGCCAGCGACATGCCTGCACGGCAGTCTGGTTTGCCCTGCTCAAGGAGTGCGCCATGACCGTCGTGATCGAAACTCCGCGCTTGCGCTTGCGCACGCTCGATGCCGAGCGCGATGCCGATGCGATGCTGGCGCTGGTCAACGACCCCGGCTTTATCGCCGGCATCAACGACCGCGGCATCCGTACCCGCGCGCAGGCGAGCGCGCATCTGCGCGAGTGGGCGCAGGCGCATCACGACACGTACGGGTTTGCGCATTGGGCGCTGGAGATCCGCGCGACCGGCGCATTCGCAGGCACGCTGGGCTTGTTGTGCCGCGACAGCTTGCCGGTGCCGCATCTGGGCTTCGCGCTGTTGCCTGCCTATCGTGGACAAGGCTATGTGAGCGAAGCCGGGCGCGCGGTGCTGGACCATGCACGCGATGTGCTGGGGCTGACCCGGCTGTGCGCGATCGCCTCACCGGACAACGTCGCTTCCCTGCGCGCGCTGGAAGCGCTGGGGCTGCAGCGCGAGGGGCTGCGCGTGTTGAGTTCCGGCACCGACGCAGTGGCGTATTACACGATCGCCCTCGCTCCCGTCGACATGGACAGCAACCCAGGGGTGCGGCACCCTGCCGGCCTGCCTCCGACTGCGTAAGGACACCCGCATGCCGCTGCTGGTCAACGCCTATTCCACGCTGCGCGAACCGCGATGGCCGGACTTTCTGCCGCACGCGGCCGTACAGCACCGCGACCACGCCGATCCGGAACTGGCCAATCATCTGCACGGTTTTGTCGGCTACGTGAATCAGGCCGGCGACGGGCAAATGACCCAGTCGCGGTATCACCTGATGCGGCATGTGCAGCGGGTGCGCCAGCACTTCAGCTTCGAGGTCGACGACAGCGCGTTCGGCGATCTGGCGCAATGGGCCGAGCAGGCCAATGCGGTGTGTTTTCTGGCCGATGGCAGCGTGCGCGACCCGCAGGGGCGCGTGCTGATCAGCCAGGGCGAGCCCGCGCTCGATGACCAGGCGCAGGTGCCGTACCCGCCGGATGCGCGCGAGCGGCGGGCGCATCACCTGGCGCAGCTGAGCGCGCAGGGCGTCCGCGTACCGCCGAGTTTGCCGCCGGTGGCCGGCGAGGGCGAGGCGCGGGTGCGCAACGCGGCGGCGGTGAGGCAACGGATGCTGGCGTTGTTTGCGGTGGCCTTGCGTGCGGAGATGCTGGCCGCCGGCGACGCGCCACCGGCGTTGCACGAGGTGGAGGGACGGTTGCCCGGCGTGACTGCTGCGCTGTCGCCGCAGGAGCGCGCTTTCTTTGCCCAAGCGCAACCAGAACAACAGATGCTGGCCAACTTCGGCTGGCGTTACGAAAGCCTGGCCGTGCTGCAGTGGGCGCTGGGCCTGGCCGACACCTTGCCGCAGCCGACCGCCCTGTGCGACGTGCCGCTGGTTGCGCAACGCGCGCTGGACCAAGCGCAGGCGCCCGCGCGCACGTTGCCGACGCTGCGGCCGCTGCCCGAATTGCTGGATGCGCTGGACCTGCATCTGCGCCTGCACTGGGCCGTGCGCCAGGCCGGTCACACCCAGCAGGCACCGCCGGCCGGGCTCGTGCCGGGCGTGGTGTACGAGCGCCATTACGCGCTCAACTGGCTGCTGCACTTCGAAGACGCCGACTGGGATGAGGTCGACACGCCGACCTGAGCGGAGTGGGCACCGCTGCAACCTTGGTGCTGCGAAACCCCCAGCGCCGCGCATCCGCGTGGCGTCGTGGCGTTGCGTTGTTGCGCCTGCCGTAGCGCGGTGTCTTGCGCGCTAGCCGAGGAAGGACATGGCGTGGGCCAGCGAGCGGTCGGTCTGCAGATCCAGCAAGCGGCCGTGCGCGTCATGCAACAGCAGATGGCCGGGCTGCTCGCGCACCTTGACCGCGATGCCCGCAGGCCAGTCCAGCGACGCCACGATGCGGCCGTCATGGTGGCGCACCAGGAAATAGCGCGAGCCGTGCGGCCAATGCAGGCCAACCAGGAATCCCAGTTCAAGCGCCATCACGCTCGATCCGTCCGGCTCGCCGGATGCGTCGCTGTGGTGATGCAAACGGCACTGACGGGCGTTGCCGGTGTGCTGGTAGTGCAGGCAAATGTCGCCATCGGGATCGGTGCGCACATCGGCTTGCTGCACGCTGCCGAGCCGATGCGCGAGCACTGGCGTTTGCGGGTCCATGCGCAGGGAATCGCGCGCCTTGAGGCGTCGCTCGGGCAGGCTGTAGGTCCAGTCCTCCAGCTGCTCGCGGGCCCGCACCAGGTACACCTCGCGATCGCTGAAGAATCCTGCCGCGATCACCGGGCCGGGCAGGTCGCCGACATGCCACAGCACGCTGTGCAGATCCTTGTCGGTATCGACGACCAGCAGCCGGTCGTCGACCACGATGCTCCAGCCGATTCCGCTGTAGCCGGGCGCGGCGTATTGCAGCGCGATCTGGCCCAGGTCGCGCACCGCATGGGTGATCAAATCCAGCCGATGGACGGTGGACACGCGCTCACGGGGTGCGATTGCCAGGGCAACCTGTCCGCTGTCGGCGATGACGATTCCGAATGCCGGCGCCGGGTAGCGCTGCAGCACGCGCCCGTGCGCGTCCACCACCGCCGCGCCGGCGTCGCCCAGGGCCAGCAGATAGCGGCGATCCGGGAGCGCAGCCACGTCGTGGATGGCCGCCAGGCCGGCCTGCGGTGGCTGCAGGTGCAGGATGGTGGCGCCCTCCCATAGCCCGGCTTGGCTGGTCGCGGCGCGTGGTTTGAAGGCTGGGATATCGGCGCTGAGCAGGGGGTCCTTGGCCAGCTTCAGCAGCGTGGTCAGATCGCCGACGGACAGGCTGTTGCGTGCGAACGCATGATCGGCGGCGATCGCCGGCAGCAGCTGCCGCGCCAGCTGTTGCAGCGCGCGGTTGGGGGAAGCATCTGCCAGCAGCGCCGCCGCCATTTCACTGCGCGGTGCGGAGTCGGCGGCGGGCTCTGCAAGCGCGGCGATGCGCTCGGCGTAGTGTTGCAGCGTGTCCGGCAACAGTTGCGCGCGCTTGACCAGGGCGCGTGCGCGCAGCGTGCTGCCGGCCTGTTCGGCGGCCAGCAGCCACTGCGCGGCCTGGTTGCGCGCCGCGTGCAATGGCCACACCGCGTCCACGGCGGCCAGCCAGTCGCCGGCCTGCACCAGTGCCTGGCCCCATTCCAGCCGCAGCGCGTCGGCCAGTGCGCGGTCGGCGCCGTGCAGCAGCTGGATTGCGGCGGCGAAGGCGCCATCGCGGCGCGCGACCTGCACGGCACGTGCATGGTCGCCGGCCAGCATCAGCAGCCGGATGATCATCGCCGCCGGCATGTCCCAACCCAGCGCCAGCTCTGCGGCCTGGGTGTAACGGGCGTGCTTGACCAGATAGTCGAGCGCCTCATGGCGCGCATTGAGCAATTCGGCCAGGACGAACACCGCACGATCGATCTGCCCCTCGCGGTCCAGGCGCGCGAAGGCGCTGCGATAGGTCGCGCGCAGATGCGCCTGCAGCTCTTCGCCCATGCCGATGCTGGTGCCGGCGCCGCGCGTGCGCGACAGGCTCAGGTCGCTGCGCCGTTGTGGCACCCCGAACGCCTGCCCCAAGGACTCGTCCACGCCATCGAGCGGCAGCGCGTTGCGCAAGGCTTCGTCCAGATCGCCGTCTTCGAACTGGCGCAGCATCCGGCGCATGTAGGCGCCCTGGCGATGTCCGACCAGGCTGGCCAACCGCGAGGCAACCAGTGCGCGGGCAAGCCGCGTGCGCCAGGCCGATACCGCTGCGGCACCCCGGCGTGCCGGCACGGCCGCGTTCTGCCCGGTGGCTGGGGATCCATGCGATGCCGGCGCGTGCTCGCTGCCCAGCGCGCGCTGAGCGCGCGCCAGCAGGCGTTGCCACAGCGTGTGGTTCTGCATGTCGGGGCGCTGCGTCTTCAACGCGTGCAGGAACGCATCGCGCTCGGCGCTGGCGGGCGGGACGGCAGTGCCCAGCAGTTGCCGCAGCGGTTTGCCGCGCAGCCGGTCCACCTCCAGCGGTGGCGTGCCCGGGCTGCAGTCGTAGGGCATGTGCAGCGGATAGCCGGTCACGTCGATCGCCTCGGCAGGATCTAGCGCCACCGCCTGATGCCACTGCAAGGCGATCACCTGGGCGCCATGGACCAGGCCGATGTCGGCGGGGGGCAACTGCGCCGCCTCGGCGGCGGTCAACGCGCCGGAAAACAGGCCGCCATGCACCTGGCACAGCGCCAGCCCGGGCGCTTGCTCGCAGACCAGCGCACGCGGCGCGGCGAAGCACAGCACATCGCCGTCGGCAAAGCGCAGCGCCCGGCTGCCCGGTTGCCAGGCGCGGACGAGCCTGGCCAGGCGTTGCTCCGGGCCGAGCCAGGCTGCCGAGAACCACAACGCCGACACTATCTGGCTGCCGTGCCACAGCGGGTACCGCACGCTGCCGCCAGCGTTGTCCGTGCGCGCGGGGCTAGTCATGGCCGGGTTGCTCGGCCTGGCCTTGCACGACCATCAACGGGGTCAGCCCGCCATCGCCCAGGATCCAGGCCTGCCCCTGCAGGGTGACCAGAGCGACCCGCGCGCCATCGCTGGACACCGCCGCAGCGCTGATCTCGCTGGCGGCGCGATGCAGTGTCCGGCGCCCGCTGGCCCCGATGGCGAGCAGTGCGCGACGATCGGCGCGCAGCACCAGCAGCAGGCTGTGCTGCGGCGCGTCTGGGTCGCCGATCAGGCCGATCGCTCTGTCGCCGGACGCCACGATCGCCCCGAATTCCTGGAAGCCATCGGCCGGCCCCCCGTGCAGTACCCGGTAGGCCAGCGAGCGGTCGCCGCCGGCCTGGCGGCTTGCCAGTTCGAGGGCGATGGCGCCACGCCATTGGCCCTCCTGGGCCAGGCTGCGCAGCAACACGACCGGCGGACGCGACCCCAGCGCCAGCTGCAGGACGAGGTCCTGCTTGCCGGTGCGGTGCAGGCGCAACAGGCGCAGTTCGCCCGCGACATGGGTGGCGTAGACCGCGTGCTCGGCATCGCCTTGCGCCAGCGCCACCACCTGCCCGGCGATCTCGCTGCCTTGCGCAACCCGCTGCCGCTGGTTGCTCGCGCGCGTCCACGACATCAGCCGGCCGTGCTGGTCCCACAGCAGGAACCGCTGCGGCTGGCCGCCGCTGTTGAGCCACACGCACGGACGCAGCCGCACCTGGCCGGGTGCGGGGCAGAGGCTCTGCCCGCCCGCCTCGATCGAACTGGGCATGCCCGGGAGATTCCAGAACTCGGGCTGCTCCCGGAGAGCGACGATGCCGCCGACGTGCTTGTTCTGCGCCGCAAGGCACAGCGGCTGACCGCCCTGCGCCCATTGGTGGTAGCGCGGTGCCGCCCGTTTGGCGATGTCGGCCGGCTGCACCTTCACCATCGCGCTGCGGCAGCCGTCTGCCAGCAGCAATGCGACATGGCTGCCGTCCGGGCTGAACAGCGGCGCATGGCGCAGCGAGAACCTGCCCCTGACCACGTGTTTTGCGGTGTCGGCCTCGGCGGGGCGTTGGGTGTCGATGAAGTGCCCGCGCAGCAGCTGCGTGGCGGCCATGCTGGCAGGCACCGGCAACAGGCTGCTGCGGGTGCCGGGGCGCGTCTGCAGCACCACCTGCAGCTGCGCATCGGCTGCAGGCACGATGCTGGCCTGGTGGTGGAACGGCGCTGCGCGCACCGGTTGTGCACCGATCCACCAGCACTCGCTGGTGGTCGGCGTGGCGGTTGCCAGCTGCGTGGCCCAGGCTTGCGCGTGCTGCGTGCCGGTCGCCTCGAAGGTGCGGCCCTGCAGCAGCTGTTGCAGCCGGGTGGGGCTATCGGCGTCGTGCAGCTCGCCGGGCAGATGCGCCAGGCCCCAGACAAAGCGCGCATTGGCGGACTGCGCGCGGCGTGCCAGCAGGATCCACAACGCAATCTGCGCCAGACGCGGCGCCCCCCATTGCGCCGGGCCGGCATCGAAGATCGCCACCAGGCGCGCATCGCGCGTGCGCGCCTGCATGCGCGGCACCAGGAACAGGTGCTCGGCGTGCGCGGCGCGGCGCAGGAATTCCTCCGGCAGAGCGTCTGCCAGCGCCCACTCGCTCAGCAGCAGGTGCTCGTAGCTGCCGCGCCGACGCAGGTCGTCGATGCCGTCCGGCTCGCTGTCGCCCTCTTGGCGGCGCAGGCGACTGGTGCGGCCGAGCAGGGGATCCAGGCGCACCAACCAGGCACCGAGCTGGGAGGCGATCTGCGGGTCGAACCAGTCCAGCCACAGCCGCCAGGGCTGTAGCGGTGCAGGCATCTGCAGCACGGCGCTCACGCGGCCTCCCAGCGCTGACGGATCTGCGCCACGACCACGGCACGCGCCGGCAGCAACCGATGCAGCGGCAGCACCAGTGCGGGTGAGCGCAGCAGCAACAGCGGCTGCGCTCCGTGCTGGCGGCGCAGCGCACGCTCCAGCAGTTCCAGCGGCAGGTCGGGGCGCTCGGCGGTAGGCAACCACAGGCCGGCGGCGTCCGCGCGCGGCGCCACGTACTGCACGCCGTCGGCCCAGGGCAGCTGCAGCGCAGGGCCGGTCAGCAGCAAGGCCCGGGCCGTGGCGGTGACCAGCAAGCCAGTGCCGTCGGACACGCGCGCCCATGCCGCCAGCAACCGGCGTGCGGCATCGTCCACGCCGATCACCCCCTGCGGGGCGACCGGCACCGGCTCGTCCTGCCACGACCAGTTCACGCGCCGCTGCCGATCTGCTCGATCAGGCGGATGCGTTCGTGGGCCAGCTCGGCCGGCAGCGAGGCGGCCGTGAAGTTGGCATCGATCTCGCGCAGCAAGGCTTCTGCCATGGTGCGCAGGGCGGGATTGTGCTGATCCTGCAGGCAGCACTGGGCGGCCTCCACCAGCCGGGCAGTGCGCGAGAGCGGCTGCAGGGCGGCCTGTTCGACCGCCGCGCGCAAGGTGGGGTTGGTGGCGGCGGCCAGGGTGCCGCGCAGCAGGTCCCGTGCGCTGGCTTGTTGCTCGCGCGTCGGCAGCACATAGAACAGCGGCCACAGATCGGCCTCGCTGGCCTGGGTGCGTCCGGCCAGCACGCAGGCGGCGGCGATCAGCCGCTGGGTCTTGACCAGGCGACGGTCCGACAGCTGTACGCCTGCGCCGCGCAATGTCCGGATCGCCGCGGCGAGCGCCGTGCGTGCGCCCTCCATGTCCACCGCACGCGCCTGTTCGCACAACAGGTCCAGGTCGGCCAGCCCGGCGACAGGCTGCAGCGGCGCACGTTCGGCCTGCCATCCACCCGACAGCAATGCTTCGAGCTGATGGTCCGCCACCGGCTCGACGAACAGATGCAGCAGGAAGCGGTCGCTGAAGGCCGCCAGCGCATCGTCGTCCGGCAGCGCGTTGGCCGCGCCCACGCACAGGCGCAACGGGCAGTGCAGGTCGGTCTGGCCACGCCGGAAGCGGCGTTCGTTGAGCAGCCCGAGCAAGGTGTTGAGGATGGCGGTGGACCCCAGGAAGACTTCGTCGAGGAAGGCGATGTCCGCTTCCGGCAACATCCCGGTCACATCGATCTGCACGCTGCCCTCGCGCAATCTGCGCAGGTCCACCGGGCCGAACAACTCGGCCGGTTCGGTGAAGCGGCCCAGCAGATATTCGAAATAGCGACCGCCCAGTGCGGCGGCGACGCGTCGCACCACCGCGCTCTTGGCGGTGCCCGGCGGGCCGATGATCAGCAGATGTTCCTGCGCCACCGCTGCGAGCACGATCAATTCGGCCAGCTGATCGCGCTCGATCAATCCGGTCGTGGCGGCCTGGACGGTGGCGCGAATGCGCGCGGCGGCGGGATGGGCGTGCATGCGATCGGTCCTTCGAGCAAAACGTGCGGCGCGGTGCAGGCACCGGTGACCGCCTGTGGAACGGGTGATGAAGCGGTGGCGCATGGCATTAACGAGGTTGCCATGAGCGTACGGGTATCCTGTGAGCTCACCGAGCCAGGGAGGCAATGCAATGACGATCGGCGAGTATTCGGAATTCTATCGCGGCAAGCGCGTGGTGGACTTCAGCGTGGGCCAGCCCGCCAGCGGCGGCGATGTGGTGTATCGGCTGCGTCAGGAGTACGAAGGCGAAGGCAGCCAGGCGGAGTTGCTCGACAGCCTGCTGGCGCAGGTCGACCCGGCCAGCATCCAGGCCTTGATCATCGGCCCCTGGCGCGAATCCTACGAGGAAGGCCCCAGCGGCTATCTGCAGCGGTTGATCGAACGCCGCGACGAACTGACCGCGCTGCGCGCGCTGTTCGTCGGCGACATGGTCTGCGAGGACTGCGAGGTGTCGTGGATCATCCAGACCGACTACACCCCGCTGCTGGCGGCGTTCCCGGCGCTGCAATCGTTGCGCGTGCGCGGTTCGTCCAAATTGGTGCTGACCCCATTCACGCATACGCAGCTGCAGGAACTGGCGATCGAATGCGGCGGGCTGCCGTCTGCCATCGTGCAGGCGATCGCCGACTCCACGCTGCCGGCGCTGCAGCACCTGGAGCTATGGCTGGGTGTGGAGGATTACGGCTACGACGGCGACCTGGGCACCTATCAGCGGCTGCTGGCAGCCATCGGCCCGGAGCGTCTGCGCTATCTGGGCCTGCGCAATGCCGCCAACACCGACGAACTGGCGACCTGGCTGGCCACCCAGCCGTGGCTGGGCAGCCTGGACACGCTGGACCTGTCGCTGGGCACCATCGGCGATGCCGGTGCGCGCGCCCTGGTCGAAAGCACGCAGCTGGGCCAGCTGCAGCGGATCGATCTGAGCCACCACTACATTTCTGCTGACTGGCAGGCCCGTCTGGCGACGTTGCCGGTGACGGTGATCCTGGAAGACCCGGAAGAGGAAGAAGAAGACGAGCGCTACGTCGCCGTCTCCGAGTGACGTGAGCGCGCACTGGGTCGTGGTGGGGCCACGGGACAGCCGCAGGGTCGCCGCCCTGCAGCAGGCATTGCAGGCGCAGGGGCAGCCTGCGGCCACGGTGTTCGATTATCTGCAGCTGCTGGACACCACAGCGCCGTTGCAGGACTGGCTGGCGCGGCATCCGGCCGCGCTGGTCAAGCTGGAATCGCCAGGCGAGGCGCCGGCGCTGCATCAGGCGCTGATCGTGCGCGGTTGGCACTGTCTGGGGCGGCCGGGGGCGGCTCCTGCGCCATTGGCGCATGGCGAACTCGCGCATCAGCAGCTGTGGTATGCGGGGGTTGCAGACCTGTTTGCGACCTTGCCGGCGGCGCGCTATCTGAATTCACCGGCGGGTCTGCTGGCCATGACCGACAAGCTTGGCTGCCAGCAGCGCCTGGCTGCGGCCGGTGTCACCGTGCCGGCGCTGCTGGGCACGGTCGACAGCTATGCCGGCCTGCGCGAACGCCTGCAGGCCAGCGGCTGCAGCCAGGCATTTCTCAAGCCGCGCTACGGATCTTCCGGCGCGGGGGTGCTGGCGTATCGCTGGCACCGCGATGGGCGCCAGATCGCCAGCGGCTCGGCCGAGCTGGTGGTGCAGGACGGCCAGGTGCGGGTGTTCAACGCATTGCGCCAGCGCAGCTACACCCGCACCGAGGAGATCGCGCCACTGGTGGATGCGATCGCCGCGCAGGGCGCTTACCTGGAGCGGTGGATTCCCAAGCCGCGCGCGCCCGGCCTGCCCGGCTATCACTACGACCTGCGCGTGGTCGCGTTCGACGGTGCGGCGCGGCAGCGTGTGGCACGTGCCAGCCGCGGTGCGCTGACCAATCTGCACCTGGGCAACCGGCGCCTGCCGGCGCAGGCCTGGCAGAGCGACGAGGTGGATGCGGCGGTGGCCAGCACCGTGGCGCAGGCGGCCAGCGCGTTCGCCGACTGTCGCATGATCGGTTTCGACCTGATCCAGCGCGCCGGGCGCTGCCATGTGCTGGAAGCCAACGGCTTTGGCGACCTGCTGCCGCAGCTGCGCTGGCAGGGGCGCACCACTTACGAGGATCAGGCAGCACTTGGCACCGTCCTCGCCACTGCTGGCATGACCGCCGACGCGCGCTGCGAGAACCGCCTGCATGGTTGAGATGCTGCCGGACATGCGCGCCATCGTCGGTGCGCACGACATCGTGCTGATCACCTTGGATACGCTGCGCTACGACGCTGCGCAGCGCTGTTTTGCGCAGGGCGAGCTGCCGGTGCTGGCGCCGTACCTGCCGGCCGATGGCTGGGAGCGGCGGCACACGCCGGGCAGCTTTACCTACGCGGCGCATATGGCGTTCTTCGCCGGGTTCTTACCGACCCCGGCGCGCCAGGGCCCGCATCCGCGCCTGTTCGCGCTGGCCTTCGACGGCAGCGAGACCATCGTCGCGCAGACCCAGGTGTTCGCCGACAGCGGCGATATCGTCGATGGCCTGGCGCGCTGCGGATACCACACGCTATGCATCGGCGGCACCGGTTTTTTCAACAAGGCCAACGCGCTCGGCGCGCAGCTGCCCGGCCTGTTCGGCGAGAGTCACTGGTCGCCGGAGTTTGGCGTCACCGCCGCCGATTCGACCGAGCGCCAGGTCGCACTGGCCTGCGCACGCCTGGGCGACCCCGCCCTGCGCGATACCCGCTGTTTTCTCTTCATCAACGTCTCGGCCCTGCATCAGCCCAATTGCCATTACGTCCCCGGCGCGGTACGCGACGACTTCGACAGCCACTGCGCCGCGCTGCGCTATGTGGATGCGGCGCTGGCGCCGTTGTTTGCCGCATTGCGCGCGCGCGGTGGTGCGTTTGCGATCGTCTGTTCCGATCACGGCACCGCCTACGGCGAGGATGGCTACCATGGCCATCGCCTGGCCCACGAAGTGGTGATGACCGTGCCTTATGCCCATTTCCTGGTGACCCCATGAGCCTGCCTTCGTTGGCCGAGTTGCTGCGCCAGCCGCCGTACCAGGCCTATTCGTACTCGTACCCGCACAAGACCAGTTACCGGCCGCTGCAGCCGGCCGTGCCGCTGTCGCAGGTCTGGGCCGACGAACCCCGGCAGGCGCTGTTCCTGTACCTGCATATCCCGTTCTGCTCGTACCGCTGCGGGTTCTGCAACCTGTTCGCGCTGGCGCGCCCGGCAGCGGCGCAGGTGGAGGCCTATTTGCTGCAGATGGAACAGCAACTGCGCGCCACCGTGCAGGCCTTGGGCACGCACCGCTTCGTGCGTTTTGCGATGGGCGGCGGTACGCCGAGCTATCTGGATCCGGCGCAATTGCAGCGCGTGTTCGACATGGTGGCGCGGCACGCGACGATTGCGCTGGACACCATTCCGGCCGGCATCGAAGTTTCCCCGGAAACGGTGGATGCCGAGCGGCTGCGGGTCTGCCGGCAGGCCGGCATCGATCGCGTCAGCATGGGCATCCAGAGTTTCAGCGCCGCCGAAGTGAGCGCACTGGTGCGGCCGCAGCAGCGCGACACGGTGGAGCGGGCGATCGCCATCATTCGCGCCCAGGACATCCCGACGCTGAACCTGGACCTGATCTACGGCATCGCCGGGCAGACCGTGGAGAGCTTCCTGGCCTCCATCGACAGCGCACTGCGGCATGCGCCCGAGGAGCTGTACCTGTATCCGCTGTACGTGCGGCCGATGACCGGCCTGGGCCGGATCGAGGCCAAGAGCGGCGGGCGACGCAGCTTCGTGCTGCAACCCGAGCCGCTGGACGAGCGCCTGGTGCTGTACCGGGCCGGACGCGATCATCTGCTGGCGGCCGGCTACACCCAGGTCTCGATGCGCATGTTCCGCGCCCCGCATGCGAGCGATAGCGACGCGCCGGTATACTGCTGCCAGAGCGATGGCATGGTGGGGATCGGCTGCGGCGCGCGCTCGTATACCGCCGGCCTGCATTACTCCAGCGAATACGGGGTCAGCCGGCGCTCGGTGGCGGAAATTCTCGATCACTACCTGGCGCGCGATCCGGCCAGCTTCGCCTGCGCCGACTACGGCATCGCGCTGGATGCCGACGATGCCATGCGGCGGCATGCGATCCAGTCGTTGCTGGTGTTCCCGGGGCTGGACCGCGACGACTTTGGTCGGCGCTTCGGCCTCGATTGCCTGGAGGCCTTGCCGCAGCTGCAGGAGTTGCTGGCGCTGGGGCTGGCGCAGCAGCACGGAACGCTGCTGGCGCTCACCGCCGCAGGCATGGAGCGGGCCGACACCATCGGCCCCTGGCTGACCTCTGCGCCGATTGTCGAGCGCATGCAGCAGTACCAGGTCGGGTAAGCGACCGATGCATCTGTCATTGCTCTATCGGGGACGGCTGAGCAGCTGCAATTACGCCTGCGATTACTGCCCGTTCGCCAAGACCTACGACAGCCCCGCCGCGCTGCGCCGCGATGCGCAGGATCTGGCGCGGTTCGTCGGCTGGGCACAGGCGCAGACGCGGCCGTTGTCGATCCTTTTCACGCCCTGGGGCGAGGGCCTGGTGCGGCGGCATTACCGTGATGCGATGGTGCAGCTGAGCCAGCTGCCGCAGCTGCGCCGGGTGGCGATCCAGACCAACCTGTGCACGGGCATGCGCTGGCTGGATGCGGCCAATCTCGACCGCCTGGCGCTGTGGTGCACCTACCATCCCAGCCAGGTGACGCGCGCAGCCTTCCTGCGGCGCTGCCAGGCGTTGCGCGAACGCGGCGTGCGCCACAGCGTGGGCATGGTGGCCTCGCACGCGCACATGGACGAGATCGAGGCGCTACGCGCTGCGCTGCCTGCCGCCACGCCGATGTGGCTCAACGCCTTCGATCCGCGCCCGCCGGACTACTACACGCCCGAGCAGGTGCAGCGCTTGAGCCGGATCGATCCGCATTTCGGCTACAACCTCGCCCCGCCGCCCAGCTTCGGCGCGCCCTGCCTGACCGGCGAGTCGGTGCTGTCGGTGGATGGCGACGGCACCGTGCGGCGCTGCCACTTCGTCGCTACGCCGCTGGGCAATCTCTACGACGGCAGTTTCGCCGCGCAGCTGCGTGCCCGCAGCTGCCCCAATACGCGGTGCGATTGCTTCATCGGCTACGTGCACCGGCCGGACCTGCCGTTCCAGGCCGACTATGCGGGCGGCGTGCTGGAACGGGTGCCGGCGACGGTGTGATCCGCCAAGGCCGACCGGTGACTTGCCCGGGGCGGCTCGCAGCGTGGCGGGCAGTTATCGGGGATGGCGCGCAGTCACCGCAGTGCGCGCGCGGTCCGTGCCCCACCAGACATCGCCGGCGTGCGCCTGGCGGCGGCGCGAGCGCTTCGCTTCCTGCGTTTACTCGCCCAGGCGGGTGCGCAGCGCGGTCACCTGCTCGCGCAATTCCTGCAGCTGCTCTTCCAGGCTCTGCACGCGCGCTTCCAGCGCAGCGCTGTCGGCGCCGCGCGGCGTGCTCTCGCGCGTGGCAGCTGCGGCCTGCAGCGCGTCCAGATCCAGCTCGCCGCCGAGCAGATGCATGTAGCGGTCCTCGCGCTGGCCGCTGGCGCGCGGCAGTTGCACCGCCAGGCTGCGCTGGATCAGCCGGTCCAGGTGATGGCGCACGTCGTCGGCATCGTTGAAGCGCGCCAGCCGCTCGCTGCGCGCGAACAACTCGCCCAGGGTTTGCGGGCCGCGCAACAGCAGCAGGCCGATCAGGGCCACCTGCTGGCGCGTCAGATCCAGCACGCTGCCCAGCCGGTGTTCGTAACGCTCGGCACGCGAGGAGAACTGCTGGCGCACCAGGCCCAGCGTTTCCAGCTGGCGTAGCGCGTGATGCACCACGCCGGTCTGCAGGTTCAGCACCGGCTCGCGCGCGGTCTTCTGATTGGCGGCCACCTGTGCGGCGTTGACGGTGAGCGGGTAGGCGTCCGGGGTGGTGGCCTCTTTTTCGATCAGGCAGCCAAGCACGCGGGCCTGGGCGGTATCGAGAACGGGCGGTGGCGAGGTCTCTGTCATCGGTGACTCCGGGGCAATCAGCGCACAAGGATATGCCGATCCTGTGTCGGTGTTCTTCGAGGCGCCTGCGATCAGCCTGTGCGTGCCGCCAAGCTGCTGCGGGCGGCAGCGCGTGCGCCGTCGCAGCCCATGCGCCATGGCAGTCGTCGGCCGCTACGCGGTTTCCAGCCACCACTGCCACGCAGGGCCATCGCTGCAGTCACCTCCCATGGGTGCGTGTCGCGTCCACGGGCCTTGCTGTCGCCAACAGCGGGCGGCCAGGCGCGAACCCGCTAAAATCGCGGGCTTAATGACCGCTCCTGTTCTGGTGGATGCCATGCGCCCCTCGCTTTACGCACCGTTGTCCCTGCTCGCCTGCACCGTGCTGGCCTTGAGCGCCTGCAAGCCCGCCGACAAGTCGCCGGCGCAGCCTGCGGCCGCCTCCGCCGATGCTGCCGGCACGGCGTCTGCCACGCCCGCCACACATGCCAGCACGCTCCCGGCCGGCGACGACAACCTCAATGCGGTGCTGTGGATGCAGCGCTCGGAGGAATACCGCGCCGTGGCCGAGCAGACCTACCGCGCTGCGGCCGACAAGCTCGATGCCGCGCTCAAGCAGCCCAACTGGGACGCGCTGGTCCCCGAAGAACGCGGCAATGCCGCCAGCGGGCTAAAGCCGGCGGTGGTGCTGGACGTGGACGAGACCGTGCTGGACAACTCGCCCTATCAGGCGCGCCTGTTGCGCGACGGCAAGGAATACGACGAGTTGAGCTGGGACCAGTGGGTGGCCGAGAAGAAGGCCAAGCCGATTCCGGGCGTGGTGGATTTCGCCAAGGCCGCCAACGCCCGCGGCATCACCCTGATCTACATCTCCAACCGCGCCGTGCACCTCAAGGACGCCACTCTGGCCAACCTGCGCAGCGCCGGGCTGCCGGTGGCCGACGACAGCGTGTTTCTGGGCCTAGGCACGGTGGTCAAGGGCTGCGAGCAGAACGGCAGCGAGAAGAACTGCCGGCGCCAGCTGGCCGGGCAGACCTACCGCGTGCTGATGCAGTTCGGCGACCAGCTGGGCGACTTCGTGCAGGTCACCGCCAACACCGGCCAGGCGCGCGGCGCATTGCTGCAGCAGTACCACGACTGGTTCGGCGAGCGCTGGTGGATGCTGCCCAATCCCAGCTATGGCGGCTGGGAGCCGGCGCAGTTTAACAACGATTATTCGCAACCCTGGCAGACCCGCCACGACGCCAAGCGCGCCGCGCTGGAGGTGGCCCGATGAGCCGCGCACCGTTGCCGCTGGCCGCGCACGAGCGGCTGATCTTCGCGCTGGACGTGCCCGGCCATGACGAGGCGATCGCCTGGGTGGACCGGTTGGGCGAGTCGGTGTCCTTCTACAAGATCGGCATGGAACTGCTGGCCTCGGGCGAGTACTTCCATGTGCTCGATGCGCTGGCCAAGCGCAACAAGCGCGTGTTCGTCGACCTGAAGTTCTTCGACATCCCTGCCACCGTGGCCGGCACCATCCGCCGCCTGTCGCAGTGGCCGGTGAGTTATTGCACCGTGCACGGCTGGCATGCCGGCATGCTGCAGGCCGCCGCCGAAGCCAACCAGGGCGACATGCGCCTGCTGGCGGTGACCGTGCTGACCTCGATGGGCCGCCCGGACCTGGCCGCGATGGGCATCGACCGCGAACCGGTGGACGTAGTGGTGGAGCGCGCGCTGGCCGCCCAGGCCGCCGGCATCGACGGGGTGATCGCCTCCGGCCAGGAAGCCGGCCCGATCCGCCGCGCCACCGGCCCGGGGTTTTCGATCGTCTGCCCCGGCATCCGCCCCGGCGGCCCGGTCGGCGACGACCAGCAACGCACCGTGGGCGTGGCGCAGGCGTTCACCGATGGCGCCAACGCGATTGTGGTCGGCCGGCCGATCCGCCTGGCTGCCGACCCGGCCGCCGCTGCCGCCGCCATCCAGGACGAGATCCGCGCGGCGGTGGCACAGCACCGAGACTGATGGGCCCTGGGCAACACATCGCTGCATCCGATTTGTGTTAAATCAATGAGTTAAACCAAAAGAATTAAAGTGTTGCTTTAACGTTAAAGTCTGGTTAGCATGCCGCGTCCGATGTCAGTCGGAAGCTGTGCCACTCATTGTCCACCGGGCTGGTCCCGGTTTTCGAAGGGATCGGGCCTTGTGCCCGATCCTTTTTTTTGCCCGCCGATCAGTGCATGTGGCGATTGCGCCGGACGTGCCGTCGCTCAGCGCGGCGCAGCCGCCTTGCAGTAGCGATCGATGAACTGCTGATGGGTCGGCATGACATCCACGCAGTGGCCGATGGTCTGTGCCACGCTGGCCAGAAAGCCTTCGGCATCGCGGTCGGGTACCTGATCCACCAAGGGGTGGTAACCCTGCGGCAGGATGCCCTGGCCCACCATCACCTGTACCCAGCTGATCTCGGCGAACATCTCTTCGGCATTGCGGTAGAAGCGCCCGCTGTCGCGGAACAGGTCCAGCGTTGCCTGCAGTTCGGGGGTGATCGGCATGGTGCGGCAGTGCCGCCAGAACGCGCTGTCGTCGCGCTCGGTGGCGTGGTAGTGCAGCAGCAGGAAATCGCGGATGCGGTCGAACTCGAACGCCAGCCGGTCGTTGTAGCGCTGCACCAGCACCGGGCTGATGCCTTCGCGCGGGAACAGCTCCAGCAACTTGGAAATGCCGGACTGGATCAGATGGATGCTGGTCGATTCCAGCGGCTCCAGAAAGCCGCTGGCGAGCCCCAGCGCAACCACGTTGCGGTTCCAGAACTGCTTGTGCCGGCCGGTGGTGAAGCGCAGCGGGCGGGGGTCGCCCAAGGGCTTGCCATCCAGGTTGGCGAGCAGGCTGGCGGCGGCTTCGTCGTCGCTGATGTGCGCGCTGGAATACACATAGCCATTGCCGGTGCGGTGCTGCAGCGGGATGCGCCACTGCCAGCCGGCCGCGCACGCAGTGGAGCGCGTGTACGGCGTGGGCGGGCCGACGTTTTCGCTAGGCACCGCCAGGGCGCGGTCGCACGGCAGCCAGTGGGTGAAGTCGTGGTAGCCGGTGTGCAGCGCGTCTTCGATCAACAGGCCGCGAAAGCCCGAGCAATCGATAAACAGATCGCCAGCGATGAGCTGGCCGGACGCCAGCTGCAGCGACACCACATGGCCCGACTCGGGATGCAGGTGCACACGGTCCACCATGCCTTCGATGCGGCGCACGCCGCGCGCTTCGGCAAAGCCGCGCAAGAAGCGCGCGTACAGCGAGGCATCGAAGTGATACGCGTAGGCGATGTTGGCCAACGGTGAATTGGCCGGCACATCGCCGGCCGAGGTCATGAACTTGCCGCGCACCGCGGCTACGGTGTTGAGCGTATAGGCGCCCAACTGCTGCGCCTTGCCGCGCAAGTGTTGCTTGATCCAGTACTGATGGAACGGCAGCAGCCCGAGCGGGTGCCCGATCTGGGTGCCGAAGCCATGGATGTAGGAGGTGCCGGGGCGCTGCCAGTCGACGAACGCGATACCGAGCTTGAAGCTGCCCTGGGTCTGGCGCACGAACTCGGCTTCGTCGATGCCGAGCAGATTATTGAAGGCCTTGATGTGCGGCACGGTGGCTTCGCCCACACCGACGGTGCCCAGCTGTTCGGACTCGATCAGCTGCACATTGAAGGTGGGGCCAAGCACGCGCGCAAAGGCGGCGGCCGCCATCCAGCCAGCGGTACCGCCGCCGACGATGACGATGTTGCGAAGTGGAGCGGGGATCATGCCTGCACGTTCCTGATCAAGGGAAGACGGACAAACGAACGGGGCCAGCTGGCCCCGTTCGAACCACCAAACGCCCATGTCGGCGCGCGTGGCGATGGAGGCCAACTAGAACTTGGCGCCGATTTCCAGCACGACGCTGCGCGGCACGTAGTTGATCTCGCCGCTGGTGTTGATGGCGATGTCCGGATCGAACTGCCCGTTGCTGCCGAAGCCGTTATAGGCGTACGCGCTGTAGTTCTTGAAGTTGAACGCGTTGAGCAGGTTCACGCGCGCGTTGAGCTTGAAGTCCCCGACCACGGTGAACTCCTTGGTGGCCTGGAAGTCCACCGTGCGATAGCCCCAGATGTCGCCTCCGACCAGGAACTTGCCGCTGCCCGGCGGGGTAACGCCGACCTGCTGGCAGGTCGCACCATCGGGATCGGTGAAGCCGAAGCAGGCGATCGTGTTGATCGGCTCGGGCGTTGCCAGCACCAGCTTGGCACCGAAGGTCACGCCCCACGGGCCGTCGATCGAACCGGATGCGACAAAGCGATGTGCGGCCACGGCGTCGGATTTGACGAACGGATAGCCGCGGATGGTGGCTTTGTCGAAGCCGTAAGGCTCGTCGATGTTGCGGTTCTGGCGCGCGCTGGTATGGGTGTAGGACAAGGTCAGGCCCCACCCGGATTCCTTGGTGTACGGCTTGTCGGCCGACAGCAGCACCTGGCTGTTGCGCTGTTCCAGGCCGTTGCTGCCCAGGATGGTGTTCTGGTAGCCCGGCACCGGCTCGCCCCACGGCACGTTGCCGTTCTGGAAGTAGGAACCATCCGGGTAACGGTTGATCAGGCCCATTGCAAACCCGTCGTAGCTCAGGATGCGCTGGAAGGTCACATCGGTCAGCCAGTCGCCCACCTGATTGGTGATGCCGATGCTGTACTGATCGCTGTAAGGCGTCTTGAGCTTGTTGTTGAACATGAAAAGCTCGGCGCTGCCGGCCACACCGGGAATGGTGTTGAGCTGATCGATGCCGTTGAGATAACGCGGGTCGAACGCCACGCACGTACGGTCAGCGCGATAGCACTGTTGGGTTGCCGGATTTTCGAAATACACCGCCACTGGCGACAACGCCGCCTTGCTGGTTTCCAGAGCCAGCTGCTCGAACAGGTTGCGGTCGTACGAACGCGCCGCACCGCCATGCACGATGGCAGCTTCGTCGCCGAAGATGTCATACGAGAAGCCGAAGCGCGGCGCCCAGGCATCCTTGAAGTTCTTGCGGTTGTTGCCGGTGCTGATGTAGTTCGCCACGTTGATGCCGCTCGGCAGCAGGCGGTTGGCCCACGGTTGGCCGGGGTTTTCCGCGTCGTTGGCGTACAGCGCGTCGACGAAGGCTTGCGAGGTCACGAAGTCGGTGTAGGCCGGTGTGTCTTCGTAATCCCAGCGCACGCCGATGTTGATCATCAGCTTGTCGGTGGCGGCCCAGTCGTCCTGCAGGTAGATGCCGTACTGCTTGGACGGCGAGACCACCGTGGCGCGCTGGCCGGGCGTGGTGTACGGCGCAATGAAGTCCACGCGATATGGCGTGGATTCGACGCTGCCGCCGTTGACGCGGTAGCTGAACTGCGGATTCAACGCCGCCGAATCCTGCGAGGTGAGTTCGATGTCCTTGTAGTTCACACCCATCTTGATGGTGTGTTCGCCATGCCACTGAAAGCTGGTGAAGGTCAGATCGTTCTGGAGGAACCAGCCCTTCTGGCTCTTGCGCTGCGCATTCGCGCCACCGGCCGAGCCGGTGGTCAAAAATGTGCGCTCATCGATATCGGTGGAGCCGGGGCGCGGCTGGAAATAGGTGTAGATGATGCCGTTTCCCAGCGTGCGCGGAGTCGGGTTGTTCTCCGAGTTTTCCGTGCCAACGATAACCTCGTTGAACCAGTTGTCTGCACTGTGCTGCCAGCGCAGGTTGGTGCGCTTGTCCTTGTTGATCTTGTCGGTGGCCTGCGCCAGCGTATTGGTGCCGCCGACGTTGGCGGTTTGCGTTTCGTCGCGGTAGATCGTGCTCAGCTCGATACGATCGCGATCGGTGGGTTCGAAATCGATCTTGCCGAAGAACAGGTCTTCCTCGAACGGCATGTTGGCCGGGCCGTACTGGCTGGCCAGATCCGCAGGCAGTTGGTTGACGAACGCGGCGGCCTCTGCGCTGGGTTGCACGCTCTTGGGCGCGACGTTCTCCTTGCCCTCGTAGGCAACGAAGAAATGCATGCGGTCCTGGATGATCGGCCCCCCCAAGGCAAAGCCATATTCCTTGGTCTGTGAATCGATCTTGCCGTTTTCTTCCTCGTCCGGCCGCTTGTCGCGCAGGTCCTGATCGGTATAACGGTAGAACGCTTCGCCGTGGAACTCGTTGGTGCCGGACTTGGTGGCCGCCGTGATCGCCGCGCCACTGATCTGGCCGTACTCGGCCTTGTAGTTGGAGGTGATCACCTTGTACTCGCCGATGGCGAGTTGCGGGAACGGATTGCCTTGCGTGTCGCTCTGGCCGGCGACCCCGCCGCTGCGCACGTAGCTCTTCTGGCCCACGCCATCGATGTACAGATTGCCGGCGCTGGCGTTGGATGCACCGCCGCGCAGCTTGGTGTTGCCGTTGCCGTCCACCTGAAACACCATGCCAGGCACGGTGTCTGCAAACTCCAGGAAGTTACGCGTGGCCTGCGGCAACTGCTGGATCTGCCGCGCGGAAATGGTGTTGCCCACCTCCGACGTCTTGACGTCGCGAATCATCGGCGCGCTGACCGTCACCGTGTCCAGCGTGGTCGCATCGCCGGCGGGCGCGGCCGCCGTCTCCGTGCCGAGATCGACGGTGGCGCTGGAGGCCACCGACAAGGTAACCGTGCGGCTGACGCCGTTGGATTCGACCTTGTAGGTGCCCGGCTGCAGACCGACGATGGTGTAGTTGCCGTTCGCATTGACCGGCGCGCGACGCACCGAGCCGGTGGCCAGATTGGTGACGACGACTTCGCTGCCGCTCTGTGCGGAGGCGACCTGGCCGCGCAACGTGGCGTTGCTGGACTGGGCCATGGCCGGAGTGGTGGCGAACAACGAGGCGGCCAGGGCGCAGCACAACAGGCTGCGCGCCGGCAGGGTGGAGACGGTACGGTGGGTCTTCATGACTTTCCCCCTCCCAGGGGTAAAGCGCGAACCAGTGGAGTGACTGGCGCGTCGAGGTTGGTACTTTGATGTGAGTGATACGGGGACAGCAGGCAACGCAACAAACGACAGCAACTGCAAACAAGAACCACAAACCAGCAAGCGTTGCAGCACGCGCAGCGCGTCATTGCTCGCGCTGCACGGCATGCACCGCAACGGACCAGTAAGCGTTACCAGTCCAGAGCGGCGCGATCTTCGTGCGGGGGAAGAAGGAAGTGTGCGAAACCTGCGGTCTGCAACAGTCGTTGCAGACCGCAGTGCCGGCTTACCAGATGATGCGGGCGCTCAAAAACAGGGTGCGCGGCGGGGTGGAGATCGCGCCGTACTGGTTGATGCTCACGCGCGGGTTGTACACGCCGGCATCGCCCCAGTCGATGGAGTACTGATCGTAGTTGCGGAAGTTCAGCGCATTGATCAGATCGCCGCGCACCTGCACGGTGAGTGCGTCGGTGACATGCATGTCCTTGGACAAGGACAGATCCAGCTGGCGCGTGCCGAAGATGTCGCCACCGGCGATGAACTTGCCGCCCGGCGCATCCACCGAGACGATGCGGATGTTGTCCGATGGCGGGCCGCCATAGAGATCGTACGACACCGCCTCGTTGCGCGGCGCCACCGTGGCCAGGGTCAGCTTGGCCGAGGCGCTGATGCCCCAGAACAGGTCGTAGATCCCGGTCAGCACCAGCCGGTGGCGCGGCACCGAGTTCAGATCCAGGAACGGGTAATTGGCGATGGTCGCGGCATCGAAGCCGTACTGATCGTCGTTGCCGCGATTGCCGCGTGCGCGCGAGAACGTGTACGCCGCGGTCAGGCCCCAGCCGCTTTCCTTGGTGTAGGCCTTGTCGGTGGACAACAGCAACTGCGCGGTCTTGGTTTCGACACCGTTGTTGCCGATGATCAGGTTGCCGAAACCCGCCGGTGACTGGGTCCACGGCTGCGCACCGGCCTGGAAGAAATCGCCGTTGGGATAGCGATTACCCAGCGTGAGGATCAAACCATCCTTGCTGTGGATGTAGGACACCGTGGCCGAATTGCTCCACTCGCCCACACGGGTACGCAGGCCAAGCGAATACTGGTCCGAATACGGCGTCTTCAGATCGTTGTTGAGCAGGTCGATCTCGCCGTTGCGCACACGTGCATCGACCAGGCCGCCCAGGCTGTCCGGATTGCTGACAAAGGACGGGTTGAAGTTGGTGCAGGTGCCGGCCGCCGGGGTGCAACCGGAGGATTCGACAAAGCGGATGGTGTACTGCGACAGCGCAGACTTGACCTGCTCCAGGCCCATGATGTCGAACAGGTTGCGGTCGTAGCTGCGCCCGGCGCCACCGAACAGCACCAGCGATTCGTCGCCACGGAAGTCGTAGGAGAAGCCCAGGCGCGGCGCGAAGTTGTTGTTGTCCTGTTTGCGATTACGGCCGTTGCTGATGTAGTCGTTGACGTTCACTCCACCCTTGGCCAGTTGCTCGGCATAGGTGGCGCTGACCGCCGGGTCGGTACCGGGGCCGTTCAGTGCGGCGACCACTTCCGGCGGGGTCACGTTGTCCAGGTAGGATGGAATCTTCTCGCCATCCCAGCGTACGCCGATGTTCAACTGCAGCTTGTCGTTGACGTCCCAATCGTCCTGGATGTACAGGCCAAGCTGCTTGCTGGTGGTGGTGACCGACGGGGCGGCGCCGGCAAACGGCAGGTTGAAGCGCACCTGGTAGGGGATGGGCGCGGTACCTGCGCCATCGCCCACCGCGTAGTAGAACGACGGGTTGGCCGCCGAATTCTCGCTCTGGGTCAGCTCCACTTCCTTGTACTTCACGCCCATCTTGATGACGTGGCTGCCATGCCACTCGATGTTGTTGAAGGTCAGATCGTTCTGGAAGCTCGGGCCTTTCTGCCCCTTGCGCTGGATCGCCAGGCCACTGGTGGCGTCGTCGTTGATCAGCACATCGTCTTCGGCAATGCCGCGCGTGTACACGGTCTGGCTGCCGATGGTGTAGGCGGTGGGGTTGAACAGCACGTCTTCGTACGACACGCGCGCTTCGTTGACGTAGTTCTCGCCGAAATGCTGCCAGCGCAGGTCGTAGCGCTCTTCGGTGTTGAGGTTGATCTTGGCGGCGATGGCGGTATTGCGATCGCCCACGCTGTCGCGGCTTTCTTCGTCGCGGTACTTGGCGGTGAGCTCCAGGCGGTCGTTGTCGCCGATGTCCCAATCGATCTTGCCGAAGTACAGGTCTTCGTTGAAGGGCCGGGTGACCGAGCCCAGGCGGCTTTGCACGCCGGCCGGCAAATCGTCGCGCAGGCTGCTGAAGTTATCGGGCACCGACACCGGATTGGCCGACACCTCGAACCCCTTGCCTTCGTAGCTGAGGAAGAAGTGCGCCTTGTCCTTGACGATCGGCCCGCTGAAGGCCATGCCGTACTCGTCCTGGTGGGTCTGGCGCTTATTGCCGTCGGCGTTGGGCGCACCGGCGCGCTCGTCGGCCTGGCGCGCACGGAAATCGGTATTGGTGGTGCGCCCGAAGATCTCGCCGTGGAATTCGTTGCCGCCGGACTTGGTGGACGCCACGATCGCCGCCGATCCCACCTGGTCGAACTCGGCCTTGTAGTTGGAGGTGATGACCTTGTACTCGCCGATCGCCAGCTGCGGGAACGGGTTGCCCGCGCTCTGCTGCTGGCCGGACACGCCACCGAACAGGTAGCTCTTCTGGCCCACACCATCGATATAGACGTTGACCGCCGAGCTGGCCTGCGCACCGCCACGGATGCGGCTATTGCCATTGGCATCGGTCTCGAACTGCATGCCCGGGACGGTGTCGGCAAACTCCAGGAAGTTGCGCGTCAGCTGCGGCACCGTGTTGATCTGCTTCAACGAAATATTGGTGCCCACCTCGGAGGTCTTGACCTCCTGCAGCGTGGTGGCGGTGACCTGCACCGCATCCAGCGTGGTGGCGTCGCCTGCCGGAGCCGTCGCCTCGCCGCCGCCGCCCAGATCCAGGCTGACCGACGAGGCCACCGACAGGGTCACGGTCTTCTCGGTGCCCGGGCCGGCTTCCACCTTGTAGGTGCCCGGCGGCAGGCCCACCAGCGCATAGGTACCGTCCGCACCGGTGGTCACCCGTCGCACTGCGCCGCTGGCGACGTTGGTCGCGGTCACGGTGGTGCCTGCCTGGGATGTGGCGACCTGTCCGCGCAAGGTGGCATTGCTGGACTGGGCCATCGCCGGGGCGGCGGACAACAACGAAGCGGCGAGGGCGCAGCACAACAGGCTGCGTGCCGGCAGGGTGGACACGGTGCGGTAGGTCTTCATGACTTTCCCCCTCCCAGGGGTCAGGCGCGTACCGGCAAAGTGGTCGGCGTGGCGCGGGTAGTGCGTTGTTTCAAGGACTGCAGGACGGCAACAGGCAAACGGCAGGCGTTATAAAAAACATAAGAAACCGCAAAGAATTCGTGAAGATGCGACGTGGCGCATATGTCTAGCCTCCCGCCGGGCCACGCGGGGCACTGGACGCACGCACGATCAGCTCGGGCACCATTTCCGAAAACGCTGGCGGTGCGGCATCGGCGGGTGGCGCGGGTGCGTCCACCAGCTGCTGGCCCAGCAGCAGGCGCAGCGCACGCGCGCCCAGCCCGGCGATGTCCACGCGCATGGTGGTCAGCGCTGGCAGCACGTAACGCGCCATCGGCACATCGTCGAAGCCGGCCAGCGCGATGTCGTGCGGCACCTTCAGCCCGGCATGGCCGAGCGCGAACAGGCAGCCCAGCGCCATCATGTCGTTGGCGGCGAACACCGCGTCCGGGCGCGCATCCTGCGCCAGCACCTGGCCGGCGCGGTAGCCGGATTCCTCGTCGAAGTTGCCAGGCAGCACCCACGGCTGCGCGTCGGCATCCAGCGCCAGCTCGTCGCGATAGCCGCGCAGGCGCTCGTGCGCGTCGAAGTTGTCGTCCGGGCCGGCGATGAAGGCGATGCGGCGGTGGCCGCTGTCGCGCAGATGGCGCGTCATCACCCGCGCCCCGCCGTAGTTGTCGACATTGAGCACCGGGCGCTGGCTGGCGCTGCCGGCGCAGTTGAGCAGCACCGCCGGCAGGCCGCCGGGCAATGCGTCTTCATGCACGCCCGAATCGCCCAGCGACGGCGACATCACCACCACGCCATCCACGCGCCCGGGCAGGCGTTCGAGTGCGCGGCGCTGCGCCTGCGGGTCGCCGTGCGAACTGGACACCAGCAAGTGGTAGCCCTGGTCGCGCGCCACCTGGTCGATGCCGCGGATCAATTCGGAAAAGAACTCGCCATGCAGGTCCGGCAACACCACGCCGATGGTGTGGGTGCGACGGCTGCTCAGGCTGCGCGCAGCGTGATGGGGGATGTAGTTCAGCGCCCGTGCCACCTGCAGCACGCGTTCGCGCACCGATTCGGCCACGTGCTGATGCCCGTTCATGGTGCGCGACACCGTGGCCACCGAGACCTGCGCCTCGCGCGCGACATCCTTGATGGTGACGCTGCCGCCTTCCGAACGTGGCCGACTCATGGCGCTTTCTCCAAGGCAAGGCGGTGGCGACCGCACGCCAGTACAGGGCGCACGGTCTGCTGGCGCAGAACGTTCGTGTCGCACAGGCTCATGAATGTCATCGGCCCCATCCGATGGCGACCTCGAAGCGAGATGGCGCGCACGCTAGCAGGAACTGCAAGCGCTTACATGATGCGCCGCACCATTGCGTCAAACAGAGCTGGGACAAGGGTTGCGACCTGATTGGTGGACAAAGTTGTCCGAATGAGACAACAGCAGCCAATGTCGGACACCGGCTGACATCGCGCGGGAACTACGAAAAAGTAACATCTTTGCACCATACCGTGACGCACGGTGGCACCACGCCTTGCCGCCGGTGCATTCAGACAGCAAGATGCGCCGATCGATCAGGGGAACATCGTGCGCATGTCGCCATTTACCGTCCGCGCAGGCCGGTGTCAGTCCATCGCATGGGTGTTGCTTGCTGCGCTGTGCGTCGGCGGCTGCCAGCGCAACGACGCTGCCGCTCCCTTGCCCGGTGCCGACGCCGAACCGGCCGCCGCGATGCAGTCGATGACCCTGCCGCTGCGGCGCAACGACCTGGTCGCCTATGCGCGGATCCGGGTGACGCCGGCGCAATACACCCAGTTGGAAGCGGCCTGGCGCAGCGGTGCCAGCCGCTGGCCGCTGACCGAGCTGCCGCTGCCCAACGAGGTCGGTGCGCTGCTGGGGTCGTTGTCGGCGCCCGATGCCGAGCGTCGTCTGCAGCAGGCCTTCGACGCGCAGCTGGCCGGGCAATCGCGCGGCATCGCCCAGGCGGCGCAGTCGCTGGGTCAGTTCGGCGTGCAGTACCTGCGCAGCCGCAACGATTACCAGCCCGAGCAGCGCGCCCATTACGTGCAGTTGGTCGACGCGCTGAGCGCCTGGGCGGCCACCGCGCCGTTGGCCGATCGCGCGCGCGCCAAGGCCAGCATCGCCGACCTGGTGGCTGCTGCCCGCGCCACCGGCATCACCTCCGACGCCGACCTGCAACGGCTGGGCATGGAAGACAGCCTGCGCCGGCTCGGGCCGTTCTGGGCGGCGTGCAAAAAGGTACTGGAGCGCTACGACCTGTCGATCGACACCAGCCTGGACGCGCTGCGCACCGGGTTGATCAAGCAGGACGGCGATAGCGCCCAGGTGCGGCTGCGCTATCCGCTGGCCGCACACGCCATCGACCTGACCGTGGCGCTGATCAAGCGCGATGGGCACTGGTACCAGCAGCAGACCCAGAACGAGATACAGGCGCTGCTCGACGCCATGCCGGCCCCGCCCCTACCCGGTGCCGCGGCAGCTCCTGATACGGCACTGGCACCGCCTGCACCGGCCACGGACGCCGGGCAGCGCCCGGCTGGGCGATAATGACCGCGATGCCAGAACAGAATCCCCTGCCGTTCCCGGACGGCCAGCCCGCCCCGCCCAGCGCTGCCGCCGCCGATCTCGGCGCCACGGCCGCCGCCTTGCCGACCGCCACACCGGTTCCGCCGGAGATTGCGCCGTCGATCGCGCCTGCCGTCGCTGCCGCCCGCAACGCCAAGCGCCCGTGGTGGGCGCGCCTGCTCGGCCGGCTGGCCGACCCCTGGCTGAGCCTGACCATCGAACCGGACCAACCGAGCCGCTACGACGACGGCACGCCGGTGGTCTATGTGCTGGAGGACTACGGCCTGTCCAGCGCGCTGATCCTGGACAAGGCCTGCCGTGAAGCGGGGCTGCCCTCGCCGCTGGTGCCACTGCCGGGCGACCCGCTGCAGCGCAAACGCGCCTACCTGGCGCTGTCGCGGCGCAGCAGCAGCAATTCGCTGATCCCCGAGCAGCGCGGCGGCAAGACCCATTCGGATTCGCTGGCCAAGTTGCTGCAGGCGCACCGCGTGCGCGCCGACCTGGACGTGCACCTGGTGCCGGTGTCGATCTTCGTAGGCCGCGCGCCGGACAAGCAGAGCGGCTGGTTCGCGGTGCTGTTCTCGGAAAACTGGGCGCTGGTCGGCCGCTTCCGTCGCCTGCTGGCGGTGCTGCTCAATGGCCGCACCACCATCGTGCGTTTCGCGCCGCCGATCTCGCTGCGCCAGACCATGGCCGAAGGCCTGCCGCCCGAGCGCACCCTGCGCAAGCTGCAGCGCGTGCTGCGCACGCATTTCCGCCGTATCCGCGAGGCGGTGATCGGGCCGGACCTGTCCACCCGCCGCTTGCTGGTGGACCAAGTGCTGGCTGCCGATTCGGTACGCGAAGCCATCGCCACCCAGGCCAAGCGCGACAACTCCAAGCCCGTCGATGCCTGGCGCAAGGCGCATGCCTATGCGTGGGAAATCGCCGCCGACTATTCCAGCCCGGTGGTGCGCTCGGCCAGCTTCCTGCTCACCCACGTCTGGAACCGCATCTACGCCGGCGTGCTGGTGCATCACCTGGACAAGCTCAAGCAGGCCGCACCCGGGCACGAAGTGGTGTACGTGCCCAGCCACCGCAGCCACATGGACTATCTGCTGCTGAGCTACCTGCTGTACGAACGCGGCATCGTGCCGCCGCACATCGTGGCCGGTATCAACCTCAATCTGCCGGTAGTTGGCACGCTGCTGCGCAAGGGCGGGGCGTTTTTCATCCGCCGCTCGATCAAGGGCAATGCGCTGTATTCGGCGGTGCTGAGCGAATATGTCGCCCAGCTGGTGGCCGGCGGCTATTCGATCGAATACTTCGTCGAAGGCGGGCGCTCGCGCACCGGGCGCCTGCTGCAGCCCAAGGGCGGCATGATCGCGATGACGCTGCGTGCCTACCTGCGCCAGCCGCGCAAGCCGGTGCTGTTCCAGCCGGTCTACATCGGCTACGAGAAGCTGATGGAAGGCAACAGCTACCTGGACGAGCTCACCGGCCGGCCGAAGGAGAAGGAATCCATCTGGGGCCTGCTGTGGTCGATCCCCAAGGTGCTCAAGCAGAACTACGGCCAGGTGGTGGTGAACTTCGGCGAGCCGATCGCGCTCAACGATGTGCTGGCCAAGCACGCCCCGGATTGGGATGGCGAGCCGCTGCCGGAAGACGCCAAGCCCAGCTGGCTGGCACCGGCGGTGGACACCTTGTCCACACAGATCCAGACCCGCATCAACTGCGCTGCCGACGTCAATCCGATCAACCTGCTGGCGCTGGCGCTGCTGTCCACGCCCAAGCACGCGATGGGCGAGGCCGATCTGATCGCGCAGATCGAGTTGTGCAAGAAGCTGCTGGCGGAAATGCCGTACTCGGATCGCGTCACGGTGACTCCGCATACCCCGGCACGCATCATCACCCACGCCGAAGAGATCAACGTGCTCACGCGCGTGTCGCACCCGCTGGGCGATGTGCTGAGCGTCAGCGGCGACACCGCGGTGTTGCTGAGCTACTTCCGCAACAACGTGCTGCACTTGTTCACCGCCTCCTCGTGGGTGGCGTGCTGTTTCCAGAACAACCGCCGCATGAGCCGTGCCGGTCTGATCCGGCTGGGTCGCACGGTGTATCCGTTCCTGCAGGCCGAGCTGTTCCTGCCATGGAGCGAAGACCGTTTTGCCGAGCGCATCGAACAGACCATCGATATGTTCGTGCGCGAAGGCCTGCTGCTCAATGTCACCGACGACGACGGCGGCATCCTGACCCGCAATACCGGGCAGACCGATGAGGTGTTCCGTCTGCGCGCCATCGGCCACTCGCTGCAGCAGGCATTCGAGCGCTATTACATCGCCATCTCGGTGCTGGTGAAGAACGGCCCCGGCGTGCTCGGTGCCGGCGAACTGGAAAGCCTGTGCCAGCAGGCGGCGCAACGCCTGAGCCTGTTGTACGCCCCGGCCGCCCCCGAGTTCTTCGACAAGACCCTGTTCCGCAGCTTCATCCAGAAACTGCGCGAGCTGCGCCTGGTGTGGCCGGACGAGAACAGCAAGCTGCTGTTCGACGAACGCCTGGACGCCTGGGCCAAGGACGCCAAGTTCATCCTCGGCCGCGAACTGCGCCACACCATCGAGCGGGTCAGCCCCGAAGCGGTCAAGCCGGGTGTTGTACTGCCACCGGCCGAGTAAGGCGGCGGTGCGATAGCGGAGCCGTAGCAGGGCAGAGCAGTGCCCCTGTGCGGACGACGCTCCCTTCCTCCCTCCGGGAGAAGACGCCCGAAGGGCGGATGAGGGCCGGCCAGCAAGCAATGTGATGCTGCCACCGGCTGAATAAAGTGGCGATGCAATGTGGAGAGAGCAGGGCAAAGCGGCGCTCCCCTATGCCGACGACGACGTTTCCTTCTCCCTCCGGGAGAAGGTGCCCGAAGGGCGGATGAGGGCCGGCCAGCACGCAGTCACCGGGCGTTGCACAAAACCAACTCACCCCTGGCGTCGTCCATTGACCCCAACGACTTCACATAACAGTTCCGTCCGTTTCATCCGCCTCTTGCAGCCCTGCCGATAGCATCGCGTCACCTTTCATCACGATCGGGGGCGTTGTACGACAGGCGTGCCCGGCAGGAGATTTCTCATGCGCGCAGCCATCCACACCCAATTCGGCGATCCCGCCAAGGTGCTCGAACTCGGCCAACGGCCCGTGCCGCAACCCGGCAAGGGACAGGTGCGCATCGCGATGCGCCGCTCGCCCATCCACAACCACGACCTGTGGACGGTGCGCGGCAACTACGGCTACAAGCCCGAGCTACCGGCGATCGGCGGCAGCGAAGCGGCTGGCGTGATCGACGCACTCGGCGAAGGCGTTGAAGGCCTGCAGACAGGCCAACGCGTAGTCGCCGCCGGCGTGCACGAAAGCTGGGCGGAGTTCTTCCTGGCCGATGCGTCCGGCGTGGTGCCGCTGCCCGACGCGCTTGATGACGACCGTGGTTGCCAGCTGATCGCCATGCCGCTGAGCGCCCTGATGCTGATCGAATTCCTGCGCGTGAAAAGGGGCGACTGGATCGTGCAGAACACCGCCAACGGCGCGGTCGGCAAGACCGTGGCCATGCTCGCTGCCGCACGCGGCATCAACGTGATCAACCTGGTGCGCCGCGATGCCGGCGTGGACGAGTTGCAGGCGCTGGGTATTGGCAACGCAGTCTCCACCGCGCAGGACGGCTGGCAGGACACCGCGCGCGCGCTGGCCGGCGACGCACCCATCGTGCGCGCGATCGATTCGGTCGCCGGCAGCGCGGCCGGCGACCTGATGGGGCTGCTGGCCGAAGGCGGCGAGCTGGTTTCGTTCGGCTCGATGACTGGCGAGCCGCTGCAGATTTCCAGCGGCGATGTGATCTTCAAGCAGGCCAGCGTGCGCGGCTTTTGGGGCAGCAAGGTCATGGCCGCCACCAAGCCAGAAGACAAGCGCCGCATGATCGGCGAACTGCTCAAGGCTGCCGTCGATGGCAGCCTGGCCTTGCCGGTGGAGGCGGTGTTCGACCTGGAAGACGCCGCCAAGGCTGCTGCCGCGAGCGACGAACCCGGGCGCCGCGGCAAGATACTGCTGCGCGCAGGCTGAGCGCTGCACGCAGGAATCTGATTGTCTCGCCTTGGCGCTTCCTTCTCCCGCTTGCGGGGGGGAGGTGCCCGAAGGGCGCATGCGGGCAACGCAGCGACAGTTGGTCAACGTCTGCGGACTGGCGGTTACGTGCGCGCAACGCCACGTCAAGGCCAAGCTTGCTCACCAGCCATGACACGCCGCGTCCCCCATCGCGAATCACATGTCGCGCATTCGCACCCCGTCAGCCGATCTGCTACAGGCACCGTAGGAGCGCGCCTGAGCGCGACGGGCCTTCTGGGGTAGCGCCTCATCGCGCCCAGGTGCGCTCCTACACAGGGGAATTGGCCTCAAGAGCGGGCAGACGCAGCGATCAGCGCGCGGGTGTCGACAGGCGAACCCAACTGCAGGCATGGCCTCACGCCGGCTCGTCAGGCACCAGCTCCATCTCCAGCCGCGTGATGCAGTCCTTGAGATGCAACTTGCGCTTCTTCAAGCGCTTCATCTGCAGTTCGTCCTCCACGTTTGCGGGCACGCGCTGGATCTCCTCGTCCAACGCGCGATGGGCGCGTCGCAACTCGGCGATCTGCTCGGCGATCTCGGCGGGTGAGAGGGTTTCCACGCCCCGAGCATACACAACCCCGGGCAACACGCGTCACCTGCGCTTGCCAAGTGGCCGCCGGCTGCGACAATGTCCGGGCGCCGACGGGGACACGGCGGCGCACCCGATCCCATCATTGCCGCGCGGCTCCGGCCGTCGAGACAGGAGTCTTACGATGCGTCTGCGTTCTTCCCTGCTGGCCCTGAGCCTGCTCACCTCCGTCAACCTGGCCTCAGCCGCCGATGTGGCCAAGTACGACGGCTTTCTGTGCTGCAACCTGCGCACCGACGGCAGCTGGATCAGCGACAGCAACTACGCCGAAGACGGCAAGCGCGTGCTCCCGGTGGGCACCCCGGTCAGCGTCACCGGCTTCGGCCGCAACCGCGTCAACCTCAAGATCGCCGGCGAAAAGCAGTCCATCGGCAACGACTACAGCCGCGATCTGGACAACACCGCCTTCGCCGCCCGCTACGTGGTGACCGCCGACCCCAAGCTCAAGCTGGCCACCTTCCCGCCCAAGATTCGCCAGGCGATCAACGATGGCAAGCTCACCGGCGGCATGACCCGCGAGCAGGTGCTGATGGCAGTCGGCTACCCGATCAGCAGCGAGAACCCCAACCTGGAAGCGTCGCTGTGGCGCTACTGGCGCGACAGCTTTTCCGAGTACCAGGTGCAGTTCGGCCCCAGCGGCAAGCTGGTCAAGGTCACCGCCGATCCGCAGGTGCTGAATCTGGTCTGGGCGCCTTGAGATTGCTTGAAGTGGTCTCGGTCAGCGCGACCACTTCAGAACACACAGACAAATGTCACTCGCGTAGCGTCAATCACTTTAGAGTGACCAATACTGTCGACGATACAGACCCCTGTGGGTCCTCCGAGCGCGACGACCAGTCTTGTCGTTCATACATCTACGTTGCTGTGCTATTGGTCTGACCTTGCAGGAATCAGTTAGCGCTATGGAATCTTTTATCCCCATCGCCTTCGTAATCGCACTTCTTTGGGTGCATTTCTACTTCGAGTCCAGACGCCACAAAAAGCCGGACAGGCTGGAACGATTTTTTGCAGGGCTCTGGCTTTTAATAAGGCGTGTGCTCTGTTTCGGGATGGCGCTGGCCTTCTGGGGCGGCAGCGGTTATGTGGTCTATCACGTCGCGTCCAGGTCTGTCCCGGTTTCATCGCTATTTTGGCTGGGGTTGTTGTTGCCTATCGGATATCTTTTTGTCCATTGGGGAATTTATGGAAGAGGATATCGTCAGTACGATTTTCTTGACGATAAACCTGTCCACGAAGAGCGAAAGAAACGGTACGGATGGCGTTGGTAGTAATGCAGCGTGTCGGATTCAGGTGGGATAACTCCATGGATGACCTTGTAATCAGCGTGTGCCGGATAAGGAGCCTGGTGTTTCCCGGCATGCCGTTCGCCGTGGTAGGTCGTTTCATGGAAAGCCCAGCAACTGCTGCGGTCGCGCTCTTGGCCACTGGCATCGGTTGGACGGTCATGGCCATTTACCCAGTTGTCGCACAGTCGCTGGCTCGGAGAGCCGGAAGACGTCAATGGTGCCGCCTGGGCATTCGCTGCAACGTCTAGGTGGCTGTTGCCAGTAACCGTGGTCACTTGCGCTTGGGCGATTGGCCGATATGGGCTTGCAAGCGTCGTTTCTGGTTTTCCCAAGCCCTCACCTTCGATCGTAAATCAGGCGCTCAAATGACAAATCCATACAACTCTTCGCCAATCCATTCGTCGATGACGTCCTTGAACGACTCGATGGTGACAACGGCGCTGGAACTTCCCGGCCATCGGATCATCCGCAACCTGGGGTTGGTGCGTGGCATCACGGTGAGATCTCGCTCGATCGTGGGCAACTTCTTCGGCAGTCTGCAGAGCTTGTTCGGCGGCAACATCACCATCTACACCGAACTCTGCGAACAGGCGCGTTCGGAGACCTATCGCGACATGGTGCAGCATGCCAGGCAACTTGGCGCCAACGCCATCATTGCGGTTCGTTACGATGCGACCGAGTTGATGGCCGGCCTGACCGAAGTCCTTTGCTATGGCACCGCAGTCGTCGTCGAGGTGCAGCATGTATAGCGGGTCAAGCATTCACGGAGGGTACTCCGTGAAACTGTGGTGCGTGGCGGTCGTCGTCTTGGTCATGGCGACTTGGCTGCCGGCGGCACAGGCAGCGAGCTCGTCCTTCATGTCCGAAGTCGGACAGGTGTCGTCTGCATACGAGCGTCTGACCAACTCTGCCGAGTCAGAGCGCCTCATCGATGAAGGAAAAAAGAGCGAGGTCAATGCAAGGTTGAAGGCACTGGTGCCGGAGACGCGCAAAAGCGCGTACGACGCCTTTGTTCTGTCCAATATCCTCTATCGGGCTGATGTCGCTGCCAGCGACGCCTACATGAAGCTCGCCGACGAGAAATTGCCCGGCAATCCATTCGTCATGTTTGAGCGCGGCATGCGCGAACACCGCGCAGGGCGCTGTGACGTCGCGTTGCCTCTGTACGAAAAGGCCGCCAAATTGCTGCCAAGGTCGCAAGCGCCGGATCGCGTGTGGGCCTACATCACGCACTGCCGCCTAGTGCTTGAGGACGCACGCGGAGCGGTCGCCGCCTGGAAACATGTCGATTTCAAGCAGAAACACACGGCGATCGAGAAATCGATGTATGACATCTTCTCGACGACGGATCCGGACGTGGAAAGAGAGCGCTTGATCACGTCCATCCATGCAGGGGCAGCAGGCGACGTTTGCCCGCTGATCAAACTCGACAAGAACTGGGAAATCGACTGGTGGAATGCGAAGGAGCAGCCTAAGTACCTTGCACATGACATCCCACTTGTCAGGTCACTGGCCAGGAACGACAGGAAGATCCAGCAAGTTGCGGAGCTATGTGTCGACGCAGTGGACTTCGATGACGATCAATTCAAACGCTTTATCGCGTCGGCGGGTTACTGGGGAGAGGGTGGCCGCCTGCCTGAAGATGCGGTAGCGAGCTATACGTTGATCAGTCAGCTGCAGAAAAGAAAGATCGCGACGGCGGACGAGATCTTCCATCGCTACGGCGCGGAGCTGGAGCAGCGATACAAGCAGATGCCTGGCAATCGTTCGACGCTGGATCTATTGGCGTTCCTCTACAGCGCGACCGGGCGAAGTGAGCAACTCAGGCCGATCGACCTGTATGGCTGGAAGACACTGAAGATCGAGGCATACGCGCTAAGCTATCTGAAAGGCCTGGCCGAGACAGACGCCGGATACTCCGCTGCGGTTGCGCAGGCTGCACGCGACTTCCCCAATAGCGCCGAAATTCAGCGGATCAACCTCGTGCTACATGCCGAGTCCGACGATAAGGTGGCGTATCTGATGCGCTATGTGGCTGCTCAGTTCCCGAGTGTGCGAGAGCATCTGAGCGGGCGCTATCGGCTCGATGATTTCATGGCTGCATTGAAGAACGAGCTGGATGCCCCGGTTCCAAAACAGTAGCGCCCCCGGGCGCCTCATCGCCCGGGTCGGTGAGCACTCGGGCACCACCGGCGCCAGGTATGAGCCGCCTCGGATGGTTATTGGTGATCCCTGGTGGCATGGCTGGGACGTGTACGCGTTGCAGCAAAGCGAAGGTGATCGCTCCTGTTCAGAAAGCGACGCTGTGCGTGTTCCAGCTGCAGGCACTATCAGACGAAGACTGCCTTCCGCTCGACTCTCTCAGGGCATGCTTGATCGCACGACGTGGCGGGGACGGCACGTCAGAAGACACAGAGATAGCCCACGGCCAAGGCGTTAAGCTTCTTCATCTGCCAACAGGCGTTACAGAGCGAATCAACCATGCAGCGACATCCGGACCTGTATCCTAAAGACGATAACGGCGACACCCTCTGGCACATTGCGCAACAGGGCGTGGATCTTTCCAGGCCACGCGAGATTGCGTTTTCGGTAGTGTTCCCAAGCAAGGAGTCGGCACTGGAGTTCTCGGTGACGCTGCTGCGCTTCGAGCAGAAGGTGCGTTGCTGCCATTACCCGGACAACACGGCGTTTCCGATGGATGTGACGGTGTATCCGACCATGATCCCAACCTACAAGGCGATTTCGGCGTTCGAGGAAGAGCTGGCAACGGAAGCCAAGCCCTTGGGTGGTTTGAATGATGGTTGGGAATTTTCCGTGGATGACAAGGACGTTTGACGCGCAAGGCAGACACGCGCTTGCGATGCGGCCACTGCGCCGCTGAGCGCGGGGCTTTACCGCATCAGCGCTGCGACTGCGGGACGCGGCGCAGCTGCGACACGTCGTAGCCCATGGCGGCGATACGTTGGACGGCCTGCTGATAGTCCGCATCGGAGACCTGCGGGGTCCGTGCCATATACCAGACGTAATCGCGCTTGCTGCGCGCCACGATGGTCTGCGTGTACTCCGCATCTCGCCAGGCGACGACATATTCGGCTTTGAACGGCCAGATGAATTGCATGCTCCACAGCGCGCCGTTGCCATTCTCTGCGACCTGGCCGATCGGGTGCATGGACTTGAGCGGCGCCTGGAAGCTGCCTTTGCGGAAGGTAAAAGTGGTCTGGATACGGCCATCGGGCCGCAACGCATAACGTTCCACCGCGTCGTAGGCCTTGCGTTCCGGGCGGGTCGGAATATGCGCGATGACATACCAGTCGCCCATGAAACGCGGCACATCCACGCTGTCTGCGCGAGGCAGTGCGGAGCGCGCTTCGCTGCCGCGTGCACTGCCGTAGACCGCAAGTGTGAGTAACAACAGCATCGACGCCTGGCGCATGGCAACCTCTTTCAAGAGACTCAGTGCATGGGCATACGTTGCGACGATGCGTGTGGATGCAGCGTGCAATGCGCGATCTGTCGAAAAGTACGATGGCGTCTCGGTCGTTGACGGGCGCTACCGTCGCGACTCTTCCCGGATGCCTTGGAGAATGCGATTGCTGCGGTGGTCACGGGCCGGAGCAGGCGCGTTCGCACTATCCCACCTATCGGCGCGACAGCCGGCGTGCCAAGGTGACGGCCACGCGTGCCGACGCGGGATCGGGAGCAGTCTTGAAGCGACCTGGTGGGCTGTGGGCGCCTGGTGGAGGCCGGATTACTTCTTCACCGTACAACCTGGCAAGAACGGCAGCGACAAGCCGCAGATCAGGATTCTGAGCAAGTACACACGCCGCGCTGAGAACACATGGCGAGCGCTGATCCGATCGGCGTGGATGGCCGACTCAGCGCCGGGGTGCACAGGTGTCCATGCCACGCCGAGCGTCGGCCGCGTTCGATTGGCGGCGAGCATAGTCGCTGTCAGCCGCTCCCATGCACCTGCGGCCGGAGACCCCATCAGGGGAAAACAGCAGCGGACGTGTGCGTCGCCGTCATGTCACCACGGCGAGACGGCATCCTCCCCATACGGATGGATCGTCGCAATCGTCCCGTCGGCCAGATGCTCCAGCGGTGCCATCTTGATGTTGCGCAGATGGGTCTGGCCGCCCGACACCACCGCGTCGTGATAGAACAGGTACCACTGGCCGTCGAAGGCGCAGATGGAATGGTGGGTGGTCCAGCCGATCACCGGCTGCATCAACACGCCCTGGTAGCGGAATGGGCCATATGGCGAGTCGCTGGTGGCGTAGCAGATCAGGTGCGTATCGCCGGTGGAATACGACAGGTAGTAACGACCGGCGTAGCGGTGCAGCCAGGGGCCTTCGAAGAAGCGACGGTCGACGTCGTCGGCGCGTAGCGGGCTGCCGTGTTCGTCGAGGATGACGATCTCGCGTGTGGGTTCGGCCAGTGCGGTCATGCTCTCGTGCAGGCGCGCCACACGCGGACCCAGTGCGGGCGCATTGCCCACCGGTTCCTGATGCGTCTGCGCGTAGGCATTGTCGCGGTAATGCTGCAGCTGGCCGCCCCAGATGCCGCCGAAATACAGGTAGTGCGTGCCATCGTCGTCGGCGAAGGCGGCCGGGTCGATCGAGTAGGTGCCCGCAATCGGCTCGGCTTCGGCCACGAACGGGCCTTCGGGGCGCTCGCCCACCGCCACGCCGATCTGGAAGATGCCGTCGGCGCGCTTTGCCGGGAAATACAGGTAGGTCTTGCCATTGCGTTGCGCAGCATCCGGTGCCCACATCTGGCGCTGCGCCCATTGCACGTCGCGCACGTGCAGCACCTCGCCCAGGTCGTCGACCGGTGCGTTGGGGTGTGCCATACGAAAGACGTGATAATCCTCCATGCCGAAATGCGAGCCATCGTCGCTGAAGGCGACGCCGGCATCGATGTCGTGCGAGGGATAGATGTACAACGCTCCATCGAACACATGCGCGGACGGGTCGGCCGTGTAGATGTGAGTCACCAGCGGCGCGGAAATGGCGGTGCGCGCCAGGGCCTGCAGTGTGGCGGCGTGCAGTTCATCGGACATGCGCGTACCTGTGCATGAAGTGGGAGGGGGGAATCAGGGCGAAGCGAGCGGTGCAGCCTGACGGCGCACGCCCAGATCGCGTTCGATGCGGGTTTCCAGCGGTTTATCGATCTCGTACAGCACCAGCAATGCGGTGCCGAGCAGAAACGGGATGGAGGCATACACGCTGATGGCCAACCGAATGCCGTCGGTGACTGCGTCGCTTTGCTGCGGCAGCGCGGCGTCGTAGCCATAGACGGCGAGGATGCCGGCGACCAGTGCGCCACCGACGCTCAGGCCGATCTTCAGGCCGCACAACATCGCCGAAAAGATGATGGCGGTAGCGCGGCGGTGATTCTTCCACTCCGAGTAATCGGCCACGTCGGCAATCATCGCCCACAGCAGCGGGATGGTGATGCCGTAGAAAAAGCCGTGCAGCACATACGAGGCGAATACCCAGCCGATGGCGGTTGCCGGATACACGTAGAACGCCAGCAGGAACAGCGTGGAGATCAGCAGCGCGCCGCCAAACACATTGCGCTTGCCGTAGCGGTCGGCCAGGCGTTTGGAAAACCCGATGCCCACGATCATGGCCAGGATGCCGCCGGCACTAAAGACACTGAACGCCGAAGTCGGCGCGTCCTGCGGCCATTGCAAGGCGCTCATGCCGGCACCGGTCAGCACGCTGTTGATCGCCGCGATGAAGCGGTTGAATCCGGCCGCGTCGAGAAAGTGGGCCAACGCGCCAGCGTCGAGGTAGTACTTGAAGTAGTAGATGTACATCCCGCCCTTCATGGCGAGATTGATGAAGACCAGGATCGTCAGCGCCAGCATCACCAGCCACGGCTTGTTACGCACCAGGTCGGTGAGGTCCTGTCGCACGCTGCTGCGCTGTTCGGTGATCGGCAGCACGCGCTCGCGGGTGGTGAAAAAGGTGATCAGAAAGCACAGCGTGCCGACCGCAGCGAACAACGCCATGGTGTTGCGAAAGCCCTGCGCCTTGTCGCCATTGCCCAGGATCAGCACCAAGGGCAACAGCAGTACCTGGATGATGAACTGCGCAAAGGTCACCGCCAGGAAGCGATACGCCGACAGGCTGTTGCGCTGCTCCATGCTGCCGGTGAGCACGCCGCTGAGCGCCGAATACGGCAGGTTGTTGGCCACGTACACCAGCATCAGCAAGGTGTAGGTGGCAAAGGCGTAGGTGATCTTGCCGTGCTCGCCCAGCGTGGGGGTATTGAAGGCCGCCAGCGACAGTGCGCCGAACGGCAGCGCGGTCCACAGGATCCACGGGCGAAACTTGCCCCAGCGCGTGCGGGTGCGATCGGCCAGGATGCCGATGATGGGCGTAAACACGAACGCGCCGAGCAAGCCGACTACAAAGATCAACGTGGCCGCCGCGCTGGCGGGAATCCGGAACACGTCGGTGTAAAAGAACGCCAGAAAAGTGACCAACGTCTGGAAGATCAGGTTGGCAGCCAGGTCGCCCAGGCTGTAGCCGATCTTTTCGCGCACGGAGAGCTGCTGTGACCGATCGTTCATGAGGTGAGGCGGGCTCGAAAAGTGCTGCGGAAAACGCCGCGGCGCGCGCTACGCGGCTGGCCGCGACCCCTCTGGATCGCGACCACAGGCACAGCAGTTGCAGTGTCCGGCAAAACGTCGCGCGCCGTCGCCCACGGGCGGAGTACGGCACGCGGGAGACGGGATGCACGCGCTGTGTGCGTACATCCCGGACACCGGCCGCGCCCGGCTGCCAACGGCGAGATCATGGCGATGGCCACAATCAGAAAGTGCCGCGAATGCCGAGCATGACCGTGCGCCCGGGCTCGTACAGGTCGTAGGTGGCGTTGGGCCACGCATAGGTGGTGCGCAGCGGCTCGTCGGTGATGTTGGTGACGTTGAGGGTGAGTTGCGGCTTGGACGGCAGCCAGTCCAGTGCGTAGCTGGCCGACAGATCCAGCTGGCCACGCGCATCGGCGTTGAGGCGTGCATACGGGATGCCGTTCTGGTTGGCGCCGGAGATCACCATGTCGTCGTTCCAGGTGTAGGACAGGCGCACCGATGCAGCGTTCTTTTCCCAGTACACGGTGCCGTTCCACAGGTTGGGTGCGACGCCGACGGCCACCGCCGGCACGCCTTCGCCTTCGGACGACTGATTGACATGCGTGTAGTTGACGCTGAAGCCCATGCCGTCGATGAGCTTGTCCAGCGGCTGCACCCAGATCGCCTCGGTGCCGCGGATGTTGAGCACGCCATCGGCGTTGACCTGGGTCTGCACGTCCACGGTGGCCGCATTCGGGCCGCCGCGCTGATCCAGGCCGGCCTGCTGGATCGGCAGCAGGCTTTCGTACGGCACGCCCAGGTCGTTGAAGGGAATGCGCCGCACGCCATTGACGGTGAAGCCGCTGATGCGCTTGTTGAACAGCGTCAGGCCCACATAGCCTTCGCCGCCGGTGTACCACTCGCCGCCGAAATCCACGTTGGTGGACAGATACGGCGCCAGGTTCGGATTGCCCTGGGTTGCGGTCTGCGCCGAGGGGTCGCTGAAGTTGGTGTTGGGCAGCATTGCGCTGGGATCGGGGCGGGTGAGCGTGCGCGAACTGGACAGGCGCAGCACCACGTTGTCGGCCACGTCCCAGGCGGCGTTGAAGGAGGGCAGGGTTTCCTTGTAGTCCGAATCCAGCACCTGGATGCGGCGGATGCCGTTGATGGTGACCGGGCCGGTGATGGTCTGGTCGGTGGTCACGTAGCGCACGCCTGCGTTGAAGCGCAGCGTACGGTTCCACACTTCGGTCTCTGCGTTGGTTTCGATGTAGAAACCCAGGTTCTTTTCGCGGATGCCGCCGGCCGAGGCGCCGGTATTGGCGGAGTTGGTTTCCGGGGCGGAATCGCGTAAGGCGTAGTAGTTGGTATCGCCCAGGAAGCGGTTGAAATCGGCGGTGATGAAGCCATCCGGGCCGGGGCGCAGATAGCCGGCCAGGGCTGCATTGGGAATTGCCGAGCCGGGGCCGCCGTTGCAGATGGTGCCGCCGCCGCCGCGGCAGACCACCTGCTCCCAGGCGATGCTGTTGTCGAAACCGCGAATGGTGCGCTCGGCTTGGTCGTAGGCGGCGCCGATCTTGATGTTGCGCTTGTCCTCGCCAAACTGCAGGTCGGCGCGTCCGCCACGCGTTTCGGTCACGCGCTTTTCGTTCTGGATATTGACCCGGCCGCCGCTCCAGCCCCAGCCCAGATTGGGGTCGTTGAGATCCAGCGGGCTGGTGATGCTGGGGCGGTCGCCGCCTTGGTTGCGATAGTCCACGGTGGTGAACGGCGAGGTCACCAGGATGCTGGGCGACTCGCGATCCAGCCAGCTGCGCGTGGCATTGGCCTGCACGTTGAGCTTGATGTCCTGGTCCGCGCCGAACAACAGCTCGGCACCCGGGTTGACGCTCCAGAACTTGACCTCCTCCCGGTACGGGCGCGCTTCCAGAAAATACTGCGCATTGGCGAAGGTGGCGCTGGTGACCACGTTGTTCTGGTCCAGCTGCATGCCCAGCGGGATCATGTTGCCGTTGCGGCCGATCAGATTCATGCTGATCCGCTCGGTGGTGCGCTTGGCTTCCGAATACAGCGTATCCAAGTAGAAATGCATGCTGTCGGACGGGCGCCATTCCAGCGACATCACCGAGGCATCGCGGTCGCGATCGCCATTCATGTAGACGCTACGGCCCAGCCGCGGAATCAACGCGTCGCTGATCTGGTCGATGCTCAGCCCCGGGTTGCGCGCCAGCAGCCAGGCGGCATCGATGGTCTCGCCGGTGGTCAGGCCGCTGCCGGCGGTGGCCGGCACGCGGTCGGGAATGCGCCAGTTGCCGCCGCCGTTGACGTTGCACGCGGCCGGTTGATTGGTGGCCGGCGTGCCCGCAGGCGGGGTGAGGCCGCACTGCGTATACGTCAGGCCCGGGTTGGTCCAGCCCACGCTTTCGAAGCCGCGCACGCCCAGCTTGCTGCGCACCGAGGCCACGCCGAACAGTGCGCCGAAGGTGCCTTCCTCGTTGGTCCAGCTACCCATGAAGGCGCCACGCGGAGTGGTCTTTTCGCTGGTGCTGTTCCAGTCGGCCTGCGCCTGATAGGTGAAGTGCACGCCGGGGCGGTCGAACGGCCGCGCGCTGCGCATGTCCACCACACCGGAGACGCCGCCTTCGAGCATGCTGGCGGTAGGCGTCTTGCTCACGGTGAGCTGGGTGAAGAACTCGGTGGGAAACAGGTTCAGGTCGACTTCGCGGTTCTGGTTCTGCGCGTTCAGGCCGATCGAGGCGGTGGCGATGCTGGCGCCGTTGAGCGTGGTCTTGGTGAAGCTGGTGCCCAGGCCGCGAATGGCGATGTTGAGGCCCTCGCCATTGACGTCGCGCGACAGCTGCACGCCGGGGATGCGGTTGAGCGACTCGGCGATGTTCATGTCCGGAAACTTGCCGATGTCTTCGGCAAACACGGTGTCGGCAAAGCCGACCGAGTCGCGCTTGGCGTCGGTGGAAAACTGGATGCTGCGTCGGTAGCCGGAGACGGTGACGGTATCGAGCTGGGTCACGGCATCGTTGTTGCCGGCCGTAGCAGGCGGCGTTTGCGTGGCGCTGTCGGCGTCGGTGGACTGTGCCCAGGCGGCAGTACTGGCCATGCCCAGCAGGATGGACCCCAACGCGCAGGACAACGCGGTTTGTGCGTAGCTGTTCTTCACCGTATTCCCTTCCCTAACAGGTGAGCAGATGTCCCACGCATCGCCCCTGCGCAGGGAGTGCCGCTGCCCGGAATCGGCGCGACGATGATGCGGTGGGGAGACGGGCGATCAGTGGCGCTGGATGTTAGCGCTACCAAATTCGGAACAGCACGCTGCAGGGCAGCATAGTTGCCGGGGCGTGGCGCGTTGGCGTTGTCGTGCGGTCTGACATGCTGACGAACGGTTGCGGCGTGCTGCAGTGCGCGATGGATTTATGCCGACGGCATGGTAATGGTAGCGCTATCACCCGTGGCGCAAGGCCACCTTCGTGCAGGTGCAGTGGTCGATGATCCGAACCGGACAATGCGCAAGCGAGATGCTGCATGCGCTCGCCGATGTTGCGAGCTGCAGCACGTGCAAGCGCGCATGCGTGGCGGTTGCGCGCTTGCAGGAGCTGCGCCCATGAGCGATGTGCCTGCGGCCGACGCTGCCGGCCCGCGCGCGCGCCTGGGGCGGGTGCGTTGGCGTGTCTGCGCGCTGCTGCTGGCTGCGACCACCATCAACTATGTGGACCGCCAGGTGCTCGGCGTGCTGGCGCCGTTCCTGCAGACGCAGATCGGCTGGAACGAGATCCAGTACGGTTACATCGTCACCGCCTTCCAGGCCGCCTACGCGTTGGGCCTGTTGTGCAGCGGTGCGGTGATCGACCGCTTCGGCACGCGCGTCGGCTACGCGTTGGCGATCGGCATCTGGAGCCTGGCGGCGATGGGTCATGCGCTGGCGACCAGCGTGGTGGGCTTTGCGATCGCGCGGTTCTTCCTGGGGCTGGGCGAGTCCGGCAACTTTCCCGCCGCGCTCAAGACCGTGGCCGAATGGTTCCCGCGCCGCGAGCGCGCGCTGGCCACCGGCATCTTCAATTCCGGCTCCAACATCGGTGCCATCGTCGCGCCGCTGCTGGTGCCGGTGATCGCCACCGCCTGGGGCTGGCAGGCGGCGTTTCTGTTCACCGGTGTGCTCAGCGCCACCTGGCTGCTGGTGTGGTGGCTCAGCTATCACACGCCGGAGCAGCAGCCTGGCCTGTCGGCGGCAGAACTGGCGCATATCCGCAGCGATGCGCACGAGCCGGTGCAGCGGCGGCTGTCGTGGTTGCAGGTGCTGCGGCATCGGCAGGCCTGGGCCTTCGTGCTGGGCAAGTTCATCACCGACCCGATCTGGTGGTTCTTCCTGTTCTGGCTGCCCAAGTTCCTGCACGCCGAGTACGGCTTGAGCCTGCTGCAGCTGGGTGCGCCACTGATCGTGATCTTCGTGCTGGCCGATATCGGCAGCATCGCCGGTGGCTGGATGGCGGGGCGGTTCATCGCGCGCGGCTGGAGCGTCAACCGCGCGCGCAAGACCGCGATGCTGCTCTGCGCCGTGTCGGTGGTACCGATCGTGTTCGCCGCACGCGCCGATAATCTTTGGCTGGCGGTGGGCCTGATCGGCTTGGCCACCGCCGCGCACCAGGGCTGGTCGGCCAATCTGTTTACGCTGCCGTCGGACATGTTTCCACGCCATGCGGTGGCCACCGTGGTGGGTATCGGCGGATTTGCCGGCGCGGTGGGCGGCATGTTGATTGCCACCTTCATCGGGTTTTTACTGCAGGCGACCGGCAGCTACGTGCCGGTGTTTCTGATGGCCGGCTCGGCCTATCTGCTGGCATTGGCCGTCGTGCATGCGCTGGTGCCGCAGCTGCAGCCGGCGCAGCTGCCTGCGGCCACCGTAACGCCTCCATCTTCCTGAGGAATCACCATGTACCTGCACATCGCGAGAATCGGACTGTTGCTGGCGGCAAGCATGGCATCGGTTGCGCAGGCCGCGCCCTTGGCCGCGGGCGCGGCCAAGTTTCTGGGCAGCGCCTACAGCCCGCAACAGGCGCAGGGTTTTGCGCAGTACTGGAACAAGCTCACCCCGGAAAATGGCGGCAAGTGGGGCACGGTGGAAGCGGTGCGGGACCAGATGGACTGGCGCACGCTGGATACCGCCTACCGGTTCGCCAAGGCCAACGGCATGCCGTTCCAGATGCATGTGATGGTGTGGGGCAACCAGCAGCCGGAATGGATCAAGTCGCTGCGGCCGGCCGAGCAGCGCCGCGAGATCGAGCAGTGGTTTGCTGCGGTGGCGCAGCGTTACCCGGACATCGACCTGCTGGAGGTGGTCAACGAACCGCTCAACGATCCGCCCAGCAAGGACGACACCGGTGGCGGCAATTATCTGCAGGCGCTCGGCGGCGACGGCGCCAGCGGCTGGGAGTGGGTACTGCAGTCGTTTCGGCTGGCGCGCCAGCACTTTCCGCATACCAGGCTGATGATCAACGACTACAGCATCACCAACAACGCGCAGGCCACGCAGAAGTATCTGCAGATCGTGCGGTTGCTGCAGCGCGAGCGGCTGATCGATGCGATCGGGATCCAGGAGCATGCGTTCGAGACCACATCGAATGTGGCGATGTCGGTGCATCGCACCAATCTGGATGCGCTGGCCGCCACCGGCTTGCCGATCTACATCACCGAATTCGACCTCGATGGTCCAAGCGATGCGCAGCAGCTGGCCGATTACCAGCGCGTGTTCCCGATTTTCTGGGAGCACCCGGCAGTGCGCGGCATCACGCTGTGGGGATTCCGCCCCGGCCTGTGGCGCGACAAGGAAGCGGCCTATCTGGTGCGTGGCGACGGTAGCGAGCGCCCGGCGCTGACCTGGTTGCGCGATTACGTTGCCGCCCATCCCGGCACGCCTGCGCCCTGACGCAGGCGCTGCACGACCCACCCCGTTTTGTCTGGTACCCCGACCCCATGTCTACCTCCTTGCCGTTGACCTTGCACGACGACCGCCTGTTGCCGGCCGACCCCGGCACGCGGGCGATCGCGCGCCGGGTGTATGCGCAGATCGCCACGCTGCCCATCATCAGCCCGCACGGCCACACCGACCCGGCCTGGTTTGCGACCGATGCCGCGTTCGCCAATGCCACCGAGCTGTTGCTGGTGCCCGATCACTACGTGTTCCGCATGCTTTACAGCCAGGGGATCGACCTGGATGCGCTGGGCATTCCGCGTGCCGACGGCACGCGCGCACCGGTGGACCCGCGCGCGGCGTGGCGCGTGTTTGCCGCGCACTTCACCTCGCTACGGGGCACGCCTTCGGCGGTGTGGCTCAATCATGTCTTCCACACCGTCTTCGATCTACGCATCCGCCTGGATGCCGGCACCGCCGATCACTACTACGACCACATCACGGCAGCGCTGCAGACGCCTGGCTTTCGCCCGCGCGCGCTGTTCGAGCGTTTCAATATCGAGGTGATCGCCACCACCGAATCGCCGCTGGACACGCTGCAGCATCACGCGGCCATTCGCGACAGCGGCTGGAAGGGACGCGTGCTCACCGCGTATCGTCCGGACCCGGTGGTCGACCCCGAGCACGAGCAGTTTGCCGGCGCGCTGCAGCAGTTCGGCGCCCTCACCGGCGAAGATGTGTTGACCTGGCAGGGCTACCTGCGTGCGCATCGGCAGCGCCGCGCGTTCTTTGCCGCGCACGGTGCGACGTCGACCGACCACGGGCATCCCAGCGCCGCTACCGCCGATCTGTCGGCGAATGAGGCGCAACGCCTGTTCGAGACTGTTGTGCGTGGTGCGGCGACACCCGCGCAGGCCGAGCTGTTCCGCGCGCAGGTGCTGACCGAAATGGCGGCGATGAGCCTGGACGATGGCCTGGTGATGCAGCTGCATCCGGGTTGCTTTCGCAACCACAACCGGTCGCTGTTCGCACGCTACGGGCGCGACAAGGGAGCCGATATTCCGATGCGCACCGACTACGTGCATGCGCTCAAACCCTTGCTGGATCGCCACGGCAACGACCCGCGCCTGCGCCTGATCGTCTTCACCCTGGACGAAACCAGCTACAGCCGCGAACTGGCGCCATTGGCCGGCCATTACCCGTCGCTGCTGCTGGGCCCGGCGTGGTGGTTCCATGACGCACCCGAGGGCATGTGGCGGTTCCGCGAGCAGACCCTGGCCAGTGCCGGCTTCTACAACACGGTGGGCTTCAACGACGATACGCGTGCCTTCCTGTCGATCCCGGCCCGCCACGATGTGGCGCGGCGCGTGGACAGCGCGTTCCTGGCCAAGCTGGTCGCCGAGCACCGGCTGGAGGAAGACGAAGCGGTGGAGGTGGCGATGGACCTTGCGTATCGGCTGCCCAAGCAGGCCTACAAGCTGTGATGCAGTGGTTGCGCTGCGTGTGCGATGCCGGTACGACGCCGCATCGGCGTGCAAGGTCACCCCGTACGCAAGCGCAGAGGCCCAGCGTATGACCCAGGCACGCTTCCCACGCGCTGAGGTGTGGCGCAACGCCTTACGCCTGATCTGCGCCGTCATGACCTGCGCCGGCGTTGCACTGGCTCCGCTGCACGCCACCGCACAAACCGATGCGCCACGCGAGCGTGTGTCGCTCGACGCGCAGTGGCGCTTTCAGCGTGGCGACCCACCGGGAAATACGGTGGTGCTCGATTACGATGCGCGTCCGCAGGTGCTGCGCAGCGAAGACGGCAAGGTGGCCGATGCACGCCCGGATCAGGCGCAGCAGCTGCATCCATCGGCCAAGGACGTGCTCAAGCCGTGGATTCTGCCAACCGCCAATGCGTTCATTGCCGACCCCGCGCAACGGCATCGACGCCCGCCCGGCAATCCGGCTCATACCGTGGCATATGTGCAGCCGCACTTCGACGACAGCCGCTGGCAACCGGTGGACCTGCCGCACGACTGGGCCATCGCCGGGCCGTTCCTGGCCGATGGTCCTTACGGCGGCATGGGGCGCCTGCCCAGCTGGGGCATCGGCTGGTATCGCAAGACGCTGGACATTCCGGCCAGCGATCGCGGCCGCTCGCTGTTTCTCGATCTCGATGGCGCCATGTCCTATGCCACGGTCTGGCTCAACGGCCAGCTGGTCGGCGGCTGGCCTTACGGCTACAGCTCCTGGCGTGTGGATCTGACGCCGTATGCGATTGTCGGTGCACGCAACCAGCTGGCGATCCGTCTGGACAATCCACCCGACTCGGCACGCTGGTATCCCGGTGGCGGGCTGTATCGCCATGTGTGGCTCACCAAGACCGCGCCGCTGCATGTCGCGCAGTGGGGCACGCAGCTCACTACGCCCCAGGTATCGGCGGCATCTGCACAGATCCACCTGGCTGTCACGTTGGACAACGCCGCGCGCACTGCCGCGCAGGCGCAGGTCAGCACTGCCATCTACGTGCTCGACGCGGCAAGCGGCAACCCCAGCGGCGCGGCGGTCGCGCAGATTCCCGCAACGCAGATTGCCGTACCTGCCGGTGGCAGCGCCCGCGTGCAGGGGCGCGTGCAGATCGACGCACCACGCCTGTGGGGCCCACCGCCCACCCAGCAGCCGCATCGCTATGTCGCGGTGACCGAGGTGCGCCAGCAGGGGCAGGTGGTGGATCGCTATCGGACCCCGTTCGGTATCCGCAGCATCGTGTTCGATGCCGGCAAGGGTCTGCTGGTCAACGGCGAGCATGTGCCGATTCGTGGGGTGAACAACCATCACGACCTCGGCGCGCTCGGTGCTGCGTTCAATGTGCGCGCCGCCGAGCGCCAGCTGCAGTTGCTGCAGCAGATGGGCGCCAATGCCATCCGCATGAGCCATAACCCGCCCGCGCCGGAGCTGCTGGAACTCACCGACCGCATGGGCCTGCTGGTGGTGGACGAGGTGTTCGACAGTTGGGAGATGAAGAAGACCCCGCTGGATTTCCATCTGGTGTTTGGGCAATGGCACGAGCCGGACCTGCGCGCCATGTTGCGGCGCGACCGCAACCATCCCTCGGTGATGCTGTGGAGTGTCGGCAACGAAGTCGGCGAGCAATACACCGGCGAGCAGGGCGCGGCGATCGCACGCACCCTGCATGCGATCGTGCATGACGAAGATCCATCGCGCCCGGCCACGGTGGCGATGAACTACGCCTCGCCCGAAATGCCGCTGCCCGCTGCGCTGGATGTCATCAGCCTCAACTACCAGGGCGAAGGCATCCGCGATACGCCGGAGTTCGAAGGCACCGAGCGCATCCGCAAGCAACCGCAATACCCGGCATTCCATGCGAAGTTTCCGCACAAGGCCATCCTCAGCAGCGAGACCGCTTCGGCGTTGAGCAGCCGCGGCGTGTACCTGTTTCCGGTGACGCCGGACACCAGCGCGCCGGTGCGCGATGGGCGTGGCGGCGACTCGGTTGCGCATCAGGTCAGCGCCTACGAACTGCATGCGGTGGACTTCGGCTCCAGCCCCGACAAGGTGTTCGCCGCGCTGGACCGGCATCGGTATGTTGCCGGCGAATTCGTCTGGACCGGCTTCGATTATCTGGGCGAGCCCACGCCGTACTACAGCTCGCGCAGTTCGTATTCGGGCATCTTGGATCTGGCCGGTTTTCCCAAGGACCGCTACTGGCTGTACCAGTCGCGTTGGCGCCCTGATCTGCCGATGGCGCATCTGCTGCCGCACTGGAGCTGGCCCGGTCGCGAGGGCCAGGTGACACCGGTGCATGTGTTCACCTCCGGCGACGAGGCCGAGCTGTTCGTCAATGGCGTCTCGCAGGGGCGCAAGCGCAAGGGCCCGCTGCAATACCGGTTGCGCTGGGACGAGGTGGTCTACCAGCCCGGCGAGCTGCGCGTGCAGGCGTACAAGGACGGCAAGCCATGGGCCAGCGACCAGGTGCAGACCGCCGGCACCGCCGCGCGCATGCAGGTCACGCCCGACCGCAGCAGCATCCGTGGCGACGGCCGTGATCTGAGCTTCGTCACCGTGCGGCTGTTGGATCGCGATGGACGTCCTGCGCCCACTGCCGGCGACCGCCTGCGGTTCCGGATCGACGGCCCGGGCGAGCTGGTCGCAACCGACAACGGCGACCCCACCAACCTGGAGTCGTTCGGCTCGCCGCAACACAATGCCTTCAACGGGCTGTGCCTGGCGATCGTGAGGGCGAAGGCGGGCGCACGCGGCACCATCACGCTGCATGTCGAATCGGACAGCCTGGATGCCGCGCAGGCGCAGATCGTGGCGCAGTGATGGATTGCGCATGACCTGTCGCTGCAGTCACTTACCCGGCAGCCAGCGTTAGAGACAACGCCTGCTCAGACAGCAGGCGTGCTCGGGTGCGGCCAAACTGGTCGGCCATGCCATGACAAACCTCTCAGGAAAGCCGCCTGCCACGACGCTTGCGTGATGGAGGCGGCTTGAGCACGTGCGCCGCATGGCGCCGTCGAGGCACGCAGTTCGGTCCGGCCATGTCAAGGCAATGGTTGGGGGGGCGCGCGCGCGCAACGAAGGCCCGCATTGCGAAATGCCGTAACGCAGCATCGACGTCACGGCTATGCCCGGTTAACACAAGAGCGTGACAGAGCCCAAAGTTGGCGCATTTACCGAATTGTTGACTTCGCTTTCCAGGACATCGCTTCCTGGCGCCGCATGGGGGGCTCGGCGGTGCGAGGAAGATCGGTTGCTCCACGTCCATAAGGAACGGAAATGAAGAAGATCGGTTCAAGGTCAGTGCTTGTTGCCTGCATCATCGGAAGTGTGGCCAGCGCAGGGGCCGCGACCCAGAGCGCGGCCATCAACGCCGCCGGTCGCGCCGAGGCCCTGTCGTCCTGGGAAGCGACGATCCATCAGCAAGCGCCGTCGATGGAAGGTTGCTTCCGCTCGGCGTTCCCGAACAATGGCTGGCAGGCGACACGTTGTGCGGCGCCACCCAAGCTCGTGTCGGTGCCGCCGGCCGTCACCAATGGCAATGGCCGCACCACTACCGCGCGCAACGGTGGTTCCTTCACGGTCGGTAACGGCACCGACTACGCTGCACGCACCGGCAGGTCCACACGCTCTGCCGTGGGCTCGTTCCCGAGCGTGAGCGGCGTGACCACCGGCGTGGCCGATTATTCGTTGCAGATCAATACCGACATCGCCAGTAATCCCAGCACCTGCTCGCAGTTCGGTTACTCCACGTGCCAGACCTGGGAGCAGTTCATCTACTCCACCGATGGTGACGGCGACGCCGGCAATGGCCGCACTCCGATCGCCTTCATCCAGGACTGGTTCTTTGCCGGTAGCGCCTCGCAGTACAACGCGGTCGGCTGCCCGTCCGGCTGGTATGCCTATCCCGACCAGAACGCCTGTTATCGCAATAGCGACGCAGTGGACGCACCGCTGGTGGCGGTGAAGAACATCGGTAGCATCAAGCTGACCGGCTCGGCGACCGCTGGTGGTGTGGACACCGTCTCGTTCTCGGTCAACGGCCAGGCCTATAGCGTGAACCAGCCCGCCTCGACGTTGAACATCAACAAGATCTGGCGGCAGTCCGAGTTCAATATCTTCGGCAATGGCAGCGTCAATCCGGTGGTGTCCTTCAATCGCGGCTCGAGCGTTACCGTGAACGTGGCCGTCAACGACGGCACGACCAATGCCCCGACGTGTCTGGGCAACGCCGGCACCACGTTCGAGCAGAACAACCTGACCCTCGGCAGCTGCACTGCCTCGGGCGGTTCGTCGCCGCGCATCAGCTTCACCCAAAGCAACTAACGCGTGCTCAACGCCCGGGAAGGTCCTGGCCTTCCCGGGCGTTTGTCGTTGTAGAACTTGCCAGCGGCCGCGTGGATCCCGCTCCGGCGCGCGACATCTATCATCTTCTGGCAACGCAGCCTGTCGCGGCCAGTGCCGCTGTTCATTGCGCAGTGCCGTGCCTGCATCTGTCATCGCGCGCGGGCGCAGGCTGTGGCAGTAGGCTCCGCACAACGGAGGCGCGTTGATCGATGCTACTGCCAACGGTGCATCGATCTTCGCGCAATGATCGACGCGACTGCTGAGGCTTCGTGTCGCAGAGTCGCCGACGCGCCATGTCGCTCCGCAGCCGTTGGACTTGGAAGCAACGCCAACAGTGGTGCGCCAACTGGTCCTCGCAACTGCCCGACGCCGTTGGGCACGGCTGTTGGCCGGCATGCATGTACCGATGCAGGTCGGCGCTGCCCGCGGAGACGCAAGCGGCTATGCTGCATCACCGCCGTCGTGGGCCTAGGCAGACTGTGCCATGGCCTTGCGCATCCCTTGCGACACACGCTGCACTGCAGTGTCGTCCCTGCGCCCCGGTCAGTCGCCCGCGCCTTCCTCAACGAGCTGCCGCCATGTTTGCACGTCACCGGTTTTCCTTCTTGTTGCTGGCCGGCATGCTGGCTGGCAGCGCAACCGCCAGCGCTGCGCCGTCGGCGGTTGCCGCCTCTCCCTGTCCGGCACAGACGCTCAAGCAGGTCTATGCCGATGCCTTCCTGATCGGCACCGCCGTCAATGCCGAGATCGTGTCAGGCCACGACGCCGCGTCGGCGGCCTTGGTCGCCTGCCATTTCAATGCGCTCACGCCCGAGAACGTGATGAAGGCCGAAGTGGTGTCGCCGCGTCGCGGCGTCAACGATTTCACCGCCGCCGATGCCTTCGTCGATGAAGCGCGTGCGCAGCATATGTTCGTGGTCGGCCACACCCTGGTGTGGCACAACCAGACGCCGGACTGGTTCTTCACCACCGCCGATGGCCGGCCCAATACGCCAGCGCAGCAACTGGAGCGCATGCGCGAGCATATCGCGCTGGTGGCGGGCCGCTACGCCGGCAAGGTGCAGGGCTGGGACGTGGTCAATGAAATCATCGACGAAGATGGGCGCTACCGCGATACCAACTGGGTGCAGCGGGTCGGCGACGGCGACACCGTGGTGCGGAATGCCTTCACCTTTGCGCAGCGGTATGCACCGGATGCAGAGCTCTACTACAACGACTTCAATGCATGGCGGCCGAGCAAGCGCGACGGCATCGTGCGGATGGTCAAGATGCTGCAGCAGTCCGGCATCCGTATCGACGGCGTCGGCATGCAAGGGCACTGGGGCCTGGACTACCCCAGCCTGCGCGATATCGAGGACGCCATCGACGCATACGCCGCACTTGGCATCAAGGTCATGATCACCGAGCTCGACGTGGATGTGCTGCCGCTCACCAAGCAAGGCCAGGTCATCGGCACCGGGCTTGCGCACAAGCAGTTCCAGCTGCCGGAATTCAAGCGCTTTCTCGATCCTTACCGCGATGGATTGCCGCCTGCCGTACAGGCGCAACTGAGCGATCGCTATGCGGAGCTGTTCGCGCTGTTCTGGCGCAAGCGCGACAAGCTTGCGCGCGTGAGCGTCTGGGGCGTCAGCGACGGCATGTCGTGGAAGAACGATTACCCGGTGCCCGGCCGCACCAATTACCCGCTGCTGTTCGATCGCAATCACCGGCCCAAACCGGCCTTGGATGCGGTGCTGGCGGTGCCTGCGGCGGCTGGCGGGCGCTAGCGCGGTCGCCAGCGTGCGCAGCAGACCTGCACACGCATGATGGCATCATGGCTCGACTTCGTTACTGGACTGACCGATGCGCTTGCCGCCCTATCTGTTGTTGGCCGTTCCGCTGCTGGCGATCCTCGCCGCCTGCGCCAGGAAGGAGGTGCCCCCGCCGCGCTTTTCTGCGATCGGGCATCTGACAACTTTCGATCGCAGCTTCAGCGACGTGGTCGCCAGCGACGCGCGCATCGAGAAGCTCACCGAAGGCTTCACCTGGTCCGAAGGCCCGGCATGGGTGCGCAACGGTGGCTACCTGCTGTTTACCGATGTGCCGGAAAACAAGCTGTATCGCTGGTCCGAAGAGGCAGGGTTGTCGGTCTTGCTGTCGCCGTCCGGCTATACCGGTCCGGAACAGGCCACGCTGCGCGAGGCCGGTGCCAACGGGCTGTATGCCGAGCCCGATGGCACCGTATTGCTGGCCGATTCCGGTACCCGCATCGTTGCCAGGCTCGATCCGGCCACCCGCAAGAAGACGCCGCTGGCCACCAGCTTCGGCGGCAAGCGCTTCAATAGCCCCAACGACGTGGTGCGTCGTCGCGACGGCGTGGTGTTCTTCACCGACCCACCGTACGGCTTGAAGGATCTCAACGACTCGCCGGTCAAGCAATTGCGCTTCAATGGTGTGTACCGGCTGGATGTCGACGGCAGCGTGCATCTGCTGGACGACAGCCTGAGCTTCCCCAACGGTATCGCGCTGTCGCCCGATGAGCGCACCTTGTACGTGTCCAATTCCGATCCGGAACGACCGATCTGGATAGCCTACGCGCTGGATGCGCAAGGCGCCGTCACCGGCAAGCGCGTGTTCGCCGATGCCTCGGATCTGGTGGCAAAGGATGCGCCCGGCCTGCCCGACGGCATGGCGGTGTCCGCCGACGGCTACCTGTTCGCCACCGGCCCCGGTGGCGTCATCGTCTTCGATCCGGCCGGGCAGCGCCTGGGCCGTATCGAAACCGGTGAAGCCGTCTCCAACTGCGCGTTCGGCAACGACGGTCATACCCTCTACATGACCTCGCACGCGATGCTGACACGCGTGCGTGTCAAGTCGCTGGGATTGCAGTTTGCCCAGTAGCGTCTGTCGGGACCTCAGCTGATCCAGTCGCCGCTCCTGCAGGAGCGGCCCTGGCCGCGATGGAGCGTTACCGAGAGACCCGCATGACACGTCGCTTTCCCTTCGGGCCAGGACTGCGATCGGGCTTGGATGCAGCCCACCTTGCCTAGCGTGTGGCTTCCGCCTCATCCAACATCAACACATCGTCCAGCTCAGGCCCGCCGCCGCGGTTACCGCTGCCCGCCGCGATGTACAGAGTGTCGCCGACGGCGGCAACTTGGGTGCCATGCCGCCCTTGCGGTAGTGCGGCCAGCGTTGCCCAGCTGGAACTGGTCGGATCGTAGGCTTCCACTTCGTCGTGCGCCTTGACCTGCCGCATGCTCTCGCCACCGATGATCAGCAGGCGGCCATTGTGTGCGATGGCGGCAGTGCCTGCGCGCTGCGTCGGCAGCGCGGCCGGTGCCACCGACCAGGTGCCGTGCGTGATGTCATACACATCGACTTCGGAAATCGTTTGCGCCAGGGTGTTGCCGCTTTCGTGTGCCGACCTGCGGCCACCGGCGGCATAGAGTTTTCCGTCGATCACCGCCGCATGGAAATGGTCGCGCGCATGCGGCGCATCGGCCAGCTGCGTCCATTGCTGCGTTCTGGTGTCGAACGCATCCAGCCATGGCACATAACCGCTCATGTGGCCGCGCGTGTTGCCGCCGACCAGGTACAGCACGCCGTCGTGTTCCACCGCTCCGGCCGCGCCGCGGCGGCGATGCTTGGGAATCTCCGGCCCGACCTGCCAGTGGTCGGTGCGGGGATCGTAGATCAGCAGATTGCTCAGCGACGCTTCCTCGGGATAGTCGCCGGTGAAGCCGCCCACGAAATACAGCTTGCCGGACGACACCACCGCCTGTGCGTGGCTCACCATCAGCGGCGGCGCACTGCCTTGCGACCAGCGGCGCGTGCGGGTGTCGAAGATCTCCAGCGGGCGCTGATCGCGTCCGCCGATCAGATACAGGCGGTCGCCGATGGCCACCAGGCTGTTTTCATGGCGCGCATGCGGTTGGTTGCGCGTGCTCAGGGCCTGCCACCGGGCAGACTGTTTCGACGGCGCCGATTTGGACAACGGCGCCTTGTCGGCGGCCTGCGCAAGCGCGGGGACAATGCCGATCGCGGCAGCGAGCAGGCCCGCGTGGAACGAGGTCTTCAACAGGCGCATGCAGCACTCTTGCGATAGCCGTGGCAGGCCAGTGTAGCGACACATGCACGGCGATTCAGCGTCCCAAGCAGGCTGATCTGCAGCTGCGTCCGGTGCGGTGGACGTCGCCGCCGACGCGCCCTTTGCGACAGCGCCGCCGCGCGCCGCGTGGCGTGCTTGCGTGTCGCCGAGTCACATTCATCGCCGTGTGGTGTGCACGGCCAGTTGCCAGCCTCTTCACATGCAGCAGTACGGCGCCTGCGAACACTATGGCAACTCGATGCAACCGGAGAAATTCGTGGCACGCACACCAGCAAAGCGGGCGATATCTACAGTGCCACCCAGGAATGTTGCCAACGCAGCGGCGCGCGGTCTGCGCTTGCGTGAGCTGCACGGGCGCGGCGGTACCGCGATCGGCGTCGCGCGTGCACGCGATCTGTCGGCGCAGAAAACGCTTTCCACCCAGACCATTCGACGCATGCACGCCTATTTCGCGCGTCACAGCGTGGACAAGAACGGCAAGGGCTGGGCCGATCGTAGCGCGCCATCGGCTGGCTATATCGCCTGGCTGCTCTGGGGCGGCGATGCAGGTCAGCGCTGGGCGGCGCGGCTGTATCAGCGGCTGGAGGATGCAGCCAACGCGAAGACCGCGACAGGGAAGAGCAGCAGGGCCAGCAGCACGGCCGCTGCCGACGCCAGTGGTGCGAAGACACGCACCGCCGGGAAGACCGCAGCAAGACGCACCGCAAAGAAGACCGCCGCAAAGAAGGCCGCAGTCAGGAAAGCGACGGCGAAGAAAAGGGCGGTAAAAAAGACCGCGACAAAAAAGACAGCCGCTCGCCGGCCTTCGGCCAACAAGAGCGCCTCTGCACGCAGCACTGCGAAGAAGCGCGAGGCCAAGGCCTCGGCGCCATGGAAAAAACCGAACCCGAAGCGTGCCTCGCGCTCAAGTTCGCTTTCCCCAGCGCAGAAGACACAGGCCAGACAGCGTGCCAAGGCAGCAGGCCGGCCCTATCCCAACCTGGTCGACAACATGGCCGTGGCACGTAAGGGCAGCGCTGCCAAGCAGGCAAGCGGAGCGGGCGCTACGAAAAAAGCCGGCAAACGTTAGCCGCAACCGGGTGTGGGGAAGGCCGCCCCCCGGGTTGGCACAGGCGCTACGAGGCATGCCAACCCGGGCGGGCGTGACAGCAGACGACTGGGCCGGGCGATGCCGCCCGCCGTCACCGCGGCAGCGATCCGGACGATACGTCACCGCGTTCCCCACCATTTTCCGCTCCGTGGGCCGGTGCAGCGCTCGCCCGCAGCGGACGCTGCACCGGCGCCGACACGCGCTGCTCCCGTGGGCCGTCATGGTGGCGCCGGGTCCCGGAGTCATGCGCTGGTGCTTCAAGCATGTCATGGCGACGCTTGAAGCAACGTCCCTGCTGCGTCGCCCGTCCACGCCAACGCGCCGGCAGGCTGCGCAAGGCGTCGGTGAAAGCTGTGCACGCATTGTCTATAGTAAGCAAGCTCGCCCGTGCAGCTGCGATCCGGAGTTCCGCAAGCGAACACGCGCACTCGCCTCATCCTGGACAAGGACGCCCGTGAAGCTTTTTCTACTCGTGTTATCGGCCCTGCTGTACGGGGTTGCGCTGTGCCTTCCTGCATTGCACGGCGGCAATGATCACCTGGGTGGGTTCGTCATCCTGCTGCTTGGCTGGATGCAGGTGGTCGATGGCCAGTGCGTGGCATGGATGAGCAATCCGTTGTTCTTCCTGGCGTGGCTGTGTTATTTCGTCAAGGTGGACAAGTTGGCGGCGGCGCTGTTGGTAGCGGCGTGCCTGATCGGGCTGGATACCTTCCGCGCAACCCGGTTCGACAAAAACGAGGCCGGCCATCAGGTCATGATCGACCACGTGGGTGCCGCGTTCTATGTGTGGGAGCTGAGCTTTGTGGTGCTGCTGGTGCTGGTGCTGATGCGCATTTTCAGCACATCCGGTGCCAGGCAGGGCGTCCGGGCATCGTGATCGAGCAGCAGGCCAGGGTCGGCTGGACGGTGCTGCTATCTTTGACATCGAGACGGTATGCGGGTTCATCCCTATGTGGCGAATCATCGTGAATCGCAGGGCAGCCGTTGCAGTCACCGCGTTGGTGATCGCCTGCATCGCATCGAATCCGGAACTTGCAGCGGCTGTGCCATTGCTGGATATGCTGGGCATCGACGTGTTCGCCTACCTGCTGGTCAGCCAGCTGGGCACCGCGCTGCTGCAGGGCCTGGCCCCGGCACTACGAGACGCCTATACGCGATGGGGCCACAAGCTGGTGCGGCCATTGGGGTATGCAGTCAGCTCCTGCATCGGTGGATACTTGCGCCAGCTGAGCTGGTACACCCGGCAGCTGGGGCTAGCTGTGGTTACTGGTTGCGCGCGCATCTGAGCGCTTCGTGTGGCCAGCAATGGCCGTCCCGGTTTGAATCCCATTACCACTTCAAACGAGTTGACGATGAACGCCAAGGCCAACACCGCTGACCAGACCATCCCGATCCTGCCCAGCCGCGCCATTGCGCAGACGCTGGCTTTTTACCGCCGGCTTGGCTTCGAGGGCGATGCGCATCCGCATGATGCCGGGTATGCGATTGTGCGGCGCGGCGATGTAGAGCTGCACTTCTTCGCGCACCCGGATCTGGATCCGGCGAGCTGCTACGCGGGTTGCTATCTGCGGGTGGGCGATGTCGATGCCATCCATGCAGCGATGCAGGCAGCGGCGCTCCCGGCCCGGGGAATTCCAAGGATCGACCCGGTGGGCGACAAGCCCTGGGGCATGCGCGAATTTGCGATCGTGGACGAGAGCGGCAATCTGCTGCGGATCGGGCAGGTCATCGCCAATCGCTGACACAGCCTGGAGCATGCCAGTGCAAGCAACCTGCTACGGCAGCCAGTTGACACGCCGCCACCGGCATCATTGCAGCAGCATCGACAACAGCCACGTGCAAAGACAGACATAAACCAGCAATCCAAGACTTGCCGCCAGCGTGGTCCGCATGATCGCCGACTCCTGCCCCACCAACTTGACCGCAGCGGCGGCGATGGCAATCGATTGCGGCGAGACCAGCTTGGCCATCACGCCACCGGCGGTATTGGCCGCCACCAGCAACGGCGCAGACACGCCGATCTGTGCCGCCGTCACCGCCTGCAGATGGGCAAACAAGGTGTTGCTGTTGACCACCGAGCCGGTGATGAACACCCCCATCCAGCCGATCACCGGCGACAGCAGCGGAAACACGCCACCGGCCTGCGCCAGCGCCAGACCGATGCTCGACGACGCGCCGGAATAGTTGGTGACATAGGCCACCGCCATTACCAGCGACACGGTGGCCAGCGGTCTCCACATCTCGCGCGCGGACTGGACCAACTCGCCAGTTGCCGAGCGCAGGTTCAAGCGCGGCGACAGCAGCACCGTGAGCACCGCAGCGATCAGGATTGCGGTTCCGGAAGCGTTGAGCCAACCGACATTCCACACCGCAGGCAGCGTACGCACGCTGGCCACCAATGGCGGCACTTCCTGCACGCGTTGATCGAGCAGGCCGATGGGCAGATGCAGCACCGTGGCGGCCAACGCGCCGTCTGCGGCAAACAGCGCCTTGAACGCAGGCAGGCTCCATACCAGGATCGTGCCGGTGAGGATGTAGAACGGCGACCACGCACGCAGCACCTGGGCAAGCGCCCAGCGCTGGGCGGAGCACGGCGGTGCCTGCGCTTCGCGGTAGATGCGCCTGGGCCGCCAGAACCGCATGAACAGGGCCAGCCCGCCCATGCCGGCCAGCGGCCCGAGGATGTCCACCAGTTCCGGCCCAAGGAAGTACAAGGTCAGCGTCTGCACGCCACTGAACACCACGCCGACAAACAGCAGCACCGGCCAGGTCTCGCGCACGCCCCGCCAGCCATCGAGCATCACCACCAGCCCCGCCGGCACCAGCAGTGCGCAGACCTGCACCAGCGCGATCAGCATCAGCGACATCTCGTCCAGGCGGACGCCGCCCTGCTGCGCGCCCACCAGCACCGGGATGCCGATCGCCCCGTAAGCGCCCGCCGCGCCGTTGGCCAGCAGGCACAACATCGCCGCCTTGAGCGGACGGAAGCCCAGCTCCACCAGCAACGCCGCGCAGATCGCGATCGGCACGCCAAAACCGGCAGCGCCTTCCAGAAATCCGCCGAAGCAGAACGCGATCAGCAACACCTGGATGCGCTGGTCTTCGGACACCGTGGCGATGCTGCCGCGGATCACCTCGAACTTGCCGCTGCGGATCGCCAGCTTGTACAGCCATACCGCCATCAGCACGATGAAGCCGATCGGGAAGAGGCCGTTGGCAATGCCCAGCAGCGCAGCGCCCACGATGCTGGCCAGCGGCATGCCGAACACCAGCGACGACACCGCCACCGAGACCAGCACCGCCAGCGACGCGGCGGTGAGCCCCTTGAGCCGCAGCAGCGTCAGCGCCAGCAGGAAGAACAGCACCGGCAGCGCGGCGAGCAATGCCGAGAGGTTGGCGTTACCGAGCGGGTCGTAGAGTTGTTGCCACATGGTCGGACCTGCGCGGGAGTGAAAGGGAAACGCGGAGTCAGGCGCTCGGAACCAGGTTCGGGCAGGCCGTGCCTGCGGCGAAATGCGCCAGATTCAGCAGGGTGATCCCGGAGATCTCCTCAAGTGCTTCGGCAGTGAAAAAGCCCTGGTGCCCGGTGACCAGCACATTGGGGAAGGTCATCAGGCGCTGGAACACGTCGTCGTCGATGATCTCGCCGGAGCGGTCCTGAAAGAACAAGGCGCTTTCCTGCTCGTAGACATCGATGGCCAGATGACCGAGCTGGCGGGACTTGAGTGCACGGATCACCGCATCGGTATCCACCAGCCCACCGCGTGAGGTGTTGACCAGCATCGCGCCGGGCTTCATCGCCGCCAGCGCGGCATCGTCGATGAGGTGCTGGGTGACCGGCGTCAGCGGGCAGTGCAGCGAGACGATATCGGCCTGTGCGAACAGCGCATCCAGTGCGACCCGCTCACCGAGCCCATCGAATCCCGGCGAGGGATAGGGATCGTAGCCGAGCATGCGGCAGCCCATGCCACGAAAGATCCGTGCGGTCGCCAGGCCGATCTTGCCCAGGCCCACAAGGCCGACCGTCTTGCCGTGCAAGGTGCGCCCAAGCAGGCCGTTGAGCATGAAGTTGCCCTCACGCACGCGGTTGTAAGCGCGGTGTGTCTGGCGGTTGAGCGTCATCACCAGTGCCAGGGTGTGCTCGGCCACCGCCTCGGGTGAGTAGGCCGGTACGCGTGCCACGAACAACTCCAGGGCCTTGGCTGCGGCGAGGTCGATGTTGTTGAAGCCGGCGCAGCGCAGCAGCACTGCGCGCACACCGATCGCGTGCAATGCCTGCAACACGGCCGCATCGAGCCGGTCGTTGACGAACACGCACACCACCTCGCAACCCTGTGCCAATGCTACGGTCTGCAGATCCAGCGATGCTTCGAAGTAAACGAACTCGGCTATGGAGTGCTCCCTCAAGCGCAGTTTCGCTTCGTCGAGAAATCGCTTGTCGTAAGGGCGCGTGCTGAAGACAGCCATTTTCATGCAGAGAACTCCATCGATACGGAAGTACAGTGACCCATCAGATGCCGTGTGTCTGCCACTGACATTCGCCAATCAGTGCGGGTGTGGCTAGCTCAAGCGGCGGCATGGACGTCAGCCTGACGGATAGAGTCTAAGCATGTCGCGCAACACTACGCGCATGCGCCGGTGTGCGCCGGTTTGGCAATGGAGTTGCATGTGTTGTCGATCGGCGATCAACACACCGCGCAGGTCACGGAGTCGGACGCGTCCGCTTGCTTTCGCCACGGCAACGGTCGGAGCAGTATTTCACCTCGTCCCACACGCGCTCCCATTTCTTGCGCCAACGGAACGGCCGCCCGCACTGCATGCAGGGTTTCTCAGGCAAGTCGTGTTTCTTGCGCATGGCCATGCGGCGCGGGAGCCTAACCGGAGGTGGGTGAGGGCGTAGATGAGGCCAAGCATGTCATGTCGCGCGGCGCAGTGCAGATGCCAGTGCAGGCAACAAGCTCTGTGCCGCTGACGGCACGCGCGCCACACGGCTTTGCTTCACAGCTCCGCTTCGAAACGGACACTGTCCTCTCGCGTGCAGACGGCACAGGCAGCCTCCCTTCTTCAATGCAAACAGGATCAAGGCAGCCTCCCTTCTCCAATCCGGACAAGCGCAAAGAGCGTTCCCTCTCCCGTGCAGGGAGAAGCAACGCAAGCGCCGTATCAGCGCACTCGACCCACGCGCGTCACTTTCGGCGCGATCTCACCGTAGGTACCGCAGGCGCCACGCGGCTGATCAACACCACGCCGCGTCCCACCGTGACCCGCAACGCATCGCCAACCGCGAAACCGCAGTGTTCCAGCCAACGGCCTGAGAGCCGCAGCTTGGGCACTGCGCAGCCGACGACATCCTCGGCCCGCCGCACGTCGTAGTGCTGGCAGCTCATGGTGACCCGCTCGGGAATACGGAAGCCGGGCTTGCGCAAGGGCGGGGTGGGCGCTGGCGATGGATCTGCCGCCGACTCCGTGTCGGTCACGGCGCACACCGAGCTCTGCCTTGATCCGGTACGCGCGACAACAGAGCGCTTGGATCGCGATGCAGAGCGTGCATGGGCAGTCGCTTTGGGGCGGGTCATATCGAACTCCTTGTGCGATAGGAAGTCCGCCACCTCGCTGCTAAACAAGGGTGGCGAACGATGCGCGGTTAGCAGACCGGTCACAAGGAACCGGCAGACCTTGCGGTCTCCGCGCACCGCCCGCCGTAAAGCGGGCACGCCTGCCCATGCGACACGTCGGGCAAAAGAAAAGCGCCGACATCGTGCAATGGGCGCTGGTGCGCCTTGTGATTACGGGCTGCTAAACCCGGCTGCGGAATATGCCGCAGCAACGAGATCTTGCTACTCGCCAATGAAGCGAGTCAAGACAGGACGGCACAACGCTCAACCGATCTGTCGGATGTGGCGTATCGTTGCGCCCAGCGACGACTTCGTTCTCCCACTGCGAGAAAGCGATGACTTCCAGTGCCCAAGTGCCAGACCGTACGATTCCGCTGCTACCGGCCCGCTCCATCGAGCGCACGCTCGCCTTCTACCGGCGGCTGGGCTTTGTCGGCGACGCGCATCCGCACGACGCCGGCTACGCGATCCTGACACGTGGCGAGGTGGAGCTGCATTTCTTCGTGCATCCGGACCTGGATCCTGCTGCCTGCTATGCGGGGTGCTACATCCGGGTTGGCGATGTCGATGCGGTCTACGCCGCCATGCATGCGGCGGACCTTCCGGTGCACGGCATCCCCCGGCTCGATCCTGTCGGCGACAAGCCCTGGGGAATGCGGGAATTTGCGCTTGTCGACGAGAACGGCAACCTGCTCAGGATTGGGCAGTTGATTGGAGGCTGAACCTTCCGTCTACCGACCAGTCCGATTATCTCGGGTAAGCAGGAGTGAAGCTGGTTGATTGACTGCATCAGCCAGCCTTCACTAACCCCCGATCAAGCCTCTTGAGGCAGGTAAGATGCGACAGTGGCCTTGATCTTGTCTGCAAAGCTGTAGATGTCGTCGATCGAGCCGAGGTCGAGTTGCTCTTCTTCCTTTTCCTGATTGAAGACACCAAGTCGAAGCCTTTGAAGATTGTTGAAGCGCAGCCTGCAGATCGGTTTTCTGTTGTTGTCGTCGAGTAGCACTGCGCAGTAGCTTTGGGCATCCCGCATGAAGACCCGCTTGCCAGGAATCACTTCGCGCACAATGGCCCGAACGATGTGGAAACCTTCGATTTCTTCCGGAGTGGTGACGATCAAAGGGTCAGCCAGCAACGGCGGTGTCGCGACGGCCGGTTGCTCTGCAATGACAGGCGCAGCGTGATCGCTGATGGAGATTGCCTCGGGTGCCATGGCGCCTTTAAGCCGTTCATTGATCCGCTCGCTAACCAGCTGATCGAAGGCGCGACGCGTGATCGATGTGAACTGATCGCGGATCGCCGGCGTAAAGCGCCGAGCTCCGACGAGGTCGGCTGAAACCAGTTTGACGAACTCTTCGGTCGGTTGATGCATCCATTCCGTCAGTCTGGTTTGGATGGCGCGCGTGTACTTCAACTCATTGGCAGTCGTCAGGATCTTATCCAGATCGAACGCCGTCTTGGCAAACTTCTTCAATTCCTCGACGTCGCGTTCCTTGAAGTCCAAGACGTTGAACTCGAAGAAGGGTTTCTCATCCATCTTGTTGGGTTGCTCAAGATCGGTAAAGAACCGATAGACCAAGCCGTTGGTGAGAACCCCGAAGCGGGCAGCAGTGACGTGGAAGTAGCGAAAAAGTTGACTGGCATGGTTGATGCTCAGCTCAGCGCCCGCCTTCTTGCACTCGAAAAGAATGATCGGTTTGCCATCGCGAAGTATCGCGTAGTCGACCTTCTCGCCTTTCTTGGTTCCTACATCGGCCACAATTTCGGGTGTGACCTCGAGTGGGTCGAAGACGTTGTAGCCAAGAATCTGGATCAGCGGCATCACCATCGCATTCTTGGTGGCTTCCTCCGTCTGAATCAGTGCACGCGTTGTACTAATGCGCGTCGCAAGTACGCGCAGTTGATCAATGAAATCCATCCCCGTTGCTCCTTTCCCCAATTGGCAATTTCTACCACAGCAAAGGCAACTGGTGAGGCAGTTACAGCGAATTTTGTTTGGCGTATGGATCAGCTCGTTTTATCGATATGGAGTAGAAATTTCATGCGCAGGACACAGTCAGGGCTGCCAAAAATCCTGTTCCCCGGGCCGGATTGGCTTCTGAGATAAGGGAATTCAGCCCTATTCCATCAGGGCATTTTGCACCTGTGCCGGATTACCGGGAGACAGCGCCGCGTATGAATGTTCTAGCGCCTGCACAAAACGCGCATTGCCAGAGAGCGACGCGAACACTGCATCCACGGCGAAAAATGCCGCGATGTCATGGCCGGCATCGCCGGTGGTCGAGCGGCCGATGTCGCTGAGGACATCGCTCAACGGATCGATCAAGGCGATGCCATTACGTGACTGCCTGCGCACGAACTGCAACCAGGCCGCTACCGGGATGCACAGCCGGTCGATCCGTCGCCCGGCATCCAATGCGTCGCCGATGACGCTGAGCAGGCGCACCGGAATCTTCTGCGAGCCATCCCAGGCGATCTGCGCAAGCAGGTGGCGGATGGCGGGGTTGTGGAAGCGGGCCAGGATGGCGTCGATGTACTGCTGCGGGTCGAAGCCTTGCATCGGTTGCAGGGTGGGGGCGATGTCCTCGCGCATCAGGGTTTCGACAAAGCTGGCCAGTGGCGGGTGACGCATGGCGTCGGCGACCGTTTCCAGACCGAGCAGGCTGCCGATATAGGCGAGTGCGGAGTGCGGGCCGTTGAGCAGGCGCAGCTTGGTGCGTGCATAGCCGGCGATGTCGTCGCTGAGGATCACGCCGGCACGCTCGAAGGCGGGACGGCCGTTGCAGAAGCGGTCTTCGATGACCCATTGGCTGTAGCGCTCGCGCTGGATCGGCCAGGCGTCGCGCAGGCCGGTTTGTGCTTGCACGTTTGCGCGTAGCGCGTCGTCGGTGGCGGGGGTGATGCTGTCGACCATCGAGCGCGGGAAGGTGGCGTGCCGGTCGATCCAATCCGCAAGCGCGGGATCGTTCTGCTGTGTGAGCAGCAATACTGCGCGGCGCAGCAGGCTGCCGTTGTCGGGCAGGTTGTCGCAGCTGAGCACGGTGAACGGCGCAAGACCTTGCTGCCTGCGCTGGTGCAGGCCGGCGACGAGATAGCCGATGGCGCTGCGCGGTGTGCCGGGGTGGGCGATGTCGTGCGCGATGTCCGGATGAGTGAGGTCGAGCGTGTCGCCAGCCAGGCAGTAGCCTTTTTCGGTGACGGTGAGGGTGACCAGGCGCACGGCGGGATCGGCCAGGCGCGCGAGCACGGCGGCTTGTTCGGCGGCGGCGCACAGCACTTCGCGGATGGCGCCGATGATGCGCAGCTGCGGGTGCTCGTCGAGCAGGGCGAGGGTGTAGAGGCCGTCTTGCGGGCGCAGCGCGTCGCGCACGCTCGGGCTGTGCAGGGAGACGGCACAGATGGCCCAGCTGGGATCGTCTGCGAGCAGGTCATCGATGTAGACGGCCTGGTGGGCGCGATGAAAGGCGCCTGCGCCTAGATGGACGATGCCGAGGGTGGTTGTCGCTGGATCGTAAGCGGGCGTTAAAAAAACCGCTGGCGTCAGGGTGGCAAGGGTATCGAGCGAAAGACGTGGGGCTTGCATCGTGGTGTCCGCGGACTAGGGATTTGGTGGAGTCGCCTGCGCCGTACCCTCACCCCAACCCCCGCTCCGCGCCCCGGCCCACGTCTTGCGACGCGGGCGCTCCAGGGCACGCGCGCCAGCGGCGCGCAAGCGGTGCCTCTTCGTCCCGGCGGGAGAGGGGCTTGGGGCAATCGCGGCCGGAGGATCTGTTGGCAACGTCCGCAGAGCGAGGGGCCTTGAAGGGCGCTAGTTGCCGGTGACGGTGAAGCGTTGCCTGCTGCGGATATCAGCGCTGGAAGCGCCGATCTGCACCTCGTAGGCGCCTGGATCTACCGCGTATGCCTTGCGCTGCTCGTCGTAGATGCGCAGTGCGTCCTGCGCCTTGATGGTGAAGCGCACCTGGCGTTGTTCGCCAGGTTGCAGCGCGATGCGTTGGAAGCCGCGTAGCTCCTTGCCGGCGCGTTCGCGTTGCGGCTTGAGCGGATGCAGATACAGCTGCACCACTTCATCGCCGGCGCGTTGGCCGGTGTTCTTCAGCATGACCGTGGCCGTGAGCGTGCCGTCGGCGGCCACGGTGTTGCGGTCCAGCTGCAGATCCGAATAGGCGAACTGCGTGTACGACAGCCCATGGCCGAACGGATACAGCGGCTTGCCGGTGAAGTAGCGATAGGTGCGCCCGCGCATGGCGTAGTCGTCGAAGGCGGGCAGGCGCTCGTCTTCCTTGTAGAACGTGATCGGCAAACGGCCGCCGGGACTGGCCTGGCCGAACAGCACATCGCCCACCGCGCTGCCGCCGCGTTGGCCTGGATACCAGGCCAGCAGGATGGCGGGCACGTGTTGCTGCGCCCAGTCGACAGCCAGCGCCGAGCCGGTGGTCAGCACCGCCACCACCGGCGTGCCGGTGGCCTGCAGCGCCTGCAGCAATTCGCGTTGCGGTTTGGGCAGGCGGGTGTCGGTGCGATCGCCACCGGCAAAGCCGGGATAGTTGACGTCCATCTCCTCGCCTTCGACATCGCCGGTGAGGCCGCCGACGAACACCACCACTTCGGCGTTGCGTGCGGCGTCCACGGCCTCCTGCAGCGGTGGTTTGGCGCCGGGCATGCGCCAGGCCAGACGCACGCCGGCATCGCGCGTGGCCTCGAAGTACTCCACGCGCAGGTCGTAGGCCTTGCCGGCTTCCAGCGCGACGCTGGCATTGCCGCCGCGCATGCGTGGGGCCTCGCTCCAGTGATCGATCAGCAGCTTGCCATCCAGATACAGACGCACGCCATCGTCGGCGGCCATCTGCAGCTCGTAGCTGCCCGACACCGGCGGCAACAACTGGCCATGCCAGCGCACGCTGAAGTCGTCCTTGGCCAGCGCACGGTCTGCCTGCAGTTCACCGCGGCCCACCGCATCGTCGGTGGGTGCGTTGCGATCCCAGCGGAAGGCGATGCGCGGGTCGATGCGGGTCAGCACCGGCGTGCCGGCCAATGCGCGGCCTTTGAAGTATTCACCAGTAAGGCCGTTCTGCTTGGCATCTGCCGCGGGGCGCAGATAGCGCGTGTCGATCGGTGCGGCGGCGTTGGGGTCTTCGCGTCCTTCCACCAGGTCGCTGCCGCGCGCGTAGACCACCTGCGCCTGCGGTGCGGCATCGCGAATGCCTTGCAGGATGGTGACCGGCGCCGCCGGCGTGCCGTAGTAATTGCCCAGCAGCGACATCGGGTCGTCGGCGGTGGGGCCGATCACGGCAATGCGCTTGAGCGTGGATTTGAGCGGCAGCAGGCCGTCGTTCTTCAGCAGCACCAGCGATTCGCGTGCGGTGCGGCGCGCCAATGCATCGTGCTGCGGCGATTGATTGATTGATGCGGGAATCTGCGCCCACGGCACCTTGGCCGGTGGGTCGAACATGCCCAGGCGCATGCGCGTGGTCATCAGGCGCTTGAGTGCGGTGTCGATGCTGGCTTCGTCGATCAGGCCGGCACGCACCGCCTTGGGCAACGCGGCATAGGTGTCGCCGCAATCCAGGTCGGTGCCGTGCCTGACGCCGAGTGCGGCGGCGGCCTCGGGCGTGGGCACGATCTTGTGGTTCTGCCAGATGTCGCGGATGGCGGCGCAGTCGCTGACGATGTAGCCATCGAAGCCCCAGTCGCGGCGCAGGATGCCTTCCAGCCGCGTGCTGGCTGAGGCGGATTCGCCGTTGACACGGTTGTAGGCGCCCATCACCGCGGCGACCTTGCCTTCCTGTACCAGGGCCTGGAAGGCCGGCAGGTAGGTCTCATACAGATCGCGTTCGCTTGGGTGTACGTCGAAGTGGTGGCGGTCGGCTTCCGGGCCGCTGTGCACCGCGTAATGCTTGGCAGTGGCATCGAGCTTGCGGTACGGCCCCTGCTGCGCCTGCAGGCCTTGCACGAAGGTCACGCCCATGCGCGCGGTCAGGAACGGGTCTTCGCCATAGGTTTCCTGCCCGCGGCCCCAGCGCGGGTCGCGGAAGATGTTGATGTTGGGCGACCAGAAGGTGAGCCCCTGATAGCGCTTGTGCTCGCCGCGCGCCAGGAACGCGTGGTGCTTGGCGCGCGCCTCGTCGCCGATGGCGGTGGCCACCTCGGCCATCAACGGGGTGTCGAAGGTCGCTGCCATCCCGATCGCCTGCGGAAACACGGTGGCGCCACCGGCACGCGCCACGCCGTGCAGCGCTTCGTTCCACCAATCGTATTCGGGTACCTGCAGGCGCGGGATCGCCGGGGCGGCGTTCTGCATCTGCGCGGCCTTTTCGTCCAATGTCATGCGCGACACCAGGTCGGCGGCGCGCGTTTCGAACGGCAGTTGGGTGTCCAGATACGGCGGCGGTGGCGGTGCCGCGGCCTGCGATGAGCCGGCGGCAAGGGCAGTGGCCAGCAGGCCGGCAGCCAGGATGCGGCGCGGGCCGGGAGCGAAACGGGCAGGGTGCGAAAGCATGGTCAGTCCTCCTTGGTGCGGTCTGGTTGCAACCGGGCGAAGGGCCCGATCATGCTGCCGACGAAGCCGCCGGCCTGTGCGGTGCTGAGCATGCCGGCGTCGTCGTCGCGGCGTAGCGATTGCCAGCCGGCACCGGTAGCGTCGTAGTCGAAGCTGTAGGCGCCGCCATCGCCGCTGATCTGCAGGCGCAACTGCGTTGTAGTGGCCGGGATGCGGGTACGCGCCAGCGTGGTGGTGGTGGCGCCGTCGCGCTTGTCGACAAACACCTCCAGTGCGGCGCCTTCGCGGCGCACGCCCAGCGCATACCACGCGTTGGCGTTCTGGAACGCGGCCAGCCCGGCCTGCACGCCGGCCTGGGTGGGTACCGCCAGCGCGGTGCTGGCGCGAAAGCGCGTGTGTTGCTGGCGACGCGCAAGAAAGGCCGGCGTGCCGTTACCTTCCAGGCCCTGCGTCGTCGCATGCAAGGTCAACCAGCCGGCACGTGCTTGCGTGTCAGCTACCGCGCGTTTGGGCACGCGCAGGGTGAGCCATTCGCGTTGCAAGGTGGCAGCAGTGAAATCGTCGTGCCAGCTGAAGTTGCCTGATAGCGGCGCCTGATCGACAAGCGTCTTTGCCCGGGCAGGTGCGCTGACGATGTACGGAATCGGTTTGCCCGCAGGCAGGATCGATGGCCAGCCATCGCGCCACTGCACCGGCAACAGGAAGGTTTCGCGCCCGGTGTTGTAGCGATCGCCGGAATACGGCCGGCTGGCCAGAAACACCGCCCACCATTGTCCGTCCGGTGCTTCGACAAAATCCGCGTGACCGGCATTGCTGACCGGATGCGCGCGCTCGGCCGGCAGATCGCGCTGGGTGAGGATGGGATTGTGCGGCGAAGGCGCGTACGGCCCCCACAGGTTGCGGCTGCGTAATACCACCTGCGAGTGTTGCGGCCCGGTGCCGCCTTCGGCGCACGACAGGTAGTACCAGCCGTCGCGTTGATACAGGTGCGGGCCCTCGATCCAGATCGGCTTGCTGGCCAGATCCACACCGCCGTTGAGCAGCACCTTGCGCGGGCCGGTCGGTTGGTTGGTGGCGATGTCGAAGCGCTGCATCCAGATCGCGCGGTGGCCTTCGTACAACGGCGTGCCTTCCGGCGGACCGTTGTTGAGCAGATACGCGCTGCCGTCGCTGTCGAAGAACAGCGACGGGTCGATGCCGTCGATGCTGGGCAGCCACGTCAACGCCGACCACGGCCCGGACGCACGCTCGGCGCTGGCGATGAAGTTGCCACCGCTGTCCACCGAGGTACCGACCACGTAGAAGCGCCCGTCGTGATGCCGAATGCTGGCGGCGAACATGCCGCGCGACACGCCCAGGCCGTCGTAGTTCAGCTGCTCGCGCCGTTCGACCACATTGCCGACCTGCGTCCAGTGCACCAGGTCGGTACTTTCGAACACCGGCAGTGCCGGGAAATAGGCGAACGTGGAATTGACCAGGTAGTAGCGCTCGCCGACGCGGGTGATGCTGGGGTCTGGATAGAAGCCGGCCAGGATCGGGTTGCGGTATTGACCGGGCGCCAGCGGCGTGGTGAACACCGCATCGTCGCCGCTATAGTCGAACCAGTCGAAGGCGACCTCGGCCTGCGCTTGCGCTTGCGCCGTCGCGGGTGCGAGCACTGCGATGACGGTGGCCACGACCATGTAGCGAGCCAGCAGCACAGAAACGCATGTGACACGCAAAAGCAAGCGCTTCGGCGCCGCGTGCGCAGACTGGCCAGGCCAGCATGATCGCCGCACGGCAGTTGTCTGGGGCGCGTTTGCGCCTGGCGTGCCGCCGGTCGTCGCGTGCCGCATCACCAGTCCCACATCGCGCCGTCTTCCAGCCGCGCCACCGGCAATTGTTTGGGCACGTACGGGTACTTCGCCGCCAGCGCTTCGTCGATCTCCACACCATGCCCGGGCGTCTCGCCGCAATGCAGGCGGCCATCGCGGAAGACGTAGTCGTGCGGAAACACCGCATTGGCCTCGTCGGAGTGGAACATGTATTCCTGGATGCCGAAGTTGGGCACCCAGGTGTCGAAGTGCAATGCCGCGCCCATGCACACCGGCGACAGATCGGTGGCGCCGTGGAAGCCGGTGCGCACCTGGTGCAGGGCGGCAAAATCCGCCAATCGCCGCACGTGGGTGATGCCGCCGGCGTGGACAATCGTGGTGCGGATGTAGTCGATCAGTTGCTGCTCGATCAGGTGCTTGCAGTCCCAGATCGAATTGAACACCTCGCCTACCGCCAGCGGCGTCACCGTGTGCTGACGAATGATCTCGAAGGCGCGCTGGTTTTCCGCGGGCGTGGCGTCTTCCAGCCAGAACAGCCGGTAGGGCTCCAGATCGCGGCCCAGGCGCGCGGCCTCGATCGGGGTGAGCCGGTGGTGCGCGTCGTGCAGCAGTTCGATCTCGTCGCCGTGGTCCTTGCGCAGTTGCTCGAACAGCTTGGGCACCACGCCGAGATAGCGCGGCGTGGACCAGACTGTTTCGGTCGGCAGTTCGCTTTCGGCCGGCTCGTACGGCTTTCCGCCACTGGAAATGCCATAGGTCTTCTTGATGCCGGGCACGCCGCATTGCGCGCGGATGGCGATGAAACCCATCTCGCGGAAGCGGCCCACTTCATCGCTGGTTTCGGCGATGTCGCGGCCATTGGCATGGCCGTACACCAGCGCGCCCTCGCGCGAGCGCCCGCCGAGCAGCTGGTACAAGGGCAGCCCGGCCATCTTGCCCAGGATGTCCCACAGCGCTACGTCCACTGCGGCGATGGCGCTCATCGTCACCGGGCCACGGCGCCAGTACGCGCCGCGATAGAAGAACTGCCAGATGTCTTCGATACGCCCGGCATCGCGGCCGATCAGGTTGGGCACCAGATGCTCCTGCAGATACGCCGCCACCGCCAGTTCGCGGCCATTGAGCGTGGCATCGCCCAGCCCGGTGATGCCCGAGCGGGTGCGGATCTTCAGGGTGACGAAGTTGCGGCCAGGGCAGCTGACGATGACGCGCGCCTCGACGATCTCGCGATCGCGGGCCGAGCCTTGCAGCGGAGCAGGGGAGTCGGGGGTCTGTGACATCGTGGTCTCGCTCATGGGGAAGAGGCGGCAGTGACGGGGAGTTCGAACGGGCCGGCCGGCAGGCCGCTGCGGTCGTACAGCGTGCACACCGGGCTGTCGGCCCAGCAGTAGCGCACGCGGGTGGCAGCGATGCCCGAAGGAAGGCGCAGGCTGACATCGCGGCCCTGCAGCGTGGCACTGGTGTAGCGGCAACTGTCGGCTGCCGCAGCGCAGACTTCAAAGCCGATCGGTGCGTCGTTGCCATAGCTCAGCAAAGCCGCATCCACGTCGTCGAAGGCGACGCGGATGGCATCGCCCTCGCGACGCGCGCTACGCGGCACCGGGCCGGAGGGCGCAATCGCCTCGCCATACACCACATGCCGCGCCGCGCGTGCCAGGCGTCGCCCAAGTTCCTGCTTGTTGGCCGGATGGATGTCGTAGCGGTCGCCGATGTCGATGGCCACCGCCAGGCCGGCATGCGCGTCGTCGGCAACGAAGCGGCGCTGCGCCTCGCGTAGCTGCGCCCACCCGCTTTCCACCGGTTGCGTGGGTGGGGCGCCGTAGTTGGCCAGCTGCACCACCAGCAGCGGGAGTTGCGCACCAAAGCGTGCACGCCAGTCGCGCTGCCACGCCTGCAGCAGCGCCGGGTAACGCACCGCATCGACCGCATTGGATTCGCCCTGGTACCACAGCACGCCGCGCAGCCCGAGCTGGCCGAGCGGGGCGATCATGCCGTTGTACAAGGTGGTCAGCCCGGCCGCCGACGACCATGGCGCGCGCGGCGGTGTGCCCAGGCGCGGCGAGACGATCTGGTACTGCCAGGGCGCATCCAGCGGCACGCGGCTGCCATCGGCCAACTGCAGCGCACGCGACGATGCATCGCCCAGCAATCCACCGCGGCGATAGGTATTGAGCACGTTGAGCACGATGCTGTTGCGCCCGGCATGCAGGTGGCCGCGTGGCAGCGTGTAGCGACGCGGCTGATCGGCGCCATAACTGCTGCCCACGCCGCGTCCATTGACCCAGGTCTGGTCCAGTTCGTCCACCGGCCCCAGCAACAGGCTGGCCTCCTGCGCGGCTTGCGCGGCGGTCAGCTCCACGCTGGTGCGGTACCAGACCATGCCATTGAAGCCGACCAGCTGCGGCACGCCCCAGTCGTCCCATGCGCCCAGCGCCGCAGGTGCGGGTTGCCACGCTCCCGGCGCATCCGGCAGCCATGGCGTGCCGTCGCCATGCGCACGCCACCAGGTTTCCCACAGCGTGCCCCAGCGTGGCGCAGCATCGGTCGGGCTGGTGGCATAACGCGCCAGCACGTCCAGCGCCGGACCATCGTCGCCTGCCGCACGCAATGCCTTGTCGCCGATCCAGGCCTGCAGCTGCGAGCCGCCCCACGAAGCGTTGATCAAACCCATCGGCACATCGACGGTCTTCTGCAATTCGCGTGCGAAGTAGTAACACGCTGCAGAAAACTCCTTCACCGTGTCCGGCCTGGTGAGCTGCCACGTCGCCTGCCCACCGAAGCGTGTCTGCGGCGTGGGGCTGGACTGCGCCGGCACCTTGAACATGCGGATGGTGGGATGGTCGGCATCGGCAATCTCGCTGCGCGCATCCAGCGTGCGATGCACCTGCAATTCCATGTTCGACTGGCCCGAACACAGCCACACATCGCCGATCAATACATCGCTCACCTGCTGCGTGGTGCCATCGGGCGTGCTGGCCTGCAAGCGGTACGGGCCGCCGGCCGCGTGTGCAGGCAGGCGTACCTGCCAATGCCCGTCACGGTCTGCGCGTGCCTGCACCTGCTGCGTATGGAGCTGTACGGTGACGCGCGTGCCCGGCGCCGCATCGCCCCAGACCTTGATCGGTGCATCGCGCTGCAGCACCACATGGTCCTGGAAGAGTGCGTGCAGCAAGGGCGCATCGGCGGCCTGCGCAGCATTGGATACCACTGCCGCGGACAGCAGCACCGCCAGGGATGTCGCCACGCGTGCGCTCATTTCGGATTTCCTGGTGCATAAGGAAACTTCAAGGCCTGGTAGTACGCCAGCGGATGCGCGGGCGGTGCCACGCCGGCCGGCAGGCCGCGCCCGGACACGCTTTGAAAATAGGCGATGCTGGCATCGCGCCACCACTGCGCCTCATCCTGCTGGATGGCCAAGAACTCGCTCACCTGCTGGTAACGTGGCGCATCGATCTTGCCCGCCAGGCCCTGCCAGGTTGCGCGCATCGCACGCACCTCGTCCACGCCATGGTCGTAGTGCCAGACCAGCTCTTCCCAGAGTGGCCGTCCGGAGGCCATGCGTCGGTCCCACGGCACATGGTGGAACCACAGCAGATACTGCTCGGGCACGCGCTGCACATCGCCGAATACCCGCGCCACCGGTGCTGCGTATTGCGCCACCGCATTGCTGCCGCTGGCACTGCGATCGAAGCCAATGCCATTGCGATCGGCACGGTGGTAGTACACCGGGTCCCAGTCCGGCCGTTCGCTGCCGGCATCCCACGGCGCCGGCCCGTAGTGATGGCCGCGTCCCATCAGGTGATGCAGCCCGAGCGGGGTCATGTAATCCACGACCGCCTCGCGCGAGCGCAGCATCATGCCGACCACCGGCGTCACCACGGCGTCGTCGTTGGACAAGGTCATGCGCACCCACTCCTGCGCGATGGCCTCCGGCGACAGCGCCGGATTCCACGCCAGCCGCCCGTAGGCGTACCAATTGGCCTGATCGAAGAGCGAGCCGCTCCAGTTGCGATCGGCACCGAGATTGGCCACTCCGGCAATGCCGGTGAGCCGGGCATGCTTGCCGGAGTTGAACAGCGTGCCGTCCACCGTCTTTGCCACGCTCCAGCCCTTGCCGCGCGCATAGGTATCGGCCTGCAGGGTCTCGGCGAACAGGGTGCCCAGATACGCCAGATGCGTGGAAAAGCCCAGATATTCCTTGGTGATCTGAAACTCCGGCATCAACGGCGTCTTGCGCATCGCGCCGAACAACGGATGAAACGGTTCGCGCGGCTGGAAGTCGATCGCACCATTCTTGACCTGCACGATCACGTTGTCGCGAAATGCGCCATCGAGCGGAACAAACTCGCTGTACGCCTGTTTGGCGCGGTCGTCCGGCTGCTCGTGCGAATACACGAAGGCACGCCACATCACCACGCCTCCATGCGGTGCCAGCGCGTCGGCCAGCAGGTTTGCGCCATCGGCATGGGAGCGCCCGTAATCCTGCGGGCCGGGCTGGCCTTCGGAGTTGGCCTTGACCAGGAACCCGCCAAAATCCGGAATGCGCGCGTAGATTTCTTCGGCCTTGGCGCGCCACCAGCGTTGTACCTGTGGATCCAGCGGGTCGGCGGTGCGCAGGCCGCCAATCTCGATCGGTGCACTGAAGCGCGCGCTGAGAAACACGCGGATGCCGTACCGGCGAAACACCGCGGCCAGCGCCGCGGCCTTGTCCAGATACTCCGGCGTCAGGCTCCAGGCCTTGGCGTTGACGTTGTTGAGCACGGTTCCGTTGATGCCCAGCGAGGCGTTGGCGCGTGCATAGTCGGTGTAGCGCGGGTCCAGATAGCCGGGCAGCGTCTGCCAGTTCCACAGCGATGCACCGGCATAGCCGCGCTCCACCACGCCATCCAGGTTGTCCCAATGGTTGAGCATGCGCAGCTGCAATCGCGGCGATTCGCGCACGTTGAGTGCGGTGATCGGCTGGCCGGTCTGCAGCAGGCGCAGGAAATGAAATGCGCCATACAACGCACCGACATCGCTGCCGCCCACGATGGCCGTGGCGCGATGCCCATCCACGCGCACCGTCTGGATCAGATATCCCTCACGACCAAGATCGCCGGTTTTGAGCTGCAATGCGGCAATCACCGGTGCGTTGGCGGCGCCCAGCACGATCGCGCCATCGGCGGTCACCGTGGCAGCGCTCTGCGGGGCATGACCGAGCAGGCCCTGCACCCCGCGCGTCAGCTCATCGCGCGCCGCATGCAGGGTGGGCGAGTCGCCGGCAATCACCAAGCTCCGCGCGCCTGCCTGCAGTTGCGCGGCGTCGCCCACCATGTGGTAGCGCAGCCATAGCTCGTAGCCATCTTCTGCCCGTACCGTTGCGACCGGCAGCAGTGCACCACCCAACACCACCAGCCACATCAGTGCCAACGCACGCACGCATGTGCGATTGCGTCCCATCGGCCATGCGCTCATGCCGTACGCTCCGCTGCGGCAATGGCATCTGTGCGCATCTCCCCGCTCTGTCTGCTTCCCGGTACCATGGCTTGCATGCTCATGCCCGCACCTGCTGCAGGTCTACCGGCAGCAGCACGCGCGCTTGCGCCAACTTTCGCTCGCATTTGAAGAGGCCATGCTTGGAGAAGGTCAGGAAATCGGTCCGCCGCACCAGCCGCGCGACCACCATCGACGAGGTGGCGGCGCTGGCCAAGGTGTCGCCGATGACGGTCTCGCGTGTGGTCAACAACAACGGCAGCGTGCGCGACGCCACCCGCGAGCGCGTGATGCGCGCGGTCGACAAACTCGGTTACACGCCCAATCTGGCCGCAAGCGCCCTGGCCGCTGCGCAGAGTACGCGCATTGCGCTGATCTACAGCGACCCCAGCGGTGCATATCTGCGCGAGCTGTTGCTGGGCGTGCTGCGGGTTGCCTCGCGTACGTCGATCCAGCTGGTGATCGATTGCTGGGACGATCTTGACGCCGATGCCGAACGCCGTGCCGCGCGCAAACTCGCCAAGGGTGTGGCCGGGGTGATCCTGCCGCCGCCGTTGTGCGAATCCCGTGCTGCGGTGCTGGAACTTGTACGTGCCAAGGTGCCGGTGGTGGCGATCGCCTCCAACCATTTCAGTCCCGACGTGGCCTGCGTGCGCATCGACGAATTCGCTGCTGCCAAGGAAATCACCGAGCACCTGATCGCGCAGGGGCATACCCGTATCGGCTACATCGCCGGGCACCCCAATCTGTCGGCCAGCACGCGGCGTTTCGAAGGATTTCAGGCCGCCTTGTCCGACGCCGGTCTGCGCCTGGACAGGCATCTGGTACAACCGGGCGACTACACCTACCGCTCGGGTCTGCTTGCGGCCGAAAAACTGCTTGCACGCAAGCGTCGCCCCAGCGCGATCTTCGCCAGCAACGACGACATGGCCGCCGCGGCCATTTCGGTGGCGCACCGGCGTGGGCTGGATGTGCCGCGCGATCTGTCGGTCGTGGGTTTCGATGACACCTCGGCAGCCACTGCCGTCTGGCCCGAACTCACCACCGTGCAGCAGCCCATCGCCGCCATGGCAGATGCCGCGCTGGACATCTTGTTGAAGACGATTCGCGCCAAGGAGCGCACGTCGAAGATGGTCGATCATGTGGTCGCGCACCTGCTGGTCAAGCGGGATTCGGTAGCCGCACCGATCGCAATCGATCCGGCCGAATAAGAGCGGCTGGCGCACCGCGATGTTGCTGCGGGGTGGGTGCTAGCTGCGTGTTCCTGTCGCACGCATGCGGTGCGGTTGTCGGCGCAGCGATCCCCTGATCGTCACGCCATGTTGTCAGCCATCTCGATACCTCATGCGGTCGCGTGCAGCGCCGTGGCAATGCACGCGGTTGTCATGCGCGCGCGGCGTTACACGACGCGCGTGCGATGACAGGCATCAACGCGTCAGATACTGGTTGATCAGGTTCTCATACGCTTCCTGGCGCCCGCTGACCTGCTTGGGCGCGTTGCCGGCCGCGTAGCTGGCCAGGTCCGCCAGTGTGCTCTTGCCAGCCGCAAACTCCGCACCGGCACCGCTGTCGAAGCTGGCGTAGCGCTCGGCGCGCCAGCTTTCCAGCGGCGAGGAGGTCAGCAGCGCGTTGGCCACTTCCAGGCCGCGTGCGAACGCGTCCATGCCGCCGATATGCGCCAGGAACAGATCCTGCGGGTCGGACGATTCGCGGCGCACCTTGGCATCGAAGTTCAAGCCGCCCGGTGCCAGCCCGCCCTGCCGCAGCACCACCAGCATCGCGCCGACGGTGTCGTACAGGTCGGTCGGGAACTGGTCGGTGTCCCAGCCGTTCTGCGGATTGCCGCGGTTGGCGTCGATGCTGCCCAGCAGGCCGGCATCGGCTGCCACCTGCAGGTCGTGCTCGAAGCTGTGGCCCGAGAGCGTGGCGTGGTTGGCTTCGATGTTGAGCTTGAAGTCCTGGTCCAGGCCGTGCTGGCGCAGGAAGCCGATCACCGTGGCGCTGTCGAAGTCGTACTGGTGCTTCATCGGCTCCATCGGCTTGGGTTCGATCAGGAAATTGCCGGTGAAGCCGATGGCGCGGCCGTAGTCGCGTGCCAGGGTCAAAAAGCGCGCCATGTTGTCCTGTTCGCGCTTCATCTGGGTGTTGTGCAGGCAGGCGTAGCCTTCGCGGCCGCCCCAGAACACGTAATTCTCGCCACCCAACTCGACGGTGGCATCGATCGCGGCCTTGACCTGCACGGCTGCACGCGCCACCACGTTGAAGTCCGGGTTGGTGGATGCGCCGTTCATGTAGCGCGGGTGCGAGAACAGATTGGCGGTGCCCCACAGCAGCTTGATGCCGGTGTCGGCCTGGCGCTGCTTGGCGATGCCGACCATGTGCTTGAGATTCTTTTCGTACTCGCCGATGTCGTCGGCATCCGGCGACAGGTCCACGTCGTGGAAGCAGTAGTACGGCACGCCGAGCTTGGTGAAGAATTCGAATGCGGCATCGGCCTTGGCTTCGGCGCGCCCTAGTGCGGTGTTGCCCGCATCCCACGGATAGGCGCGCGTGCCCGGGCCGAACGGATCGGCGCCATTGCCGCAGAAGCTGTGCCAGTAGGCCACGGCAAAGCGCAGATGCTCGGCCATGGTCTTGTCGCCGATCTGCTTGTTGGCGTCGTAGACCTTGAACGCGAGCGGGTTGTCGGAGTCGCGGCCTTCGAAGCCGATCTTGCCGATGCCGGGGAAGTATTCCTTCGCGCCGATGTAAACGGTGTTGCTCATGGGGTGGACTCCTGCAGAAAGGGGATGTCGTGGGGGAGAGGGATGGCGTCGACACACTGCGGCGCTGGCACGCGCAACGATCGGTGGCGCCGCGTCGCTGCAGCGCATCTATGCATGCGTGTACTGCTACGCAATGCACAGAATGTTAGCGCTACCAAAAAGCCGACTGAAAAAAGCCGCGCCATACAGCGAAGCCGAAGTTGTCATGCCGATCCCAGCTGAAACGGTCCTGCGGACTTTACCCAGCCCGCCGCCGAAAGGCTTGCTGCGCTGCGAGATGCGAGCTGTTGCGTGGCGGCAGGGTGTGGTGATGGCTGGCGGTTGGTGGGTCGGGGCGTACGGCCCTCACCCGCCCTTCGGGCACCCTCTCCCGCGTGCGGGAGAGGGGACCATCAGGAGAGGGGACCATCAGGAGAGGGGACCATCAGGAGAGGGGACCATCAGGAGAGGGGACCATCAGGAGAGGGGACCATCAGGAGAGGGGGCCATCAGGAGAGGGGACCATCAGGAGAGGGGACCATCAGGCGAGGGACCATCAGGCGGGGGGACCATCAGGAGAGGAAACTGCCGGGAAAGGGCTGGGTGGGAAGCGCTCACCCGTAGACGAGGGCTTGCTCCCTTCCCCCGTTCACGGGGGAAGGTGCCCGAAGGGCGGATGGGGGCAGCCACCTCTGGCCTCACGACCGAATCCCAATCCCAATCCCAATCCCAATCCCAATCCCAATCCCAATCCCCCCGGCCGCTACAATGGCCGGCTTATGACCGCTGTCCTGCCGCTGCCGCAACCCCTGGCCGACCCCGCGCCGCGCGACCCGCGCCAGCGGCTGCAGCGTGAGCAGCTGCGCCTGGGCAAGCGCCTGCAGCGCCAGGTGGGCCAGGCGATTGCCGACTTCGGCATGATCGCGGCCGGCGACAAGATCATGGTGTGCCTGTCCGGCGGCAAGGACAGCTACACCTTGCTGGACATGCTGCTGCACCTGCAGCGCAAGGCGCCGGTGCCGTTCACCCTGGTGGCGGTCAATCTGGACCAGAAGCAGCCCGACTTCCCCGCCCACGTCCTGCCCACCTATCTGCGTGGGCTGGACGTGCCGTTCGCCATCGTCGAGCAGGACACCTATTCGGTGGTCAGCCGGGTGATCCCGGCCGGCAAGACCATGTGTTCGTTGTGCTCGCGACTGCGGCGCGGCGCGCTGTATGCCTACGCGCAGGCGCACGGCGTGACCAAGATCGCGCTTGGCCACCATCGCGACGATATCGTGGCGACGTTCTTCATGAACCTGTTCCACCACGCCCGGCTCGCGGCAATGGCGCCCAAGCTGCGCAGCGACGACGGTGCGCATGTGGTGATCCGCCCGTTGGCCTATGTGCGCGAAGCCGACATCGCCGCCTATGCGCAGGCGCGCCAGTTCCCGATCATTCCGTGCAACCTGTGCGGCAGCCAGGAAAACCTGCAGCGCCAGCAGGTCGGCCGGATGCTGCAGCAGTGGGACCGCGAGCAACCCGGGCGGGTCGAGCAGATCGCCCGCGCGCTGGGCGATGTGCGGCCCGAGCAACTGGCCGATCCTGCGTTGTTCGATTTCCTGTCGCTGGGTCGCAATGGCGAGGCCGCACCGCCCGCTCCCGATCCCGACTCCAGCGCCTGGCTCGCCGCCGGCGACGACACCACACACGACAGCGACTGACGCGGCCCTCGCAGCGACGGCAGTCTTCCCACCCTCCACGTTTCCTCCTCCTTTTCGGTCTGACGCATGTTCTTTCGCAATCTCACCCTGTTCCGTTTCCCGACCACGCTGGATTTTTCCGAAATCGACACACTGCTGCCGCAGGTGCAGCTCAAGCCGGTCGGCCCGCTGGAAATGAGCTCGCGCGGTTTCATTTCTCCGTTCGGCCGCGACGAGCAGGAAGTGCTCTCGCATCGTCTGGAAGATTTCCTCTGGCTCACCGTCGGTGGCGAGGACAAGATCCTGCCCGGCGCGGTGGTCAACGACCTGCTCGAGCGCAAGGTCGCCGAAATCGAGGAGAAGGAAGGCCGTCGCCCCGGCGGCAAGGCGCGCAAGCGCCTGAAGGACGACCTGATCCATGAGCTGCTGCCGCGCGCCTTCGTCAAGAGCTCGCGCACCGATGCCATCCTGGACCTGCAGCACGGCTACATCGCCGTCAACAGCTCCAGCCGCAAGAGCGGCGAGAACGTGATGAGCGAGATCCGCGGCGCGCTCGGCAGCTTCCCGGCACTGCCGTTGAATGCCGAAGTCGCACCGCGCGCCATCCTCACCGGCTGGATCGCCGGCGAACCCTTGCCCGAAGGCCTGAGCCTGGGCGAGGAGTGCGAGATGAAGGACCCGATCGAAGGCGGCGCGGTGGTCAAGTGCCAGCATCAGGAACTGCGCGGCGACGAGATCGACAAGCACCTGGAAGCCGGCAAGCAGGTGACCAAGCTGGCGCTGGTGCTGGACGACAATCTGTCGTTCGTGCTCGGCGACGATCTGGTGATCCGCAAGCTCAAGTTCCTCGATGGCGCCCTGGACCAGCTCGAACACAGCGAAGACGACGGCGCGCGCGCCGAACTCGACGCGCGCTTCGCACTGATGAGCGCTGAAATCCGGCGCCTGTTCCTGCTGCTGGAAACCGCGCTGAAGTTGAGCAAGGCGGAGTAATCAGGTTTCGAACTATGGCCTTGTCGAGGCGCGATGCAGGGCTTGACTCACCCGCGGTCTAAATCAACAGCTCGGTGAGTCGAGTGCGCGGCGTCCTCACCGCTTGCGGGACACGCCATGCATCCGTTTGTGGAGTCTCCTTGGTGGCATTCATGCCGCCAAGGGTCCCGCAACCGGCAAGCACACCGCACCGGTCAGTTGGTCGGCTGCTTTCTTGAAAGCGTGTTGTCCGGCTGCGCTGCGCCAGGCAATGAAAAGTTTGCAGCTTGCGTGTCGCAAACCTGTCCACCGCTTGGCATGCAAAGGAGGGGAGTGAAAAGCTGGTCGACGCACAGTGATCCGACCGGCGCAGGTCATGCCCTGTTTGCAAACATGCATACCGACCATCTCGACGGGCCCTTGCCCGCCTCGCCTACCGTCGCGGGACCTTACGCGGCATGGATGTCGCGTAAGAGCCTACAGGGACGTACTTGCGGCGTGTCCTGCGATGGTGGGCGGGCAAGGACCTTGCAGCCAAGTCGCCGATCCGCCGCTCTGCAGCTGTTCCATTCGCGCTATCCAGTACGACGCCCCAAGCACAGAGACTCGGCCGTGCTGGGCGGGCAAGGGCCCTGCAGCCAGGCCGCAGATCTAGCGACGTCGGCTGCGCCCACCTGGCGGTGGGCAGCGTCGTTTGCCAGCCGCTCAAAGAGGTCGCGCCAACATCGAATGCATCAACCGCTTCGTCTCACCACCTGACACATCGCAGCGCTATCCTGTGCCCATGTTCAAGCCCGTCCGCCGCCTGATTGCGCCGCCCTCGCAGGTTGTCGAACGCGACTGCCTGCGCGTGCAGCTGGAAGGGCGCCAGATCGAGGTGCTGCGCGTGCGCGACCCGCGCGCGCGGCGTATCAAACTCAGCGTCGACGAACGCGGCGCGCGGCTCACCTTGCCGCTGCGGGCCAGCCTGATCTCCGGCGAACGGTTCGTGCATGCGCACCTGGACTGGCTGAGCACGCAGCTGTCGCGGTACCAGCAGGTCGATGCATTTCCTGCACTGGAGCGCGGTGTGCCCGGGCTGCTGCCGTTGCGTGGCGTCCTGCTGCCGCTGCACTGGCACGAGGGCCGTTACACGCGCATCGACGTCGACGACGCGGGCGCGCATTTCCACGTGCCGTCCAGGCTGGGCGACGCCGGCCTGCGCCGCACGCTGAAGGAGTTCTACGAAGCGCAGGCACGCGCCGACGTCGGCCGCTGGTTACCCACGTATCTGCCCGGCTTGCCGCGCCCGCCCACGCGTTTGCGGCTCAAGGTGATGTCCTCGCAATGGGGTTCGCTGGCCCCGGACGGCTCGATGGCGCTGGACCTGGCGCTGGTGCTCGGGCGTCCGTCCGCGTTCGAGTACGTGCTGGTGCACGAGCTCTGCCATCTGCTGCAGGCCAATCACTCGCCCGCCTTCTGGGCCGAAGTGGAACAGCGCTTCCCTGCCTGGCGCCACGAGCGCAGCTACTTCCACGAACACGGTCGCCAGCTCAAGGCGCAGCTGCGGCGGCTGCTGCAGGCAGAGTGAGGCCGGCGTCGCTGCGCAAAACCACCGCTGCCGCAGCCTTGCAATCATCCGGATGCGTGTTGAATCCGGCAATGGCTCTCAGCACGACGGTCGCCTCATGCAAATCGCGCGAAAGGGCATCACGTGGTTAGCGCCACGCGTACGACGCGGCCCTGGCAAGTTGCCGGCAGGCCTGCGGTGACAGCCAGGCGAAGTGCGTTGTCAGGGCGCTGTTCGCAGCCGCCGCACCTGCATCCAGCGTAAGTCCCGACGTCCACTGATCGACGTGACACGCCACCGACCACACCTGCTGCAACAACAGGCGATCATCCGCATCCAAGTCCGCGGTCGCGTGCACCGTGTCGAAGAACGTCCACGGCGCATTCCACAGCGCGAAGGATTCAATCGCAGCGACCACCCGCGCGTGATCTGCCATCGCGCTAGCTGATCTGCCCACCAGACGTGCCTGCATCACGCATGTGGCAGCGTCTCCCAAAACCCATCGATCACCGCCGCCACCGCCTGCGGCGCTTCCATATGCACATGGTGGGTGCCCGGCAGCAGATGCAGGCGCGCGTCCGGCACCATGGCCACGCGGTGGTCGCGCAGGGGGGCGGAAAAATACGGCTGCCCCGGCGTGGCGAAGATGGCCTGGGTGGGGCATGCGATGGCCGCCAGCAGCGCGTCGATCTGCGCTTCGGTCATGCGGATGGCGGTGGGCAGGGTCAGGCGCGGGTCGGTGCACCAGCTGTAGCCGCCTTCGACCACGCGCAGGCCGCGTTCCACCAGCAGGCGTGCCGCCGGCTCGGTCAGTTGATTGGCCATCATGCGGGCGCGCACCGGCGCTTCCATCGAGGTGAACACACGCAGCGGCCGCTGCGCCAGGGTACGGGTCGAGCGCACGGAATCGCGCAACCGCTCGGCGGTGCCCTCCACCGGTTCGGCCAACGCCCCCAGCGCTTCGATCACCACCAACGCGGCGATACGCTCCGGCGCGGCGGCGGCCATCAGGCTGGCGACGCCGCCGCCAAGCGAGTGGCCCAGCAGGGTGAAGCGGTCCCAGCCCAATGCATCGGCGACCTGCAGCAGATTGTGGATCGCGCTGCTCAGCGTGTACTCGGCGCCCATCGGCAGCCACGCGCTGTGGCCGTGACCGGGCAGGTCGAGCAGTACCAGATCCAGATCGGGTGCATGCAGATGCGCACTGAGCGGGACAAAGCTGGCTGCGTTATCGAGCCAGCCATGCAATGCCAGCACCCGGCGCGGCCCGCGCTGGGCACTGCGCAAGCCGGTGACACGCCCGATGGCCAGCTCGCACGCAAACGGCTCCAACCTCACGCGCGGCGCGCCAGTGCGGCCAGCGCCTGCGCATGCGGTGGGGCGGCGTTGAGGCAGGGGATGTAACTGAGCGTGGCGCCGCGCTCGGCCAGCGTTTCGGCAAAGCCCAGGGCCACTTCTTCCAGCGTTTCAAGACAATCGGTGGCAAAGCCGGGGCACACCAGATCGAAGCTGCGTACGCCGCCTTCGGCCAACGCCCACAACGTCGGCTCGGCATACGGCTGCAGCCAGCGCTCGGCACCGAAGCGCGACTGGTAGCCCATCTGCCAGTCGTCCGCGCCCAGGCCCAGCGCAGCGACGATCGCCTGCGCGCTGCGCTCGCATTGCTGCGGGTACGGATCGCCGGCGTTGGCCACGCGTTGCGGCAGGCCGTGGAAGGAGAACATCAGCTTCTCGCTGCGCCCGTGCGCCTGCCAGTGCGCGCGGATGGAATCGGCGATCGCCGCCACCCAGCCGGCGTCCTGGCAATAGTCCTGGATCACGCTGACCTCGACCTCCGGTGCGCTGGGCCGCCAGGCATCCACCACGTCCTGGATCGAGGCGGTGGTGGTGGTCGAATACTGCGGATACAGCGGCAACACCACGATGCGCTTGATGCCGCGTGCGCGCAGCCCATCGAGCGTCTTGCGCAGGGCCGGTTCGCCGTAACGCATGGCCCATTCCACCTGCCAGTCGGGCATGACGTCCTTCAGGCCCTCGGCCAGGCGGCGCGTGTACACCGCCAGCGGCGAGCCGTCGGGCAGCCACACCTTGGCGTATTTTTCCGCCGACTTGGGCCCGCGGATCGGCAGGATCACCCCATACAGCAGCGGCTTCCAGAACAGCGGCGGGATCGCCACCACGCGGCGGTCGCTGAGGAACTCGGCCAGGTAGCGGCGCACGGCCGGGGCGGTGGGCGATTCGGGAGTGCCGAGATTGACGACCAGCAGGGCGGTATCGGGGGTGGTGTTCATGCCGACCATTCTGGCAGAGCCGGGCAGCACTGCCGAGGACAGCGTATCGATCGTTCCGATCTGCGGCCTCTTGCCGCCGGCTGCGCTCACCACCGATTCATTGCGCCAGCACTAACGTCGCGGCATTGCTATCTTTGACGGATCGTCCTTTGGAGCTTGTCATGCCTCGTCTGTCGCGTCTGGCCCTGTTGTTGTCGCTGACCTTCGCCGCCGGCCACGCCGTTGCCGGCCCGGAAGAGGATCAGCGCGCGCGTAACGCGGTGCGGGTGCTCAACGAGATCATGAAGATTCCCGAGCAGTCCATTCCGGACAAACTGCTCGACGAAGCGCGCGCCATCGTGGTCATCCCTGACACGCTCAAGGCCGGGCTGGTGATCGGCGGCCGCCGCGGCCACGGCCTGATGTCGATGAAGAATGCCGACGGCAGCTGGTCGCAGCCGGTGTTCGTCAAGCTCACCGGTGGCAGCATCGGCTTCCAGGCCGGCGTGCAGTCCTCCGACGTGGTGCTGGTGTTCCGCAACGACCGCAGCCTGGACAACATCGTCAACGGCAAGTTCACCCTCGGCGCCGATGCCGGCGTGGCCGCCGGCCCGGTCGGACGCAATGCCGCCGCCGCCACCGACGGCCAGCTCAAGGCCGAAATCTGGTCGTGGTCGCGCGCCCGCGGCTTGTTCGCCGGCGTGGCGCTGGATGGCGCGGTGCTGCAGATCGACGATGCCGCCGACCTCAACGCCTACGGCGGCGGCGCCACCCCGCGCATGATCTTCGAAGGCCGTACCAACGAGCGCCCGTCCACCGACGTGATCGCCTTCCGCGACCGTCTCGAAGAAGTCACCTACACCGCGCGTGCCAATCGCACCAGCGATGGCGACAGCGACGAGACAGCCCCCCCCGGGCCGGCGCGCGCGCCAGGCGCGGCCCCTGCAGCGCAATCGGCCCCGCCGCCGCCGGCCAACGAGGCCAGCACGGTGCCGATGCAGCCCAGCACCACGCCGCCCCCGCAGCAGGGGTTCCAGCCGGTGTCCGATGGCGAAATCCGCACCGAATCACTAGACGGCAACCGCTGACCGGCTGTCATCCCCCTGCGCGGTGCGCTGGGGTATCCTGCGTCTTCCTTCTTTTCAGCAAGCGAGCGGATCATGGGCGGTTTCAGCATTTGGCACTGGCTGATCGTGCTGGTGATCGTGCTGCTGGTGTTCGGTACCAAGCGGCTCACCAGTGGTGCCAAGGATCTCGGCAGCGCGGTCAAGGAATTCAAGAAAGGCATGCACGACGACGACAAGCCGGCCGGCAAGCTCGGCGACGACTCCCGGACTGCCGAGCAGGCGCGTGAGGCGCAGGCCGAACGCGACCGCGACGCGCGCTGATCCGGAGCAGCGTCGGTGTTTGACATAGGTGTTGGCGAACTGACGCTGATTGCGATCGTCGCCCTGGTGGTGCTCGGTCCCGAGCGTTTGCCCAAGGCGGCCCGGTTTGCCGGATTGTGGGTGCGCCGTGCGCGCATGCAGTGGGATTCGGTCAAGCAGGAGCTCGAGCGCGAGCTGGAAGCCGAAGAACTCAAGCGCAGCCTGCAGGACGTGCAGGCCTCGCTGCGCGAAGCCGAAGGGCAGCTGCGCAACACCCAGCAGCAGGTCGAAGAAGGTGCGCGCGGCCTGCATGACCAGGCGCGCGGCCTGCACGACGAGATCGGCCGCGATATCGACATCCGCACCAGCGCCACGCCGGTGGCCGCACCGCTGGAGTTGCCTGCCGATGCGCCGGTGGTGCTGGAGCCGGGCAGCGTGCAGCCGCCCGCGCAGGTGCCGGGGCCATCTCCGGTCATTGCCCAGGCACAGCCGATTGCGCCCGCACCGCGGCAGACGCTGGTGCCGGCACCGCACGGCGGCCTGACCTCCACACCGGTGAATGCGCAGGGCAGCACCGTGCCCACACCCGCAGATGGCAGCAGCACCCAGGAGAAGGCGCCTTGAGCCTGTTCGACGACGCACAGGCCGAGAGCAGTCTGATCGAACACCTGGTCGAATTGCGCGCGCGCCTGGTGCGTGCGTTGATCGGCCTGGGCGTGGTGTTGCTGGCGCTGCTGCCGTTTTCGCGTGCGATCTATTCCTGGCTGGCCGCGCCGCTGATCTCGCAGCTCCCGCTGGGGCAGACGATGATCGCGATGAACCCGGCCGGCGCGTTCTTCGCCCCGCTCAAACTCACCTTCTTCGTGGCGGTCTTCGTCAGCGTGCCATGGCTGCTGTATCAGGCCTGGGCGTTCGTGGCGCCAGGCCTGTACCAGCGTGAGAAGAAGCTGGCATTTCCGTTGCTGGCCTCGGCGGTGGCGCTGTTCTACATCGGCTGCGCGTTCGCGTATTTTCTGGTGTTGCCGGCGGTGTTCCACTTCCTCACCACGTTCAAGCCGGACGTGATCGCCATTACCCCGGACGCCAATTCCTATCTGGATTTCGTGCTGGCGATCTTCTTCGCCTTCGGTGCCAGTTTCGAATTGCCGGTCGCGCTGGTGATCCTGGTGCTGCTGGGCTGGGTCAGCCCCAAACAGCTGAGCGAGGGCCGCGGCTACGCCATCGTCGGTATCTTCATCCTGGCCGCCGTGCTCACCCCGCCGGACGTGGTCTCGCAGCTGATGCTGGCCATCCCGATGTGCCTGCTCTATGAGCTGGGCATCATCGCTTCGCGCGCTGTGGGGCCGAAGGAAGGCTAACTGCCATGGAGAGCTCCCAGAAAGCCGATGTGAAAGACATGGCTGTTCTGTGCAGTCTCGCCGAGTTAGCCGACGGCTCATTGAGGGTCATTTTCGATGACGCCCGCAACGACCAGGAGCCTGGCGCATGGGTGTGCGGCAGCCTGTTTACCTTCAAGGACTATCCGGCTGGTCGCCTCAACAACTTGGCGTCCATTCCTGAGGTGGAACTGGCAGACGTTGGTTACAACTTGCTGGCGCGCCTGCTTGCGAGTAACCGGCTTGGCACCTGACAGTTCATTCAAGTCGCCATCGCTTTGTAGGACCTCCACTTCAGGCGCGGAGATTTTCGCGGACTTCATTGTCGCCCCATGATCCGCGTCTATCTTCGCAGTCATGGACAATCCCTATGATCTGCCTTGGCTCATTGTCGGCATTGCGACTGGTGTTTTTTCAGGGTTACTGCGCTCTGTAGCCAGGCTCCGTCTGCTGATTCAGGCGCTTGTACTCGCTCTTGGTACTTTGCTGTGCTGGCGCCTGACGATGCTGTCAGTGGCGTGGGCATATGAGCATCCATTCAACCCCAGCGATGGAGCGGCAAAGGCAGTTGCTTACCTGTTCGGCTGGATCTTTGGCCTTGTATTTTTGATCTTGCCGAGCTTCGTTATTACGCTGTCGGCACGCACGTTTTACATGCGTCGCAAGAGGTGAGCGATCTGGCGCAATGTGTGCAGCGCGATCGCGCGTAGCGATCGTGCAGGTGTATGCAACCGCCTTCGTAGGAGCGCACCCGGGAAAGCTTCATCGCGCCCGGGTGCGCTCCTACAGTACCCGTGGGATCAGATAGCCAGCACGTCGGAGCGGGATGGTGGCAGCGCTCGGTCAAACGGACTGACACCGCGCAGATGGATCGACCTGTGTAGGAGCGCACCCGGGCGCGAGGGGCGTTCCCAGGGAAGCTTCGTCGCGCCCGGGTGCGCTCCTACGGTTTGGCGGGATCAAGCCGCAAACACATCCGGGCGCGAGGGTGGGGTGGGCTGGGCGGTGGCGCCTTCGTGGGTGAACATCTGTTTCCACGCGGCGTAGACCGAGCCGGCGAACACCGGCATCAGCACCGCCATCAACAGCAGCTGCGCCAGCCACATCGCCACCGTTTGCCCTGCCACCAGGCCGACGATCAGCGCCACGATCATCACCGCGAAATAGATCGCGAAGATGGCGATGAAGGCCAGCACGAAGAACACCAGCATCGCCGGCAGGTTGTGCAGGCTGGCACGCAGGCTTTCGCGCAGTGCGTGGCTGCCGGTGCTGCGGTCGAACATCACCTGCGGCGGCATCACGAACAGCGCCAATGTCATTGCCGCAAACGTGGCGATGGTCAGCAGCAGCCACAACAGGATGCGCCCGGCCGGCAGGCTGGCCGCAAGCTGCTCGATCTGCACCGGGTCCGGCTGCGCGCCGGACTGGCTGATCTGGTTGATCTTGAGCATCACCTCGGACAACTGCTGCAGCCCGCTGGCGCCAATCATCGCCAGCAGCAGCACGCCCAGCAGCAGGCCGGCAATCAGTTGCGGCAGCAGCGACACCAGCAAATGCGGCGCACGGCCGTCCTGCAGGCCGTGCAGCAGGTGCGATGGCTTGGCGATGCGGCCCTGGTCGACTTCGCGGATTGCCCACAGCATGCCGCCCATGAACAACGGGCCGGCCAGCACCAGCAGGAACTGCAGCGCCGGGCCCAGCAGCGGCACCAGCACCGACAGCGACACCACCAGCGAGGCGGCCACGCTCCAGATCACCCCCAGCGAGCCAAGCGCCAGCGGCGCCCGCTTCAGCAGCGAGAAACCGGTCAACAGCCATTCTGCGCCAGCGGATGCCGGCACCTTGCGAATTTCGCTCATTCCCATTCCGGATCGATACGCGCGCCGGACCATCCGGCGTGACGCGATTATCGCTGCTTTTACGTGTGCGCGGCGGGATGAGCGTTCACTGTTTGCAGGCCGCGTGCGTGATGCACGAACCGGCGCAGCAGCTTGCGGGCGACCGGGGCTGCGGTGACCTCGCGGGCGACCGTGCGCGCGCAGTGACCGTGGCGGGCAATGCACTCGGCGCGCGCGCGGACATAGCCGCGCATATGGTGGGTGGCGAACTCCGGGTGGAACTGTACGCCCCAGGTGGCCCGGCCCCAACGGAAGGCGTGGCAACGGTCCTGACGCGAATGCGCCAGCACGATGGCGCCGTCCGGCGCGCGCACCACCGTCTGCAGGTGGGTGGCATGGGCCGGGAACTGCGCCGGAAGGCCTGCAAACAACGGGTCCTGCCCGGCCGGCGGGTGCAGCTCCAGCGCGATGGTGCCGGACTCGCGCCCGGCCGGGTTGTAGTCGACCTCGCCGCCCAGCGCGTGGGCCAGCAACTGATGGCCGTAGCAGATGCCCAGCAACGGCTTGCCGTCATGGGCGGCGTCGCGCAGCCACTGCGCGCTGCGCTCGCTCCAGTCGGCGCGGTCGGTGACGAATGCGGCCGAGCCGCTGATGATGATGCCGGCAAAGCGGCCGCGGTCTGGCAGGTCGTCGCCATTGGCGACATCGATCACCACGGTCTCGCGCTCGGCCAGCCCGGCTGCCACACGGATCCAGTGCGGAAAGCGGCCGTATCGCTTCATCTCCGGCACGGGGTGGCCGGTTTCGATGATCAGGAACGGCAAAACGGACATGCGCGAGAACCCGGACACGACAGATGCCCCCGATTGTAGGCGGCAGTGGCGCGTTTTTTTCAAGTCCGGACCCAATGCGAAGGCTGTGCGTGATTGCCGATTGCCATGTGCTGATGCCCTCGCGGCCGGGTAGATGGAATGGCGACGACGGTGGCTGGCGGCCGTCGCACATCACCGATATCGGCAGGCGGGCGCTTGACTGGACGGCAGTAGCGCCCTCAACCCTGCAGCTGGAGCATGCCTGGGGATGCTTGAACGGGAGAGCGACGGGGTGCTGCAACGCGCAGTCCTGGGGTTTGCAGGGCTGCGTGGTCCGGCCGTACCGATGCCGGCAGTCGGCGCGCGACCGGTCTGCCGCAGCACGCTCGCGCTTGCAGTTGTCGGAGCATGCCTTGGGGCGCTCGAACGTGAGACGGACAAAGTGCTGCTATACGCGGCCCCAAGGGAGCTGCGCGTTCTTCAACGGCTTGGGTGGGGCTGTACCGCTGGCGGCAGACGGGCGCACGGGACCGCCGCCGGGTTCTCGCCGATACCGTCAGGGCATGCCCCAAGGCGCTTGAGCGGGAGGGCGACGGAGCGCTGTTACGTCTGGTCGCAGGGCATGGCACCTTCCAGGCCAGCGACATGCGCCGAGCCTGTGCCGGGTGCCGTGTGGTGGCTGCATCGGGTCGTTCTGGTCGGTTACGCGCAGCGGCCTGGATGCCGCCGTGCCAGACAGCGGTCGTGCAGGCGTGCCCGGACGCAGCGTGCGTCGCGGCATGCCGCGTCTGGCGCTCGCAAATGCAATCCACACCGGGGGTGGGTCTGCCCAGAATCGGCATAGTTTCCTCCGAAAATGCACAAACGAGCTCCGCCGATGCGGACCGCTTATTCCCGCGGCGGAAGCACCGACAGCACTTCTTCGATGGTGGTCAGCCCGGCGGCGACCTTTTCCAGGCCGGTGCGGCGCAGCGTGCGCAGGCCGTCGCCGCGTGCGGCCTGGCTGAAGCTGGCCAGGTCGGTGTCGGCGCGGATCAGGCTGCGCAACCGCGGACTCACCGGCAGCAATTCGTACAGGCCCACGCGGCCGAGATAGCCGGTGCGGCGGCATTCAAGACAACCGACCGGCGCGTGCACGTTGAGCACTTCCGGCAGCGCTTCGCCCGGCTCGCGGATCGCCGACCAGTCGTCGTCGCTGAGCGTGTGCGGGCGCTTGCAATGCACGCACAGGGTGCGCACCAGCCGCTGCGCCAGTACGCCGTTGAGCGTGGAGGCGACCAGGTAATGCGGCACGCCCAGGTCCAGCAAACGGGTGATCGCCGAGGCGGCGTCGTTGGTGTGCAGCGTCGACAGCACCAGATGCCCGGTCAGCGAGGCCTGCACCGCCATCTGCGCGGTTTCCAGGTCGCGGATTTCGCCGATCATGATGATGTCCGGGTCCTGGCGCAGCAGCGTACGCACGCCGCTGGCGAAATCCAGGTCGATGTTCTGCTGCACCTGCATCTGGTTGAATTCCGGCGCGATCATTTCGATCGGGTCTTCCACGCTGCACACGTTCACATCCGGCGTGGCCAGGCGCTTGAGCGTGGAGTACAGCGTGGTGGTCTTGCCCGAGCCGGTGGGGCCGGTGACCAGCACGATGCCATGCGGGCGCTCGACCAGCGCGCTCCAGCCGGCGGCCTCTTCCGGGCTGAAGCCGAGTTGCTCGATGCTCTTGAATGCCGAATCCGGGTCGAAGATGCGCATCACGCACTTCTCGCCGAAGGCGGTGGGCATGGTGGACAGGCGCATTTCCACCTCGCGCCCGCCCGGCGAACGGGTCTTGATGCGGCCGTCCTGCGGGCGGCGGCGCTCGGCCAGGTCCATGCGGCCGAGCACCTTGATGCGGCTCACCACGGCGGTCATCACCGACGGCGGTACTTCCAGCACCTTGTGCAGCACCCCGTCGATGCGGAAGCGCATGCGCCCGGCCTCGCGACGCGGCTCCAGGTGGATGTCGCTTGCGCGCTGTTCGTAGGCGTACTGCAGCAGCCAGTCGACGATATGCACGATGTGGTGGTCGTCGGCGTTGACATCGCCGGCGCGGCCCAGTTCCACCAGCTGTTCGAAACTGGGCAGGCCCGAGCTCGACTCGGCGCCGCGCGCATCGCCACGCGCGCCGCGCACCGACTGGGTCACGCCGAAGAACTCCATCGTGTAGCGATGCAGGTCCAGCGGGTTGATCAGCGCCAGTTCGATGCGACGCCGGCTCAGGTGCTGCACGTCGGCCAGCCAGTCCAGCGCCAGCGGCTCGCTGGTGGCGATCAGCACGCGTTCGGCATCCAGCGCCAGCGGCAGGATGCGGTGGCGGCGCGCGTAGGCATGCGAGACCACGCCGGTGACCGCGGCCACATCGATACGGGTGGGGTCGATGCGCAGGTAGCGCAGGCCGGTGCGCGTGGCCAGCCACTCGGTGAGCCGTTCCAGGCCCAGTTCGCCGGCCGGCGCCTGCGCGGCATGCAGCTTGAGGTTGGCCAGCAGCACCAGCGGATGCACTTCGCTGGCGTTGCGCACGCCCGCGGCGGAGAACTGCACGCGCTCGTGTTCGTGCGGCACCACCATGCCATCGGCGAGCAACGCGGCGGCCACCGGGTCGAACATCAGTCGTCCGCGTGGCAGGATCGCCACCGCACCCTCTGGATCGGCCGTACGCCGCTGTTCCATCGCTTGTTTCCCCTGCAGCGGTGCTCCGCGGCAAAGCGCTGCGGGTCGGCCGGTATACTAGCGCACCCCTTCCGCACGGCCCTTGCTGCATGTCCGATTCCCGCCGCGTTCCAATCACGTTCCAGGGCCTGATCCAGACCCTCAACCAGTACTGGGCCGAGCAAGGCTGCGTGCTGATCCAGCCGCTGGACCTGGAAGTGGGCGCAGGCACGTTCCATCCGGCCACCTTCCTGCGCGCGCTGGGACCGGAGCCGTGGAATGCGGCCTACGTGCAGCCCTCGCGCCGCCCCACCGACGGCCGCTACGGCGAAAACCCCAACCGCCTGCAGCGCTACTACCAGTACCAGGTGGCGATGAAGCCCAACCCGGACAACATCCAGGACCTGTACCTGGGCTCGCTCAAGGCCTTGGGCATCGACCCGCTGGTGCACGACCTGCGCTTTGTCGAAGACAACTGGGAATCGCCGACGCTGGGCGCCTGGGGCCTGGGCTGGGAAGTCTGGCTCAACGGCATGGAAGTCACCCAGTTCACCTACTTCCAGCAGGCCGGCGGCCTGGAGTGCAAGCCGGTGCTGGGCGAGATTACCTACGGGCTGGAGCGGCTGTGCATGTACCTGCAGAGCTGCGACAACGTTTACGACCTGGTATGGACCTACGGCCCGGATGGCGCGCCGGTGAGGTACGGCGATGTCTATCACCAGAACGAGGTGGAGCAGAGCGCCTACAACTTCGAACATGCCAATGTGGCCGAGCTGTTCCATCGTTTCGACGCCTGCGAGGCCGAGGCCAGGCACCTGGTCGAGGTCGGCCTGCCGCTGCCGGCGTACGAGCAGGTCACCAAGGCCAGCCACGCGTTCAACCTGCTGGATGCGCGCCGCGCGATCAGCGTGACCGAACGCCAGCGCTACATCCTGCGCGTGCGCGCGCTGGCGCAGGGCGTGGCGCAGGCGTATTACGCACAACGCGAGAAGCTGGGCTTTCCCGGCGTCAAACGCTGATGCTGTGTCCTTCTCCCGCCAGCGGGAGAAGGACATTCTCCAGTCACCTTCGTCCGTTGATGGCAGAAGGGACATAAGCCAAGGTTCACCTGATATGAGCGAACACCTTCCCCTGCTGATCGAACTGGGCACCGAAGAGCTGCCGGTCAAGGCGCTGCCGGGTCTGGCGCAGGCCTTCTTCGATGGCGTGCTGCACGGTCTGGAAAAGCGCGGCGTCGCGGTCACCCGTGGCGACGCCAAGCCGCTGTCCACGCCGCGCCGCCTGGCGGTGCTGCTGCCGGGCGTGGCCACCGAGCAGCCGGAGCAGCGCTCCGAAGTGCTGGGCCCGTATCTCAACATCGCGCTGGATGCCGAGGGCAAGCCGACCAAGGCGCTGGCCGGTTTCGCCGCCAAGGCCGGAATCGACTGGACCGCACTGGAGCGCACCAGCGATGCCAAGGGCGAGCGCTTCGTGCATCGCGCGGTGACGCCGGGTGCGCGCACCGCCGACCTGCTGCCCGACATCCTGCGCGAGGCGATCGCCGCAATGCCGATCCCCAAGCCGATGCGCTGGGGCGCACACGAATACGCCTTCGCGCGGCCGGTGCAATGGCTGGTGCTGTTGTTCGGCAATGACGTCATCCCGGCCGAGCTGTTGGGCGTGCGCGGCGACCGCGTCACGCGGGGACACCGTTTCATGCATGAAGGCGAGGTGTTGTTGTCTGCGCCGAGCGACTACATCGACGCGCTGCGCAGTGCGCATGTGCTGGTGGATGCCGATGCACGCCGTACGCGCATCATCGAAGAGGTCGAAGCGGCCGCCAGGCAGGCCGGTGGCAGTGCACGCATCAGCGACGACAACCTGGAACAGGTGGTCAACCTGGTCGAATGGCCGTCGGCGGTGCTGTGCAGTTTCGAGCGCGCATTCCTGGCGGTACCGCAGGAAGCGCTGATCGAAACCATGGAAATCAACCAGAAGTTCTTCCCGGTGCTGGACGACGGCGGCAAGTTGACCGAGCAGTTCATCGGCATCGCCAATATCGTCTCCAGGGACGTGGCCGAAGTGGCCAAGGGCTACGAGCGGGTGATCCGCCCGCGCTTTGCCGATGCCAAGTTCTTCTTCGACGAAGACCTCAAGCAGGGGCTGGAGGCGATGGGCGCGGGTCTGGCCAGCGTCACCTACCAGGCCAAGCTGGGCAGCGTGGCCGACAAGGTGGCGCGCGTGGCGGCGCTGGCCGAGGCGATCGCGCCGCAGGTCGGTGCCGATCCGGTGCAGGCGCGCCGCGCCGCGCAGCTGGCCAAGAACGACCTGCAATCGCGCATGGTCAACGAATTCCCCGAACTGCAGGGCATTGCCGGGCGTCATTACGCCAAGGCTGCTGGTGAGCCTAGCGAGATTTCATTGGCGATCGACGAGGCGTATCAACCGCGTTTTGCCGGCGACGACATCGCACTGTCGCCGTTGGGCAAGGTGCTGGCGATTGCCGAACGACTGGATACGTTGGCCGGTGGCTTTGCGGCCGGGCTGAAGCCGACCGGCAACAAGGACCCGTTTGCGCTGCGACGTAATGCGTTGGGGTTGGCGCGGACGGTGACTGAGTCCGGGTTTGATCTGGATTTGAAAAAGCTGCTTGTAGAGGCTAGAAATCAGATCAATGTCCAAGCAAGTGCCAGACAACTGCTTAAAACAGAAACTGCGATCACCAAGGCGAAAGATGCCGGTGCGGCCTTGCCGCCAGCTGTCGAAAAGGAAGCTCACACCACGTTGGCGCAGGCGGGTCAGGACACAGAGATTTTTGACTTCATCCTGGACCGCCTACGCGGCTACTACGCAGACAAAGGCGTGCCGGCAACCCACTTCAATGCGGTCGCCGCATTGTTCTTGGTCGCGCCCGAGGGCGCTCCTACAGGGCTCGTAGGAGCGCACCTGGGCGCGACCCACGGTTCCCTCTACGATTTCGACCGCCGCATCGATGCGATCGGCATCTTCGCCATGCTGCCCGAAGCCGAAGCCCTGGCCGCGGCCAACAAGCGCATCCGCAACATCCTGCGCAAGGTCGAGGGCGAGATCCCCGGCGACATCGACACCACGCTGCTGCGCGAACCGGCCGAGGAAGCCCTGGCCGAAGCGGTGGAAGCGGCCATCGGCGACACTGGCGATGCGTTGCACCGCCACGACTACGTTGCCGTGCTCGCGCGCCTGGCCCGCCTGCGCCCGCAGGTGGATGCGTTCTTCGATGGCGTGATGGTCAACGCCGAAGACCCCCAGCTGCGTGCCAACCGTCTGGCGCTGCTGAAGAAGCTCGGCGACCGCCTCGGCAGCGTTGCCGCCATCGAGCATCTGTCCAGCTGATGTCCACCGCTGCCGGCGCGACGCAGTGGCACAGTGCCCAGGCTGCGCTGGCACGCCGCGACATGCCCGCAGCGGCGGCGGCGTTGCAGGCGGTGTTGGCGCTGGAGCCGACGCATGTGTCGGCCCGTGTGCTGTTGGCCGGCACCGTGCTGGCGAGCGGCAGGATGCGCGAGGCGGTCACCCAGCTACGCCTGGCCGCGCGCGATCTGGGCGAGGATGTGACGCTGCGTTGCCGTGTTGCACAAGCGCTGCTGCGCGTCGGCGAACATCGACCGTTGCATGCGCTGCTGCGGCATCCATCGGTGCTGCAGTGTGGCGATGGCGCAACGCTGGCCTTGCTGGCGCACGTACACCAATCCCTGGGCGAACATCCCGAGGCACTGGCGATGATGCAGCGCGCGCAGGCCTGCGGATTCGATGGCGCGGATTTCCGCTTTTTCCTTGCCGTGCAATTGCAGTTCAACGGGCATCTGGACGCGGCCGCGCAGGCGCTGGAACAGACCCTGGCGCAGAAGCCCGGCTACGGCCGCGCGGCGCTGACGCGTGCACGCTTGCGTCGCCAGAGTACGAGCGATAACCATGTCGCGGCGCTGCGCCAGCAGTTGCAGCGCTCCGCTCCCGGGAGCGAAGACCGTGCCGGGCTGGCGTTCGCGCTGTACAAGGAGCTGGAGGACCTCGGCGATACCGATGCCGCCTGGGATGCGCTGCAACAGGGCAATGCGGTCATGCACGCACGCTTGCGCCACGATGCCCAGGCCGAGGCATCGCTGTACGCGCAATTGGGCACCTTGGCCGATCAGGGGGTGTTCGCAGCCCAGCCGGCCGACGTTGCACACGGCCCGCAACCCATCTTCGTGCTTGGCCTGCCACGCTCGGGCACCACGGTGCTCGAGCGCATGCTGGGCAACCATTCGCAGATTGTCGCTGCGGGCGAGCTGAGCGACTTCGGCCATCAGTTGCGCTGGGGCGCGGACCAGGCCGGGCGAAGCCTGCTGGATGCAGGCCTGTTGCAGGCGCTGCCCACACTGGACTACGCACAGGTCGGGCAGCGCTATCTGGAGCAGACGCAGTGGCGCGCCGGGTCGGCCCGCTGGTACATCGACAAGTTGCCTGCCAACGCGGTGGCGATCGGGCCGATTGCACGTGCCTTGCCGGGCGCGCTGATCCTGCATCTGGTGCGCGAGCCGATGGCGGTGTGTTTTTCCAACTATCGCGCGCTGTTCGGCGATTCCTATGCCTACAGCTACGACCTGCAGACCCTGGCGCGGCATTACCAGGCGTATCACGGCCTGATGGCGCACTGGCGTGCCGCGCTCCCGGGCCGGGTGATCGATGTGGACTATGCGCAGATGGTGCGCGATCCGTCTGCGGTGCTGGAGCAGTTGATGAGGCGCTGCGGAGTGGCGATAGAGCCGGGGCAGATCGATATCACCCGCAATGCCGCAGCGTCGGCCACGCTAAGCAGCGTGCAGGTGCGCGAAGGTGTGCATGGGCGCAATGTGGAAGCGTGGCGCCGCTACGCAACGCAACTGGAGCCGCTGAGGCAGGCCTTGCTGCGTGCAGGCATGATCGAAACGGGCGCTACGCTCTAAGAGCGGCTGACCAACGCGCGCGTCCACCTGTCGTGTGGATACGGCCTGCGGTTTGATCCCCGTCAGCACGTCACCACGTCGGCAGATGCGATGTTTTCGCGACTTGTCGGACCCTGTGGCGGAATGGATGCCGCGCAAGAATTTACGGGGATAGGCGCACGGCATGTCCTGCAAGCGGTAAGGGCATCGCGCCCTCGCCCACGTGCCTGGACATCTCTGCCAGGACCAACGCGACCAGCACCTGGAGTCCATCGACACGGCGTTCAAGCGATGTTGGTCGCTGCGCTCGGGTCCGGTCCGGACGCATCTACGTCGATGGTCCTGCAGCAAAGAAGACCGGCAGTCATGCTGACTGCCGGTCGTTGGTCACAACCAATGACTCACTGCGCGCCGAAGCGCCAGTTCAATTCCAGCATGTAGGAACGGCCGTAGCCGGTGTAGTTGAAGATGTTGTAGTAGGGGTAACTGGTGTAGGTGCGATCTCGCGGCGGACGGGTATCGGCCAGGTTGTTGACGGTGGCCGTCAGCGAGATGTCGTCGTTGATCGCATAGTCCAGCGTCGCATTGAACGTGGTCCAGGCGCCAACCTTGCGCGCCCCTTCCACTGCATAGCCATCGGTGCTCTGGCCCGCGGTGAAGTTGGGCGTACGGCCGTAACGCTGGCCGAACAAGGTGGTGGTCCACGCATCCTTCTGCCAGGTGATCGAGGCATTGGTGATGCTGCGGAACTCGGAAGAGAAGAACGGCTCGCTCAGCAGGTCGCGCACCGGGTCTTGCGGGAACTGCTGACTTTCGTGCTTGAGCGTCAGGTTGTATTGCGCGTCGAACACAAACAGGCCCCACGACTCGGTGGCCAGGTTGTAGGTCGCCTTGGTCAGCACGCCGGAGATTTCCTCGTTGGAAATATTAACCGGGTTGATGCGGATATTGCTCAGGCGATTGGGTACTGGCGCATCGGCGGCGGTGCGATCGATGCGCGACAGCGCGTCGACGCAGGTTGGCGAGTTGATGTCCAGGGCGCCGAGCCGGCAGGCCGATTCGTTCTGCAGCAACGCATCGGTGCTCAGGTCGCTGACCTTGTCATCGATCTTGATGTTGTAGTAATCGGCATTGACGCTGAAGCGTGCGCTCGGCGACCACACCACGCCGGCGCCCCAGGATTTGGCGGTGATCGACTGCAGATCCGCATTGCCGGACCGACGGCCCTGGATGCTGGTGCCGGAATAGGTGCAGTCGGCGATCGGCACGCCGGGTTCTTCGACCGCGCAGCGGTAGTAGTCGTTGACGCCCTGGAAGAAGCCGCTGTCGCCAGCGAATGAGAACGCCATGTCCGGTGCCTTGAACGCGGTGGCGTAGTTGCCGCGGAACAGCAGCGAATCGATCGGACGGAATTCCAGCGCGGCCTTGTAGGTGAACTTGGAATCGCCACCGCCGCCCTGGTTCTTGTAGTCGTCGTAACGGCCGGACAGATTGGCCGTGAGGGTGCTCAGGATCGGCACGCGCATTTCGAACGCCGCCGCCCAGTTCTCACGCTTGCCGCTGCCCTGGGTGCCGGTCAGCTGGTAGAAGTCGCCGGCGATCACGCGCTGATCGGTCGGGTTGGTCCAGTACTGATTACCTGCCTGCAACACGCCGGCGATGCCGACTGCACCGGCCGGCAAGTTGAACAACTCGGTGTTGGTCAGTTGCAGGTTCACGTTCTGGGTCCAGGTCCTGGACTTGGTGCGGATTTCGTCGTTGAAGCTGCGGTACTGCGCCGGCGTCAATGCGCGGTAGAAGTTGGCATCGTTGGGCGAATAAATCGGGTAGCCGTAGTACTCGCCCTGGGGAGCGCCAAGGAACTGTTCGCGGAAAAAATCTTCGATGCGGTCGGCGAGCGGCCACTGCTGGCGGCTTTCGATGCGATATTCCGAGCGTGCGTAATACGCATCGTAGGTCCAGTTGCTGGCACCCAGGCCGCCTTTCAGGCCGAGCGCGATGTTGTAGGAGTCGGCGGTCTGGCGGTCGTTGTTGAAGTTCTGATTGCCGGTTTCTTCCGGCGCAAAGATGCGTTGATAGCTTTCGAGCTGCTGGCTGTCCTGATTGTAGAAAAAACCACCGGTATCGGACGAGGTCTGCCAGAAGCGGGATCCGCCATTGACCTCCACCTTGGTGCGATTGAGCAGCAGGGTCGAGTACAGCTCGACGTTGTCGTTGAACGCATAGCTCAGGTTGGCATAGCCGCTGGCGCTGCGTTCCTTGTTGAGGATGCTGGCATACCCTGGCTCGGTGCGGCTGCTGCAGAAGTTGCCGCGGTTGGCGCGGTTGTCGTACTGCACCGAGCCATTGAACAGCGGTCCCAAGGCAGCACAATTTTCGGCGCCCGGGTCGATGTAGGTGGTTGGGAGATTATGCAAGGCGATACGTGAGCCATAACGCAGTGTCGGGTCCGGATTGTCGCTGGTGGAATCGAAATCGCGGCGCTGATAGCCGTAGATCGGATCCTGGTTGTTGAGCTGCAGGCCCCACACGATGTTGGCGCCGCCGATCTCGTTGCCGCCGGTCAGCTGAAAGCGCTGGTTGTTGCCGCCACCGCCGTCATAGGTGCCCATGCGGTAATTCATCTGCACGCCGTCCATGCGCTTTTTCAGGATGATGTTGACCACACCGGCGATTGCGCTGGAGCCGTAGATCGAGGACTGGTTACCGGGCGCCACGTCGATGCGCTCGACCATGCCCACCGGCACGCTGGCCAGATCGACGAAGTTGCTCTGCCCGTTGTACAGCAGCGGGTAGTCGGCCATCGGCCGGCCGTCGATCAGCACCAGGGTGAAGCCGGGATCCAGGCCGAGCAGGCTCAGCGACTTGGCGCCGGCGGTGAATCCTCCGCTGAACTGGCCATCCTGCACCGAGCCGGTCGCCATCGGTTGCGAGCGCAGCACGTCGTAGACGTCCTTGAAGCCGCGGCGCTGGATGTCCTGGGCGGTGATCGAGAACACCGGGGTCGCGGTTTCGACCTGGGAACGGGGGATCAACGACCCTGTCACCGTCACCTTGTCCAGTTGAGTGACTTCACCTTGATCCTGTGCCATGGCAAGCGATGGCATGGTCAGTGCGGTGCAGACCGCCGTAACCAGTAAATGACGCTTCATGAAACGCACCTCTCTCTCCAAAGGTATGAACGGGCGCGCGGCAATCGGGGGTCCGCACGCAATGGGTGTCAACGAAACGTTAACAACGTACCGACTGTACCCAGTTCCGTCCGCTGCCGTATAGGCGTGTTTCTTCAGATTTTTTGTCCCTTCACGCCCAGGCTGGGTATCCTTTGCCGATGCTTAAAGCCGCGTTTGCTCTCTCCCTGCTGTGCACCCTGTTCGTTCCGCTGCAAGCGATTGCCCGGGCGACCATCGACAAGATCGAGATCAAGGGCCTGGACGACGGCGACGATGCCGAGATGATCGAGAACATCGAGGTCTCCCTGTCTCTGTATGAGGCCGTCGGTAAGGAGCAGGGCGAGTCGCGACTGGAGTACCTGCTGGCGCAGGCCGAGCGGCAGACGCGCGAGGCGCTGGAGCCGTTCGGCTACTATTCGCCCACCATCGAACTGGCCGCGCCGCGCAACGGCGACCGGGTGACGGTGGTGATCACGGTGAACCGTGGCGAGCCGGTGCGGGTGCGCACCTCGCATATCTCCATCACCGGCTGGGCCGAGCAGGACCGCTATCTGGGGCAGGACCTCAAGCAGTTCGAGCCGCGCGAAGGCCAGGTCTTCAGTCATCCGCAATACGAAGCCAGCAAGGTGCGCATCACCCGGCGGCTGGCCGAGCGCGGATACTTCGATGCCGATTTCACCCAGCGCCGGGTGGCGGTGACGCGCGCCGAACACGCGGCCGACATCGACCTGAACTGGGACAGCGGCCGCCGCTACGACATGGGCAAGGTACGCTTCGACTACGACTACTTTCGCGATGGCCTGTTCGACCCGCTGGTGTACTGGGACGAGGGCAGCTACTACCACGAAGGCAAGCTGGATCGGCTGCGCGAGTCGCTGACCAAGCTGGATTACTTCAGCACCATCGACATCCAGCCCAAGCCCGAAGAAGCCGACGCCGATGGCCGCGTGCCGGTGGACGTCAAGCTCACCCGCGCCAAGCGCACCGTGTATACCTCGGGCCTGAGCTACGGCAGCGAGAGCGGGGCCGGTGTGCGCGGCGGGGTGGAGCGGCGCTATGTGAATTCGCGCGGCCACAAGATGGACACGCAGCTGGACTACGCGCAGAACCGCAAGAGCCTGACCACCAGCTACCGGGTACCGGCGTTCCGCTGGCTCGATGGCTGGTATACCGCGTCGGCGCGCCTGTACGACGAGCAGACCGACTACATCGACCTGCGCAACGTCAAACTCACCGGCAGCCGCAGCGGCCAGATCAACGAGCGCTGGAGCGCCATCGCTTCGATCAATGCCTTGCGCGAGCGCTGGCGGTTCAGCAGCGGCAACGACTTCGAAGGCGCGGTGTACGAAACCTCCACGCTGATCTATCCGCAGCTGCAGGCCAACTACGTCAATGTCGACGACCGGCTGTTTCCGCGCAGCGGTGTGTCGGGCCAGGCGCTGATCCGTGGTGGCGCCGAAGGTGCCGGCTCGGACACCAACTTCGGCCAGCTCTATGGCCAGCTGCGCTGGTTCCTCGGTGCCGGAGACAACGGGCGGGTGATCCTGCGCGGCGAAGGCGGCACCACCTGGACCAGCGATCTGGTGGCGATGCCGCCCAGCCTGCGCTTCTTTGCCGGCGGCGCCAACAGCATTCGCGGCTATGCCTTCCGCGAAGTCGGCCCACGCACGCCCAAGCCGGACGAATTTGCGCTGGGTGCCAAGAACGTGGTCACCGCCAGTGCCGAGTACGAGCATTACTTGAAGGGCGGCCCATGGGGCGGGGCAGTATTTGTCGATAGCGGCAGCGCCTTCGACGACCGGCCCGACTGGCATACCGGTATCGGCTTCGGTCTGCGTTGGCGCTCGCCGGTGGGACCGGTGCGCGTGGACATTGCACACGGCTTGAACGATCCCGACTCGCAGTTCCAGCTCTACATCGATATCGGGGCCAACCTGTGAGCACACCCACGCCGCCCTCCGCACCGCGCCGCGCGCGTTTCTATCGTCGTCGCCGGTTCTGGGTGGGCTCGGGGCTGACCGTGCTCGGGCTGGTGCTACTGGCCTTGATCGCGATCTATTGGTTGCTGCAGACCGTGGCCGGGCGCGACGTGTTGCTGGCGCAGGTGGTTGCGCGCCTGCCGGTGGGTGCCAGCTTCACTTACGGCAGCGTCGAAGGCCCGGTCGCCGGTCCGCTGACCTTGCGCAATGTCGATTTCAAATATCAGGACATTCACTTCACTGCCGAGCGCGTGTATCTGGAGCCGGACCTGCGCCCGCTACTGGGGCGCAAGCTGCAGCTGGATGCGGTGCAGGTCAGCAACGCCAACTTGAACCTGGGCAAGAGCGACGAACCGTTCAAGCTCCCCAGCTGGCCCGAATCGCTGCCGCAGATCGAGGTGCCGCTGGCGATCCAGGCCGACAAGATTGCAGTGGACAACCTGCGTATCACCCAGCTGCAGCAGCCGATGATCGTGCTGCACAAGATGCAGGGCGGGCTGGAAGTGGCGACCGGCGAACTGCGCACGCGCGGGCTGGTGATCGATACCGACATGGGCGATTTTCGCCTGCATGGCGATTACATCCCCAACGACGATTACCACGCCGATCTCACCGCCACCGCAGTGCTGCCGGCCGCGCGTGGCCGCACGCCGGCCAGCCTGGGCCTGGTCGCGCGCGGTGACCTGGACAAGATGGAAGTGGCCATCGCCGGCCGCGCCCCAGCCCCGCTGCAGGCCAGCCTGGTGTTCACCGGCCGCGACGACCCGACCTGGGCGTTCAAGGCCGTCACCGAGGCACTGGATACCTCGCTGCTGATGCCGGCCACCAATGGGCAGTACGCCGCTCCGGCCACACCGATCGCACTGAACCTGCAGGCCTCCGGCAAAGGCGGCAATGCCGACCTGCAGGGCAGCGTCAAACAGGGCGAGCTGAGCGCCACCTTGCAGCCGTCGCACATCAGCCTGCAGGAGCAGGTGTTGACGGTCGAACCGTTGGTGATCGACACCTTCGAAGGCCGCACCCAGCTGCGCGGCACCGCCGATTTCCGCGATGCCCAAAATCCGAGCTTCCGCTTTGCGGTCAATGCCAAGGGCCTGCGCTTCACGCCCACGCCCGACCCGGCCACCCCCGATGCGCCGGTGGTGCCGGTGGAATTGATCGACGCGCGCCTGGGCGTGGCCGGCACGCTGAAAGCCTGGGCCGCGATCGGCCGCGCCAGCGTGGAGCGCGACGGCCAGCAGGCCGCGCTGGTGTTCGACAGCCGCGGCAACGATCAACGCGCACAGCTCAAGCAGGTGCAGGCCACCACGCCGGGCGGCTCGCTGGATCTCACCGGCGAAGTGGGCTGGGCCCCGGAGCTGCAGTGGGATGTCACCGCGCAGCTGGCCAAGTTCGACCCGGGCTATTTCGCGCCGGGCTGGAACGGCAACCTCTCCGGCAAGATCGCCTCCAAGGGCCGTCAGCTGCCGGCGCCGGCCGGCGGCGTATCGCCGGGCTTCGAAGCCACTGCGGATATTCCGACCCTGAGCGGCCAGCTGCGTCAACGCGCGCTGTCGGCCAACGGCAAGTTCGCCTTGCGTGGCGAACAGGGCGAAGGCGAATTGCAGCTGTCGCTGGGCAATAGCCGCATCAACGCCAAGGGCAAGGTCGGCGACCAGCTGGAGATCGCCGCGCAATTGCAGCCGCTGCAACTGGACGACGTGTTGCCCGGCGCCACCGGCACCGTGCGCGGGCAGCTGCAGGTCAGCGGCCGCCGCGATGCCCCGGACATCACCGCCGACATCGCCGGCAACGGCCTGCGCTGGGACACCTACAGCGCGCAAAACATCAGCCTGCGTGGGCGCCTGCCATGGCGCGGCAGCGATGGACAACTGGCGTTGCAGGGCACTGCGATCGAAGCCGGCGTGGTGCTGGACAGCGTGCGGGTGCAGGCACGCGGCGCGGTGGAAGCGCTGCGTCTGGATGCCGATATCGCCAACAGCATGGCCAGCGTCGCGCTGCAGGGCGATGTCCGCCGCGCTGGCGAGCGCTGGCAGGGGCAGGTCGCCACGTTGCGGATCGCGCCGGCCAAGGGCGATGCCTGGGCGCTACGCCAGCCGGCGCAGTTCAGTACCGATGGCGCGGCCTTCACCTTGTCCGACACCTGCCTGGGCGCAGCCACCGGCGGCGCGCTGTGCGCCAGCGCCAACTGGCCACGCGAGGGCATGGTGGTGCATGGCGATGCCTTGCCGCTGTCGCTGGTGCAGCCGTGGTTGCCCAAGCAGGAAGGCCGCCAGATCTATCTGCGTGGCGAGCTGTCGCTGGACGGCAGCTTCAAACCGCGCGGCAATGCATGGGAAGGCAGCCTGCGCATCGCCTCGCCCGAAGGCGGCATCCGCCTGGGCGAAACCCGCTACGCCGCCGTGGCCGGCAACCCCAATCGCGGCGAGTTGTTGCGCTACGACCAGTTCAGCGTGCAGGCCGATTTCACCCAGCAGCAGATCCAGGCCAAGCTCGGTATCGGCTTCCAGGGCGCAGGCTTTGTCGATGCCAAGTTCAACACCGGCTGGGACGCGTACGCGCCGCTCAACGGCGAGCTGTATCTCAACATGTCGCGCCTGTACTGGCTGGAGCTGGTGGTGGCCGATGTGGTGCGGCCCAAGGGCCTGGTCGAAGGCCATGTGAGCCTGCGCGGCACCCGCGACAAGCCGCTGCTCGGCGGCGATGCCACCTTGAGCGATTTCACTGCCGAATACCCGTCGATGGGTTTGACCTTGAGCGAGGGCAAGGGCCGTTTCGACGCGCTGCCCGATGGTTCGGCCAAGATCACCGCCTCGGCCAAATCCGGCGAAGGCACGCTCACCGTCGATGGCGGGTTGTCGTGGTTCGGTACCAGCACGCCGCTGCTGCTGAATATCCGCGGCAATAACGTGCTGGCGTACAACACCAGCGAGTTGCGCATCATTGCCAACCCGGACATGCAGTTCGGCATCACCGACAACACCATGCAGTTGCGCGGCAAGGTCACCGTGCCCGAAGCCGATATCGATCTGGAGCGCCTGGATCGCGGCACCTCGGTGTCCGAAGACGTGGTGGTGCTGGACCCGGTCGACCCGGAAGCCGCGCCGTCCTCGCTCCTGGATATGGACCTGGCCATCGTGCTTGGCGACAAGGTCAACATGAGCGGCTTCGGCCTGAAGGGCGGCCTGAGCGGGCAGATGCAGATCCGCGCGCGCCCGGGCCGCGAAATGACCGCCAACGGTGGGCTGGATGTGCGTGGCCGCTACAAGGCCTATGGCCAGGATCTGACCATCAGCCGCGGCCAGCTGACCTGGAACAACAACATCGTCTCCGACCCGCGCGTGAGCCTGCGCGCCGAACGCAAGATCGGCGATGTCACCGCCGGTATCGACGTCAGCGGCCGCGCCGAATCGCCACGCGCCGATGTCTGGTCCGAGCCGGCGATGTCGCAGTCCGAAGCGCTGTCGTACCTGGTGCTCGGCCGCGGCCTGTCCACCGCCAGCAGCGACGAAACCCAGCAGGTCAGCGCCGCCTCGGCCGCGCTGTCGGCCGGCAGCAGCCTGATCGCCTCGCAGATCGGCGCCAAGCTCGGCCTGGACGAAGCCGGCGTCAGCCAATCCAGCACGCTCGGCTCGGTGGTGGGCTTCGGCAAATACCTCTCGCCCAAGTTGTACGTCGGTTACGGCGTCTCGATGATCGGCGGCGGCTCGGTGCTGACGCTGAAATACCTGCTCAGCCGCGGCTTCGATGTGGAAGCCGAATCCAGCACGGTGGAGACTAAGGGGTCGGTGAACTGGCGGCGGGAGAAGTAGGCGCGTTGCTTCCGTTTCCAGATGCGGGAGCACCAGCTCCCGCAGCGGTCACACCACCGAGCAAATCCGGCGACGTGCGGGGCGACCCCGCGCAGCGCCCCGTCGCCATCGCATCCCGTCAGGGCATGGGGTGGGTTCGCCGTCAGTGATCAGCGGGTTGCGATCTTGCGGAACTTCCACTGCGAGATCATGTCCGCGCCCCAGGCGATTGCGGTCGCCAGCAGCGCGACGGCTGGATACGCGATCAGTGCGCCAAGCGCGACGAAGGCGGCCTTGGCGAGGAAGATCGCGGCCCAGATCCATCCCCAGCTCCAGCGAAACGTGAAGGTCTTGCCCTCGCGGCTTGCCCAGCGCAGAAGCGCCATCACTAGCAACGGCAAGGCGATGATGGTTGCTGCGCTCTGCTGCCCGGCAACGATCAATGCGCCGGCCAGCATGCCGATGACCGGAATGAACAGGCGTTGCAACCAAGGATGCTCCACGCGCGGATCGGCCTCGGGCCGACATTGCCAACGCCCTAGCGACGTCAGGCAATACCAGGCGGACCAGCCGACGATACTGATGGCCGCGCCGTATAGGCCAACCTTCAGGACCGGCGACATGCCCGGCGCGGGATTATGGTCGAGCATGGCCAGCAACAGGCACAGCAGGAAAAAGACGCTGCCCACGATCGCGCTGCGCGCCAGTCCCAGCACTGCGACCACCGGATTGAACAGGTGCCGCTCGCTGGCCATGTACCAGCGCAGTGCACTTTCCCGGTCCAGCGGCGCTGGCGGCTTGCTGCCGTCCGGGAGATAGCCGATCAGATCCAGCAGGCGGCGAATACGGTCGGCGCGACCTGGCCACAGCATTGCGACAAGCGCGGCGCCCTCCGATTCTGCCGGCGCCAACCATCCCAGCAGCTTGCGCACCTGCGGCAGCGAGGCCGATGCATCACCACGGTGCTGCAGCTCCCGGGCCAACCGGCCGTGCCCGGCCGGTAGCAGCAGCCACCGGCGATGCATCCGTGTACGCGCCTGTTCGACCAGATAGGGGTCGGGCGCATCCAGCGCATGCTCCCAGTCAAAGAAGTCCGCCAGCACGTCATAGTTGTCTGCAATCAGCACGTGGTCATCGGCCAGCAGGGAGCGCTGCAAGGTACGACCGATCTGCGGCTTGAACTCCAGCGACCATAGTTCCGGTTGTGCGGTCAGCCATTGCCGCAGTTCCTGCGGGTCCACTGTGGCAGCCTGCCGCAGGATGCGTCGCTGCACCTGTTCCACATCGACGTCGGGCAACGGCGGTTGCGGCGGCACGACCCAGTCGACAGAAATCGCAGGGGCCGGGCGTGGTGCTGCATCCGGCTGCGCCGACTCGGGCCATTGTGCGGTAGCGTATTGGGCGTCCGGTATTGGAGACAGGGCGATCTGTCGCGGCGCGGCAGACCGGTCGTTGTGCACCACGGTCTCAGACGTGTCCTCTTCATGCTGGTCATTGGCCTGGTCGACCATCGCCCTCTCTGCGCGGTAACGCGACCAGGCGAGCGCGGCTTGGTAGGTTTCATGCAGTTGCTGGAAACCGACAGGATCGTCGTCCGGGCGGGTGACTTTCAGGCGTGTTGCGTATGCGCGCTTGATCGCACGCGCATCTGCATCCACCTCCAGGCCAAGCGCTTCCAGCGCCCACTTCATGCACGCGCCTCCAGCTCGTCCAACGCCTGCGCAAGTTCGTCGCGGTGGCGTTCGATGCGTGGCAGATCCTGGCTCTCGAGCACCTCACGGAACTGCGCCATCCACTGCTGCACCATGTGCCGTGCGTCGATGTATTCCTCGTAGACGCGCTCGGTACGCGCCATCAGGGCAATATTCTGCTGCTGGTCGCGCGGATGCACCTTGATGGCCGCCAATGCCTGCAGCCGCCGCGCGATCTCCTCACGATCGAGCAGCCCTGGATTCTGTTCCAGTACCAGCTCGTGACGCTTGCCGGTGGCATCCTCGATCACCTCGACTTGCAGCAGCCCATCGACATCGTAGGTGAAGCGGGTCAGCACCCCTTGCTCGTTGCGTGACCGCTTGAGATCCAGCGCAACGCGCAGTTCTCCCAGCTTGATGTTCTTTTCCACCATGGGATTTTCGCCCTGGTAGACATCGATGATGACGTGGCTCTGCTGCTCGTTCATTGGATAGAAGCGATCCTCGCGGCTCACCGGTACCACGCTGTTGCGCGGGATGATGGGATGGAAATAGCCGGAACGCACCTTGCCGTCGTTGCCTTGACGCGCCACCTGCGTACCCAGGGTGTACGGGCATACATCGGTGAGCACCACTTCGCGCAGGCTCTCGTCGCGGCTTTTCAGGCCGGCAGCGACGACCGCGCCCAGCGCGATGGCGTGATCCGGGTTGACATGACGCAGCGGTAGCCGGCCAAGCATGCGGGTGGCCAGGCGGCTGATCATCGGCATGCGCACTGCACCGCCAACCAGCACGATGTCGTCCAGCTCCGAAGGTTTGAGCTTTGCATCGCGCAAGGCGCGCTCGATCGGCGCACGCATACGCTGCAGCAACGGCTCGGCCAGCTGCGCAAAGCGTGCTTCGTCGACTTCCCAGGTATAGCTGTGTCCCGCCATGCTCACGTTGAGCGTGCCTTGTGCCTGCGTACTCAGCTCGCGCTTGAGCTGTTCCAGCCGGCGGCGCAGCTGCGCACTGTCGCCGGGTGCTAGCTTGGCCGCATCGAGACGATGCTCGGCACAAAAGCCTTCCACGAGCACCTCGAGAAAATCCTCGCCGCCGAGAAAGTTGTCGCCGGCACTGGCGTGTACTTCGACCACGCCATCGAACATTTCCAGCAGCGACACATCGAACGTGCCACCACCCAGGTCCAGTACCAGCACGCGACCTTCGCCGCCACGTTCCTGCAGCCCGTAGGCGAGCGCGGCGGCGGTGGGCTCGTTGATCAGCCGTTCCACGCGAATACCCGCCAGCTCCCCGGCCACGCGCGTGGCTTTGCGCTGCGCATCGGAAAAGTATGCCGGTACGCTGATCACCGCTTCTTCGATCCTGCTGCCTAGCGCCGCTTCGGCATCGGCAATCAACGAGCGCAGGATCAGTGCAGATAACTCTTCGGGGCGGAAGCTGCGCTGGCCCAGCTTGGTCTCGCGCGGACTGCCCATCCAGCGTTTGAACGCAGCCACGCTCAGATATGGATGTGTCACCAGGCGCTCGCGCGCCGGCTGGCCGACGAGCAGGCTGCCGTCGTCGCCGATGCTGATCACCGACGGTGTCAGCAGGCTGCCATGCGGATTGGAAAACAACCTCCCACCCTCGGCATCGTGCACGCCGATCAGCGAGTGCGTAGTGCCCAGGTCGATACCTACGATCATGACGGAATCCTTTAGCGTCTATGAAATTTCAATTGAGGATGGACAGGTCGTCGTGCTGCACGTCTTGCACAAGCGACACCAGCCAAAGCAGTAGAGCGACGGCCAACCCGGGCCACAGGCTCGCACCCATCGCCGCCGAAGCGAGCCCGATACCCCCCGAAATGACGAGCGATTGTGGCGCCTTGACTGCCGGTGGCGGAACCATGCGACCCATGACGCGGTACATCGCCATACAGACCAAGGCAGCGCCCATGGCCGCACCCACCACGCCATCACCCCATCCACCTGCTGTGCCGGCAATGCCTGCGGTCATGGCCGCAGGCAACAACCAGCGGTGCGCGATGCGCTTGTGCGCGTCGGACATGAGTCTACGCGCCTGCCACTGCGCACCCAGGTGGACGAGTACCAGCGCACTCCAGCCCACCAAACCCCATCCAATGCTACGGAACGCCCAGGTTGCATTCTCAGTCTCGGGATGAACGGTCGAAAGGATCGCCAATAAGCCGGAGCCGATGGCAAGCAGGGCGGCAACGCAAAGTCCTCGCGCCAGGCCCAAGCCCAACTGACGGCCGTGGGGGCGCTGCGGGTTACCGATCTGTATCCAGAAACGCAGATTCTGCGCATGCACCGATTCGGGCAACTGGTGTGGAAACCACCGCTGCACGATGCTGCAGAAGCGGTACATCCATGCAGGCCGTGCCGGTAGTAGCGCGGTCGTCAGGGAGCGCCATGGCGAGGGTGGCCGTGCCAGACGGGAGCGCAGTGCAGCTGCCCACTGTGGCGTCATCCCGTCCCATCCAGCCACTGTCAACTCGTAGGCCAGCACTTCGGCATCGCCATCGAGTGCCAGCGCCGACTCACGTCGCAAAGCCAGTTCCTGCTTGCGCGCTGTGCTGCGTGCCGCCTGCAGCCAGGCGAGGTCGTCATCGTCTACCAGCGCATGATGCCAGCCAAAGGCCTTCATCAGCGTATCGATGGTTGCCAGACCCAGGGTTGGACGTTGTATTCCGAGCGCCCGCGAGACGTGCTGGCTGATCATGAAGTTCTGATAGGGGGACCACGCATCAAGACGGTGCCGCATCCAGTGTTCGAAAGACTCCGGCGGCTGCCCCAGGGCCACGTCCATCACCCGCGCAGCCCATAGCAGATGAGAGCCATCGGCCTCGGCATCGTCGCCAAAGCTTGCGATCAGCAGATCAAAAGTCGCATCGGTGACCGGTAAGCGTTGGTCTTCCACAAGGCCAGCGAGGGCCTGACCAATTTGCGGACGCAGCTCCAGCGACCACCATTCCGGCAGGGCGTTCAACCATGCGGAAAAGCTCTCGTCGGGCATGTCTTGCGCTGCCGCCAGGATATGTGCAGCGCATTCCTGCACGTGCGCGCCATCTTGCCAGCGCTCGATTTCTGCCTCAAGCGCAGGGTCTTCAATATATGCAGCCAGCGAGCGCCGCGGTTGCGTCCTGGAACGCTGGTTTTCCGACAATGCTTCGGCTGTCGATGTGACGATCTGCGCCGGCGTGTTGTCAGCGTCGTCGTCGCTAGATTGTTCGGTACGTGCTGCGTAAGCCAATGCGGCCTGATAGGTTTCGTGCAGTTGCTGGAATGCCACCGGATCATCATCCGGGCGAGCGGTTTTAAGGCGTACGGCGTACGCGCGCTTGATCGCGCGCGCATCGGCATCAGCTGGGAGACCCAGCACTTCCATTGCCCAGCTCATCGTTGCAACCCTGCAATCCCGATGGGGTGATCGCGTTCCATCCTGACCTGCTCCCGGCTCCAATCACGCGTTATCGACCGGTAGCGGAGGAACTTTACGCCGCTGTCCTACAGGGCGGATGGGGCTGTGAATGAATCGGTACATGCAGCCATTACGTACTCTTTATGTCAGCACATCGGAACGTGCCTAGCCTCTTTACGCCGCGCAGATCTACCTTGGCACTCCCGCACAGTGGTGCGTTGAGCCAAACACGATGTGTATCCTGATTTTGCAAGGCCCGCAGGCCGATCCGGCGCAATGGGCGCCGATGCAGGCCGAATGCGCCGGCCGTGTGTTGCGTACGCTGGCCTGTGCCGACGTGGACACCCTGATTGCCGGGCTGCAGGCAGCCGGTGGCGATTCCGAGGTGGAACTGGTGCTGCTGGACTCGGGCGATCTGCCCTTGTCCGAGCGCAGCTGTGCCAGGGCCTTGCGTGCGGCGGTGGATGCATTGCCTACCCCATACATCGAGCTGCACACCGATGCTGGGCAGGAGTTGGAGCCGTGGCTGCATCCGCAGCATGCGCCGTTGGCGGTGGTGATTGCCCCGCACGATGCGTCGCGTGCGTATGCGATGTCGCTGGGCATTGCCGCGCGTTGTCTGCCGTCGCTGCACGCGCCGTTGCGCGTGGCTGCCTAGGACGCAGGCATGTCGATCATGATCGTACGTGGGCCGGAAGCATCCTCGCCACTGGTGCGTGGGCCGCAGCCTTTGCCGCGGGCCGTGATCCGGCAGCTGGTGCAGTGCGCCGCGGATGCGGGCAAGACAGTGGCGTTGCGGGCCTGCGGGTCGGAGCAGGAACTGCTGGATGCCTTGCGCGTGGCCGGGCAGGCGCGGATGGAAATTGCGTTGATCGATCCGGGCAGCTGCGTGGACAGCGTACGCCTGCACCGGGTACTGGCGTCGTTACGCTATCCCTACGTGGAAACGCATGACGACAGCACCGACCGGCCGGAGCGCTGCCTGCCGGCAGGTCTTGGCGAATGCATTGCGACGGTGCGCGGCTACTGCGCGCAGAGCTATCTGCTGGGGCTGGAAATCGCGTTGGAACATCTGGGCTGCACGGAGATCCAGGGCGATGTCCACGTCGGTACCTGAGCGGCGCCAGCTGCATTACTTCGCCGACTACGAAGGCTATTGCGATGGACGGCCGGTGCTGTGGGGACAACTTGCCCACAGCGTGGAGGTGCCTGCCGATGGCGAGCTGGATGCCGCCGGACTGGTGTGCGCCTTGCGCCGTCGCGCGGCCGAGGCGCATGGGCTGGAAGCGGGGCAGATCCGGTTGTGTCAGGTCACGCGCCTGTAGCGATCATGCCGCTGCCGCAACGTTCCGGTATGTGCGTCGGTGTCGCGGCCAGCACCGACACACGTTGCGACCGCATACAACGACGCCACCCGAAGGTGGCGCCGTCGTTTTGCCATCACTGTGCGTCACTCGACGCAGAGCAGGTGCTAGCCGCTTATTTGGCCGCGCTGCTGTCCGGTACGAACTTGATCAGCTGATTGCTGGTCGCGGCGGTACCGAAGTTGAAGCGGCCGTAGCCGGCGCCCCAGTACAACGCACCATTGACCACGGCCGGCGAGCTGATGACCGAGCCGGTGGCGTCGTAGTTCCACAGCGTGGCGCCGGTATCGGTATCGAGGGCAACCATGTTGCCTGCCATCGAACCGGCATACAGCAGGTTCGGCGACACGGTCAGCGAGCCCTGGCCGCCGGCCGGCACGGTCGGATTCACGCGGTTGATGCCGGGCACCTTGACCTGCCATTTGATCTTGCCGGTCGCGGCATCCAGCGCTGCCCACGAGCCGCCGTTGTGGCTGACGGTGTTGTCCGGCCCCAGGGTGTAGGTGGCGTTGGAGCTGTTGTTGATGGCCACATAGACCTGTGACTTGTACGGGTCGAACGCGGTGCCCCATTCGACGCCGCCGGTGGTGCCGCCGGGGCCGACCTGGGTCGACCACACCTTGGCACCGGTCCTGGCGTCGAAGGCCCAATAGATGCCGCTCTTTTGCCCTGCGCCGACCAACTGCTGCGGCTTGCCGTCACGCCACACGGTGAACAGCTGGACGCCGGCACCACCGAAGTCGTAATCGGGGCCGGTCAGGTTGGTTGCCTGCGTGTTGGGGCACAGGCCGTTGGTGGGTGCGACGATGCACGACAGGTTCCATGCGTCGTAACCCTGTGCGCGATTGGCCCAGGCCAGCTTGCCGGTATCCAGATTCAACGCCACCACCGAGTCGACGTAGTTATCCGGCGCCATGCAGTTCAGTTCGTCCTGCACGGTCAGCTCGCTACCGCGGTAGGAGCGTGCGTTGGAGACGCAGTTGCCCACGCTCTGCGGAATGTTGTAGTTGTTGCCGGTGCCGAAATACAGGCGGCGGCTGATCGGATCGATCGCCACCTGGCCCCACACCGAGGCGCCGGTGTAGCCTTCGGGCACGTTGTAGAACTGCCACAGCTTCTTGCCGGTGTTCAGATCCAGCGCCACGACGCTGCCGCGGAAACTGAAGGTATGGGTCGAGTCGAGGTTGCCCCAGTCGCCGGAAGATACGGGCACGTAGATGCGGTTGCCGTAGATCACCGGCGAGGAGGTGATGCGCGCCTGCGGGTTGGCTTCGGCGGTGGTCTTCCACAACAGCTTGCCGGTCTTCTTGTCGATCGCCAGCACGGTGCCTGCAGCCTGGTCGCCGACGATGATGCTCTTGGCGCTGATGGCCGGGGTGTTGCGCGTCACCGAGGCGGCGTTGCCGGTGTAGTCGGACAACTTGGCCTGCCAGTTCGGCTTGCCGGTCTGGGTGTCGACGCTGTACAGGGTGCCGCCCCAGTCGGGCACATACAGGGTGCCGCCTTCCACGCTAGGCGTGGCCGAGATGTCGCCGGTGGTGGTCAGGGTCCAGGCCGGCTTGAGGCCTTTGACGGTGGTGCGATTGATCTTCCACTCGCCCGGTGCGAAGCGCGCGTTGAAGTAACCGCCACCGGCGGAGGGCCAGTTGGTGGGGCTCGCGAACGGGAGATTGCTGCCGAAGGCGCTCCACACCTGGCCGGAGCGCGCGAACGCCTGGGCATCCAGGGACGACACCGACTGCTGCGCGGTGGCGGGGCCGGGCTGGGCGAAAGCCACTGCGCTGGCAAGCAGGCAGGGAATGAGCGTCAAACTGCGTAACCGCAAGCGGCGATTGAAGTTGGTCATCACGGCATGTCCATTGATGGAAGGAAGCGCTGGATCCCCCCGGATCTGCGTGGTGAAGATCGCCGATTGCCGTGTCCGCGCAACACGCGCACGCCGCTGTATTCATGCGACGGTCGGGTCCGTTTGTATCTGGTAATACCAGCTCGAAAAATTTGCGTTCAGGAGGTGCGTTAATCGCACAAATAGTGATGATTCATCACTATTCCGCTTAAGTACGATAGAAAAAATGATTCGACGCGATCGCGTGGATTCGTCTGCAATTCATGGGTTTGCAAAAAGTAACCAGGAAATTTTGCGCCACCTTGTGCAGTGGGTCGCAATCGATGCTGTATCACCAGCGCCACCCTGCGCGGCGCATCACGAACTGGCGATGGGCGAGCCAACCAATCGGCTAGGACAGCAAGCTCCTCTCCCGATGGGAGAAGATGTGTGCGGGCGCGAACTCACTCACGCACTTCCCGGCGCGAGATAAGCCCATCTCCCGGCGGCAGAAGGATTGGGGCGAGGGTACCGGGACGAAGCCCTGACGTATCCCAGCTGCACGCGGCTTCGCACGTACCCTCATCCGGCGCTTTTTTTGCGCCACCTTCTCCCGATGGGAGAAGGAGTGATCAGCGATGAGCTCGGCATGTCACGCGCGTTGCGGCGAATGCGTGGCTGCCTGCACTGGAGCCGGAGCGCTCAGCGCCAGTTGCGCGATCGCGTCCTGCACCACCTCGGGGACCGTGGCATCCACATCGACCGACACCACGTCCGCCTCGTCCAGCGGAAGCTCCAGCGTCTGCAGCTGGCTGTCGAGCAGGCTGGGCGGCATGAAGTGGCCGGCGCGTGCGCTCAGGCGTGCGGCAATCACATGCGGTGCCGCATGCAGGAACACAAAGCGCATCGGCACGTTGCTGCCGCGCAGCAATTGGCGGTGCGTGTTGCGCAGCCCTGAGAACGCCAGCACCACCGATTCACCGGCCTGCACGCGCTCGCGCAAGGTGGCGGCCAGCAGTTCCACCCACGGCAGACGCATGGCGTCGGTCAGCGGCTGGCCGGCCGCCATCTGCGCGCGTGCGGCCACGCTGTGATAGTCGTCGGCATCCAGAAAACGGAAGTGGTAATGCGCGGCGAGCGCCTGCGCGATGGTGGTCTTGCCGCTGCCCGAGACGCCCATCACAACGATGGCCATGGGCGAAGCGGACGCGAGCTTGGCAGGTACGGCGGTGTCCATCACGTCAGGTTATATCTCCGGATCGATTCGGCATTCGAGCCGATTTCACGTTGGCGGCAGCCGATGCCTGGTGTAGCGTCGGCGCTCCTTGCCAGGTGAGCGGGCACCCAGCGTAACGGCGTGCCCGGCCGGGTACAACGCATCCGAAGGTCTGTCGATGACGTCAACACCCGCACCGTCTCCTGCATCGTCGCGCCTGCGCTGGCGCGAAAAGTTGGGCTATGGCGCCGGCGATCTGGGCCTGAATCTGTATTGGGCCAACATCTCGGCGTTTCTGCTGATCTTCTACACCGACACCATGCATCTGCCGGCCGCAGCGGTGGGCACGATGATCCTGTTGACCAAGATCGCCGATGCGATCGCCGACCCGGCGATGGGGGCGATCGCCGACCGCACGCGTAGCCGCTGGGGCAAGTTCCGCCCGTATCTGCTGTGGGGTGCGGTGCCGATGGCGGTGACCGGGGTGGTGGCGTATACCACCCCGGACCTGGATCAGAACGGGCGCATGTGGTGGGCCACGATCAGCTTCCTGGTGATGATGCTGGCCTACACCGTGGTGAGCATTCCGTATTCGGCGCTCTCGGGCGTGATCACCGCCGACAGCAAGCAGCGCACCGGTCTGATCAGCCTGCGTTTCATCGGTGCTTTTGCAGGCACCACGCTGGTCAATTACTTCACGATGGATCTGGTGCGTTGGTTCGGCGGCGGCAACGACGCGCTGGGATGGCAGCGCACGATGATGCTGTACGGCGCCATCGCAGTTGCGCTGTTCGTGAGCGTGGCCTTGACGACGCGCGAGCGCGTGCAGCCACCGCCGCAACAGCGCACGCCGGTCGGCCGGGACATCGCCGATCTGCTGCAGAACAAGCCGTGGTGCGTGCTGTTCGTGCTGTCGCTGATCATCATGATCACCATCACCATGCGCGGCGGTGCGGGGGTGTACTACCTCAAGTACTACGTGCAACGTCCGGATCTGGTCGGCTTGTTCTTGGGCTGTTATTCGGTAGCGTTGGGCGTTGGCGCGGCAATCACGCCGCTGCTGACCCGGCACTGGGACAAGCGTCAGCTGATGTGCTGGCTGATGGTGCTCGTCGGCCTGTTGAGCTGTGCGATGTTCTTCGTGCCTGCCGATGCGGTCTGGGCGATCTTTGCGTTGAACATGCTGATCGGCCTGGCACTGGGGCCGAAGTCGCCGCTGGCGTTTTCGATGTATGCCGACAGCGCCGACTACACCGAATGGCGCACCGGCCGGCGTGCGACCGCGATGACCTTTGCGGCGGCGACGTTTTCGCAAAAGCTGGGCGGCGCGCTCGCCTCGGCCGGCATCGCCTGGGTGCTGGCCGGCATGGGCTATGTGGCCAACAGTGCGCAGTCCAGCGGGTCGTTGACCGGCATCGTGCTGCTGCTGACGGTGATCCCGGGCGCGGTGGCGCTGCTGGCTGCCTGGACCATGCGTTTCTATCCACTGGATGACGGCTTGCTGAGCCGTATCCAACACGAACTGGCCGCGCGCAAGCGCGACGAACCGGAGCATCCCTGACCGTGTCTGCAACGCCTCTTGCTGCTTCCGACGATCTGTCCACCTTGCTGGCGCCCAGCGCCGACGGCGCGCGCTACGCGCTCTACAGCCCGACCGCCATGCCCAACGCCGGCGGCTTTCTGTGGAACCGTCGCATGATGTTGCAGCTGACCTGTCGCGGCTATGCCACCGGCCAGTTCATGCAGCCGGAGCCATCCAAGTACGCACATGCGCCGGTGCTGGAAGCACGCAACTTCATGATGCCCGAGCAGCCGTATTACGCGCATCACCCCGGGCGTTTTTTCTATCTCAAGGACGAAGACAGCGGCGCGCTGTACTCGGTGCCGCACGAGCCGGTGCGCGCGCACCCGCAGGCCTTCGAGTTCTCTGCCGGCAAGCACGATGTGCGTTGGCGCGTGCAGCATGACGACATCGTGGTGGAGCTGTGCGTGGCCTTGCCCACCGACGATGCGGTGGAACTGTGGGAATGCCGCGTGCATAACGCCTCCGGGCGCGCGCGGCGGTTGAGCCTGTATGTGTATTTCCCGGTCGGCTACATGTCGTGGATGCATCAGTCCGGCGGCTACGAGCCGGCGTTGGGCGGTATCGTCTGCCGCAGCGTGGCGCCGTATCAAAAAGTGGACGATTACTTTCGTCAGCGCGATTTCAAGGACTGCACCTTCCTGTTGCACGAGCAACCGCCGGTGGCCTGGGATGCGCAGCAGATGGCCTTCGAAGGCGAGGGCGGCCTGCATGCGCCTTCTGCCATCCAGGCCGAGCAGCTGGGCAACAGCGAGGCGCATTACGAAACGCCTGCCGCCGCGCTGCAGTATCGGCTGACGCTGGAAGCCGACGCGGCCAGCGTGTACCGCTTCGCGTTCGGGCCGGCCAAGGACGATGCGGAGATTGCTGCAATCCGCGCGCGCTATCTGTCCGCAGCCGGCTTTGCCGCCGCCGCGCGCGACTACGCGCACTATCTGCAGGGCGGGCGTGGTTGCGTGCAGATCGCAACGCCGGATGCGGCGCTGGACAACCTGGTCAACCATTGGTTGCCGCGGCAGGTGTTCTATCACGGCGATGTCAATCGCCTGACTACCGATCCGCAGACCCGCAATTATCTGCAGGACCACATGGGCATGGCCTATCTGCAGCCGGCCACCGCGCGTGCGGCGTTGCTGCATGCCTTGTCGCAGCAGGAGCCCAGCGGCGCGATGCCGGATGGCATCCTGCTGGTGGAAGGCGCCGAGCTGAAATACATCAACCAGGTGCCGCATACCGATCACTGCGTGTGGTTGCCGATTTTCCTGAGTGCGTATCTTGCCGAAACCGGCGATGCCAGCGTGCTGGAGGCGATGGTGCGCACCCAGGACGGGCAGGTGCTCAGCGTGGCCGAGCGGCTGGATGCGGCGATGCAGTGGTTGCTGGATGCGCGCGATGCGCGCGGCCTGAGCTTCATTGCGCAAGGCGACTGGAACGACCCGATGAACATGGTCGGCTGGCGCGGCAAGGGCGTCTCCGGCTGGCTCACCGTGGCCACCGCCTATGCGTTGCGGCTGTGGTCCGACATCTGCGCCGCGCATGGACGCGCCGCGCAGGCGGAGACATTCGGCCAGGCGGTGGGTACGGTCAATGCCGATGCCAACCGCGAACTGTGGGACGGCAACTGGTATGCGCGCGGCATCACCGACGACGGTGTGCGCTTCGGGATCGCCGACGATGTGGAGGGCCGCATCTATCTCAATCCGCAGAGTTTTGCGTTGCTGGCCGGCACCGCCGATGCCGCACAGCGCGACGCATTGCTGGACGCGGTGCGCGAGCAGCTGCATACGCCGTACGGGCCGGTGATGCTGGCCCCGGCGTATACGCACATGCGCGATGACGTGGGCCGCTTGACGCAGAAATGGCCGGGCGCCGCTGAAAACGGTGCGGTCTACAACCATGCGGTGGCGTTCTACCTGTACAGCCTGTACCAGATCGGTGAAGCCGACCGTGCCTGGGAGATCCTGCGCGCGATGCTGCCGGGCCCGACCCGCGAGGACGTGTTGCAGCGCGGTCACCTGCCGGTGTCGTTGCCCAACTACTACCGCGGCGCCTGGCACCAGTATCCGCGCACGGCCGGGCGGTCCAGCCAGCTGTTCAACACCGGCACGGTGGCCTGGGTGTATCGCTGCGTGCTGGAAGGTCTGTTCGGCCTGGTCGGCGAGGGCGATGCGTTGGCGATCCGTCCGCAGCTGCCTTCGCATTGGGCCGATGCGCAGGTGACGCGGCAATTTCGCGGTGCGCAGTTCGAGGTTGCGTTGACGCGTGAGTCGGGGCGCACGCAGGTCGAGGTCGAGGTGGATGGCGCTCCCTGCCCGGACCAGCGTGTGCACGGCATCGTCGCCGGGCGCACGTATCAGGTGCGCGTGCGTCTGCCCGGCTGAGCGGGCGTCTGCGGCTGTTGTCGCCAGCGGTCCTTACCCGCGGCCCTCACCCGCGGCCCTCACCCGCCCTTCGGGCACCCTCTCCCCCAAGGGGGAGAGGGGACGTTGCCGGCAGTTTTGAGATTGTCGTTGCGAGAGCCAAAGGCAAAGCCACAGCCACAGCCACAGCCACAGCCAAAGCCAAAGCCAAAGCCAAAGCCAAAGCCAAAGCCAAAGCCAAAGACAGCGGTGCAGACAGGGCTACAGCTACAGCTCAAAGCTAACGCTCCAGGCCAGATCCGGGATCGAGAAGCCTGAAGCCGACAGCCGGCAAAACGGGCGGCCGGCCTTCCGCTTTCATCTGCGACGCTTCCTTCCCCCGCCTGCGGGGGAAGGTGCCCGAAGGGCGGATGGGGGCAGCCAGCCCTCCAGCCGTCCACGCGCAGCGCCCCGCTGCCCAATCCGCCGCCGGCAGCGTCCCGTCGCCCACGCGCTGTTCCCCACTGCGTAAACTCCCAGGCTCGCATCGCGCCGCCTAGGAACGCCCGTTGGTCTCAAGCTGGATCCTGCTGCTGGTCTCCGTCGGCTACGCCGCGCTGCTGTTCGGGGTGGCGTGGTGGGGCGACCGTCGGCCGATGTATCCGGAGCGGCCGTGGCTGCGCCCGGCGGTTTACAGCCTGGCGCTGGCGGTGTACTGCTCGTCGTGGACGTTCTATGGCGCGGTGGGCTCGGCGGTGCGCAACGGCATCGGTTATCTGCCGATCTATCTCGGCCCGTTGCTGTTGCTGCTGTTCGGCTGGCGCATCATCGAGCGGCTGGCGCTGATCGCACGTGCCGAAAACACCGTCTCCATCGCCGATTTCATTTCCTCGCGTTACGGCCGCTCGCGGCGGCTGGCCGCGTTGGTGGCGGTGATCGCGCTGGTCGGCATCGTCCCGTATCTGGCGCTGCAGTACAAAGCCGTGGCGATGAGCCTGGAGGTGCTGACCGGGCATAGCAGCGCCGGGCGCGGGATCTTTGCCGATCCGGCGTTGTATGTGGCGCTGCTGATGGCGTTGTTCGCCACCTTGTTCGGCACCCGCCAGGTGGATGCCACCGAGCACCACCACGGCATGATGCTGGCCATCGCGCTGGAGTCGGTGATCAAGCTGATCGCCATCGTGGCGGTGGGGCTGTTTGCGTGGCTGTGGCTGAGCGATCACCAGCTGCACATCGCCGATTCGGCGCGCACCTTGTTCGAGCACACACCGTCGGTGGGATTCATTTCGCAGACGCTGCTGAGTTTTCTGGCGGTGATCTGCCTGCCGCGGCAATTCCATGTGGCCGTGGTCGAATGCAGCGATGTGGGCGACATCCGTCGCGCGCGCTGGTTGTTCGGCGCGTACCTGGTGATCATTTCGGCGATGGTGGTGCCGATCGCCTCGGCCGGCATCGCCTTGTTCGGCAAGGGCAGCGCAGTGGTGGACGATGCGGTGGTGTTGGCCCTGCCGCTGAGCCAGGGCAACACGGTGCTGGCGTTGGTGGCCTACGTGGGCGGGTTTTCCGCCGCCACCGGCATGGTGATCGTCGCCAGCATCGCGCTGGCCACGATGGTCAGCAACGATCTGGTCATGCCGGTCTTGCTGCGTCGGCGCGGCAGTGCCGATGCGCGCGCGTCGGTGGCTTCGCGGGTGCTGTGGATCCGCCGCGTCGCCATCCTGCTGCTGGCCTTGATCGCCTATGGCTACCACCGCAGCGTGGCCAACGACACCACGCTGGCGGCGTATGGCTTGATGGCGTTCGCGGCAGTGGCGCAGTTCGCACCCGGCCTGATCGGCGGGTTGTACTGGCGCGGCGCCAGCCGCAAGGGCGTGGAAACCGGCATGGTGCTGGGCTTTGCGACCTGGATCTATACGCTGCTGCTGCCGGCGGCCACGCGTGCGGGCTGGTTGCAGCCGGAGTGGCTGGCGGACGGGCCGTTCGGCATCGCCTGGTTGCAGCCGCAGCAACTGTTCGGCATGCGCGGGTGGGACCCGCTGGCGCATGGCACGTTCTGGTCGCTGCTGATCAACGTCGGCGCGATGATGCTGGTGTCGGCGCGCTGGCGTCCCGGCGTCAACGAGCGCCTGCGCGCGGCACCGTTCCTCGACCCGTACGCGCAGCGTCCGGCGGTGGCCGGCGACTGGCCCGGTCATGTGCGGGTGGCCGACCTGCAGGCGCTGGCCGAGCGCGTGGTGGGCGAGCGGCATGCGCATCGCGCCTTTGTCGACCAGGCGGTGCTGCTGGAGCGCGAGCTGCAACCGACCGTGGTGGCCGACCGCGCCTGGGTGCAGTTCACCGAGCGCCTGCTGGCCGCCTCGATCGGCGCGGCCTCCGCACGCCTGGTGCTGACCAGCCTGCTGCGCGGCTCGGGCATGGACCTGGGCGAGGTGGTGGCGGTGCTGGACGAAGCCGGCCAGGAGCTGCGCTTCAATCGCGAGATCCTGTCCACCACGCTGGAAAACATCAGCGCCGCAGTCAGCGTGGTCGACCCGGAGATGCGCCTGACCGCGTGGAATCGGCGCTATCAGCAGCTGTTCGGCTATCCGGACGGCATGTTGTACGTCGGCCGCCCGGTCGCCGACCTGATCCGCTACAACGCCGAGCGCGGCGAGTTGGGCGAGGGCGATATCGAAGACCAGATCGATCGCCGCATCCGCTACATGCGCGCCGGCTCGCCGCATGTGTTCGAGCGCACCCGCAGCGACGGCAAGGTGATCGAAATGCGCGGGCAGGCGCTGCCCGGCGGCGGCTACGTCACCAGCTACAACGACATCACCGACTACAAGCGGGCCGAGCGCGCGCTGCTGGATGCCAACGAGAACCTGGAGCAGCGCGTGGCCGATCGCTCGCGCGAGGCCGAGCTGGCGCAGCAATCCAAGACGCGCTTTCTGGCCGCCATCAGCCACGACGTGCTGCAGCCGCTCAATGCCGCGCGGCTGTTCGCGTCCGCCTTGCGCGAGAGCCATCAGAACAACGAAGAACAGCGCCATCTGGCCGAGCGCGTGGATGCCTCGCTGCGTGCGGCCGAGGAATTGCTCGACGGTCTGCTCGACGTCTCGCGGCTGGATGCCGGCGGGCTGCGGCCGACGGTGGAGGACTTCGACGCCAGCGCGCTGATGCACGAGCTTGCCGCGCAGTACGCGCCGGTGGCGGCCAGCCGCGGCCTGCAGCTGCAGGTGCACAGCCGCCCGATCTGGGTGCGCAGCGACCGCCGCCTGCTGCGCCGGGTGATGCAGAACTTCCTGGCCAATGCGCTGCGCTACACCCGCCAGGGACGGATCGTGCTGGGCATGCGCGGGCGCGGCACCCAGGTGGAATTGCAGGTGTGGGACACCGGCCCGGGCATCCCCGAGCACCACATGCGGCAGATCTTCGAAGAGTTCCGCCGCTATCAGCAGCCGTTCGACTGGGGCGAGCAGGGCCTGGGGCTGGGGCTGTCGATCTGCCAGCGCATCTCGCGTCTGCTCGACCACGACCTGAGCGCACGCAGCCAGGTGGGCCGGGGCAGCATGTTCTCGATCCTGCTGCCGCGCGTGGCCGCCGTGCCAGTGGCGCCGCTCTTGCCGGCGCCTGCAGCGCGCGCGTTGCCCAGCGGCGATTCGCTGGCGGGCCTGCGCGTGCTGTGCGTGGACAACGACCGCGAGATTCTCGACGGCATGTGCGCGCTGCTGGGCCGCTGGCAGGTGGAGGTGATCACCGCCAGCACCGTGGATCAGGCGCTGGAGCGCGCGCGCGAACAACCGGACCTGATGCTGGTGGACTATCACCTGCACGACCGGCTCGACGGCCTGGACACGCTGGATGCGCTGCAGGCCGCCGCATCGACACCGATTGCCGGTGCCTTGCTCACCGCCGATGGTCGCGACGAGCTCAAGCAACTCGCGCGCGAACGCGGCTACCGCCTGCTGACCAAGCCGGTAAAACCGGCTTCGCTACGCGCGTTTCTCAGCGCGTATCACGACGCGAAAAAACGCTGAAGGCTAGTTACCCGAATGCAGCGCAGGAGCGTGCCTGCGCGGCGAGCCATGGTCGATCACGCTCGTCGCGCTCAAGTGCGCTCCTACGAAAAGCCGGTGACATGATGCGATCAGAACGCATCGCACCACGCCGGGTTGATCCAGCAATTGAGCGTGCGCACACGATGGTCGCAATGAGTTCGAGCAACCTGCGCACGAACGCGGCGATCGCTTGCTGACCAAACCGGTGGAGCCTGCCGCGCTATGGGCGTTCCCGAGTGCGCATCACAATGCGAAAAGCGTTGAGCCAGCGCATCTCCTGCAGTACCGCGATATGCAGAGATGCACGCGACATTGATTAAAACTGCGGTACTGCGCACATGCGCGAACCGCAAGCCCATGCGAGGTAGGAGCGGGGGGGGGGGGGGGGGGGGGGGGGGGGGGGGGGGGGGGGGGGCGGCGGCGCGCGGCCGGGCGCCCCGCGGCGGGGGCAAAGACCGC
>NZ_JANTYV010000004.1:363501-368191 GCF_024806475.1 Xanthomonas sp. 4461 | reverse complement strand
ACACACCCGGTGGTTGGGGGGGGGGTGGGGGGGCTCCGCTTCCTTAATGAAACCCCCCCCCCCCCCCCCCCCCCCCCCGCTCCTACGATGCATGGCTGCTTACGCAGCGCCGCTCAAGTGTTCGTAGAGAATGACGCTGCCAACGATCACCAGGATCACGCCGCCGAGAATCTCGGCGCGTTTGCCGATCAGGTTGCCGAGCACGCGGCCCAGCATGATGCCGGCGGTGACCATGCTGAAGGTGCACAGGCCGACCACCACGGCCACCACGCCGATGTGCACATCCAGAAACGCCAGGCTCACGCCCACCGCCATCGCATCGATGCTGGTGGCAAAGCCGGTGGCGGCCAGGGCCAGCAGGCCGTTTTTCTTCGGAGCATCGGCCGACGCATCGTCATCGTCGGGATCTGCACGCAGGCCGGCCACAATCATGTGCAGGCCCAGGCCGCCGAGCAGCACGAAGGCAATCCAGTGATCGAACGCACGCAGGTGGCTGGACGCGGCGCGCCCCAACAGCCAGCCGATCACCGGGGTGATCGCCTCAATACTGCCGAAGATCAGACCGGCCCGCAGCGCATCGCGCCATTGCGGTTTGCGCATCGCCGCGCCCTTGCCGATCGCTGCGGCAAACGCATCGGTAGACATCGCAAAACCGATCAACACAATGGAAAAAGGAGACATCGACACTCTCGGGTTGGGCACGATCACAACGGCATGCGCCCGCGCCAACCGTCGTCGTACGCGCATGCCGCTGGTCTCGCCAAACCACGATTGGTTGCCTGCACCACGGCGCAATGGCCGAGTATGTTGATGCAGGCGCTTTCGATGAACGAAAGAAGGCTACTCCCCAAGGGGCGCGCAGTGTAACAACGCAAAACCCGCTTTCGGGCGTTTTGCCCGCACGCGAAGGTCGGTCTGATCTTTATAGCCGTGGCTATGCAGCGGCAGTTTGCGGGGTGCAACCGCAGTAGGACGGTTGGCAAAAACATGAGTGAGCCCACGGCTCGATGGTTGTGCTGTCATCGTGTCGGCTGCACCTGCTGGCGACCCAGCAGGGCGCGAACAGTCTCCAGTTCCACATCCCGGCCGTCCTGCAGATCCTGCACGGTGATCTGTACCGGCACGTCCGGCACTACGCCGCGATCGGGTTGCGCGCTGGTTGGAACCTGCCCGACCAGCTACAGATCCACCTCGATGTGCGAGTTGGGCAAGTGCAAAAAGAAGAACGCGCCGCCGTTAATGCCGCGCAGGTTGCCACCGGTGGGCTGGCCGACCAGCGTGGCCAGGCCGTTGCGCTGCAGTTGCCGTGCAAACTCGAAGGTGGCCGAACTGTTATCGGCGCTGGTCAATACGAACACCCGGCCGCTGTCCATCGCCAGCGTCCAGGCCGGTGCTGCTGTCGCGTACACGCTGGGGCGCCATCGCGTTGCGCTGTGTCGTGTCGATGCCGTTACCCGTAGCGCGCGTTGCACGGTTGTACCGGGCGTGCGCACCTGCGGCACCGGGTTGGCGGAAATCTGCGGAAACAGCAGCGGCAGATACACATCGAAGGCATCGATGCGCGCAAGCCCCAGCACCTCCATCCGTGCAACGCGCTTGGCGTCGTTGCTGCCGTGTTCGAGTTCGGCGCGCAGGTCGGCGAAGCGTTGTGCGATCTGCTGTTCGGTCGCTTAGCGGTACAGGCCCGGATGCAGCGCGCCATAGGCCTGTTGCAGCACATCGGTATCGGCCGGCAGCGCCGGGCTGCGTGCTGCTAGTGCAGCCCGCTGGAAATCTCGGCGGTTGCCGCACGCAGTGCTTGCAAGGCCGTTTGCGGGCTCACCAGTGCGGGGCGCCGTTCGATGAAGGGGACCGTGAGCGTGTAGGCGGCGCTGCCGCCTTGCAGGATCGGCGCGGTCAGATCGACCACGCCTACCACCGCTTCGCTGGGTTGCATGGCGTAGCCATCGGTGCGCGCCTGCGCGGCGGCGGCCAGGAATTGCGCGCGCTCGAACGGCACCTCGCTGGCGTCGAGCATCTCCAGCCAGCGCGCCTGCACGTCCGGCTGCTGGAAGGCGAACAACACCAGCCCGGAACTGGAATGGGTCAGCGGGCGGCGATGCCCCGGGCGCACCACCAGGCCAAGGTCGCTGGGCACGTCCATCTGCGCGATCACCACGATCTGGTCGCCGGACGGCGCCACCAGGTGGCAGGGTTGATAGATCGCATCGGCCAGCCGCCGCATCACCGGCAACGCGGCCTCGCTGATGCTCTGCACGGGCGGTTGCTGCATGCCGAGCATGAACAGCCGGTTGGTCAGCACGTAGTCGCCTTCGCCGTCGCGGGTGAGATAGCCGCGCTCCTCCAGCACCTGCAGCATGCGGAAGATCTCCCCGCGCGAGCGGCCGATGCCCTGCGAGATCGCGCCCATGCTCATCGGCTGCGCCTGGCGGGCGAGCAGTTCGAGGATATCCAGCCCCTTGTCCAGGGCCGGCGCGCGGTACTTGGCGGGTTCGGGGCTCATCCGTTTGCGGTTCCAGGCAAGGTGCGGCGCGCCAGGGTACAGGCATCGCCGGCACGGGTCAGGTTGGGTGCTCGCGTGCAAATATAAACAAAGATTTTATATTTGCATGGCGTTGGCGCGCGCAGTACGCTCGCTGGATTGCAACGCAAGCGCCACAGCCTTGGGAGGGGATCGGTCGCATGCATCACAGTGACATTGCCGCGTCGCCGCGCGGCAACCTGGCGCGTACCGCCATGGTTCCCCTGTTGTTGATCGTGAGCCTGTTCTTTTTGTGGGGCATGGCCAACAACCTCAACGACATCCTGATCAAACAGTTCAAGAAGGCGTTCGAGCTGAGCGACCTGCAGGCCGGGCTGGTGCAGAGCGCCTTCTACATGGGCTATTTCGTGTTCGCGATGCCCGCGGCGATGTTCATGCGCCGCTACAGCTACAAGGCCGCGGTGGTGCTTGGGTTGCTGCTGTATGCGTGCGGGGCGTTCCTGTTCTACCCGGCTGCGCAGGTGCATACGTACTGGTTGTTCCTGCTGGCCCTGTTCGTGATCGCCAGCGGCCTGGCGTTTCTGGAAACCACCGCCAATCCACTGGTCACGGTACTCGGCCCGGCCGACGGCGCGGCGCGCCGGCTGAATCTTGCGCAGGCGTTCAATCCCCTGGGTTCGATCACCGGCGTGCTGGTCGGCCAGCATTTCATCTTCTCCGGGGTGGAGCACACGCCGGCCGAACTGGCGGCGATGGCGCCGGCCGCGCGCGAGGCATTCTTTGCCGCCGAATCCTCCGCCGTGCAGATGCCGTATCTGATCATCGGCGCGGTGGTGGTGCTGTGGGCGATCCTGATCGCGCTGGTGCGCTTTCCCACCGGCGCGCCGGAGAGCGACAGCGGCGTGGCGCCCAAACGCGCACGCTTCGGCGAACTGCTGCGCAACCGGCGCTTCATGTTTTCGGTGGTGGCGCAGTTTTTCTACGTGGGCGCGCAGGTCGGCATCTGGAGTTATCTGATCCGCTACCTGCAGGACGCGGTGCCGGGCACGCCGGAAAAAACCGCTGCCACGTATCTGACCATTTCGCTGGTGCTGTTCATGGCTGGCCGCTTTATCGGCACTGCGTTGCTGCGCTATCTGGCGCCGGCCAAGCTGCTGGCGAGTTTTGCCGCGATCAACCTGGTGCTGTGCGCGGTTGCCATCGCGTTGCCGGGCTGGGCCGGGCTGTATGCGCTGGTGGCTGCCAGTGTGTTCATGTCGGTGATGTTCCCGACCATCTTCGCGCTGGGCCTGGATGGCATGCACGACGATGCGCGCAAACTGGGCTCCTCCCTGCTGGTGATGTCCATCATCGGCGGTGCGCTGCTCACCGCGGTCATGGGCGCGGTGTCGGACATGGCTGGCATCCACTGGGCGATGGTGGTGCCGGGCGGGTGCTTTGCGGTCATCCTGCTGTTCGCGTTGCGCGCACGTCGCGTCATGCCTGCACTTGCCGGAGCCTGAGCATGCCGCGTCTTTGCTATGTACTGGATCTGCACGACGATGCGACGTTGATCGCCGAGTACGAGCGCTGGCATCAACCCACCGAGGTCTGGCCGGAAGTGGTGGCCTCGCTGCAGCAGGCCGGCATCCAGGAACTGGAGATCTTTCGCAGCGGCGATCGGCTGGTGATGCTGATGGAGGTGGGCGAGGACTACGATCCGGCGGCCAAGGCCACGCGCGATGCGGCCGATCCTCGGATCCAGGCCTGGGAAGACTTGATGTGGCGGTTCCAGAAACCGCTGCCGGGCAGCGCGGCTGGGGAGAAGTGGCGCGAGGCCGGACGGATCTTTGCGTTGAGTGCGGCGATCGACGCGCAGCGCTAGCGGTGCCCTCATCCGCCCTTCGGGCACCTTCTCCCGCTTGCGGGAGAAGGGAGCATTCGTTCGGCCGGGAGAAGGGGGGCATTCGTTCGGCGGGGCTGCGGTCCGGCCGGCCTGGCGATATCGGGTGGGCGCGTCTGGGTCTGCATCTTCGGCCTGGCAAACGGCAGCACGCTGCAGACGCCCGACGGTGGGTACCTGGTGCGCAAGCGCATAACCCACCTGAGCCAATGCCAGTCACACCCTTCTCCTACGCGCGGGAGAAGGCGCCCGCATGGCGGATGAGAGGCTGAGTGCTCAGTCCTTGCCGTTGCCGGCTAGACCTGACCCAGAAACGTTCACCTGGA
>NZ_JANTYV010000004.1:233819-363409 GCF_024806475.1 Xanthomonas sp. 4461 | reverse complement strand
CACCTGGATGGCTGAGCCGTTCCGTCCGGATCGTAGTCCCGGCCAGACAACCGCTTCCTTCTCCCGCAGGCGGGAGAAGGTGCCCGTAGGGCGGATGAGGGGCTGAGTGCTCAGTCCTTGCCGTTGCCGGCCAGACCTTCGACCCAGCAACGTTCACCTGGATGGCTGAGCCGTTCCGTCCGGATCGTAGTCCCGGCCAGACAACCGCTTCCTTCTCCCGCAGGCGGGAGAAGGTGCCCGTAGGGCGGATGAGGGCTGCGTGGTCAGCCCTTGGCGTTGCCGGCCAGATCTTCGACCCAGAAACGTCCGTCCGGATAGCTGAACTCCGCGATCGACGACGCATGCATTTCAGCCGAGAAACCCGCCGCCTCCGGGGCCAGATAGCGGCCGTGCCGGATGCGCACCGGGTCCAGGAAGTGCTGATGCAGATGGTCGACGAATTCGATCGCGCGGTCTTCCATCTGGCCGGTGATGGCCACGAAGTCGGCCATCGCCAGGTGCTGCACCAGTTCGCACAGGCCGACGCCGCCGGCATGCGGGAACACGCGGATATTGAACTTGGCGGCCAGCAGCAGGATGGCGAGGTTTTCGTTGACCCCGCCGACGCGCGCGGCATCGATCTGGATCAGGTCGACCGCACCGGCCTGCAGCAACTGCTTGAACATCACCCGGTTCTGGGTGTGTTCGCCGGTGGAGACCGGCACCGGCGTGATGCCCTGGCGGATCGCGGCGTGACCGAGCACATCGTCCGGGCTGGTGGGTTCCTCGATCCAGGCGATGTCGAATTCGGCCAGCTGGCGCATCCAGTCGATCGCCGGGCCCACGTCCCAGCGCTGGTTGGCGTCCACCGCCATCGCGATGTCCGGGCCGATCGCCTCGCGCGCCAGGCGGCAGCGGCGGACGTCGTCCTGCACGTTGGCGCCGACCTTGAGCTTGATGGTGCGGAAGCCATCGGCGACGGCTTCCTGTGCCAGCCGCACCAGCTTTTCGTCGGAGTAACCGAGCCAGCCGGGCGACGTGGTGTAGGCCGGGTAGCCTTGCTCGATCAACTGCGCGGTGCGCTGTGCGCGCTGCGGCTGCGCGGCGCGCAGCATGGCCAGCGCTTCATCGCGGGTGAGCGCGTCGGTCAGGTAGCGGAAGTCGATGGTATCGACCAGCTGCTCCGGCGTGAGTTCGGCGATATAACGCCACAGCGGTTTTTTCGCCGCGCGTGCGGCCAGATCCCAGGCGGCGTTGATCACCGCGCCGATCGCCATGTGCATCACGCCCTTTTCCGGACCCAGCCAGCGCAGCTGCGAGTCGTTGGTGAGCCGGCGTGCGAAGCCGCCCAGGTCGGCGATGACCTCCTCGACCGACAGGCCGACCACATGCTCGGCCAGAGCGGCCACCGCAGCGGTCTGCACATCGTTGCCGCGGCCGATGGTGAACACCAGGCCGTAACCGGCCAGGTCATCCGGCGCATCGGTGCGCAGCACGACGTAGGCGGCCGAGTAATCGGGGTCGGGATTCATCGCGTCCGACCCATCGAGCTCGCGCGAGGTGGGGAAGCGGACGTCGTGGGTATCGAGGGCGACGATGGTGCTCATGAAGGTCCTGGGCGATGGAAGCGGGAAATGGAAAAACGGGCCAAAAAAGCGTGAGCGCAGAGCTGCGCTTGCGCCCCTCTCCCACCGGGAGAGGGGTTGGGGTGAGGGAACGAACGCGTAGCGCCGGCAGTGTTGAAGCGCTGCAGTGACACATCCGTTTGCAGCACAGATCAGCAAATCACCAAACGATCAACGACGCATCGATATCAACGCGCTCCAGCGCGTAGTCGTTCAACGTGCCGCCACACCCCAGCAAAAGATACGCATGACGCATCAACACAAGCGCCGACACGTCACGTCCAACAACAACGGGCGACAGCGCGACGAATTGTTCGGAGACGTCGCTACGTCCCCTTAACCCCTCTCCCGAGGGGAGAGCGGCTTCAGGCTGCGTCGTGTGGATGCATTGCCACGTGCGTTGAGCGCCACTTGGGACGCAACGGTACCGAAATCCTGGAAAGGGAAAGGAGCCTCAGGCCGCATCGCGCGGATGCGCCACCACCGGCTGACGCTGGCGACCCAGTCCTTCGATCTCCAGTTCCATCAGATCGCCCGGCTTCAAATACACCGGCGGCTTCTGGCCCAGGCCCACGCCCGGCGGGGTGCCGGTGCTGATCACATCGCCCGGCATCAGCGTCATGTAGCGGCTGATGTGGCTGACCAGTTCGGCCACGCCGAACACCATCGTGCGGGTGCTGCCGTTCTGGTAACGATGGCCGTTGACCTCCAGCCACATCGACAGGTTCTGCGGGTCCGGCACTTCATCGCGGGTGACCAGCCACGGGCCGATCGGGCCGAAGGTGTCCGCGCTCTTGCCCTTGACCCACTGGCCACCGTGCTCGAGCTGGAACTCGCGTTCGGACAGGTCGTTGATCACCGCATAGCCGGCCACGTGGTTCAGCGCCTCGTCCACCGACACGTCGCGTGCGATATCGCCGATCACCACACCCAGTTCCACTTCCCAGTCGCTCTTGACCGAGCCGCGCGGGATGATGACGGTGTCGTTGGGCCCGCACACGGCGGTGGTGGCCTTCATGAAGAGAATCGGCATCTTCGGCACGTCCATGCCCGATTCGGCGGCGTGGTCGGCGTAGTTCAAGCCCACGCAGATGAACTTGCCGATGCGGCCCACCGCGGCGCCATAGCGCGGCTCGCCCTCGATCAGCGGCAGGGTGGACAGGTCCACTGCGCGCAGCTTTTCGAGGCCGGCGTTGGTGAGGTGCTCACCGGCGACATCGTCGATCACGCCGCTCAGGTCGCGGATCTGGCCTGCGGTGTCGATCACGCCGGGACGTTCGTGGCCTTCGGCGCCAATACGTACGAGTTTCATGCAGTCTTCCTTTGCAGGGGAGGAATCGGAGCGAGCAGCCACTTGCACGGTGTATCGGCAGGAGCTGGACGACGCGCTCGGAACAGGAATGTCGGTGATGCGTGCTGGCAGGCCGCCTCAGGCATGCGATGCGGCGTCTTGTCAGCAGTCTTCAGCACGGCTGCGAAACCATCGCCAGCGACCATGGGTCTGGCCGTTGCACGGCGGTGTCGTCGGCCGCGTTCAGTTGGACCAGCCCCCGTCGATGATGTGGGTCTGGCCGGTGGTGAAGGAAGATTCGTCCGACGCCAAGTACACCACCAGCTGCGCGATCTCGCGCGGATCGCCCAGGCGGCCCATCGGCTGGCGGTCGGTGAAGCTCTTCCACACCGCCTGTTCGTCGCCGCCCAGGGCCTGCACGCGCTGGCCCAGCGACGGCGTCTTGATGGTGCCCGGGCAGATCGCGTTGCAACGCACGCCCTGGGCCACGTAATCGGCGGCGATGGCCTTGCTCAGGCCGATCACCGCCGCCTTGGTCACGCCATAGACGAAGCGGTTCGGCACGCCCTTGATGCTGGAGGCCACCGAGGACATGTTGATGATGCTGCCGGCACCGCGTTCGAGCATGCCCGGCAGCACCGCCTTGCAGGTGTAGTACATCGCATCGACGTTGATCGCGAACGAGCGGCGCCAGGCCGGCTCGTCGCAGTCGAGAATGCTGCCCTGATGCACGTAGCCGGCGCAGTTGAACAACACATCGAACGGGCCGTGTTCGGCGACCAGTGCGGCGATGGCGGCGGCATCGGTGACGTCGAGCAATTGGGTGGTGATCGCCTGCGATTCGGATGCCAGCGCCTGCAGGGCAGCGGCATCGATGTCGGTGGCGATCACCTGCGCGCCGGCGCGTGCGCAGGCCAGCGCGCTTTCGCGGCCGATGCCGGCGCCTGCGGCGGTGATCAGGCAACGCTTGCCCTGCAGGCGGGTATTGGGCGTGGTGGGAATGGAGACTGTCATACCGATAGGGTTCCGTGGGTGGGGGCCGCCGGCCGTGGCAGACGATAGAACATGCGTGCGTTGTCGCCGAACACCGCAGCGGCGTGTTCGGCGGCATGACGGGTGACCAGCTGCTGTGCGAGATCAAACCACTGCGCGTAATCGGCACGCAGGGTCAGCACCGGCCAGTCGCTGCCCCAGAGCAGGCGCTGCGCACCGAAGCGCGCAAACAGGTGCGCGACATACGGCTCCAGTGCATCGATGCCGGCGCCGCGCGCGGCCTCGGTGAGCAGCCCGGACAGTTTGCAGTGTACGTTGGGGTGCTGCGCCAACGCGGCCATGCCCGCGGCCCAGGCAACGAATTCGCCTGCCGCAATCTGCGGCTTGCCGCCGTGGTCGACGACCACGCGCAACTGCGGATGGCGCTTCAAACGCGCCTGCAGTGCCGGCACATGCACGGCGCGGATCAGCGCATCGAAGGCAAGATCATGTGCCAGCATCGCGTCGAAGGCGGCGTCCAAGGCGGGGCCTGCCAACCACTGCGCATCGGCGATGTCCTGCACCATCGGGCGCAGCCCCTTGAGCGCACCGCCGCCTGCGCGGACCAGGGCGCCGATACGCGCAGCGGCATCGGGTGCGGCAAAGTCCACCCAGCCGACCACGCCGGCAATGCGCGGCGCGTCGTGCGCCAGCTCGAACAGATAACAGGTTTCGGCTTCGGTTGCGGCGGCCTGCACCACCACCACGCTGTCGATACCGGCTGCATCCAGTGCGTCGTCCACATCGTGCGGCGCGAAGTTGCGATACAGCGGCGCAAGCTCGGGCGTCAGCCAGTCGTAATCGCCGCGGGCCAGGTGCCAGAAATGCAGGTGTGCATCGACGCGGCTCATGGCGTGGGCAGGTCCGCATCGAGCAGGCCGCCGTTGCGCAGGCGCTGCCATAGCGCAGGCGGGATCGATGCCCGCAACCGCGTGGCGGCCGATTGCACCTCGGCGACGGTGCGCATGCCGGCCACCACGGTGGTCACCGCCGGATGCGCCAGCGGAAACTGCAATGCGGCCGCGCCGATGTCCACGTCGAACGCCGCGCAGGCCGCATACAGACGCTGCGCATGCTGCAAGGTGGTGGTGTCCACAGGGGCGTAGTTATAGGTGGCGCCGGGGCCGCGCGCATCGCTGAGCAGTCCGGAACTGTACGGGCCGGCCGACAGGATCGACACGCCGTGTTGCTGCGCCTGGTCGAGCAGCGCACGCGCGCCGTGCTGTTCCAGCAGCGTGTAGCGCCCTGCCAGCATCACGCAGTCGATCGGGAAGCGCGGCAACACCTCCAATGCCACGTCCTGCTCGTTGACGCCCAGCCCGATCGCCCCGCACGCACCGGATGCCTTCAACTCCGCCATGGCCGGCAAGGCCTCCTCCAAGGCCTGCTGCAGCAGATGGGCGTGGTTGTCGCCGTGGGTCAGGGCACCGATGTCGTGCAGCAGCAGCACGTCGATGTAGTCGGTGCCCAGGCGCTCCAGGCTGGACGCGAACGCACGCCGCACGCCGTCGGCGCTGTAGTCGAATTCGGCGCGGCGGCCGGCCACCGCAAAACCGTCGCGCCCCGCCACCGCCTGCGCGTCGTCGTAGACGCAACGGCCGACCTTGGTCGACAGCGTGTAGGCAGCGCGCGGCACGCCGGCCAGGCCACGGCCCAGGCGCGCTTCGCTGAGCCCGTAACCGTAGTAGGGCGCGGTGTCGAAGTGGCGGATGCCGGCCTCGAACGCGCTCGCCACCGCAGCCAGCGCGTCTGCCTCGGCGACCTCCCTGTACAGATTCCCGATCGGCGCAGCGCCAAATCCCAGCGCCGACAGCTGCACCTCGGTGCGGCCCAGGCGTTGCCGTGCCAGCGCGCTCACGCGCGACGCCCGGCAGGGCTGGCGCAGGCGGGGGCTGGATCTGAAAGGCAGCAGCTTTGCATTGCGACATCCACCAGCCGGCAGGCGCCCGGCTGTTCGCATATGAATATCGCAATCATCAATGAACAGATCACGCTGCAGTGCAGCATGGCGGAGTGAGGCTGGATCGAGGGCGGGATTGGGCAACCGGTGTGGCAGGTCTTGCAGGCCTTGCCTGCCGCGGTGTGGTCGGTTGGCTGATCGCAAGATCGGACCCTGCTGGTCGGCCGGATATCGCGTGTTGCATTCCCGGTACCGACGATGCGCTGGCAACAGCGCGCCATCCAGGATGCAGACCGGCAGGGTCGTGGACCAGGGAGCACCCATCCGGGCGCGCGCATTCGCAGGCGCTGCAGTGCCGCTGCCCACGCCACCCCGCGCGACCCTGATCGCGGCGGACCCGCTTGCGCAGCGAAGACACGCACCGCAGCGACGCTGTTCCTCCCGCTGCAACGCCAAGAACGTGTTGCTATTTCGAAATCCGAATGCCGCATCACCAGTTCCTATAACGCCGCTTGCGCGGTTGCCTCGTAGCGGCGCGTCAGGCTAGATGGCAGCCCTGATCCGACGAAGCTGATGCATGCCAGACACGACACGGCGGGAGTTGTTCAAGGTGCTGGCCGCAGGCGCATTGGTCGCGCCGCTGCCGGCTGCCGCGCAGGCGCCAGCCATGGGCTGCGCGCATCCGCCGCAGTGGGCGCGCGGCATCGAAGGCCAGCGCAAGGCAGACCTGGGCAACGGCACCTACCTCAATCCCATCGTGGCCGGCGATCACCCGGACCCCACCATCCTCAAGGATGGCGACGACTACTACATGACGTTTTCGTCGTTCTTTTCCTACCCGGGCATCGTGCTGTGGCACTCCACCGACCTGATCAACTGGACGCCGATCGGCCCTGCGCTGCGCCAGGAGCTGGGCACGATCTGGGCGCTGGATCTGTGCAAGCACGACGGCCGTTACTTCATCTATATCCCGGCCAATCCCGACGACAAGGGTTGGTCGATCTTCGTGATCTGGGCCGATGACATCCGCGGGCCATGGAGCGCGCCGATCGATCTGAACATCGCCGGCTGCATCGATCCCGGCCACGTGGTGGGCGAAGACGGCAAGCGCTATCTGTTCGTCAACGGCATCCGCAAGATCCGCCTGCGCGACGATGGCCTGGCCACCGATGGGCAACTCGAACCGGCCTACGCGCCGTGGCGTTATCCCGACGACTGGGTGGTGGAGAACTTCGCGCCCGAAGGCCCCAAACTCACCTGGCACGACGGTTGGCTGTATCTGGTGACCGCCGTCGGCGGCACCGCCGGCCCGGTGACCGGGCACATGGTCATCGCTGCGCGCTCGCGCTCGGTGCACGGGCCGTGGGAACACTGTCCGCGCAATCCGCTGGTGCGCACGCTGTCCGAGCAGGAGCCGTGGTGGTCGCGCGGCCATGCCACGCTGGTGCAAGGCCCACGTGGCGATTGGTGGCTGGTCTATCACGGCTACGAAAACGGCTTCCGTACCCTGGGGCGTCAGACCCTGCTGGAGCCGATCGAGTGGACCGCCGACGGCTGGTTTCGCGCCACCGGCGGCGACCTGTCCACGCCGTTGCGCACGCCGGCACGCGCTGCCGCCGGCGGTACGTCCATAGCCACCGGCGTCGCGTTGTCCGATGATTTTTCCACCGACCGATTCGGCACCCAATGGAGCCTGCACGCGCCCAAGCCGGGCGAGCAGGCGCGCATGCGGCGGGCCAACAAGGCGTTGACGCTGACCTGCGCGGGCACATCGCCCATCGACAGCGCGCCGCTGACCTGCGGCGTGCCCGATCGCGCCTACGCCGCCGAGGTCACGCTGGAGTTGGTCGGCGATGCCGAAGGCGGCATCGTGCTGTTCTACAACCACAAGGCCTTCATCGGCATCGGCTTCACCGCCGACACCATGAAGACCTACGAGTATTCAGAAGAACTGGCGTGGGCACGCGCGCCCAATACGCACCGCCGCATCCGCGTGCGGCTGACCAACGATCGCCACGTCGTGAGCTTTGAATATTCGTTCGACGACGGCCGGCAATGGATACGCCACCCCACGCGCATGGAAGTGTCCGGATTCCATCACAACGTGTTCGGCGGTTTCTTGAGCCTGCAGCTGGGCGTGTATGCCGCGCAGCAAGGCGAAGTGGTGCTGCGCGATTTCCGGTACCGCGCGCTGGGCTGATGCGGCTGCTGGTCGCGTCGGGTACGTGGCCGACGCATGCGCCATGATACGGAGGGCATGAGCGAAGGACGGCGCGATTGCCAAGGCCGCGCTGCGGTGTCGGCAATCAGCGCCTGCGGAGAGCGATACATTGCGAAAACGCGCCAAAAACAGCGCACGTCGCGCGCGCCGTCCAACGCGATACCAACCAGGCGGTTGCTGCCTTGCACGCATTGCGCCTTGCATTGCGCACCTGCAAGAAGCGGGGCCACGCGGCCCCGCCTGACGGCTTAGCCGCAGCAATAGCACACGTTGCCTTGCCCCAATTGACCGCCGAATTCCGGGCACTCGGCCGCGCATTGCCATGCGCTGCAGGCCTCGGTCGTCGGCTGGGTGTTGCTGCCTGCCATGACCTGAAATGCGCCGAAGCCGGTACTGGCCAGGAACGCCGCTGCCACCAACGCATTGCGCACAGATAACCAACGCTTGTTCATGCACTCACTCCTTCACCGTTGCCAATGCCGCTGGCGCATCCGTGCGGCGCAACGCGGCGACCAGGTCCTGCACCCGCTCCGTGGTATCGAACAGGCCGACATGGGAATGGCGCACGCGCCCCTCCCCATCGACGGCCATCACCAATGGCACATTGCGCGCCCGAAACAGCATCAGCGCGCGGCGGTCGGTCAGCGTGACCACCGGAAAATCGAAACCATGCACGTGCGCATAGCGCGCAGCCTGCGCCGGGTCGCAGTGACACACGCCCAATAGTTGCGGGCGGCCCGGCAGGTTGGCCTGCAACTGGCGCGCCGCACGCACGATGGTCGGCGCCGAGCGCCTGCAGTACGGGCAGGTGGTGGTAAAGAAGAACAGCACCTGTGGCTGCCCGTGCGCGGCGCCCAGCGTATAGCTGTGCCCGTCCATGCCAGTGGTAGCGATGGTTGGCACATACATGCCCGCGTACGGCGCGGTGACGCGCGTCTGCAGCCACTGTTGCTGCGTGCGCAATTGCTGGTTCTGCCATGCCAGCACCGCCACCAGCACGCATGCTGCCAGCAAGCCCAACCATAGCCATGGAAAACGTCGCGCCATCTGTGCTCCGGTTGCATCGCGTGAGCACGAGCCTTGTCCAGGCATCAGCATATGGTCAATGGTGATATCGACAACTGCGATGGCGCGCGGTACCTGGCTGTGGAGGCGATCACGCCGCAGCGCTTGGGCCTGCCAGTCTTTCGGCGTGACACAGCCGTCAGTTGCGCAAGTGCGCGCGGTCTGTACGCGGTGCGCATGGTTTGCCAACCGGTCTGGTTGCACAACGCCTGGCTTGTCAGCGGCCCACGTAGGGTGCGCAAGCGCGTCGCACCCGGTTGCGGGCAGTCGCAGCGGCGTGGCGCTTGGGCCCTGCTGCGCGTGGAGATGGCGTGGCATGCTGGCGCCCTGCGGCGCGTCGGTGCGCGCCGGTACCAGGGGACCCATGCATACGCTTCTTTCCACACGCCGCCTGCTGGCGCTGGCCTTGCTTGTCTGCGCCAGCGCGCACGCCAACGACAGCAGTTTTGGCGACGACAACGGCACCATCCGGCTGCTGCACCAGCCCGACATCAGCATGGACAAGGAAGCGCTGCTGCTCAGCGAAGAACGCGTGCAGGTGGACTACGTGTTCACCAACAACAGCGAGCGCGACCTCAGCGTGCCGGTGGCCTTCCCGATGCCGCCGATGTATTTCGGCATGGCCGACCACAGCGAACTCACCGATTTCAAACTCTGGGTGGACGGCAAGCCGGTCGCCACCACGCGCAAGCTGGTGGTGTTGCTGGACGACGGCAGTGACATCTCCAAGGCGTTCGCTGCCACCGGCTGGACGCAGGACGATGTGGCCGCCTTCACCGAATCCGGCACTGCGCCCAAAGGTCGCAAACCGCTGCCCGCGCGCTGGGTCGATACCGACGCGCAACCGCGTTTCACCCTCAACGAGTACTTCGTCTGGCAACAGGCATTTCCGGCGCGCCGCAGCGTGCAGATCCGGCATGCGTACGCGCCCAGCCTGTCCACCGGCGTGCCGCAGCCCAGAACGTATCTGCTGGAGTCCTATGCAAAGGACACCTGCATCGAACCGGCCACCAAGGCCAGCATGCAGCGCCGCGAGGGCCAGTCCGGCCTGGCCTGGGCCAACCTGCGCTACGTGCTCACCACCGGCAAGAACTGGAACGGCCCGATCAAGGACTTCCAGCTGACCATCCGCAAGCAGGCCGCCAGCGACATCCTCAGCCTGTGCTTCGACGGCGAGCTGAAAAAGATCGACCCGCTGACCTTCCAGTTCAAGCAGGCCAACTTCGTGCCGATGCGCGATCTGAACATCCTGTTCGTGCGCGCGCCGGAGTAGACACGACAAGCACCACACGTAGGAGCGCACCCGGGCGCGACGCAGCGTTACCGGGCAACGCCCATCACGGTTGTACGCGCCAACGCACAGTTGTCTTATGCAAAAACGAGCTTTGCCGAGAAAGGCCATCGCGCCCAGGTGCGCTCCTACGCTGGTACCGCGTTGCGTTGTGCGGAAGTGGGCTGCTGTCGATACCGACCAACAGTGGCGGCAAACATATCGGCCATCGCACGTAGGAGCGCACCCGGGCGCGACGCAGCTTTACCGGGTAATGCCCACTACGGTCGTGCGCGCCAACGCACAGTTGTCTTCTGCAAAAAGCGAGCTTTGCCGAGAATGCCCATCGCGCCCAGGTGCGCTCCTACGCTGGTACCGCGTTGCGTTGTGCGCAACTGGACTGCTGTCGACGCCGTCCAACAGTGGCGGCAAACATATCGGTCACCACACGTAGGAGCGCACCCGGGCGCGACGCAGCGTTACCGACCAGCCCCGACGCATGCAGACATATGCCTGCGCGTCAGTCCTCTTCCGGCGGCGGCAATACGATGCCGTCGGCATCGATGGCGAGCTTGCCGGCCATCAGCACCGCCTGGGTGCGGTTGGTGACGCCGAGCTTGCGCAGGATCGCGGTGACGTGCGCCTTGATGGTGGCCTCGGACACGCCCAGGTCGTAGGCGATCTGCTTGTTGAGCCGGCCTGCGCCGAGCATCTGCAGCACCCGGAACTGTTGCGGGGTCAGATCGCGCAGGCGCTGGCCGACCTCGCGCTCTTCGCTATCGGTGGGCGGCAGGTTCTGTGCTTCGGCCGGGATCCAGCGCTCGCCATCCAGCACCGTGGCCAAGGCGCGACCGATGGTGTCCGAGTCTGCGGATTTGGGAATGAAGCCGAACGCACCATGGTCGATCGCACGCCGCATCACCGTGGGCTCTTCGCGTGCGGACACCACCACCACCGGCAACTGCGGATGCAGCGAGCGCATATGCACCAACGCACTGAAGCCCTGCGCACCCGGCATGTTGAGATCCATCAACAGCAGGTCCGCGTCCGGTTGCGCGTCGGCCAGCGTGTACAACGCATCCACGTTGTCGGCTTCGAACAATTTTACGCCCGGCATGACCCGCTGCACCGCCCCGCGCAAGGCCTCACGGAACAGGGGATGGTCGTCGGCGATCAGCAGGGTGGTCATTGAGGGGCCGGGAATCGGGAATCGGGAGTGGGGAATCGGGAATTGCAAAGGCAACAGCAAAGGGCAGAAAGGCAAGCAACAGCAACAACAAGACGGCAACAGCGGGGTGGCGAAGTTGGTGCGACGGATTGGAAAGATCAACATCGAGATGGGGAGGAATGGCCTGGGGACCGTTTCCACGAATCCCCAGTCCCGCCGACTCGTCCCACTGCTCAGGGAACCGCGTCAACGATTCCCCGTTCCCGGTTCCCCATTCCCCGACGCGCGTCAGCGCGTCAACCGCTCGCTTACCAGCGAATCCACCACCGATGGATCGGCCAGGGTCGAGGTGTCGCCGAGCTGGTCGGGGGCGTTCTCGGCGATCTTGCGCAGGATGCGGCGCATGATCTTGCCCGAGCGCGTCTTCGGCAGGCCGGGTGCCCACTGCAGGTGATCCGGGGATGCGATCGGGCCGATCTCCTTGCGCACCCAGCTCACCAGTTCCTTGTGCAGTTCCTCACTTGGGGTTTCGCCGGCGATCAAGGTGACGTAGGCATAGATGCCCTGGCCCTTGACGTCGTGCGGGAAGCCGACCACCGCCGCTTCGGCGACCTTGGGGTGCGAGACCAGCGCGCTTTCCACCTCGGCGGTGCCGATGCGGTGGCCGGACACGTTGATCACGTCGTCCACGCGGCCGGTGATCCAGTAATAGCCATCGGCATCGCGGCGGCAACCGTCGCCGGTGAAGTAGCTGCCCGGATAGGTGCGGAAATAGGTGTCGATGAAGCGCTGATGGTCGCCGTAGACGCTGCGCATCTGCCCCGGCCACGAATCCAGCAGCACCAGGTTGCCTTCGGTGGCGCCTTCCAGGATCTTGCCTTCGGCATCGACCAGCGCCGGCTGCACGCCGAAGAACGGCAGCGTTGCCGAGCCCGGCTTGAGATCGACCGCGCCGGCCAGCGGCGAAATCAGGATGCCGCCGGTTTCGGTCTGCCACCAGGTATCAACGATCGGGCAACGGCTGTCGCCGACCACCTCGTAATACCAGCGCCAGGCTTCCGGATTGATCGGCTCGCCGACGCTGCCGAGCAGACGCAGGCTCTTGCGCGAGGTCTTCTTGACCGGCGCTTCGCCATCGCGCATCAGTGCGCGGATCGCGGTGGGCGCGGTGTAGAACAAGGTGACTTGGTGCTTGTCGATCACCTCCCAGAAGCGCGAGACGGTCGGGTAGTTGGGTACGCCTTCGAACATCACGGCGGTGGCGCCATTGGCGAGCGGGCCGTAGACGATGTAGCTGTGACCGGTGACCCAGCCCACGTCGGCGGTGCACCAATAGATGTCGTCCTCGCGCAGGTCGAACACCACTTCGTGCGTATAGCTGGCGAACAGCAGATAGCCGGCAGTGGTGTGCAGCACGCCCTTGGGCTTGCCGGTGGAACCGGAGGTGTAGAGGATGAACAACGGATCTTCCGCGTTCATGCGCTCGGGTTCGCACTCGGCCGGCTGGCCGTCGACCACGTCATGGAACCAGCGATCGCGCGGTGCCTGCATCTCCACCGCACCACCGGTGTGGCGCACCACCAGCACGGTTTCCACCGTGTTGGTGCCGGGAATCTTCAACGCCGCATCCACGTTGGCCTTGAGCGGAATCTTCTTGCCGCCGCGCAGGCCTTCGTCGGCGGTGATGATCAACTTGCTCTGGCAGTCGATCACGCGGTCGGCAATCGAGTTGGCGGCAAACCCGCCGAACACCACCGAGTGCACCGCGCCGATACGCGCACAGGCCAGCATGGCCACAGCGGCGTCGACGATCATCGGCAGGTAGATGGTGACGCGGTCGCCCTTCTTGACGCCGAGATTGCGCAGTGCGTTGCCGAGCTTGCAGACGCGCTCGTACAACTCGCGGTAGGTGACCGGGTAAGACGCCGCGTCCGGGCTGTCGGGTTCGAACAGCAGTGCGGTCTTGTCGCCGCGCGTGGCGAGCTGGCGGTCCAGGCAGTTGACGCTGGCATTGAGTTCGCCGTCGCCGAACCAGCGGATATGGAAGTCGCCCAGCGCGAAGCTGACGTCCTTGACCTGGGTGGGTTGCTTGAACCAGTCCAGCCGCTGCGCGGCCTTGCCCCAGAACTGCTCGGGATGCTCGATCGATTCGCGGTACAGCGTTGCGTACTGCTCGCCATCGACGCGTGCGCCCTTGGCGAACGCGGGATCGACGGGATAAACATCAGCCATGGCACCCTCACTTGCGATGAACTTGTCGGGAGAGGGCGTTGCGGCTGCCCTCGGTAGGCAATCAGTGTGCCGTATCCATTCTGTCCCGGCGGTCAACGGCGCCTTAGACCATGGTCGTAACCAGTGGCGTGCGCTGGCGCACATCCATTGCGGGTCCTGGTGCGGCCATCGGTCACCTTGTGGAATGCTGCGTTGCAGCTACGACCAAAGGCGAATAGGCTGCAAACCGCGGACTGCCTCACGCTCCGCACAGCATCGCCATCAAGCGCGAGGCCTTCATTGGGGAGAGGGTTCCATGACACACCGTATTGCACCGTTGGTGCGCAAACCGCTGGCCGCAGCCTTGTTCGTGGCCATCATGCTGCCGGGCGTGGCGTTTGCGCAGACGGCCAAGGAAAAGGCGCTGGAAGCGCGCATTGCCGAGCTCGAGCGTCAGGTTCAATTGCTGGTCTCTGCGCAGCAACAACAGCAGGGCCAGATCGCCCAGACGCAGACCCAGGTCACCGAGGTGCGCACCTTGCAGGCGCAAACGCCAGCCGCCGCGCCCGCACCTGTGGTCCCGGCCGGCAAGCGGCCGATCCAGGTCACCAGCATCACACCGAACGCAGCGGCGGGGACAACGTTCCGTTACGGTGGTTTCATCAAGGCCGACTTCATGACCACCCGCACCAGCGACGGCGCATTGCCTGAAGGTGCGGTGGGGCGTTACCTGTACATTCCGACGCAGACGCCTGTCGGGGGGCAGGCGTCGAGCACCGACACCGACTTCCACGCCAAGTTCTCGCGCTTCAACCTGGGCGTGGACACGGTGACCGAAAACGGCGACAAGCTCACCGGCTTCATCGAACTGGATTTCTTCGGCAACGCGCTCGCCAACCAGGTCAACAATCTGTACGGCGGCACCTTGCGGCATGCCTACATGAGCTGGAACAACTGGCTGGCCGGCCAGACCTGGTCCAACTTCATCGATTCCACGATCCTGCCGGAGGCCGCCGACATCGTCGGGCCGACCGACGGCGCGCTGTTCAGCCGTCAGACCCAGATCCGCTACACCCGCGGTGCCTTCAGCGTGTCGGCAGAAAATCCCGAAACGCTGACCACGCCCTACCAGGGCGGCAACACCATCCTGGCCTCGGACCACGGCGCGATGCCGGATCTGACTGCGCGCTACAACTGGAAGGGCACCTGGGGCACGTTCGGTCTGTCGGCGATCGCACGTCAGTACCGTACCCGCAGCGCGCTGACCAACGACACCGACTTCGGCGGCGCCATCGCCGGCGGCGGCCGCTGGATCATCAACGCCAACAACGATCTGCGCTATCAGCTCAGCTACGGCGAAGGTCTTGGCCGTTATCTGGGCCTGGGCAACGGCTCGGACGTGGAGATCGACATCGACGGCAACATCCAGACCGTCAGCACGATCGCCGGCTGGGTGGCCTGGCGCCACGACTACAACGCCAAGCTGCGCAGCACCATCATGTATTCGCGCGTGAATTACGACCACGACATCGCCAATACCGGCGGGCTGGCGAGCAAGTCGCAGCAGAGCATCCGCGCCAACGTCTTTTATTCGCCGCTGCCCAAGGTCGATGTGGGTGCCGAGCTGATGTACGGCCGTCGCGAAGCGGAGAACGGCGATTCAGGCGACATCTCGCGCCTGCAATTCACCACCAAGTACAGCTTCTAAGCTTCACCCCCGCCGGCGGCCCGCCACGCAAGTGGGCGGGCCGTGCCGCCCGCACTCCAGGAGACAGACCATGACCGTCTCGAATGACGCATTGATCGCCAAGATCGATGCCAATCCGAAGTACCACGCGCTCAAACGCCAACGCAATACGCTGGGCTGGACGCTGACCGTGCTGATGTTGCTCGCCTATTACGGCTACATCGGCCTGATCGCCTTCGACAAGGAATTCCTCGCCAAACCGATCGGCGCCGGGGTGACCTCGATCGGCATTCCGATCGCGATCGGGGTGATGGTGTTCACCATCGTCATCACCGCCATCTACGTGCGTCGCGCCAACAGCGCCTACGACCAGCTGACCGCGCAGATCCTCGAGGAAGCCCGCAAATGAGCAAGACTTCGCGCCTTCTCCTGATTCTGGCCGGCCTGCTGCCGGCAGGCCTCGCACTGGCCGCTGGCGGCGACATGGGCCAGGTCGACAAGCAGCCCACCAACTGGGTGGCGATCGGCATGTTCGGCTTCTTCGTGCTGGGCACCTTGTGGATCACCAAGTGGGCGGCGGCCAAGACCAAGTCGGCCGCTGACTTCTACACCGCCGGTGGCGGTATCACCGGTTTCCAGAACGGCCTGGCGATCGCTGGCGACTTCATGTCGGCGGCCTCGTTCCTGGGCATCACCGCGGCGGTGATGGCCAACGGCTACGACGGCCTGATTTATGCGATCGGCTTTCTGGTCGGTTGGCCGATCCTGACCTTCCTGATGGCCGAACGGCTGCGCAACCTCGGCAAGTACACCTTTGCCGACGTGGCCGGCTACCGCTTCGCGCCGACCGCCATCCGCAGCTTCGCCGCTTCCGGCACATTGGTGGTGGTGCTGTTCTATCTGATCGCACAGATGGTCGGTGCCGGTGCGTTGATCAAGCTGCTGTTCGGCCTGGACTACTGGGTCGCGGTGACCCTGGTCGGCGTGCTGATGATGATCTACGTGCTGTTCGGCGGCATGACCGCCACCACCTGGGTGCAGATCATCAAGGCGGTGCTGCTGCTGACCGGCGTGACCTTCATGGCGGTGGCGATCATGTGGCACTTCAACTTCAGCTTCGAGGCGCTGTTTGCCGAGGGCGTGCGGGTGAAGACGGCGATTGCGGCCAACGGCGGTGCATCGCAGGAAGACGCGGCCAAGGCCGGCCTGTCGATCATGGGCCCTGGCGGCTTTGTGAAGGACCCGATCTCGGCGATCTCCTTCGGCATGGCGCTGATGTTCGGCACCGCCGGCCTGCCGCACATCCTGATGCGCTTCTTCACCGTTCCCGATGCCAAGCAGGCGCGCAAGTCGGTGCTGTGGGCCACCACCTGGATCGGCTACTTCTACATCCTGATCTTCATCATCGGCTTCGGTGCGATCGCACTGGTGCTGACCAACCCGCAGTTTGCGGACGTCACCACCGGCACCATCCACGGCGGCAAGGGCGCGGCCAACATGGCGGCGGTGCTGGTCGGCAATGCGGTCGGCGGCAACGTGTTCATGGGCTTCATCTCGGCGGTGGCCTTCGCCACCATCCTGGCAGTGGTCGCGGGCCTGACCCTGTCCGGCGCCTCGGCGGTGTCGCACGACCTGTACGCCACGGTGATCAAGAAGGGCAATCCGGCGCCGGGTTCGGAGCTGAAGGTCTCGCGCGCCACCACCCTGGTGCTGGGCGTGATCGCCGTGCTGCTGGGCATCGTGTTCGAGAAGCAGAACGTGGCCTTCATGGTCTCGCTGGCCTTCGCCATTGCGGCCTCGGCCAACTTCCCGGTGCTGATCCTGTCGTTGTTGTGGAAGAACTGCACCACCCGCGGTGCGGTGACCGGCGGCTTCCTGGGGCTGGTCTCCTCGCTGGTGCTCACCATCCTGTCGCCGTCGGTCTGGGTGGACACGCTGGGTAACGCGGCCGGGTCGGCGCCGTTCCCGTACACCTCGCCGGCGCTGTTCTCGATGACCATTGGCTTTGTGGGCATCTGGCTGTTCTCGATCCTGGATCACAGCCCGCAGGCGGCCAACGAACGCGCAGCGTTCAAGGCCCAGCAGATCCGCGCCGAAACCGGCCTGGGTGCCAGCGGTGCGTCGGGTCACTGACGTGCAGTCACCGAGCAGTCGCGGAACGCCGGCCTAGTGCCGGCGTTCCGCGTTTTGGGCAAGCGGCTTACAAAACGTAGCGAGCAGTGCTCAGGTGGGTGGTAACGGCGCGGCAACCGCAGTGTAGGAGTGGTACATGCTCGCACCTAGCACCGGCCGCGTCCTCCCGGCAGTGAGCGCGGTAGTTTTGTGCCTCGCTCCAAGGCTCAGAGCGGGCAGCGTCTGTGCCTGTGCTGCCACGTATCTACGCTCATCCGCCAACACGAGGGCCGGGACCTTTACCGGTCGACCGTGCGCGCAGCGCGGATACCGGCCGTGATCCAGCGTCGGAAGGACCCTGGCGCAAGGCGACATCAGAGTTTGGTGTGCAGGTGTCCGACGCGCTGCGCGCGCAGGAGCGCCAGCGCCGCGCACTTGCGCGCCAACAACACTATCCCCGGCGCCTGCTTCGTTTTTCACGCTACGCCTGCGCAACTACGAAGAACGGCAACATCAGCGAAGAAATTAAGTCATCGAGAGTGACTAAATTGGCCCGGAAGCCGAACGCTGATCACGCCCGGCTTGGCCTCTCCCCCGGTATCGACCGGCCGGCGAGTGCGCTGCAAGCGAGTTCGCCGATTGCGTCGACCCCTCGGCTCTCGTCCATCCCTTGCCCTTCCTGCAACTACGAACCGGGACACAGAGACCATGCCTACCCTCCTCGCTCCACATCCGCTGGCCCGCGCCTGCCGCCTGTTCGGCGCATTGGCCCTGCTGGCTGCACTACCGCAGCTGGCGATGGCCGCCTGCAACGACAGCTCCGACATCAAGATGCAACGCATCCTGTTCAATTCTTCCAACACCGTTGTGCTGGCGCACCGTGGCTTGTGGGGCAAATACGCCGGCATCGCCGACATGCCGGAAAACTCGCGCGGCTCGCTGCAGATTGCCAACGACCAATGCATGGACGGTGTGGAGCTGGACGTCAAGCTCACCAGCGATGGCGTGCCGGTCCTGCTGCACGACTACAACCTGGGCCGCACCACCACCGTGTGGCAGCAACATCCCGGCGTGAAGTACGACCCGATCACCAATCAGGGCGTCAACCCGTCGGTCCTGGTCACCCCGTGGTCGCAGGTCAGCCAGTTGTTCCTGCTGACGCCTGATCGGCGTACCACCACCGGCTATCACGTACCGCGTGTGGATGAACTGTTCGCCTACTACAAGCAACACAACCTGCGTACGCCGATGGTGTTCGACATCAAGGACGCGGCCACGGTACGCGCAGTGCGCAAGGCCGCCGAGAGCCAGTTCGGTGTGGCATCGGGCAGCTATGTCGCCGCCAAGGTCAATGCAACGCTGTACACCAGCCGGGATGCCTACCGTGCCGATGGCAGCGGCATGGTCGGCATTCCGGTGTTCACCACCAACATGCTGGGCAAGATCAATGTGCGCCAGACCATCTCGGCATGGATGAACGACGGTCATCAGACGATGGAGATCAACGTCAAGCAACTCGGCGGCCTGCTGCAGAGCGATGCCGATTTCATTCGCGAGCGTGGGTATCGCGTGGGCGTGTTCCAGGCGATTCCGGACGGCCCGTCTGCCGGCAAGTTCTATCAAAACAGCGGCGCCTGCTGCTACGCGCTGTCGGATCTGTATTTCTCCTACGGCGGTGGCCGCGACACGGCCGACAATCGCGGCAATCTGGATTTCATCGTGCGCGACGAGGCCTTTGGCCTGATCACCAGCGACGACCCGAAAGCGGCCATCGCCTACCTGCGTGCGCGCGGCAAGCACGACTAAGAGCAACTGACAAAACTACTGCGCAGCCGCCAGGCGGGCGCGGCCGGTGCTCGGAATCCTCATGTACCACTCGTACACTCCGGTTCCTCCGCGTCGCCCACGCCCACCTGACGGCTGCTCGCTACGTTTCGTTAGCCGCTCTCAGCAGCTGTTGCCGGCCCGTGCGGGCCGGCAGTCCCGGCGGCGGCACCTGCCGCCGCCGGTTCATGCCATGACGGAGATTGCCCATGTTTTCCACACCGCATTGTTTCAGGCTGCTTTGGTTGAGCCTTGCCTGCTGCACACCGCTGGCGCAGGCCGCCACGGCCGATGCACTGCTGCACACTGGCGCGGCTTCCGCAAAAGTGCTGCAGATTGGACACCAGACTTTCAGTGCGCCGGAGTATCGCGCGCTGGCCCTGGCCGACCTGCCGCAGAACGCCAATCCGGCCGTTGCGGCCGACCCGAATTTCGTTCGCGAATTCGCCGACCGGCTGCTGCTGATGGAGCAGGCGCGCCAGGCGCATCTGCAAGACGACCCGGTGGTGGCCGCGCACATCCGGCAGGCCACCGATGCCATTCTTGCCGAGGCAATGCGGCGGCGCGCACGCGATGCCGCGTCCATCGACGCGACGCAGGTGCAGGCCCAGTTCGATGCGCATCCGCACGATTACGACGAAGTCCGCCTCAGCCATCTGTTCGTGGCCTTGCAGCCCGAAGGCGATGCCCGACGTGGCACACCGTTGACCGATGCACAGGCGCTGGCACGCGCACAGCGGCTCAAGCGGCAGCTGGATGCCGGCACGCCCTTCGAAGAGCTGGCGATGCGCGAATCCGACGACGGCAGCACCGCGGCCGAGGGTGGCCAGTTGTCATCGATCTTCCTGCGCAACGTGGCCGATGTCTTTGTTGCGCCCGTGCAGGGGCTGGGCGTGGGGCAGGTTTCGGCCCCTGTCCGCGGGCTGGACGGATATCACCTGATCCGCGTGGATGCGCGCATACCCGCCACGCTGGAGACAGCGCGCGGGCAGATCGAAGTGCAATTGCGCGACCAGGCCGCCACCGCTGCGCTGGAACGTCTGCGCCAGGCCAATCCGTTGCAGTTCGATCGCGCCGCGCTGGAAGCGGCGCTGCGTTGATGCCGGCGCCGGCGCTGAACGTCGGTGCGCGGCCATGCCATCGGCCCCGGTCGCGCTGGCCGCTGGCGGGCGCGGTATGCGCGGCAGGGGCAATGGCGGTTGCCGGGGCGTGGAGCCTGCACACGCTTGCCGCGCCGCACCTGCAGAGCGGCGTCGCTGCGAGTCATGGGCTGCATGCGGGGGGGGCATCGTCGCAGCCGCCTGCGCGCATCGATCAGGGCCTGTTCGACAGCGCCATGCAACAGCTGGCCTGTCGCCAGCAGGGTGAGCAACGGGCAGCGCAGATCGCGCACGGCGGTGCGCGCCTGCCGCCGGTGGAGGGTCGTCGCTGCGTCGCCGGCACGCAGCTGCAGATCGAGGCACTGCTGCGCACGGCCGCAACGCACGGCGATGCCGACGCGCAACGCTATCTGCTTGCGCAGCGCGCGACCGAGCTGCTGCAACGTGCGGTGGCCGCCGCACCCGCCGGCGTGCCCGCGCAACTGTCGGCGAGCGACGAACAGGAGGTGGCAGCGCTTGTGGCCGAGTTGGAAACGCTGGCGCTGGCAGGCCATCGCGACGCCATCGAGACATTGGCGCAGGTAGTGGAATCGCCGCTGCTGCATGCACCCGACCCGGTGTATGCCGCTGCGTGGCGGCTGGCCGCGCGCCAACCGCCAGGCCGCGCGCTGGATGCTGCGGCACCGTTGCAGGCAGATGAAGAATTGCTGGAGTCGATGACCCAACAGCAGCAGCAACAGGCACGTGCGCTGGCGGTGGAATTGTTCGGCTATTGCTGCCGCACACGCGCTGCGGCAGCTCGGTGATGCAGGGCATCCAGGCCAATTGCCGCTATCGCGCGTGCGCCCGGCGACCAGGCAACGTACCCGCTGGCGCCCGCAGCCACGGCATGGCCGCCACTCAACGGAAGTAGCGCGCCTTCAACGGCAGCGTCGCCGCCCCGATCGCGCAGGCATCGGCCGGCGCTTCGGCCGGCAGCAGCGCCGGCAGCGGGCGGCCCTGGCCGCGACGCGGCTGGTTGTCGATCTGCACCGCGGCGATCAGGCGCTGCGCCAGATCGGCCGGCAGGCGACCGCCGAACACGATGGCCTCCGGGTCGCACACCGCGGTGATCGCCGAGACGATCAGCGATACGCCCGGCGCGCTGCGTGCGATCCAGCGCTCGATCGCCGGCCAGGTGGGGTCGTAGGCGGCCAGCAGCGCGCGTATATCCGGCAGCGCGATCCCGTCGTCGGCCAGCAGTTCGCGCAGCAGTTCCAGCGTTGCGCGTTCGAGGTTCTGCGCAGGCAGCATGCCGGCGAACTCGCCGGCATTGCCGCGCGCGCCGCGCAGCACCTGGCCGTCGACCACCAGCCCGCCGCCGAAGCCGTAGCTGAGGTAGAGGTAGGCGAAGTCGCGGTATCGCCGGCCCGCGCCGAGCATCGCCTCGCCGGCCGCAGCCACGCTGCCGTCATTGTCCATCCACACCGGCTGCGCAAAGGCCTCGGCCAGCCACGGACACAGCGCGATCTGGCCCAAGGCGCGCAGCGGCTCGGGCGGATTGATGAAGCTGTCCACGCCGGTAAAGAACCCGCTCACCGCCACACCGATCCCCAGGCGCGGGCCTGCCGTGTCGACACGCGCCAGCACCGCGGCATCGGCGGCCTGGAGCTGGGCCAGCACGCCGTACAAGGTGGTATCGGTCAGCGCCACGTCGGTGGCGGCCAGGACCGCACCGGAAAAATCCATCAGCGCCAGGCTCAGCGCGTCGGTGGCGATGGAGATGCCCAGGGTGTGGCCGTGGCCCGGGTTCAACGACACCGCTACGCCCGGCTTGCCGCGCCCGGCACGGGCGATGCTGCTGCCCATCTGCACCATGCCGCGCGTTTGCAGGCCTTCGATCAGGCGCACCGCCGTCTGCACGGTCAGCCCGGTGCCGCGGCTCAGGTCGGCGCGGGTCAGCACCCCGGCCAGCCGCAGGCGGTCGAGCATGTCGCGCTCGTTGAGGCTCAAGCCGGGCAGGGCTGGCGCGTGCGGAGGCAGCGCAAAAGCGACGGTGGAAGGCATGGCACGCGGTGTCACGGGGGAGCGGCTAGCTTACCTGCGCCTGCCTGAAATAATTAATTCACAGTAAGTTATTAAATTGTCGAGCTCATCCTCGACCGGCCGCCCCATGTCCCGCTTCAGCACCCACCCGTGCCCCCGTCTTTGTCTGCTGGCCCTGTGTATCGGCACCAGCCTCAATGCCCGTGCCGTCGAGCCGCTGCCGGCGGCGTCGGCTCCCGCCAGCGAGGCACCGGTACAGCTGGACACCGTGCAGGTTTCCGGCCAGCACCTGTCGATCCGCCAGGCCATCGGCGCCAAGCGCGAAGCGGCGGTGGTCTCCGATGGCGTGGCTGCCGACGATATCGGCTCGATCCCGGACTTCGGCCTGGGCGAAGCGCTGCAGCGGGTGCCGGGCGTGTCGATGGTTGTCAACAACGGCCGCGGCGAAGCGCAGTTCATGAGCCTGCGCGGCTTCAACCCCGACTACAACACGGTGCTGATCGACGGCGTGGCGCTGCCATCCACCGAAACCAGCCGCCGCGTGCAGTCGCTGGATGTGATCCCCGCATCGCTGGCGCAGCAGGTGGACATCTACAAGACCTTCAACGCCGACATGGACAGCAATGCCATCGGCGGCATCGCGTCGCTGCGTACGCGCAGCGCGTTCGATCACGACGGCCCGTTCGCCAGCGTGCGCGCGAACCTGGCCGACTGGGAAAACCACCGGCAACTGCAGGGCAGCGGCCCGTCCGGGCAGGTGCAGGGCAGTGTCAGCGACACCTTCGGGCCGGACGATCGCTTCGGCGTGGTGCTGTCGGCCGATTACTTCCGCCGCGATTCGGCGTCGTTGAACACCGCCATCGACAGCTACAGCTACTACGCCAACGGCGCACGGCAGACCCTGACTCCCACGCTCGACACCGACGGCATGGCGATCGCGCCGGACCGGTTCCGCCCGCTCAGCTACGACAAGGTGCGTCAGCGCCGCAGCGTGTTCGGCAAGCTGGAGTACGACGATGGCGATGCGCTGAAACTGGCGTTGAGCGCCGGCTCCTTCGAACACGACAACGACGAACAACGTCGCTCGCAGTGGATCAACCGGGTCGGCAATGCGGCGGTGGCCGATGCCGACGCCGGCCGCTACGCGCAGGGCAGCGCACAGACCGATGCCAACCGCTTCGACCAGACCCGCACGCTGCGCTACGCGCAGGCCAGCGGCAGCTTCCGCCTCCATCAGCAGGGCCACCTCGATGTGTTGTTCAACCGTGCCACCGGCAAGTATCGACAAGACACGCGCGAAGATGTCTTCACCGCGTCCGCGTCCGCACGGCTGGGATTCGGCTACGCGCTGGGCGACCACACGCGCCCGACCATCGCCCTGGTCGACCCCGGCTATTACGGCAATCCGGCCAATTACCTGCAGTCGTACTTCCTGACCCGGGTGGAAAAGAGCAGCACCGACACCACCACCGTCAAGGTCGACTACAGCCAGAACGCCGATGCCGATGCGCAGGGGTGGGGGCTGCGCGCCGGCCTGCAGTACCGCGATCTGCAACAGCGTTACAACCTGGATGAAGTACGCCGCAATCCGGTGGGGCGGGTGAGCCTGGCGACCGTGGGCAGCGACGATGCACGCATCTGCCCGTACGCCGATTTCAGCTGCCTGCTGCTGGTCGATCCGGCGCGGGTGGCCGCGTTTGCGGACGCCTCTCCAGGCGCTTACGTGCTGGCAGGCACCAACGCGCGCAACAGTGCGATCAGCGATTTCCGCATCGACGAACGCAATGGCGCGGCCTACCTGATGGGCACCTGGCATGGCGAGCGCACGCAGGCCACGTTCGGCCTGCGCAACGAGTATCTGCAACGCGAGGTGCTCAGCGCAGTGCCGCAGCCGCTGAGCAGCACCACCAATTATCTGCAGCAATCGGACGCCAGCGACCGCCGCTTCCTGTTGCCATCGGCCAACCTTGCCTGGGACATCACCCCGGCGCTGAAGCTGCGCATGGCCGGCAGCCGCAGCATCGGCCTACCCACCTACGGCGATATCGGCCAGAACAGCAGTCCGGTGGTGGACACCACCGGCTTGACCATCAACCGCAGCATCGCCAACCCGCAGCTGCGCCCACGCCGCGCCGACAATCTGGACCTGTCGCTGGAGTGGTATCCGGATCAGGATGCGCAGCTGTCGATGGCGCTGTTCCACAAGCGCATCGACGACGAGATCGTGCGCGTCACCAGCACCGATCTGCAGCGCGATCCAGGCGGGCTGGTCGGCACCTATCAGGTCACCACCACCCAGGCGATCAATACCGGTGCGGCCAGCGTGCGCGGCGTCGAGTTCACCGCCATCGATACGCGCTTCGATTTTCTGCCCGGCGCCTGGTCGCATCTTGGCGCGATGGCCAATCTGACCCTGCTCGATCCGCGCACCGCCGACGTGCAGATGAGCGATGGCAGCCTGCGCGCGCTGCCCGGCCTGATGGAATCGCCCAAACGCAGCGCCAATGCCTCGCTGCTGTATGACATCGGCCGCTTCAGTGCGCGCGTCAGCGCCAACTACACCGGCCTGCAGTTGCTGTCGGCGGCCACGGACAACCGCGTCAACGACCGCTATTACGACGCCATCACCAGCTACGACGCGCAGCTGGCGTGGCGCTTCACCAACAAGCTGCGCATGACCCTGCAGGGCCGCAATCTCAGCAATGCGCGGCTGACCCGCGTCATCGGCGCCGATCAGCAACTGATGCGCGAGCAACTGGATAACGGCCGCGCGTACTACCTGGGAGTGGACTATGCGTTCTGATCGACGTCTTGCGTCGGCGCTGCTTGCCTGCCTGATGGCAGCATCCATCGGCAATGCGTGCGGCCGGCAAGCCACCACGCCCGCAGCAACGCCGCCGTTCGTAGCGATGGAGACCATCGTCAGCGGCGATTGCTGGGGCCAGTGGCCCGACGATGTGCTGGCGGCAGTCAGCCGCTGCAAACCGGCCGAGCACAATCGCATTGCCCTGCAGGTCATCGACGATGCCGAGGGCCCGGCACGGGTCGGCAGCGACGCGCAGCCCTGCACCGGCGCGCGCTGCGCGGATCTGGCGCAGCTGCTGCAGTCGGCACCGGCGCAAGCCCTGCTGTTGCGCACGCCGCCGGCCCGCATCGCTGCGGTGCTGGCCGCGCTGGACCACGCGCAGGCGCGTGCCCGCGCGGCCATCGAGCCGCTGGTGCAGGCGGTGCCTGCGCCAGCCGCGCCGGTCACGCTGGCGCCCGGCGTGCGCTACTGGCGCCAGCGCGTGGATGGGCCGCAGCCGGTGATGCTGCACATCGCACGGATCGACCTGACCACGCCGGGCCTGCAGCTGGTCGGCACGCACGGCGACCGCAGCGGCGGTGGCGAATTTCTCGCCACCCCCACCACCGCCTTCGTGCGCGATGGCGGGCTGGCGCTGGCGATCAATGCCGACTACTTCCTGCCGTTCGATGGCGGGCATCTGTTCGACAAGGCCTTCGTGCCGGAAGTCGGGCAGGGCGTGACCGCCGAAGGCCTGGCGATCGACGACGGCCATCTCGATTCGGCCGCCGCCACCGGCGATGCGCGCGTGGATGCCGCTTTCTGCGTGAGTACGCGCAACGCGGTGCATATCGTGCGCGGCAGTTGCCCGGCCGGCACACGCGTCGGTGTGGGCGCCGGCCCGCTGCTGTTGCTCGATGGCAGGCGCCAACCGCGCGAAGCCAGCCGTGCCGACTACTACGACGGCCCCGAACCGCGTAGCGCGCTGGGCCTGGACCGTGCCGGCAAGACCTTGTGGATGGTGGTGGCCGACGGCCGCCAGCCCGGCTACAGCGACGGCATGACCCTGGACGCACTGACCGCCGTGCTGCAGCAACTCGGCGCCCACGCGGCCATCAACCTGGACGGCGGCGGCTCCAGCACCCTGGCCGCCCGTGTCGACGGCCGCGTGCGCACGCTCAACCGCCCCATCCACACCGGCATTCCGGGACGCGAACGCCCGGTGGCCAACCAGTTGGGGGTGCGGATCGCGGGACAGCCCTGAGGCGTCGGCAGATGGCGCGGTACCATTGGCGGTTTGGACCACGGCCTCCGCCATGAAGATCGCCTCCTGGAACGTCAACTCACTCAACGTGCGGCTGCCGCACCTGCAACAGTGGCTCGCCGACTTCGCGCCGGACGTGGTGGGCATCCAGGAAACTAAGCTGGAGGACCACAAGTTCCCGGATGCGGCGCTGGCCGCGCTCGGTTATCGCAGCGTGTTCTGCGGTCAGAAGACCTACAACGGCGTGGCGATCCTGTCGCGCGCGCCGGCGCTGGACGTGCAGATGGGCATCCCGGGGTTCGATGACGTGCAACAACGCGTCATCGCCGCCACCGTCGATGGCGTGCGCATCGTCAACCTGTACGTGGTGAACGGCCAGGACGTGGGCACCGACAAATACGCCTACAAATTGCGCTGGCTGGATGCGGTGCACGAGTGGATCGCGCAGGAGCTGCAGCGCTATCCGCAGCTGGTGGTCCTGGGCGACTTCAACATCGCCCCGGATGCGCGCGATGTGCACGACCCGGTGGTGTGGAACGAGACCCACATCCTCACCTCCGCCGCCGAGCGCGCCGCGCTGGAAAGACTGCTGGCGCTGGGCCTGCACGATGCGTTCCGACTGCATCACGATCAGGCCGAGCAGTTCAGCTGGTGGGATTACCGCCAGGCCGCGTACCGCCGCAACCTGGGGCTGCGCATCGACCTGACCCTGGTGTCGGACGCCTTGCGCGCACGCGCAATCAGGTCAGGCATCGACCGCGAACCCCGCACCTGGGAACGCCCCAGCGACCACGCCCCGGCCTGGGTGGAACTGGCGGAGGTTGGCGCATGAGCGAGCGTCATCTGCGTCGCAGCACCCACAAGATCGGCGATGTGACGCTGGGGCCGGTGCACCGCCTGAGTTGCCATTGCGGCGCCGTCCAGATCGACCTGGACCTGCCGCACGGCCTGCTCGATCCACGCCGCTGCGACTGTTCGATGTGCCGCCGCCGTGGCGCCATCGTCGCCTCGGTCACGCTCGATGGCCTGCACGTGCTGCAGGGCGAAGACGTGCTGCGCCTGTATCAGTTCAACACCCACGCCGCCGCGCATTATTTCTGCGGCGTCTGCGGTATCTACACCCATCACCGCCGCCGCTCCAATCCCAACGAGTACGGCTACAACGTCGGCTGCCTGGAAGGCGTCAACCCCTACGCACTGAACATCGCGGTGCCGGTGGAAGACGGCGTCAACCACCCGGCTGACCGTATGGCTGCCGGCAGCTGAAACGACAATGCCCGGGCAAGCCCGGGCATTGCAGCAACCGCGATGGTGCGATGTAGCGCAACCAGCAACATCAGTGAGCAACCGTCAGCTCAGAGTTGCCCGACCGGAATCGACGTGGAGGACGCGTCCGTTACGTTTCTTACGCGCCGTCCGTACGTCCCTGACGAGCGCGCGAACCGCATGGTCAGGTGCGCTCAGCGCACACGGCCTCGGGTAAACAGGTTGACGATGGCCAGCAGGATGACTGCACCAATCAACGACCACACGAACGTCATCACCGTGATCGCCTGGTTGATGCCGCCGCCCAGGAACCAGCCGGCAATCATGGCACCGACGATGCCGACCACCACATTGAGAATGATGCCCTGCTGTGCATCGCGACGCATGATGATGCTGGCCAGCCAACCCACGATGCCGCCGATGATCAACCAGATGATGATGCCCATGGTGCCAATCTCCTCGTTCGCTTGCACCGGGAGCGGTGCATGCGCGCCATTGGACGCAGCGGGCCGTGAAGCAGCTGTCGAGCGCGATATGCGCCCGGTCCAAGCGTTGGGGTTGGTGTGCACGGCGTGACAGTGCATGCCGATTGGCAGCACGGCCCGGTGCAGCTCTGGCTGCGTCCGCATCGGCCGGGTGAGCGTGGCGAACCGCAGGCGCGGCAGCTGCTTGGCCCGGCCCTGGCGATCGACCCGGCCGAGGTGCCGCTGCTGCGCGATGCGCGCGGTCGCCCCGGCCTGCAACCGGCGCTGCCCGACTGGGATACCGGCTGGAGCCACAGTGGCGAGTATCTGCTGGTCGGGCTGGGTCGTGGCGTGCGGCTGGGGGTGGATCTGGAACGCATCCGTGCACGACCGCGCCTGCTGGATATCGCGCAGCGCTTCTTTCATCCGGACGAGCTTGCATTGCTGGCGGCGCTGGAGGCCGACGCACAACAGGCGCTGTTTTTCCGCCTGTGGTGCGCCAAGGAGGCCTTGCTCAAGGCCTACGGGCATGGCCTGTCGTTCGGTCTGCATCGGCTGGCGTATGCGCTGGCGCCAGATGGCGCATTGCGCCTGCAGTGGTGCGACCCCGAGCTGGGCGATGCAGCGCACTGGCAGCTGCACGAATGGTGGGCCGCGCCGGACTGCCGTGCCGCGCTGGCGTTCTATCCCCGGCCCGCCGCGTGAGGCGCCGTGCCATACGGCAGGATCGGCTGACGGAACTGCGCCACGCCATCGAGATCGCGCAAGGTCACCGTCAACACGCCGCTGGCGCCGTCGATCTCCACCTCGCCGAAGAACTGATACCCGGCCAACGGTGAGGTGTTCGGCGCGGGCGGCGCCTTCTGGAACACCACCGTCGGCCCGAAGGTGGCATCCAGCGCATTCGGCCCGAAGCTGCCGGCATTGAGTGGCCCGCCGACGAATTCCCAGAACGGCTCGAACTGCTGAAACGCGGCGCGGTCCGGGTGGTAGTAATGCGCGGCGCAATAATGCACATCGGCGGTCAGCCACACCGTGTTGCGGATGCGCGCGCGGCTGATGAAACGCAGCAGCGCGGCGATCTCCTGCTCGCGTCCGCGCGGTGCGCCGTCATCGCCGTTGGCGATCGCTTCCCAGCGCGGGCGCCCGTTGCCCTCTTCGCCATCGGGCACCTGCAAGCCGATCGGCATGTCGGCGGCAATCACTTTCCACTGCGCGCGTGAGCCGGCCAGCGCGCGCTGCAACCAGGCCAGCTGCTCGGCGCCGAGAAATGCGGTCTCCGCGCTCGGCGTGGGTTGCAGATTGTCGCTGTTGGCGCCGCGATAACTGCGCATGTCCAGCACGAACACATCCAGCAGCGGGCCATAGCCGATCTTGCGATAGATGCGCCCATTGCCGTCGGCGCGCACTCCGCGCATCGGTGCGTATTCTAAAAACGCCTTGCGTGCGCGTGCGGCCAGCACCTGGATGTCGCGCACCTGATAGCGCGCATCCAATTGCTTGCCGGGCGACCAGTTGTTGGTGGTTTCGTGGTCGTCCCATTGCCACAGTTGCGGTACCTCGGCATTGAAGCGGCGCACATGCTCGTCGAGCAGGTTGTAGCGGTAGTTGCCGCGAAATTCGTCCAGCGTTTCGGCTACCTTGCTCTTGGCCGCAGTGGTGAGATTGCGCCAGCGTTTGCCGTCTTCCACGGTGAGCTCGGCCGGGATCGGGCTGTCGGCATAGATGGTGTCGCCGCTATGCAGGAAGAAATCCGGGTTGCGTGCGCGCATCGCGCTGTAGATGCGCATGCCGCCGATATCGGGATTGATGCCGAAGCCCTGGCCCACGGTGTCACCACTCCAGACAAAACGCACATCGCGTCGGGTCTGCGGTGCGCTGCGCAGATGGCCATGCACCGGCGCGCTCAGGACACCGCTGTCGGCGTCCTCCAGGCGCACCCGGTAGAAGATGTCCTGGTCGCGCGGCAATCCGTCCAGGTCCACGCGCGCGGTGAAATCATGGGCGGGCACGGCCATCGGGCCATCTACGCGACGCGCCTGGCGCAGGCTCGGCCGCGTATCCCATTCCACCCGCATCCGCGCCGGGCGGTCCGCGCGAGCCCACAGCAACGCGCCGCCGTCGCGCACATCGCCGCTCTGCACGCCATCGGTGATGATCGGCCGCCCGGAAGGCGCGGCCAGACTGCGTGCAGACCAGCCGCCGGCCGCCGGCAGCAATAGCCCGGCGCCCAAACCTTGCAGCACGCGGCGGCGCGCGGGATCGGAAGCGGTCATGAGGGGGCCTTCACGCAGTGGGGGAGCCTGCAGATGTAGCGCCGCTGTCTTACCGCTGCGTGTCCGACACCGGCACGGCTCCAGGGCGCGTGACCGGGATCACGCCGATGCCGGCCAGGGCTGCGCCGTATCGCCGGACACGCCGTGCGGCACGCCTGCGATGCGACGCCGTGTCGGGGCCGTCAATCGCAGGCCGGCTGCGTCGATGCACGCCCGGTTTGCTTCAGATCGTTCCTGCGAGCATCGACGCTTCCCGCTTCCCGCTTCCCGCTTCCCGCTTCCCGCTTCCCGCTTCCCGCTTCCCAATCCCGAATCCCCAATCCCCAATCCCCAATCCCCAATCCCCAATCCCCAATCCCGCCATGCCATCGCCAACTGCGATAATCGCGCCATGAACGATGCCGCACTTGCCCCCGATGTCTCCGCCGCGCTGGCGCATGGCCTGCAGGCCCAATCCCTGGAGGCGGATTTCGCCGCGCCGCTGCTGCGCTATCTCGCACTGCTGGTGCGCTGGAACAAGACCTACAACCTCACCGCCGTGCGCGACCCGCGCGAGATGGTCACCCGCCATCTGCTCGATTCGCTGGCCATGCAGCCCTACATCGCCAGCGGCACGCTGGCCGATCTGGGCACCGGCCCCGGCCTGCCCGGCATCCCGCTGGCGATCACCCGCCCGCAGCTGCAGGTGACCCTGGTGGAAAGCAACGGCAAGAAGGCCCGGTTCATGCGCGAGGCCTTGCGTCACCTGGCGCTGCGCAATGCGCGCGTGGCCGAGTCGCGCGCCGAGGCGCTGGACGAGCCGGCTGCCTACGACCACCTCACTGCCCGCGCACTGGATACGTTGGCCGGCATCATCGCCGTCGGTGGTCACCTGCTGCGCCCGGGCGGCAGCCTGCTGGCGATGAAGGGCGTCTACCCGCACGAGGAGATCGCCGCGCTCCCGGCCGGCTGGACGCTGCGCGAGGTGCACCCGTTGCAGGTGCCCGGCCTGGAGGGCGAGCGGCATCTGGTGGTGGTGCGCAAGGCCTGAGCCATTCGGCCTTCAGCTGCCCTCACCCCAACCCTCTCCCGCAGGCGGGAGAGGGAGCGAGCAGCGTCCCCGACAAGCTCAGCGCCTGCCTTCGCTGGATAAGCACACCAGCCCCTTTCCCCGCCCTTGACGAGCACACCAGCTCCCTTCCCCCGCCCTTGACTAGCACACCAGCTCCCTTCCCCCGCCCTTGACGAGCACACCAGCTCCCTTCCCCCGCTTGCGGGGGAAGGTGCCCGCAGGGCGGATGGGGGCAGCGCCGACACTAGCCATGCCCCTGCGCCAGCCCGCGCTGGGACTTCCGGCCCATGGCAGCTCACGTGCGGGCTGCCATGATCGGGCGTTCGCTCCAGATCAGGCTTTCCGCACGTGACCTCTCCGCTTGCCACCGCCCTCGCACTCGCCCTGTTGGGCACCTCGTTCGCCGCCACGACCCAGGCTGCCACGCCGCCGGCTCCGGCCACACTGACCGCCGAAGCACCCGCCGACGCGCGCTTCCGCGCGATCTACGAGAAAGAGTGGGCATGGCGCCAGGCCGAGACCGGCCAGGCCGATGAAGACACCGATACCACCGGCGACAACACCAAGCTGCCGGATGTCGGCGTGGCCGCGCAGCAGGCGCGCCTGGCGGTGTGGGAGGGGGTGCTCAAGCAGCTCGACGGCATCGATCCGAAGCAGCTCTCGCCCGCCAACCGGATCAACCTTGCGATCTATCGCCCGCAGGTGGAAAACCTTGCCGCCGAAGTGCGCCTGCGCCTGTACGAGATGCCGTTCAATTCCGACAGTTCGTTCTGGTCCAACCTGGGCTTCATGGCGCAGCGGCCGATGAAGACCGCCGCCGAGTACCGCGCCTACATCGCGCGCCTGAACGATGTGCCGCGCTATTTCGATCAGCAGATCGCCAACATGCGCACCGGGCTGGCACGCGGTTTCAGCGTGCCGCGCGCGGTGCTGGACGGGCGCGATGTTTCCATCGCCACCGTCGCCGAGGTGAAGGACCCCACCGAGTCGACGTTCTACGCGCCGTTCAAGCAACTGCCGGCGCAGATCCCGGCTGCCGAGCAGGCGCAGCTACGCGCGCAGGCCAAGGCTGCGGTAAGCGGCGCGGTGCTTCCGGCCTACGCCAAACTGCTCACCTTCTTCCGCACCGACTACATGCCCAAGGCGCGCACCACGCTGGCGGCCGAAGCGCTGCCCGACGGCAAGGCGTTCTATCGCCAGCAGATCCGCGAATACACCACGCTGGAATTGACGCCCGAGCAGATCCACCAGATCGGCCTGGACGAGGTGGCGCGGATCCAGACCCAGATGAACGCCATCATCCAGCAGGTGGGTTTCAAGGGCAGCTTCGCGCAGTTCCTCGCCTTCCTGCGCACCGACCCGCAGTTCTATGCCAAGACCCCGCAGGAACTGCTCGATCGCGCCGCGTGGATTTCCAAGCGGGTGGACGGGCAGGTCGGCAGGTTCATCGGCACGCTGCCGCGCGGGCGCTTCACCATCAAACCGGTGCCGGCCGATATCGCCCCGTTCTGGACCGCCGGGCGCGGTGGCGCCACGACCTATTGGGTCAATACCTACAACCTGCCGTCGCGGCCGTTGTACAACCTGCCGGCGCTGACCTTGCACGAGTCCTCGCCCGGTCATTCCTTGCAGGGCTCGCTGGCGCTTGAGCAGGGCGAGCAGCCGGCGTTCCGGCGCGAAAACTACATCTCCGCCTATGGCGAAGGCTGGGCGCTGTACACCGAAAAACTCGGCCAGGAAATGGGCATCTACGAGACCCCGTACGAGGAATTCGGCCGGCTCACCTACGAGATGTGGCGCGCCTGCCGGCTGGTGATCGACACCGGCGTGCACCACGACGGCTGGACCCGCGAACAGGCGCTGGCCTATCTGCGCGACCGCACCGCGCTCAGCGAGCACGAAGTCACTACCGAAGTGGACCGCTACATCTCCTGGCCCGGCCAGGCGCTGAGCTACAAGCTGGGCGAGATCACCATCGTCAAGCTGCGCACCGAGGCCGAACGCGAGCTGGGCGATCGTTTCGACATCAAGGCCTTCCATGACGTGGTGTTGAAGCAGGGCTCGGTCACCTTGCCGGTGCTGGAACAACAGGTGCGCGCCTTTATCGCCGAGAGCAAGGCGCGCCCGGTCAAGGCCAAGGCCGCCGCCGCGCTCTGACCGATGCGTGCGATACGGTCCCGGTGCAGCTAACGCCGCCGGGATCGATCGCCCCTGCGGCGGACCGGACGCACCGCTTCGGGGCGATCCCCATCCTCCTGGTGGCTGTGAATTGGTCGGTAAGGCGTCGCGGCCAAGGCCGCTCCTACCGGGCAGCAGGACCGGCGACCCCGCTGTTGTAGGAGCGGCCCTGGCCGCGATGCCGTCCCGATGTCCTCACCGCCGCAACGCATGATCGCCCGTTCGGCGGACCGGACGCGCCGCCTCGAGGGCCCATCCGCATCCTTCCGGTTACCGTGAACCGGTGCGAGCCGCGTCGCGGCCAAGGCCGCTCCTACGAGGCAGCAGGATCGGCGGCCACGCTGTCGTAGGAGCGGCCCTGGCCGCGATGCCGTCCCGACGTCCTCACCGCCGCAAGCCCTGATCGGCCATTGGGACACCAGATGCCCGGCGTCGGTGGTTCATCCGCATCCTTCCGGTTGCCGTGAACTGGTCGGGACCGTCTCGCGGCCAGGTCCGTCCCTGCCAGGGCCGCCGGTGAGCGCCTTGCGCCCCGGATCGGGCACGGCGCTCGGGATGCGATTGTGTAACTGCCCTGGCCCCGATACGCTGCCGGCCATGCTGCTGCGCCGCGCCCGCTTGTTGCACCCTCTGCTGCGCCTGATGGCGCTGGCAGTGCTTGCGTTGGGCGTGCTGGTCGCACCGGTGGCCTGTGCGCTGGGCGATGTGCATGCGCTGGCGCACGACCAGGCGCATCTGGACGACAGCGCGCCGCACGGCCACGACGGCGCCGACGAAGACGATGCCGGCGAGCGCGATGGTGCCGGCCTGCTGCACGCGCTGATGCACAGCGGGTATTGCCACGGGCATAGCCCGGCGATGCTGCCAGCAATGGCCTGGGGGCCCTTGCCGATGCGCACACACGCGCACCCGGTTGCGCTGACCACCGACTACCGCTCGCACCTGATCGAGACCTTGTTGCGTCCCCCGATCGCGGCCTGATGCCTTGCCGGCGGCTGCCGGCCTGTCCATCGATCCCGATTCGCGGAGACACCCTCATGTGGTTGCGACTGGCGGCATTTGCCGCCCTCGCGGTCGTGCCGTGCGCCATGGCGCAGGACGTACCGCCCCAAACTGTGCTGACCCTGGACGACGCCATTGCGCGCGTCGCCGCCCAGCATCCCGATCTGCGTCTGGCCGACGGCCAGCAGGCCGTGCTCGCTGCCGAGGCGCAGCGCGACGCGTTGCGCCCGCCGCTACGCGTTGGCGCGGAGATCGAAAACGTGTTCGGCAGCGGGCCGACCCGCGCGCTGGACCAGGCCGAACTCACCGTCACCCTGGCCAGCGTGCTGGAACGCGGCGGCAAGCTGGATGCGCGCCGCACGCTGGCGCAGGCACGCATCGATGCGCTGGCCCCGCAACGCGCCCTTGCGCGGCTGGATGTGCTGGCCGACGTGGCGCGGCGCTATCTGGCCATCAGCGCCGCCCGCCAGCGCCAGACCATCGCGCTGGAAACGCTGGCGCAGCGCCAACGCACCGTGTCCGCCGCCCGCCAGCGGTTGCAGGCCGGCGCATCGCCCGAGTCGGTCCTGCTCACTGCACGCGCCCTGCAGTCGCGTGCGGAACTGGATCGCGACCGTGCGCAGCTGGAAGTGGCGGCGGCACGTCGGCAACTGGCGCTGCTGTGGGGCGCGCGCAGCATCGAGGCCGACCAGATCAGCGGCGATGCCCTGCAACTGCCGGCCATCCCCGAGTTCGAGGTACTGGCGCAATTACTCGACAGCACGCCGGAGCTGGCGCGCCTGAACAACGAGCAGCGCCTGCGCGATGCGCGGTTGCAGCTGGCCCGCAGCCAGGCCAGCCCGGATCTGGACTGGCAGGTCGGTGTGCGCCGGCTCGAAGGCAACAACGCCAACGCCTTGGTCGGCAGTGTGTCGCTTGCGCTGGGCAGCGCCGGTCGTGCGCAGCCCGAGATCCGCGCCGCGCAGGCCGAGCTGTCGCTACTGGACATCGAACGCCAATCGCAGGCCTTGCAGCTGTACGCCACCTTGGCCGACGCGCATGGGCGTTACCGCGCCGGCCAGCTGGAGGTGGCGCGCATGCGCGATGAAGTGCTGCCTGCGCTGGCACGTGCCGATGCCGCCGCAGAACGCGCCTATCGCGCCGGTGCCACCAGTTATCTGGATTGGGCGCAGCTGCAGGCGCAGCGCAGCGATGCACGGCAGCAGCAACTCGCTGCCGCAGTGGAAGCGCAGACCGCATTGATCGAGATCCAGCGGCTGACCGGCCAACCGTTTGTGGTCACGGCGGAGACGACTCCATGACCACGACCATCCGGCTGTTCGCGCGGTTGCACGCCATCTTGTCCACCTCTGCGGATCCAACCTGCATCGCCGCTGCCGCCCGCTTGCGCACCGCTGCGTGCACGCGGCCGTATCGCACGCAGCGGCTCCCCTCATTTGCTGTATCGCTTGGCGCAGTGCGCCGGCATTCCAAAGGATTTCCTTCGATGAAGCCTTCTATCCTTGCGCTACTGCTGCTGGCGCTGCTACTCGGCGCTTGCGGCCGCGCCGATGACCACGATCAGGGCCATGCAGGCAGCGAGGCCGGCCATGCCGAAGAGGGCGGCGGCGCCGAACACGCCGACGAGGCCAAAGGCAAACACGGCGGCCGGCTGCTCAGCCAGGACGGCGACAGCGTGGAGCTTGCGATCGCCGAAGACGGCCGCCCGCCGACATTCCAGGCCTGGCTCTATCGCGACGGCAAACCGATACCGGCCAGCGCCGGCAGCGTGCAGGTCAGGACCACGCGGCTGGGTGGAAAGGTCGACACCTATCCGCTGCGCGCGCAGGCCGACGGCAGCCTGCTGGCCGCCAGCGAAGTGGGCGAGCCGCATTCGTTCGACGTGGAAGTGCGTGCCAGCGTGCAGGGCAAGACGCATCGCTGGACTTATTCCAGCTATGAAGGCCGCACCACGATTGCCGCCAGGATTGCGCAGGACGCCGGCATCCGCGTGGCGCCGGTGGGCGCCGGCAGCATCGCCGATCAGCATGAAGTGCAAGGTCTGCTGACGCCGGCAGAAGGGGCGCAGGCGCAGGCGACCGCGCGCTTTCCCGGGCCGGTGCGCAGCCTGCGCGCCAATGTCGGCGATCAGGTACGTGCCGGCCAGGTGCTGGCCACGGTGGAGAGCAATCTCAGCCTGACCACCTACTCGGTCACCGCACCGATCAGCGGCACCGTGCTGGCGCGTAACGCCAGCCTGGGCAGCAACGCGGGCGAGGGCCAATCGCTGTTCGAGATCGCGGATCTGTCGAGCCTGTGGGTGGACCTGCACATCTTTGGCGCCGACGCGGGGCATATCGCCGCCGGCGCGCCGGTGACGGTGACGCGCATCAGCGATGGCGTGGTGGCGCAAACCACGCTGGAGCGCGTTTTGCCGGGCACGGCCACGGCCAGTCAGAGCACCGTGGCACGTGCGGTGTTGCGCAATACCGACGGGTCGTGGCGGCCAGGGTCGGCAGTGAAGGCGCGGGTGACGGTGGCCCAGCAGCCGGCAACGATGGTGGTGCCGGTGGGGGCGTTGCAGCAGTTTCGCGATTGGGAGGTGGTGTTCGTGCGCGTGGGCGATGTGTACGAAGCGCGGCCGGTGACCCTGGGCGCGCGCGATGCGCAACAGGTGCAGGTGGTGTCGGGTTTGGCGGTGGGCGATACGGTGGTGGTGGAGCAGAGCTATCTGGTCAAGGCCGACATCGAAAAGTCGGGGGCATCGCATGATCATTGAGCGCGCTGGTGTGGGCGGCATCGCGTCGTCGAGTGGGGGCGTTTGGTGGGCGAAGGGTGACGCGCCACGTCCAAGGCATTCGCGCCCTTCCATGCTCGAGCAAAGACCTTTGCGCGCTGTCGGACTAGGGCAAAGGCTTTCACGCCCTGGCGGGCGCGAGTCACTTTTTCTTTGCTTGTGCAAAGAAAAAGTAACCAAAAAGAAAGCACACCCCGTCCTCGCGCCCTCCGCGCCTGCGGCGCTGCGGGTTCGCAAGTCCGGCAGAAATTTTTGTAAGGGACATCCATGTCCCTTACAAAAACGTCGCGCATCCATGCGCGCCTCCCTGCGGGTTGTATCTGCCGGCCTTGCCGCTGCGGTATGGGGCCCCGAAAGCAGACAACAGCAACAGCAACAGCAACAACAGCAACAGCAACAGCAACAACAGCAACAACAGCAACAACAGCAACAGCAACAACAACAGCAACAACAACAGCAACAACAACAGCAACAACAACAGCAACAGCAACAGCAACAGCGCTGGTGTGCGGGTGGGTGTTTGGTTGGAGTGTTGCGGCGTGTCGCGATAGGGCGGCGGCGCTGTCTGTCCGTGTCACGACGAGGGGGGCGGCCGGCGCACTGTATTGCCATGTCTGCAGGGAGGGGCCTGTCATGCTGACCAACATCATCCGGTTTGCGATCGCGCAGCGCTGGTTGATGCTGGCGTTGACGGGGGTGTTGATTGCGATCGGGGCATGGAGTTTTTCGCGCTTGCCGATCGATGCGACGCCGGACATCACCAATGTGCAGGTGCAGGTCAATACGGCTGCGCCGGGGTATTCGCCGTTGGAATCGGAGCAGCGGGTGACGTTCCCGCTGGAGACCGTGCTGGCGGGATTGCCGGGGCTGGAGTCCACGCGCTCGTTGTCGCGCTACGGCTTGTCGCAGGTGACCGCCGTGTTTGCCGATGGCACCGATCTGTACTTTGCGCGGCAGCAGGTGGCCGAGCGTTTGCAGCAGGTCAAATCACAGCTGCCGGCCGAGCTGGAGCCGCAGCTGGGGCCGATCGCCACTGGCCTGGGCGAGATCTTCATGTACACCGTAGAGGCCAAGCCCAACGCGCGCAAACCCGATGGCACCGCGTGGACGGCCACCGACCTGCGCACCCTGCAGGATTGGGTGGTGCGGCCGCAGTTGCGCAATGTGCCCGGCGTGACCGAGGTCAATACCATCGGCGGCTACGCGCGGCAGATCCATATCACGCCCGATCCGGCGCGCCTGGTCGCACTGGGTTTCACGCTGGACGATGTCGCGCGCGCAGTGGAGGCGAACAATCGCAACATCGGTGCCGGCTATATCGAACGCAATGGACAGCAGTTCCTGGTGCGGGTGCCGGGGCAGGTGGATGACATCGCGCAGATCGGCGCGATCGTGCTGGATCGGCGCGAAGGTGTGCCGATCCGGGTGCGCGATGTGGCGCAGGTGGGCGAGGGCCGCGAGTTGCGCACCGGTGCTGCCACCCAGGACGGCAGCGAAGTGGTGCTGGGCACGGTGTTCATGCTGGTCGGCGCCAATAGCCGCACCGTGTCGCAGGCGGCTGCCGAGCGTTTGAAAGTGGCCAATGCCAGCTTGCCCGCCGGCGTGCAGGCGGTGCCGGTGTACGACCGCACCGCGCTGGTGGACCGCACCATCGTCACCGTTGCCAAGAACCTGATCGAAGGCGCCTTGCTGGTGATCGTGGTGTTGTTCCTGCTGCTGGGCAATGTGCGTGCGGCCCTGATCACCGCGGCGGTGATTCCGTTGGCAATGTTGTTCACGCTCACCGGCATGGTGCGCGGTGGCGTGTCCGGCAACCTGATGAGCCTGGGCGCGCTGGATTTCGGCCTGATCGTCGATGGCGCGGTGATCATCGTGGAGAACTGCCTGCGCCGCTTCGGGCAAGCACAACTGCGCCTGGGGCGCGTGCTCGAGCGCGATGAGCGTTTCGAACTGACTGCCGACGCCACTGCAGAGGTGATCCGCCCCAGCCTGTTCGGCCTGGGCATCATCACCGCGGTGTATCTGCCGGTATTCGCGCTCACCGGCATCGAAGGCAAGATGTTCCATCCGATGGCCATCACCGTGGTGCTGGCGCTGAGCGGTGCGATGTTGCTGTCGCTCACTTTTGTCCCGGCAGCGATCGCCTTGCTGCTCGGCGGCAAGGTGGCCGAGCACGAGAACCGCGCCATGCGCTGGGCGCGCGGCGTGTATGCGCCGTTGCTCGATCGCGCGCTGCGGCACGGCCGCTGGGTCGGTATTGCGGCGCTGGTCACGGTGGCGCTGTGTGCGCTGCTGTCCACGCGGCTGGGCAGCGAGTTCATTCCGAACCTGGATGAAGGCGATATTGCGCTGCATGCCTTGCGCATTCCCGGCACCAGCCTGGAACAGGCCATCACCATGCAATCCACCCTGGAAAAACGCATCAAGCAGTTTCCGGAAGTGGCGCATGTGTTCGGCAAGCTCGGCACCGCCGAAGTGGCCACCGACCCGATGCCGCCATCGGTGGCCGATACGTTCCTGATCATGCATCCGCGCGCGCAATGGCCGGATCCGCGCAAGCCCAAGGCGCAGTTGGTAGCCGAGATCGAAGCGGCGGTGAAGCAGTTGCCTGGCAACAACTACGAGTTCACCCAGCCGATCCAGATGCGCATGAACGAGCTGATTTCCGGCGTGCGCGCGGACGTGGCGATCAAGGTCTACGGCGACGATCTGCAGACCCTGGTGAAGCTGGGGCAGCGCGTGCAGGAGATCGCCAGCAGCGTGCCCGGGGCGGCCGATGTCAGCCTGGAACAGGCCACCGGCCTGCCGATGCTGGCCGTGGTGCCCGACCGCGCTGCACTGGCTGGCTACGGGCTCAATCCCGGCGTGGTACAGGACACCGTGGCCGCCGCGGTGGGTGGGCAGGCCGCCGGGCAATTGTTCGAAGGCGACCGCCGGTTCGACATCGTGGTACGGCTACCGGAGGGCCTGCGTCAGGACCCGGCCGCATTGGCGGATTTGCCGATCCCGTTGCGCGGCGATGGCGAGCGTGGCGATGCCGACGAATCCAGCCGCGCGGCTGGCTGGCGTAGCGGCGAGCCGACCACCGTGCCGTTGCGTGAGGTTGCCAGGATTGAAACCGTCCTCGGCCCGAACCAGATCAACCGCGAAGACGGCAAGCGCCGCATCGTGATCACCGCCAATGTGCGCGATCGCGACCTGGGCAGTTTCGTGGCCGAGGTGCAGCAACGTGTGCAGGCCGAGGTGGCGCTGCCTACCGGCTACTGGATCGGGTATGGCGGCACCTTCGAGCAACTGATCTCCGCCGGCCAGCGCCTGGCCTGGGTGGTGCCGGGCACCTTGTTGCTGATCTTCGCGCTGTTGTACTGGTCGTTCGGTTCGTTGCGCGATGCGGTGGTGGTGTTCAGCGGCGTGCCGTTGGCGTTGACCGGCGGGGTCGTGGCGTTGGCCATGCGCGGGTTGGCGTTATCGATCTCGGCCGGTGTCGGCTTCATCGCGTTGTCGGGCGTGGCGGTGCTCAACGGCCTGGTGATGATCGCCTTCGTGCGCAGTTTGCGTGCGCAGGGCATGCCGCTGGAGCAGGCCTTGCGTGAGGGCGCATTGAGTCGCCTGCGGCCGGTCTTGATGACCGCACTGGTGGCTGCGCTCGGCTTCGTGCCGATGGCCTTCAACGTCGGCGCCGGTGCGGAAGTGCAGCGCCCGCTGGCGACGGTGGTGATCGGCGGCATCGTCTCGTCCACCTTGCTGACCTTGCTGGTGCTGCCGGTGCTGTACCGCTGGTTGCACCGTGCGCGGTCGCAGCCCGCCACATCGGTTGAGGCGGCACGGCCGCAGGCAGGCACGCCATGAGCGGGTCCTGCTGCGGCTGCGGCAAGACGCTGGAGGTGGCGGCGATGCAGGCCCGTCAACGGCGCGTGCTGTGGTGGGTGCTGGCGATCAATGCCGGCAGCTTCGCGCTGATGCTGGCCGGCGCGCTGCACAGTGGCGCCGCGGCGCTGCTGTCCGGCAGCCTGGATAACCTGGGCGATGCGTTGACCTATGCGTTGAGCCTGGCGGTGGTGGGCGCCAGCCTGGCGGCCAAGGCGCGGGTGGCCTTGCTCAAGGCCGGGCTGATACTGCTGGCCGCGCTCGCGGTGGCGGCCGAGATCGGCTGGAAGCTGGCCCACCCGCAGCTGCCGCTGTTCCAGAGCATGGGGCTGGTGGCGGCGCTGAACTTCGCCGCCAACCTGCTGTGCCTGCGCCTGCTGTGGCCGTACCGCAGCGGCGACATCAACCTGGCCTCGGCCTGGGCCTGCTCGCGCAACGATGTCTACGAGGGCGTCGCGGTGCTGGCTGCCAGTGCGGGGGTCTGGGCGTTCGGTCGCGGCTGGCCCGATCTGGTGATCGCGGTGGCATTGCTGCTGCTGTTCCTGCGCTCGGCGTGGCAGGTGGCGCGCGGCGCATTGGCGGAGCTGCGTCGGGTCGCGGTGATGGCGCAGGCCGGCGACGGCTGACCCATTGCTACGGTCGGGCGAGGCACAATGGCGGCGCCAGCGGCGGCGCGCTGTAAGTGCTTGCGGCACATGGGAAAGCCGTGCATAATGCGCGGCTCGCTGTGCCCGGATCGCTCCGGATGGCGGCACCCAGCGCGATGGGGTTGCCGGCCGGTTCCAGCGTAAGTTCTTGATTCCCAACGTTGCGTGGCAGCTTGACGCTGTCGGGGCCGCCGCTCCCCAGGCTATGGGTGGCAATTCATTTATCGAGGTGCGTAATGTCCCGCGTATGCCAAGTGTCCGGCAAGCGTGTGCAGACGGGTAACAACGTCTCCCACGCAAACAACAGAACCCGTCGTCGCTTCCTGCCCAACCTGCATGAGCGCCGCTTCTGGGTCGCCAGCGAAAACCGCTGGGTGAAGCTCCGTGTCTCCGCGCATGCATTGCGCACCATCGACAAGAACGGGATCGATGCCGTTCTGAAAGAGCTGCGTGCGCGCGGCGAAAAGGTCTGAGGAGTAAGCAGTCATGGCAAAAGGCAAGCGTGACAAGATTCGTATGATTTCCTCGGCCGCTACCGGCCACTTCTACACCACGGACAAGAACAAGAAAAACACTCCGGGGAAGATGGAAATGATGAAGTACGACCCGGTCGTGCGTAAGCACGTGATGTACAAGGAAGGCAAGATCAAGTAATCCATCGATTACGCGATCTGCTTCTAAGCAAACACCCGCCGAAAGGCGGGTGTTTGCGTTTGTGGAGTGTTGCGGGGTTTGATCGCAACAATGGTTTGAATACGCACACTTCCTGGGCCACTCCACCTCCGCCCCTGCGGGGCACCTTCTCCCGATGGGAGAAGGGAGCGAGACGTCGTTTTTCCGATTGCGCACACCGTTAGTAGTTTGCAGTTCGAGGTGAAGCAGTCGGTGTTTTACTTCTGAAGGCGCGTGGCGACGCGTTAAACGTCGCAGGCGGTGACCGCTCTCCGAGGCGCCCCTCATCCGCCCCTGCGGGGCACCTTCTCCCGATGGGAGAAGGGAGCACCGCTACAGTCCACGCGCACGCAGCTGTGCGTCCAGGCGCGGGTACACCCGCCGCGCGTTGCCTTCGAACACCTTGCGTTTGTCGGCATCGGAGATCGCCAATGCGTCGATGTAACGCTTGGTGTCGTCGAAGTAGTGACCTGTCTGCGGGTCGATACCGCGCACCGCGCCGACCATTTCCGAGCCGAACAGGATGTTGTCGATGTCGATGACTTCGAACAGCAGGTCGATGCCGGGCTGGTGGTACACGCAGGTGTCGAAAAAGACATTGCGCATCACGTGCGTGGATAACGGCGGTTTGCCCAACATGTCGGCCAGGCCGCGGAAGCGGCCCCAGTGATACGGAACGGCGCCACCACCGTGCGGGATGATGAAGCGCAGCTGCGGAAAATCAGCGAACAGGTCGCCTTCCAGAAACTGCATGAACGCGGTGGTGTCGGCATTGAGGTAGTGCGCGCCGGTGGCGTGGAAATTGGCATTGCAACTGCCCGAGACGTGCACCATTGCCGGCACATCCAGCTCGACCATTTTTTCGAAGAACGGGTACCAGGCGCGATCGGTCAAAGGCAGGCCGGTCCAGTGGCCGCCGGACGGATCGGGATTGAGGTTGCAGCCGACAAACCCGAGCTCGGTGACGCACCGTTCCAGCTCCTTGATCGACTGTGCGATCGACACGCCCGGCGACTGCGGTAGCTGACACACGCCGATAAAGGTGTGCGGATACAGCTGCACCACCCGCCCGATCAGGTCATTGCAATGCCGCGTCCACACCTGGCTCACCGCTTCATCGCCGATGTGGTGCGCCATGGTGCTGGCACGTGGCGAGAAGATCGTCATGTCCGCACCGCGCTCGCGCAGCAGGCGCAATTGATGCTGTTCGACGCTTTCGCGAAGTTGATCGTCGGAAATGTGCGGATAGGCCGGCACCGGCAGGCTTGCGTCGTTGTAATGGGCAATCTGCGCCTTGCGAAACGCATCGTGTGCAGCCGGTGCGGTGGTGTAGTGGCCGTGGCAGTCGATGATCATGGCAATGCTCGTTGAAGTGCGAATCGGAACCGGCGCACGCAGCCTGGCGAACGCATGCAGCGCGCGGTGGCGGTCGACGCTGTGCATGCGCAGCCGCCAGTCGAGTGTGGTCGCTGAGCCTGTGCGTCATCGTCATCGTCATCCACATCGACGAGCGCAGCTCCGGAACGTATTTCGGGCGGTGTGCGACGGTCTGACGACGACGCGTCAGGCTGCGCGTGCCGCGGGTGCAGCCTGACCTGTCTCACCCTGCACCCCATGCAGCGCGGCGCGCCCACCACGCAGGAGCGCACCCGGGCGCGACCGGCACCCGATCCGCGCTGCCTATGCAGCAAAACCACCCGACATGAGCCGGACAGGCAAGACGTTGCCGCGATGCGGGGGGGCATTGCGCCGAGACACGATCCGCAGCGCGCGCGTGCATCGCGGTGCGGGCGACGCCGGCAGCGCACCGACGATCGCGCGCTTGCAGGGCGCGCACCACAACGCGCCTGCTCAGGCGGGGTTGAAGTCGCTAAGCTCGCCCGATGCTGGCAACGATGCTCACCCAAACACCACCCCATCGAACAACTTGCGTGCAGTCCTGACGACTGCGGCGCGTACCACCGCGCCGTGTGCATCGCGTTCGATGACGCAGCCAGTCGTCCCGCTGGGGTGCTCGACCTCCAGCTGCTGGATGCTGCCGCCCGGCAGCAGCGCCAGTGCATGCGCGGGCGACTCAGGCAGCAGGCAGGCCGTGGCGACGGTGACGGCGCCGAGCACGCCGATCGAGGCATGGCAGCGGTGCGGGATGAACGAGCGCACGCTGATCGCGCCACCGTTGCGCGGCGCGGCCACCAGCATCATCTTCGGCACGGTCGCGGCGCTGACATCGCCCAGCTGCATCAGGGGGCCGGCCTGCAGGCGAATGGACTCCAGCCGCGCCTTGAGAACCTCGTGTGCATCCAGCGTGGCGCGATCTTCATACCCGCTGATCCCGAGATCGCCGGCGCGCATCACCACGCATGGCATGCCGTTGTCGATCAGCGTTACCGCCACGCCATCGAGCGTGTCCACGGCGTGCCCGCTCGGCAACAGCGTGCCGCAGGAAGCGCCTGCAATCCCGGCGAATGCCAAGGCAATGGGCGCGGCCGTGCCCGGCACGCCGTCGATGCGCGCGTCGCCCGCATAAGTGACCCGGCCACCGGGCGTGCGTACGGTGGCCGTTGCCAGGGTGCCGGTGTTGCGCATGAAGATGCGCACGTCGGTCTGCCCGTCGCGAGTAGGCAGCAGGCCGCGTTCCAGCGCGAACGGGGCCACCCCGGCCAGCATGTTGCCGCAGTTCTGCGCATCGCTGACCTGCGCCTGCTCGACCGCCACTTGCAAGAACAGGTAGTCCACATCGGCATCGGCGCGTGTGGAGCGCGACACCACCGCCACCTTGGAGGTGAGCGGGTCGGCGCCGCCCATGCCGTCGATCTGACGCAGGTCCGGCGAGCCGTAGGCGCGCAGCAGGAATGCATCGCGTGCGGCGGTGTCGACGGGCAAGTCGTCGGCCAGGAAAAAGCCGCCCTTGGAGGTGCCGCCGCGCATCCACATCGCGCGCACCTGCTCAGACATAGCGCAGGCCCTTGGCGGCCAGACGCTCGCGCATGGCGTAGATATCCAGGCCCAGTTCGCCGCGCGCCAGGCGCTCGCGCTTGATCAGTTCGCGCGCTTCGCGGGCCTGCGCTTCGGCCAGTACTTCGGCCGCCGTGGCACGCGGCACCACGCACACGCCATCGTCGTCGGCCACCACGACATCGCCTGGCTGGACAAGCTGTCCGGCGCAGACCAGCGGTACGTTGACCGAGCCCAGCGTCTCCTTGATGGTGCCCTGCGCGCAGACGGCGCGGCTCCAGGCCGGGAATTGCATGGCGGTGAGGTCGCGCACGTCGCGTACGCCGGCATCGATGATCAGCCCGCGGCAGCCGCGCGCCTGCGCCGAGGTGGCCAGCAGATCGCCGAAGTAGCCGTCGCAGCAGTCGCTGGTAGGCGCCACCACCAGCACGTCGCCGGGCTGCAGTTGCTCGATGGCGACGTGCATCATCCAGTTGTCGCCCGGGGGAACCGAGACGGTGACGGCGGTGCCGGCGACGCGGCAGCCGGCGTAGATCGGGCGCAACCGGTGATGCAACAGGCCGCTGCGGCCCTGCGCCTCGTGCACCGTGGCCACGCCGGCCTGGGCCAGGCCTTCCACGAGGGCGATCGGGGTGCGCGCAACCTGGGTGACGACCTGGCTCATCCATCCATCCTCGTTAGTGCTGCGCGGAGTCTGAGCGGCAAGAGTCAACCAGCTCAACATTCATTTGAGGTATGCGTATTGGTTTTGCTTATAGTTAGAGCATGCCGCCGATGCCCGAACCGAACCTGCGCCATCTGTATGCCCTGGTCGTGGTGCACCGGCTTGGCAGCATCAGTGCGGCCGCGCCGCAGGTGAATCTGTCGCAGCCGGCCCTGACCCAGGCGGTGGCCCGCCTGGAACAGCAACTGGGCGTGCGGCTGTTCGAGCGGCAGCCTGGCGGCATGGCCGCCACCGAGGCCACCCAGTTGGTGGTGCCGCGGATCGCGCGCGCGCTGGCGCATCTGGACCGTGGCATCCGGGTGGCGCGACGTGCGCTGCGGTTGCCGGCGCGGCCCGGTCTGGAGCGGCGGGTGTCGCTGGGACAGCTGCAGGCGCTGGTGGCGGTGGACGTGGCAGGCAGCTATTCGCTGGCGGGGGTGCAACTGGGCGTGTCGCAGCCGGCGGTCTACCGCGCAGTGCAGGCACTGGCCGATGTGATCGAGGTGCCGCTGACCATGCGCCGCGGCAAGGCGATGCAGCCCACGCCGGTGGCGGAGCGGCTGCTGCGGCAGGTGCGGCTGGCGCTGGCGGAGGTGCGCGCCGCGCTCGACGAAGTGGCCGCCCTGCGCTCGCACGATGCCGGGCGGGTGGTGGTGGGAGTGATGCCGCTGGCGCGGGCGATCCTGCTGCCCCAGGCGCTGGCGCGGTTTGCGCGTGCGCACCCGGCCGCCAGCATCAGCGTGGTCGAAGCCCCGTATGCGCAGTTGCTGGCGCATCTGCGCGAGGGCGGGCTGGACCTGCTGATCGGTGCGCTACGCGACCCGTTGCCGGTGCGCGACGTGCTGCAGGAGCCGCTGTTCGACGACGAGCCGGTGATCGTGGCGCGCAGCGGGCACCCGTTGGCCGGCAAGGCGTACGCCTTTGCGCAGCTGCTCGACTACCCATGGGTGATGGCCGCAGCGGGCACGCCGGTGCGTGAGCGCTGGGAGCGCATGTTCCGCGATCGGCAGCTGCAGCCGCCGCCGCTACGCATCGAATGCGGTGCGGAGCTCACCGTGCGCGGGCTGCTGCTGGAAGACGACTGGCTGACCCTGATGTCGCGCGACCAGTTCCTGTTCGAGCGCCGCGCCGGCCTGTTGCGCGAGATCGGCAGCGCCGGGCCGCGCTTGCGTCGGCAGATCGGCATGACCACGCGCAGCGACTGGCACCCCACGCGTGCGCAGACCGCCTTCGTGCAGACGCTGCGGCAGGTGTGCGCCGAGCGCACGCATCCTGGGTCGGCAGATGCCGGCCCGTTTCGCCATTGCATCCAGCCGGCGGGCACTGCGCCGTTGCGTTTACCCGCAGCCGGGTCAGAATCGGCTTCCTCATGAACATGGAGCGCTGATGCCCGACTGGTCGCAAGGTACCTGGCTGCTGGCACTGGACTGGGCGATCCGCCTGGCCGCGCTGCTATGGATTCCCAGCCGCACCACGCCAGGCGCGGCGCGCAGCTGGTTGTTGCTGATCGGGTTTGTGCCGGTGGCCGGCCTGCCGCTGTATCTGCTGCTCGGCCAACCGTGGGTGTCGCGGCTGCGCGTGGAGCGACAGGCCACCGCTTCGCAGGTGATCCGCGAACAGCAGCTTCCCTTGCATGCGTTGCGCTGGACGCCGCAGGCCGATACCAGCAGCGCCGAGGTGGTGCCGCTGATCGAACGGCAGGGCGATTTCATGCCGACCCTGGGCAATGCGGTGGAATTGCTCGACGACTACGCGCAGTCGCTGCAGGCCCTGATCACTGCGATCGATGCAGCCGAACAGCGCGTGCATCTGCTGTATTACCTGATGTTCGACGATGCGGTGGGCGATGCGGTGGTGGCAGCGTTGCAACGGGCAAGCGCGCGCGGCGTGCGCTGCCGCGTGCTGCTCGATGCAGTGGGCGCCAAGCGCGGCCTGCGGCGTTATCGCAAGCGCCTGCAGGCCGAGGGCATCGAGGTGTTGGCGGTGCTGCCCGGTGGCCTGCGCTGGCGCCGCAGCGGGCGCATGGATCTGCGCAATCACCGCAAGATCGCGGTGATCGACAACCAGGTGGGCTTTGTCGGCTCGCAGAATCTGGCCGACGCCGGCTTCATCGACGGTGTGCCCAATCGCGAGCTGGTGGCGCGTGTGCGCGGGCCGGTGGTCAATCATCTGGAAGCGGTGTTCGCCAGCGACTGGTTCACCGAAACCGGCCAGCGGCTGGATGTCTGGCCGGATGCGCCGGTATGTGAGGCCAACATCGCCACCCAGCTGTTGCCCAGCGGGCCGGCATATCCGTTCGAAAACGCGCGTGATGCTATCAATGCGGTGATCCATCTGGCGCGGCGCAAGGTGGTGCTGGTGACGCCGTACTTCGTTCCCGACGAAGCCTTGCTGAGTGCGCTACGCATCGCCGCGGTCTCGGGCGTGGATGTGCAGCTGATCCTGTCGGAGAGCAACAACCAGGTCCTGGCGGCATGGGCGCAGGAAGCGTATTTCGAGGAGTTGCTGCGCTGTGGGGTGAAGATTGCGCTATACCGTCCTCACTTCCTGCATGCCAAACATCTGAGCATGGACCAGGACATCGCCCTGGTCGGCTCGATCAATCTGGACATCCGCTCGTTCGCGCTCAATGCCGAGATCGGCATGCTCTGCTACGACCGGGGCGTGGTGCAGCGGCTACGCGAGATCGAACAGGATTATCTGGCCAATGCGCGTGCGCTGGACCTGGAACAGTGGCGCCGCCGTCCGGCCTGGCGCCGCAGCCGCGAAGGCATCGCACGCCTGGCCGATGCATTGATGTAGCGGCCTTACGTCAGTCCAGGCGCATCACCTGGAAGACGTTGCCCTCCGGGTCGCGGCCGTCGTACATCTGGTAAGCAAAGCCGGCGTAGCGTTTGAGCTCGCCCACCGGGACGCCTGCGCTGCGGCGTTGCTCGCGATGGGCCGCCAGGTCCGAGGTGATGGCAAACACCAGCTTCGTGGTGGAGCCTGCCGCCGGCCGTGGCGGGTCGGATCCCGGCGATGCCGGCAACTGGCGGTAGCTGTCGCCGGCCAGGTGCAGCGCCAGCTCGATCTGCCCTGCGGCCAGGACGACCCACTGATCGGCGATCTCTTCGAGGACGGGGAGTGAGAAATGGGCCTGGTAGAAGGCCTTGATTGCCGCGACATCGTGGACGTAGACGATGAGCCTGACCAATGCAACAGACATGCTGTGGGCCTCCCAGGGCCTTTGCCGAGCGTGCGCAGCCAATCGTAAGCGCTGGTGATGCTGGGCGCGTGGAAACCTGGCAAGCCCAGGGCCGGCCGGCGAGGCGTCTGCGCAGCCGGGACGCGGCGATCGGGGGTCCGGCGCAGCCATCGCCTACAATGCCGCAATGAATCCAGTGCGTGATCCCGGCGATGCAACGATCGCCATCGTCGGCGGTGGCGCATCCGGTGTGCTGGTGGCGCTGCAACTGTTGCGTCAGGCCGCAGAGCCGCGACGGATCGTGTTGATCGAGCCGCACCCGTTGCTGGGCGAGGGCGTGGCGTACTCCACCACGCGTCCCGAACATCTGCTCAATGTGCCGGCCGCGCGCATGAGTGCGCTGGTGGATGCGCCGCAGGATTTTGTCGACTATCTGCGTGCGCACGCATCTTGCCCGGAGCTGGACGATACGCAGCTGCCGCAACAGTTCGTCGGGCGCAGGCATTACGCGCCTTATCTGCGCGATCGTCTGCAGGCCGCGCGTGCGACCAGCCCTGCTGCCCTGGTCGTGCGTACCGCACGCGTGCAGACCTTGCAGCCAAACGCAGACGGTGCGCTGTTGCACCTGGACGACGGGCACACGCTGCAGGCCGCCGCAGTGGTGCTTGCGGTTGGCAACGCGCTGCGCCCGTTGCCGCTGCGTGGCGCCACCGGCCTGTCGGCTGCGCAGCGGGTGGAGGCCTGGGACACCGAGGCGGTGGCCGCGTTGCCGCAGGACGCCGCAGTGTGCATCGTCGGCTCCGGCCTGAGCATGGCCGACACGGTGGTGACGCTGGCTGCGCAGGCCCATCGCGGCGCGGTGCATGTGGTGTCGCGGCACGGGCTGTTGCCCTTGCCGCATGCACATGCGCATGGCGCGGTGGCCGCGTTCGACCCGCAAGCGCTGCTGGCGCTGCCGTTGCGTGCGCGCATGCGCGCGTTGCGCCGGCACGCCCGCCTGGCGCTGGCGCAGGGGCTGCCGTGGCAGGGGGTGATGGAACGCATCCGGCCCTTGAGCCAGGCCTTGTGGCAAACCTTGTCCGTAGCCGATCAGCGCCGTTTCCTGCGGCATGTGGTGCGTTACTGGGATGTGCATCGCCATCGCATTGCCGCACCGGTGCATGCGCAGTTGCAGGCGATGCAGGCGCGCGGGCAACTGCAGCTGCATCGCGCGCGGCTGGATGTGGCATTTGAGGTCGGTGCATGCGTGCGCGTGAGTGCGGGCGCTGCCCGTGCCGGGCATGCATTGCAGCTGGACGTGCAGACGCTGGTCAATGCCACCGGCGTGGAAATGCGCGTGCAGGCGATGCGAAACCCGTTGCTGCAGCAGTTGCTGGGGCAGGGCATCGCGATGGCCGGCCCGCACGGCATCGGCGTTGACACCGCTGCCGATGGCAGCCTGATCGATGCCGACGGTCAGACGAACCCGCGCCTGCGGGTGATCGGCAGCCTGCGCATCGGCGCGCTGTGGGAGAGCCTGGCGGTGCCGGAGTTGCGTGAGCAGGCAGCGGCGATCGCGCGCGATGTGCTGCTGGAGCGCTGATAGGCGTGTGGGGACAGGAAAAGCAGCTTGGCTGGCGTCTCCGGCCGCGACATTGGCCTCTTCGATGGGCGAAGGCGACCCTTAGCGCCCGATGAGGGTGCGAGCAAAGCCTCGGGTGACCCGCACGCACTGCGTCGTGGCTGCGCCTCGTGTCCTCACCCCAACCCCTCTCCCGCAGGCGGGAGAGGGGCTCTGCCACGGCGAGCATCTGCTTGCGCTCTCTTGCAGGCGGGAAAACAACCAACGTGCTGGCTTCTCCTGCAAGCGGCAGAGTAATCAACGTCCTGGCTTCTCTCGCAAGCGGCAGATCAACCAATGTCCTGCCTTCTCTTGCAGGTGACAGAGCAACCAGCGGCCTGCCTTATCTTGTAAGTGACAGAGCAACCAGCGGCCTGCCTTCTCTTGCAGGTGACAGAGCAACCAGCGGCCTGCCTTCTCTTGCAGGTGACAGAGCAACCAGCGGCCTGCCTTCTCTTGTAGGTGACAGAGCAACCAGCGGCCTGCCTTCTCCCTTCTCCCGCCTGCGGGGGAAGGTGCCCGAAGGGCGGATGGGGGCAGCAATCCCAACCGCTTCATCGCAATCTCAGCCGCAGCGACGCCACAACCGGTAAAATGCGCCGGTGGATGTCTCTCATTTGCTCGATCATTTAAACCCCGCCCAGCGCGAGGCCGTTTCCGCGCCGCCGGGGCATTACCTGGTGCTGGCCGGCGCCGGCTCCGGCAAGACGCGCGTGCTGATCCATCGCATCGCCTGGCTCAACGAAGTCCAGGGCGTGCCCAACCACGGCATCTTTGCGGTGACCTTCACCAACAAGGCCGCCGGCGAAATGCGCCACCGCACCGACCTGCAGTTGCGTAACGGCAGCCGCGGCATGTGGATCGGCACCTTCCACGGGCTGGCGCATCGGCTGCTGCGTTTGCATTGGCAGGACGCGCGGCTGCCCGAAGGCTTCCAGGTCATGGACAGCGACGACCAGCTGCGGCTGGTCAAGCGCGTGGTGCAGGCGCTGGAACTGGACGAGAGCAAGTATCCGCCCAAGCAGATGAGCTGGTGGATCAACGAGCAGAAGGACGAGGGCCGCCGTCCGCAGCATATCCAGCCCGAGCCCAACGACGACTGGACCGAGGTACGCCGGCAGGTGTACGCGGCCTACCAGGAACGCTGCGACCGCTCCGGCCTGCTGGATTTCGCAGAGCTGCTGCTGCGCGCGCACGAACTGCTGCGCGACACTCCGGCCTTGCTGGCGCATTACCGTGCGCGCTTCCGCGAGATCCTGGTCGACGAGTTCCAGGACACCAACGCCATCCAGTACGCCTTCGTGCGCGTGCTCGCCGGCGAGACCGGGCACGTGTTCGTGGTCGGCGACGACGACCAGGCCATCTATGGCTGGCGCGGTGCCAAGGTCGAGAACGTGCAGAAGTTCCTCAAGGATTTCCCCGGCGCCCAGACCGTGCGGCTGGAGCAGAACTACCGCTCCAGCGCCAACATCCTGGGCGCGGCCAATGCGGTGATCGCGCACAATCCGGACCGCATCGGCAAGCAGCTGTGGACCGATTCCGGCGATGGCGACCCGATCGATCTGTACGCGGCCTACAACGAGGTCGACGAGGCGCGCTACGCGGTGGAGCGCGCGCGCCAGTGGGTGCGCGACGGCGGCAGCTACGGCGAAGTGGCGGTGCTGTATCGCAGTAACGCGCAGTCGCGCGCGCTGGAAGAGGCACTGATTTCCGAGCAATTGCCGTACCGCGTGTACGGCGGCATGCGCTTTTTCGAGCGTGCCGAAATCAAGGATGCGCTGGCGTACCTTCGCCTGCTCACCAATCGCAGCGACGACGCCGCGTTCGAGCGCGCGGTCAATACGCCCACGCGCGGCATCGGCGACCGTACGCTGGACGAAGTGCGCCGCCTGGCACGCGCCAACGCGCTGTCGTTGTGGGAAGCGGCGATGCTGGCCACGCAGGAAAACGGTCTGGCCGCACGTGCGCGCAATGCCTTGGCCACCTTCCTGAGCCTGGTCGGCCAGCTGCACGCCGAAACCGGCGAAATGGAATTGGCCGAACGCATCGACCATGTGCTGATGCGCTCGGGCCTGCGCGAGCATTGGGCCAAGGAAAGCCGCGGCGGGCTGGATTCGGAATCGCGCACCGAGAACCTGGACGAACTGGTGTCGGTGGCCTCGCGCTTCACTCGGCCCGATGACGAAGACAGCCAGGGCATGACCGAGCTGGTCGCGTTTCTGGCCTACGCCTCGCTGGAAGCCGGCGAAGGCCAGGCACAGGCCGGCGAAGAAGGCGTGCAGCTGATGACGCTGCATTCGGCCAAGGGTCTGGAATTCCCCATCGTGTTTCTGGTCGGCCTGGAAGATGGCCTGTTCCCGAGCGCGCGTTCGCTGGAAGAAAGCGGCCGGCTGGAAGAAGAGCGGCGCCTGGCGTATGTGGGCATTACCCGCGCGCGCCAGAAGCTGGTGCTGTGCTACGCCGAATCGCGACGCATCCACGGCCAGGACAACTACAACGTCCCGTCGCGGTTCCTGCGCGAGATTCCACGCGAGTTGTTGAACGAAGTGCGCCCCAAGGTGCAGGTCTCGCGCACCGCCTCGCTGGGCGCAGCGCGTGGCGGCCCGGTGCACGGAATCGTGGAGACCGCGCCGATCAAACTCGGTGCCAACGTCGAGCACCCTACCTTCGGTGGCGGCGTGGTCGTCGACTACGAAGGCGCCGGTGCGCATGCCCGCGTGCAGGTGCAGTTCGACGAAGTCGGTGCCAAGTGGCTGGTGATGGCGTACGCGAATTTGACGGTGGTGTAGGTCTTCCCTGCATCACCGGCAATCCTGGACCTGGGGGAGCGACGATGGCACGTCGGTGAGCTATCGGTAGGGAGGCAGAGCAGGTTGATGTCGGAGTTGATCAAACGCGCCGAGATTTCCTCACTGCTTGCCGCTGGAGTGGAGTGAAGGCATTGCAGCGACTTCGTCGTCGTACGCCTACATCTCCCAGCTGAAGGTGGAGTTGATGCGCTTGCCATGTATGGTGAGCGTCGACTTGTTCGCCAGCACGACCAGCGTAAATGGTGGCGCATCCTGGTCGCCGCCCGGGTAAATCAGCCGCAATACCCTGCGCTTGGTATCGAACGTCTTGACCTGGAAGTCGTTCCGCAATGGAACGCCTTTGCTATCGCCCGGCGCATAGAAATGGATACTGGCGATCACGGGACGACCATCGTTGCCGATTTCAAACGTCATTGCGTAACCGCCGCCTTCGAAGGACAGGCTTGAGGTGGCATGGGCGGGTGCACTGCAGCAGATCGCGAGCAGTGTGGCCAGGCAGACGTAAAGAAGCTTCTTCATGGAGTCATCCTTGAGCGAGCATGGCTTAGAACCGCAATTTTCCAGAAAGTATCAACTATCCCGCTGCCAACGCCATCGTTGCGGCTCCTGCGCGCGGTCCATACCCTCCCGACAACGACTCTCTACCTTCTTTGGCGCTACGAGGGGCGTACCGGCGAATTGCCGTTCTGGCACGGAGATGGGGCGGGCCACGAATCAGGTCGACAGCCCCAGACTGCTCCGCGCTGTTGTGCGCTGCCCGATGCATTCACGGCAGCTTTCGTGACACGCTGCGGTCGAACCGACTGCATGAAGACACACCGCCCGATGCGCACCGAAAAACACAAAATGCTGGCAGGCGAGCTGTACAACGCTGCCGACGACGAGCTGCAGGCCGATCAGGCGGCCGCTGCCGATTGGATGGTGCGTTACAACGCAGCGGCCTTGCAGACTGCCGCGCAGCGACATGCGCTGTTGCGTGAGCGGTTGGCCGAGGTCGGGGCGGGCGCGGTCATCCGCCCGCCGTTTCATTGCGACTACGGCTACAACATCCGCCTGGGTGCGGGCGTGTTCCTCAACTTCAACTGCGTGATCCTGGATATCTGCGAGGTGAGCATTGGCGACGGCACGCAGATCGGCCCCGGCGTGCAGATCTACGCTGCCGATCACCCGCGTGATGCCGTGGGGCGTGCCAGCGGCCTGGAATTCGGGAAGCCGATCCGTATCGGGCGCAACGTGTGGATCGGTGGCGGGGCCATCATCCTGCCGGGCGTGAGCATCGGCGACGATGCATTGATCGGCGCCGGTGCGGTGGTCACCCGCGACGTGCCGGCGGGTGCGACGGCAGTGGGCAACCCCGCGCGTGTGCGAGGGATGCGGCCCGATCCGGATGCCGCGGCGACGGATTGAGCGGATTGAACGACGCGCCGCATGCGCTGTGATCGGCCTTGCATGCAGTGCACGTCGTAGCAGAACAACATTAAGTGCCACGCCAGCCTTTGCAGCATTGATCCACATCAAGGCAACCAGCACCAGTGCCTGTCACCGTGAGTCCGGCACCACAAACGGCAGCAATGCCATCTCTGCAGGAGGTCACCATGTACAAACGTATTCTCATCGCCATCGATGCATCGGAGTTGTCGCATCGCGGCTTGTTTCAAGGGCTGGAACTGGCCAAGGCCACCGGTGCCAAGGTCGACATCGTCACCGTGTCCGAGCCGTGGGCGATGGGCATGTATGACGCGATGGGTTGGAGCGTGGGGTACGAGGCGAGCCCGGAATACCGCACCGAGCGCGAAGCCGCTGCCGAGAAGATCCTGCGTCCTGCGCTGGAACTGGCGGCAGCCGCCAATATCAAGGCCACGTCACGGCATGTGCTGGACCGCTTCGCGGCCGAAGGCATCGTGCAGACCGCCGAAGAATGCAAAAGCGATCTGATCATCATGACCTCGCACGGGCGACGTGGCGTGCGCCGCATGCTGCTCGGTAGCCAGACGGTGGAAGTGCTCACGCACAGCACGATTCCGGTCCTGGTAATTCGCTGAGGCCGACGTGGTACGAACGCGTTGATGAGCAGATACGCAGGCGACCCATCGCGTCGTTTCATGCAGGAGCGTACCCGTGGCGCTACCGGGAATGCCGCATCGCGCCCAGGTGCGCTCCTACGTAGCGTCCAGGGTTTGCGGTGTACACGAAGTAGGCAGGACCGTGATCAGCAGGTGCGCGGTCTGATCGATACGCGTGGTTGTAGGAGCGCACCCGGGCGCGATATGGCGTTATCGGGAATGCCGTATCGCGCCCAGGTGCGCTCCTACGCAGCGGCCAGGGTTTGCGGTGTGCACGAAGTAGGCAGGACCGCGATCAGCAGGTGCGCGGTCTGATCCATACGCGTGGTTGTAGGAGCGCACCCGGGCGCGACGTGGCGTTACCGGGAATGCCGCATCGCGCCCAGGTGCGCTCCTACGCAGCGTCCAGGGTTTGCGGTGTACACGAAGGAGGCAGGACCGTGATCAGCAGATGCGCGGTCTGATCCAGACGCGTGGTTGTAGGAGCGCACCCGGGCGCGATGTGGCGTTACCGGGAATGCCGTATCGCGCCCAGGTGCGCTCCTACGTAGCGTCCGGGTTTGCGGTGTACACGAAGTAGGCAGGACCGTGATCAGCAGATGCGCGGTCTGATCCATACGCGTGGTTGTAGGAGCGTACCCGGGCGCGACGTGGCGCTACCGGGAATGCCGTATCGCGCCCAGGTGCGCTCCTACGCAAACACTGCGCTCAGCCCTCCATGGGTTCCAGCTGCGCGGCAAAGCGTGGCGCCGGCCGGGCGAGCCGGCGCAGCGCTTCGGCATGCACCAGCGGCGAGCCTGCGGTGGGCGTGAGCACACCATGGCGCAGCGATGCGCGCTCGGGCAGCACCTCGTGGTTCAGTTCGCGCATGAAGCGCCACATCGGCATGTAGTGGCCGCGGCGCGGTGCCGGTGCGTGCGGCGTGGCACGGCATTGGCGGCGCCACTGCATCGGCGGCATGCCGAAGCGTTGCTGGAAGGCGCGCTGGAACTGCCGCTCCGAGGCAAACCCCATTTCGTACAGCAGCCAGGTCAGGCTGCACTCCGGATACGCCTGCAGATAACGGTGCGCCGTGCACAGGCGCTGCTCGCGGATATAGCTGGCCACGCCGCCACGCGACTGGAACAGCCGATACAACGACGCGCGCGACAGCGCGAACGCCTGTTGCAACGACTCGGTGCCGAGCTCGGCCTCGCCGATGTGCTGCTCGATATAGGCCAGCAGATCGATCATCAGCGGCGCATGCGCCTCCATGGTCGAGGACGCTTGCGGAACGATGGCGCTGTAGTAGCTGATGCTCATGCGGTACTGCCTGCGGCCCACTCCCCGGGGCCTGTCCTTTGATCAACCGAAAAAAGCATCGCCAACCCATCACGTTTCTTTCACGAAGTCGGCCGCGCATCACGCATCGGCACGATTGAGACGATTTGTCGGGTGAGCGCGCAGGGGCATTCCTAGACTTGCCGCAACGCTGAAGAGGCGTCATCGCACGGCCTGTCGCTTGGGTCCGCGTGGTGCGGCAGTTGCGGGCAGGCCCGCAGCACCGGCGTCGCACGCAGGCTCCAGGCGATCGGCCGGGCCGGCGATATCCAGGCCACAAGACAGCGCACGTGCCCCGCACGTTGGCGCAACGGGCAAGCTCAATCGGAGATCAGGCATGGCCAGCAGTCAGAAGTTCATCGCCCGCAACCGGGCGCCACGCGTGCAGATCGAATACGACGTGGAGGTCTACGGCGCGCAGAAGAAGGTGCAGATTCCGTTCGTGATGGGCGTGATGTCGGACCTGTCGGGCGCCAACGCCGGCGAGCTGCCGTCGCTGGACGAGCGCAAGGCATTGGAGATCGATGTCGACAATTTCGACAGCCGCCTGCAGTCGATGCGCCCGCGCGCGCAGTTCAAGGTGCCCAATACGCTCACCGGCGAAGGCGAGCTGGCGGTGGATATCACCTTCGAAAGCATGGACGACTTTTCGCCGGCCGCCATTGCGCGCAAGGTCGCGCCGCTGGCCAAGTTGCTCGAGGCACGCACGCAGCTGGCCAACCTGGACACCTATATGGACGGCAAGGCCGGCGCAGAGCAGTTGATTGCCAATGCCATCCGCGACCCGGCATTGCTGCAGTCGCTGGTATCGGCGGCCAAGCCGGCCTCCGAGCCGGAAGGAGCCTGACGCCATGTCCGCCACCGAAGCCGCACTGGCCAGCAGCAGTACCGAAACCAGCGAGCATGGCGATTTTGCCGCGCTGCTCAATCGCGAGTTCCGCCCCAAGAGCGAACGCGCCAAGGAAGAAGTGGAAGCGGCGGTACGCACGCTCGCCGAGCAGGTGCTCAACCGCAGCGATGTGGTCAGCGAAGACGTCTCGCAAACCATCAAGGCCTATATCGCGGAGATCGACCGCACGCTCACCCAGCAGCTCAACCAGATCCTGCATCACGCCGATCTGCAGCAGCTGGAAGGCGCCTGGCGCGGCCTGCATTACCTGGTCAACAACACCGAGACCGACCAGCAGCTCAAGATCCGCGTGCTGAACATCAGCAAGAAGGAACTGGGCAAGGTGCTCAAGCGCTACAAGGGCACCGCCTGGGACCAGAGCCCGATCTTCAAGAAGGTCTACGAGCAGGAATACGGCCAGCTCGGCGGCGAGCCGTATGGCTGTCTGGTCGGCGATTACTACTTCGACCAGAGCCCCCCGGATGTGGAGCTGCTCAACGGCATCGCACAGGTTGCCGCGGCCGCGCATGCCCCGTTCATTGCCGCAGCCGCGCCCAAACTGATGGGCATGGACAACTGGAACGAGCTGTCCAACCCGCGCGATCTGGCCAAGATCTTTTCCACGCCCGATTACGCCGCATGGCGCTCGCTGCGCGAGTCCGAAGACTCCAAGTACATCGGTCTGGCGATGCCGCGCACGCTCTCGCGCCTGCCCTACGGCGCGGCCACCAGCCCGGTGGACGAGTTCGATTTCGAAGAAGACACCACCGGCGCCGATTCCGGCAAATACACCTGGCAAAACGCGGCCTATGCGATGGCGGTGAACATCAACCGCTCGTTCAAGCAGTACGGCTGGTGCTCGCGCATTCGCGGCATCGAATCCGGCGGTGCGGTGGAAGGCTTGCCCACGCATACCTTCCCCACCGACGACGGTGGTGTGGACATGAAGTGCCCGACCGAAGTGGCGATCACCGACCGCCGTTCGGCCGAGCTGGACAAGATGGGCCTGATGCCGCTGGTGCATCGCAAGAACTCGGACATGGCCGCCTTCATCAGCGCGCAGTCCTTGAACAAGCCCGACGAATACGACGACCCGGATGCCACCGCCAATGCCGCACTGGGGGCGCGTCTGCCGTACATGTTTGCGTGCTGCCGGTTTGCGCATTACCTCAAGTGCATCGTGCGCGACAAGATCGGCTCGTTCTCCGACCGCGAGCAGATGCAGAGCTGGCTGACGCGTTGGGTGACCCAGTACATCGATGGCGACCCGTCCAACTCCAGCGAAGAAACCAAGGCGCGCAAGCCGCTGGCCGCTGCCGAAGTGGTGGTGGAGGAAGTGGAAGGCGCGCCGGGCTATTACAGCTCCAAGTTCTTCCTCAAGCCGCACTACCAGCTGGAAGGCCTGACCGTATCGCTGCGGTTGGTCTCGCGCCTGCCCTCGGCCGCCAAGGCCTGATCCGACGCATTCGCGTCACGGGCACGACGCCACTGCGCGTTGCGCCACCCCTGTGTTGTCACTTTCATTGAAGGAGCAGTTCCATGGCGTTCGACATGCACATCAAGTTCGGCAGCGGCAAGGTCAAGATCGAAGGCGCGTCCAACCACAAGAAACACAAGGGCGAGATCCCGATCCTGGCGTGGTCGTGGGGCGCGAGCAATTCCGGCGACCTGCATACCGGCGGCGGTTCGGCCAGCGGCGGCAAGGCGCACGTGCAGGACATTTCCATCACCAAGTACGTGGACGGCTGCTCCAACGCGCTGCTGGATGCAGTGTGCACCGGTGCACGCGTGGAAAACGCCTGGCTGTACGTCACCAACGCCACCGGCGAGCAGAGCGACTTTCTCACGATCGAGCTGAGCGAAGGCGTGCTGATCACCTCGCTGTCCACCGGCGGCTCCGGTGGCGAAGATCGGCTGACCGAAAACGTGACGCTGCACTTCGGCAAGTTCAAGTACGGCTTCCAGCCGCAGGACGACAAGGGCACGGCGCAGGGCGGGGCGAAGGAGTTCACCTACGACATCCAGGGCGTCGCCAAGGCATAACGCGCCACGCAGACCGCGTGCGAGATCGCCGGATAGCGAAGCGGATGGGAGATCGGCATGCGCCACGCGTTCATGCCGGCTGCATCGCGTCGCCCTCGGTTCTCCGGCAACCGCGCGCGAGGGTGTGCTGCTGTACCCGATGCCTGCAATGCAATCACCGGCGGTGTCGACGATGACACCGCCACCTTCTTCGACAAGGACACGCGCGATGGATGCCACCGCACAGACCCTGCTTGCCCGTGGCGAGCCGGCGCAGGCATTGCAACAGCTGGTGCAGCAGGTACGTCGGCAACCGGCCGATGCTGCGCAGCGCGTGTTCCTGTTTCAGCTGCTGTCCGTGCTGGGCCAGTGGTCGCGTGCGGCCGACCAGTTGCGTGCCTGCGGCGAGCTGGATGGCACCACCCAGCCGTTGGTGCAGACCTATCTCACCGTGCTGCAGGGCGAACAGACACGGGCGCAGGTGTTTGCCGGCACCCACTTGCCACACGTGATCGGCGAGCCGGCCGAGTGGCTGGCGCTGCATCTGCAGGCGCTGCGGCTATCGGCGCAAGGCCATGGCGCGCAGGCGAACGCGTTGCGTGCGCAAGCCTTCGAACTGGCACCGGCAAGCGCGGGCGTGCTCGATGGCGAGCGCTTCGAATGGCTGTCCGATGCCGATGCACGCTTCGGGCCATGTATCGAACTGATGCTCGACAGCGGCTATGCCTGGGCACCGTTGCAGCACATCCATCAGCTGCGCTTCGAAGCGCCGGTGGACCTGCGCGACACCGTGTGGGCGCCGGTGAGCGTGCTGTGGCGCAATGGCGGCCAGGTATTTGGGTATATGCCGGTGCGATATCCCGGTAGCGAACATCTGGATGCGGGCGAGCTGCAACTGGCGCGCCGCACCGAATGGACCGAAGGTGCGCAAGGCGAAATCGGCCTGGGCCAACGTATGCTCGGCACCGAGTCGCGCGAGGTTGCGCTGCTCGAGGTGCGCGAGCTGCAGTTCGACGCGTATTGATCGTCATGGCCGAGCTCACCACCACCGAACGCCTGCAGCCCTCGTTGCTGGACCGGCTCACCGATGCCGCACCCAGCCAGCGCGAAGAGAGCCGCGAGCAACGCGTGATCTCGGCCACACGTCTGCGCGAGTGCGTGATCCGCGATCTGTCGTGGCTGTTGAACGCGGTCAATCTGGAAACCAGCCGGCCGCTGGACGCGCATCCGCAGATCCGTCGCTCGGTGCTCAACTTCGGCATCCCGGATCTGGCCGGCGCAGCCGTGTCCGGGATCGATGCGGCCGCGCTGCAGCAGCGCATTCGCGACGCCATCCTGGCCTTCGAGCCACGCCTGATCGCCGACACCTTGCGCGTAAGCGTGCATGCCGACACCGCGCGCATGGACAAGCGCTCGCTGCTGTTCACCATTCAATCGGAGATGTGGGCGCAGCCGCTGCCGTTGAACCTGTATCTGAAGACCGCACTGGACCTGGAAACCGGCCGGCTTGAAGTGATGGAGGGCCACGGCTGATCCCATGGACCCGCGCCTGCTCCCGTACTACACCCGCGAATTGCAGCACGTGCGCGACATGGGCGCCGAGTTTGCGCGCGAGTATCCCAAGATCGCCGGGCGGCTGGGGCTGGATGCGTTCGAATGCGCCGACCCGTATGTGGAGCGCCTGCTCGAAGGGTTTGCGTTTTTGGCTGCGCGCGTGCAACTCAAGCTGGACGCGCAGTACCCGGTCTTCACCCAGCACCTGCTGGAAATGGTCTACCCGCACTACCTGGCGCCGCTGCCATCGATGGCGGTGGTGCAGTTGCAGCCGGACCTGAAAGACAGCGGCCTGAGCGCCGGTGTCAGCGTGCCGCGCCATAGCGCACTGCGCAGCCTGATCGGCGCCGGTGAGCGCACCGCCTGCGAATTTCGCACCGCTCATGCGGTGACGCTGTGGCCGCTGCAGCTGGCCGAAGCCAAGTACCTGGAATCGCCGGCCGCGTTGGCGGCGGCAGGCGTCGCGTTACCGCCCGGGCGCAACGTGCGCGCCGGCATCCGCTTGCGCTTCGAGCTGGTGGGCGGTGCCCAGACCCAAGGCCTGGCGCTGGACCGGTTGCCGCTGTTCCTGGCCGGTGCCGATGGCCTGCCCAAGCGGCTGTACGAACAACTGCATGCCGACACCAGCGCCGTGCTGGTGCGCGGCAGCGATGCGCAGGGAGCGCCATTGCAAACGCTGCAGGGCGACGACGCGTTACAGATGCGCGGCTATGCCGATGAAGACAGCCTGATTCCGTACGACGGACGCTCCTTCAGTGGCTACCGCTTGCTGCAGGAATACTTCGCGTGCCCGGAGCGCTTCCTGTTTGCCGAACTCACCGGTTTGCGCGCTGCGTTGCGTCGCCTGCACGGCGCCAGTTTCGAGGTGGTGATTCTGCTGTCGCGCAGCGTGCCCAGCCTGGCCGCCGCAGTGAGCGCCGAACACTTCACCCTGTTCTGCACTCCGGCCATCAACCTGTTCGAACGCCGCGCCGATCGCATCCATCTGCAGGCCGGCCAGCACGAATATCATGTGCTGGCCGATCGCACCCGGCCGATGGATTTCGAGATCCATCATCTGGGCGAGGTGGAAGGCTTCGGCGATCGCCAGGAGCCGGAACAACGCTTCACCGCGTTCTATGGCGGCGATGCACGCACGTGGCATGCGCGGCATGGCGCGTTCTACAGCATGCGTCGCGAGCCACGCCTGCTGTCGGCGCGGCAACGCCGCGATGGCGCGCGCTCCAGCTACGTAGGCAGCGAGGTGTTCGTCAGCCTGGTCGATGCCAACGACCAGGCCCGCGCCAGCAACCTGCGTCAGCTCGGGCTGCAGCTGTGGTGCAGCAACCGCGACCTGCCGTTGCACATGCCGGTGGGCAAGGGCACTACCGACTTCAGCATGGACAGCGGTGTGCCGGTGCGCAGCGTGCGCTGCGTGGCCGGGCCGACCAAGCCGCGCCCGGCGGTGTCCGACGGGCAGACTGCGTGGCGCCTGCTCAGCCAGTTGCAGCTCAATTACCTGTCGCTGTTCGAAGATGGACCCAACGGTGCGGCGGCGCTGCGCGAGATCCTCACCCTGTACTGCGACCCGTTCGATGCCTCCGCGCAGCGGCAGATCGAAGGGGTCAAGCAGGTTACCGGCACGCCGATCGTGCGGCGCATTCCGGTGCCCGGCCCGATCACCTTCGGCCGCGGCCTGGAGATCACGCTCACCTGCGAAGACGCAGCCTTCGAAGGCACCGGTGCGTTTCTGCTGGCTTCGGTACTGCGGCACTTCTTTGCGCGCTACGTTTCGGTGAATTCCTTTACCGAAACCGTGTTGCGCACCACCGAACGCAACGAGGTGGCACGATGGCCAGCCCAGCCCGGCTCCCGACCGCGCCTGTGAGCACCGGTGCTGCCGCGCTGGCACAGGCGCTGCAGACCCGGATCCAGGACTTCACCCCGTTCGCGGCCTTGCGCGCGATCGAGCGTTGCCATCCGCAGCAGCCGCGCCTGGGTGAATCGGCGCGCGCCAGTGACGATGTGCTGCGTTTGCGGCATACGCCATCGCTGGCATTCGCACCGCGCGCGCTTGAGCGTTACGTGCCGGCAACCAACGATCGACCGGCCGCGTTATACGGCGTGTTTCTGGGGCTATTCGGCCCCAACGCGCCGCTGCCGCTGCACCTGACCGAATACGCCATCGAGCGTGCACAGCAATCCAAGGACGGCACCTTTGCGGCGTTTGCCGATGTGTTCCATCACCGCATGCTCAGCCTGTTCTATCGTGCCTGGGCGCAGGCGCAGCCCAGCGTGCAGGCCGAGCGAGAAGCCAGCGATCAGTTTCGCGCATGGCTGGATGCACTGGTCGGCATCGCCAGCCCACACCTGCGCGAACGCGATGCGCTGCCGGACGAAGCGCGCCGCTATCACGCCGGCCGGTTTGGCGCGGCCACGCGCACACCGGAAGGCTTGCGTGCCGTGCTGCAGCAACTGTTCGACTGGCCGGTGCAGGTGCAGGAATTCATTGCCGAATGGATGCGGCTTCCCGCCGGTGCGCAGTTGCAACTAGGCCTGGGCCCACGAAATGCGCGGCTGGGTGTGGATAGCGTGGTCGGTGCACAGGTGCGCGGTGCGCAACAGCGCGTGCGCATCCGGCTGGGGCCATTGCCGCGAATCGCATTTCAACGCTTCCTGCCCGGTGGCCAGGCGCTGCGCCAGCTTACCGCCGCGGTGCGCAGCTATCTGGGCGACGAGTTCGACTGGGAGCTGCAGCTATTGCTCAAGGCCGACGAGGTGCCCACCCCGCAGCTGGCGCGCAATAGCCGGCTGGGCCTGGATACCTGGATCGGCCGCCGCGCCTGGAGCATCGCCGACGCCGACGAGGTGGTGCTTCACCCCTCCGGTTGACCGCATCGCTGCCACTGCCACTCACACGCACGCTCACACGCAACGTACCGACTTCGAAGGACGCACCATGGCCGAGATCTCCCGCAGTGCCCTGTTCGGCAAGCTCAATCCACTCGCCTATCGTGGCATCGAAAGTGCCACCGTGTTTTGCAAGCTGCGCGGCAACCCGTATGTGGAGCTGGTGCACTGGCTGCATCAGCTGCTGCAGCTGCAGGACTCGGACCTGCACCGCATCGTCAAACACTTCCAGCTCAACCCGTCCACGCTGGCGCGCGATGTCACCGCCGCACTCGACAGCTTGCCGCGCGGCTCCACCGCCGTCACCGACCTGTCTGCCAATGTGGAAGAAGCGGTGGAGCGCGGCTGGGTGTATGCCTCGCTCAGCTTTGGCGAGGCGCAGGTGCGCACCGGCTACCTGGTGGTCGGCATCCTCAGCGTGCGTGGCTTGCGCAATGCATTGCTGGCGACCTCCAAGGAGTTCGACAAGCTCAAGCCTGCTGTGTTGGACGAGCACTTCGCCGAGATCGTCGCCGGCTCGCCGGAAGACGGCTTGCTGCCCAGCGATGGCTTCTCGCTGGGCCAGGCGGCGGCACCGGGCGAGGCCAGCGGCGCCATCGCCCCGGCCGCGATGGGCAAGCAGGAGGCGCTGAAGAAATTCACCACCGACCTCACCGCGCAGGCGCGCGAGGGCAAGCTCGATCCGATCATCGGCCGCGACGACGAGATCCGCCAGGTGGTCGATATCCTGATGCGCCGCCGCCAGAACAACCCGATCCTGGTCGGCGAGGCAGGCGTGGGTAAGACCGCAGTGGTGGAAGGCTTCGCGCAGCGCATCGCCCGTGGCGATGTGCCACCGGCATTGAAGGACGTGCAACTGCGCACGCTGGATGTCGGCCTGTTGCAGGCAGGCGCCAGCATGAAGGGCGAGTTCGAACAGCGCCTGCGCGCGGTCATCGACGAAGTGCAGGCCAGTCCAAAGCCCATCATCCTGTTCGTCGACGAAACCCACACCCTGGTCGGCGCCGGTGGCACGGCCGGCACCGGCGATGCCGCCAACCTGCTCAAACCTGCACTGGCACGCGGCACGCTGCGCACCGTGGGCGCGACCACGTTCGCCGAGTACAAGAAGTACATCGAGAAAGATCCCGCACTGACCCGCCGGTTCCAGGCCGTGCAGGTGGATGAGCCGGACGAAGCCAAGGCGGTGCGCATGATGCGCGGTGTCGCTTCGATGATGGAACAGCACCACAGTGTGCAGATCCTGGACGAAGCGCTGGAAGCGGCAGTCAAGCTCAGCCACCGCTATATCCCCGCGCGCCAGCTACCGGACAAATCGGTGAGCCTGCTCGACACCGCCTGCGCACGCGTCGCGGTCAGCTTGCACGCGACCCCGGCCGAGGTGGACGACAGCCGCCGCCGCATCGAAGCGTTGGACACCGAGCACGCCATCATCGAACGCGAGCGTGCGATCGGCATCGTGGTGGAGGAGCGTGCTGCTGCGTGTGCCGGTTTGCTGGAAAGCGAGCATGGCCGCCTGCGTGATCTGGAACAGCGTTGGATTGGCGAGAAAGCATTGGTCGATGAGCTGCTGTCGCTGCGTGCACAACTGCGTAGTGGTAACGCGCCGATGGAAGGCACTGGCAGTGCATTGGAAGCGGAGGCCGATGCCGATGCCGCACAGGCGGCGTCTGGCGACACTGCCGTGCTCGAAGCACCGGTGCAGGTTGATCGCGACACGCTATTCGCGCGCCTGCAACTGGTACAGGCGGAACTGGGCGCACTCCAAGGCGAATCGCCGCTGATCCTGCCTACGGTCGACTACCAGGCGGTTGCCGCCGTGGTCGCCGACTGGACCGGCATCCCGGTCGGACGCATGGCGCGCAACGAGATCGACACCGTGCTGCGCCTGCCCGAACTACTGGCCAAGCGCGTGATCGGCCAGGACCACGCCATGGAGATGATCGCCAAGCGCATCCAGACCAGCCGCGCCGGCCTGGACAACCCGGACAAACCGATCGGCGTGTTCCTGCTCGCCGGCACCTCCGGCGTCGGCAAGACCGAAACCGCGCTCGCCCTGGCCGAAACGCTGTACGGCGGCGAACAGAACCTGATCACCATCAACATGAGCGAGTACCAGGAAGCACACACCGTCTCCTCGCTCAAGGGCGCACCGCCGGGCTACGTCGGCTACGGCGAAGGCGGCGTGCTGACCGAAGCGGTGCGACGCAAACCGTACTCGGTGGTGCTACTGGACGAAGTGGAGAAAGCCCACCCGGATGTCCACGAACTGTTCTTCCAGGTCTTCGACAAAGGCTGGATGGAAGACGGCGAAGGCCGCCGCATCGACTTCCGCAACACCCTGATCATCCTCACCAGCAACGCCGGCACCGACCTCATCGCCAGCCTGTGCAAGGATCCGGAGCTGATGCCGGATCCGGAAGGCATGGCCAAGGCCATCCGCGAGCCGTTGTTGAAGGTATTTCCCCCGGCATTGCTCGGGCGGCTGGTAGCGATTCCGTATTACCCGCTGAGCAACGCCATGCTCGGCCAGATCGTCAAGCTCCAGTTGAATCGCATCAAGAAGCGGATCGAAGAGCGCTACAGGATTCCGTTCGAGTACGACGATTCGGTGGTGGAGCTGGTGGTGAGCCGGTGTACCGAGAGCGAGTCGGGTGGGCGGATGATTGATGCGATTTTGACCAACACGATGTTGCCGGAGGTCTCGCGGAAATTTCTGAAGCAATCGAATATTAGTGATCGTTTTTTGCAGATCGAAATAAGTGCTTGCAACAGGAACTTCGTTTACGAATTCCTAAAAAATAGGCATCAGGAGAATAATGATGGCAACGTATGAAGCGATGTTGAAAGAATTTGAAAGCTTGGTCTATAAGGATGGTTGGGGGGTTAAGCGGGGTGAATTCCCTGCACCAAGGGATGCAAAATATATTCGCGATCTGGCAAGGATTGGAGCTTTTCTTAATCCAGAAAATGAGCTTTTCTGCGAGGCGTTGGAATTACTCGATAATGCCATGATTGATTTATTTAATATTAGGACAGGGGCTGCGTTCAGAAAAAGCAAAATAAAGCTCAATAGCTTTTCGAGTTTTGAGCATGGCCGAAAATTGGAATTCGCATGCAAAGAAACTGGCTTGGACGCAACTAAGCACTTGTTGGCAACTGTGCTGGCCGAAACGGAGATTAAGGAAGGGTTTCAGGGAATAAGTGAGGCTGGAAAATGTGTGTCATTTTACAATAATTTAGGTGATGATGAATTTGGTGGGGCAATAAAATCGATGCATCTGGCAAAAGACTATGTGGGAAGCGATCACGGAGCTTTCACGCATCGAATTCAGTGGTATTGCGCTTCTGTTGTTAAGAATAAACTTGGGTTGGAGAACGCTAAAACTAGTTCCACGTTCAAGTCATCAGGACTTGTCTGGGGTCTCGTATTTGATCGAAATGCACGTGAAGGAGTTACCATAGAGACCAGTGATTTTAGGCGCCCCGAGTTGATGAACCCTTGGATTGCTAATAACCCCCGCTATGGTAATCACTCATGGCCGGTCCTTAGTTCCTTTCTAAAATCTAGACTTGAAAGAATGTCCCGGCGCGGCTGGTCATCGGATGTACTGAAGATTAATATTGCTTCGAAGATTTATCCGGATAAGGCAAAACCTTCACTTGGCTATCGCAAGGCATCTGCAGTTGAAAATGAAAAAGAACTTCTTGGATTTAATCTTAGTGGCGAGGAGATGTCCGTGGTTGAAAAGGCAGCTGCGGGTTCGTCATTTGATGCTGCGATGACACCGAAGCCTGGATTGGTAAGTTTCAGAGGCGGCATTAAGATTTCTATATAGTTAGAATATTAGACCACTACAGATTTTTCGAAGTGTGAGTAAATTTACCGGTGAGGGGGGTAGGTGCGGGGTAACGGGGTCAGGTTCTTAGGTATCCCCACATTTTTACGGCACCAGCGTCATCTGTTCGCGCACTGCGTCGGGCAATGTGCGCAAGCTTTCTAGCCAGCGTGAGACAGGTTCCATCGGCCAACGCCTGACCAACGCCTCGCGGCCGACACGCAGCGTCGAATAGAGCTTGCGTGTGCTGGTACGGGGCGATAGCCAGTGCGCGATTCCGATGGCTTCGCAGCCCAGTCCTGCCAGCCAACTGGTGAAGGTGGTCAGCGTGTTGAGCAACAACAGGATCTGCAGCCGCTCGCCGCGTCGGGTCAGGCTGTCTTCCATCACTTGGCCGTAGCGATGCGACTTCAGATCACGGAGTGCCAGCTCGATCTGCATCCGTCGTGCATACAGGTTGACCAATTGCTTCGCGCTGGGTGCTTGTAACAGCGGGGAGACAACGATCAGCCATGGCTCGTGCTCACGTTCTGCTGCTTTCAGACTTGATGATGCTCGCGAAACCTTGGCGGGTGAGCGTCGATTGCGTTGCTGCCGTCCTTGCGGTGTCTTGGCGTAGAGCACCAGGCGGCAATCGAGCGGATCGCTGCGATTGGCCTGCATCGGTGGCAATTCGTGTGCACGGTTGGACGCCAGCGCATGCAGGCGTCGGCTATCGATCCATTGCGATGCATCATCGGGCACGTCTTGCGGTTTGACCTGCGTGCGTCCGCGCAGACGCCCGACCCAATCCCAGCCCATCGCCGACACCGCGCGAAACCATGCCGTGCGGGACCCGGCGTCAGTGACCAGGATTGGACGTACATCGTCTGGAATCAGTGCGCGCAGTTACTGCAGAAAACGCTTCTCTGCCCCAGGCGAGCCCTGTTGTTTCCCGTGGACCACCATGTCCAGCAAGGTGCGCGTGCGCCCACCGATCGGCACGGCGACGCGCAACAGGCACCAAGACTTGTCCGGCTTCAGATCGCTCCAATCGAATCACGATCACCGGCTGCGTGCCGCGCAACAGCCAATTCGCCATGTCCCGCTCGATCACGGACCGCTCGGCGTACAACGCACGATTGCACAGCAGGCGGTCGCATGCCTTGAGGGGTGCACGCACACGCGTCGCCCCGGGCCACGCGCGCGTGATCGGCGTTCTTGGTCGAACTGGGCGCAGCGATCAGCGTCGCATCGACGATCGTGCCAGACCGCAGGCTCTGGCCCTTGCGCGCCAGATGTGCATTGACGGCGTCCAGCATCCGTGCCGCAAGGCCATGGGTCTCCAGCAGGCGCCGAAAGTTGAGAATCGTGGTCTCGTCGGGAATGTCGTCCAACCCACCGAGCTGGGCAAAGCGCCGCAAGGTCGGAATCTCGTGCAACGCTTCTTCCATCGCCGGATCGCTCAACGCACACCACTGCTGCAGCAGATGAATCCGCAACATCGTCGCCAGGGCGTAGGGCTGACGACCTAGCCGCCCCGACACCGGATAGTGCGGCGCGATCAGCCCGAGCAGTTGCTGTCACGGAACCACCTGCTCCATCTCGGCCAGGAAGATCTCGCGCCGGGTCTGCTTGCGCTTGCCCTGGCCCTCAGCATCACCGAACGTCAGTTGCATGCATCACTCCTCAACGTGAGTGGATAGTGTCGCGTATCTGCGATGCGTTGTTCAGAGGTTCCCTAAGCCGTAAGGTGATCGATCACCCCTACCCACTAGTTCCGTCACGCTCGAATACCATCACTCCATCCCCAGCCATCACTCTCAGCGTCACCACACGACGATCGCTGCCTCGATCAAACTGAAACTGTAGTGTCCCTGCAGGAATCGATGCATCGGCAACAAAGCGGTGGCTGCTGAGCGGCTTCAGCGCGCGAGGCCTGCTCTTTCCCTCCAACACCAGACCCTCGCTGCCTTGCGAGATCACAACCTGTTCGCCGAGAAAGCTCATGTCCAGCACGCCGGTGAGCAACGGTTCCTGATTGGGCCGCCGCACGTAGCGGCCGGTGTAGTCTTTCAGGAGGGCGGTGAAATCGATGGTGCTGACTTGCACAGACCAATCGCCCGGCCAGTGCTGTGTATCGGAGACCGCATTGCGAATCTCGTTATGGAGCAGATCGCCGTTTTCACCGTTGGTGAGCACGATCAGGCCGTCTCCACTTTCGAGATTTCCCTCGAGATAGGCTTTGTAGCTGTCGTTGGCTCCGGCGTGATGAAAGATTCGCGATTGGCCTTGCCCGGCAAGGCGCGGCCCAAGTCCGTGAATGCCGGGGGACACCTCGGCCATCATGTCAACTGCCAGTGCTTGCGGCAGGAATCCGCCACTGCTGCGGTAGGAGCTACCCAGCGCGATGACCAAGTGGCTCAACTCCTTGGCCGAGGCCCAGAAGCCGGACGCCGCCAGCTCCGGAAAACTCTGCCATCCGCGCGGCAGTGCGACGGGAGCACCTGAGTCGTCGTGGGCGTGCGCCACATCGCGTGTATTTGCGGCAAGGCTTGCGTCGAACCGGCTTCTGCGCATGCCCAGGGGGCCGAGAAGATGCTCGGTGGCAATCGCATTCAACGGTTTGCCCACGGCGTCTTCGATCACCGCCTGCGCGATCATGTAGCCGCCGCCGGAATAACGCGCGTGGATGCCGGCACTGTCGATCCGCTGCAATGGCTTATTGACTGCAGGCGATGTTCCGGTAAGCGTCTGTAACAGGGTGGGCAGCGCTGCGCCTGGGTCGAAGTCCTTGAAACCATGTACGTTGAAACCTGCTGTATGCGACAGCAGCATGCGCAGTGAGATCTTGCCGGTATCGCCGTCCGGCCCTTGCGGTATGTGCCAACGGCGCAGCCAGGTGCCGACATCCTTGTCCAGATCCACGATGCCAAGTGCGGAAAGCTTGACGCACAGCGCGGCCGTCACCACCTTGCTGACCGATCCAACCGAGAACAAGGTGTCTTCGCCGATTGGCGAGCGACCGCCGGCCGTTGTCGATCCGAAGCCCTGGATGCTGTGAATCTGCCCTTCGCGCAGGACTGCAACTGCCACACCTGGTACGTGGTGATGGTCCATGCGCGCTTGCAAGAACCACTGTTCGTGACCGGTGTGCACGGTTGGGCGCAGTAACGTCTCGAACGATGTATAAGCGCTTGGTCTCTTCGCGTGAGCCGCAATTGGCAGTGACAACAGTGGCAACGTCAATCCGCCAACTAATAGCTCACGACGATGGATGACAGGCATGACGATCCTTGTGCTCTAGGGCGGGAATGGGAGAAGTGTAAAACAAAGAGGTCAAAACAAAGGAGCAAAACTAAAGGAGCAAAACAAAGGAAGAACAAAATGGTCTTAGAATTCACCGATCTCACTTGGACGAAGCGCTCGGTCGTCTGCGGCCGAATCGCTACGTAGCGGCCTAGCATCGCTTCGATCTGTATCTGGAATCGCGGTGTGTCAAGTGCACGTTGTTGATCGAGGTGGCTGCGGAACATAGGGATCAGAGTGATTTACCAACATCACTTGGATGAACTGCTCGGCTGTCCACGCGGCCGAGTCGTCGGACAACGGGGTAAGGTTAACTTGTCGATCGACAACAGCGACTTGCGGTGCCGAGGAGCCGCTCAATGCGAGAGAAAAGATGCGTCGGGGGGCGCTGTGCTTGCGCGTCGCCGGTGACTACTGTGCGTCCGCTTGGCGCTGCCATCGGCAATGTGCCGGTTTTTCGACGATCCAAGCCGGTCGGTAACAAGACGCCAGGCGCGCTTTACCCATCTTCGCCGCCGAAGAACAGGACGCGTGCTCCAAGAGACAACGCTTCGCTCCCTGCTATCGGTAAGCTATGCCGTTTGGGGGAGGCACAAATGAAAAGAAGTCTTGCGATAGCGATGTACATGCTGACATTGCCGGCAGCGGCGCAGTCGGCCTACAAGTGCAGCGATGCAAAGCTGGGGACCGTTTACCAGTCCACGCCGTGCGCCGACGGCGCCGAGCAGAAGCGTTGGACCAAGCAAGCCGCGCCGGCCGCGCCGGCCCCGACGGCAACGGCCACAGCTGCGCAGGCGGGTACGCAAGCGGCGCCCGGCAATAACCAGGAATCAAACCTGGGCTTACGCCTGATCAGCTACGAGCGCCAGCCGAGCCCGGAGGCGTGTACGCGCGCTACCCATGTGCGCGACAGCGCACGCGCCGATACTACGATGCGTCGCGATCCGGACTTCATGCAGGCTGTCGAGCGAGCGGTCGTGCAGGCCTGTCGCTAAACAGCGCGTTTCAAGTCGAGTATCTGCAAACAAGGCATGCCAAGGAAGATCGATGCAAGAACGTGAAGGAGGGTCTGCCAGATGGGGCGAGTTGTTGCTCGTGGTGACGATTGCGTTCGGGCTTTCGATCTGGTCCAGCGTTTCGGCAGTCGCGCGCGATGCTGTAGAGCCGGTCTTCTCCGACGCGAGCCTGTGGGGCATGGTGTTCTACGAACTGCTCGTTCTGGCGATCTTGTTGCCAGTGCTGTGGTTCCGCGGATGGAGGCCGCAGTCGCTGGGGCTGCAGTGGCAGCGGCGCGACTTGGCGGCGGGGCTCGGCTTGCTGGCGGTGTGCCTGTTGGTCACCTATCCACTGACGCTGTTGAACTGGAGCTTGGGGAGCAACACGAATCCATTCGATGCGATGGTCGTCGGGCGGCTATCGATCACGGCTGTGCTGGCGATCTCGCTGATCAATCCTATCTTCGAGGAAGTATTCGTGTGCGGTTACGTGATCCGCGCCCTGGAGCCGCGGCATGGCCGGGCCTTCGCGGTGAATGTAAGCGTGGCGATCCGCACCTCGTATCACCTGTATCAGGGTCCGATTGGCGCCATCAGCATCTTGATGCTCGGGCTGATCCTGGGTTGGTGGGTGGCCGGGCGAGGGCGACTGTGGCCGGCGATCCTGGCACATGGCGCGCTGGATCTGCTGGGGTTGATGGTCTACACCTGACTGGCCTGGCGTCGCCGCCATGCCGCACACTTGCCGCTTGGTCGAATACAGGACGAGGCGATGGCAAGGCGATATGGATGGTGCGGAATACTGGTGGGGTTGGTGGCCTTTGGCGCGGTGGCGGCTGGTCCGGCGCCCGGCCAATACAGTACCAAGCACGGCTGGGGCAGCCTGCAGGTCAGCGACAAGGGTGGTGCGCGCCACTTCGAGATTCTCGCCGTGGGCGCCAACGGCCACAGCTGTTCGCTGGAGGGCACGCTGCAGGGCGACAAGGCCGAAGTGAGCGATGTTGGCGATGCGCCCTGCAAGCTCTCGTTCAAGCCAGTGGCGGGTGGCTTCAGCATTGCCGCACTCACCCAGGATAGCTGCCGCAATTACTGCGGCATGCGCGCTCGTTTCGAAGGTGACTATCTGCAGTTGCCGGCCGGCTGCACCTTCGCGAGCAGTAACCGACGACGTGAGGCGTATCTGCGGGACTACCGCGGCAAGCGCTATGCCGAAGCACTTGCCGGCATGCAGGCGTTTACAGGCGAGTGCGGCGAGTTCCTCAACTGGCTCGATCGCGACCGTTTGGCCAACGACCGCGCGCTCACCTTGCTGCGTCTGAACCGTCCACAGGAGTGCCTGAAGGCGCTGGATCAGACCATGGCCGGTCGCAGCCGCGACGAGGCCTCGTTCCAAGCGGAGCTGGACAAGAACAGCACGATGCTTCCGCCCAGCGACTGGGATGCGTACCTGCCCATTGCCAAATCCACCTGGTTCAATCGCAAGCTATGCGAGGCGGCCAAGCGCTGAGCGTGAGTGGCCTGCGTCGCTGTACGCCGGCAAGCTCCGCCGTATCGGCATGCTGCATGCCACGCGATACCTATCCAGTTGCGCGTCTATGTCTAACTCAGTGTGTGTAGAGTGATCAACGCCTCCTGGATGCTTGAGCAAAGTATCGATGGACCGACCTGCACTATGTGCCTGGGCGGCAATCAAACAGGGCTCGCTCCGGCTTGAGCTGGATGTCTCACGACACGCCAGGACACACCATTTGGCGTCGACAAAGACAAGCGTTGCAGGAGGTGTAATACGGCGCGCCCGCTACGCCTGCACCGAGTGCAGATCGGTGTCACGACGTCGGCTTCAGTTCGCTGCGTATGCGTCGGGATCACTGGCGCTACAGCGACGTAGTGGGCCAGCGCTATTTGAATAAGGCGCAGATCGCGCAACAATGCACGCATGCACAGACTCCTGTTCGTCCTGATCTGCATGCTCGCCTCCCACACCGCCACTGCCGCGTCCGCTCCGGAGCGGATGTTGATCTTCAGCAAGACCGCCGGATTCCGTCACGAGTCGATTCCGACGGCGGTGGCGGCATTGCGCCAGCTGGCGGCAGAGCAGGGCATGGCGGCCGATCACAGCGAGGACGCGGATGTCTTCACCGCCGACAACCTGGCGCGCTACCGCGTGGTGGCGTTCGCCAGCACCACCGGGGAGATTCTGGCGCCGGCGCAGCAGCAGGCGTTCGAAGGATTCGTTCGTCAGGGTGGTGGCTTCCTGGGCGTGCATTCGGCCGCGGATACCGGCTACAAGTGGCCCTGGTACGGACAGCTGGTCGGGGCCTGGTTCAAGGGGCATCCGCCGGGGCTGCAGTCCACGCGTGTGCAGCCTGAGCGAGAGGGGCAGGCGGTCGGCACGAGCTGGCCGATCACCGATGAGATCTACAACTACCGGCATAACCCGCGCGGGCAGGTGCAGGTGATCGCGACAGTGGATGAGCGGCTGTATGTCGGCGGCACGATGGGTGCCGACCACCCGATCGCCTGGTGCCATGCCTTCGACGGCGGACGGGCCTGGTACACCGGGCTGGGCCACGACGCGGCGGTGTATGCGAATGCACAGTTCCTGGCCCAGCTGCGGCAGGGCCTGCGCTATGCGGCCGGACGTGAGCCTGGCTGCTAGGTGCGTGAGCCGGATGGGGCGGGTGCGCTATCAAGGGGACCGGTAACGCTTTGACCATGACGGTTTAGCTGGCCACAAACGCCGCCGCCGGCCTGCCGCCACGTCCCAGCCAGCCAAGAGCGGCTGCCAAACCGTAGCGCGCGGTCGTCAGGTGGGTGCCGGCGGCGCGCAGCAACCGGAGTGTACGAGGGGTACATGCCGCACCGAGCACCGGCCGCGCCCGCCTGGCGGTGAGCGCAGGCGGGCGCGGCCCTAAACCGTTACGTTTTGGCTGTTCCGCTTGCTCGCCAATGCGGGATACTGCGCGTCCACGCAGGCGAGATGGACCTCGATGTCCGAGCTGCCGATCACCGAGTTGTTGCAGGCCTGGCAGCGCGACGAGCCTGGGGCAGGCGATGCATTGGCGCGGCAGGTCTATGAGGTGCTGCGGGCCACGGCCCTGCGTGAGTTGCGGCGCGATGCGCGTGCCGGCTTGCAGGCCACCGAGCTGGTGCATGAAGCCTGGATGCGACTGGAGCACGGCCAGCAGGCGTTCCGGTCGCGCACCCACTTCTACGCAGTGGCCGCCTTGCAGATGCGGCATCTGCTGGTGGATCTGGCGCGCCAGCAGGCCAGTGCCAAGCGGCTGGGGCAGGCGGTGACGCTGACCATCAGCCTGTCCGATGGCGCAGCGCGACCGGAGGCGCTGATGCTGGTGGCCGATGCCTTCGACAAGCTGGCACAGGTGGACGAGCGCAAGGCCCGCGCGTTCGCGCTGACCGAACTGGTGGGTTTCAGCGTGGCCGAAGCGGCCGAGCAGCTGGAGGTGTCGGTGCCCACGCTGGAGCGCGACCTGCGCTTTGCACGGGTCTGGCTGGCGGCGCAGCTGTGAGCGTGGCCACCACCTGGCAACGGCTGGAGGCCTTGTTTCACCAGGCCTGCGGGTTGCCCCCCGCAGAGCGCGACGCGTTCGCGCGCGCGCAGGCCGGCGACGATGCCGTGTTGCGCGATGAATTGCTGGCGATGCTGGAGGTGGAAGCGCAGGCCACCTTGCGGATACGCGCGCCGTTGAAACAGGCCGTGGCCGCGTTGCACGCACCGCTGCCGGAACTGCCGGCAGGTACGCGCTTCGGCGCGTGGGCGATCGACCGCCTGCTCGGTGCCGGCGGCATGGGCCAGGTGTACCTGGGCCACCGCGCCGATGGTGCCTACGAGCGTGAAGTGGCGATCAAGCTGGTGGCCGCCGACGCGCTGGATGCGCAGGGCCGGGCCTTGTTCGAATTCGAATGCCGGCTGCTGGCGCAGATGGTGCACCCGGCCATCGCGCAGATCCACGATGTGGGCACCGACGCCCAGGGCCGGCCATACCTGGTGATGGAGTACCTACGCGGCGAGCCCATCACCTGGTGGTGCGACGAGCACCGGCTGTCGTTGCATGCACGCGTGCTGCTGATGCTGCGGGTGAGCGAGGCGGTGCAGCATGCACACCAGAAGGGCGTGATCCATCGCGATCTCAAGCCCAGCAATGTGCTGGTCAGTGATATCGACGGGCGGCCGATGCCGGGGGTGATCGATTTCGGCATCGCCATCGATGCGGCCAACCCGGGGCTGACCTCGGCGCATGGCCGCGGCACGCCCGGCTACATGAGCCCGGAGCAGGCGCGCGGCGCGCAGGAGGTGGACGCACGCAGCGACATCTATGCGCTGGGCGCGATGTTCTACGAATTGAGTTGCGGGCTGGCGCCGGTGGCCGGCAGCGATGGCGTGCCGCAGCCACCTTCGCAACGGGTGGCAGCGGTGCCGGCCGATGCGCGCGCACGCATCTGCGCGGCGCGCGCCACCACCCCCGTGCAATTGCTGCAGCAGCTGCGCGATGGCCTGGATGCGATCGTACTGCGTGCCCTGGCACCGGAACCGGGTGCACGCTATGCGTCGGTGTCGGCACTGCTGGACGATCTGCACCGCTGGCTCGACGGCTACCCGCCGCGCGCCCTGCAGGCCGGCCGCTGGCTGCGGCTGCGCAAGTTCACCCAGCGCCATCGCAGCGGTGTGCTGGCCGGCGCGCTGGTGGCCGTGGCCTCGATCGGCGGCCTGGGCGCCACGCTGTGGTCGCTGCAGCAGGCCGCGCGCGATGCGCAACGCGCGCGGGTCACCGGCGATTTCATGAGTTCGGTGCTGTCCAGTGTGGACCCGGGCGTGGCGCAGGATCTGGACAAGACGCTGATGCTGCGCGTGCTGGAGCAGGCCTCGCAGCGTGCGGCACGCGAGCTGGGCGGCCAGCCCGATGCACGCACCGATGTCGAACTGACACTGGGCCGTACCCTGATTGCGCTGGCCAAGTATCCGCAGGCGGTGGAGCACCTGCGCACCGCGCAGCGGCTGGCGCGGGAGAGCGCGGGCGAGGGCAGCCTGCCGGCGCTGAAGGCCACCTCCATGCTGGGCCAGGCGCTGCGCGGTGCCGGCAAGCGCGAGGAAGCGGCGCAGCTGCTGCGCCAGGGCATCGCGCAAGCGCAGCGTGGCGATGCGCAGCAGCAGACCATGGCCAACGACATGCGCGGATGGCTGGCCTGGACGCTGCGCGACCGGGGCCGCATTGCCGAGGCCATGACCGAAAGCCGGCATGCCTACGTGGCGGCGCTGGCCAACCCCGCCACGCGTGCGGGCCAGCGCATCAACGCCGGCAACGTCTACGCCGCCATGCTGGCCGAGGTCGGGCAACTGGCGCCGGCGATCATCCTGCAGCGCGCCCTGCTGCGCGACCGCATCGCCCTGGACGGGCCCGAGCATCCGTTTGTGCTGTCGATGCGCAACAGCCTGTCGGTGTATCTGCTGATGCAGCGCGACTTCGCCGGCGCAGAGGCCGAGCTGACGCCGCTGCTGCAGATCCACCGCAAGCTCTATGGCGACAACGCCATCGATACGCTGATGGTGGAAGCGAACCTGGCTGGCGCGCTGCGGCAACAGGGCAAGGTGGCCGAGGCCGGGCCGCATTACCGGGCGGCGTTGCAACGTGGGCGCGTGGTGTTTGGCGAAAACGCACCTGAGACGATCGGCCTGCGCAGCAACCACGCGTTCTGGTTGCTGGATGCAGGGCAGGCAGCGCAGTCGCTGGCCGAACAGCGCGCCGCGCTGACGGCCTCGCTGCGGGTGCTGGGCCGTGCGCATCCGCAGACCGCCGAGATCCTGCGCGGCATGTCCGAGGCCGAGCGCACGCTCGGCCAGACCGCCGCCGCGCGCGCGCATGCGCAGCAGGCGGTGCAGGTGCTCACCGGCATCTTTGGCGATGCCCAAGAGCCGTTGCGCGCGGCACGGCAGACCCTGGCGCTGGCGGAGCCAGCCGCATCCAGCGTGGAGACGGCAACGTCGGTGGCGCGGCGCTGAGACGAATTGCCGGGTCGGCGGCGTCACGCGGCGGGATAGTGCCCGTACTGCCAGCGCCGGAGCCCCCCGTGCAACCTGCCGCACGCCTGACCGATCTGCATGTCTGCCCGATGGTCACCGGGGTGGTGCCGCATGTGGGCGGGCCGATCATCGGGCCTGGCGCACCGACGGTGTTGATCGGTGGCCTGCCGGCCGCGCGCATTGGCGATTCGGCGGTGTGCGTGGGCCCGCCGGACAGCATCGTGGTGGGCGCGCCGACCGTGATCATCAGCGGCCAACCGGCGGCCCGTCTGGGCGACAGCACCGCGCATGGCGGGGTGATCAGCCTGGGCTGCTTTACGGTGTTGATCGGCTGATGGCCTGGCCGGGGTGCGCACTGCGCTGGGCTTGCATGGTTGACACATGGCGCCGCGGCGCGCGAGACGTCGGCGATCGTCGCTGCATCCGCAGCGGCGCCATCGCAGCGACCGGTTGCGTGCGCATGCAACCGAGCGGTCGTCATGGTCGGCCTCTGCGCGTCTTCAGAAGAGTTAAAAACGCTGCGAAAAACAGCTGAGCGTCGCGACCGCAGTGTCCACGCGCAGATGCATCGCCAGCAACGGCACGCCAGCGTTGCCCGATCCGCCGTCATTCGACGCATCGCCTGCGTCCTAGCCACCAAGGAGATGCCGCATGCAGCCTGCCCGCCACGCGATCGCCCACACACACACCGACCTGGACGCCGTGCTGCACAGCGCGATGCAGGCCCATCGCGCCGGCAGGCTCGACCAGGCCGCGCAGGCGTATGCCCAACTGCTGAACGTGCAGCCCGGCCATGCGCAGGCGTTGCATTACCAGGGCGTGTTGCTGCATCAGCAAGGCAAGAGCGCAGCGGCGGTGGAGGTCATCAGCCAGGCCTTGCGGCTGGCGCCTGCGCAGCCGGATGCCTGCAACAACCTGGGCAACGTGCATCGCGAATGCGGCCGGCTGGGCGATGCCGAACAGTGCTATCGCCGTGCGCTTGCGCTGGAACCGGCGCATGCCGATGCGCTGGCCAATCTGGCCGCCGTGCTCGAAGCGCAGCGCCGCCCGGAGGAAGCCTTCCTGACCCACGCTGCGTTGCTGCACACCTATCCCCAATCGGCGCACGGGCACTACCTGCTCGGCTTGTTCCTGCGCAACAACGCGCAAGCCGCCGAGCACCTGCAGCAATCGGTGGAATGCCTGCAGCAGGCCTGCAGCCTGGCGCCGGAGCACCTGCATGCGCGCGAGGCCCTGGGCACCGGTCTGTACTTGCTGGGCGAACACATCCAGGCGCAGGCGGTCTACCGTGCATGGCTGGCGCGCGACCCGGGCAATGCCGTGGCCACGCACATGCTGGCAGCCTGCGGTGGCGCCGCACCGCCGCCGCGTGCAGGCGACACCTATGTGCGCGAGCTGTTCGACGGCTTCGCCGACAGCTTCGACGAGCAATTGCTGCACAACCTGGACTACCGCGCGCCGCAGCGGCTGGGCGAGGCGCTGGCCGCGTGTCTGCCCGCGCCGCAGGCTGCGCTCGGCATCCTGGATGCAGGCTGCGGTACCGGGCTGTGCGCAGCGTTGCTGCGCCCGTATGCGCAGCAGTTGGTCGGGGTGGACCTGTCGCCGGGCATGGTGGCCAAGGCACGGCAGCGCGGCGGCTACGACATGCTGGAAGTCGCCGAACTCACCGCCTACCTGCAAGGCCGGCCGACGCACTGGGACGTCATCGCATCGGCAGACACGCTGGTGTACTTCGGTGCGCTGCACCCGGTGCTTGCCGCCGCAGCCGCAGCGCTGCGGCCGGGCGGCGTGCTGGGCTTTACCGTCGAAGCCCTGGAGACCGCCGCCGATGCGGTGGAACTGGATGCCAGCGGCCGCTACCGGCATAGCCATGCGCATGTGCTGGCCGCGCTGCACAGCGCCGGCCTGCAGCCGATTGCCATCGCGCTGGATGTGCTGCGCAGCGAGCGCGGACAGCCGGTGCATGGCTGGGTCGTGACCGCACGCACAGCTGTACAGCCCTGAGACGAAATGTCGGCTTTGCCGGCCGCACGCGTGTGAGCATGACCCCGGCAGCAATGGCATGCAGTGGTCCTTGCAGGCCGTCACTCCGGGGCTGCCGGTCAGCGCGTCGTGCGTTGCTCACTCACCTGTGGATGCTTCGATGCCGCGCACCATCACGCTGCACTCCGACCTTGGCGAGCGCCTGCTGCTGCACCGCATGCAGGCCAGCGAAGCGCTGGGGCAGCTGTTCGAGTTCCGCATCGACGCCTTGTGCACGGACGCACAGCCCAACCTGCGCGCGCTTCTGGCCACACCGGTCGCCGTGGAGCTGGCCGACGACAACGGCACGCAGCGCTGGTACCACGGCATCGTGGCCACCTGCGCACAGGCCGGCTTCACCGTGATCGACGCGCTTTCCTACACCGTGCTCGAGCTGCATGTGGTCCCGCGGCCATGGTTGCTGACCCAGCGCCGCGATTGCCGCATCTATCAGGACCTGAGCGTTCCGGAGATCGTCACCAGCGTGCTGGGCGAGAGCGGCTACAGCGACATCCAGCAGCAGCTGAGCGCGCAATACCCCAAGCGGGTGTATTGCGTGCAATACCGCGAAGACGACTTCAGCTTCATCAGCCGGCTGCTGGAGCAGGAAGGCATCTATTACTACTTCACGCATGCGCGCAACGCGCACACGCTGGTGCTCTGCGACGCGCTTGGCGCGCATGCGGTACGCAACGGAGTGGACACCCTGCCGTACGTGCCGCCTGAAATGCAACACCGGCGCATCCTGTGCTCGGTGGTGAGCCAGTGGCGCAGCACCCGCGCGCTGCATCCCACCCGTCACGCGCTCGCCGACTACGACCCGCAGCAGCCGCGTGCCTCACTGGCAGCAGAGGCCGACGCCAGCGGGGACGAGCTGCATCAGGTGGACGCGCTGAACGCATTCGATTATCCGGGTCCGCATGCACTGCAAGCCGACGGCAACCGCTACGCGCAGGTGCGTACCGAGGCGCTCAACGTGCAGCGTGCCAGCCACCACGCAACCACCAATGCCTGCGGCCTGATGGTCGGTGCGCTGTTCACCCTGCGCGGGCATCCATGCGCTCCGATCAACCAGCAATATCTGGTGTTGTCGGCACAGACCACGCTGGCCGCGCCGGAGCATGGCGACGAAGCGCCGTTTTCCAGCACCGTGCAGGTGATGGAAAGCCGGCTGCCCTTCCGTAGCCTGCGGCGCACGCCAACCCCCAGCATTGCCGGCCTGCAGACGGCGGTGGTGACCGGCGATACCGACGAAGACATCGTGGTGGATGCGCATGGCCGTGTGCAGGTGACCTTTCACTGGGCCACGTCCGCGCGCCCACACGGTGCGCCGTCCTGCTGGGTGCGCGTGGCCTCGATGTGGGCGGGCAAGGGCTGGGGCGCGATGAGCCTGCCGCGGGTCGGGCAGGAAGTGGTGGTGAGCTTCCTGGAAGGCGATCCGGACCGCCCGTTGATCGTAGGCAGCGTCTACAACGCCGATCATGCAGTGCCGTTCGCCTTGCCGGACAACAAGACCCAGAGCGGTATGCGTAGCCGCAGCCTGCTCGGCGGCAGCGCGGACTTCAACGAGCTGCGCTTCGACGACAAGGCCGGCCACGAAGAAGTCTATCTGCGCGCGCAACGCGATCTGCGCGAAGAGGTGCTGAACGACCACACCGCCACCGTGACCAACGACCAGGTCCTCACGGTCAGGCACGATCGCAGTGCCCGCATCGAGAACAACGACAGCGTGGATGTGGGCAAGAAGCTGTTGCTCAAGGCCGGCGAAGAGATCGAGCTGGTCACCGGCAGTTCGCGTCTGCTGATGAAGCGCAACGGCGACATCGTGCTCAGCGGCATCAAGATCCTGGTCGATGCGACCTCCGAAGCCAAGACCACCTCGCTGGCGATCAAGTTGATTGCCGATGCGCAGCTGCAGGCCACCTCGCCGGCGACCGAAGTGGTGGGCGACGGTACGCTCAAGCTGTCTTCGGGCGGCATGCTCAGCGCCGAAGCCGGCGCGTCTGCCACGGTCAAGGGCCCGCTGGTGAACATCAAGGCCGATGCGCTGGTGCAGGTTGGCGGCGGCCTGATCATGATCGGATGAGCGCGCCCGATCTCTCGCTGGCGCAGGCGTGTGCGGACATGCAGGTATCCGCGGCTGCACGTGCGCAGCTGGGCGCGACGATGGCGCCGCAGGCAGCGGTGCGTGCGTTGCTGGCGCATGGGCATGGCGAGGATGCGATCAAGCTGCTCGCGCGCCTGCTGCCCAAGCGCTATGCGGTGGCCTGGCTGTGCCAATGCGTGCGCGGCGAAACGCTGGACGAGGAAGACCGCGTCGGCGCCGCGCTGGCCGAAAAGTGGGTGCGCGATCCCAGCGAAGCGCACCGCCGTGCCGCGCAGGCGTTTGCGCATGCAGGCGGTTACGTCTCGTTGGGCGCCTGGTTGGCGGCGGCAGTGGCCTGGTCCGGCGGCAGCCTGGCGCCACCGCAGCAGGCCACGCCGGTGCCACCGCCCGAGCACCTGACCGCACGCGCGGTGGCCGCCGCAATCACCTTGCTTGCCGCGCGTGAGCCGGCGCAGCTGCAGACGCGCCGCACGGGGTATGCCGCACACGCGCTGGAGTTGCTGGCCAATGCGCAGGTGCAGTGATGACCAGGCATGGGAAGCAGGCTCAAACCCACCTGGCGGACAGGTTGGCATGCCTGGCGTGCAGTCGGGATGTGCCGCTCGCATCCAGGGCCTGGCCCCGTGCGCCGTGCGTCGGCCTGACATCAACGGTCTGCAGGGTACCTTGCCGTGTTCGCCATCGAAGCGGCGCTGCAGTCGCCGCGGCGCAGCCGTCCTCTGCCAGCCGTCGGGTTGTCGCCGGGCCGTGCTGGGTGCGCGGTGCGGTGTGTGGCGTCCAGCAAGGGATTTTGAATTGCAGCGCATCGCTGTCTGACGCCCACCATCGTTTGCAGGAGTCCGTGTCGTGTCCAGTTCGCAGTTGATTCTCACCGTCGGCGGCGTGCACGCCGCGCAATTCGGGGCCAGCGCGCAAAAGCGCTTTGCCGGCAGCGGTGGAAGCATTGGCCGTTCCGATGAAAGCGATTGGGTGCTGGCGGCGCCAGGCGTCTCGCGCACGCATGCGGTGGTGCGCTTCCTCAATGGCATGTACTTCATCGAAGACCGCAGCACCAATGGCATGTCGCTCAACGGCGTGGCGCTCACGCGTGCCGATCCTTGCGCGTTGAGCGATGGCGATCGCCTGCAACTGGACAGTTTTGAAATCCAGGTGCAGGTGCACTCCCCGGGCGCCGCGCCGGACCTCGCAGCTGCGTTGGATCCGCTGCCGGACGCCATGGACGACCGCACCCAGGTCGCGCCACCGCCATCGCCGATGCGCACTGCCACGCCTGCGCACGCGTTCGACCTGCTGGACTTCGGTGCGCCGCTTGCTGCGCATCCTGTCACCGACGACCCGCTGGAAGGCCTGCTGCTCGACAGCACGCCACGCGAGCTCGATCCATTGCGGCTGCTCGACCCGTTACCGGCTCCAGCACCGAGCGTGGGGTCCAGCGCATGGAATCACAGCAACGCCAGTCACGATCACTTCCGTCCGCCTGGCAACGGTGAGGCGCGCGCCACGCTACCGGAGAACTGGGACCTGACGATGGGCGACTTTGCGCCGCCCGCGTCGACGGTCCCTGCGCCACCCGTGGCAGCGTTGGCCTTGCAGAGATCAGGCAGCGCGCCGGCATCGACGCTGGCCGTGCCACCGGAGCTGGAGCGCATCTTCACCATCGTGGTGGATGGCGTCATGGACGTGCTGCGCGCACGCGCCGAGATCAAGAACACCTTTCGCTTGCCGGTGACGGTGATACAGCGCTCGGAGAACAACCCGCTCAAGTTCGCCGCCACCGCCGAAGACGCGCTGCAGAAACTGCTGGCCCCGCCAAGCGCTTCGTTTCTGTCCGGTGTGCCTGCCTTCGAGGACGCCTTCGACGACATCCGCTGCCACCAGATGGCGATGCTGGCGGGCATGCGCGCCGCCTTCGACGCGATGCTGTTCCACTTCAGCCCCGACCGTCTGGAACAGGAGGCCGACGCCGGCGGCAAGCGCCTGAGCTTCGGCGGCAAGGGCCGCTACTGGGAGCGCTACCGCGACAACTTCGAACAACTGCGCGGCGATCCGGACGACTGCTTCCGTCGCCTGTTCGGCGACGAGTTCGCCCGCGCCTACGAAGCCCAGCTGGCGCGCCTGAAGTCGGCACGGCGGCAGCCCGCCGCGCGCTGACTCCAGCGCATGCAGTGGGCGATGCAGCCAAGGGTGCGACACGCCGGGCAGCCGTGCATCGCGCACGCTCAGTCCGGCAACTGCTTGACGAATTCGATGAAGGCCCGCAGCGCCGGTGGCGTGAGGTTGCGGTTGGGGTAGTACAGGTACGGCCCCTGGAACGGCTGCCACCAGGGACGCAGCACCGGTTCGAGCGCGCCCGCATCCAGGTGCGGCTGAAGCCATTGCTCGAACAGGTGGACGATCCCGCTTCCGGCCACCGCCGATTGAATGGCGAGCTCGATTCCCCCGCCGATCTCCACCAGCAGTTGCCCGCGCGGAACGATGGTGACCACTTCGCCGTTGCGCTCGAATTCCCATTCGGCGATCACGCCGCTTGGAAAGCGGCCACGGATGCAGTCGTGGCCGACCAGCTCCCGGGGATGCGTCGGCCGGCCGCGCCGATCCAGGTAGCCGGGCGCGGCCGCCGTTGCGCTGCGCTGCACACGTGGGCCGATCGGGATGGCCACCATGTCCTGCTGCAGCCGCTCGCCGTAGCGGATGCCGGCGTCGCAGCCTGCGGCGATGACGTCGACGAAACTCTCTTCGGTCAGGATCTCCACGGTGATATCCGGATAGGCCGCCAGGAACGGCGGCAGGATCCGTGGCAGCACCAGACAAGCCGCGCTGACCGGCACGTTCAGCCGCAGTGTTCCTGTCGGCGTGTCGCGGAACGCGCTCATGACTTCCTTGGCGCCATCGAGTTCGATCAATGCGGGCTCGATGCGGGCCAGCAGTGCCTTGCCTGCATCGGTCAGCACGACGCTGCGCGTGGTGCGGTTGAACAGCCGCACGCCGAGCCAGGACTCCATGCGCTTGATCGCATCGCTGAAGTTGGACGCACTCTGGCCCGCGCTTTTGGCCGCTTCCCGGAAACCGCCTGCCCGCGCCACGCGCACGAATGCATCCATGTCTGCCAGGCGATTGGGCATTGTTCGGATTTCCGTACGACTTGTTCGATTTATATCAGATTGTCGTACAGCGGCGGCGCCCGTAGATTGCCAATCCAGCGCGATACCGCAGCCTGCCATCGCCGCAATGCCTGCACCCATTGCTGTCCCGGAGTGCGGCCGCCCATGCAACCCGGCCGCACACCATCGGCATCGCACGCGTGCCGGCAGCGATTCAGCAGCAAGCCCGTCCACTCACTGCAAGGAACTTCGAATGAACAGCACTGCGCGTCTTGGTGGAAGCTTCACCCTGCCCGGCACCACCCTCAGCCTGCAACGGATGGGATACGGCACCATGCAGTTGCCTGGGCCCCATGTCTGGGGTCCGCCGCGCGACAAGGCTGCGGCGTTGTCGGTGCTGCGCGAGGCCGTCGCACTGGGCGCCAATCACATCGATACCGCCGAGTTTTACGGTCCGCATGTGTCCAATGCGCTGATCCGCGAAGCGCTGCATCCCTATGACGACGACCTGGTGATCGTCACCAAGATCGGCGTCAGCCGCGGAGGCGACGGCTCCTGGAATGGCGACGCCTCGCCCGAGAGTCTGAGGCGACAAGTGCATGAAAACCTCGCGAGTCTGGGGCTGGAGGCGCTCGATGTCGTCAACCTGCGGCTGGGTGCACCGATGCAGACCGACGAGCGCTCGATCGCCGAGCCGGTGGCGTGCCTGGCAGCGTTGCAACGTGAAGGTCTTGTCCGCCATATCGGCCTGAGCAATGTCACTCCACGGCAGGTCGCGCAGGCGCAGGCGCTGACCAACATCGTCTGTGTGCAGAACCACTACAACCTGGTCAGACGCGACGACGACGCCTTGATCGATTCACTCGCGCAACAGGGCATCGCCTATGTCCCGTTTTTCCCGCTGGGCGGCTTTTCGCCGCTGCAATCGGACCGACTGTCGGGCGTTGCCAAGGAGGTCGGCGCAACCTCGAAACAGGTGGCGCTTGCCTGGTTGCTGCAGCGCTCGCCCAACATCCTGGCGATCGCCGGAACCTCCTCGGTACCGCATCTATGGGAGAACTTCGCCGCGTCCGCGCTGACCCTGTCCGCAGAGCAGGTGGCAACGCTGGACGGTATTGCCACCGAAGTCGGTTCCTCGCACTGAGGTATACCGCGTACGCGGTGTCTGCAGCCACCCGCCGAGACTGCGCGATGAACTTGCCACGCGTGCCTTGCTGGCGCGCGTGGCAGGAGAATGAGCCCAAGGCCGCGCGCGATGCTTCAGTGCGTGGCGGCGGCCGCTGGTTGAACCGCAGCGCCGTCAGCGTCGGGCGTGAGGCATCCGGCAATCGGCCAAGTTCCAGCCGCGTGTCGGCCAACCGCATCCGTTGCGGTCAGGACCGGCAACGACGCGCCATCAGGCCGGCCGCCGCCAGCGCGCATCATCGTCGGCCGCAGCCCCCGGAACCCGCGAAGGCCACCTGGCCGGTGCAGGCAGCCGGGCAACCGTGTCCAACCAGGCCGGCGCGAGGCGACGCCAATGCCGCAGCGGGCCGCTGCGATTGTCTGCCAGCGCGAGCGTCAATTCTTCGCGGCTTGGGGAAAGCCCGGCAACGGCAAGTGCGAACGCCGGAAGAATCTCGCGCTCGAAAAACAGTTTGCGTTGCCGTCGGAACACCCATATCGCCAGCCCCACATAGCCGGTGAATGCGGCAAACGAGATCCACGGCCCCGTCTGTGCGATCGGGACGCCGATGCGCTCGAGCAGGAACCCGATAGGTAGCAGGAGCAGCAGCGCGCATGGCAGGCCAACGACCAATACCGCCAGTTGGCGCCAATCGAGTCGAGTGCTTGCAAAGCGCTGATGCAGTTGCGGATACAGCAGCAAAAAGGGCGCGCGCAACAAGTCGGCTCGCTGCGCCGGGTCCAGCGAGCCGACCGACTCGCGAATCCGGTCCTCGATCTCTAGCCGGCTCGCCAGGCGTGTCACAAGCGCCGGCTGGGTGATGTCGATCAATCTATCGATGGTCTCTGGCGACGACGCGCGTTGCCTGAACCACGATGGATCGTGCGGGAGCGCCTGCCTGCAGCTCTGGCACACCTGCTGTTCATGCGTATACCTCGCCGCGCCAAGACGCAGGCCAAACATCGACCATGCCAGGCCGACGCGCTGGACCTCGAATGCCCGGGCGCTGCGACAGATCAGGCAAAAGTCGGCGACAAAGCCGCAGCCTTGAGTGACTCGACGCTTCTCGACAACAAAAATCAGGATCAAGGCGCTCCCCCGGCGACTCGTCCGCAGCGCATGGAACATCTGAGGATGTCCATCGTGCGGGTACGACGAATGGTACCGATGTCGCCGATGGCGGTCGATTGCCTGAGACATTTTGACGGGTGCGCCTGGCAGCTGCGCCGCAGAATCACCCCGTCGACGCGCCCCATCGGGGCCTGGCGACTGCAGCCATCGCGATCGCCAGCGGGATGCAACCGACCCACAACATGACGCTTGCGCATGGCACGCCGTGCGGTGGCGCGCGGCGTTTCCATAGCGAGTGGATCATGCACAACAACAAGGTCGTGTGGAGCGAAGGGCTGTTTCTGCGCCCGCAGCATCTGCAGCAGCAGGAACGCTACCTGGAGCGCTATGTGGATCTGCGTGCGGCGCGGCTGCGGCCGTACGCCTGGGGCCTGAGCGAGCTGGAATGGGAGACCGATCTGCTGGCGGTGGGCAAGCTGGGGTTGCGGCGTGCGCGTGGCGTGTTTGCCGACGGCACGCCGTTCGCGATGCCGGGTGACGATCCGCTACCGGTGGCGCTGGAGGTGGACCCCAACTGCCGCGATCAGATCGTGTATCTCACGCTGCCCTTGCGGGTACCGGCGCAGCCGGAACTGGGGCGTCCGGAATCGCCGGTCGATCAGTTGTTCCGCTACCGCGTGCGTGAGACCGAAAGCGGCGATGCGTCGGGCAGCACCAGCGAGGCGGTGCTGATGGAAGTCGGTGGGCTGAGCACGCGGCTGCTGCCGCAATCGCAGCCACTGGACGGCTTGGACCGTATCGCGGTGGCGCGCATCATCGAATCGCGCTCGGACCGTCAGGTGATCCTCGACCCGCACTTCATTCCCAGTGCGATGGTCTGCCAGGCCGCCTCACGGTTGACCACGTTCCTGACCGAACTGCTTGGCTTGTTGCATCAGCGCGGCGAGGCGCTGGCGGCGCGGGTGACGCTGACCGACCGCGGCGGCGCTGCCGACATCGCCGATTTCCTGCTGTTGCAGGTGATCAACCGCTGGCAACCGCAGATTGCGCACTGGTCCGCCGCACCGTTGGCGCATCCTGAAGAGCTGTTCCGTGCCCTGGTGGGGCTGGCGGGCGAGCTCAGCACCTTTACCGCGCCAGGCAAGCGCCCGCCGGCATGGCCGGCCTATCGGCACGAGGCGCAGCAGGACAGCTTCGAACCGGTGATCGGCGCCTTGCGCTCCAGCCTGAGCGCGGTGCTCGAACAGACCGCCACCCCGTTGCCGATGCAGGCACGCAAGTTCGGCGTGTGGGTGGCGATGGTGCCCGACCCGAGCTTGCTGGACAGCGCCGCGTTCGTCCTCGCCGCAAAGGCCGACATGCCCAGCGAGGAATTGCGCCGGCAGCTGCCCGCGCACGCCAAGATCGGGCCGGTGGAGCAGATCCGCGATCTGGTCAATCTGCAGTTGCCCGGCATCGTGGCAACGCCGATGGCGGTGGCGCCGCGGCAGATTCCGTACCACGCCGGTTACCTGTACTTCGAGTTCGACAAGAGCGCCGCATTGTGGCGAACCTTGAAGACCTCCGGCGGCATCGCATTCCACTTCGGCAGCGAATTCGCCGGGCTGGACCTGCAACTGTGGGCGATCCGGAGTTGAGCGCATGAGCCGTTCCATGACCGACATCGATGCCGGCCTGGTTGCGCCGCTTGCGGCCAGCGTGGTGGCTGCCGAAGACACCGACATCAGCGAGTTGCTGGGCCGCAGCGTCAACCCGTTGGTGCAGGCGGCCACGCCGTTGTTGCTGCTGGCGGTACAATTGCGTCACAGCGCGCAGCTTCCCGACGTGGTCCGTCTGCGCGAGCAGGTGATGGCGCAGATCCGCCGCTTCGAGCAACGCGCCCGCGATGGCGGCGCGCCGGTGGAAGCGGTCACCGCCGCGCGTTACGTGTTGTGCGCCTTGCTCGACGAGGCGGTGCTCAATGCGCCGTGGGGCGAGCGCAGTGGCTGGTCGCAAAAGACCTTGCTGGTGGTCTTTCATGGCGAATCGTACGGCGGCGCCAAGTTCTTCCAGATCCTGGAGCGTCTGTGCGCGGATGTGTCGCGGCATCTGGAATTGATCGAGCTGATGTATCTGTGCCTGGCGCTGGGATTCGTGGGCCGGTATCAGATCGAAGCGGGCGGGCTGGCCAAGCTCGGCGAGATTCAGGACGACCTGTTCCGCCGTATCCGTGCGGCGCGCGGCGCCGCACCCGACAGCCTGGCGCCGCATTGGCGCGGGGTGGAAGACCGCCGCCGGCTGGGCCGCTTCCTGCCGCTGTGGGCCGCTGCGCTGTTGGGGCTGAGCGTGTTGGTGGTGGCCTTCGCGTGGATGCAGACGCGCCTGAACGCATTGTCGGCGCCGATCAGCGCGCAGGTTGCGCAGTGGGGGCTGGCGCCGGCCACACCACCGCAGGCAACGCCGTTGCCGCCGCCGCAGGTGCGTCTGAAACAGTTGCTTGCCACGCAGGAGCGCGCCGGCCTGTTGAGCGTGGATGAGCAGTCCGATGGACAGACGCGCGCGCGCCTGAGCAGCGCGGCGATGTTCGCCTCCGGCGGCGTCGAGGTGGAGCCGGAGCAACGTGGCCTGATCGCACAGATCGCGGCGGCAATCGATCAATTGCCGGGACGGGTGATCGTGGTCGGGCATACCGACGACGTGCCGGTGCGCTCGCTGCGTTTTCAGGACAACTACGCCTTGTCGGGGGCGCGTGCCGAGGCGGTTGCGCAGCTGTTGCGCACGCACCTGGCCACGTCGGGGCGGGTGGAAGCGCTGGGCGCCGGCGACTCGCAACCGGTGGCGCAGCCGGCGCAGCTGCCTGCCAATCGCGCGCGCAATCGCCGCGTCGAGATTCTGTTCCAGCCTGGGGAATGACGATGAAGACGCTGTTGTCCAAGCTGAGTGCCACGCTGGTGGTGAGCGTATTGGCGCTGTGCCTGCTGTCGCTGCTGCTGTGGGTGGGCGGGCCGTATGTCGCCATCGATGGCTGGAGCCCGCTGACCGGCATGGCGGCGCGGCTGTTGGCAATCGTGCTGTTGATCGGGGTGTGGCTGGGCGTGCTGGGATGGCGACGTTGGCGGGCGCAGCGGCGCGCGGCCGGGCTATCCAGCGCATTGGCCGCACCCGGTCGCGACGATGACCGCGAACTGCGCAGCGGGCAGGAGCGCGCGCAATTGCAGGCGCGCTTCCAGCAGGCCATTCAACTGCTGCGCAAGCGCCGCGGTGGCGGCGATCTGTACACGCTGCCGTGGTACGCCTTGATCGGTCCGCCCGGCTCGGGCAAGAGCACCTTGCTGCAGCATTCGGGCCTGCAGTTTCCGCTGGCAGCGCGCATGGGCGATGCGGCGTTGCGCGGGGTGGGCGGCACCCGCGATTGCGAATGGTGGTTCACCGACGAAGCGGTGTTTCTGGATACCGCCGGGCGCTACACCACACAGGACTCCGACCAGGCCGTCGATGCCGGCGCCTGGCGCGACTTCCTGCGCCTGCTGCGGCGCCATCGCCCGCGCCGGCCGCTCAATGGGGTGCTGGTGACCATGAGCATGTCCGACCTGTTGCTGCTCGACGATGGCGAACGCGACACGCACATGCAGGCGATCCGTCGCCGCCTGGACGAGCTGGCCGAGCAGTTGCAGGCCAGCGTGCCGGTGTACCTCATCTTTACCAAGTGCGATCTGATCGGTGGCTTTGGCGAATTCTTCGACGATCTCACGCCCGGCCAGCGCAGCCAGGTCTGGGGCATGACATTTGCGCTCGCGCACACGCTCGACGGCCGCGCCGCGCGCGGTTTTGCAGAGGAATTCAATCTGCTGCAGCAGCAGTTGAGCGCACGCCTGTTCGAGCGGCTGAATCTGGAGCGCGACCGTTTGCGGCGTGCGACGATCCTGTCGTTTCCGCAGCAGGTGGCCGCGCTTGGCGAACGTGCGCGGCAGTTTGTCGAAGGCACCTTTGCCGGCACCGCCTACGGGCCGGCGCCGCTGCTGCGCGGGGTGTACTTCACTTCCGGCACCCAGGAAGGCACGCCGATCGACCGCATGATGGGCGCGGTGGCACGCACCTTCGGTGTGGACGATGCGCGGGTGCACGCCCCCGGCGCGCAACGCCGCACGTTCTTTGTCGAGCGCTTGCTGCGCGAGGTGGTGCTGCGCGAATCCGGGCTGGCCAACACGCCGCCCACGCAGCAACGCCGCATGGCATGGCTGCAGGCGGCCGCCTATGCCGGCGTTGCGTTGCTGAGCGGCGCGCTGCTGGCCGGGTTGAGCGTCAGTTACCTGGGCAATCGCGCCTATCTCCAACACGTGCGTCAGGCACTGCAGGCACGCCCGGCAGTGCCCGATCCCAACGCCGCCACCAGCATGCCCGAGTACATGGCACGCACGCTGCAGCAGGCTGCGGCAACGCAGGCCGTGGTGCAGGTGGCACGCCATTATCGCCAGCGCACGCCGTGGTCGCTGCGGATGGGGTTGTTCCAGGGAACCACGCTGGGCGACGAACTGCAGGCCGGGTATCTGCGCCAGCTCAACGCCACGTTGCTGCCGGCGCTGGCGGTGCGCTTTCGCGATGGTCTGGTCGACAACGCGCAGGCACCGCAAGCCCTTTACTACACGCTCAAGGGGTACCTGATGCTCGGCCAGCCGCAGCATCTGGATCCTGCGCAACTCAGGGCGCTGGCGGCCATCGAGGCCGGCAAACTGTTTCCGCGCGATGTGGTGCAGCAGCAGGCAGTGAACGCGCACCTGCAGGCCTTGCTGGAGGCTCCCGGGCGCGTGCGTGCGCTGTCGCTGGATGGCGAGCGCATCGCACAGGCGCGTGCGAGCCTGCGTGCGGCCGATCTGTCCACGTTGATCTACGGCAACCTGCTGCTGACACCGCCGGCCGGCACGCCGCTGCGCTTGGACAAGGCGCTGGGCTTGCTGGCCGATACCTTCGTGCGGCGCAGCGGCACTGCGCTGTCCACACCGGTGGCGGCGCTGTACACCCAGCCGGTCTTCGCCGGCCTGCAGCGCGATGGCATCGGCCAGGCGGTGGAACGCTTCGGACGCGACGATTGGGTGTTCGGCGGTGCGCCGCTGGACGCGGCCGCCAAGGCCGCGTTGGTGCGCGAGGTCGGCCAGCGTTACGAGGCCGACTACATCCGCTACTGGGACGCGCTGCTGGCCGATCTGCAATTGCGCCCGGCGGCCGATCTGGCCGGCGCCAGCGCCAGCGCCGCCAGACTGGCCGGCCCCGGCTCGCCGCTACGGTTGTTGCTGGGCGTGGTGGCCGAGCACACCCAGGCGATGGACCGCGCACCGCCGGCAGACCCGGCGCAGCGCGCCGTGGCTGCGGCGGCCGGCAAGGCGGCGGCCAAGGCCAATGCGGCAGCGGCAACGCTGCCTGGCGGCGCTGCGATGAGCGCCGCGCTGGCCACCGCTGCCGATCCTGCCGCCGGCAACGCAGCGCTGCCGGGCGCGGCGATCAGCGAGCACTTCCTGGCGCTCAATGCATTGACTGCCGGTGCACCCGGCAGCACACCGCTGGATCATCTGCTGGGCGTGCTCGATCAACTCGGCAAGCAGTTGCTGGTGGTCTCGCAAGGCGGTGGCGATGCGGCAGCCGCCAACGCGCAACTGGCCCTGGCCCGGCAGGAAATGGCGCAGCTGCCGCCGCCGCTGACCGACTGGCTGCAGACCCTGGCCGGCAGCAGCGCGACCTTGATGACCCAGGGCGCACGCGCCGCGCTGGATGCGCAGGTGCGCCAATCGGTGGGCGAGGTGTGCAGCGATTTCGTACGCGGGCGCTACCCGTTCGATCCGGATGCGCAGGTAGACCTTCCGCTGCAGAATTTTGGCGAATTGTTCGGCACCGGCGGGCGCCTGGATACGCTCTACACCGGCACCGTGCAGCCGCTGCTGGACACGCAGGCGCCGCAATGGCGCTGGAAACAAGGCCCGGATGCGGTGATTGGCGCGCCCGGACTGCCTGCACAGCTGCAACTGGCGCAGCGCATCCGGCAGAAATACTTTCGCGGCGGCCCGGTGCCGCAGGTGGGCTTTACCGTGCTGGCGCCCACGCTGGGCGAGGGCGTCACCCGGCTGACCCTGGACATCGAAGGCCAGCGGTACGACTACCAGCCCGGTGCGGCGCAAAGCATGCCGATGATCTGGCCCGGCCCGGTGCCGGGGCATGTGTCGATTGCCGCCTTCGGTGCCGATGGCGTGGCGCTGGGCACGCTCGACTATCAAGGCGACTGGGCGCTGTTTCGCGCGTTGCAGGCCGGGCATCTGCAGAACCCGTCCGATCTGCGCTTCGTCGCCAGCTTCGCGCTCGGTGGCCACGACGTGCAGGTGCCGCTGCGCGCGGGCAACCTGCGTCACCCGTTTCTGGACAGCGACGTCCAGCAGTTTGCGTGCGGCGGATGACCATGCCGGCGAGCGATCAGATCGGCTTCCACGGCAAGTTGCCGGGCGTGGGCGACTTCGTGCAGCGGCGCTTGCCGGCCAGCTTCGTACAACCGTGGGACGCGCACTTTGCCAGCTGCCTGGACAGCGTGCGGCAGCAGCTCGGCGAGCGCTGGCCGGGCGCCTATCGCAGCAGCGGTATGCGCGCCTTCGCCTTGGGGCCGGGCGTGTGCGGTCCGCAGGCCTGGGCCGGTGTGCTGGGCCCGGGCGAAGACCGTGTGGGGCGCTGCTTCCCGTTGATCGTGGCGATGCCGGTGCCGCCTGCCTGCCTGCCCGCAGTGGCCTGGTTTGACGCATCGGCGGCGTGCCTGGGCCGTGCGCTGCGCGCGCGCACCGATGCGGTGAGCTTCGACACCGCCGTGCGCGCGCTCGCAGTGCCGGCCACGCCGTCCACCGCGCATGCACCAGCGCATGGCCAGTCGCTGTGGTGGCCGCCGGGCGGCGCTGCGCAGGCGCTCGCAGGCCTGCCCACGGCAGAGCGCTATCTGGACTGGCTGCTCGCCGACGAGGACATCACCGAGGTCACCCGATGAGCGCGCTGTATCAATCTGCGGGGCATACCGAAACCGGCAAGGTGCGCCGGCTCAACGAAGACGCACTGCTGCTGCGCGACGATGCCGGGCTGTGGGTGGTGGCCGACGGCCTGGGCGGCCACAGCGCCGGCGATTACGCCAGCCAGTTGCTGGTGCAGCGGCTGGGCGCATTGGTGCGCCCGCCGGACCTGTGCGACTTCATCGATGCCATCGACGACACCCTGGCGCAGATCAACGCCGAGCTGCTGCAGGTTGCGCGGCAACGCCGCGTGGACATGATCGCCACCACCGTGGTGGTGCTGGTGCACGACCCGGATTTCATGCTGTGCGGCTGGGTCGGCGACAGCCGTATCTATGCGCAACACGGCGGCCCGCTGCGCCAGCTCACCCGCGATCACGTGCACGGCGTGCGCGAGGACATCACCCAGTTCGGTACGGCCCAGGCCGCCGCTGCGGCGGCCGGCGTGCTTACCCGCGCGGTGGGCGCGCAGGAGCCGTTGTTCGTCGACTGGGTGCTGCTGCCGAGTCTGCCGGGTACGCAATTCTTGCTGTGCAGCGATGGCATCAACAAGGAAATCCCCGACCCGGAGCTGGACGCCGAATGCCATCGCTTCGGCGATCCACGCGCGCTGCTGGCGCGGTTGTTCGAACTGGCGATGGGCAGGGCGGCGCGCGACAACGTCACCGCCGTCGTCGTCCGCCTGCAGGAGTGAGCGCATGCACCAAGACACCGCCACCGTGACCGAACTGGTCACCGCCATGCGCACCGGCGCATTGAACCTGGACGCCGTGCTGGCCGCGCTGGGCAAGCGCGCGGCCGTGCCGGATGCCGAATACCGCGACGGCGTGGAAACGCTATCGCAGTTGCAACGCCAGCAATTGCTGGACGATGTCACCGTCACCACCTTGATGCACCGGCTGGATGCATTGCGCGAGGGCGCAGCGGCAGCGCCGCCAGTAACCTCGCCAGCCGCTGCGCCGTCCGCGCCACCGGTCGACGACGATGCCACCGTGGTGATGCCGCGCCGCGCCGCTGCCGCGCCGGTCGAAGACGACATCACCCGCGTGCAACCGGCGCAGCCGCTGCCCGGCGATCTGCCCAGCCTCACCAGCCTGGGCCTGGGCACCCAGACCGGCGTGGGCACGCAAACCGGCACCGGTACCGGCACTGCAGGTACCGCCAGCCGGTCCAGTTGGCAGCATCTGGCCGAAGCGGCCGGCGGCGACCATGCCAGCGTCGGCAGCCTGCTCAAGGGGCGCTTCCTGCTGGAGCGCGAACTCGGGCGCGGCGGCATGGGCGTGGTGTATCTGGCGCGCGACGAACGCAAGGTGGAAGCGCGCGATCGCGACCCGTGGCTGGCCGTCAAGGTGCTCAGCGACGAGTTCCGCCGTCATCCCGATTCGCTGGTCGCGTTGCAACGCGAAGCACGCCGCTCGCAGAAGCTGGCGCACGACAACATCGTGCGGGTGTACGACTTCGACAAGGATCGCACCCTGGTCTTCATGACCATGGAGTACATCGACGGCAGCGACCTGAAAACGCTGATCCGCGAACAGGCCTACAACGGCATGCCGCTGAAACAGGCCTGGCCATTGATCGACGGCATGGGCCGTGCGCTGATCCGCGCACATGCCGCCGGCGTGGTGCACTCGGACTTCAAGCCCGGCAACGTCATGGTCACCCGCGAAGGCGTGGCCAAGGTGTTCGACTTCGGCATCGCGCGCGCCGGCAAACACGCCGCCGACGTGTCCGGCGAACAGACCGTGTTCGATGCCGCCACGCTCGGCGCGTTGACGCCGGCCTACGCCAGCCTGGAAATGATCCGCGGGCAGGCGCCCACACCGGCCGACGATCTGTACGCGCTGGGCTGCGTGTGTTTCGAACTGCTCACCGGCAGGCACCCGTTCGACAAACTCAGCGCCGAAGTGGCGCTGCGCGATGGCCGTCGCCCGCCGCCGGTGCCCGGCCTGACCCGGCGCCAGTACGCCACGCTGTGCGCCGCGGTGGCGTTCCCGGCGGCGCAACGGTTGAAGCGCGTGGACCAGCTGCTCGACGGCCTGCGCCAGGTGCCGCTGCGCGAACGCGCGCTGCCTTTGCTCGGCTACGGCGCCGCCGCGCTGGCGGTGCTGGGCACGGGCGGGTGGGGCGTGCAGCGCTACCTGCATCAGCAGCATCTGGCCGAGGTCATCGCACGCTTCGGCGTGCAGGACCCGCAGCACTATCGCGACGAAACCCAGGCCATGCAGGCGCTGTCCAGCCTGGAGCCGGACGACCGTCGCCGCCTGCTTACCGACCGCAGCGATCTGATCGAAGATTTCCTGCTGCGTCGTCTGGACACGTTGTGGAATCCGGCCAACGGCCGCGACGATTACCGCGGCGCGCTGCAGGTCTTTGCCCTGCGTGATCGCTTGCGGCTGTATTCGCCGGCGCTGGATGCGCGCCGGCAGACCATCGAGCGCGAAAAGAACCAGCGCCTCAATGCGCTGGACACCACGCTCAATCGTCAACTCGACGCCGGACTGTTGTTCCGCAACCAGGCCGACAACGCCCTGGCCACGCTCGACCAGGTGCGCCGCATCGACCCGGGCAGCAGCTTGTTGCATCACGCCGCGCTGGAAGTGCGGCTGGATGACGCCGTTGCGCAGGCGGTTGCGGCGGGGCAGCTCACCAGCGCGCGGGCCGAGATCGATCAGGCGCGCGCCGCCTTCCCCGAGTCGTTGCGCCTGCAATTGCGCAGCGCCGAGGTCGCGGTGGCCGAGCAGCAAGCCAAACGCAGCGCGGTGGCTGCATTGCCGCGCGATGCCAGCAGCGCACGTCAGACGCTGGCAGCGGATCTGGCACGCCCGGGCACCGATCCGGCCTGGCGCGATCGCATCGCGGCTGCACTGGCCGCCTTGCCGGCCACCGAGCGCAGCACACAGGCCAGCGCAGTGGCCGCGGCCATCAGCGGCGTGGTCGCCCCGCAAAGCGACCCGGCGCAGCTGGCCGGCGCGCAGGCCCTGGTCGACTTCGGGCTGGAGCTGGCTCCGCAATCCAGCACCTTGCTCGCCCAGCGCACACGTTTGCAGACACTGGATCAACAGCTGCAACAGGCACTGGCACGCGAAAGCGCCGAGGCCGAAGTGGAAGGGCGGGTGGAATCGCTGCGCCGCGCTGCCGCCGCCAACGATCTGGGCAAAACCCGCGATGCCTTGGCGCGTATCCGCACGCTGCAACCGAGCCATCCATTGCTGGGCAGCGAAGGCCCGCAACTGCTCTCGCAGGTGTATCGCAACAACGCCGGCGATGCCTTCGCGCAGGGCGGTTATGCACAGGCCGCCGACCTGCTTGCGCAAGCCGTGCAGATGCTCGGCCAACGTGCCGAACTGCGTAGTGCGCAGGCACGCTACGCGGCGATCGCGGCGGTGATGAGCGCCGCCAACCTGCCGGCCAACCAACGCCAGCAACTGGGGCAGCGCCTGCAGGCCCTGTATCGCAGCGATGCCACTGCGATGGCGCAACTGGAAGCGCAGATGAAAGCCGCCGGGCAACTGCCCGAAGGCACGCTGTCCGCACGCCTGCAACGTGCGCCTGCCGTCGATGCGCCCGCATCCGACAGTGTGCCCGCCGGCAGCGCCACCGATACAACGGCGCCCAGCTCGACAACAAAACCAGCGCGCGGCAAATCCACGGCCAAGCCCACCAATGCCACCACCGGCGCAGCGCGCGGCACCACGGCTACTGCCGCCTCGCCCGTAAGCGTGGACGACGACGCCAGCCTGCCGCCGGTGCCCACCGGCCCTGACCCCTGCGGCGGTGCCGGCCTGCCCGGCCGTGGCGCGGCCTGTTTCGACACGCTGGGCGACACCCGCGGCCCGATGCTGGTGGTGGTGCCCGGCATCGGCGGCGGCAAGCCGTATGCGCTGTCGCGCGGCGAGGTGGCGGTGGCCGATTTCAACCTGTTCTGCCAGGCCACCGGCCGCTGCACCGCGCAGGTCGCCAGCACCCCCGAACTGGCGCGTGCACCGGTGCGCAACATCAGCCTGACCCAGGCCCGTGCCTATCTGCGCTGGTTGACCATCGGCAGCGGCGGCTGGCGCTATCGCCTGCCCAGCGATGCCGAATGGCTGCATGCCGCGCAGGCCGCGGTCAACTGGCGCCAGGCCGAGGACAGCAACTGCGTGCCGCCCACCGCCAGCGCCGCCGATACGGTACGCGCGCCGGTGTCGGCGCGTGGCCGCGATGCCAATCCCTGGGGGCTGATCAACCTCACCGGCAATGTCTGGGAGTGGGTCTCCAGCGGCGCGGGCGTGCAGGCGCGCGGCGGCAGCTTCGCCAGTTACTGGTCCGATTGCACCGTGCAGGCCAGCCGCGCCGACAACGGCTCGGCGCAACCGGACGTGGGCTTTCGCGTGCTGCGGGAGCTGCCATGAGCGGCAGCACGCAGCACCCGGCCAACGCCCAGCTGCATGCACTGGCCCAGGCGCACCAGCTGGGCCAGATCGATCGCGCGCAGTACCGCGCCCGTCGGCGCAGCGTGCTGGACGCCGCGCGCCAGGCGCAGGGGACGACCTTGCGCAACCCGCAGCCGCGGCTGCTTGACGACCGCTCCAGCCCGCCGCGGCAGCGTGATCGCGTCAGCCAATTGCGCAGACGTGCCACGACAATTGTCGTAACAGTGACCGTCGTCGCACTAATGTTGCTAACATTCCATAAATGTACGCCAGGGTTCGACCTGCGTTCAGTCAGGGGCGAGCGCAACCACGCCGATCTCCATGCAGGCATGGCGACCGCCGCATGCGCAGCACGGGACGTGGGGTCTGCGCGACAACGGATGTTTTCAGGGGTAAGTGACGTATGCGTATGACGTGTCTGTCCGCGGCGCTGTCCGCGTGCCTGTTGCTGGCCGCACCTGCGCGGGCGCAGGACCACAGCGCCTCCGATGTCGCGCCCGCAGGCGCCGCCACGCTGCCGGCGGTGAAGGATCGCGGCGATGCCGCTGCCACCTTGCCCGTGCGCGGCTTTCGCGTGCGCGATGTGGGCAACTACCCCGAGGCGGGCATCGATCCGGCGCGCGTGCAGGCGGTGGCCGATGCCGCGTTCGCCGCGCTGGCGCAGGGCCAGCCGATGGTGGCGCTGCGCTTCGACCAGCTGCAGGCGGTGGCCGACACCGTCACCCAGGCCTATCGCAGCGCCGGCTTCATCGTCAGCACCGCCTACCTGCCGGCGCAGACCCCCGGCCCGGACCAGGTGATCGAGATCCGCGTGCTCGAAGGCCGGATCGGCCAGGTCACCGTGCAAGGTGCTGCGCGCTATCGCGGCAACACCTTGTCGGCGCCGCTGCGCCAGCTGCAGGGCCGCCCGCTGCGCAAGCAGGACGTGGACACCGCGCTGCTGTACGCACGCGATCTGCCCGGGGTGTCGCTATCGTCGGTGCTGCAACCGGGCCAGAACGCCGGCGAGACCGACGTGGTCCTGGTCGCCAGCGAAGCCGCGCGCCCGTACGTGATCAGCCTGGGCGGCAACAACTACGGCACCGAACTCACCGGCCGCTATCGCGCCCAGGCCGGCATCACCTGGAACAGCCCGCTCGGGCTGGGCGATGTGTTCGCCGCCAACTACGCCTATTCGTTGGCGCCGCGGCAGAGCCAGATCGGTGCGTTGTCGTATGCGCTGCCGGTAGGGCAGGTGTCGGGCCTGAGCGCGGTGGTCGGCGCCAGCCGCAGCGAGCTGGAAGTGCGCAACGGCGTGTTCGCCCGGCTCGGCCTCAAGGGCCCCACGTCGGTGGTGTATGCCGGCGCCGACTGGAAATTCATCAACCACGATCTGCTGCAGCTGCAAGGCTCGGCGCGCTACCTGCGCGAGAAATCGCGGCTGGATGCGGCCGGCGTCACGCTGTCGGACCAATCCTTCGACGTGGCCGAACTCGGCGCCTCGCTGCGCCGCACCGATCTGCGCTGGCGCGGCGTGGACCTGCTGCAGCTCAGCGTGCGCCAGGCCTTGCGCGATGGCTCGGCCGATCCGGACCTGGTCAGCCCCGACCGCGACAGCCACTTCACCCTGACGCGGTTGTCCTACACGCGCCTGCAATACCTCAGCCGCACCCAGCGCCTGTATTTCAAGTTCAGCGGCCAATACAGCGACGACACGCTGGCGCCGCTGGAGCAGTTCGCCGTGGGCGGGCCGGACAGCGTGCGCGCCTATCCGGTGTCCGATGCATTGGGCGATCGCGGCTATTACGCCGCGCTGGAATATCACGTCGATGCACCCGGCTTTGCCGATGCCGCCTCGCCGTTCAACGGCCGCCCGTGGCGCGAACTGCTGGAGCTGGACGTGTTCGCCGACCACGCGCGCGTCTACGCGGCCAACGGTGCGGTCGCGCCATCCACGTTCGATGCCGCCGGCGTCGGTTTCACCTTCCGCCTGCCGCAGTACGCCAATTTCGAATGGCGCCTCACCGCCGCACTGCCGACCGGAAGCCGCGATGCGTCCGATGGACGCGACGACGCCCGCATCTACACGCGTTTCGGCTTCACCTTCTGAGGGATCTGCGCATGCACGCCAACCACATCGCTTCCATCGTTGCAGCCCGCAGCTCCGAACGCCTGCTGCGTCGATCGCCACTGGCGCTGGCGCTGGCCGCCGCGTTCACGCTCAGCGCGCCTGCCGTCGCGCAGGTGGCCAGCACGCAACTACCCACCGGCGGCAGCATCGCCGGCGGCACCGGCACCATCAACGCGCCCAGCGGGGCCAGCCAGGTCATCACCCAGACCTCCAACCGCATGGCGCTGAACTGGTCCACGTTCGACATCGGCTCGGCGGCCACGGTGACCTTCAACCAGCCATCCTCCAGCGCGGCCGTGCTCAACCTGGTCCAGGGCGGCAATCCCACGCAGATCTTCGGCAATCTCAATGCCAACGGTCAGGTGTTCTTGATCAACACCAACGGCATGATTTTCGGCAGCACCGCGCAGATCAATGTCGGCGGGCTGGTGGCCAGCACCCTGGGAGCCACCGCTTCGGACTTCATGAGCGGCAACGATGTGCTCGATGCCGGCGGCAACACGGTCGCGCTGATGTCCAATGCCGGCACCATCAACGCCGCCGCCGGCGCCGTCGACCTGATCGGCGGCAAGGTGGCCAACAGCGGCACCATCACCGCCAGCGCCGGCAACATCAACCTGGTCGGCGCCGACAAGGTCACCCTCAGTTTCGAGAGCGGCGGGTTTGCGGTGGTCATCGACAAAGCGCTGCAATTGCAGTTGGACCAGTTCGCGGTGGACAACTCCGGCAGCCTGATCGCGCCGGGCGGCACCATCTCGCTGAGCGCGCGCGCGGCACGGGGCGTGTTCGACTCGCTGGTCAACAACAGCGGCGTTGTCCGCGCTGCGGCGCTGTCCGGCGGTAGCGACGGCAGCGTCTCGCTGGTGGCCAATGGCGGCGGCAGCAACGGCATCGTCGGCAATGGCACCATCGATGCCGGCAGCGGTGCCATCAGCTATGTCAGCGACGTTGGCGTGCAGCAGGGCGGCGTGCTGACCGCTGGCACCTTCTTCGGCAGCATCGGCGGCAATGCCAGCTTCAGCGGCGCCAACCGGATCGCCAACCTGGGATTCCTGGATGTGTCCGGCAATCTCGGTCTGACCAATAGCATCGATCTGGCCCAACAGGGCGCGTTGACGGTGGGCGGTACCAGCAACTTCTCGCTGGGCAGCCAGACGCTCACGCTGACCGATGGCGGCAACGATTTCGCTGGCGCCGTCAGCCTGACCAGTGGCGCCACCCGGATCACCGACAGCGGCGCACTGAGCCTGGGCACGCTGGCCACCGGCAACCTCACCGCCACCAGTACCGGTACGCTCAATCTCGGCAGCGGCAGGGTCACCGGCGCCCTCAGCGCGACCAGCAACAATGGCGCGATCCAGCAGGCTGGCAATGCCGGCCTCACCGTCACCGGTAGCAGCGATCTGCGGGCCGGCACGGGAGCCATCACGCTGACCATTGCAGGTAACGATTTCCAGCAGGCGGTCAGCCTGCGTGGCGGCGCCACCCAGATTACCGACAGCGGCGCACTGACCCTGGGCACGCTGGCCACCGGCAACCTCACCGCCACCAGTAGCGGTGCGCTGAATCTTGGCAGTGGCGCGGTGACCGGCGCGCTCGTTGCCACCAGCAATGGTGGGCAGATCAGCCAGGCCGGCGCATTGACGGTGGGCGGCACCAGCACGCTCGATTCCGGCAGCGCGAGCACCGCGCTGACCGCGGTCGGCAACGACTTCGTGGGCGCGCTCACGCTGACCGGTACCGGCATTGCAGTACGCGATGCCAACGATCTCACCATCGCCGGGCTCACCAACGGCAGCAACGGCGCCGTCGCGCTCACCGCCGGCGGCGCGCTCAGCCTGCCCGCGCAGGCCATTGCCACCGGCACCGGCGCCCTGTCGCTGAGTGCGCTCGGCGGCGGGCTCAGCACCGCGGGCGCACTGTCCGGCAATCAGGTCAACCTGCGTGCGCGCGATGCGCTGAACCTTGGCCACAGCATCCAGGCCAGCGGCAACCTGCTGCTGACCAGCGACACCGGGGCGATCACCCAGACCGCCGGCCTGCTCGCTGTCACCGGCACCACCGACGCCACAGCGGCAGCGGGCACCGGCGCCATCAGCCTGAACGGTGCCGGCAACGATTTCGGCGGCGCGGTCTCGCTCACCGGCCGCACGGCGCTGGTCAACGACAGCAACGCGCTCACCCTGGGCGCCATCACCACCACCGCGCTCACCGCCATCAGCCACGGCAACTTGAACCTGGGCCAGGGCAGCATCGGCGGCAGCGTCACTGCCAACAGCAATGGCGGCGCCATCATCCAGGGCGGCGCACTCACCCTCACCGGACCTGCAACGCTCAATGCAGGCAGCGGCGCGATCGCACTGGACAACGGCGGCAACGATTTTCAGGGCGGGCTGACCCTGGTCGGCACCGGCATCGCGGTCAGCGACCGCGACACGCTCACCGTGACCTCGCTCACCGCCGGTAGCGGCGGGGACGTCACCCTCACCGCCGGCGCCGACCTGGTGCTGCCAGCGCAGGCCATCGATCTCGGCGCAGGCAATCTGCGGCTGAGCGCGCAGGGCGGCGCGCTGGCGACCAAGGGCGCGCTCAGTGCCAACCAGATCAGCCTGAACGCACGCGACGGGCTGACCCTGGACCACGACACCGATGCCGACAGCACCCTGGCGCTGACCGCCACCAATGCGGCCATCACCCAGGGCGGTGGTGCGATCAGCGCTGGCGCGCTCGGCACCGTCAACGCCGGCACCGGTGCGATCTCGCTGCTCGGTCCGGGCAACGATTTCAAGGCCGGACTGGACCTGACCGGTGGCGCCATCGGTATCTACGACCGCAACGACCTGTCCATCGTCTCGCTGACCAGCGCCGCCAACAGCGCGGTCGCGCTCACCGCCGGCGGCACCCTGAGCCTGCCGGCGCAATCGATCGACACCGGCAACGCCACGCTGCAGCTGCGTTCGGACAACGGCAGCGTATCCACCGCCGGTGCGCTGCGCGGTGGCAATGTCAGCCTCAACGGGCGCAACGGCATCACGCTGTCGCATGACATCACCACCAGCGGCAACCTGCAGCTGGGCACCACCGGCGCTGCGCTTACCCAGCTCTCCGGCACGCTCGCCATCGGTGGCACCACCTCGGTCGATGCCGGCAGCGGCGCGGTGGTGTTGAACGGCGCATCCAACGCGTTCACCGGTGCGCTGTCGGTGACCGGTGGCGCGGTACAGATCAACGCGCTCGGCGCCTTGACCCTGGGCAGCTTCAACGCCAACGCGCTGACGCTGCGCAGCGGCGGTGCGCTGAGCTTTGGCCAGGGCAGCGCAACCACCACGCTGACCGCCACCAGCGCCAGCGGCGGCATCACCCAGACCGGCGGGCTTGCAGTGGGCGGTGCAGCGCAGTTCAACGCCGGCACCGACAACATCACCCTGAATGCGAGCGACAACGACTTCGGCGGTGCGGTGGGTCTGAGCGGCAACGCCGTGCAGGTGGTCGATCGCGATCGGCTTACCCTGGGCAACAGCAGCGTCGGCAGCCTGCTGGTCAACAGCAACAACACCGCCATCGACCAGCAAGGCGCGCTGACCGTCAGCGGCAGCAGCCGCTTCGACGCCGGCAGCGGCAGCATCACGCTGACCGATGGCGCCAACAATTTCACCGGCACGGTGAATCTGAGCGGCGGCGCCGTGCAGGTGGTCGATGCCAACACACTCAGGCTTGGCAACCTCAACACCGGCGCGCTCACCGTCAGCAGCACCGGCGCGTTGAACCTGGGCACCGGCAGCACCGGCGCCTTGACCGCCACCAGCAACAATGGGGCCATCACCCAGGCCGGCGCGCTCACCGTCAATGGGCTTGGCAGCATCGACGCCGGCAGCGCCACGGTTGCACTGACCGACATCGGCAATCATTTCGCCGGCACGCTCAATCTCACCGGCGGCGCAACGCAGATCGTCGATACCAGCACGCTTACCCTGGGCAGCCTCAACACCGGCGCGCTCACCGTCAGCAGCAACGGTGCGTTGAATCTGGGCACCGGCAGCATCGGCAGCCTGACCGCGAGCAGCAACAACGGCGCCATCACCCAGACCGGTGCGCTCACCGTTACCGGTACTGGAAGCATCAACGCCGGCAGCGGCACGATTGCGTTGACCGATGCCAACAACGAGTTTCAGGGCGCACTCGGCCTGACCGGCAACGGCATCGTCGTGACCGACCGCAGCCTGCTGCAGGTCTCCTCGATCAATGGCAACACCAGCGGCGACATTGCGCTCACTGCGCAGACACTCGACCTGCCTGCATCGGCGATCTCCGCCGGCACCGGCAGCCTGACGCTCACCTCCACCGGCAGCGCGTTCAGTACCGGCGGCGCTCTGAGCGGTGCCAACGTCGTGCTCACTGCGCGCGACGGCCTGACCCTGGCGCACACCGTCAATGCCGGCAACGCGCTGACCCTGCGCACCACCAATGCCGCAATCAACCAGACCGGCGGCCAGTTGCTGGTCGGCGGCGCCACCACCGTCAACGCAGGTTCCGGCGCCATCGCACTGGCCAATGCCAACGACTTCACCGGCGCCGTGGCGCTCACCGGCGGCGCAACGCAGATCGTCGATACCAACACGCTCACCCTGGGCACGCTCAACACCGGCGCGCTCACCATCAGCAGCAACGGCGCGTTGAACCTGGGCACTGGCAGCACCGGCGCCTTGACCGCCACCAGCAACAACGGCGCCATCACCCAGACCGGTGCGCTTACCGTCACCGGTACTGGAAGCATCAACGCCGGCAGCGGCACGATTGCGCTGACCGATGCCAACAACGAGTTTCAGGGCGCGCTCGGCCTGACCGGCAACGGCATCGCCGTGACCGACCGCAGTCTGCTGCAGGTCTCTTCGATCAATGGCAACACCAGCGGCGACATTGCGCTCACTGCGCAGACACTCGACCTGCCTGCATCGGCGATCTCCGCCGGCACCGGCAGCCTGACGCTCACCTCCACCGGCAGCGCGTTCAGCACCGGCGGCGCTCTGAGCGGCGCCAACGTCGTGCTTACTGCGCGCGACGGCCTGACCCTGGCGCACACCGTCAATGCCGGCAACGCGCTGACCCTGCGCACCACCAATGCCGCAATCAACCAGACCGGCGGCCAATTGCTGGTCGGCGGCGCCACCACCGTCAACGCAGGTTCCGGCGCCATCGCACTGGCCAATGCCAACGACTTCACCGGCGCCGTGGCGCTCACCGGCGGCGCAACGCAGATCGTCGATACCAACACGCTCACCCTGGGCACGCTCAACACCGGCGCACTCAGCGTCACCAGCAACGCTGCGTTGAACCTCGGCCAGGGCACCGTCAACGGCGCACTCGCCGCCACCAGCAACGGCGGTGTCATCAATCAAACCGACGCGCTCACCATCAACGGCGCAAGCAACCTCAACGCCGGCAGCGGGTCGATCGCGTTGCGCAACGCCAGCAACGATTTCGTCGGTGCCGTCGCCGCCACCGGCGACGGCATTGCCTTGGTCGACCGTAACGACCTGCAACTCGCCGCCGTGCAAGGCACCGGCGATGGCGCGGTATCGCTGGATGCCGGCGGTGCGCTGCTGTTGACCTCCACAGTCGACACCGGCAGCGGTGCGCTCGATGCGATCGCGCGCGGCGGCACGCTCACCACCACCGGTGCGCTGCGTGGTGGCGACGTGCAGCTCAGCGGTGCAAACGGCATCGTGCTTGGCAATCGCATCGCTGCGTCCGGCAGCCTGGCGTTGCGCAGCAACAACGCGGCGATCACCCAGAGCGCGGGCACGCTGCAGGTGGCAGGCAACAGCAGCGTCGATGCCGGCAGCGGCGCGATCGTGCTGGATGCCGCCGGCAACGACTTCCAGGGCCTGCTTGCGCTCAGCGGCGGTGCCACGCGGGTGCGCGATGCCAATGCGCTGACGCTGGGTGCGCTGACCACCGGTGCGCTCGATGTCGCCAGCAACGGTGCGCTCAACCTGGGCTTTGGCCTGGTCAATGGCGATCTGGCTGCCGCCAGCAACGGCGGTGCGGTGTCGCAGACCGCTGCGCTGACCGTGACCGGCGCTGCCCGTATCAACAGTGCCGGCGCTTCCATTGCGCTTGCCGATGCCGGCAACGATTTCCAGTCGGCAGTGAACCTCAGCGGTGGCGACACCCGCGTGCGCGATCGCAACGGGCTGACGCTGGGCACTCTGGACGTGGGTGCGCTGGATGTTGCCAGCGGCGCCGGTCTTGACCTGGGCCAGGGCCGTATCGGCGGCACCCTGGTGGCGCGTAGCGGCAGCAATGGAGCCGGCGGAACCGGCAGGCCGACCGCGCAAGCGGTGTCGCGTCCGGCGGCAACCGCCACCGGCATCACCCAGCAAGGCGCGTTGACGGTCGTGGGCACCAGCGTGCTCGACGCCGGCACCGGTGCCATCGTGCTCACCGACGCCGGCAACGATTTCCAGGGCAGCGTGCAGGCCAGTGGCGGCAGCATCGCCTTGGTCGATCGCAACGACCTGGCCGTGGCGGCGCAGGCGAGCGGTGCGGTCGCGCTGCAGGCTGGCGGCCAGCTCTCCACCAGCGGTGCGATCGCCGGCAACGCGGTTGCGTTGAGCAGCGGCGGCGCCCTGCAGCTGGGTCACGACATCACTAGTGCCGGCAACCTCGGCATGCGCAGCGGCGGTGCCATCACCCAGAGCGGCGGCAGCCTGCGCGCAGCGCACCTCAGCGGCAGCGCCACCGGTGCGGCCACGCTGACCGGCGCCGGCAATGCCATCGGCACGCTGGGCGATTTCAGTGCGCAGGGCCTGGACGTGTTCAGCGCCACCACGCTGCAGGTCAGCGGACGCGTGGATGGCGCCACCCTGTTGCGACTGGGCAGCGGCGGCGCGTTATTGCTGGACGGGCAGCTCAACGGCGCCACCACCTGGTTGCAGGCAGTGGCCGGTATCCGCCAGCGCACTGGCAGCACGCTCACCGCCAACCTGCTCAGCGGCACGGCCGGTGGGCCGGTGCTGCTGGGCGATGCCACCACCTTCATCGACAACCGCGTGGTGCGGCTGGGCGATTTCACCGCCAGCAATGGCTTCAGCCTGACCAATGCCGGCGACCTCACCCTGGTGCTGTCCGACGGCAGCATCTACAGCGTGGATGCCGGCAACAGCGCTCTGTTCCTGTCGGTGCGCGGTGATCTGTTGCAGGACGGCCGCGCCACGCTGCGCGATGGCACCGGCAACTTCTCCGCCACCGGCCGCATCGGCACCCAGCAGGACCCGATCTACCTGATCGGCACCGGCGCCCAGGTGATCGGCGCGGTGGGCGCGCCACCGGCGTACTTCAACGCCACCACCGCCGAGGGCGGGCTGCTCGACCTGAGCGGCGGCTCCAGCTTCAACGTGCCGGCCTCGGCGTTTGCCGGTCGCGCGCAGAGCTCGGCCAGCCGCACCATCGCCTTCGTCGACCTGTCCGCCAGCGGGACGCCGTATCGCGCCTTCGGCCTGGTCCGTCCCGGCCTGCGTCTGCCCGACGACCAGCAGCCGGCCTGCGACGCCGGCGACCCGGACGCGGTCTGCACCCCGCAATAAGCCCAGCGCCGCCGCCCACCGCGGCGGCTCCCCCGACGGAGCCTGCCATGCACGACGACACTTCCCTGCAGACCCTGCTGGCGCCGATCAGCGACGACGCCCCGGCCGGCCCGGACCTGGAATACGACCCGGACTTTCTGCGTCTTGAGCGCGACGCGGCCGTCCGCCCCGAGCGCACCCTGGGCGAGAGCGTCATCGCCGCCGAAGAACCCGACTGGGACAAGGTGCAGGCGCTCGCACTGGAACTGAGCCGGCGCAGCCGCGACCTGCGCATCGCCGGCAAGCTGGGCGCGGCCTGGCTGCGCCTGCGCGGCCTGCCCGGCTGGGCCGATACCCTGGCGCTGATCCGCGGCCTGCTGGAACAGCACTGGGACAGCGTGCACCCGCAGCTGGATGCCGACGACGACAACGACCCGACCTCGCGCATCAACGCCCTGGTCGGGCTGGGCGACCCGATGGGCCTGCTCGGCGCGCTGCGCACCACGCCGTTCGTGCAATCGCCGCGGTTGGGCCGCTTCAGCCTGCGCGACCTGCGCGTGGCCAACGGCACCCTCAAGCTGCCCGAGGGCCAGACCGGCCCCAGCCTGGCCGAGATCGAAGCCTGCTGCCTGGACTGCACGCTGGAAACGCTGGCCGCCTCTGCCCAGGCCATCGGCGACGCGTCGGCACACGCGCGCGCCATCGATGCCTTGCTCACCGAACACGTCGGCACCGCCGCACCGGATCTACGCCCGTTGCTGACCGACCTGCGCGAGCTGGAACGTTTCGTGCTGCCGCACTGGCAGGCGCGCGATGGCGGCGCCACCCCCGCATCGGCAGACATCGACGCTGCGCCGGCAGGCGAGGGCGATGACGGCGCACGCAGCAGCGCCCGCCCGCCCGGTGCCATTGCCGGCCCGGACGATGTGCTGCGGCGTCTGGACGAGATCTGTGCCTATTACGCGCGCTGCGAACCGTCCAGCCCGGTCCCGATGCTGCTGCGGCGTGCGCAGCGCCTGGTGGGCTGCGACTTCCTGGCGCTGATGAAAGAACTGGCCCCGGCCGGTATCGACGACCTGCAACGCGTCACCGGCCCGCTGGAAAACGGCTGAGGGCGACGACGACACCGGGCAAACCAGCGTCAGGCGGGTACGGATGAAACGCGCTGAACTGGAGCATACGCGTGATGCATGCTGGCTCAGAGCAGCGGCCGCTTGCTTACCGCCGGCGCGGTCGTTACATCAGCGACCCATCCAACCGCCCAGTCAAACAGGCAGCCGCACAAGGCGCGTCCGCACCACCATCGACTGCCCTACGGCGGCGGCCCAACCAGCCCACCGCCAACCTCCGAACAAAAACGCAGTCACACCGCGCTTTTGCGAATCCCCAATCCCCAATCCCGAATCACCAACGATACAGCTGCCAATACACCTTGTTGACCTTGTCCTTCTCCGCGTCGGTATGCCCGTCGTGGTCGCGGTCGTACAGGAAGTAGGGCGCACCGCGTGCGGGCGTGACGCGCACCATTTCCAGCTGACCGTTGACGCGGTATTCGTCGACCTTGTCGCCGTTGCCCATGGTCTTGCTGGTGACATCTGCACCGGCAGGGATACCGTCGCCGGCAGTGCCGCCGGAGGTGGTGGCACAGCCGCCGAGCAGCAGCAATGGCAGCAGCAAAAGACATGCTCTCTTCATCGTTGTCATCCGTTCTAGGTCGTCGGTGAGTATGCGCTGGGCGGTGTGGCGCGGGTGTGCAGCGTAGAATTGAAGCATGAGCAGATTAGTCCTGATCGACGGGTCCAGTTACCTGTACCGCGCGTTCCACGCGCTTCCGCCGCTGACCAATGCCCAGGGCGAGCCCACCGGCGCCTTGTTCGGCGTGGTCAACATGCTGCGCGCCACCTTGAAGGAGCGCCCGGCTTATGTCGCGTTCGTGGTGGATGCGCCCGGCAAGACCTTCCGCGATGACCTGTATGCCGACTACAAGGCCAACCGCCCGTCGATGCCCGACGACCTGCGCGCGCAGGTGCAGCCGATGTGCGACATCGTGCATGCGCTGGGGATCGACATCCTGCGCATCGATGGCGTGGAAGCGGACGATGTGATCGGCACGCTGGCATTGCAAGGCGCCAGTGATGGGTTGAACGTCACCATCTCCACCGGCGACAAGGATTTCGCCCAGCTGGTGCGCCCGGGTATCGAACTGGTCAACACCATGAGCGGCAGCCGCATGGACTCGGACGAGGCGGTGATCGCCAAGTTCGGCGTGCGCCCCGACCAGATCGTCGACCTGCTCGCGCTGATGGGTGATGCCATCGACAACGTGCCCGGCGTGGAGAAGTGCGGGCCCAAGACCGCCGCCAAATGGCTGGCCGAATACGACTCGCTCGACGGCGTGATCGCCAACGCCGACAAGATCAAGGGCAAGATCGGCGACAACCTGCGCGCCGCATTGCCGCGGCTGCCGCTCAACCGCGAACTGGTCACCATCAAGACCGACGTCGCGCTGGCCAGCGGCCCGCGCGCGCTGGACCTGCGTGAGCCCAACGCCGAAACGCTGGCCGTGCTGTACGCCCGCTACGGCTTCAGCCAGGCCTTGCGCGAGCTGGGCGGCGCAGCGGCCGCCGGCGCGCAGACCGAAGCCATGGCCGTGGCCCGCACCGAACCCGGCCGCGCGCGGGGCACCGGCTTCGTGTCCGGCCCGGTCAGCGCCCCGGTGGAGGTGGACCCCGCGCTGTCGGCACCGGGCCAGTACGAGACCATCCTGACCCAGCAACAGCTCGACAGCTGGATCGCGCGCCTGCGCGCCGCCGGCCAGTTCGCCTTCGATACCGAAACCGACAGCCTGGACCCGCTGCAGGCCGACCTGATCGGCTTGAGCGTGGCCGCCGAGCCCGGTCAGGCGGCGTATCTGCCGTTCGGCCACACCTTCCCGGGCGCCCCGGCCCAGCTCGACCGCAGCCAGGCGCTGGCGCAACTGGCACCGCTGCTCACCGACCCTGCGGTGCGCAAGCTCGGCCAGCACGGCAAGTACGACCTGCACGTGATGCGCCGCCATGGCGTGGAGCTGGCCGGTTATGCCGATGACACCCTGCTGGAAAGCTTCGTGCTCAACTCCGGCAGCGCCCGCCACGACATGGACAGCCTGGCCAAGCGCTACCTGGGCTACGACACGGTCAAGTACGAGGACGTCTGCGGAAAGGGCGCCAAGCAGATCCCGTTCGCCCAGATCAGCCTGGACGACGCCACCCGCTACGCCGCCGAAGACGCCGACATCACCCTGCGCCTGCACCAGGTGCTCGGCCCCAAGCTGGCCGCAGAGCCCGGCCTGGAGCGGGTCTACCGCGACATCGAGATGCCGCTGGTGGAAGTGCTCGCCCGCATCGAGGCCAACGGCGTGTGCGTGGACGCGGCCGAACTGCGCCGCCAGAGCGCGGACCTGTCCAAGCGCATGCTCGCCGCCCAGCAGAAAGCCACCGAGCTGGCCGGGCGCACGTTCAACCTGGATTCGCCCAAGCAGCTGCAGGCGCTGCTGTTCGACGAGCTCAAGCTGCCCGCGGTGGTCAAGACGCCCAAGGGCCAGCCCTCGACCAACGAAGAGGCGCTGGAAGCCATCGCCGACCAGCACGAGCTGCCGCGGGTGATCCTGGAGTACCGCGGACTGACCAAGCTGCGCAGCACCTACACCGACAAGCTGCCGGAGATGATCCACCCGCAGTCCGGGCGCGTGCACACCAGCTACCACCAGGCCGGCGCGGCCACCGGGCGGCTGTCCTCGTCCGATCCCAACCTGCAGAACATCCCGATCCGCACCGACGACGGCCGCCGCATCCGCCGCGCCTTCGTCGCCCCGGCCGGGCGCAAGCTGATCGCCTGCGACTACTCGCAGATCGAGCTGCGCATCATGGCCCACCTGTCCGGCGACCCCGGCCTGGTGGGCGCGTTCGAGTCCGGTGCCGACGTGCACCGCGCCACCGCAGCGGAAGTCTTCGGCCGCACCATCGACACCGTCAGCGGTGACGAGCGCCGCGCCGCCAAGGCGATCAACTTCGGCCTGATGTACGGCATGAGCGCGTTCGGCCTGGCCCGCCAGCTCGGCATCGGCCGTGGCGAGGCGCAGGACTACATCGCGCTGTACTTCAGCCGTTACCCGGGCGTACGCGACTTCATGGAAACCACCCGCCAGCAGGCGCGCGACAAGGGCTACGTGGAGACGGTATTCGGCCGCCGGCTGTATCTGGACTTCATCAACGCCGGCAGCCAGGGCCAGCGCGCCGGCGCCGAGCGTGCCGCCATCAACGCGCCGATGCAGGGCACCGCGGCGGACATCATCAAGCGCGCGATGGTCAGCGTGGACGGCTGGATCGCCGACCACGCGCAGCGCGCGCTGATGATCCTGCAGGTGCACGACGAACTGGTGTTCGAAGCCGACACCGATTTCGTCGACACGCTGCTGAGCGAAGTCACCGCGCGCATGGCCTCGGCGGCGCAACTACGCGTGCCGCTGGTAGTGGATTCGGGCGTGGGCGATAACTGGGACGAGGCGCACTGACGCAGGAATTTACGCTGATATGCTGAATGCGCAGACCAGACATAATTGCTTAAAACATAATGCGACTGCCGCAGATTTGGAGGAATGAATAACCGTTAAATTCTACATTTTTTTAACAGTTATCTTCACGATCCATCAATGTGGAAAATGGTGTTATATCCCTCGACAGGCGCAACGCCTGTCGGCAGATCTCTCCCATCCCCTGGAGCAGATCTCGGAGCGGAAACTCCTCCCCAAGTTTCCGTTCCCTGGCCCCGCCGACCTCCCCCTGGTCTGCGGGGCTTTTTTATTTCCGGAACTCAGACGAACGCTATCGGAATTACGCTGCAGCACAGCATCGGCAGATTGCCCGTGATTTTGTGGAAAATCACAAATCTAAATGGCAACGATTAATTCGTTCAATCAACACAGCGTTTCATCTCCCCAATTCAGTTTTAATCGTCGGGAAATCTGAACGCGTGAATATGGGCGAATGAGCCCACCGATCGAGGCGCTGAGCCCAGTCCCCGCACTGGAGAAAGCGTTCAGCGCCTTCGGGCGTAAGGGAGGCGGTCAGCCCAGCCAGTCGCGCGGCACCAGGTAGTCCAGCAACCGCGCCTCGGCGCTGCCGGGCTCGGCGGTGTAGCCATATTCCCAACGCACCCGCGGCGGCAGGCTCATCAGGATGCTCTCGGCGCGCCCGCCGCTCTGCAGTCCGAAAAGGGTGCCACGGTCGTAGACCAGGTTGAACTCCACGTAGCGCCCGCGGCGGTACAGCTGGAACTCGCGCTCGCGTTCGCCAAAGGGTTCGTCCTTGCGGCGTTGTACGAGCGGCATGTAGGCATCCAGGAAGCCGTTGCCCACCGCCTGCTGGTAGGCAAAATCGCGCTCGAAGTCCTGGCCCAGGTCATCGAAGAACAGCCCGCCGACGCCGCGGGTTTCGTTGCGGTGGCGCAGGAAGAAGTAGTCGTCGCACCAGCGCTTGTGCGCGGCATAGCGCTCTTCGCCGAAGGGCGCGCACAGCGCCTGTGCGGTGCGGTGCCAGTGCTGCACGTCTTCGTCCACCGGGTAGAACGGGGTCAGATCGAAGCCGCCGCCGAACCACGCGGCAACCACCTCGCCATCGCGTTCGGCGCGGAAGTAACGCACGTTCATATGCGTGGTCGGCACGTGCGGATTGTTCGGATGAAACACCAGCGAGACCCCGCAGGCGCGCCAGGTGGCGCCCGCCAGCTCGGGCCGGTGGGCGCTGGCCGAGGGCGGCAGGCGCGTACCGGACACATCCGAAAAGCCGATGCCGGCCTGCTCGAACACCGCGCCATCGCGCAGGATGCGGGTGCGCCCACCGCCGCCTTCCTCGCGCTGCCAGAGATCCTCGGAGAACCGCGCTCGCCCATCGGCGGCTTCCACAGCCGCGCAGATGCGGTCCTGCAGGTCGGTCAGATAATCGCGTACACGCTCGAATTCGTTCATGGCCCAATTCTAAGCCGTGCATCGCAGCCGGTGCGCCTGCCCGACCGTGCCCGTTTGTCGCAGGGCGATGCGATGCGCGCCGGTCGGTTGCCGCGTTGTGCTGCATCGATGCGTCCGGGTGTGTTGGAGCGCCGTTGCAGGCCAGCGACTCCATCGCTAGATCGCAAGGCCCTGCCGCCCTCCATCGCGGGTACGCCACAAGAACATTGGCAAACGGGTCTTGCGAGATCGGCGCGACATGGCGACGACCGTTCTTCCAATCCGGCCAAGCAACGTAACGGTGCGGTGTCCTTCTCGCTTGCGGATCTTGTGGCGGCATGGATGCCGCCACCGCGCGTCCAAGGATGGATGTACAGCGCAAGCCGCAAGCCGCAAGCCGCAAGCGCATCGCGCTCGTGACGCAAGCGTGCTTCGGCCCCCCCAACACGCCAAGCCTCTTGATCACCGGACGCAAGGAATGTTCGGCAAATGCGATGTGACTCGTGGTGGCATCCATGCCGCAGAAGGTCTTGCGGCGCCGGGCAGAAAGAGCCTGCCGGCCAGCTCGGCTGCAGACGCTGGATGCCGCACGCCGCTTGCTTGCAGCGGCGTTGCGATCAGCTCTGCGTTCGCTGTGATGGGACGCGCTCGCCTGGTCTGTCGCTCACCGCGTGCGCGGTGGTTCGAATTCGCTACGGACGGCAGGCGTACACAGTCGCCAGGCCAGTGCGGCATGCACGCAGCCGATGGCCAGTGCGCCCAGGCCGGTGAGTACCAGCGCCATCTGTTGCGTGGCCTGCAGGCGTGCCTGCAGTTGCGGCCACTCCGGGCTGTGCAGCACATCTGCCGGCAGCATCGCCTGCACGCCGTCGAACAGCGGCCCGATCAGCGCCAGTCCGGCAAAATTGAGCAGCCCGGTCGCGATCAGCACCACTACAAACCCGACACGTGCCCACGCGCGTCGTTGCAGCAGCGCCCAGCTCAGCCATGCGAACGCCACCGACAGCACCACGCCGATCACCGACAAGGCCATGCCGTGGTCGATCACCCGCTGCCATGACGGCGGCAAGCTCATGCCCGCTGGCAAGGCGAACGTAGTGGCATCGGGCATCGCCAGCAGCACAACGATCTGAAACAGGTTGGCCAGTGCGCTGACCACGCCCAGCAACAACGAGACCCATGCCAGCGGCGAGACGAAGCCGCCGCGAGACGGGTGCGATGTGCGCAGCGCCGCGTTCATTGCAGCGACGCGATATGCGCGGCGACTGCCGCCTGCCCCGGTGGGTCCAGCGCGGGCTGCAGCTGCGCATACCAGTCTGCCAGGGCCTCGGCCGGCAGGCACTCGCGCAGCAATGGTGTGCTGCGCTCCAGGAATGCGTCCAGGAACGGCAGGCCGCGGACGTACAAGAAATGGCTGTCGGTGATCGACATGCCGGCATAGGCTTCGCGCAGCCACTCCAGATGCGGCAGCGCATGCGCGCCGTGACCGGCGCGGGTCAGTGCGGTCAGGAAGCTGGTACGCGCCGTGGCTGGCGAGGTAGAGCGTTCCTGGGCGTTGAGATCGTCGAAGGTCAGCAGCCACTGCTCGCCGCGCTCGATGTCGTTGCACATCACCGAGGTGGTGGCCAGCTGCAGCGCGTTGTGTGCGGTGGGCTCCAGCGCGTACAGCGCCAGCCAATACGGATAGGCCTCGTGGTAGCGGTCCAGCGCGCTCAACGCCAGCGCGCACAGTCGCTGCGCATCCGCACCGGCCTGCAGCTGCGCTTGCGCTGCGTTGTAGGCGCCCACGTGGTCGCCGCGCTGAAACGCCGTCAGTGCCGGCTGCAGTGCGGGGTCGATCTCGGCAGCTGCCTGGTCGGCATCATCGGCAGGCGCCGGCGCGACGGTGGGTTCTGCACGCGGCGGCTTCGCCACCTCGGTCTTGCGTCCAAACAAACGGTCCCACAGGCCCATCGCGTCTACCTTGTGTGCGCCAGCAATGAGTGGAAGGTCGCCGCGACGCCGGCGGCGCACCGGTCCTGCGGCAGACCGATGCAGAGGCCAAACGCACCAACCTTCTGCCGATCCTGGGCCAAGCTTAGAGCCCCTTGCGTAGGGAGAGGTGAGCGCAACGCAACCAGCCCGGCTGCGCGACGCATTGCCGTGTGTCCAATCTGCGTCGGTGGCTGGACCGTGCGGCGATCGCTTGCGGGCGAGGCGGCGGAATACTCCATCCCGATGACCGTCAAACGCGCGCCTGTCGCCTCATCGGCAAAAGGGCGCGTGGGACGCTGCGCCGACACTGCGATCATGCGTGGGTGCCGGTGTCGGCAACGCCGGCTTGCAACGGGCGCAGTGCGTCGATCAGCGCTGCGGCTTCACCTGCGCATTGAACAGCTTGAGGATGCGCTTGTACTCGTCCAGCCACGCATCGGCCCGGGTAAAACCGTGGCGCTCCAGCGGATACGGCGCCACCTGCCAGTTGTCCTTGTGCAACTCGATCAGCTTCTGCGTCATGTCCACCGAGTCCTTGAAGAACACGTTGTCGTCGATCATGCCGTGCGCGATCAGCAGATGGTCCTGCAGCCCGTCGGCGTAGTTGATCGGCGAGGAGGTCTTGTAGGCCTGCGGGTCGAGCTCGGGCGTGTTGAGGATGTTGGAGGTGTACTCGTGGTTGTACTGCATCCAGTCGCCCACCGGCCGCAGCGCCGCGCCGGCCTTGAAGGTGCCGGGGCTGCGGAACAGCGCCATGTAGGTCATGAAGCCGCCGTACGATCCGCCGTAGATGCCGGCGCGTGCACGGTCGCCCTGCTTGGTGGCGACCAGCCAGTCCAGGCCGTCGAGATAATCCTCCAGCTCCGGATGCCCCATGTTGCGGTAGATCGCGGTGCGCCAGTCGCGGCCATAGCCTTCGGATGCGCGGTAGTCCAGATCCAGCACGATGTAGCCCTGCTGTACCAGCAGGTTATGGAACATCTGCTCGCGGAAATACGGCGTGTAGCGCTGCGACACGTTCTGCAGGTAGCCGGCCCCATGCACGAACATCACGATCGGATACTGCTTGCCCGGCTCGGGAGTCTGTGGGCCGTAATACTTGCCCCAGACCTTGCCGGCGCCGTGTTTGGACGGCACCTGCACGTACTGCGGTGCGATCCACGTCTGCGCCTTGAAGGCCGGTGTGCGCGTGTCGGTGAGCACCGTGGCCTGGCCGCCCGCCGCCGGTACGACCGCCAGCTGCGGCGGCAGATAGGCGCCGGAGTAACGCACCAGCAACTGCTGCCCGTTCGGCGACAGGCTGAAGCCTTCCACGCCGTTCAAGGCGGTCACTTCGGTGAGCTGGTCGGTGCGCAGGTCCAGCTTGCAGACCTCGTAATCGCCAGGCCACTGCTGGTTGCAGAGGAAATACATGCCGCTGCCGTCGGCGCTGGGCACCGGCATCGACACTTCCCACTTGCCGCGGGTGCGTTGGCGCGGCTTGCCGTTGCCTTCCACCGTGTACAGCTGCGAATAGCCGGATTCTTCCGAGAGCAGCCACAGCGTGCGGTTGTCGGGCAACCAGCCGAAATCATTGAAGTCCCAGTTGATCCAGGCGCCATCGCTCAGCCGATGACGCGGCTGCAGCTTGGCGTTTTCCAGATCCACGCTGGCGATCCAGCGATCCTTGTTGTCCACCGCACGGATTTCCACCGCCACGTTGCGGCCATCGTCGCTCCAGTGCACCGCCGGGCCGCTGCCGTCGCCATCGCTTTCCACGCGCACGGCGCGGTTGCCCTTGAGCGCATCGCGTTTGGCGGCCTTGCGCAATGCGGCCAGCGGGTCGGTGGCGATGCCGGGCAGCGCGTCGAAGGCCAGCTGGCGCGCGCTGCCTGCGGCCACATCGACCAGCCACAGCGTATGCGCGACCGGCATGTTGCGGCCGACGCGGGTGCGGGTTTCCTGGAACTCCTCGTAACCGGATTCGGTCACGTATTTGGGCATCTTGCCGGCCTGGCCTTCGTCGGCAGCCTTGGCCTGGGTCACCACCAGCAGGTGGCGGCCGTCCGGCGACAACGCGCTGTCGACGATCTCCACCTCATCGCCCAGATACACCGGTGCTGTCGCGCGCGTGACGTCGGCGCGGCGCCAGGCATCTTCCTGCGTGCGCAGCGCATCGCGCTGTTCGCGATCGCGGCGTAGCGTGGCCAATGTGGCCAGTTGCTGCTCGCGCAACACATCGGCCTTGGGCGCGGCGTTGGGATCGCGCTCGGCCTTGACCACGGCCACCTGCGCGGTACCGCCATCGGCCCGCCAGTGGTACCAGTTGTTGCCTGCGCGCCAGATCGCACCGCCATCGCTGGCGAATTGCGGACGCGACTCGACCTCGTTGCTGCGGGTCAGCTGGGTCAGCGCGCCCGAGCGCAGATCGCGCAGGAAGATGTCGCCATTGCGTGCGAACAGCATGCGCTGGCGCGTGGCGTCGTAGCTGGGATTGGCCGCATCCAGGCCGGCGCGTGCCGTGTCGGCCACGCGCTCTGCCGCCGCGCCGTCGATGCCCTGGCGATAGGTGTCGCGCACCGGGCTGCCATCGCGCTTGAGCAGGTATTGCACCTGTTTGCCATCCCATTGCCACCATGCCTGATCGACCGACGGCCCGATCCAGTCCGGATCGGCCATCACCTGTTCGATGGTGAGCGGTGTGGCGGATTGCGCATGCGCGGTGACAGCCAGCAACAACAAGGACAGCGGCAACAATCTGGGCATCGGTAACAACTGGACGCAACGAGGAGCGGACAAGCCTAGCAGCTCGCTTCCGTCGGAGGCTTGGGCCACAGGTCATGCGCGCGGTGGGGGAGTGCCTCGTCGAACAGGCAAGGCTTGGGCGACTGGCGGGCGCGACCATAAGCGGTTGTGCGCTCGTTGCTCTGCGGGGTACGCATGCGCTTTACGATCGATGCAATCCAGCTGCGATGCGCTACTGCAATGCAGTGGAATGTGCTTCGCGCACGGGCCTCGCCGAGGTTCCCGACCGCCGTTCCCCTGGCGCGGCAGGAAACCTCCCGACTTGCAAGCGGGGCAGGTGGCGGCCAAGCTAGCGCGCTTTTGCGATTGTCGATGCACATGTCCAGCCTGCCTGCCTCCGTTGTGTCCCATCCCATGGCTGTCGGCGCGCCTGGCCGGCCGTTGGCGTGGCGCGCGGGGCGGTCGGTCGATCTGGCGACCTTCATCGCGCATGTGCATGGCCTGGCGCAGCAGCTGCCGGAGGGCCACCATGCGGTCAATCTGTGCGAAGACCGCTATCGGTTCATGGTGGCGTTCTATGCCTGCGCGCTGCGCGGGCAGGTGTCGCTGCTGCCGTCCTCGCGCGCGCCGGCGGTGGTGGGCGAGGTGCAGGCCCGTCACGCCGATGCGTATTGCCTGGGCGATCTGGCGCTGGAGCTGGCGCCGCCGCGCTACTGGCAACTGCCGGACGAGCTGCCGCAAGCGGACGGCCCGATTCCGCAGCTGGCCGACGATGCGCTGGTGGCGATCGGTTTCACCTCCGGCAGTACCGGCAGCCCGCAACCCAATCCCAAGACCTGGGGCAGTTTTCTGACCAGCACGCGGCAGGATCTGGTTGCGCTGCAAAGCCTGTGGGCGCACACCGACGCGGTGCCGCACGTGGTGGCCACGGTGCCGCCGCAGCACATGTACGGCATGGAATTGTCGGTGCTGCTGCCGATGGTGACCGAGCTGGCGGTGCATGCGGGCCGCCCGTTCTTCCCGGACGATGTGGCGCGCGCGCTGGCCGATCTTCCTGCCCCGCGCGTGCTGGTGACCACGCCGGTGCATCTGCGTGCGCTGGTCGAATCCGGGGTGGTGTTGCCGCCGTTGGCCGGTATCGTCTCGGCCACTGCGCCGTTGGCGCAGGAGATTGCCGCCGCAGCCGAAGCGCGTTTTGGCGGCGAAGTCCGCGAGATGTTCGGCTCCACCGAAACCTGCGTGTTCGCCGTGCGCCGCACCGCGCTGGACGCCGCGTGGACCCCGCTACCCGGCGTGCGTCTGCAGACCCAGGCCACAGGCACCCTGGTGCATGCGCCGCATCTGGCCACGCCGGTGTTGTTGGCCGACATGATGGACGTGGCCGACGATGGCAGCTTCCAGGTACGCGGGCGCCAGGCCGATTCGCTGGAAATCGCCGGCAAACGCGCATCGCTGGCCGACCTCACCCGCCGTCTGCTCGCCATCCCCGGCGTGATCGACGGCATCATCGTGCAGCTGGCACCGGATGCCGGTCAGTCGGTGGGCCGCATTGCCGCGCTGGTGGTCGCCCCGAGCCTGGACGAAGCGCAGATCCTGGCCGCATTGCGCGTCGGCGTCGACCCGGTGTTTCTGCCGCGCCGCCTGCGCAAGCTCGCCGTCCTGCCACGCAACGAGACCGGCAAACTGCCACGCGACGTGGTGCTGGGGTTGCTCAAGGGCTGAGTGATACTGCGCAAGGTGCACAGGAGAGGTCGTATGAAAAAAGGACGTTTGGCCGCGGTGCTCACAGTCGTAGTCTGCTTGGGGGGCTTGTTTTTATTGCTGTCCGGTGGAACTGACCGCAAAGGCGTCGCTGAGGTCACGCCTGTATCGACAACTTCGCCTGTGCAGCGGTCGACATCGCCAACGCGCGATTGGAACGCAACGCCATTGCCGCCGCTTGGGACGCCATTGCGTAGCGTTTTTGCGGATCTACGCCGCCGCGCCGAGATGGGTGATCCTCGCGCGGCGTGCCGATTGGCGGCTGAGTCACAGCGGTGTGACAATCTTCATGAACAGGTCGCCTCGTACGATGAGCAACTTTGGAAGCTCGAGCAGGGTAGGCGTACGACGAGTGCCGCCGAACGCGCTGGCTTACCAGCTAGGGAGGCATCGCTGGAAGCGATTGGCGATAGTCTGCTGACTGTAGTGAAAGACTGCGAGGGCGCTCCGCAACTTTCGTCCGCGGAGCGGGTATCACTGTGGCGGCAAGGGGCTTTGGCCGGGCAGCCTGCGGCCTTGGCGAACTACGCAGTGGGCAATGCATTCAAATTCCGTGATCTGCTCGAAGTCGTTCCGGAGTTGGAGCGTTATCGCCGCGAGGCGGAAGGAATGGCATTGCAGGCTGCCGCGAAAGGAGATCTGCGGACATCGCTCGTCCTGGCAGCGGCGTACTCGCCTCGTCGCGACAGTGGAGGCCGCATTTTTCTGGCGCAAGTCGTAAAGCCGGACATGGCACGTTCACTGGCGCTATATCGGCGTGGAGCGCAGCTGTTACCCGCCAAGTCTCCCGCACAGACACGCAGCGCCATCGACGACAACGTAGCTTGGCTTCAGCAGCGGGCCAGTGCTGCAGATCTGGTACGCGCCGACGCTCTGGCGGCGCAGTGGTCGCGTGAGTGGTCGTCCTTGGTGGCAAACAGGCCCAACGAAATTATCGTGGAAGCGGACGGGGGCGTTGCCAGCATGGGACCGACTAGTTGCAGCCGCTGACTCAGCCATGCACCCCATCGATCTCCACCGCCAGCTCGTCGCGGCAGATCACCGCGTGCAGCAGCAGACGCGGCACTGCATCGCCGAAGCGGGCGTCCAGCGCCTGCGCGACCTTGGGCAGGTCGTCCTGCTCGCGGACATAAACCTTCAGGCGGGTGCCGGCGCCGAACTGCGCTGGCAGCGCCGGTGTGTGCGTGCGTGCGGCACCGAGCAGGGCATCGAAGTTGGCGAAGGTCTCTTCCAGCTGCGCCAGCAACTGGCCGGTGTGCATCGAGGCATGCCCGACCACGGCGGCCGTGCCTGATAGCAGCAGTGGCATGTCGCTGCCGGCCGGCGGCAACATGGCGCGCGCAAAACTCGGCGGCTGCGGGCCGTATTGGCGCGGGTAGTTGTAGGCGCTGACCTGGCGGGGGTTTTCCAGCGGAGTGCCGGCATCGGCGGCGGCCAGCCAGTAGATCTGGATGATGCGCTCGGCATCGCAGCGGCCCACCGCAGTGGCGGCCGGCAATTGCGCGACGTCGAAGGCGCCCAGGCCGCGCGCACGGCCCACGCAGAACTGCCGGTAGCGCTCACGGTCGCCGCTGCCCAGGGTGATGGCGTCCAGATAGTTCCAGATACGCAACAGGCGCGGCGTCTGGCTGCGGGTGACGAAGGCGGTGATTTCCGCATAGGCCTTGGCGGCGGCGGCCTCGATATCGACATCCTGCTCGTCGATTTCGATCACGCCGAACTGCAGGCGGCCGTCGCTGGACCAGGCGATGTTGCCGTCGCGGCCGCTGCGCACCGGCGCATCGGTCCGCCACACTTCCAGCACCTTGGCCTGATACGGCTGCAGCGGCACGCGCAGGTAGCGCGGGTCGTCCAGGCGCGGCGCCGCAGTGCCGAAGCCGAATACGGCCAGCACCTGCGGGTCGGCCAGCAGTGCGGACGGTTCGGTCTGGTCGACATAGTCGACCTGCAGGCGGGGATGGCGCACGCTGTGCGTGGTCTGGGCCTGGGAAGCGGTCATTGCGTATCTCGTTGTTGCGTATCGCGTTGCAGGGTGTCGCCGTCGAAGCCGAGCGTGGCCTGACGTCGGCGTTGGCGCCAGGACTGCCAGGCGCGCGGCATCATCGACAATGTGGTCAGTGCATAGATGGCGCGGAATGCGCGCAAGCGCAGGCGCACCCTGGGGCTGTCGAACACATCGCCGGCCAGCATCGCCACCACGGCCTCTTCGATCTGCCAGGTGTTCTGCGGCTGCGCGAACAAGGTACGCATGGTCGGCGAGGTGAAGCGGTAGATGAACCACTTGAACTCGTCCACGCCGCGCTTGAGTTCGCGCTGCAAGGCGCGCTGCAGTTTCGCCTCGTGCTGCGGCATGCGCAGGGCCTGGTCCACCATTGCCGCGCCGCGCTCGGCGCTGTGCATGGCCAGGAACACGCCCGAGGAAAACATCGGGTCGACGAAGGTGTAGGCATCGCCCAGCATCAACCAGCGCGGGCCGGACATGCGCGTGCATTCGTAGGCGTAATTGCCGGTGGCATGCACCGGTGCCACGCGTTCGGCGCCTAGCATGCGTGCGCTGAGCTCGGTGTTGAGCGCAAGCGTGCGCATGAAGAAGCCCTCGCTGTCGCCTTTGCGGGTCTTCATGTATTCCGGGTAGCAGACCGCGCCCACGCTCATGATGTCGTCCGGCAACGGAATCAGCCACATCCAGCCATGCGCGTGGCGGTAGATGCTGATGTTGCCGGCATCCTCGCCCGGTCGCCGCGTCACGCCGCGGAAGTGGCTGAACAGCGCGGCCGATTGATGTTTGGCATTGGCGCGCTTGAGCTTGAAGCGGTTGCCCAGAAAGGTGTCGCGGCCGCTGGCATCGAGCAGATAGCGCGGGCGGAACTGCTGCACCCCCGCCACGCCACGCGCCTGCAGCACCGGCTGCTGCCCGTCGAACTCCACGGTTTCGACCTTGACCTGATCGCGCGCATCCACGCCCACCGCGCGCGCGCGCTCGAACAGCACCTGGTCGAACTGCGCACGCGGCACCTGGAAGGCGAAATCGGCCTTGGCATCCAGCGCATGCGAGAAGCGGAAGGTGTTGTAGCCGCCGCTGTCGTTGGGGAAGTCCGCGCCGCGCTTGAGTACGCCGATGCCGCGCACCTCTTCCAGCACGCCCAGGCGTTCGAGAATCGGCATGTTCATCGGCAGCAGCGACTCGCCGATATGGAAGCGCGGATGCTGCGCCTTCTCCAGCAAGGTCACCTGCCAGCCCTGCTGGGCCAGGACGATGGCCGCCGCGCAGCCGGCCGGCCCGCCACCGATGATCAGCACATCCGGGCACTCGGGCCCGGGAGCCGGCCCGGCTGCCGGCTTGGCGGTCGGGGTAGGGCCAACAGCGGTGGAAGTCATCCTGGAACGAACCTGCAGCGGGCGAGCGTCATGCAGTCATGATAGCCTGACCGGCGGCCCGGACAGGTATGCCGGCCGCCGAATTGCTGTTGCAGAACGATCGCCACTCTCGACAATGCGGCCGCAAGGCCGGCGTGGCGGGTGTTCGGAATCGGCCGGCACGGCAACGTACACTGTCCGTGCCCCGCAGCATCGCCCAAGCCGACCTGACGGTTGTCTGCGCCGCTGTGGTGGTTGTCCTGAAATCCCTCGCTCTGACTCTGTCGCCCGACCCTCACCTGGAAGCTCTCTGGATGTCCTCGCAAACCGCTGCCGAACGTGAACTGGCCGAACTCCTGGTCGAAAGTCTGAACCTGGAAGACGTCCAGCCCGCCGACATCGACCCGGAGGCGCCCCTGTTCAATACCGGGTTGGGACTGGATTCGATCGACGCGCTGGAACTGGCGCTGGCGATCAGCAAGCGCTATGGCTTCCAGCTGCGCTCGGACAACGACGAGAACCGTCGCATCTTCGCGTCGCTGCGCGCATTGTCGGCGCATGTCGAAGCCAACAAGACCGTCTGAGGTTCCGACCGCCGCGCCAGGCGATGCGCCCCCGTGGGTGCTGGGGCTGGCCGTTTTGCTGGCGGTGGCGTATTCGCCGCTGGCGCATTGGGCCAACGCCAGCCATCGCCCGGAGCTTGCCGTCATCGCCGGTGCCTTGCTGGTGCTGACGGTGCTGATCGAGCCGATGGCCGCGCGCCGGGCCTGGGCCTGGGTGCTTGCTGCGCTGACCCTGCTGGGCCTGGGCGCGTTGTGGCACTCGCCGTACGCGATGCTGGTACTGGCCGCGCCGCCGGTGGTGTTTACCGGCTGGGTCGCCTGGTTCTTCGGCCGCAGCCTGCGCCGTGGGCGCACGCCGCTGATCACGCGCATTGTCGAGGGGCTGTATCGCCAGGCCGGCATGCCGATCACGACCGAGCAATACCGCTACACGCGCCGCCTCACCCTGGCCTGGGCGCTGCTGTTGTGCGCGCTGACCCTGCTCAACCTGGTGCTTGGCCTGTGCGCCGAGCCCAGCGGGGTGCTGGCGCAACTGGGCTACGCCTCGCCGCTGCCGATCAGCGATGAACGCGCCTCGCTGTTCGCCAATTTGCTGGTGTACGGCGTGGTTGGCGGGTTCTTTGTTGGGGAATACCTATTGCGCGGGCGCTGGTTTCCGCAGCGTCCCTATCGTAATCTGCCAGACTTCTTGCGCCAGATGGCGCGGCTCGGGCCGGACTTCTGGCGCGATCTGCTGCGCTGAGTGCGTGGCCAGGGCAGCGACGTACGTGCACAGTTTCGGGGACAAGACAAAAATGCCGTTGGCAAGGATGCCGTCGCGCCTGGCGTGGGGTGTGTTCAATCTGCTGCAACTGGCGTTCACGCTGACGTTCACCGCCGGCGGGATCGTGTATGCCTTGGCGTTGCTGGCGATCACCCGCGATGCCGATCGCCTGTTGCGCATGGGCAGCTGGATGTGGGCGCCGGTGCTGTTTCGCGGTGCGGGCGCCAGGGTGATCGTGGAAGGGCGTGAGCGTGTCGACTGGTCCAGGAACTATCTGTTCGTCAGCAACCACCAGTCCATCATCGATATCTGCGCCCTGTTCCACGCCCTGCCGGTGCCGCTGCGCTTCCTGCTCAAGGAAGAAATGCTCAAGGTGCCGTTCGTGAACTGGTATGCGCGCGCCACCGGCATGCTGTTCCTGGACCGCGACAGCCGTCGCGCCGGTGCACTGGTGCGCCGCCAGGCGGCCGCGCTGTTGCGTGAGGGCAAACAGTTGTGTCTGTTTCCCGAAGGCACCCGTAGCCGCAGCGGCGCATTATTGCCATTCAAGGCCGGGCTACTGCAGGCCGCTATCGATGCTGGCGTCCAGGTTGTCCCGGTGGCGCTGGACGGCTGCGGCAAGGTGCTGCCCGTGGATGGCGTGTTCAGGGTGCGTCCCGGCATCATCCGCGTACGCATCGGCGAGCCGATCGCGGTCACCGGGCCGGATGCGCCGGATCGCCAACAATTGACCGAGCAGGCACACAAGGCCGTGGCTGCAATGCTTCAACCCAGGATCTGAGTTCCGCGCTTATGGATTTCGTCGTGCCGCATGATCATCCCTGCCTGCCCGGGCACTTTCCGGGTAGCCCCGTGGTGCCTGGCGTGGTCGTGCTCGACCATGTGCTGCAGGCTGTGGAAGCGCTGCATGGCCCGCGCGCTGCGGCACGGCTGCCGCAGGTGAAGTTCGTGCAGCCGTTGCTGCCCGGCCAGACCGCGTCGGTCGTGCTGGAAGGCGAGGGCCCGCGCTGGCGCTTTCGCGTGCAGCGTGCCGGCCAGATGCTGGTCAGCGGCGAACTGGTGGCGGAGGCGGTGCAATGAGCAGTCAGTGGAAGCAACGCCCGGAAGGCGGCGGACGTTTCGCGCTGTGGCTGATCCGTGGCATCGCCCAGCACGCCGGGCGCGCGGTGGGACGCGCGCTGCTGTATCCGATCACGCTGTATTTCCTGCTGGTACGTGCGCCCGAACGTAGCGCCTCGCGTGCCTATCTGACCCGCGTGCTGGATCGCCCGGCCACGCTGCGCGATGTGGCGCGGCATATCCATACGTTTGCGTCGACCATCCTGGACCGCGTGTACATGCTGTGTGGGCAGATGCAGCGCTTCCGCGTCGACATCACCGGGCTGGATCAGCTGCACACGCAGATGGACCGCGGCCGCGGCGTGCTGATTTTCGGCTCGCACCTGGGCAGCTTCGATGCGCTGCGCGTGCTGGCCACCGAGCGGCCGGACGTGCAGGTCAAGGTGGTGCTGGACAAGGCCCACAATCGCGCAATGACCGACCTGCTGGGCGCACTGAACCCGCAGCTGGCCGCCAACATCATCGATGCCGGCATGGATGCGACCTCGATCGTCATGGCGATCAAGGACGCCACCGATGCCGGCGCGCTGGTGGCGCTGCTGATCGATCGCCCGCGCGAAGGCGACCCGGCGTTGCCGGCGATGTTCCTCGGCCGCAACGCGATGTTCCCGACCTCGCCGTGGCTGATCGCCGCCGCGCTCAAGGTGCCGGTGGTGCTGGCGTTCGGCCTGTATCGCGGCGGCAACCATTACGAGCTGGCGTTCGAGACCTTCAGCGAAGGCCTGGACGTGCCGCGCAGGCAACGTGCGCCGGTGCTTGCCGTGCTCATGCGCGATTACGCCGCCAGGCTGGAACATTACACACGCTACGCGCCGTACAACTGGTTCAACTTCTACGATTTCTGGAACACTCACCATGCCGATGCGCCGCACCCTGCCGTGGATGCTGATACTGCTGTTCAGCGCCGCACCGCTATGCGCCGCACCGCCTGAGACGCTGGACGTCGGCCAGGTGCTGCAGCGCCTGGCCCGCCCGGCCCCGGTCAGTACCGAGTTCGTCGAGCTGCGCGGTTCTGCGCTACTGAAGACGCCGTTGCGCGTGCAGGGCCATTACCGCCGCCCGGATGCGCAGACGCTGGTGCGCGAGGTCAGTGCGCCGTATCGCGAAACCACCACCTTGCGGGGCGACGAAGGCGTGCTCGAACGCGAGGGCAAACCGCCGCGCAAGTTCGCGTTGAGCCGCGTGCCCGAACTGGCCGGTTTGAAGTCCGGCTTCGGTGCGCTGTTGTCGGGAGATCGCGCGTTGCTGGAGCAGCAGTATCGCCTCGGTGGGCAAGGCACGGCGCAGGTCTGGCAGCTGACCCTGCAGCCCAAGGACGCCGCAGTGGCCAAGCAGGTGCGCGAACTGCGTCTCTACGGCAGCACCGATGAGCTGCGCTGCATCGAAAGCGTGCCAGCCAAGGGCGACGTGCAACGCACGCTGCTGGCCAGCGCGGCACGTGCGGCGGCCGGCGTCAGCGATACCGCAGCGCTGACCGCGCTCTGTCACGGTTCGGGCGCGTGACCACGCGCGGGCAGGTCTCGCTAGCCGTCGTCAAAATCGCCAGATCGTGTGCTTGCTGCCAAGGTGTCGCAGTACTGCTGGCCGGTACGGTTCGCAGCGCCGACGTCGCCCATTGCAGCGAGGCGGGTGCATGCCGTTTGAATTGAACGCAAACCGCCGCATTGGCCTGGCCTTGCTGTGGCTGGCGGTGCTGGTGGTGGCCGGGTTCTGGCTGAGCGAGACGCTCAAGGTCACCGGCGATCTGCGAAAATTCATGCCCGCCCTCCGCAGAAAGAAAACGCCGAAGTGGCCCGATGCCGCGCGCGCGGCCGGTGGACGTCCAGCCATTGCAGTGAGGCGGTCGCATGCCGTTTGAATTGAACGCA
>NZ_JANTYV010000004.1:0-233723 GCF_024806475.1 Xanthomonas sp. 4461 | reverse complement strand
TTGGCCTGGCCTTGCTGTGGCTGGCGCTGCTGGTGGTGGCCGGGTTCTGGCTGAGCGAGACGCTCAAGGTCACCGGCGATCTGCGAAAATTCATGCCCGCCCTCCGTAGAAAGAAAACGCCGAAGTGGCCCGATGCCGCGCGCGCGGCCGGTGGACGTCCAGCCATTGCAGTGAGGCGGTTGCATGCCCTTTGAATTGAACGCAAACCGCCGCATTGGCCTGGCCTTGCTGTGGCTGGCGCTGCTGGTGGTGGCCGGGTTCTGGCTGAGCGAGACGCTCAAGGTCACCGGCGATCTGCGAAAATTCATGCCTGCCCCGCGTACGCCGGCGCAAAAACTGCTGATCGAAGAGCTGGGCGAAGGCCCGGGGTCGCGGCTGTTGCTGATGGCCTTGTCCAATAGCGACCCGGCCATCCTGGCCGAGCAATCGCAACGGTTGCAGCAGGCACTGGCCGCGCAGCCGGCGCTGTTCGAGTTGGTCGGTAATGGCGGCACTGCCGGATTGGAGGCGATTCCGGAGCGCTTGCTGCCGTATCGCTACCTGCTGAGCGACAGTTTCGACACCGCAACGCTGGACGCGGCGACGCTCGAAGCTGCGCTGCAGTCGCGCGTGCAGGATCTGGGCTCGCCGGCAGCGGCGATGGTGGAGCCGCTGCTGCCGCGCGACCCGACGCTGGAAGTGCTGCATCTGGCCGAGACCCTGCAGCCGGCGGCCGCCCCGCAAACGCGCAATGGGGTGTGGTTCGATCGCGCCGGTACCTCGGCCCTGCTGATCGTGCAGACGCATGCGGCCGGCTTCGATCCTACCGGCCAGCAGCTGGCCTACGACGCCGTGCAGGCGGCGTTCGCCAAGGTCAGCAAGGGCACCACGACGCAGCTGACCTTGACCGGCCCGGGCGCATTCGCGGTGGAGATCACCGCGCGCACCCAGGGCGAGTCGCAATGGATCGGCACGCTGGATACGGTGGGTCTGGTGCTCTTGCTGATGATCGCCTACCGCAGCTGGAAGATTCCGGTGCTGGGCGTGTTGCCGCTGGCGAGCGCGGGGTTGGCCGGCCTGGGCGCGGTGGCACTGCTGTTCGACGGCGTGCACGGGATCACCGTGGCATTCGGCTTCACGTTGATCGGCGTGGTGCAGGATTACCCGATCCACCTGTTCAGCCATCAACGTCCCGGCCTGGATCCGCGCGAGAACGCGCGGCATTTGTGGCCGACGCTGGCGACCGGCGTGGTGTCCACCTGCATTGCGTATGTGACCTTTCTGTTTTCAGGCGTGGATGGCCTGCGCCAGCTGGCGGTGTTCACCATTGCCGGCCTGGCCACTGCAGCGATGACCACGCGTTGGCTGTTGCCGTGGCTGATCGACCCGGCCCCGCGCGACTACGCCGATTCGCGCCTGTTGGCTGGGCTGTGGCGCGGCATCGCGCGCTTGCCGCGGCCACGCATCAGCCTTGCAGTGATCGCGGTGATCGGCATTGCGGTGATCGCTTTGGCGCCCGGCCAGTTCTGGCAGAACGACCTGTCCAAACTCACTCCGGTGCCGCCCAAGGCATTGGCGCAGGACACCCGCTTGCGTCAGGAGCTGGGCGCGCCCGATGTGCGTTACGTGCTCGCGCTGTCTGCGGCCAGCGATGAGGCGGCGCTGCAGGCCAGCGAGCGCCTGCGGCCGCGGCTGGATGCGCTGGTGCGCGACGGTGCCCTGACCGGCTACGACATGGCCGCGCGGTATCTACCCAGTGCCAAGACCCAGCAGGCGCGTCAGGCGCGGTTGCCGGATGCGGCGCAGGCACGCACGCTGACCGAGCGCGCGGTGGCGGCCACGCCTTTCCGCAGCGATGCGTTTGCGCCATTCCTGCAGGATCTGGATGCCGCCAAGCGTGCACCGCCGCTGCTGCCGAAGGATCTGACCGGCTCGCCGCTGGCCACGTCGGTGGGCGGCCTGCTGCTGGGGCGCGGCGATCGTACGACTGCCCTGGTGTCGCTGACCGGCCTGCATGATCCGGCGCTGTTGGCTGCGGCGGTGCAGGGCAGCGGCGCGCAATTGCTGGACCTCAAGGATGCGTCCGAATCGCTGGTGGCGGCCTACCGCGGCCGGGTGCTGGGGGCGCTCGGTGTGGCGGCGTTGCTGCTTGCAGTAACGGTGGCGATCGCGTTGCGCAGCCCGCGCCGTATCGTGCGTGTGCTGTTGCCGATGGCGCTGACCACCGTGCTGATCCTGGCGATCCTGCGCGGCATCGGCGTGGAGCTCAACCTGTTCCATTTGATCGCGCTGATTCTGGCCGCAGGCCTGGGCCTGGATTACGCCTTGTTCTTCGATCATGCCGGCGACGATCACGCCGATCAGCTGCGCACGCTGCATGCGTTGATCGTCTGCAGCCTGATGACATTGCTGGTGTTCGCGCTGCTGGCCGCCTCCAGCATCCCGGTGCTGCGCGCGATCGGCAGCACGGTGGCCTTGGGCGTGTTGTTCAATTTCATCCTGGCGTTGCTGGTGTCGCGCGAACCGGCACTGGAGCGCACACCCAGTGGAGCATCGCATGCAGGGACGTGACGCAATCGCCGCCTTGATCCCGCACCAGGGCAGCATGTGCCTGTGGGATGAGATAGTGACCTGGGATGCGCAGCGGATCGTGGTGCGCAGTCACGCCCATTGCAGCGACATGCATCCGCTGCGTGCCAATGGACGTCTGCGCGCGGTGCATCTGTGCGAATACGGCGCGCAGGCCATGGCGGTGCATGGCGGCCTGTTGGGTCGAGAATCCGGCAAGCCGGTGCGCCCTGGTATGCTGGTCGCGTTGCGCGGCGTGGAGTTGCACGTGACCCATCTGGACGCGTTGCCCGATGCCATCGAGTGCGAAGCGCAGGTGCTGATGCAGGGCGAGGACAGCCAGCAATACAGCTTTCGTCTGAGCCACGGCGATCAGTTGCTCGCCGAAGGGCGCGCCACGGTGATGCTGGGCGCCGCGCAGGCCCTGTAGGAGCGCGCTTGCGCGCGATGAAGCGTTACCGCTGAAGCCTCATCGCGCGCAAGCGCGCTCCTACAAGATGTGGGCGATCAATGCGGGCGATCTATTCCTGCGCCTGCTGCGAGTGGTTAGGATGAGGCTCTTTCCGCCGTCGTGTCTGCGGCTTTTATCGAGGCTTTCATGAGCACATCCATTCCACAGCGCCGCGCCCTCGTCAGCGGCGGCAGCGGCGATCTTGGTGGTGCGATCTGCCGTCAGTTGGCGGCGCAGGGTCGCCATGTGATCGTGCATGCCAACCGCAATATCGCCCGCGCCGATGAAGTGGTCGCAGCGATCGTGGCCGACGGCGGCAGCGCCGAAGCGGTGGCCTTCGATGTGGCCGATGCGCAGGCCAGCGGTGCGGCGCTCGAGCGCCTGCTGGACGCCGGCCCGATCCAGATCGTGGTCAATAACGCCGGCATCCACGACGACGCGCCGATGGCCGGCATGAACGCCGCCCAGTGGCATCGGGTCATCGATGTGTCGCTGCATGGATTCTTCAATGTGACCCAGCCCTTGCTGTTGCCGATGGCGCGCACGCGCTGGGGCCGCATCGTCAGCGTGTCGTCGGTGGCGGCGGTGCTGGGTAACCGCGGGCAGACCAACTACGCCGCAGCCAAGGCGGCGCTGCACGGTGCCAGCAAGTCGCTGTCGCGCGAGATGGCCAGCCGCGGTATCGCGGTCAACGTAGTGGCGCCGGGCGTGATCGAAGGCGAGATGGTCGGCGAAAGCTTCGCCCCGGACGTCATCAAGCAGATGGTGCCGGCCGGCCGCGTGGGCAAGCCCGAGGAAGTGGCCGCACTGGTCGCGTTTCTGTGCTCGGAGTCCGCGGGTTACATCAATGGCCAAGTCATCGGCATCAATGGCGGAATGGGCTGAATCCTCGTCACTTCCCCGATTGGTCCATGGGCGGCCTTCTGGAGTGCGGGGGCGCCCACGTTGGGCTACAGGCGCGCAATAGCTGCGGCGTTCAGCCGCCTGTTTCGTCGATACTCATGACCAATTCGCGCTCACGCGCGCCACGCGCGGCGCGGCAATGCACAGAGACCGTATTTCCGTTCGCGCGCAGGCGGCCGTCCACATAGAGGCCATCGCCGCGATCGTGGTATGACGCTGTCCAGTTGTAGATACTCGCACCCTGCGCAAGATAATGCGTTTCTGCCGCACGCCGGCACACCGGCACCAGGTCGCTTGCATTCAAGAGCAAAGGTTCTGGCGTGTACTGCACGATGTTCTGCGCAACTGCCTGCGTGCCGCTGCTGCCGAGCAAAGCCACGACAAGCACGCCCAGTAGTTTCTGAGGCATGGATCCCCCTGTGGAAAATCTGGTTGCGTGAAGACTACGGATCTATGAGCCCCGGGGTACCAGGATGCGCGTTCGCGCATGACTATGCCGCGTCGGCGTACCACGTCGCCGTCAGGATTGCCTCGCCGCTGGCGTTGGCGGTCAGTGCGTCCAGGCCATGGTCGGGCAACTCCGGGTGGCGGTGGCGTGCCTGCTGCAGGATCTCCCGGGCCAGCACCGCCATTTGCGCCACGTTGGTGTGGATGCGTGCGGCGAAGGCCTCATCGTCCAGGATGTCGTGCAAGGCGCCATTGAGTTCGTTGAACCAGCCGATCAGATATTGGTCCAGCAGGCGGCCACCACCGGTGGCGATGCCCTGTGCGGTATTGTGCAAGCCCCAGTCGTGCAGCACGCGCTGCATGGACAGGTTCAGATCGCGCGCGTACAAAAAGTCCGTCTTCATGCGCGACAACAGGCTCAGGTCGGCGATGCGTCCGGAGCAGAACAACGGCGCCAGCAACGACCAGTAGTAGGTGTAATCCCAGATCACCTTGACCGGCATGACCTGTTCGTCGCCGAACAGGGCGTACTGATCCTGGTACAGGGTCAGGGTGTTTTCGTAGAACGAGAAATACAGTTGCTCATACAGCTCGGTATACGGGCTGAGCGACCTGCCGGCACGATCGCGGCCGATCAGTTCGCAGATATAGGTGTTGGAGATGGCGATGAAGTCGCTGCCGGGCGAATAGAACGGATCCAGGAACAGGCCCGCCTCGCCGGTCAGCGCCCAGCGCTGCGACGAGAACACCTGCTTGCAGCCATACGAAAACTTGCGCAGGAACAGAAAGTCCTGCAGTCGGTAGTCGGCCTTATCCAGCGATGCGGCGACCTGCGGTTGATGCAGGCGCAGCCAGCCCATGGCTTTTTCGTGCGTGTTCATGGTCTCCAGCGGGTGCATCTGCGCATCGCAGACGATGCCCAGCGAATGCGCGCCCGACGACAGCGGGATCAACCAGAACCAGTAACCCGGCCCGCACATGTGGTTGGTGGAACGCCAGCGGTCCGGCGGTGTGCAGCGTTGCAGCCAGCTGCTGTCCTGCGACCAGCCGTTAGGGTCGATCAGGCCCTCCACGCGCCACCACACTGCATTGGCGTTGTGCGCGTTGTCCTGTGCCAGATCCAGCTTGCGCTTGAGCAGGCCGGCGCGGCCACTGGCATCGACCACCCAGCGCGCGCTCAGCGTGCCCGGCTCGCCGGCATGCTCGTAGCGCACCGCGTGGTCGGCGGTGTCGTCGGACAGGTCCACGCCCTTGACGCTGCAGTTGTCGAGGAAACTGATGCCCAGTGCGCGTGCGCGCTCGCCGAGGAAATTCTCGAAGCGACCGCGGTCGATCTGCCACGACGGCGTCGGCAGGATCTGGCTGACGCCCAGCTCGGTGCAGCGGTCGATGTCCTCGCGCTTGTCGGAGAAGAAAAAGCGGAAACCGAACTTGCGGATCTGCTCGGTCTCCAGATGCTCGCGCAGGCCCAGCACGTCGGCGAAATAATGCGCGCCGATTTCCACCGTGGATTCGCCCACCTTGAATGCCGCCTCGCGCACCGGGTGCGCACGGCGCTCCAGCACGGTGATCGCAAGCTCCGGGTCGCGTTGCTTCAGTTGCAGGGCCAGGCTCAGACCGGCCAGACCACCCCCGGTGATGACGACATCGGCACGCTGTGCATTCATGGGGATGGGTCGCTCTTGGTAGGCGAGGGCACAGTAGCAAATTCGGCGTCGGCATCGTCGATCAACACCGGGTTGGCGCGCACGTTGCGGTACTCGCGCCAGATGTGGCCATAGGCCCACACCTGCTTGACCACATGCGAGGTGATTTCCCAAAGATCGCGCACCAGCCGGAAATGGCTCTTGCGGAAGGTGCCCGGCGCGCTGCCGGCGTAGCGGGTTTCGATCGGCACAGCGACCACGCGCGCGCCGGCCTGGCGGGCGGCGGAAATCAGCAGCTGCGCTTCGAACACGAAGCCTTCGCCGGGCACGTCGGGCAGGGTGAACACCGAGGCCGGATACAGCCGTTGGCCGCTCTGGCTGTCCACCAGGCGAAAGCCGCAGGCCCAGGCGATGCCCCAGTCGCCGAAGTCGTTGCCGATCCGGCGGATGGTCGGCTGGGTGGCGCGCTTGCGCATGCGCGCACCGACGATCACGCAGCCGGGGTGGCGGTTGGCCGCGGCTAGCAGGCGCGGGAAGTCGGCGGCCTTGTGCTGGCCATCGCCATCCATGGTCATCACCGCGCGCATGCCCATCTGTTGCGCCTGCGCAAAGCCGCTGCGCAACGCGGCGCCCTTGCCCATGCGCTGCGGATGGCGGATCAGGCGCACCGGCAGATCGGCGATGCAATCGGCGGTGCCATCGTCGGAGCCATCATCGATCACGATCACATGCGAGCAGTAGGTCAAGGCATCGGTGACCACTTCGCGGATGCGCAATGCCTCGTTCAGGGCGGGCACCAGAATCGCGGTGTCCTCGCGGGTCAACGGCACCCGGCTCATCGCTGCAGCTCCACGCGCAGCACGCGGCCAGGGCCGGCATACAGCGCAGCGCTGTCGCCGTGGCCGGCCAGCAGCGCAAACAGCGGCAGCATCGGCGCCATCGCATTGCCTGCGACATGGTGCGCCAGCGCGCCATCATCGGGAGACGGCGCGCCATCGTCCAGCCGCGCCTGCAGTTGCGGTTTGCCGGCCTGGCCGGCGCGGCCCAGCACCAGCGCGCCACCGAGCAGGCCCTGGCTGGGCGAGATGCGGCCAAGCGGCCCCACCGAGCGTGCGTCGTAGCCGGCCAGCAGCACCGCATCGACGCCGGCGGTGAGTTGCACCAGCGCTTCCAGCAGGCCCTGCGCAAAACTTGCGGCGTGGGCGCTGATCGCCGTGGCCGGGGTCATCGCACCGGCGCCGATGGTCCAGTAGCCTGCTGCGGCGTTGTGCACCGAGTTGTGGAACTTGGTCGGCGAGATCGCCAGCGGGTCGCTGGCCAGCGTGGTGCACATGTAATCGGTGATGGCCAGATCGCCGTGCGTGGAAGTGAACACCGACGGCAGGCTGGCGGGGTCGCGGCCGGCGGCCGTGCAGGCGGCCAGTGCGGCTTCCAGCGACACCGCCACCGTATCGGGCGCGCGGCGGCGCTCGTTGGCGGCCAGCAGTTGCGGTGCCGGACGCGTGGGCGTCTCCTGCAGCGGGGCGCCATGCACGAACGCATGCGCCGCTTCCCAGGTTGGCAGGCCCTGGGTCCAGAAACCGATCCCTTCGATGGTGGCGGTCAGCATCAGCGTGCCCGCCCGAACAGCAGCGAACAGTTGTTGCCGCCAAAACCGAAGGAGTTGTTCATTGCGTAATCGATCCGGGAATGGGCGTTGTCGAAGCGGATCTGCGGGCCGCAGGCGGGGTCGGGCACGGCACTGTTGAGCGTGCCCGGCAGCACGCCGTCGCGCAGCGCCAGCAGCGCGATCACCGACTCGACGATGCCGGCCGCGCCCAGAGTGTGGCCGGTCCAGGCCTTGGTCGAACTGGCGTGCAAGGTGTCCGGGAAGATCGCCGCCACCGCTGCCGCTTCCACGCTGTCGTTGGCCGGCGTGGCGGTGCCATGCAGATTCAGATAGCCCACCGCTGATGCGTCCAGGCCGGCGCGTTCGAGCGCGCCGCGCATCGCCAGCTGCGCGCCCAGGCCCTGCGGATGCGGGGCGGACATGTGGTGCGCATCGCTGGATTCGCCGTAGCCGTACAGCCATAGCGTCGCCTCCGGGGCGGCGGCGGTGCGTTCGACCAGCGCAAAGCCACCGGCTTCGCCCAGGCTCAGGCCGACCCGACGCGCGTCGAACGGCTGGCACGGTTCGGGCGCGACCACCTGCAGCGAGTTGAATCCGAACAGCACGCTGCCGCACAAGGTGTCCACGCCGCCGACCAGCGCCGCGTCGATCACCCCGGCGTCGATCAGCCGCGCCGCCTGGGCGAAGACCTTGGCGCTGGACGAACAGGCGGTGGCCACGGTCACGCTGGGGCCGCGCAGGCCGGTGGCGTGCTGGACGAAGTCGCCCAGCGAATGCGGGGTGTGCACGATGGGGCGGGCCAGATCGTCCGGAAACCGCGCGCCGTCGGCGTCGTCGACCAGCCGCGTATAGGCCTCTTCGCTGGCGCCGATGCTGGAGGTGGAAGTGCCGATGATCACCGCCACGCGCTCGGCGCCGTAGCGCTGGGCGGCTGCCTGCACGGCGTCGGCCATGCCGTCCTGCTGCAGGGCCAGCCAGGCCAGCCGGTTGTTGCGGCAGTCCCAGCCTTGCAGCGCATCGGGCAGCACGACTGCTTCCACGCCTTCGACGCGGCCGATCCAGCACGGCAGCGGTTGCGGTCCGAAATCGTTGTAACGCAGGCCGCTGCGACGCGACTGCAGGGCGGCGGCCTGGGCCGCGAGCCCGGCGCCGAGCGCGGTGGTGGAGGTGTAGGCGGTGACGGCGACCGGGGCCATCTGGGACGAATGCTGCGCTTGGCTCACGATGGTCTGGCTGGCAAAAAGTGCTCGCAGTATATCGGCGGCGTGCGCCGGCCCCGTCGACGGCGCAACTGAACGCGCCGGTCATGTCGCTGACGTGGCTGGGATTTTTCGCAGCGGCCGCGCTTTCGCCGTCGCCGCAATTGGGACACAATCGACGCGACCTACCGCTCTTAGAGCGCGATCACGCGCGCATGCACGCCTACGTCTATAAAAGCCAACGCAAGCAGGACACCTTCGTCTACCTGGCCACGCGCGACGACTTCTCCGGTCTTCCCGCTGCCGTGCACGCGCAGTTGGCGCCATTCGCATTCGTGCTGGAGGTGGCGTTGACGCCTGAGCGCCGCCTGGCGCAGGCCGATGTGGCAACCGTGCGCGAAGCGCTCGGCAAGCACGGGTTCTACCTGCAGCTGCCCAAGACGGTGGTGCTGGCGGGCGAGTGCGACTATGACTGAGCCGCAGCGTGCCGCGCGAGTGCGCGCCGCAGCGCTGGCAGGTGCAGCCGGCGTGGTGTTGTCCCTGCTCGGTGGCCTTGGCGGCGCCGTTGCTGCGGTAAGCCTGTGGCTGGCGCAGCCGGCCTTTGCACTGGCGGTGTCGTGGGCGCGCGGCACCCGCGCGCTGGCGACGCAGCCGCGCGCCATCGCGCAGGCGTTGCCGCCGTTGCTGGCGATCTGGGGCGTCGGCCTGCTCGCCTTGGCGGCATTGATCAGCTGGCCGCTGACCGCGCTGCGCGACAGCGGCAGCCTAGCCGCAGCGTTGGCCCTGAGCGTGGCCGTGAGCGCCGCCTTGCTGGGCCTGTGGCGCACCTGGCCGTTGTGGGGCGAGGTGGAACGCGACGGTGGCGCGCTGGCGCCACGCTGGCACGCGCTGGCCACGCAGGAATTGCATGCCTGGCGCGGCCTGCTGGCGGCCGCCCTGGTGCTGGCGGTGTGCACCGTCGTGGTGGTGGTGGCCTGGCCGGGCTGGTTGTCCGGCGGCCTGCGCTGGGGCCTGGCGATTGCCGCCAGCGCGCTGCTGCCCGCCGCCCATCTGCTGCTGCAACGCACCGCCGCACCGGCGCGCAGCGATGCGCCAGTGGCCAGGCAGGCTGCCGATTTCTTCTCCGAAGCGGCCGCCGAACCGCGCCCGCTGGAGCCGGTCGCCCAGCATCAGCTGGTGCCCGAATTGTTCGAAGCCGCGCGTAGCGGCCGGGTGGACCGCGCGCTGCAGTTGCTCGAAGCAGGCGCCGACCCGCAGGCGATGCCGCTGCCGGAATGGCGCGACCAGCGCAGCCTGCCGGCGCTGGCCGCGGTGCTGCCGGATCTGCGCCTGCTGCGCGAGCTGATCGTGCGCCGCGTGGACGTCAACCAGCCGCATCGCGGCATGACGCCGCTGCTGGCCGCCACCCGCGACAGCTGGCATGGCCGCCCGGATGCGGTGATGACCCTGCTGGCCAACGGTGCCGACCCGCGTTCCACCGACAACGACGGCAATACCCCGCTGCATCACGCCGTACGCAGTTCCGACCCCGGCGTGGCTGCGTTGCTGCGCGATGCCGCCGCCGAACTGGACGCGCTCAACAACGAAGGTCACTCGCCGCTGGCGATGGCCTGCCAGGTCGGCAATTGGCGGCTGGCGAAATTTCTGCTGGAACGCGGTGCCCACTCCGAGCCGGACGGCGGTGCGCCGGTGTTGCTGGCCGCGGCCGGCACCGAAGAGGACGACCCGGCCGGCGTGCAGTTGCTGCTCAAGCACAAGGCGCGGGTGGATGCGCGCGACCGCCAGCGGCGTAGCGCCCTGCACGAAGCGGCGCTGGCCGGCCACGGCGACATCGTCGAGGCGCTGTTGTCGGCCGGGGCCAACCTGGAAGCGCGCGATCTGCTCGGCCGCACGCCGTGGCTGGACGCGGCGCGTCAGGCGCGCAGTGCGGTGCTCGAACGCCTGGTCGCGCGCAAGGCCGATGTGCTGGCCACCGACGGCGACGGCCGCAATGCGGTGATGCTGGCCTGCGCCGCCGACAGTGTGTCGCCGGCCTTGATCCGCCGTCTGCTTGATCTGCAGGTGCCGGCCGACAGCGTCGATGTGCATGGCCGTCGCGCCGTGGACGTGGCAGCCGAAGCCGGGCGTTGGGCGATCGTGCAACTGCTCGACCCCGGCTATCCCGTGCCGGCCGCCGTCAGCGATGCGCACGGCGATACCCCCGGCGTTGCGGTGCTGCCCGATCGCCCGCCGTTGGTGTTGTTGCGCGAAGGCCTGCAGTTCGGCCAACGCGATGGCCTGGACGCGCTGGCGCGGCTATGCGCCCCGGAAGAACTCGGCGGCCTGCTGCATGACGCGCATCTGGCGCTCAACGCCGATGCGGTGGACTGGCTGCTGCGCCACGGCGCCGATGCCGAGATGCGCGATGCCTGCGGCGACGTGCCGATGTTTGCGCTGCTCTCGCGCGGCGTGGAAGCGGTGCCGGCGCTGCAGGTGCTGCTGCGTCACGGCGTGTCGCCGGCCGGTGCGGGCGGCCTGACCCGGCTGCTCAGCGCCTGCGTGCAGCACGATGCCGCCTCGCGCGGGCTGGAACAGTTCGCACTGGAGTTGCTCGAACGCGGCGCCGACCCGTTTGCGCCGTCGGCAGCCGGCGACCCGCCGTTGTCGCTGGCCGTGCGGCTGGGCTGGCTGCGCCTGCAGCAGTGGTTGCTGGAACACGGCGTGGACCGCGAGGCGCGCGACAGCCACGGCATGACCGCGCTGCATCTGGCGACCGCGCTCGGTCGGGACGCCTCGCTGAAATTGCTGGTCAAGCAGGGCGCCTCGCCGGAAGCGCGCGCCGCCGACGGGCAGACCCCGCTGGGCGTGGCGTTGTCGATCGGCCGGCGCGATCTGGCCGACTGGCTGGACTGGCGGATCTGGTCGCTGCCAGGCCGCACGCTGCGCGAAGCGGACGTGCCGGCGGCAGCGATGACCGGCGACACCGATGCGGTGCGGCGGCTGATCGACCTCGGCCTGCCGGTGGATGCCGTCGACGCCCAGGGCTGCACTGCGCTGCTGCGTGCGGCCGGTGGCGGCCACCTGGGTGTGGTCGCGCATCTGCTCGGCCGCGGCGCCGATCCGCAACGCGCGGCCAACAGCGGCGCCACGCCGTTGTCGGCGGCAGTGAGCATGCGCCAGACCGACATCGTCGCCGCACTGTTGCAGGCCGGCGCGCAGATCGAACATCGCCTGCCGGGCGGAGTGACCGTGCTGATGCTGGCCTGCGCGCTCGGCCTGCCGGACATCGTGGCGCGCCTGCTCACGGCTGCAGCCGACGTGCACGCCACCGACAATCAGGGGCTGGCACCGCTGCACTGCGCGGCGCTGTACGGCTTCACCGCGCGCGACACCACCCGTCTGCTGGCGTTGCTGGACACCTTGTTGCTGGCCGGCGCCGACCCGGATGCGCTGGCCGGTGGGCGGGTCAGCCCATTGCTGCTGTTGCTGGGCGCGCGCGCCGAACCGGGCACCGCCTGCGACGAAAAGGTGGTGCTGGCCGGCGTCGAACGCCTGCTCGATGAAGACGTCTCGCTGGATGTGGCCGATCAGCGCGGCTTCGGCCCGCTGCATCTGGCCGCACTGCATGGCCTGCCGCTGCTGGTGCAGCGCCTGCTGCGTGCCGGCGCCGACGCCGACCGCCGCGACGCGCTCAACCGCACCCCGCGCGAGATCGCCATCATGCGCGGCTTCATCGATGTGGCCGGCCAGTTCGAACCCGCCTTGCCGGGCGTGTCCTCGATGGCGCGCTTCCTGCGCGAAGGCCGCTGAGCCGGCGCGGCGGTTCACCGCTGCGGGTACTGTTCGTGTGCAGCCGCAACCGGCTGCGCAGCCCCACCGCCGAGCGCGTGTTTGCCGAATGGCCGGGCGTGCAGACCCAATCGGCCGGGCTGGCCGCCGATGCGCAGGTGCAGGTCACCCCCGAGTTGCTGCACGAGTCCGACCTGGTGCTGGTGATGGAGCGCCGCCACCTGCAGCTGCTGCGCAAGCGCTTCGCCGCGCATCTGCGCCATTGCCGCGTGGTGTCGCTGCAGATTCCCGATGACTACGTTTACATGGATCCGGCACTGATCCGTCGGCTGGAACACACGGTGCCACCGCTGCTGCGCCTGCCGGCGTATTCGTAACCTGATCCCGACACCGCGCATGCAAGACTGGGCGTTCCCTCGCACGAAGGAAGCGCCTCTACGATGAGCGTGCGTATCGAGGACCACGCCATGCTGGGCAATTGCCACAGCGCGGCCCTGGTCGACCACCGCGGCACCATCGACTGGCTGTGTCTGCCACGTTTCGATTCCGATGCGTTTTTCGCATCCCTGCTGGGCGACGAGCAAAACGGGCAATGGGCGTTATCGCCGTCCGGCGACTTTCGCAGCGAACGTGCCTATGAAGACGACAGTCTGGTGTTGTGCACCCGCATGATCACCGACACCGGCACGGTGGAGCTGGTCGACTTCATGGTCGCCAGCGACGAAGGCGACAACCACCAGCGTCTGGTGCGCATCGTGCGCTGCGTGCAGGGCGAGGTGCCGATGCACATGCGCCTGACCTTTCGCTTCAACTATGGCCGCACCGTGCCGTGGGTCACCGGCATCGACGGCGGCATCCGCGCCATTGCCGGCCCCGACCAGCTCACGTTGCGCTCGCCGCAGGAACTGCACGGCGAAGACATGGGCACCGAGTCGGACTTTACGCTGCGCGAAGGCGAAAGCACCTGGTTCCTGCTCAGTCACGGCGCATCGCATGAGCCCACGCCGCCGCAGATCGACCCTGAACAGGCGCTGCAACGGACCGCCGCGTTCTGGCATGGCTGGGCACGTCGCTGCACCGATGTCGGTCCGTGGACCGGGCAGGTGCGTCGCTCGCTGGTGGTATTGAAGGGGCTCAGCTACCTGCCCACCGGCGGTATCGTGGCCGCGCCCACTGCCTCGTTGCCCGAGCACCTGGGCGGCACGCGTAACTGGGATTACCGCTACTGCTGGTTGCGCGATTCGGTGTTCACGCTGATCGCATTGCTGCAAGCCGGCTATCGCGATGAGGCCGCTTCGTTTCGCGACTGGGTCCAGCGCACCATCGCCGGCTCGCCGGATCAGTTGCAGGCGCTGTACGGCATCGGTGGCGAGCGTCGTCTGCAGGAATGGGAAGCGCACTGGCTGCCCGGCTACGAAAATTCCGGGCCGGTGCGTATCGGCAACGGCGCGGTGGATCAGTTCCAGCTCGATGTCTATGGCGAGTTGATCGGCGCGTTCCATTACGCGCGCGAAAAGGGCGTAGCCCCGCCGTCCGATGACGATGGCTCGTCGGCATCGCTGCTGGAAAAGATCCTGGATACGCTCGAAGACCTGTGGCGCCTGCCCGATGAAGGCATCTGGGAGATCCGCGACGAGCGCCGGCATTTCGTGCATTCCAAGGTGATGGCGTGGCTGGCATTCGATTGCGGCAGCCGCGATGGCATCACCAATGCCGATGCTGACAAGCGCGCGCACTGGGGCCGCATTGCCGACGAAATCCGCGCAGAAGTGCTGGAAAAAGGCGTGCACCCGGACGGCCACTTCGTGCAGAGTTATGGTTCCGACCGTCTGGACGCTTCGCTGTTGCTGATCCCCATCGTCGGGTTCCTGCCGGCGGAGGATCCGCGCATTGCCGCTACTGCCGATGCGATTGCGCGCGAGCTGACCATCGATGGCCTGGTCGAACGCTATCGCGCCGACGACAGCGCCGACGGCCTGCCGGCGGGCGAGGGCACCTTCCTGGCCTGCAGTTTCTGGCTGGTGGAAAACTTTGCGTTGATCGGCCGCACCGATGAGGCGCGCGCATTGCTTGAGCGTCTGCTTGGGTTGTGCAACGACGTGGGCCTGCTCGCCGAAGAATACGACCCACGTGCAAAACGCATGCTTGGCAACTTCCCGCAAGGGTATTCCCACGTGGCCCTGGTCAATGCGGCATTGCGCCTGCATGGACGCATGGGCGAGAAGGAACAACATCCATGAACGAGCAACAGACCACACCGCCGTGCATCATCGTGGTGTTCGGCGCACGCGGCGATCTGACCAAGCGCCTGGTGATGCCGGCGCTGTACAACCTGCGCCGCTCCGGCGCACTGGGCGAGCAGTTCGCCATCGTCGGCATGGATCACGGCGATATCAGTGAGCGTTCGTGGCGCACGATGATGGGCCAGTCGATGACCCAGCTGCTCAGCAGCCGCGACGCCGAATTCCAGACTGACGAGTTCGATACCGACACTTGGGAGTGGCTGCGCGAGCGCATGCATTATCTGCGCGGCGATTTCACCGACCTGGGCGCCTATCAAACCCTGGGTGGCGCGCTGGAGAAACTGCACAAGCGCTACGGCACGCAAGGCAATGTGCTGTTCTATCTCGCCACCGCCGCACGTTTCTTCGAGCCGGTGTTGTTGAATCTCGGCGAAGCCGGCCTGGTCAAGCAGCGCGAAAACCAGGGCTGGCGCCGCGTCATCGTGGAAAAACCCTTCGGCCACGACCTGCCCAGCGCCATCGCGCTCAACGCCACCGTCGCCAAGGTGCTGCACGAGGATCAGGTGTTCCGCATCGACCATTTCCTGGGCAAGGAAACCGTGCAGAACATTCTGGCGTTCCGTTTCGCCAATGGCCTGTTCGAGCCGGTCTGGAACCGCGACCGCATCGATCACGTTCAGATCACCGCTGCCGAAACCATCGGGGTAGAGGGGCGCGGACGCTTCTACGATCCCACCGGTTGCCTGCGCGACATGGTGCCCAATCACCTGTTCCAGTTGCTGGCGATGATTGCGATGGAACCGCCGGCCGCCTTCACCACCGAGGCGATGCATCGCCGTCGTGCCGAGGTGATCGAAGCGGTGCGCCCGATCAAGCCGGAAGACGTGGTGCGTGGCCAGTACGCATCCGGCGCGGTCAATCGCAGCGCCGTGCCCGGCTATCGTGAAGAAGACACCGTGCCGGACGATTCAGAGACCGAAACCTATGTAGCGATGAAGCTGCAGGTCGACACCTGGCGCTGGGCCGGCGTGCCGTTCTATCTGCGCACCGGCAAGCGGCTGCGCGAGCGCACCACCGAGATCGCGATCCGCTTCAAGCCCGCGCCGCTGGCACCGTTTCGCAGCACCGAAGTGGGCGGTTATGGCCCCGACTGGCTGGTGCTGCATATTCAACCCGATGAAGGCATTTCGCTGCAGTTCGACGTCAAGCGCCCCGGCGCGCAGGTCGCGCTGGCACCGGTGCGCATGGACTTCCGCTACCGCGACTGGTTTCCCAAGGAGTACACCGTGGGTTACGAGCGCCTGCTGCAGGACTGCATGAACGGCGAAGCCGGCCTGTTCCAGGACGCAGCGATGGTGGAAGGTGCCTGGCGCATCGTGCAGCCGATCCTGGATGCCTGGAAACAACCAGCCAGCGACTTCCCCAACTACGCCGCCGGCAGCGCCGGTCCCTCGGCCGCCGACGCGCTGCTGGCCATGAACGGCGGACACGCCTGGCGCGCGCTCACCCCTGGCCGCAAACCACCGCCGCGCCGGGCACCGGAAGCGCGCAGCAGCGCTACGACACCGGTGAAGAAAGCTACCGGGAAGACAGCAAAGAAAGTCGCCAAGGTGCCAGCCAAGAAGATCGCCAGCGCGCCAGTCAAACGCACATCTGCGGCGTCAGCAGGACCATCGCAGGATGCGGCTGCATCGCCTGGCAGCGCGGCCAAGAAAGCCGTGCGCAAACGCGCGGCCGGCAAGGTCGCAAAGACCGCCGGCAAAACCGCGGAGGGCAAGCGCGCAGCGAAGAAGTCGACTAGCAAGGGCGCGGTGCGTACACCGCGCCGCTAGGGGAGGCGAGCGGCATACAGCCGCCGCAGATCCACGTAGGAGCGCGCTTGCGCGCGACCGGGCTTTATCGGTAACGCCTGGTCGCGCGCAGGCACGCTCCTACGAAAAGCTCAGCGATTGTTTGTGTTGGTGCGGGTTGGCCATCCACATCGGCTCATGACATGTAGGCGATGGAACGCTCGCTTGCAGGCTGTTTCCCCAAGACATCGACTACGCAGCTACCGCTGGCGAGCGATGCACGACATCCACATCGGAGCTTGCTCGCGCGCGACGGGTTTTATCGGTAACGCTTGGTCACGCGCAGGCACGCTCTTACGAAAAGCTCAGCGATCCTGCGTGGTGGGCGCGGGCTCCCCTTCCACATCCGCCTTGACGTCGGCTTCAAACAGATTCATCAGGTCTTCGCGCGCGTCGCGCGAGGTCTGGATCACCTTGGCCTCGTCGTCGTAGACCAGGTGCTGGGCGCGCATCAGGTCTTCGTCGTGCTTGCGGAAGCGCTCGACGTGTTCGCGTGCAAGCGTATCGGCCACACCGAGCGAGGTCAGCACGCGCCCGCCCAGTTCCAGGCTGGTGGCGAAGACTTCGCGGAACGGTTCGGCGCCCAGGTCCATCAGTTTCCAGGCATGTTGGCGGTTGCGCGCACGCGCCAGCACGGTGGCTTGCGGGTAAAGGCGGCGGATCATGCGTACCGTCTTGATGTTGGTTTCCGGGTCGTCCAACGTGATCACGAAAACCTTGATGCGGTCGGCACCGGCGGCGCGCAGCAGCTCCGGCCGGGTCGGGTCGCCGTAATACAGTTCGCCGCCGAAGCGGCGGATATCTGCCACCGTGTCGGGATTGTGCTCCAGCGCCACGAACGGCACGTGGCGCGAGGTGAGCAGGCGTGCCACCACCTGGCCAAAACGGCCCACGCCCGCGATCAGCACCTGCGGCGACTGCGCATCGATGGTGTCGAAGGGGCGCTCGGACTTGGGCGCCTGCACCCGCAGCGGTCCGTTGAGCAGGCGCTGCATGCCGAGCAGCAACACGGGCGTCAACGCCATCGACACGCCGACGATGGCCACCAGGCGGTCATGATTGGCCGGGTCCAGCAGGCCGACGCGATCGGCTTCGTTGAACACAACGAACGCGAATTCGCCACCCAGCCACAACACGCTGCCCAGCATCAGGCTGCTGCGTAGCGGCAGTTTGGCGACGCTGCCGATGCCGACCAGCAGCGAGAACTTCACCACCAGCAAGATCGCAACGCCAGCGGCGATCAATCCCGGCTCGGCAGCCACGCGATTGAGGTCGATGCCCATGCCCACCGAAATGAAGAACAGGCCCAGCAGCAAACCTTCGAACGGTTCGATCTGCGATTCGAGTTCGTGGCGGAATTCCGAATCGGCCAGCAGCACGCCGGCGATGAAGGCGCCCAGGCTGGCGCTCAGCCCGGCTTCCTGCATGATCCAGGCGGTGCCCAGCACCACCAGCAACGCGCTGGCGGTGAACACCTCCGGCATGCGCGTGCGCGCCACCATGTTGAACAGGTGGCGCAGCACGAAGCGCCCGAACAGGATCACCAGGGCCAGCGCGGCCATCGCCTTGGCCACATCCGGCCAGGCGAGGGTGGCGTTCTTGCTGCCACCGAGCAGTGGAATGGCCGCCAGCAACGGGATCGCGATCAGATCCTGAAACAGCAGGATGGCGAAGGCCAGGCGCCCGTAGTCGCTGCCCAGCGCCTTGCGCTCGGCCAGCAGCTGCAGGCCCACCGCAGTGGACGACAACGCCAGCGCCACGCCAACGATGAGCGCGGTTTTCCAGCCCAGGTTGCCCAGCATCAGCAGTCCGCCCAGGATCGTGGCAGTCACCACCACCTGGGTGGCGCCGGCGCCGAACACCGAGTGGCGCATCACCTTCAGGCGGGCCGGGGAGAGCTCCAGGCCAATCACGAACAGCAGCATCACCACGCCGATCTCGGCCGCGCCGCTGATGCGCTCGGCGTCCTGCACCACGCCCACGCCATCCGGGCCCAGCACCACGCCGGCGACCAGATAGGCCAGCACCGCGCCCAGGCCGAAGCGCTTGAAGACCGGCACCGCCACGATGGCGGCCAGCATCAGCACCAGAGCCAGTTCCAGACCGCCGCTATGCATGTACGTTCTCCGTTGAGGTGCGCATTATGCCGCCGGCGTGCAGCTGCCGGCCCGGATCGGCGTGCGCTGCGTGCAACGGTGTGGATTGGCGGTGTGCTCTGCGTCGGTGGTGCAAGCCGGCAGCATCGCGTCGCTGGCACAGATTCACCACGTCGTTCCACATCAGCGAGCCGCATCGCCGGGCATGCACGCGTGCATGCAAGCCACCGTTGCGGGCAATGACACAACGTCTGGGTGGGTGGCAGGCGGCCGGTCATCGTGTGCGATGCAGTCGTTGCCGGCATGCCAGAGCCTGCGCCGTGGCGTCCGCCTGGACGCCCGCTGAGCATGGCCTGCGCAGGGCATTGACCAGGCGGGCGCAGGCGCGCAGACTGCGCCGCGCTGCCGCCCGGATCACCGGTCGGTGCGCACCTTTCGGAGCCCTTACCCATGTCCAGCGACAGTCACCCTAGACCCGGGTCGATGACCCAGCTGGCGCGCGCCTGAGGCTCAGGTTCGCCGGCTGTCATCGACGACGGTCGTCACCAGGCGAACCACCATGTACAACGAAACCCTGCGCCTTGTCCAAGGCGTCGATGCCTTGATCGCACCCATGGCCGACTTCAACACGGCCGATGCGGTGGAATACCTCAACACCCTCGACCGCGACGCCGCCGCACAGGTGCTGGCCGCGCTGCCGCAGCCGCGTGCGGTGAAAGTGCTCGAACAGCCCGAGCTGCACGCCGCCAGCGCGCTGGTCGCGCTGCTGCCGGCCGAGCAGGCCGCATCCTTGCTCGGGCAGATGGCCGACGACCGCGCCACCGACATCTTCCATGGTCTGGATGCCGATCAGCGCCAGCCGCTGCTGTGGCTGCTCAGTGCCGAAGCGCGGTTGTCGATCCAGGCGCTGATGCGCTATCCGCCCAACACCGCCGGCGCGCTGATGACCACTGAATTCGTGGCGGTGCCTGCCGACTGGACAGTGGGCCGCACCTTGCAGCACATCCGCGAAGTGGAGCGCAGCCGCGAGACCGTCTACGCCATCTATCTGCTCGACCCGCAGACCCGCGTGCTGCAGCAGGTGGTCACCATGCGCCGGCTGATCACCGGCGCGCCGGATGCGCCGATCCTGGAGGTGGCGCAGGTCAACCCGCCGGTCACGGTGGACCCGGCACTGGATCAGGAAGAAGTCGCGCGCCTGATCCGCCGCCACGACCTGCTGGCGATCCCGGTGGTGGATGCGCATGGCCATGTGCTCGGCATCGTCACCGTGGACGACGTGCTCGACGCATTGATCGCCGAATCCACCGAAGACGTGCACAAGTTCGGCGGCATGGAAGCGCTGGACAAGCCCTACATGCAGATCGGCTTCGGACAGATGATCAGGAAGCGCGCCGGCTGGTTGAGCGTGCTGTTCCTGGGCGAAATGCTCACCGCCAGTGCGATGCAGCACTTCGAGGACGAGTTGTCCAAGGCAGTGGTGCTGACCTTGTTCATTCCGTTGATCATGAGCTCGGGCGGCAACTCCGGCTCGCAGGCCACCTCGCTGCTGATCCGCTCGCTGGCGCTGCGCGAACTGCGTCTGGGCGACTGGTGGAAGGTGGCGCTGCGCGAGCTGCCGACCGGGCTCACCCTGGGCACCATCCTGGGCATCCTGGCGATCGTGCGCATCACCATCTGGCAGACCGCCGGCCTGTACGACTACGGCCCGCACTGGCAGATGGTGGCGCTGACCATCGGCGCGGCGCTGATCGGCATCGTCACCTTCGGCTCGCTCTCCGGCTCGATGCTGCCATTCGTGCTGCAACGGCTCGGCTTCGACCCGGCCAGTGCCTCGGCGCCGTTCGTGGCGACCTTGGTGGATGTCACCGGGTTGGTGATCTATTTCAGCATTGCTGCGGCGATCCTCAGCGGCACCTTGTTGTAGCGCAGCGGGCGGGGCGCGCGGAAGTTGCGCCCCGCCATGCCCTGGATGAGGACTGCGATGATCGAGGTGCCGCATGTGTTGCAGCACCTTTGGCCAGATGGCTGACGCCGCGGACCGGCACCCGGCGTAGCGCGGCAGGTGCAGGCTCAGGCCGTAGTGCCTGGTTCACCGCGCATCGCTGCACAGCAGGCCATGCAGCGATGCGCAGCGGCGATCGTGTCAGAAGGTCACATACAGCGTGGCACGCAGGTTGCGTCCCGGTTCGCTGTAGCGGCCGATGCCGTCGTCGGTGGCATAGCCGTACAGATAGAAATCGCCGCGGGTGATATTGCGGATGCGCGCCCACTGGTAATAGCGCTCGTCGAACAGGTTGTAGACGCCGAGATTGACGCGCACGTGCGCGTTGAAGCGGTAGCTGCCGAACAGGTCCACCACGCTGTAGGCCTCGCTGAGGAACGGCTCGGCCGCAGCGCCGAAGATGTCGTTCTCGACAGTGACGTCCTTGGTCTTCTTGGCCAGCGCGTGGGTGATGTTGGCGGTGATGCGCAGGCGCTCGTCCAGGCCCTGCCAGCTCAGGCCGAGCACGCCGCGATCCGGATTGATGCTGTCCAGCGGGCGGCCATCTTCCAGTTCGCCCTGGTTGTGGGTCCATGCCGCGCGCAGCAGCCAGGCATCGCCGAGCTTGAACTGCGCATCCAGTTCCACGCCCTTGACCTCGACCTGGCCGACATTGAGCAGCGTGGTGTAGGCGTAGCCGTTGCGCGTGCTGCACACGCCGCGGGTACAGGTCTGGTAGAGCGTGCCGGCGTTGGCGATGACGGTCTCGCTCTGGATGAAGTCGTCGTAGCGGTCGCGGAACACCGACAGGCCCACGCGCGCCCACTCGCTCTCCCAGCGCCAGCCCAGTTCCAGGTTGAGGCTGCGCTCGGCCTCCAGCGCGGGATTGGCGGCCACCGTCGGCACGTTGACGGTGGCGCCGGTGTCCAGCCGGGTCAGTGCGGTGATGCTGGTCGGGGCGTACATCTCGGCGGTGGTCGGTGCACGGAAGCCGCGCCCGGCCTGGAACCATAGCGTCTGCTGCGGGGTGAAGGCGTAGCTGATGCCGGCCTGCCAGGTCGGTGCGGCGAAGGTCACCTCGCGCACCGTGCCGGTGACATCGGTGAAGGTGGACGACAGCGTCGGCGCGTAGCGGTAATGGTCGTAGCGCGCACCCAGGGTCAGCTGCAGGCGGTCGTCGAGCAGGCCGATGCGGTCGCGCAGGTACACGCTCCAGCTGTCGGCATCGGTCTTGGGCACCTGCGCCGGGTCGATGGTGGCGGTGTCCAGCGTGCCGGCGTTGTTCCAGCGGTAGTCGATCGCGCTGAAGTCGATGCTGCGGCGCTGCCAGGCCGTCCCGTACAACAGCGCTTGCGACCAGCCGTTGCCATGCACCAGCTTGTCGAAGTCGACCGCGAGGCGGTCCAGGGTCTGCTCGGTGTCGCGGTCCTCGGCCCGGTGGCACGGCAGCGCCACCGTGCAGCGCGTGGTGGCGGCGGTGGCCGGTGTGCTCGAGCTGCCGCTCTGGGTGAGGATGCGGGTGGTGCCACGGCTTTCGGTCTGCTGGCGGTCCAACTGCGCCTCGAGCGTGTCGAACAACGCGTTGTTCGCGTTCCAGATGTAGCGCAGGCCGTAGCGGTCACGGTCGTTGCTGTCCTCGCCGATGCGTTCGGCGTAGCTGGGCGCGCTGACGCGGCTCAGGTTGTCGACCCGGTTCTGCGCGCGGTTGCGCTCGTACACCACGCCGAAGCGGTGCTGTGCGTTCGGCACCACGTCGAGCTTGGCCAGCACGTTGTCGCTTTCGCTGTCGATCGGGTCGGGCGTGCGCCGCGCGCTGCCGGTGTCGATCTCGGTGCTGGAGTACCAGCCCTCCGACTCGTGGCCCTCGCGGCGGGTATAGCTCAGCATCGATTCGACGATGCCGCTGCGGTTGGCGACGGTGAGGTTGCCCAGCCATTGGTCGTTGTGGCCGGTGTAGCCGGTCTTCAGGCCGACATGGCTGTCGTTGCCCTGCGCCTTGAGGTAGTCGTAGGGATCCTTGGTGGTGAACACCACCGCGCCGCCGAGCGCGCCGCTGCCGGCACTGATGGAGTCGGCGCCCTTGACGATGTCCACGCTCTTGAGCGAATCCACATCCACGCCGCCGCGGCCGGCGCGGAAGAACTCGTAGTCGCGCGCGGTCTCCACGCCCTCGGCCATCGACAGGCCATCGATGGTCATCGCCACGCGGTCGCCTTCCAGGCCGCGGATGTTGAAGCCGTTTTCGCCGAAGCGGCCCATGTCGGCGATGCTCACGCCGGGAATGTAGCGCACCAGGTCCTCCATGCTCTCGGCCTGTTCCTGCTGCAGCTGCGCGGTGTCGAGGGTGGTGACGTTCTGGTTGCTGGAGGCGCGCTTGTCGCGCGCGGCCTTCACTTCGACCGGGTCGAAGGTGGTGGCATCGGCGGGTGCCTGTTCGGCATGCAGCGGGAAGGCCAGGCCGGCGGCGATCGCCAGGGCCAGCAGGGTCGGTGTCGAGTTCATCGTGGAGTCCACAGTCAGGAGGAGGAATGGGCGCCGGAGGGCGCGGACCTGGCTGTGGGCGGCAGGGGACGGCCGCGTGGCTGGGTGGGGCCCGCCAGTGGCGGGCCGGGCGCTGCGGGCAGCGAAGCCCGCGGCAGGAAAGTCAGTCGGCGCGAGCCGGCGTGGCGGCCGGCGCAGTTACGGTTACAGGAGCAGGCAACGCGGCGTCGCCGGCATCGACCACGCCGTCGTGATTGCGGTCGACGCGGGCGAAGGTGCGCAGGCCAGAGGCCTGGTATTCGGCGAAGCTCATGCGCTGGTCCTTGTCGGTGTCGAGCACGGTGAAGCGCACATGCACCTGGCGGTCGTCGGCCAGTTCGAGCGCGGTGAGGCGGCGGTTGAGGCGGTCCTCGAATTCGACTCTGTACTCGTCCAGCGAAAGCGCACCGTTGTGGTCGCTATCGGCGCCGGCAAACTGCGCTTTGCGCAGGTCTGCGTATTCCGCCTCGCCCACCTTGCCGTCGCCGTTCTCGTCGTACAGCGCGAGGAAGCCCTCGGCCGAGCCGCTGTCGGGCATGCCGGGGCGGCCGCCATCGCGGTCGAAGGCGGCCGTTGTGTCGCCCGATGCAGCCTTTGCAGCGGCCGACACGGCTGCCTGTCCGCGCGCCCAGTCCTGCGCACCGGCCGCGTCGAATTCGGCACGCGACACCTGCCCGTTGCCATCGGTATCCAGTGCCGCAAAGCGGGTCTTGCCTTGTGCGGCCTGTGCGCTGCGTTCCTGCTCCAGCGCACGCTGGCGGCGCTCGCGAAACTCACCCACGTATTCGTCCTCGTCGACCGTGCCGTCGTGGTTGCGGTCGGTGGCGTCGAAGCGGGTGCGGCGGAAGGCCGCGAAGTCGGCGGCGGTGATGCGGCCGTCGCCGACTTCGTCATGCTGGGCGATGAAGGCCTGCACGTTGTTGCCATGCCCGCCGAGCAGCGGGCGCGGCGCGGATTGGGCGAATGCAGTAGCAGGAAGCAGCAGCGCGCACAGGCACGCGCCGGCCAGGGAGCCAGTGTTCATGGATTGCCTCTTGATGGGAGAAACGGTGCCGGGCCGTGGCGTGGGCTGGGCCTGCAGGCGGAGTGCGGTGCCGGGCGGATGGCCGCGCCGGTGGTGTCATGCTGCCAGGGCGATGCAACCGCGGTAGCGGTTGCGCAACGCTATTGTTCTAGTACCTGGAAAGTAAGCGTGGTGCTGTTGCTGTACTCGCGCACCGGCGCGTCGGCCGGGGCCGGTGTGCGGTGACGGGTCAGCGCCAGCCAGGTGCCGGCGCGGTCCAGCTTCAAGGTTGCGCGGCCCGCCGCGTCGGTGGTCACGCTGACCACTGTCGGCTTGCGATCGGAGGTCCACACTGCCTCGCTGATGTCCACGGTCTGCCTGGCCAGCGGCACGCCGTCGTACTGCACCGTAAAGACGAAGCTCTCGCCCACATACAAGTCGTTGGGATGCGAGACCGGCACCAGTTCCAGACCCTGGTTGCGCGGCGCCAGCGCGCTGCGATCGGGTTTGCCGACAGTCAGATAGGTTTCCGCCAGGGTGCGCGACTGGAAGCTGGCAACCAACGTGGCGCCCTTGGGCATGGCTACCTTCGGGTCGCGCACGGTCTCGCGCTTGCCGCCCAGCTCCCAGGTACGGAACTGCGCCCCCACGCGCAGGCCGCTGCTGACCCGGTAGGTGCCGGGCTGTTTGCCCAGGGTATGTTCGAGCACGGTGCGGGTGTCGAGCGCCTGCACCCGGGTCGGTTCGACATCGCGGCCGTCGGGCCCGGTGATGCTGAATTGGCTCTGGTCGAAGGCCGCTTCCGGGACGAAGAAAGTCTCGGCGAAGGCCGCATCCAGCGTTACCGTCTGGCCGGGCTGGGGAGCAAAGGTGTTCGGTGCCAGATAAGGCGTGTGCGCAGAAGCGGAGGCTGCAAGCAGCAGCGCCGACAGTGTCAGTAATTTCATGGGAGCCCTGTTCCGAATGAGTCGCTGGCGGCATGGGCGCGGGGCGGCGCAGGGAGCTGGCTGACCACGCAATATTAACGAAAATGGGAATCGTTCACAACAATAGGATGTGCGTGGTCGCTTTTCTTGCGTTGCCGGGTCGATGACGTCGGCTCGGGCCGACGTGTACCGTGTCCGCTCCCCCGCTGTTTCTTTTTGCCATGAGTACCTACCACCTGCAGCAGGTCTTTCGTCCCACTACCGTGGCGGTGGTGGGCGGCAGCCCGCGCGATCGCTCGGCCGGGCGGGCGGTGGTGCGCAATCTGCGCGCGGCCGGGTTTCCCGGGCAGATCGGCTGGGTGAGCCCGCGCTACAGCGAGATCGACGGCGTGCGCACGGTGGCGCGGCTGACCGATCTGCCCTGGGTGCCGGACCTGGTGGTGATCACCGCGCCGGCGCGCATCGTGCCGCGCATCGTCTCCATCGCCGCGCGGCGCGGGGTGGCCGCGGCGATCATCCTCACCGCCGGGCTGGGCAGCGGCCCCGGCTCGCCGGCCGCGCGCATGGAGGCGGCCGCGCGGGCAAAGGGCATGCGCATCCTCGGCCCGCACTGCCTGGGCGTGATCGCCCCGCATGCGCGGCTCAATGCCAGCATCGCCGCGCATTGCCCGCAGGCCGGCGACCTGGCATTGATTTCCGAATCCAGCGCGATTGCCGCCGCGCTGGTGGAATGGGGCGTGGCGCGCTCGGTGGGATTCTCGGCGGTGGTGTCGCTGGGCGATACGCTGGATGTGGATTTCGGCGACCTACTCGACTACTTCGCCACCGACTACCGCACCCGCGCCATCCTGCTGTACGTCGAACGCATCGGCGATGCGCGCAAGTTCATGTCGGCCGCCCGCGCCGCCGCGCGTGCAAAGCCGGTGGTGGTGGTCAAGTCGGGCCGCCAGTTCCGCATCAATCCCAATGCCGATACGCATGCGCAGGCGCTGGCCGGCTCGGACGCGGTGTATGGCGCGGCATTCGCACGTGCCGGCCTGCTGCGGGTGGGCGCGCTGGACGAGCTGTTTGCCGCCGCCGAAACGCTGGGCCGGCTCGGCAGTTTTCCCGGCCGGCGGCTGGCCATCCTCAGCAATGGCGGTGGGGTGGGGCAGCTGGCGGTCGACCAGCTGGTGCTGCGCGGCGGCACCCTGGCCGAGTTGTCGGCCAAGACCCTGGAGCGGCTGGACCAGTCGTTGCCGCAAGGATGGTCGCGCAGCAATCCGGTGGACATCATCGTCGATGCCGATGGGCCGCGGTATGCCGCCGCGATCGAAGCCTTGCTGGACGACCCGGAGAACGACGCGCTGCTGGTGGTCAACGTGCCCACCGCGTTCACCTCCTCGGCCGATGCGGCCAAGGCGCTGACCCGCGCGCTGGACCAACGCGACCGCTACCAGCGCGAAAAGCCGGTGTTTGCGGTGTGGCTGGGCCAGGACGATGCGGCAATCGCCGCGCTCAATGCCGCGCGCGTGCCCACCTATGCAACCGAGTCGGATGCGGTGCGCGGCTTCACCCACCTGGTGCGCTACCGCGAGGCGCAGGCAGCGTTGATGGAAACCCCGCCCAGCCTGCCGGAAGATTTCGTGGTGGATGCGGCCATCGCCCGCACCGTGGTCGACGACGCCCTGGCCGCCGGCCGGCGCTGGCTGGACCCGGTCGCCACCAACCGGCTGCTGGCCGCCTACGGCATCCCGATCGTGCCGCTGCAGGTGGCCGCCACCGCCAACGAGGCCGCCTTGCTGGCCGACCCGTTATTGGCTGTCGGCCGCACGGTGACCTTGAAGGTGTTGTCCAGCGACATCGCGCACAAGTCCGACGTGGATGGCGTGCGCCTGAACCTGTCCAGCGTGGCGGCGGTGCGCGAAGCGGCGACCGGCATCCTGGCGCGTGCGCGCGCCGCGCACCCCACTGCGCTGATCGAAGGGGTGATCGTGCAGCCCACCGTGCTGCGGCAAAAGGCGCGCGAACTGATCGCCGGGATCGCCGACGACCCGGTGTTCGGCCCGGCGATCGTGTTCGGTCGTGGCGGCACGGCAGTGGAAGTGATCAACGACCGCGAGCTGGCGTTGCCGCCGCTGGACCTGCGGCTGGCCCACGAGCTGATCGGCCGCACCCGGGTCTCGCGCATCCTCAAGGCCTACCGCGACGTGCCGGCGGCCGACGAGCGCGCGGTGGCGCTGGTGCTGGTCAAGCTGGCGCAGCTGGCCGCCGACATCCCGGAAATCACCGAGCTGGACATCAACCCGCTGCTGGCCGACCGCGATGGCGTGATCGCGCTGGACGCGCGCGTGGCGGTGTCGCCGCTGCGCAGGCTGCACAAGGGCCGCGGCCATCCGCGCTTTGCGATTTTCCCGTATCCGAAGGAATGGGAACGCCAGATCGCACTCGGCGACGGTACCCATGCGCTGGTACGCCCGGTCCGCCCGGAAGACGATGCGCTGTTCCGCGCGTTCTTCGCGCGGGTCACAGACGAAGACCTGCGGCTGCGCTTCTTCCAGTCGGTCAAGCATTTCAGCCACGAATTCATCGCCCGCCTGACCCAGCTGGACTACGCGCGCTCGATCGCGTTGGTGGCCATCGACCCCAAGACCGGCGACATGCTCGGCGCGGTGCGCCTGCATGCCGACGCCGACTACGCGCGCGGCGAGTACGGCATCCTGATCCGCTCCGACCTCAAGGGCCACGGCATCGGCTGGCAGCTGATGCGCATCATGATCGAGTACGCGCGCTGGCTGGGCCTGAAGCAGATCGAAGGCCAGGTGCTGCGCGAGAACCGCACCATGCTGGCGATGTGCCAGAGCCTGGGCTTCGGGGTCCGCCCGGATCCGGACGATGCGACCCTGATGGCGGTGACACTGCCGGTGGCCGGCTGAGGCGCAGGCAGGGCCTCGCTGGTACTGGGCTGTGAATGGCCGTAGACTCTCGCTGCACGGGATTCCACCCGCAGCCGATTCCGATTTCATGGACGATGTCATGTTGGAAGGCGATGATCGGCCGACGCTCCTCAGCCCTGCCGCAGTGCCAGATGCGCACGCGTCACCGGAGTGCGATTTGCCACACCACGGGCGGATCAAGCCAGTGGGCAGGCGCGACGCAGTGGTACGTGGCATTCCCCTTTTTGTTCGCTTCGTCTCGAAACGCGTAGGCATTGCCTACGTGCCAAGGTCGTGACCGCTCGTTTTAGTCTCAGCACTGTCGGGAGTTTCAATGTTTCGTGATTTCAGAATGTCGTTCGTCATTACCGCACTTTGTCTGGGTGCCGCGGCGTGGTGGGGCCATAACTCCAGCATGGGGGTATGGCAGGCGTTGTGGCTATGCGCGGTCCTGAGCGTGCTCGAGGTCTCGCTGTCCTTCGACAATGCGGTGGTCAACGCCGGCGTGCTCAAGCACATGAGCGAATTCTGGCGGAAGCTGTTTTTGACCGTCGGTATCCTGATCGCCGTGTTCGGCATGCGATTGGTGTTCCCGATCGTGATCGTGTCGGTGGCGACCGGCATGGGCTTGATGCCGGTGATCGATCTTGCGCTCAACGAGCCGGAAAAATACAGCCAGGTGCTGACCGACCATTACCCTTCGATTGCGGCTTTCGGCGGCATGTTCCTGCTGCTGGTGTTCCTCAACTTCCTGTTCGATCGTGATCGCGAGCTGCACTGGCTGGGGCCGGTGGAACGCCTGGTCGGCAAGCTGGGCAAGGCCGATGCCATGTCCGTGATCGTCGCGGTCGCCGTGCTGTTGGGGACTAAGCTGTTCCTGCCGCAGGACATCTTCCAGAGCGTGCTGTTCGCCGGTATGGGCGGCATCCTGCTGTACCTGCTGGTCGATAGCGTGGATGCGCTGTTCGAGTCCGAGGAGGATGAGGGCGGTGTCAGCGTCGCCAAGCGCTCGGGCGTGGCCGCGTTCCTGTATCTGGAAGTGCTGGATGCCTCTTTCTCGTTCGACGGGGTCATCGGCGCGTTTGCGATCACCCGCGACGTGGTGATCATCATGCTGGGCCTGGCAATCGGCGCGATGTTCGTGCGCTCGATGACGGTCTATCTTGTGCACAAGGGCACGCTGGACGAATTCGTGTTCCTGGAGCACGGCGCGCATTACGCCATCGGCGTGCTGGCGATCATCATGCTCATCGGCACGGTGCACCATGTACCGGAAGTGCTGACCGGCCTGATCGGCGTGGCCTTCATCGCGGCCTCGGTGTGGTCCTCGATCCGCTACCGCAAGCGGTACCCTGCTGGCGACAACGCATAGCCGACTGTCGTTCGCTGTTTTCGGCAGGGAGCGACGCTGGTGCGGCCATGTCCACAGCGTCGCGCCACGCCGGACTGGCCGGCACCGGCGCGGCGCGCTGCGCCGGCTACCTGTCTGGCCAAAGTGCCTGCACGATGAGCCGGCCTCTTTCCCGCATTTCCTCTTATCAGGTGAAGTCATGCGTCGTTTGCCAGTCTACTTGCTACTCGATACTTCCGGATCCATGCGCGGCGAGCCGATCGCTGCGGTCAATGTCGGGCTGCGTGCCCTGGTGACATCGCTGCGGCAGGATCCATCGGCCCTGGAGAGCGTGCACATCTGCCTGATGACCTTCGATGCGGACGTCAAGACCATCCTGCCGCTGACGCCACTGGACCAGCTGCAATTGCCGGAGATCACAACCCCCGATTCTGGTCCCACCATGCTCGGCAAGGCGCTGGAGCATGTCTGCGAGCGTGTGGATCTGGAAGTGCGTCGTTCCAGTGAAGATGCCAAGGGCGATTGGGCACCGTTGCTGTTCGTGATGACCGATGGCAGTCCTACCGATCTGCAAGTGTTCGAAGAGCAGATTCCCGAACTGCGCAAGCGCAACTTTGCCAACATCATCGCTTGCGCGGCAGGTCCCAAGGCCAAGTCGACTTACCTGTCCATGTTCACCGCTAATGTGTTTGCGCTGGATACGCTGGACAGCGCGTCGTTCACCAGCTTCTTCAAGTGGGTGTCCGCAGCGGTCAGCGGTGGCAGCCGGAGCCAAGGCACCCCGGAGGGCACGGCGCTGCCGCCGCCGCCGAGCGAAATCCAGTTGGTGCTGTAACTGCGGTTGCCGCGTTCTTGAATCGCTGTCTTCGTTGCGGAGTCTGAGATGCGTCGCCTTCCGATCTATTTCCTGCTCGACGTCTCCGAGTCAATGATCGGGGAAAACCTATATCGGCTCGAAGAAGGCCTGTCGCATATCGTGGCGACGTTACGGACCGATCCGCACGCGCTGGAAACCGCGTGGATTTCGATCATCGCCTTCGCCGGCCAAGTGCGCCGGTTGCTTCCGCTGACCGAACTGACGAGCGTGGTCGTGCCCAGCCTGCCGGCGGGCGGCGGAACCTCGCTAGGCAGGGCAATGAACTATCTGATGGACGAGGTGGATGCCTCGGTGTACCGCAATACCCCTGAGCGCAAGGGCGACTGGAAGCCGATCGCCTTCCTGATCACCGATGGAAAGCCAACCGACGATATCGCGCCGGCCCTGTCCCGCTGGCAGCAGCACTACGCCAGCCGCGTCTCATTGGTTGCGGTCTCGATCGGGCGCAATGCCGACCTGGGAGTGCTCAGCCAGTTCACCGATGCCGATAAGGTGCTGACGCTCGATGACAGCAGCGACGGTGCGTTCCAGCGCTTCATCGCCTGGGTCACGCAATCGGTACAGGCGCGTAGCCGTAGCGTGGGTGATGTGACCAAGGAAGAGCAGCTACCGGACGCCGACGTGTCGATTCTGAAGAAGCTCAATCTGGACAAGCCGATGGAGCGCGTCGACGAGTCCAACGCGTACTTCGTGTCCAAGTGCCAACGTAGCGAATTGCCGTATATCTCGCGCTACGAGCCGATGCATCAATCCTTCGATGTCGGCAGCGCGCAACTCAGCGCCACCACGTATCGGCTGGTGGGCTGCTATCCGGTCAAGAACAGCTATTTCGAGATGTCTTCAGAGGCACCCAACTTCGCTACGGTGGAGTCGGATCAGATCTTCGGCACGCCAAGTTGCCCGCATTGCGGTAACCGGATCGGATTTGCGATGTGTTCCTGCGGCAATACGTTCTGCGTTGCCGGGGAAGGAGAGCAGACCTGCCCATGGTGCCAGCAACGCGCCTACTTCGGCTGTTTCGCCGATGGGGAGTCGGTCGAAATCTCGCGTGCGCGGGGCTAGCTGATGTCGCCATTGCCACCACCGGCGCCGCCGGCGCACGTGCAGGCGCAGGCCGCTCTGGCCGAGGTGCTTGGCAGCTACCTCGGTCAGCACGGCGTTGCGCCGGAACCGGCCCTGCTCCGGCAGCTGCTGCAGGAAGCGCCGGTGCTGGAGTTGCTGCATTGGCTCGACGCCACCGCCTTGCGCCTGGCGCCGCCGCTTGCGGCTGCATTGGCATCCACGCCGCCGCCCGCTCCTTCCGCGACAGCCGAGGCGCAGATTGCAGCGGTACCGGGTCAAGGCGGGCAGTCCCAGGTCGAATCGATCACGCTGGCTAGGGATGCTCCTGCAGGACCGGTGTCCGCTTCGGGGGGGGCGGTCGATGCGCTCTTCGTGGCTCCCGCCACCACCGCGCCCACAGCAACGGCGCTGCGTTGGCGATTTGCCAACGCCACCGCGGGTACGCCGTATCGCGCCCAGGCCACGCCAGTCAGCGATCCGCAGCGGCCCCAGCTTCAGTATCGCCTGATGGCGGTCGATGGCCTTCAGGGAAGCGGCTTGCGCTTCGACGCAGCGGACGGCGTCCTGTCCGGTGTGCCGAGCACAGCCGCGGCGACCGGTGAAGAAATGCATTTTGTCGCGCGGTTCGTGCCGGTCGATGCGGCAGGGGGCGCTCCAGTCCATGCCGGCGTGGCCAGCTTGCTGGTCAATCCCGACCCGCGCGTGCTGTGGAAACAGCGTGAGCCGGACGCGGCCTTGGGCCTGCGTAAACCGCATACCGCAACGGCGCACGCGCAGATTGCCGGTGCGCAGGTGGTCGCTGCCAGTGTGCGTGGGCGGTCACACGCAAATGCGGCCAGTTTCCGCGAAGACGATTTCGCCATTGCCACCGACCAAGATGCACGCTGGCTGGTCTGCGCGGTTGCAGACGGCGCCGGGTCGGCGCCGCTGTCGCGACGCGGCTCGGAGCTGCTGACGCGGCATGCCGTCACCACGCTGGCGGCGCACATGGATGGCATCGAATGCTGGGCGCGCAGCCAGGCGCTGCAGTGGCCGCAGCACGCCGAGGTCCTGCCCAGGGTGCAACCACGTCTGTTGCAGGCCGTGTGCGCCAGCCTGGTCTCGGCCAGCCAGGCCCTGGTCCAGCACGCCACCCTGCTTGGCGTGGATGAAAGTGCACTGGCCTCGACGTTGATGCTGACTGCCGTGCGGCCCTGCGGCGAGCAGCTGCTGGTGCTCAGCTACTGGATCGGCGATGGAGCCGCGGCGGCCTACGACGCTGCCACCGGCCAGGTGCAGTTGCTCGGGCATGCCGACGCCGGCGAATACTCCGGTCAAACCAGGTTCTTCCTTTCCGATGCGTTGGCCGGCGATCCGCAGGCGGCCGTACAGGGGCGCCTGCGCTGTGTATGGCTGCCTGCCGGCGCCAAGGTGATCCTGATGAGCGATGGCGTGTCTGACCCCAAGTTCGGCACCGAGCGCGCCTTGCAGGACCCGGTGCAGTGGCAGCACTGGTGGCAGACCGATATCGCGCCGCCGCTATCCGCCGTGCAGGACATCGCGGCCCTGCCGGAGGTGCTGGTGGACTATCTGGGCTTCTGGTATCCGGGCGAGCACGACGATCGCACTTTGCTGATGATCCAGACCGAGCGCGCACCATGACCGCTGCCATCGTCCACACCAGTGCCCACGATGGAAGTACGGTCGAGTTCTACGATCAGCTGCGTGGCAGCGGCGGGTTGAAGGACTGCTATTTCAGCGTGGATGGCAGCTATGTGGTGCTGTTCTTTCGCCAGCCCCCCGATGCCAATGTGCGCGAGCGCATCGCCAACATTGCTGGCCGCTTCCGCGACGGCATCTTCAATCAGGTGGGCGGCGAGTACTGGAGCGGCATGTTCTGCTGGCCGCAACGCACCCTGGAATGGAACGGCCGCTTTGGCCTGGTCGCACCAATGTATGCGCGGCACTTCTTTTTCGAACATGGCTCGCGCAATGGCGACGTGCTGCAGATCGCTGGGCGCGAGAAGGAAGGCAAATGGTTTGCCTCCGCCAATAACCGCAGCAAGTACCTGGACCCGCGCGAGCTGGGTAACTGGGCCAGCCATCTGCGCATCTGCCTGCTGATCGCGCGCGCCGTCCGCCGCCTGCATATGGCCGGCCTGGCGCATTCGGACCTGTCCTACAAGAACGTGTTGGTCGACCCTGTCGGCGGCAACGCCTGCATCATCGATATCGATGGACTGGTGGTACCGGGGAAGTATCCGCCGGACGTGGTCGGCACACCGGACTTCATCGCGCCGGAGGTCGTGGCCACCGCCAGCCTGCCCAAGCACGACTCGCAGCGTCGCCTGCCGTGTATCCAGACCGACCTCCATGCGCTGGCCACCCTGATCTACATGTACCTGCTGTATCGCCATCCATTGCGTGGAGGCAAGATGCACGACCCGGATGCCACGCGCGACGAAGAGCTGGCGATGGGCGAACGGGCGCTGTTTGTGGAGGATCCGCTCGATGGGTCCAATCGCGTGCGTTTGAGTGATGTGCGCAGCAGCGAACTGCCCTGGGCCGATACCACCACGCGGCCGTATACGTTGACCGGCCCCTACCTGGCGCCGCTGTTTCTGCGCGTGTTTACCGCAGGGCTGCATGATCCGCAGCAGCGGCCGCAGGCCTTGGAGTGGGAGAATGCGCTGGTACGTACCGTCGATCTGCTGCAGCCATGCAGCAATGTCCGCTGCGAGCAAGGGTGGTACGTCTTCGACAATACGTCGCGGCCGCGCTGCCCGTTCTGCGCAACGCCGTATCCCAATGCGCTGCCGGTGCTGGACCTGTATTTCTCCACGCATACGCCGGGACAGTTTCGGCCGGAAAATCATCGCCTGGTGGTGTATACGGGGCAGTCGCTGTTTCCCTGGCACGTCAATCGCCATGTCGCACCCAATGAGAAGCTGGCCGTCGAGCAGCGGCGACGGGTGGGCTATTTCGTGTTGCACGAGGGCCACTGGTATCTGGTCAACGAGGCGATGCCCGAGCTCTACGACGCCACCGCCGGCGCATCGGTGCGGATCGGTGAAAAAGTCGAGCTGAGCCAGGGACGTCAGCTGTTGCTGTCGCGTGCCGAGGGCGGGCGTCTGGTCCATGTGCAACTGGTGTTGCCCGATGCAGCGAGCGGCGCCGTTGCGGTTGACTAGACCTGCGGGGCAGGTCAATCTTTCGACCTGCTGATCGCAGGCCGGTTGCGCCAACGCCGCCGTGCAGCGCAGATGGGCCAAGCCAGGGACAGGGGCAGTGACGACTCTACAGATCGGACAAAACATAGCCCTGGAGGGCGATCGGCTTGATGCGCAGGTCACGGTCGCTGGCGTGCCTTCCGGCATGGATCTGGATGTCAGTGCCTTCGTGCTGGGCGCCCAGGGCCAGGTCCTCGATGACAGTGCATTCGTGTTCTATGGGCAGCCCAGCTTTCAGGCCGGCGCCGTCACTGTCGATGCCAATGCGCGGCGGGTCGGCATGCAGCTGTCTGCGTTGCCGGCGCAGGTCGAGCGGGTGGCTGTTGCGATCACCATTGATCAGGGTCTGCGCCGGGCGCAGCGCTTCGGGCAGCTGCAGCAGCTGACGTTGGCCGTGACCGCCGGCAACCAGACCTGCAGCTTCGCCCCGCCGCTGGTTGGCATGGCAGAGACCGCATTGATCCTTGCCGAGGTCTACCGGCGCAACGGTCAGTGGAAGCTGCGCGCGGTGGGACAAGGATTTACCGGCGGGCTCGGCCCGCTGGCCAAGCATTTCGGCGTGGCTGTGGATGACGATCCGGACGCGACCACGGCCACGCCGCCGGTGCCGCCGGCGATCCCTGCCGTTCCGCCGCCGCCAGTTCCTGCACCGCCACCGCCTGCTGCACCGCCACCGCCGCCGTCGGTGAACCTGTCCAAGATCGTTCTGGAAAAGTCCAAGCCGGTCGCGCTGGAGAAGGCCTCCGGCAAATTCGGCGAGATCGTGGTCAACCTGCGCTGGAGCCGCGGTGGCGGGATGTTCTCGCGCGCCATCGATCTGGACCTGGGCGCCATGGTGGAACTGCAGGACGGCAACAAGACCGTCGTCCAGGCGCTGGGGGGGAGTTTCGGCAGCCTGGTGCAGCTGCCTTACGTCAAACTGATGGGCGACGATCGCAGCGGCAGCTCCGGTCAGGGCGAATTCCTGCACCTCAACGGCGACGAGTGGGCGCGGATCAAGCGCGTGCTGATCTTCGCCTTCATCTACGAGGGCGTTCCCAACTGGTCCAATGCCAACGGCGTGGTGACCATCCGCACGCCGGGCCAGCCTGAGCTGGAGGCACGCCTGGACAGCCCGAACAATCGCGACGGCATGTGTGCCATCGCCATGCTGGAAAACAGCAACGGCGCCATCCGTGCAACCAAACAGGTGGACTATTTCACCGGGCACGACACCATGGACATGCGGTTCGGCTTTGGATTTGAGTGGAGAGCCGCTCGCAAATAGCCTGCGTGCCGTGTCCAGCGGGCGCTGTCATGCGCCGGCATACGATCAATCGCGTTTCCCGGGAACCGCAAGGTTCCGATTCTTACCCGCAACAATCTAAAGGAGTGCAGTATGGGCGTCAGTCTTTCCAAGGGCGGTAATGTCAATCTCAGCAAGGAAGCACCTGGCCTGAGCGAGGTCGTTGTGGGTCTGGGTTGGGATCCGCGTGCCACCGACGGCAGCGAATTCGACCTGGATGCCAGCGCGTTCCTGCTCAAGCCGGACGGCAAGGTGCCGGACGACAGCAGCTTCATCTTCTACAACAACAAGACCTCCGCAGACGGTTCGGTCGTGCATCAGGGCGACAACCGCTCCGGCGCCGGCGAAGGCGATGACGAGCAGATCGCCGTGGCGCTCAACGGCGTCCCCGCCGCTGTCGACAAAGTGGCTTTTGCCGTCACCATCCATGAGGCCGAAAGCCGTCGCCAGTCGTTCGGCATGGTGGGCAACGCGTACATCCGCGTCGTCAACAAGGCCGACAACAAGGAATTGGCGCGCTACGACCTGACCGAAGACGGCTCCACCGAAACGGCGATGATCTTCGGCGAACTGTACCGCAATGGCACTGACTGGAAGTTCCGTGCGGTTGGCCAGGGCTTCAAGGGCGGCCTGGGTCCGCTGGCTGCACAGTACGGCGTCAATATCGGCTGATTACGGCATGGGCAGCTGCGTCGACGCAGCTGCCACGGAGATGGATCATCGGTGGCCGCGCGAATGCAGATTCGCGCGGCCACCTTCACACCGGGCCGTCTCGGTGATGACTCAAGGAGACTGCAATGAGCGTTAGTTTGAGCAAGGGACAGCGTATCTCGCTGAGCAAGGAAGCCGGCGCACAACTGACCAAGGTGGTCATGGGGCTGGGTTGGGATGCAAAGAAGACCAAGGGGTTTTTCGGGTTTGGCCAGCGTGACCAGTCGATCGATCTGGACGCCTCGTGCCTGATGTTCAACGATGCCAATCAGCTGGTCGACCAGATCTGGTTCCAGCAATTGAACTCGCGTGACGGCAGCGTTCGACATACTGGCGACAACCGCACCGGTGATGGCGATGGTGACGACGAGCAGATCGTCGTGCAGCTGGACAAGATTCCGACCGGAATCAAGAGCCTGGTGTTCATCGTTAATAGCTTCACCGGCCAGAGTTTTGCGGAAATCGAAAACGCCTTCTGCCGCCTGGTGGATGCCAATGGCAACAAGGAGGTCGCACGCTACAACCTGTCGTGCCAGGGCAATCACACCGCCCAGCTGATGGCCAAGTTGTATCGCCATGAAAACGACTGGAAGCTGCATGCCATCGGCGAGTCCTGTTCCGGCCGGACGTTCCACGACATGCTGCCGGTCATCAACGGCCAGCTGTAAACATCCAGCTTTAAACACTCAGGACGGCTGCCGCGCCTGCGGCGCCGTCCTTATCGGTCGGCACCATGCGCGGGGCCGCGTTTGATCTTTCGAGTATCCGTATGTCACTTCCCCACGCACGCGTCTGGTTCAACCGGCACTACGCGACCATTGCGCGCATCATCGATCATCTGCGTGGCGAGGCCGAGCCACTGCCGATCTGGGCATGCGTCTCCCATCGGCAGGAGAACTTCCGTGGCTTTGCCCGTGCCGACCATGCCTTGCTCGAACCTGCGGGCCTGAGCCAGGCCGACTATCTGCAGTGGTGCTATCAAGTGGTGCAACAGCTGCAGATCACCCACCTGGTGCCCGGTTACGAGCAGAGCCTGCTCACCAGCCACCGCGCCGAGTTCGCGGCGCTGGGCTGCCACATTGTGCATGCGGCGCCTGCGGACATCCTTCCCAACCTGCATCACAAGCAGTGGGTCTACGCGGCAGTGGAAGGGTTGGTGCCGCTACCGGAGTACCGCTATGCAACCACGCTGGCGGAGGCGGTTGAGGCAATCGAGCAGCTGAGCGCGGATGGGGCGGTGTGCGTCAAACCCACCGTGTCGGTGTACGGCAAGGGCTTCTATCGACTGGTGGACGGGATCGAGCCGAGCACCTATGCCTGTAGCCCGCAGGAATGGATGGAGCGCATGCAGCGCCTGCCCGCGTTTGAGCCGCATCTGGTCATGCGCTATCTGCCGGGTGTGGAGTACAGCGTGGACATCGCCGCGCGTGATGGTGAGGTGCTGGCGTGCGTGGTGCGCCAGAAGGATCCCAACAGCAAGGTGCAGCAGCTTTCCATGCGCACGGATCTGGTGGGCTTTGCCACTGCGATGGTGAAGCGTTTTGGCGCCAACGGTCTGATCAACGTGCAGTTCAAGGACGATATTGCTGGTGCGCCGATGTTGCTGGAGATCAATCCGCGTGCGGCCGGCGGGATCGGCATGAGCTGCATGTCCGGCATCAATCTTCCGCATGTTGCGTACCGCGCCTGCATCTTTCCCGAATTGCCGGTGCATGTTCCTGTGCCGCGCCTGGGCATTCGAGTGACCGAAATCTCGCTGGCGGTGGAGCTGCCTGATGCGCATCCCTTGCCTGGCACGGTGATGCCGCAGGTTGCGGTCGACGCATGAGCACGTTGCAGGTCACCTTGCCTACCGGCACGCTGCGCTGCGCCGGCCGGCCCGGCAATACCCGAGCGCTGAGCGAGATCTGTGGCATTGGGGCGCGCCGCAATCCCAAGCGCGGCTTCGTCTTCGTCTCCAAGGTGCTGGGTAAGCATTGGCCCGCCTCGCCGTCCACGATGGCGCAGGTGCAGGCCGAGCTTGCGGCGCAGATTCCTGTGCCGGCCGATGAGATGGTCCTGTTTGTGGCGCTTGCCGAAACCGCGACCGGCCTTGGTCACGGGGTGTTCGAAGCGTTCCTGCAACGCGTCGGTAGCCGGGCGATGTTGCTCCAGACCACCCGCTACCCGCTCGACGGCGCGCAGGTGCTGCGGTTCGAGGAAGAACATAGCCATGCCACCCAGCAGTTCCTCTATCTGCCGGAGTCGCCAGAGCTGCGTGCGGCGCTCGAGCGGGTGAGCACGGTAGTGCTGGTGGATGACGAGGCAACCTCGGGCCGGACCTTCCTGAACCTGGCAATCGCCTTGCGAGCAGTGTGCCCGCGCCTGCGTACGGTGCATCCGGTGGTGCTGACCGATTTTTCCGAAGGCCGGGTGCAGGCGTTGCTGTCCGCGCTGCCGGGCATCGCCGAGGTTGCGCCCATCTCGCTGTGGTCCGGCACGTACCGTTTCGAGCGTGATCCAGCGGCGGTGCTTGCACCGGCGCCTGTGGCCTACGCTGCGGTGACTTGCCGTCGGCAGCACGTCAGCGCCTACACCGCCCGGCTGGGCCTGGTCGCCGCCATCGCGCTGCCGGACGTGCTGGTGCAGGCTTGCAATGCGGCGCTGGACCAGCGTCCGGTCTTGGTGATCGGTACCGGCGAATGCATGTATCCGGCGCAGCGGCTGGCGCAGGCGCTGGAAGCGCTTGGTCATGCGGTAGTGGTGCAATCGACCACGCGCTCGCCGCTGATGCAGGCCGGTGCCATCGACGACATCGCCATGGTGGAGGACGTCTATGGCGAGGGGATTCCCAACTATCTCTATAACCTGACGCGCTCCCCGAACGTGGTACGGATCGTGGTGCACGAAAGCCGCGAGCGCGCCTGCGTTGACCGACTGGTGCAGCAGCTGCAGGCCATCGAAGTGGATCTGGTCGAGCAGCGGGTCACCACGCCGATGCAGGCGGTGGCCTAGATGTACCAGGTAGCCTTGGTCGATCTGGACGACACCCTGTTTTCGTCGTTGCGCAAGCAGCCGCAGTCAGAGGGGCTGGAGCCGGCGGCGTTGTTGGTCGATGGCACTGCGGTGAGCTACACCTCGCCGCGCCAGCGCCTGTTTGCACAGTGGCTGCGGCAGGCCGATCTGGTGGTGCCGGTGACGGCGCGCACGCTCGAGACTTTCGCGCGCGTGCTGCTGCCTTTCCACGGCCCGGCGATCGTGGCCCATGGCGCCACCATCGTGAATGCGCAGCGGCAGATCGACCCAGTGTGGGCAGCAACGATCCAGACCCAGATGCAGGCACAGCTGCCGGTTCTGCAGCAGCTGCAACAGGCCTTGTCGGACCGGTTCGGCGATGCGCTGGAGGTCAGCATCGCCGGCGCGCCGCAGCAGCCGGCGTATCTGGTGGCGCGCGAGCCTTCGCGCGACGAACAGGCGGTGCGCAGGATTTCCGATCAAGTCATCGCGCCATGGGTGGAGCAGCATCCGGGATATACCCATCACGTCAACGGACGCAATCTGGCGGTGTTGCCACCGTGCGTGGACAAGCGATTGGCGGTGCAGTATCTGCTGGAAGGGCTACGGCAGCAGCATGGCGAGCTGTTCGTCATAGGGGCAGGCGACAGCGTGACAGATCTGCCGTTCCTGTCGCTGTGCGATATGGCGATCGTGCCCACCGGGTCGCAGGCCTGGGCGCAGGTGCGCGGTCTGGTTGGCGGACCGCACGCATGACATCGCTTGGGTTCTCCGGCAGCTATGCGCCAGGTGATGTGACCTTCCTGCTGACCCAGATCGCCGTCGCGCCGATGGCGGATCTGCAGGAAAAAGAACGCCTGATCCAGGGCGGGCACACGCATTATTCGGAAATGTTGACGCCCGAGCAGTTGCCAGCTCCGGAATATCTGGCCTTGTTCCGCAGTGCCGTGGCGCGTCATCTGCCCACCATGGCGCACGACCTGCTGCAACTGGCGAGCGCGGTGCGGCAACGGTATGCGCGTCCGGTGCTGGTATCGCTGGCGCGCGCCGGCACGCCGGTCGGGGTGGCGTTGCGGCAGGTATTGGCCAGCCGCTGGGGCATGCAGGTGCCGCACTACTCGATCTCGATCCTGCGTGGCCGCGGGATCGATACGGTGGCGCTGGCCCACCTGTGCGCGCAATACGATCCGGCATCGCTGGTCTTTGTCGATGGCTGGACCGGCAAGGGCGCGATCACCGCCGAGCTGCGCGCCTCGGTTGCCGCGTTCAACCAGGCCCAGGGCACGCAGGTCTCGCCGGATCTGTTCGTGCTGGTGGATCTTGCCGGCTGCAGCGCCGGGCATGGCTCCGTCGAAGACTATCTGATTCCGTCGGCCATCCTCAACGCGACCGTGTCGGGCCTGGTCAGTCGCACCGTGCTCAACGCCAGCATCGCCTCCGACCAGTTCCACGGCTGCGTGTTCTACCAGGACCTGCGCACGGGCGATATGTCGCAGTGGTTTGTGGCGCAATTGCTGGAAGCGGCCGCCGCGCTGCCCGCGCCCACGCATGCTGACCAGCACACCCAGCGCAGCCAACGCGCTGCCGCCGCACAGCGTTGCAGCGACAGCCTGCAGCAGCTGCGCGACGCATTCGCGGTGCGCGACACCCATTGCCTGAAAGTGGGAATCGGCGAGACCACCCGGGCGATGCTGCGCCGCGCGCCGCGCGCGCTCTGCCTGCAGCAGCCCGACGATTCCGATACCGCTCATCTGCGGTGGCTGGCGCAGACCCGCGGTATTGACGTAAACATTCTTCCCAGCCTGCCATTGAAGGCGGCGGCGGTCATCAAGGATCTGCGACATGTCTGAAGCCTATCGGTTGGGTGCCTCGCTGTACGTGCCTGCGACCAACGACAATCTTTCCGAAGTGCTGTCGGGGCGCCAGTTTCCGCAGGCGCGTTCGCTGATCGCTTGCACCGAGGATGCGGTGTCGTCCACCGACCTGCCGCATGCGATGAGTCACATCCGACGCACCTTGCCGACCTTGCCGCCACGGTCGCACGGCCCGCTGCGGTTCATTCGCCCGCGCAATGCTGAAGTGCTTGGGCAACTGCTGGCGATGCACGACATCGATCGCGTACATGGGTTCGTGCTGCCCAAGATCGATACCGACACGCTGGGCGCCTATGAGCGGCAGCTGGCCGATCACGATTTCTGCATCATGCCGACCCTGGAGACGCCGCAGGCGATGGATCCGCTGGGGCAGCGCGAGATTCGTGCCTGCCTGCAGGGTAGCCCGTTGAGTTCGCGGGTGCTGGCGGTGCGTATCGGCGGCAACGATCTGCTGAGCATGCTGGCAATGAAGCGGGTGCGCGGCACCACGATCTACGACACGCCGGTGGGCCTGGTCATTCAGCAACTTGTCCTTGCATTCCGGCCGTATGGCTTTCAGCTCACCGCGCCGGTCTACGATTTCTTCGATGATCCGCAGACATTGCGGCGTGAACTTGCCATCGATACCGCGATGGGGCTGGTCGGTAAGACCGCGATCCATCCGATGCAGATTCCCGTGATCGAGGACGGGCTGCGGGTCAGCGACGAAGACCTGCGCGCTGCGCGCGAGGTGCTCGGCGCCACCACGGCCGTCTTCAAGTCCAACGGCGGCATGGTCGAGAAGGCCGTCCACACGCGTTGGGCGCAGGCCATCATTGCGCGACAGGCCATCGTGGCGCTTTGAACGAATGAGTCGCAGCCGGCGCAGTCGGGCCAGCAGGTGCATGGCATGGACTGGCGCGCGGTGTGAGGCTGGGTGGCTCCCTTTGTTGAGCGGCAGGGGCGCGCAGAACTGTGACCGCCGGCGGCCAGCGTATGTGCGGCCGCCAGCCCAACCGGACCCAACTGGTCGGCAAAAATGCCGGTTTAGGGCTTGACTGCGCAGTCCACTTGGACGGGTTCGCAGCCTTCCGCCGACCGTTCGTCAGACAGTGCTTTGTCCTGCAAGGGTTTACGGGATTTTCCTACATTTGGTGTTGACCCCTCCGGGGGACCCCACTATCTTGGGGGAGTCGGTGGTTGGTCGCCCAAGGCGTCCGGACCAGTGAGAGCATTGATTTGCAGCAGGTTGCCCATCAAACGCCTCTCCGCGGCGGCAGCAACGAACGATCACAGCCATCCGGGCGTCGCCTGGAGCGGGCGGCGTGGTCTCGTTGCGCCGCTGTTGTTTCGCCACCGACCACTGCGCGACAGCACACCGCGCGGTGGCGGCCGTGGAATCTCCGGTAAGGAGATGGCTGGTAAGGCGATGCCGCCGCAGACCGTGGGTCTTGCGTGCTGGTCGTCGCGTACCGCCATCGCTGTCCAGGGAGTCCGGATCCGGCCGCAGCCCGTCCCCGAGCGGGTTCGTGTGCCTACGCATGGAGGACGCATGACCACCAACGACACCCTTGCCGCGATCGCCGCCGGTACCCTAGCCACACCCAGCGTTCCCGCCAGTGTCAGCGCGCCCGGTTGTGGCGCGCCGGAGTTGACCGACCCGTCGGACGTCGTGCCGCCCCCCCGCCAAGCCATTGCAATGCACGCACAGACCATCGAAGAACAAGCCGTCGCCACCTGGATCACCAAGGAAGCCGGCAACCGCAAGATTCCGTTCGAGGCCGAGCGCCTGGATCGCGCGATCGACCAGATCCATGCCGAGTTCCCGCAGCTGGACGTGGCCGATTACAAGCGCTCGGTGTTCGGCTTTGTCGAGCGCAAGGACAGCGTCAACGCCGACGACCTGGTCGACCATCTGATCCGCGAGGCCGAGGCCCGCGTCGATCTGACCACCCCGGAGTGGGAGCACTTCGCCGCGCGTCTGTACCTGCGCCGCTTGTACAAGCGCGCCAGCCGCAACCGGTTCTACGACGCCAGCCAGAAGTACGGCTCGTTCGTCGGCCTGCAGGAGAGCCTGGCCGACCGCAATGTCTATTCCAACGACATCCTGCGCCGCTACTCCAAGGACGAACTGATCGAAGCCGGCAAGATGATCGAGCCCGAGCGCGACAAGTTGTTCGCCTACAACGGCCTGTACCTGCTGGCCACGCGCTACCTGGCCACCGACAACTCGCGCGGCGTGTTCGAGCTGCCGCAGGAGCGCTGGCTGACCATCGCGCTGTACCTGATGCAGGACGAGATCGGCAATGGCAAGGGCAGCCGCGAGCGCCGCATGCAGCTGGTCGGCGAGGCCTACTGGGCGCTGTCCAACCTGTACATGACCGTGGCCACCCCGACCCTGGCCAATGCCGGCAAGGTCGGCGGCCAGCTGTCGAGCTGCTTCATCGACACCGTCGACGACAGCCTGCAGGGCATCTACGACTCCAACACCGACGTGGCGCGCGTGTCCAAGCACGGCGGCGGCGTGGGCGCGTACCTGGGCTATGTGCGTTCGTCCGGTTCGGCGATCCGCGGCGTGTCCAATTCCTCCGGCGGCGTGGTGCCGTGGATCAAGCAGCTCAACAACACCGCGGTGTCGGTGGATCAGCTGGGCCAGCGCAAGGGCGCCATCGCGGTCTATCTGGACATCTTCCACCGCGACATCGAGTCGTTCCTGGATCTGCGCCTGAACAACGGCGACCAGCGTCTGCGTGCGCACGACGTGTTCACCTCGGTATGCATCCCCGACCTGTTCATGGAAGCGGTCGAGCGCCGCGGCGACTGGTATCTATTCGATCCGCACGAAGTGAAGCGGATCAAGGGCTGGTACCTGCAGGACTTCTTTGATGAGAAGAAGGGCGACGCCAACAGCAGCTTCCGTCGCAAGTACGAGGAAGTGGTTGCGGACGAGCGCATCACCCGCAAGACGGTCAAGGCGATCGAGATCTTCAAGCGGATCATGGTCAGCCAGCTGGAAACCGGCAATCCGTTCATGTTCTATCGCGATGAAGTCAATCGCAAGAATCCGAACAAGCACGAGGGCATGGTCTATTCGTCCAACCTGTGCACCGAGATCCTGCAGAACATGAGCCCGACGCGGATGATGCAGGAGATCATCAGCGGCAATCAGATCGTCACCACCAAGAAGGCCGGCGACTTCGTCGTGTGCAACCTGTCCTCGATCAACCTGGGCCGCGCGATCATCGCGCAGGACGACCAGGCCGATCTGCTGGGCGCCGATGTGCTGGAGCGTCTGATCCCGATCCAGGTGCGCATGCTCGACAACGTGATCGATCTGAACCAGTTGCCGGTGCCGCAGGCCACCATCACCAACCAGAAGTACCGCGCCATCGGCCTGGGCACCTTCGGTTGGCACCATCTGCTCGCGCAGAAAGCCATCCATTGGAATGCCAAGGAAGCCGAGGACTACAGCGACGAGCTGTACGAGCGCATCAACTACCTGACCATCCAGGCGAGCATGGAGCTGGCCAAGGAAAAGGGCACCTACAGCGTGTTCCGCGGCAGCGACTGGCATAACGGCGAGTACTTCCGTGCGCGCGACTACAACAGCCCGCAGTGGCTGGAGCTGTCGGCGCAGGTGTCGGTCAATGGCGTGCGCAATGCCTGGATGCTGGCGGTGGCGCCGAACATGAGCACCGCGCAGATCGCCGGTTCCACCGCCTCGATCGACCCGATCTACAGCGCGTTCTACTACGAGGAAAAGAAGGACTTCCGTCGTCCGGTCGCCGCTCCGGGCCTGTCGCTGGAAACCTGGCCGTACTACGAGAAGGGTGCCTACAAGGTCGACCAGTTCGCCAGCGTGCGTCAGAACGCGCGTCGCCAGCGCCACGTCGACCAGTCGATCAGCTTCAACTTCTACGTGCCCAGCACCATCCGTGCGAGCACGCTGCTGGACCTGCACATGACCGCCTGGCGCGAAGGCTTGAAGACCACGTACTACGTGCGCTCCAACGATATCGATATCAGCGAGTGCGAGTGGTGTTCGAGCTAAAGCGCGTTCAGTAGCTAAGCGCATTCGCGCTTCGCTTCCACGGTTCGCGTTGCGAACCGTGGACCCTGCTTCACCAGCTCCCACACCCCGCGCCTTCGGCGCGCCCCCTGACTCAGGGGGCTTTCCTCCAGAACGATTGTTGCCGTCGTCCTTGCTGCACACGCGCGACGCCTGAAACACGAGTAGAGACCCATGTCCGCAACACCGCTTGAGCGCATCAAGATCCTGGAGCCGCGTCACCCCAACCGCTCCACCGCCATCATCAATGGCGAAACCTCCGGCATCCTCAACTGGAACGATATTCCGTACCCGTCCTTCTATCGGGCGTACAAGGAGCTGTCGACCAACTTCTGGATCCCCGACGAGGTGGACATGAAGGGCGACGCGCGCCAGTACAACGAGCTGTCGGCGCGCGAAAAGAATGCCTACGATTCGATCATCGGCCTGCTGGCCACGCTGGATTCGCCGCAGACGCGCTTCATCTACAACGTTGCCGAATACATCACCGACCCGGCCGCGCATGCCAATGCTGCGATCATCGGCCAGCAGGAAGTGATCCATAACGAGAGCTACAGCTACGTGCTGGCCTCGATCACCGGCCTGGCCGACCAGAACCGCGTGTTCGAGATCGCGCGCACGCATCCGACCATCATCAAGCGCAATGCGCCGATCATGGGCGCCTACGAAGACTTCATGCGCGACAAGACGGCCGAAACGCTGATCCGCGCGCTGATCCAGTCCTCGATCCTGGAAGGCATCAACTTCTATTCCGGCTTTGCGTATTTCTACAATCTGGTCCGCCAGAACCGCATGACCGGCACCGGCAAGATCATCAGCTTCATCAACCGCGACGAGCTGGCCCACTCCAAGTTCATCAGCGAGCTGATTCGCGCCATCATCGGCGAGAACCAGGCATTGCAGGGCGATCAGCTCACCGATTACGTGCACAAGGCCTTCGAGCACGCGATCGACCTGGAAACGGTGTGGACCGCCGAAGTGCTGGACGGCATCGACGGCATCGACGTGGACGAGATGATCCGCTACGTGAAGTACCGCGCCAACAAGATGGCCGGCATGCTCGGCATCGAGAAGCTGTACGAAGGCGCCAACGACAACGTGATGCCGTGGATCAAGGCCTACGCCGACAACTTCACCGAAACCAAGACCGACTTCTTCGAAATGCGCAATGCCAGCTACAAGAAGACCAATTCGGATAACGGCTTCGACGATCTGTGAGTAATAGGGAATAGGGAATCGGGAATGGCAAAAGCAGACAACACTGCGCTCTTCCGATTCCCCATTCTCCATTCCCAATTCCCCGCCCCATGAACATCCTGCTGGCCCTGGCATCGTTGAGCGGCAACACGCGTGATGTGGCGCGCAGTGTCGCGCTGCACTGTGAGGCGGCCGGGCACACGGTGACCTGGCTGGAGACCGATGTGCAGCGGCTGGAACAGGTGCCGCATTCGCCGGGACAGTACGACCTGTTCCTGTTTGGCAGCTGGACCGACAACGGCGGGCGCACGCCGTCGGAGATGAAACGTTTTATCGTCGAGTTGGTTGAAACGCTGGGCAAGCCACCGCAGGTAGCCGTGTTCGGCACAGGCGAAACCCAGTGGGGCGAGGACTATTTTTGCGGTGCGGTGCATCGCATCGCACAGTTCTTCGCCAGCCCGTTTCCGCGTTTGACCATCGAACAGATGCCCCACGGCCAGCGCGACGCGCAGGCCATCGCCGCCTGGACCGACGAGGTCCTGTCCCAATGCACACACGATCCCCATGATGCAGACCATTACCGTCACGTCGCCTGAGCACTACACCCAGATCCTGGCCGCGCACCCGCGCGCACTGGTGGATTTCTACAAGGACAATTGCCCCGGCTGCCGCATGCTCGACATGTCGCTGGACAAGTTCGCCAACAGCGATGCCGCCGAAGGTGTGGCCTTGTTGAAGGTCAAGCTGGAGGTGGTGGGCGAGGAATTCTTCCGCGACCTGGGCCTGCGTCAGACCCCGACCCTGGCGTTGTACCGCGACGGCAACGAAGTGGCGCGCCTGCCCGGTTTCCAGTCGCCGGCGCAGGTGGAAACCGCGGTCAAGACCAGTCTCTGAGCCACCGTGGCGCGCAGCCGCCTGCGCGCTTGCGGTTGCACGCCATCGCATCGGAAAGGTGGCTGCATGCCGCCGCCTAAGCGAGCGAGCGCGACGCAAACTGATGCTCGCGTAGGAGCGGCCCCGGCCGCGACCGCCGTCCCGATAAACCCCATCGTGCGCGCTGCGGTACACGACAGCCACGCCGAATGCCGGCCACCGGCCGACCCGCCCACGCCAGCCGCGCTCAAGCGCAGTGCAGCGCCCGCGTCGGCAAGATGGCTGCCAATCACCACTGCGCTACGTTCCGGCGTACGCCGCTGCGGCTGACCGCCTATCCTGTCGGTGCCAGGCTGCTGCAATCGCCCTGGCGCGCAGCGCCCCCCTTCCCTGGAAACAGCTCATGTCAGACAGCTTGCAGACCCAGCCACCGATCGAAGCGCGCATGGCCGAGATCGTGTTCCCCAACCACACCAATCATATGGGCACCTTGTTCGGTGGCCAGGCGTTGGCGTGGATGGACAAGGCGGCGTTTCTGGCCGCGTCGCGCTATGCGCGCCGCACCGTGGTGACCGCGCGCTCGGACCAGGTGGACTTCAAATTGCCGATCCGCCAGGGCCAGATGGTGGAGACCATCGCCCGGGTGGTGTCGGTGGGGCGCAGCTCGATCAAGGTGGAAGTGGAACTGATCGCCGAAGACCTGCTCAGCGGCTCGCGCGAGCTGTGCACGCGCGGCAACTTCGTGATGATCGCGCTGGGTGACGACGGCAAGCCAACCACGGTGCCGCCGCTGCCAGCCGTCAGCAGCTGACGGCGCTTATTCCTCGACCTCGCGATCCTCGCGCTTGGTTTCTTCCATCGCTTCTGGCTCCAGCTCTTCGGCGCTGCGATTGAGTTTGACGAATACGCCCCAGGCGATCAGCAACAGCGCCGCGCACAGACCCACGGCAGCCGCGTACGGCAGCTTGGCCGGGTCGTCGTGCATCAGCTCGAAGATCGACACCAGCGTCTCGATCGCCAGCGCGATCACGATCACCACGAAGAACCGCGACAGGTAACGCCGCACGCGCGTAGGGCCGCTGACTTTGACGTCGCGCAGGATCTCTTCTTCAAAGATGGTCTGGCCCAGCTCCAGCGTCACCAGCGCCACGGTGAGCAGGCCGATGGCTTCCAGCACCACGTTGAAGCGGTCGCGCACCACCATGTCGCCGCCCGGCGTAAAGCCATGCCACAGCTCCAGCCCGGCCATCGCCACCAGCCCCGCCGCGCACAGCACAAAGAACGCCAGGATCACGAAATGACCGGCACGGAACAGGTGGCTGAGCAGCTTCATGATGACGACGGCGATGGAGGGTTGCAGAGCATCGTGTGCGTGGCGTCGTGGCAGCGCGAAGGCTACGCCAACCAGCCCGCCCTCATCCGGCGCCTTGCGCCACCTTCTCCCGTCGGCGGGAGAAGGGACGGAATCTGCGGGGAGCAGGCAGTGGGGTTGCGAGGAGGTCGCTGTGGCGGCGTGACGGCTGCGGCGAGCGGACGCGCCCTCATCCGGCGCTTTGCGCCACCTTCTCCCGCTGGCGGGAGAAGGGAAGGGATCTGCGGGGAGCAGGCGGTGGGGTTGCGAGGAGGTCGCTGCGGTGGCGTGACGGCTGCGGCGAGCGGACGCGCCCTCATCCGGCGCTTTGCGCCACCTTCTCCCGCCGGCGGGAGAAGGGAGGGGATCTGCGGGGAGCAGGCGGTGGGGTTGCGAAGAGGTCGCTGTGGCGGCGTGACGGCTGCGGCGAGCGGACGCGCCCTCATCCGGCGCCTTGCGCCACCTTCTCCCGCCGGCGGGAGAAGGGACGGGATCTGCGGGGAGCAGGCGGTGGGTTGCGAGGAGGTCGCTGTGGCGGCGTGACGGCTGCGGCGAGCGGACGCGCCCTCATCCGGCACTTTGCGCCACCTTCTCCCGCTGGCGGGAGAAGGGAGCTGCGCCAGCGGGAGCAGGGATTTGTTGGTGCCAAGCGGCGCAGGAGCACCTGGGTCGCTCCTCCGGTCACGCAGCGGTAGCTACTACCACTTCCTTCTCCCGCCTGCGGGGGAAGGTGCCCGAAGGGCGGATGGGGGCAATGCATGCGCAACACGCGCAACGTCGCCCGCCATACCCGTCAGCTCTGCCGCAACACCTGATACGCCTGCAGATGCACATTCGCCGCCATCAGCAGTGGCGCGTTGCGTCCGGTTTCGCGTACACGCCTTAGCATGTCGCCGACGATCTGCGCCGCTTCCACTTCCTGGCCGGCTTCCAGGTCGCGCAGCATCGAGGCCTTCAATGGCGAGTCGACCTGCAACAGCGTCTGCAACGCCTTGGCGCGCGCGGCTTCCGGAATCGACTGGCCGGCTGCGTCGGCGGCCCACAGGCATTCGTTGTACAGGCCGTTGATCAGCGCACGCCCGTCGTCGGTGGCCACGATCGCCCCGACCGGCGCACGCATCAGGCAGGTGGCCGCCGCCAGCGCGGTGAGGAAGCTGTACTTGATCCATTGTTCCTGCGCGATCTGCGCGCTGGCCACATGATCGATGCCTGCCTGCGCGCACAGCGCAGCAATCGCCTGCACGCGCGCCGATGCGGCATTGCCATCGCGCTCGCCGAAAGTGATCGCCGCCGGCTTGCCCAGGTGCAGGATCTCGCCGTGCGCGCCCTTGGTCGCGCTGATGAAGCACAGCCCGCCCAACACCCGCGCCGCACCGAAGCGTTCGTCCAGCGCCGCGTAATGGCGCAGTCCATTGAGGATCGGCAGCACCGTCGTGTGCTCGCCGACCGCCGGTGCAATCGCCTCGAGCGCGCTGTCCAGGTCGTAGGCCTTGCAGCTGAGGATCACCAGATCGAACGGACGCTGCGCAACCAGCGCCGGCAGATCCTGCGCGGTGACGGTTGCCACCGGCAGATCGGCATCGCCGAGCGGGCTGCGGATGCGCACGCCATCGGCCTGCAGCTGCGCCGCCCGCGCATCGCGCACCAGGAAGGTGACATCGACACCTGCCTGCGCCAGACGTCCGCCGAAATAGCCGCCGGTACCGCCGGCACCCAAGATCAAGATACGCATGAAAAATTCCTTTCAACTTAATTCGAACGCGCAGACGTCAACTATTATTTCAGCCGGATCGGGAATTCTCGGTCGCATCAGGCTCTGGCGGAATCGCCGGAGCCTTTTGTTTTTACGGGAAGCACTTCAACCCATAGCCGAGATAACGGCCAGCCGCATCCTTGGTCTAACTTCCAAGATGTCGTCGCTGAACTGCACGCTCAGCTCCGCAAACCCACGCCACGGCGCAGCAACCACAGCGCCAGCGCGCTGAGCACCGCGACAAAGCCCAGCATCAGCGCATAGGCCACCCAGATCGGCACGTCCGAGCTGCCGAGCAGGCCGTAGCGGAACGCGTTGACCATGTAGAAGATCGGGTTGGCATGGGTGGCCGCTTCGGCCCACGGCGGCAGCAATTTCACCGAATAGAACACGCCGCCCAGGTAGGTCAGCGGAGTCAGGATGAAGGTCGGCACGATCGCCACGTCGTCGAACTTCTTGGCGTACACCGCGTTGACGAAGCCGGCCAGCGAAAAGATGGTCGCGCCCAGCAGCACGGTGGTCAGGGTGACCAGCGGATGCGGGATGCGAACCGGGGTGAAGAACATCGCGATGATCAGCACCAACGCGCCCACCATCACCCCGCGCAGCACCGCGCCGGACACGTAGCCCCACAGGATCACCCAGTTGGGCATCGGGCTGACCAGCAGCTCTTCCACATGCCTGCCGAACTTGGCGCCGAAGAAACTGGAGGAGATGTTGCCGTAGCTGTTCTGGATCACGCTCATCATCACCAGGCCCGGCACGATGAACTGCATGTACGAGTAGCCGCCCATGTCGCCCACGCGCGAGCCGATCAGCCCGCCGAAGATCAAAAAGTACAGCGTCATGGTGATGGCCGGCGGTACCAGGGTCTGGCCCCAGATGCGCAGGATGCGCTGCACTTCGCGGCGCACGATGGTGCCCAGCGCAATCCAGTTGCGTTGGCGGGATGTGGCGGGCGTGACGGACATCGACGGCTCCGAAGGGCTCATGAGTGACCTGCCGGGCGCACAGGCGCCGCTGCAGCAGGGGCCGGGGTGGCGAGGCCCTCGCCGGGCCCGGTCAGGCGGACGAACAACTCTTCCAGGCGATTGCTCTTGGTGCGCATCGAGCGCACCCGGATGCCGGCATCGCCCAGCGCGGCGAACACGCGGTTGAGGTCCATCGCGCGCGGCATGTCCAGATCCAGCGTGTGGCCGTCGATGGCGGTGAGCGTGGTGCCTTCGATCGCCGGCAACTGCGCCGGCAGCTCACCGTCGATATCGAACAGGAAGCCTTCCACGTCGAGCTTGGCCAGCAGTTCGCGCATCGGCCCCTGGGTGACGATCTGGCCGTGGTTGATGATGGCCAGGTTGCGGCACAGGTGCTCGGCTTCTTCCAGGTAATGCGTGGTCAGGATGATGGTGGTGCCCGACGCGTTGATCTCCTTGAGCACGCGCCACATGTCGCGGCGGATCTCGATATCCACGCCGGCGGTGGGTTCGTCCAGGATCAGCAGGCGCGGCTGGGTCATCATGGCGCGGGCGATCATCAACCGCCGCTTCATGCCGCCGGACAGCGTGCGGCTCATCACCTGGGCCTTTTCCCACAGATGCGCCCGGCGCAGCTCCGCTTCGGCCAGGCGCTCGGCTTCCGCACGCGGCATGCCGTAGAAACCGGCGTAGTTCACCAGGATGTCGAAGGGTTTTTCGAACAGGTTGAAGTTGACCTCCTGCGGCACCAGGCCGATCAGTCGCATCGCATCGCTGCGATGGGCGACCAGATCGGTGCCGAACACCTCCACCTGCCCGCCGGACAGGTTCACCAGCGAGCTGATGATGCCGATCAGGGTGGATTTGCCCGCGCCATTGGGGCCGAGCAGGGCGAAGAAGTCGCCCGGCGCCACATCCAGCGAGACGCCCTTGAGCGCCTGGGTGCCGTTGTCGTAGGTCTTGCGCAGATCGCACACGCGCAGGGCGGGCGCACTGGGAGAGGGTGAATTCAAGATGGTCCTTCGCGCCGGGGTGCCGGCGCAGCGAGTTGCAGCCCGTTATTATAGAAGCCCGTGGGGGTTCGCCCCGATCACAGACTGTCCCAAATACGTTCGTGCCCGTTCAATTCCCCCTCAAGCTTGTCGACCGGCGCATGATTGCGCCCACCGTGGCCCACTGCCAGTTCGTGCGTGACGACGGGCAGCCGCTGGATTTCCAGCCCGGGCAGTTCATCCAGATCCACTTCAACGGCGCCGATGGCACCCCGACCAAGCGCAGCTATTCGCTGGCGACCATCCACGATCACGCGTTCGGACCGGGCGAGGCGGTGGATATCGCGGTGAGTTTCGTGCCCGGCGGCTCGGCCACCGCGCTGTTCGAAGGCCTGCAGATTGGCGACCAGGTGCAGGCAAGCGGCCCCTACGGGCGTTTCTGCCTGCCACCGGGCGATGCCAACCAACGTTATGTGCTGATCGCCACCGGCACCGGCGTTACCCCGTACCGCTCGATGTTGCCGCTGCTGGCCGAGGCGATCGCCACCCGCGGCGTGCAGGTGCTGCTGCTGCAGGGCGCACGCACGCCGGCCGAGCTGTTGTACGGCGACGACTTCCGCGCGTTTGCCGACGCGCACCTGCAGTTCCGCTACGTGCCGTGCTTGTCGCGCGAGCTGCCTGCCGCGCCGCATGCCGATGTCCGGCATGGCTATGTGCAGCAGCATCTGCCCGAATTCGCGCCCGATGCGCAGACCGATATCGCCTACCTGTGCGGTAACCCGGACATGGTAGATACCTGCGTCGAGGCGCTGAAGGCTGCCGGCCTGACGAATGCGCAGATCCGTCGCGAGAAATACGTCAGCCCGACGCCGCCGAAAACCTGAGCACCCAGGTCTTCGGCGCAGCGGTACCCTCGGCAACTGCACCGCATGCAAAGTGCATGCGGTTGCGCATACGCGGCGCTATGCCTGCGCTGCATGCAGCGCAGGGCGCTGCAGCTCGACGGTGATGTGCACCAGTTCTTCGTGGATCTGCAAGGCGTTGCGCACCGTATCGGCGTCGATGTCCGCAGCAGTCACTAGGCTGACGATGCAGGCGTAGCGGTCGCTTCCGACCCGCCAGACATGCAGGTCGGCGATGTCGATCGCATGTGGGAGTTCGGCGATGACCTGCCTTACTTCCGCCACTACCGGCGCGTCCATCTCCGCATCCAGCAGCACGCCGCCGGTGCTGCGCAGCAGCCCCCACGCCCACGCGGTGACCAGTACCGCACCGACGATGCCCATGATCGGATCCAGCCACGTCACGCCCCAATGCATGCCCGCGACCAAGGCCACGATCGCCAGCACCGAGGTGGCGGCATCGGCCACCACGTGCAGATACGCCGCGCGCAGATTGAGATCGGCGTGACCGTGGCGGTGGGCATGATCATGCTCACCATGACCATGACCATGACCATGACCATGGTCGTGGTCGTGGTCGTGGTCGTGGTCGTGACCGTGATGATGCCCATGCGAGTCGCGCAACCACCACGCACAGATCAGATTCACCAGCAGGCCGACGACCGCGATGACCGTCGCTTCCTGATAGTGAATGGGCTTGGGCGAAAACAGCCGTTCCACCGACTGGAACGCCATCAGGCCGGCGACGCCCAGCAGCAGCATCGCGCTGGTATAGCCCCCCAGCACCTCGACCTTCCAGGTGCCGAAGGTAAAGCGCACGTCGCCGGCATGGCGCCGCGCGAAACGGTAGGCGAACAACGCCAGTCCCAGCGCAAGCGCGTGCGAGCTCATATGCCAGCCATCGGCGAGCAGGGCCATGGAGTTGAGCGTCCAGCCGCCGACGATTTCCACCACCATCATGGCCACGGTCAGGATCACCGCCTTGCGGGTGCTGCGCTCCGCCAACGGGTTGGTGCCGGCAAAGCGGTGCGACTGCGCGCAGTGGGGCGCGGTGTGCGTGGTCGACATTGGTGGGAGCTCTGGCTACGATACCCCCACAGGGTATCTGAGATACCCCCATGGGGTATAGCGCAATGTCACATCTGAACCACGACAAATCCAGGCTGCTGGCGCGCGTGCGCAGGATCCGCGGCCAGGTGGAAGGGCTGGAGAAAGCCTTGGCGCAAGACGTGGACTGCACCGCGCTGTTGACCCAGGTCGCCGCTTTCCGTGGTGCGGCGCAAGGGCTGATGGTCGAGCTGCTCAGCGAGCACCTGCGGCATCACGTGGCCGCGCCGGACGTGCTGGGCGACAGGGAGCTGGCGGTCGACGATGTCGCCGCCATCCTCAAGACCTATCTGAAGTGACCTCGCCGCTGGCGTGATGGCGCGCCACCGATTGCCTGCGCACCAGCGTCCATCGCTGCGCTGCCAGCCACAGCCACAGCGATGGCGTGGCTGCAGCCTCGATTGCGCATCGCTCAGCGCGGTTGCAAGGTCACCAGCACGACATCGTTGCTACGCATCGGCACGCTGACCTCCACCACGCCATCGGCGCCGACACGGATGCGTTTGTCCTGTTCGGGCGTGTCGCGCGTTGCCTGCTGCAGTTGGCTCAACTGTTTCTGGTTCAACGCCTTGGGCAGGCCCATGTCGATGTAGAGCGACAGCGGGTCGTTGCGGCGGTAGCCGGTCTTGCGCACCTGCAGGGTGTAGTTGCCGGCAGGCACCTGGGTCATGCGCAGATGCAATGGTACGCTATCGGTGGCAGCGACCAGCTTGGTATAGAACGGGGTATTGCTCACCGCCTGCACCGGCTGCTGCCAGTCCCACACCAGCGCGGCGATGCGCTTGCCATCCACCGCCGCCAGCGCATGCGCATCGGCCAGCGGAATCTCGCGGCCCTGCAGCGCGTTCAAATACTTGTAGGCAAACCATGCCGGCTTGCGAATGCCTTCTCGATTCATCAGCCCGAACCCGCCGTGGAACGGCGTCGGTGGCGGGCCGGGTTCTTCGAACAGATCGGTATAGGTCCAGTAACTCATGCCCTGCACCAGGCCTTGCACCTGCTTGAGCTTGGTCAGGATATAAGGCGCATTGACATAGCTGTCGTGGACATAATCGCGCGGCGTGTAGCTGCTGCTCCACTCGGTGAAATACAGTGGCAGATCCGGAAATGGCGAGGCCTGGATCTGCGCGTGCACGCGGCGCACATCGCCGACGATGGCATCCGGCGATGCGGACAGTTTGACGTCCTGCTTGCCGTCTTCATCGAGAAAGCCGCCGTCCACGCCGTAGGTATGCGTGGTGACGAAGTCGATGGGCAACTTGTTCCTGGCAACGAAAGTCAGCAGTTCCGGCACCCAGTCCGCACCGGCCGTGGATGGGCCGCCAACGCGCAGCTGCGGGTCGATCGCCTTGATCGTGCGTGCGGTGTTGGCATACAGATCGAAATAGGCCTGCTGATCGGCGTTTTCCCAGAAATCCTTCAGATTCGGCTCGTTCCACACCTCGAAATACCACTGCCGCACTTCATCGGCACCGTAGCGGTCGCGGATATGCCGCACATACGCATCGATCAACTGGGTCCATTTGGCCGGATCCGGATGCGAGGTATTGCCCTTCCAGTAGAACAGCGTTTGCTCGGAGGTCTTCATCGCAGCTGGGGTAAAGCCCAGCTCGACAAACGGGCGGATGCGCTTGGCCAGCAATGCGTCGTAGAGCTGATCCAGCTTGGTCCAGTCGTAGACCAGTTTGCCGTCCACTTGCTTGACGGTGCCAAGCGCATCGTGGAAGACATCGTGGAAGCGGAGATAGCGAAATCCCAATTCCTGCACGGCAGGCACCAGGTGCGCCTGCGTATCGGCGCGGATCAGCGTGCCCGGAAAATCCGAGCCTACCGACAGCGTGGCGAAACGATCCACCGGTGCGCCGGCGGTGGAAAGATCCACCTGAACGTCGCGCGCTGCGGCGGCGTGCGCCAGTGCCGGCAATCCAGTGCTACAGGCCAGTGTCATCGCAAGCAAGGTGCGTAACCGCATCGTCTCTCCTGATGTGTGTATGCAACGACCCATGCGCTACGTGCGTGCGCAAGGACTGCGCGCAGGCGTTCTGCGGGCGGTCGCCGCCGGAACTCAAGAATAACGGAATGCGTGGGCTAACCATCGCTGCCAGCTGGAGTCCGCGTGCGCCAGCAGGCGCGCAGTCGCGTTCGTTCGCGGTCGCATCGGTTGCATGAGGCAAGCAGCGGCGGTAGCGGTGGCAGCGTGGCGCGACTGTGCGTGAGGGCAGCGCGGTCTGGCGCTCTTCGCAGGAACGAGTGCTTGGCAGCGGGGCCGCACCTGGTCGCAATCACTGCCGCAGTCCTGACGCAGCTGATCGATTTCCGCCACAGCAGTCAGCGGTCAGCGTCCAGGCGAGACACCAGCGCGATCCCTGGCGGGCATCGCTTGCCCAGGGTGATCTGGTTGAGTCGGGCCCAGCTGCGTGCGGCCGTGGTGTTTCCAATGTGGTCTTGACGATGCGACACATCGTCAAGACCACTGCCTGCATCAACACATCCGCAGAGGGTGTGCTAGCCCTGCTGTTCTTCGACTCCTGCGATCGCTTGGTGAACCATCAGGCTATCGACATACTGCTCCATGCTCAGGATCTTGCCGTCCTTGAGCCGATACAGATGCGCGAAGGTGGCGCGCATGAACTTTCCGGTCTTGGCGTAGGTGCCGGAATATGTACCAAACGCTGCGACATAGTCCCCGTCGGCCAAGTAAGTGTGGACCTCGGCCTTGTAGCCCACCCACTCGGTCGCGAGCCGATGAAAGACATGCTCGAAGACTTCTGCCGGACCGGTGTAGGTCCCTGCGTATGGGAAGCCGGCCGCCTCTGTCCAGGTGGCGTCAGGCGCTAACGCGGCAGACAGGTGCTTGCCGTTGTCTTCCGAAGAACCCTCATAGGTTGCTCGGATGATGTCCAGATTGGTCTTCATCGGATCAACCCCACTTCATCTCACCCTTGGCGACCTTGGCACCAATCTGCAGTGCCGTGCCCATGCCGGCTCCCGGATAGCGCCTGGTCATGGCCTCGATGAGCGCGGAACTATCGGATGCCTTGCCCAGCTCTTCCTCGAATGCCAGCAGGTAATCGCGCGTGTAGCGGATCGCCGAGGCGTCGGTCGCTGCGCCCGGTGCCATATGTCCAGGAATCACCACCGCCGGTTTGCGGGCCGCCATTGCATCGAGTGTCTTGATCCAGGCCTGGCGGCCCTGGGCACTCGGTGTGTCGGCTGTCCATACATGCACCCCAGAGAACACCAGCACGCCACCGAAGATCGCGTCCAGCGATTTGAGCGCGAGGTAACGGCGATTGGCCAGGCCGTCTGCATCCACGATGGCGATGGACTGGCCTTCCAGCGAGAGCGCGTTGCCGTCGAATGCGTCCGGCATCACGATGTCTGCAAGCGTCTGCGGCCCGTTGTCCTTGAGCTGGGGCCCCCAGGTCGCAAGCTTCTTCTCGACGCTGCTCTTGATGGCCGCGACGGTGGCAGATGCCGCGATGATGCGCGCATCGGGAAACGCAGCCTTGATCGGGCCCAGGCTGAAGTAATAGTCAGGGTCGCTTTGGCTGACGTAAATCGTGGTCAGTGTCTTGCCACCGGCCTTGATTGCATCAACCAGCGCCTTGCCATCGGGTAGCGTGAAGCCGCCATCGACCAGCACGGCGTCGCGCTTGCCGGAGATCAGGACCGGGGCACGGAAAAACCCATTCTCACCCGCGGGAAAGTGCTGCAGCTTTAAGGGCGCCTGTGCGGCCATGGCGCTGTTGACGGAAGGGGCAGCTGAGGCGATACCTGCCACGGCAATGGTTTTAATGACTTCTCTGCGTGTGGTCATGATCCGTTCCTTTTAGGAGAGATGAAGCGTTGTCTTCAAGCGGCCTGAAGTTGACGTTTGAATGCACTTGGATCGGTGTAGGCGGCATGTGCGTCTATCAGCCATCGCTTCCCGCCGGATTCAGCGATGAACGTCGGTACGCCTTGGGCGCCGAACTCACGCATCAGCGCTTGCGCACCTTCGATGCGCGTTCGATTCGCGGCCAGAAGCTGTGCATCTGCCTGCGCCAGCCGCGTGGCGGCGTCCGCAAGGTGCAGCTCTTCCAGAAGCCTGACCAGCCCGGCAGTGGTGGTCACGTCTTTCCCGTCCACGTAGCGAGCCTGCTGAATGGCCGTCAGCGTCTTCAGTTGCTGTGCCGGTGCTACCAGGGACACAGCAGTCAGCGCCAATGTAGCTGCACCACTATCGAAGCGCTGCTGGCGATCGCCGAGAACCTCCTGGCGATAACGTTCGGTGAAGCGCTGCCCGGTCAGATGTTCAATGCGTTGATCGTTAGCCCAGGCAAAGCCGGCGAAGTGATCGTCCATCGCCCGCGCACCCATGCCGGCGAACAAACCGGAAGGCCGAAGCTTGATCGCGATGCCGGGCTCGGCGGCCAGTGAGGAAACGGTCGCCGCTGCGCCATAGCACCAGCCGCACAACGGGTCGAACAGATAGTGCAAGGTGGTGTTCATGGGCATTCCTTGTGACTGTCAGACACATCCTAGAGACCCATAATTGATCGATAAATACATACGTGATAAATACATCGTATGTTGAAAGCATCCAATCAAGCGGGGGACAGGCCAGGCGACCTTGGCAATCTTCGTCGCCTGGCCTACTTCGTCGCCGTGGTGGAAACCGGGTCGTTCACCGCGGCGGCCGAGCGCCTGGGCATCACCAAGGCGGTAGTGAGCCAACAGGTCGCCCGACTGGAACGCGAGTTTCGGACCTCTCTACTGGTGCGTACCACGCGTAAGGTGCAAGCCACCGATGTGGGGCAGGAGTTCTACGAGCGCTGTGCGGTGATCCTGCGCGAGGCGGAGCATGCATTTGACGGCTTGGCCGATCGATCTGCCGAGCCATCGGGCGTGTTGCGGCTTACCGCACCGTTCGACTATGGCGTGGGAGTGGTTGTGCCTGCGATCGCTGCATTCACTAAGCGCTACCCCACCTGCAAGGTAGATGCCATGCTCAGCGACCAGACGCTGGATTTGATGTCCAGGAACATCGAGGTTGCCATCCGTGTCGGATGGCTGGCCGAAACAAGTGAACAAGCTCGAAAAATCGGTACCTTCCGCCAGCTGCTTGTCGCTTCCTCATCCATGGCAGCAGAGCTTGCAACGCTCCAGAGCCCGGCCGACATCATCGCGTTACCCTTCGTCGCCAACACTGCGTTGCATGATCATTTGCGATGGACCTTCTCCTCGGACCAGCAGCACACCCAGGTGGTGCACGTGCAGGCATCCATTTTTCTCGATGCCACGATGGCTGTGCGCGAAGCGGTGTGTCAGGGTGCCGGGCTGTCCGTGCTTCCAGACTATGTGGTTGCCAACGACCTCGCCGCAGGGCGTCTGATTGAGGTGCTTCCGCATTGGTGCCTGCCGTCCGGAGGCATCCATGCGGTATTTCCTGCTGCACGGTATCGCCCGTCCAAGGTGCGTGCATTTGTGGATTTGCTCATCGAGCGAGAAGCCTTGCGACAAGCCACGCAAGGCTATATCCGCGGTTGAGCAAGGATGGCCTTGATGGCAGGCGCCACCTCGGTGCCCAGCAACACGATTGAACGTTGCATGGCCTCGGTCTGCAGCATGGCCGAGCTCATCTGGAAGGTAAGGCGCGCAATACCGCCGAGCGCTGCGTTTGCAGCAAGAATCTTCTCGCGCACCGTATGCGGGTCGCCGATGAGAAAGGCACCGCCAGGGCCGCACATCTCGTCGAACTGAGCGCGTGTGGCGGTCGACCAGCCCCGCTCGCGGCCTATCTCGGTAAACATGTGTGCCCAACCCGGGAAAAACGCATCTCGCGCATCGGTGTCGGTGTCGCCCACAAAACCCATGGCGTGGATGCCAACCTTGAGGACATCGGGTGCATGCCCCGCGTTGCGGCCTGCCTCCCGGTACAGATCGACGAGCGGACGAAAGCGCTCGAAGCTGCCACCGATGATCGCTACCATCAGTGGCAAACCCAGGCTGCCCGCGCGAACGAACGATTGCGGCGTGCCGCCAACGCCGAGCCAGATCGGCATCGTTGCCTGGTGCGGTCGCGGGAAGATGCCCTGGCCATTGAGCGGTGGTCGAAAGCGTCCGCGCCAGGTGAGGTGGGTGTCGGCGCGCAGTTTCAACAACAGGTCGAGCTTCTCGGCGAACAGCGCGTCGTAGTCTTCCATTGCAAAGCCGAACAAGGGATAGGCTTCGCCGAAGGAGCCGCGCCCCACGACGATCTCTGCGCGCCCCTTGGCGATCAGATCGATCGTTGCGAACTCCTGGAAAACCCGCACCGGATCGGCTGCACTGAGCACCGTGACGGCACTGGCGAGCCGGATGCGTTGCGTGCGTGCCGCCGCCGCCGCAAGAATGACCGTGGGCGCGGAATCCAGAAACTCCTGACGGTGATGTTCGCCGATACCGAAGACGTCGAGCCCGGCGCGATCGGCAGTTTCCACCTCTGCAAGCAGGGCAGCCATCCGCTCGGTGGGCGATACCATCTGTCCTGTCGCAGGGTTGGGGATGGTCGCGGCAAAACTGTCGATTCCGATTTCCATCGAAAATCCTCTTGGTCGAGTTGTACAGCCAATTTGCAACGCAGTGCGCACACCCCCACCTGCCAGGTCACAGCGCGTCCGGCGGCAGGTGACCAGCAAGCATCACGGCGTTCTTCCAAGCAGGCGAGCGGCGTTCTGGCGGTAGATCGCCGGACGCGACAGCCCGGTGACGTCCATGGCCTCCAGCGCCGCGCTGAACGTGTCGAGTCCGAAGTCCGGTGCCATCGGGAAATCGGTCCCGAAGACGATGCGCCCAGGATCTGCCACCTGGGCCAGGGCGGCAAACGTCGCCGCGCCCGCCGCCAGTGCGGTGTCGTAATAGAACGCCCGAAATGCCTTGGCCGGGTCGCCGATCCGGTCGATGACGCCCGGCATCATCTGCAGGCTGAGCGCGATACGCGGGAACAGGAACGGCAACGCACCGCCTGCGTGCGACAGGATGAAACGGATCCCGGGAAAGCGCGACAGGACCCCGGCGATGATCAGGCTTGTCGCGGTCCGCGTGGTTTCGAACGGAAATTCCAGCACGGACGCCGGTGCAACGCGGGGCAAGCTGTAGGACGGCTCGTTGGGATGAATCAGCACCACCACGCCACGGCGGTCGAGTTCGTCCCACAGCGGCGTGAACCGCTCGTCCCCAAGGTAGGCTCCCTCGTAACTTGTGAACACGATGAAACCGTCGGCCTTGAGCGTATCCAGGGCATAGGCGGCTTCCGCAAGGCTGGCGTCCATGTCGGGCAAGGGCAGGCTGGCAAACGCGCCAAAACGGCCTGGATACTTCTGGCGTAGATCGGCCGCAGCGTCATTGCAGCCGCGTGCGATCGTCCCCTGGCGATCGGTCATCGGGACCGAGGAAACCGACAGGATGCCTTCGGCGATGCCAGCAGCGTCCATCATCGCGATCGCCTTGTCGGGCGACCATTCTGGTGCACGCTTGTTCGGCATCTGCGCTGCAAGCACGTCCATGCCGACCGCGTCGACATAGACCTTGGGGAAGAAGTGCTGGTGCGTGTCGATCTTGTTGAATGACATGATGGCTCCCTGATTGGCATACGCCGCGACGCGCAGCGCTGGATGAATCGGCGCGGCCTGGCGTCGAGCATCCGAAGGGTCGTCACCTGATCGGTGGCGAGAAGGGTGGGCTGCTCAGGAAATCTTGTACTGCCCGCCGTCCACCGGAAGCGCCTGGCCAGTAATGAACGCTGCATCGTCGCTGGTCAGAAAACAGACCGAGCCGGCGATATCCTCAGGCTCGGCAAAACGCTTGATCGCCTGGTGCTGCCAGGTCTGGCGTTTCTCCTGCTCGGGCATCTCCCGGGTCAGGCGCGTATTGGTGATGGAGGGGAGCACCGCATTGACGGTGATACCGAAATCGGCAACATCGTTGGCCAATCCCCGCACGAACCCGATGACTCCCATCTTCGAGGCCATGTAGTGGCTCATGCCCGGGATGGCCAGTCCGATGGAGTTGGACGATATGTTGACGAAACGGCCCCAGTTGTTCTTGCGCATCTGAGGCACGAACTGTTTGGCGCTCAGAAAGTGCGCGTCGAGATTGATGGAGAAGGTCTTCTTCCATTGCTCCCAGTCAAGCTCGTCGATCAGCTTCGGGCTGCCGATGCCGGCATTGTTCACCACGATGTCGGTGCGGCCGAAGCGTTGCTGTACCTGCTGATCGATCCGCTCCCAATCCGCAGCGCTGGTGACATCGCCGGTAACGATCAGGCTGTCGCCGGCGAGCATGCCGGCGGTATCGTGTGCTTGCTCGATGTCCAGCAACACCAGCCGGGCACCATGCGCGGCGAGCTTGACTGCAATGGCCTGACCAATCCCGCGGGCGGCGCCTGTCACGACGGCAACGCGGCCATCGTGGCTCAATTTCATCGGTGTCATGTCGGTTCCTTGAAAGTCAATTAGGTACGCAACGCAAGCGACGCGGTGGTGCTGTGCCTTCCGCCCGAGGGGCGGCCAACACAACACCTGCTCAGTGCGCGGTGCGGCACGCACCGCGCTGGCGGTGGGCGCCACATGTCCGCGACCTGACGCCGCGTGCGACGCTCTGCCGGTCGCGCTTCGCTCAGAACGGGTATTGCTCTTCGTTCTTGCTGTGCCGGGCGTTGATCCAGATCGTATCGGTGAAATCGTTCATGCAATCCGGCCCGGTGCGACCCCAGCCGCTGTCGCGCACGCCACCCATCGGCACATGCGCCTCGTCGTTGACGGTTGCGGTATTGACGTTGACCACGCCGGCCTGGATCCGCGGCGCCAGCTCCAGGCCACGGTAGGTGTCGCCACTCAGGATCGAGGCAACCAGGCCATACGCGGTACGGTTTGCGACCCTGACAGCGTCTTCGACGCTATCAACGGGTTCGACGATGACCACCGGACCAAAGGTCTCTTCATTGGAGATCGTCGCCTCATAGGGAACATTGGTCAGGATGGTCGGTTGATAGACCTGGCCTTCGAACGTCCCGCCTGTCTCTATCCGCGCGCCCATCGCGACGGCTTCCTGCACACCTTTATGGACTTTTTCGATCGCGGCCTTGTTGATCAGTGGCCCGATCAGGGTGGCAGGATTGGACGGGTCGCCCATGGGGAGCTCGCGGGCGCGCTGGACGAACTTTTCAAGGAATTCATCATGCAGCTTGCGTGCAATGATGATCTTGCGCGTGTTCATGCAGATCTGTCCTTGATGGAAGAATGCTCCGAACGTCGCAGTGCGCACCGCGAAATCGACATCCACATCGTCCAGCACGATCAGCGGGTTGTAGCCGCCCAATTCCAGCACGGTACGCTTGAGCGTGCGCCCGGCACGCTCGGCCAGTATCCGCGCAGTCTGTACGCCGCCGATCAGGTTGATGCCACGCACATGTGCCGATGCGAACACCGCATCGGAGATCGCGCCGGCGCCGCCAGGCGCATGCGGCACGACGTTGATGACACCGGCCGGAAAGCCGGCTTCTTCGGTAATGCGCGCAACCATCAACCCTGCCGAAACCGGCGCAAATTCCGACGGTTTGATAATGACCGTATTGCCGGCAGCGAGCGGCCCAAGCGCTGCACGCCACGACAGGATATTGGCCCCGTTCCAGGGCGTGAAGCAGGCGATTACGCCGAGCGGGCGGCGAATGCTGAAGGACAGGCGGCCGGTGACATCGCTTGGAAAGGTCTCGCCCTTGGGGTTGTAGATCCAGCCCGCCGCCGCTTCCAGGTTCTGGACGACCAGGCTTTGCTGGAAGCGCGCAAAGGAAATGGTGCTGCCCGTTTCGCGCGACAGGATATCGGCGATTTCTTCCGAGCGTTGGCGATAGATGGCGGCGGCCTTCAGAAACAACGCAGCCTTCTTCGCAGGCGGCATCGCTGCCCAGGCCGGAAACGCCTGCTGAGCCGCTTCGATGGCGGTATTGGCTTCCTCCGCGCCACAGTTGGCAACATGGGACATCAGTTTGCCGCTGTAAGGCTCGAACACATCGAAGCTGGTGGTGCCGGACGACTGTTTCCATTGGCCACCGGAAAAGTAGCCATGATCTTGAATCGTGCTCATTTCACACCTTTATTGGGTTGGTCAGATGCTTGATTGCGGACGTCGAGATCCATCGCGCCACGGGTCTGCCGCAGCGCGTTGGTTTTTTCCACAGTGATTGCGAGGTTTTAGATGAACATGCCGCCGGAGGCTTCGATACGTTGTGCGTTGATCCAGCCATTGCCGTCTGACAGCAGTCCGGCAATCACCGGTCCAATGTCATCTGGCAGGCCCACACGACCAAGCGCAGTCTGCGTGGAGATCAGCGTGTTGAGTGCTGCGTTGTCGCGCACCACACCACCGCCAAAATCGGTCTCGATGGCGCCTGGCGCCACCGCATTGACGGTGATGCCGCGTGGGCCAAGTTCCTTTGCCAGGTAGCGGGTGAAGACCTCGATGCCGCCTTTCATCATCGCGTAGGCCGCATACCCTGGCAGCGCGAAGCGGGTCAGCCCACTCGACAGGTTGACGATGCGGCCACCGTCTGCGATGAGCGGCAGCAACGCTTGGGTCAGGAAAAACACGCCCTTGAGATGAACCGCCATCAATTGATCGAACATGGCCTCCGTGCTCTGTCCGATTGGCGCTGCCAGCCCGATACCTGCATTGTTGACCAGGAAGTCGATGTGGTCGCGCGACCAGGTTGCAGTGAGACTTGCACGTAATCTGGCGACGAACTCGGGAAACGCGCTGATCTCTGCGGTATCGAGGCGAAGCACGGCTGCTTTTCTGCCAAGCTGCTCCACTTCGCGCGCGACCTCACGCACGCTGTGTTCCTGCGACGTGTAGGTCAGCACGACATCGACCCCGTTGCGTGCAAGAGCCAGTGCCGTACTGCGGCCGAGCCCGCGGCCGCCGCCGGTGATCATTGCCAACTTGGGTGTATTTTCCGCCATTGTCCTTTCCTTCGGGCGTGCGCCGTCACACCGCGGTGCCGCAGGCTACTTTGGCGCTGACATTCATGGAGAGACGTTGAATCCAGGCCGCTGCGGCCTGTGGCAACCTGCACGCCTTGCCTGGGCGATGCGTGCAGGCTCCCAGCGATCGCGCGCTTAGAACTTTGCGTCGCTCAATGCGGCAAGAAACGCCATCGGATTCCAGTACTCGCGGTAATTGACCACCAGGCCATTCTTGAACGTCACCACCGTGGCATAGCTCATTTCATACGGGTTGCCGTTGGAGATGACCGTACCCGATGCACTCCACTCGGCGATCGCCACGTTGGGGTCGTCGGTGGCATGGATCTTCAGGCTCGGGATAGTCTTGACGTCGATTACGTTCGGGTAATTGCGCAGGTACTCGTAGATCGCTGCGCGACCGACCAGTTTCCTGGACGACACGTCGGGTGCGAACGGGAACTCGACGACGACATTCTCGTCGCACAGTTCTGACCAGCCTTTCATGTCCTTGGCCAGAAACGTGTCCAGGGTGCGCTTCAGAAGCTGGACGGCGGTGTGGGTGTCTGGGTGGCTCATGCGTTGCTCCGGTGGGTTTGTGGTGTGGCTGGGTCAGGCCTTTGGCCAGACCCAGTTGGATGCGATACGTTCGGCCAGCATCATGGTGGGAAACGCTGTCGCGACCGAAGGGACGTCTGGCCAGATCGATGCATCGACGACGCGCAATCGCTCGACGCCGCGGACGCGGCCATCGGTATCGACCACGGCAGTCGGATCGCGCTCGCCGCCCATCGGCACAGTGGAGGTTGGATGTTGATAGGTCGCCACGCTGGCAGGCAGCGTGGCATCCAGAGCGGCGCGATCGCTGGCAGCCGCGCCGGGCGCGAGCTCGCCGCCGACGACATCTGCAAATGGTTGATGCCGGGCGATGTCGCGGATCATCTCCACGCCGTCGATCAAGCGTTCCCGATCGCCTGGATCACTGAGGAAGCCAAGATCGATGATGGGTGCCGCCTGAGGGTCGCGGCTGGCGATGGTCACAGAGCCGACCGACCGCGGGCGCACCAAGGCCGCGAACAGCAGGAACATCGCGGTGTCGGATGACTGCCCATTGGCGGGCAACGCCGCGGTGCTGATATTGAGGTCGGCTTCATCCCCGACCGCATGCTGCGATTGCGTCCACAGCATGGCGCCGATGGGCGGGTACGGCAGCCCGACCGCCTCCTTCTTGATCGACCACACGGTCGGTACCAGCGGGTGGTCCTGCAGGCGACGGCCAACCGGCAGGTCGGCAACGACATCGATACCGAGGCCGCGCAGCGTGTCGCCAGGGCCGATGCCAGAGCGCATCAGGATCGCAGGACTGGCGTAGGTGCCTGCCGACAGAACGACGGTGTCAGCACGAATCACCTCGCCACCGGCCAGACGGACTCCGATGGCGCGCCTGCCTTCCAGTACGACGGCATCGACCAGCACCTGGTCGCGAATGGTCAGGTTGGTGCGCGCACGCACCGCCTCGCTCAACAGCGTCATGCCGGTCGTCAGCCGCACCCCCATGCGTGTGTTCATGACATAAGGACCGACGCCCAGTGGATCTGCGGTCGCAAACCCGGCCGAGCGTTGATGGCCGGCGGCGAGGGCGGAGGCAATGAAGGCGCGATGCTGGTCCGACACTTCCTCGTCGCCGAGCTGATGGACGGGGAAAGGACCGTCGTGGCCGGCGCCACCGCTGCCGGAGGTACGCTCCAGCGACTGGTAGAACGGCTGGGTGGCGTCCCAGCTCAATGCCTGCAGATCGTAGTCCCGGGCCCAGCGCTCGTGGTCCGACTTCGGCAACCGCATCGCCACTGCACCGTTGATCGCCGACGAGCCCCCAAGCACCTTGCCGCGATTGAGCGGCATGCTTCTGCCAAGCAGCCCGGGCTGCGATTGAAAGCCCCAGTTGTGCTGCGAGTCGCCGCCCACCAGGTCCTGACGCCGCACGGCGTCCGGATAAGCGTCGGGTGCATAGGCCACGCCTGCCTCGATCAGCAGAACGCGACGCGAGGAATCGGCACTCAGCCGGTTGGCCAGCACGGCGCCGGCGGACCCACCCCCAACGATGATCAGGTCGTAGGGGGAACCCGACGAATCGACGACGCCCGCCTTGTTGGAACGAGGCTGCGGTAGATCCTCACCGGTGCTTCCTGCGGCGTTACGATCGATCATCGGCAGTGGCTCCCAAACGTGTGGCGGCGATGCTGACATCCGCGCGTTGTAGTCAACAAGCCTGTATTTTTCGATGCGATCCATCGGTTAATCCGTTGGATGAGCCGGTAAGCACAAATCACAGAAGGCGCCAACATGCTGGATGGTCTATCGCTCGATCAATTGAGAACTTTCATCGCCTCAGCCGAAGAAGGCAGCTTTTCTTCGGCGGGCAGACGCCTTCGACGCACCCAGTCCGCCATCTCGGAAACCATGAACAATCTTGAACGGCAGCTTGGCGTGCGCCTGTTCGATCGGCAGGGGCGATATCCCAAGCTGACCCCGGAAGGGAGGGTGCTCCTGGCGGACGCGAGAACCATCATGGCGGGCGTGGAGAATCTGAAAGCCCGGGCGAAAGGGATATCCGCGGGGCTGGAGCCTGAGCTCGTTGCAGTGATCGACGTCTTTTTCCCGATCACTGCCATGGCAGAGGTTGCCCACGAATTTCGGATCCAGTTTCCGGATACGCCGCTGCGGCTATTTGTCGAGGCGCTGGGTGGCGCGATGCAGCCGGTTGTCGATGGCCGGGCCAGCTTTGGTGTTGTCGGGTCCTTGCAGATGTTGCCTAGTGGCCTGGAGTCGGAACAAGTTGCCACCATCGACTTTGTCAGGGTGGCCGCCAGTCATCATCCGCTTGCCAGCTATGACGGGCCGATCCCGCGCGAGGAGCTTGCCAAGCATGTGCAACTGGTGTTGACGGACCGATCGAGCATCTCGGAAGGGCAGGAGTTCGGTGTGCTGTCTCCGCTGACCTGGCGGCTGGCGGACCTGTTTACCAAGCATGCTTTTCTTGTCAGCGGTCTGGGTTGGGGCGGCATGCCGTTTCACGCGGTTTCAAAAGACATCGCTGAAGGACGGCTGGTTGTGCTCCCGATCGAGGGGATGCCGGTGGGAGGGCATCGGATGCCCATCTCGGCGATCTATCGCATGAGCGCCCCGCCGGGGCCTGCAGGTCGCTGGATGATTGAGCGTCTGAAGCAGTGCACCAGGGGTCGGCAGGTCGCAACGGACCTGGCGCAGTAGCCGGGCATGGGCGATCGGTGCGTCGAATGACGCCCGGACGAGCAGAAACAAAAAAGCTGGACACACCCAAAAAAGTGTATTAGTGTTTGTTACACACATTCACTAGATCGACCTCAGGACATGCCGACCAGCAGCCGTTTCGCCGTTGCCACCCACATCCTCACTGCGCTTGCAGTGGGCGACGGCACGCCGATGCGTTCGGACGATCTGGCGTATTCGGCCAACACCGGTGCCGTTGTCATCCGTGGGCTGCTGTCACGCCTCAGCGAGGCAGGGCTGACGCGCTCGCAACTTGGCGCCGGTGGTGGCGCGATGCTGGCCAAACCGGCGAAACAGATCAAGCTGTTGGACGTCTATGCGGCTGTGGAGGACACGGAGCTGTTTTCGGTGCATCGGACGCCGCCCTGCGAGAACTGTGCGGTGGGCGGCAACATCCTGGCCGCGCTTGAACCGACATTGACCCGAGCTCGCAAAGCACTGGAAGGCGAGCTTGGGAAAACAACCATCGCGGATTTGGCCCGCGACGTCGCTCGGCTGGGAAACTTCTCGATTCCCCTGGTCTGGTAATGTTTTTGTCTTAAATGTCGTTAAGTCGACGACACACATGCAATTTGCGGAATCAAGGCGACAACAGAGCTGCCAGTGGCTTGGGGTGCTGGCGACTTCACTCACTTCTACAACCCCTCACTTCAATCACTTCAATCACTTCAATCACGTCAACAGGATATGGATCATGAGCATCGGCATTATTGGTTCTGGCGCGCTGGGCGCCAACGTCGCACGTGCACTCGCCAAAAAAGGAATTGCAGCATCGATTTCAAACAGCCGTGGGCCGGCTTCGCTCGCTGCGCTGGTCGATGAGCTTGGCCCCTCGATCACCGCAGTCACCACAGCCGAAGCGGCGAGCGCCGACATCGTGATTGCTGCGATACGCTGGGTCGATGCCGAGAACGTCATGACTGGCCTGCCGGCGTGGAATGGACGCATCGTGATCGACGGCACCAATCCGGTGGAGTTTATCGATCCGGCTTCTCCGGACGCCAACGATCCGAACAATCCACTGGCAGCCTACGGCATCAAGGCAGTGGATCTGGCGGGCAAGCACTCGAGCGAGGTCTTCAAGCAGTTCGTGCCAGGGGCAAGGGTGGTCAAGGCGTTCAATCACCTCGACGTCAATGTCCTGGCCGAGCCCGAAGTCGCCGGTGGCAAGCGGGTGCTGTTCTATTCCGGGGACGACGCTGCCGCCAAGGCCGAGGTCCACGCACTCATCGACGCGATGGGCTTTGCGCCGGTCAACCTCGGATCGCTCGATGTCGGCGGGCCGCTTGCATCGCTTCCTTTCGGCTCGCTATCCGCACAGAACTTCGTAAAGCTCTGAGCGTATCGCACAAGGTTGCGGACGGATCGAGTTCCATTTCATCCGTCCGTGCTGTGTTGCAAGTCGCTAAGACTTGCACACAGCTGAGAGGCTGCTGAAATACCAACGCCCATCTGCCGCTGGCTGGAGCATTGTCGATACCGGTGACCCCTGCCGATCGGGCATGTCAGCGAAACAAGCACTGTTCCCCTGCACTATGGCATCCAGGCTTCCCGGTATGCTCCGCTTGATGCCCTCGCCCGGGTTGGCAGGGCCTGCGGTCATCCGGCGTCGCTGAGATGGCCACACCATTTTGAGAGTGCATCTGTCAGCAGGTCGGCCCGGAGCTGCGCGTCAACGCAGGTCTCTTTCAGCCGTCGATTCTCCTAAGGTAGCTCTTCGAGCCGGGACACCATCGAGGCGTCCATGTCGCCAAAGCTGGTGCCATGTCTAAGACGTCAGCGAGCTGATCCCTTCTTGTCAGCATAGGGCAGACGGTAAGCCACCCTCGGCTGCTTGAAAGCGGCGATGATCTGGCTGTCGGTGAAGCAGACCTTTCATGGGATCTGTTCGTTTCAGCCCGCCAAGGGATTGATCGCCGGCGTGGTCCAGATTTCCGCAGGAACCCGCTGCAGCGCCTGCAGACGCCGCCCACCGCCGTGCAACTGATCGACGCGCTAATTGGACCTTCGCAGCGCCCGCGCGCCATTGACGCGTTTTCGCGGTCAATGGCGCTCAACGCGAAGCTGCACCGAGGACGACCCGCCATACGATGGCACGGCCATATATGCTCCTGCGACCGAACACCGCATGCGGTGCTGCGACGATTGGTGCGTGTGAATGAACAGGTGTCTCAGGCAGGCGTGCGCTTGGTAGAACCCGGAAATGCACAGGTTGGAAGCAGAAATTGCATGCTCATTAGGTTGTACTGCGCCCGGCCGCGCATGGATCGTGCAGGGCGCAGGTCTGCCTTTATGAGGCTGCGCTCCAGCGCAGCGACAGGAGCAGATTCCATGCAATCAGCGACGTCGCCGTAATGCAAGGCTCGATCCAGCCTTTTTCTCGTCAATTGGAACGACTACATGAAGGTTGTGCGCCCTTTTACCATCGGTCTGCTTGCAGCTGCAGCGTTCACCGCCTGCAAGCCGGCGCCGCCCGCGGCGGACAAGGCGGCCACCGCAACGCTTGCACCCACTGCCGAACAAGCCGCCAAGGCCTTCGATGCGCTGCTCGACATGCAGTGGCAACAGCAGTTGAAACAATCGCCGGAGTTCGCAAGCACCATCGGCGACAGGCGCTATAACGACCGATGGAGTGACTATTCAGCGCAGGGAATGCAAAAACAGCGCGCCGACGTTGCGGATCTGCTCAGGCGGTTCGAGGCGGTGGATGGCCGAGTGCTGGACGAACAACGTCAACTCAGCCTGCAGATGATGATCGGGCAATTGCGCGATACGCTGGAAGGTATCGACCTGAAAACATACGAAATGCAGCTGGATCCCATCGTCGGCATCCAGCTGACACTGGCCGGGTATGCCGACAGTTTTCCCTTCGAAACCGTGAAGGACTATCAGGATTACATCAAGCGACTGCAGACGCTTCCCACCGTGGTCGATCAGATCATCGATGTCTCGCGCCAGGGCGCGAAGGATGGTCTGATGCAGCCGCGCTATTTGCTCGAGCGTGTGCCTGAGCAGATCGACAGCATGGTGGCCCAGGCTGGAGGAAAAAATCCGTTTGCCTCGCCGCTGAAGAATCTCGATGGCGTGGTGCCGGCAGAGAAGCGCGAGGCGCTGAGGACACAACTGGTGGCAGCCATCGATCAGCAGGTCCGGCCGGCCTATGCCAAGCTATCTGCCTTCGTCCGCAACGAATACGCCCCGCAGGGGCGTCTGCAGGAAGGACTGTGGTCGCTTCCCGACGGTGAGCGACGCTATCGTTACGCCATCCATACCGAAACCACTACCGATCTGTCGCCAGAGGAGATTCACCAGATCGGGCTGAAGGAAGTCGTGCGCATCGAACAAGAGATGACCGCGATCGCCAAGGCCCAGGGCTATGCGGATCTGGGCAGCTTCCGCAAGGCGGTGGCGACCGACAAGCGCCACTTCGCTACTTCCTCCGAGCAGATCTTGGAGCAGTACCGGCACTATGTTGCAGGAATGCAGCAAGAGCTACCCAAGCTGTTCGAGAAGTTGCCGCAACAGTCTCTCGGTGTTGAGGCCATGCCGGGATTCCGGGGCAGATCTCCCCCCGCCATGTACCTGCAGAGCAGCCCGGATAGCAGCAAGCCGGCAATGGTGAGTGTCAACGTCAGCGATGTCGCCCAACGTACCCTGATCAACATGGAGGTCATCGCTTACCACGAGGGCGTGCCGGGCCATCATCTGCAGGTCTCGCTTGCGCAGACCCTGCCGTTGCCGCCGTTCCGTCAGCAGGGTGGTTACAACGCCTACGGTGAAGGTTGGGCAATGTATGCCGAGCGACTGGGCAAGGACGTCGGGTTGTTCAAGGACCCCTATAGCGACTATGGCAGGCTGTCGGCCGATCTGTTGCGCGCCAATCGCCTGATTCTGGACACGGGCGTGCATTACAAGCGCTGGAATCGTCAGCAGATGATGGCGTTCTTTCACGCCCACCCGTCGGACGACGAGGGCAGCATGCAGGCCGAAACGGATCGTTATATCGCGTGGCCGGGCCAGGTGCTGGGCTACAAGCTGGGCCAACTGCAATTCATGACGCTTCGTGAGGAAGCCCAAAAGGAGCTGGGCGATCGCTTCGACATACGCGCGTTCCACACAGCGGTGCTGGGCGACGGCGCAATGCCGCTGACGATCCTGCAACAGCGCGTACGCCAGTGGATTGCAGAGACCAAGGCCGAGCAAGAGCCGCGCCGATGAGCGGCAGCTCGGCCTTGGTACGGGAAACCTCTGCGCAAGGCGCCAAAGATCCGCCACACGATCTGCTCACGTCGGCGAGCGAGCCAAGCAACTGACATTGGATGACGAGCAGGGCCTGGTCGGCCATGTCGCGCAGCGCGATGCCGATCACCAAGGCCACATCGCTCATCCTCCATTGGCGACCGTGTCCAGCGCCGCGAGCGCACTGCCAATGGATGGATACCCTTGGACGCTAGCCACGCCCAAGGCTGCGACCTTAGCCATTGGGCAGGTGCCTGAGCCCTTAGCCCCCTGGTGGATCAGCTGTCCATTCGTCGCTCAGTAGATCAATGAAGCGACGGATCTTGGGCGAAAGGTGGCGCTTGCTCGGGTAGACGATGCGGATGGGCTCAGGAGGGGGCTCGAATTTTTCCAACACCCTGACCAGCCTTCCCGATTCGAGGTCGTCTCGGATGAGATAGTCAGGAAGTTGGGCGACTCCCACACCTGCGCAGGCCGCGTGTTGCAAGGCTTCCCCGCTATCCATGACAAGCCTGCTTGCATCCGAAAAGGAGACATCGCCTTCTTCTGTTCGGAATGTCCACGGTCTTGGGCGTCCTTCGTCCAGGAAGAAACAGCAATGGTGCAGAGACAGATCAGCGGGGGTGGCTGGCTCGTCGTGCTTGGCCAAGTAACCGGGCGATGCGCAAGTGAGCATGCGTTGGTGAGTGACGGTGCGACTGAAGATGCGAGAGTCCTCGCGCGCAGGGCCGGTGCGTACCGCAATGTCGATACCATCTTCAATCAGGTCCACAAAGCGATCGGAATACTGCACAACTGCGCTGACGTTGGGCCACGCCTCGATGAACCGCTCCAGCACAGGAAGCACAAACCGCACCCCTAATGTCACAGGAACACTCAGGGCAAGGCTGCCATAGGGGGCTTCCGAGCGAAGCGCCATCGCAGTCTCGGTCTCCTTCAGATCCTCGAGGATCAGAGAGCTTCTGGCATAGAGCACTTGTCCATCGTCTGTCAGGCTCAAGCTCCTGGTTGTCCTGTTCAACAGCCGCATACCCAGTCGTTCCTCCAAGCGAACGACACGCTTGCCGACGGCCGAGCGCGTCAACCCCAGGCGTTTGGCGGCCAGCGTGTAATTGCCGCTATCGACGGCCGTAACGAACGCGATAATGTCGTTTATGTTTGTGAATTCCACGCAGGCCTCTAGGGATCGATCGCCGGAACAGTAGGGAACCCCATTCCCCAATCATGCGCCTAATCTTGGCATTCGGTTTTTTAAGAACCAATTACCAATTGAGGGAAATCCCATGAACGAGAGCGTCAAGGCAAGCGTCAAAGATTGGGCTGAGAGCTTGGCAGAGCTTGCCCCGGTGGTGACCGGGGAAAACCAAGCGCTCACGATGGAAGAAATTCGCAAAAGCTACGTGAGCATGCTCGCCAGGCAGCTTCCGCCAGCAGGCGTGAGTTTTGAGAAGATCGAGCTGGGCGGCGTGCCTACAACCTTGGTGACGCCACCAGCGCAGACAACGGACGCGGTGCTGTTCTACATCCACGGCGGCGCCTACATCGTCGGTGCGCCCGATGGATATCATGGAATAGGTGGCAACTATGCGCAGATGCTGGGCGCCAGGGTCTACATGCCCGATTACAGGCTTGCTCCCGAATATCCTTTCCCTACGCCAATCGAAGACACGCTGGCGGCCTACAAGGGGCTTCTTGCGTTGGGCATCCCGGCGCAAAAGATCGTTTTTGCCGGCGAATCGGCTGGCGGCGCCATGGTGGTTTCGGTCATGGTGGCGGCGCGCAACGCAGGCCTGCCTCTTCCTGCAGCCGGCACCGCCATTTCGCCGTGGGCGAATCTGGAGCACACCGGAGCATCGGTCACCAATCGCGAAGGACTCGATCCGCTGAACACCGCGGCGGGACTGCGTTTCCTGGCTCGCACCTTCCTGGGCGATGCGTTGCCCAATCATCCGATGGCATCTCCCGTATTCGCCGATGTCACCGGCCTGCCACCGATCCAGATTCAGATCGGCGAGAACGAGTTGATGTTGAGCGACGCGATGCGCCTGGCGACTCATCTTGGAGACAACCGTGTCCGGGTCGACCTCGAAGTCTGGCCGGGCATGTTCCATGCGTGGCACTTCTTTGCCAACGCACTTCCCGAGGCGCGCGAAGCACTAGCAAGCTCGGTGCGTTTCTTGAGTGCGCAGCTCGAAAGGAGCTGAGCCTAGCGATGTAGTGATGGCCTGGCAGAAGTGTCGGTACGCGCTATCTGCCGATGCTGTTCCTTGAACACTGTGCTATCGGCTACAAGGCAGATAGCACAATGGCGTTGGATAAGACTGCTGTGAAGTCGCCTCGCTCGCCGTGTCCGGCGACCCTCGCCATCTGCTGTTCGCCGGTCCGGGCAAGCCATCTTTCATTGAATGCCAACGCGCAGCTTTGCCTTGCGCGTCAAGCGGTCCGATGCTCGCGTCAGGCGCGTATTCGAGAGCCGCGCTTCATCACCTCCATACTCCCGGAAGCGTATTTTTCAGGGAAATTTTCAGGAGTTCCATCTTGGACAACACCCGTCACCGCGATACGCCTGGAGCCACGGATAGCGCGAGCGTCACGCGCAAGGGCCATGCTCGATCGGACGCTACCCGCGCGCAGCAATTTCCCTGGTCCGACGCAAGCCTGCCACCTGAGACGCGGGCGTCTCTGGTGGTTCAGGCGATGACCGAAGACGAGAAATTTGCATGGTTGTCCGGGCCAATGGCAATTCCGATTGCGGGCAGCGACAAGCCGGAAGGTGCCCTCGGATCAGCGGCCTACTACCCGGCAGTGCCGCGTCTGGGGATTCCTGCGCAACAGCAAACCGATGCAAGCCTGGGTGTGGGAAATCTGGCGAATGTGCGTCCTGGCGATAACGCCACGGCGCTTCCATCGTCGTTGTTGCTGGGAGCCACCTTCAACCCCGTCATGGCGCGCGAAACCGGTGCGATGGTCGGGCAGGAAGCCAGGGCCAAGGGCTTCAATGTGCAGTTGGCAGGCGGGGCGAACCTGGTGCGGGAGCCACGCGGTGGACGCAACTTCGAGTATGTCTCCGAAGACCCGCTACTCACCGGTGTGATCGCCGGCAACTCGGTCGCGGGTATTCAGTCGCAAGGGGTGGTGTCCACCGTCAAGCATTTTGCGATCAATCCGCAAGAAACAGGGCGCGTGGTGGTGAGCTCGGACATCGCGGATCAGGCGCTCCATGAGTCGGACCTGCTTGCCTTCAAAATCGCCATCGAGCTCGGTGAGCCAGGTGCCGTGATGCCAGGCTACAACCTGGTCAACGGAGAGTGGGCCAGCGAAAATGCTTACCTCATCAACACTGTGTTGAAAGGAGAATGGGGGTATCCGGGTTGGGTGATGTCCGACTGGGGGGCGACCCATTCGGTCGAAAAGGCCGCACTTGCCGGACTGGACGTCCAATCCGGAGCGAACCTGGACCCTGAACCGTATTTCGGCGAGCCGCTGCGAACGTCCGTCGGCAAGGGCCTGGTTCCCCAGGCGCGTATCGACGACATTGTGCATCGTCAGCTGCGAAGCCTCTTCGCTGTGGGGGTCATCGACAATCCGCCCCAGCCTGGCGCTGCAATCGACTACTCCGCGCATCGACTGTTGGCGCAGCGGTCTGCCGAGCAGGGCATCGTGTTGCTCAAGAACCAGGCAGATGCACTGCCTCTTGCCAGAGGCGCCAGCCGCATCGTCGTCATTGGCACCCAGGCGGACATCGGTGTCGTGGCAGGGGGCGGCTCGTCTGCCGTCACTCCGATCGGGAGTGTGACCAAGCCGGGCTTCGAGTTCATGGGAACGGTGATGGAGAAGGTCTACCACCCCAGTTCGGTGTTGCACGCGATCAAGGCCGAAGCGTGTGCGGCGCAGGTCGACTATGTGAGCGCGAACGATGCGGACGCCGCCGTCAAAGCGGCGCACGCTGCCGATGCGGTCATTGTCGTGGCCGAAGAATGGCGCTCGGAAGGTCAGGATGCCCAGGGTCTCTCATTGCCTGATGGGCAGGATGCGTTGATCGGTGCCGTGGCCCAGGCCAATGCAAACACGGTGGTGGTGCTCGTTTCCGGCGGACCGGTCACGATGCCTTGGCTTGCCGACGTCGTTGGCGTGGTCGCAGCGTTCTACCCCGGGCAGGGTGGCGGGGAAGCCATCGCTGGCATCCTGTTTGGCCGCGTCAACCCGTCCGGGCGGCTGCCGATCACCTTCCCACAGCGCGTCGAACAGTTGCCGCACCCTGAGCAGCGAGATCCGGCAACCACGACCTCCAATCCGGGTGAGCCGATCAAGGGCGAGATCTTCCATATGGATTACAACGTCGAGGGCGCGGACGTCGGTTATCGCTGGTTTGCCTCTCGCGGCCTGACCCCCCTGTTTCCGTTCGGATACGGGTTGTCGTATACGCGCTTTGAAACCCATGACCTGCACGTGCGCGATGAAGGTGGCAGGTTCGTGGCGCGGTTTGTCGTCTGCAATTGCGGCGACCTTGCCGGGGCGTATGTGGCGCAGGTGTACGTGGCGGGTGTGGGTGCGATTGAATTTGCGTACAGGCTTGGCGCCTTTGAGCGCGTCGAACTTGCGCCTGGCGAGAGCAGGCAGCTGGAACTGGAAATCGATCCCAGGTTTTTCGCCAGGTTCGATACGACATCGCGTCAGTGGGCGATTGCGCAAGGCACCTACAGCGTGCGCGTAGCGGACAACGCAGCCGATCCAGGCCAGTCGGTTGCGCTGGACGTGGTAGCTCGCAAATTCATGCGTTAGCGAACTGTAATGGCTCGCGGTGTTCCGCTCAGGTCATGCGATCAATCAGCGGCTAATGCCGCATCGGGCCCGTCCTCCTCACAACCAGGGGGGCGGCGCCTGCCGCTGTAGAACCCGGTCCCATACGTTCCAGCGCGATGGGCGATGCTGCATGTCAGTCCTCCCGGGAGCTCGGGCCGCCCCTGCCAGTGACGTGGTGCCGGCACGCGATGCACACGCAATCAACAAGCTCCCAAGGCAGGAATGGCAACCTGCAGGCGTCATAGATGGGCCGCGCGACATGGGCTGCACGCGCGCGTGTTGGGCGTACTGCATCGCCGAGTGGGGGTGTCCGGCAGATCTGCGGCGATGGTCCATCTCTGCATCCATCTGCTCTCGGGACGTTGTAAAGGACGCTTGACACATCGCAGATCTGCGCGCACGCTGCATGTCAAGGGAACTTGACACAGGGTGTGCGGTGAACAACAGCGCAAACATGTCGCCGGTGCAGGCAGTGTCTTGCCGTGCTGCGACGCTTGAGGAATCTGCTTGTGCTGCCGTGCAGTGCGCAGTGCTCCACGCGCAGGCATCCACGTCGCCGCTGGACGCACGATGAGCGCCAAGACAGCGGCGTTGCGTGTACTGCCGGTCGGCAGCGTTGTCCTCATGTTGCTGGGCGCCTTGCGGCGCTGGCTGCCGTGGCAGGTAAGCGACTACACCCAGGGGCTGCTGATCGGCTGCGGCTTGGGTGGTCTGCTGGTGGCGCTGGTGCTGCACGTCGCAGGCGATAGCCTGCGCGACAGTGCGCCGCCTGCATTGGTCCGCCGCTACCACATTGAGCTTGCGCCGCCGATGCTGGCCTACGTGGTGGTGATGCTGTGCTGGCGGTATTTGCTGGCCAGCGTGCACGCCAACTGGATCCGGGTTCTGGTCGCGTTGCTGCCTGCATTGCTGCTGATGTTCGTGGTCCGCGCCGTGGCACGTTTTGTGCGCGATTCGGATGAAATGCAGCGTCGCATCGAGCTTGAATCGATCGCCATTGCCGCGGGTCTGGTGAGCTTGGCGTACATGACCGCCGGCTTCCTGGAATCGGCTCAGCTGATTGCGGTGCCGGCATCGGCGGCGATGATCTGGGTGTTTCCGGTGCTGTGCATCACCTATGGCCTGACCAAGGCCATCAATGCACGCCGCTATCAATGAACAGCCGTGTGCGTGCCTTGCGCGAAGCCAGCGGCTGGTCGCAAGGCGAGTTGGCCGAGCAGCTGGGCGTGTCGCGGCAAACCGTCAATGCGTTGGAGACCGGCAAATACGATCCCAGCCTGCCGTTGGCGTTCCGCATCGCACGCCTGTTCGGCGAGCCGATCGAGCACGTGTTTCTTTACGAAGATGGTCAGTAGTTGCGGCGGTCACACGCGACCGTCGGCAACGTCAGGGAATGGGCACCAGGAGAGGATGGACATGCTGAAACAACTAAATGTGGCCGCCGCGGTGCTGGCTGCGCTGCTGGCGGCAGGATGCCAGCGTGCCGAGCTGCCTGCTGCCGGCAATGCCGGCGCATCCAAGCCGGGTGTGGCACAGCCGCACACGACGGACACGCATGAAGGCACTGCGGCCGGCAATCGTTATGGCCGCCTGCAATTTGCACCGTGCACGCTGAGTTCCGGCAGCGCGGCGGGCAACATCGAAGCGCAATGCGCGCAGTTGCACGTGGCGGAAAATCCGGCCGCGCCGAAGGGGCGGCAGATTGCCTTGAAGATCGCCTGGCTGGAAAGCGACACCGGTGGCGGCAGCAAACCGGATCCGGTGTTCTTCATCGCCGGCGGGCCGGGGCAATCGGCGACGCAGGTCGCCGCGATCGTGGACATGGGCTTGCATGAGGTACGCAAGCAGCGCGACATCTTTCTGGTCGACCAACGCGGCACCGGCGGTTCGCACCCGCTGGAATGTCGCGATGCGGCCGGCAAGCCGCTGGAAATGGACGGTGGCGCCGCAGCCAGCGTGACCCAGCTCACCGACTACGCGCGGCAGTGCGCAGACGGTTTGCGCAACGATGCCGACCCGCGTTATTTCACCACCACCGAGGCCATCGCCGATCTGGATGCGGTACGCGCAGCGCTGGGTGTTCAGCAGCTCAACCTGATCGGCGGCTCCTACGGCACGCGCGTGGCACAGCAGTACGCAATGCATTATCCGCAGCACACGCGCAGCGTGGTGCTCGATGGCGTGGCGCCCAACGATCTGGTGATCGGTGGCGAGTTTGCGCGCACCTTCGAAGATGCGATCGCGTTGCAGACCAAGCAATGCGCATCCACGCCGGCATGCGCCAAACGCTTCACGGTCGATACGCGCAGCCAGCTGCGACAGGTGGTCGAGCGCTTGCGCCAGGCGCCGGTGGCGGTGGACTATCGCGACCCGCGCACCGGCGCGCTGCGTCACGAGCAGGTGACCGCCGACACGGTGGTGGGGTTGGCGTTCGGATTTTCGTATGCACCGGAAACCGCGTCGCTGCTGCCGCTGGTGCTGGACGAGGCTGCCGCAGGCCGCTATGCGTCGCTGATGGCATTGGCGCAGATGAGTGCGTCGGGCATGTCCGATCAGATGAATCGCCCGATGCAATGGTCGGTGTTGTGCAGCGAGGACGCCGGGCGCTATCGCGTGCCCACGGACAAGGACGCCACGTTGCTGGGCAACGAGGTGGCCGAGATGTTCTTCGCCCCGTGCAATGTCTGGCCCTCCAAGCCGGCACCGGCCGATGCCGCCAGGCCGTTCGTATCGACGCTGCCGGTCTTGCTGCTGTCCGGCGAGCTCGATCCGGTGACACCGCCACGCTACGCGCAACGGGTCCTGCAGGGTCTGCCCAACGGCCGCCACATCATCGCGCCCGGGCAGGGGCATGGCGTGTTCCGACTCGGCTGCATGCCCAAGGTGTTGAGCCAGTTCTTGCAGAGTACCGACGCCAAGGCCCTGGATGCCAGCTGTGTGGCCAGCCTCAACAACGTGCCCGCGTTCACCTCGTTCAACGGATGGGAACCATGAGCCGCATCGACCACGCCACGGAGGCGCACGCATGATCGTCGTCGAGAATCTGCACAAGTCGTTCAAGACCAAGACCGGGCTGGTGACGGCGGTCGATGGGGTCAGTTTCAGCGCTGCCGACGGCCAGATCACCGGGCTGCTCGGTCCCAACGGTGCGGGCAAGACCACCACCTTGCGCATGCTCTACACCTTGATGTCGCCGGACCAGGGGCGCGTCGCCGTGGATGGCGTGGACGCCGCGCACGACCCGGTGACGGTACGCCGTGCACTGGGCGTCTTGCCGGATGCGCGCGGTGTGTACAAGCGGTTGAGCGCACGCGAGAACATCGCCTACTTCGGCGAGTTGCACGGCATGTCGCGCAGCCAGATCGCCGAGCGCACACGGGTATTGTCCAGCGCATTGGACATGGACGACATTCTCGACCGCCAGACCGAAGGGTTCAGCCAGGGGCAGCGCACCAAGACCGCCATTGCACGCGCGCTGGTGCACGACCCGCGCAACGTGATTCTGGACGAGCCCACCAATGGCCTGGACGTGATGACCACGCGCGCGATGCGTGGCTTTCTGCAGCAGCTGCGCGCAGAAGGGCGCTGCGTGATCTTTTCCAGTCACATCATGCAAGAGGTGGCGGCGCTGTGCGACCGCATCGTCATCATCGCCAAGGGCACGGTGGTGGCATCCGGCAGCGCCGACGAACTGCGCGCGGCGACCGGTGAAGACAACCTGGAAGACGCCTTCGTCAAGGCGATCGGCTCGGAAGAAGGACTGCACGCATGAGCAAGCGTTCCCTGTTGGCCACGTTGTGGACGGTGCTGCGCAAGGAACTGCGCGACATCTCGCGCGACCGCCGTACCCTGGCATTGGCGTTGCTGCTCTCGCCGTTGCTGTATCCGATCCTGATCCTGGGCATGGGCGCGCTGAGCGAAAGCCGCGTGCGCACGCAGATCGACAAGCCGCTGGACATCCCCACCCTCGGCCGCGAACACGCTCCCAACCTGGTGCGGTTTCTGGCCGCGCAGGGACTCAACGCGGTGGACGCACCGGCCGATCTGACCACGGCGATCCGCAACCAGGATGTGGACGTGGCGCTGCGCATCAGCGACAGCTATGCCGACGATTGGCGCGAAGGCCGTCCGGCGCTGGTGGAAATCATCAAGGACAGCACCCGCCGCGAGGCCGACGTGCCCAGCATGCGCCTGCAGGCAGCGCTGAGCGGCTACAGCCAGCAGGTCGGTGCGTTGCGTCTGTTGGCGCGTGGCATCGATGCGCAGGTAGGCCGGCCGCTGGAAATCGCTGCGCAGGACCTGGCCACCGCCGAAGCCAAGCGTGGCCAGATGATGGCGATGCTGTTGCCGGTGTTGCTGGTGATCACCTCGTTTCTGGGTGGCGCCTCGCTGATCCTGGATGCCACCGCCGGCGAGCGCGAACGCCAGTCGCTGGAGCCGTTGCTGGCCACACCGGCGCCGCGCAGTGCGATCGTCAGCGGCAAGATCGTCGCCGCCTGCGTGATCGGCATGGTGTCGTTGTTGCTCACGCTGCTTGCGTTCAAGCTGAGTGCGCAGTTGTCCACCTCGAACCTGGGGCGCCAGCTCAATGTCGGTTTTTTGCCGATGCTGCAGATGCTGTTCATCCTGGTGCCGATGCTGTTTATCGGCACCTCGCTGCTGACCTATCTGGCTGCCGCTGCCAAGAGCATGAAGGAAGCGCAGGCGCACATGACCTGGCTGCTGCTGCTGCCGATGCTGCCGGGCTACGCGCTGATGGCGTATCCGCTGAAGACCCAGCTATGGCACTTTGCGGTGCCGTTCCTGGCGCAGAACCAGATGCTGCTGAAGGTGATTCGCCACGAGCAGATCAACGCGCAGACCTGGGCGGTGTATCTGTTGGCGGGCTTCGGTGTGGCCGCAGTGTTGTGGTACGCGGCGGTGCGTCGTTATCACCAGGAGCGGCTGGCGATTTCCGGCTGATGTGTCCTTCTCCCGCCGGGAGAAGGTGGCGCGCAGCGCCGGATGAGGGTATGGATTGCCGATACGAATGCACGGTGACGCATGTTGATGTTGAATGATTGAACGTCCTTGTTGTCTGCTTAGGGCGTGACGTCCACTTGGTCGCCGTACCCTCACCCCAACCCCTCTCCCGCAGGAGAGGGCTTTACTCCTTCTCCCCTCGGGAGAAGGTGCCCGAAGGGCGGATGAGGGGACGGATGGCCAGCCAACAAAAAGCCCGCATCGCTGCGGGCTTTTTGTTGGGCGCCTGGTATTTGCCAGAAGTGCAGTGCATCAATCGTCAGCAACCATCAATCATCAACTATCAACAACCAACGCACCAACTCGGCCGCGTGCAGAGCCACGCAATCGCCCAGCCACCCACTCAACCACCTGGATTGAACGACAACGTACGCCGCGTGGTCACCGGTGCGGCAACCGGCTCGAAGCGCCAGCGCTTGACCGCATTGAGCGCTTCGCGGTCGAACACGCGCGGCGGGTTGGCGCGCAGCACGCGCGAGGCGGTGATCGAGCCGTCGGTACCGACCGTGAGCTCGACCAGCACTTCGCCCGATGTGCCGGCGCGCAGCGCTTCGGGTGGATAGCGCGGTGCCGGGGTGCTGATCGGACGCAGCGATTGCGCAGCCGGCGCCGCAGCGGCGGCGGCCGCTGCCGGGCGTGGTGCGGCCGGGGTCGGGGCAGGGGCCTCCGCCTGACGGCGGGCGGCGGCCTGGCGCTCGGCTTCGGCGGTCTGCTGGCGGGCGGCTTCCTGCTGGGCGGCAATCTGCTGGGCAGCGGCGGCCTCGCGGGTCTGCTGTTCGGCCAGACGCTTCTGCTCGGCGGCCTGCTTGGCCTTGTCCTCGACCAGCTTCTTGGCCTGCTCGGCGTCCTGCTCGGAGCGGTTGGCGGCGGTCTTCATGCCCGTCTCCAGGCCCGACTTCAGGCGCGGCAGTGCCGGTGCCTTGGGATCGACCTTTTCGATCAGTGCGATCAGGCGCTGCGCCTCTGGAAATTCTTCGCGGCTGATGCCTTGTTCGGCGGCGATCAGCGTGTACGGCAGCAGATCGGTCAGCGCGCTGTTGACGGTGGCGTCCTGCGGCTGCTTCTCGCGCAGGGCCAGGTAGTACTCCACCGCGTTGTCGCCGGCCGGGGCGTACATGCGGTTGTCCTGCAGCGCCTTGGTGGCCGATTCGCGCAACTGGTCGGCGGCCATCGACTGCACCTGTGGCGACACCGCGGTGGCGGGCGTCGGTGCCGCCGGTGCCGCCGGCGTGGCGCCGGTGGCAGGCGTGGTGGCGGCGGCCTTGTCTTCCTGCTTGGAGCAGGCAGCCAGGCCAACCAGCAAAATGACCGGCGCGATCCGGCGTGCCATACGGCCCTGTGTCAGATCCAACATGCGTCCCCCTTACCCCGAGTGCGAAAGATAACGTTGCGGCGAGCGCCGGCCATTGTTCCCGCAATGGACGGCAATGCCGCAATCTAGCATTGCTGGGGCGGTGTAAGCCAAGGGTTGCCGCAGCCGGATGCGAAATTTATCCCGCCGGGGCCGCCAGCGCCGCATCCGAGGGCATGCGCGGGGCCGGGTCGGGCGGCGGCGGGGCCGGGCAGTGGCGGCGCAGGAAGTCCGCATGCGGCGGCAACGTGGCCACGGTCGCGTCCACGCGCTGGCGGATGCTCTGCAGAAAATGGCTCAGCTCCGCATCGCCCATCAGGTCGGCGACCGGGTGGTGCTGCTGCGGGGTGATGCCCTGGCCCAGCATCACCTGCACCCAGGAGTTCTCCGCAAACAACTCGTTGCCCTGGTGGAACACGCGCCCGCTCTGGCGGAACAGCTCCATGCGGTGGCGCAGCGAGTCGGGAATCTCCATCGCCGCGCAGTCGCGCCAGAACGGCGTGTCGCGACGATCGGTGGCGTGGTAATGCAGGATCACGAAATCGCGGATATGTGCGATCTCGTCGGCCGCCTGGCGGTTGTATTCGGCGATGTCGACCGCGTTGATCACCTGCGGGAAGGTCTGCAGCAAGCGGACGATGCCGCGCTGGATCAGGTGGATATTGGTCGACTCGATCGGCTCCAGAAACCCGCTGGCCAGCCCCAGCGCCACGCAGTTCTTTTCCCACACGCGGTGACGCTGATTGGGGGTGAAGCGCAGCGCCCGCGGTTCGGTCAGCGCGCGCCCCTGCAGGTTGCGCTCCAGCACCGCCCGGGCACTGTCCTGATCGGTATAACGGCTGGAATACACGATGCCGTTGCCCACCCGGTGCTGCAGCGGAATGCGCCACATCCAGCCCGACTGGTCGGCACGCGACCGCGTATAGGTCACCGGCGGGCCCACCGATTCGGTCTGCACCGCCAGCGCGCTGTCGGCAAACAACCAGCGCGACCAATCCTCGCTGCCCACGCCCAGCGTCTTGCCGATCAGCAATCCCGCAAAGCCGGTGCAATCGATGAACAGGTCGCCTTCCACGCTGGTGCCGTCCTGCAGCGTCAGCGCGGTGAGATAACCGCTGTCCGGGTCGGTCTGGACCTGGCCGATGCGCCCTTCGAGACGCTTTACGCCAAAGCCTTCGCTGAAGCGGCGCAGGAAGCGCGCATACAGGCCCGCATCCAGGTGGTAGGCGTAATTCATGCCGCCGTTGGGCAGGTGCGCAAAGCGTCCTTCCTGGGCGGCGCGCAGTTCCAGGCAGTAGTCGCCGAAGTCGCGTGCCACCCCGCGCTGGCGGCCCTTCAACCAGAAATGATGAAACCCCGCGCTCCAGTGATCGGTGCCGGTGTGACCGAAGGAGTGGATGTAGTGCCTGTCCACATCGCGCCAGTGCTCGAAGCCGATGCCGAGCTTGAAGGTGGCCTGGGTGGCGGCCATGAAGGTCGCCTCGTCGATCTCCAGCAGCCGGTGGAAGGTGACCAGGCTGGGGATGGTGGCTTCGCCCACGCCCACCGTGCCGATCTCGTCCGACTCCACCAGGGTGATCTGCAACTGCCGGCCCAGCAGCTTGGACAAGGCCGCGGCAGCCATCCAGCCGGCGGTGCCGCCACCGGCGATGACCACGCGCCGTACCGGGCGCTGCTGGGGGGGCAAGGGGGCGGCGTGCGACATGGTCAGTCCTTCAGCGGTTCAAGCGTTGCAGCAGGCGCGCACGCAGGCTGCGGGCGCGGTTGTCGTCCATCGGGGCCAGCACGCCGCGCGCTGCGTCGGGCACATGCGCGGCAGTGTCGGCATCGGCGTCGAACACGTAATGCCGGAACACCTCCTGCCAGGTGGCGCGTTGCTCGGCCGGCAGGTCGCGGACGGTCAGCAAGGCCAGCATCAGCGCGTTCATCGGCGAATCCATGTAGGCCGGGCTTTGCCGCCACCAGAAATTGACCAGCACGTTGAAGCTCTCCAGCGCCTGGACGTGGTGCCACCACATGCTGGGAATGAACAGCGCATCGCCCGGTTCCAGCTCGGCCACCAGCGCCTGCTCCAGCGCCTGTGCATAGCGCGGAAAGCGCTGCAGATCCGGTGCGGCGATATCCACCAGGCTGACCGGTTGCCCGGCCGGGGTCAGATCCAGCGGGCCGATGTACAGATTGCGCAACTGCTCGGGCGGAAACAGCGTGAAGCGGCGGCGCCCGGCGACCACGCAGGCCAGGTTGTCCGGCAGATCCTGATGCGCGGCGATACGGGTGCGGTTGCCGATCCAGATGCTGGCCAGCGGCTCGGCCTGCGGCAGCGCGATGGGATTGGCCGCACGCAGGCCGGGCAGGTAGGTGTCCAGCGTGGTGGAGCCGACATAGATCGCCGGCGGCTGCGCGTTGTGCAGGTCGCGCAACAAGGTGTCCAGCACCACCGCCAGCGGCACGCGCTCGGGGCGGAAATTGAAGCCGCTCATGTCCGGGTTATAGAAGAACCGCCCGTCGATCTCCGGCGGCCCGACCTGCGCCACCACTGCCTCGCCGCGATCGAACCCACGCAGGTACGCAGCGGCCGCCTGCGCGGATTGCGCACCGGCGCGGGCCAGCGGCCAGTCGCGCACCAGCCCGCGCAACACCAGCGGCGTGGTCGAGCACAGCAGCGCCGGATCCAGCTGCTGCGGGTCCAGGCCGTGGCGCTCGTCGATGGCGCGCGGCTCAGCGGGCATGGCGGCGATTCAGGCGTTCGAGCAGGGGGCGGAATTGCGCCACCGAGGCCACCGCCATGTACAGCGGCTCCAGATCGCCATTCCGGTGCAGGTCCAGCAGCGCGGTCTTGCCGAGCGCGCGCAGGCGTTCTTCGTGCACGGTGTGCAGACCGGCCAGCCGGCAGTCCAGGCCGTTGTCGAGCGTGGCTTCGAACACGAACGGTTCCAGCAACTCGTAGCGCAACAGGCGCTCGACGAAGGCATCGCTCGCCGCCAGCCCGTCGTGCAGCGTGCGCAGCAATTGGCTGATGTGATACAGGAAATCGGTGGTGCCGCCGTGTTCGCGGAACAGCAGCTCGCCTTCCTGGGTGCTGATGCGCGGACTGTCCAGATCCACGTGCACCATCGGCCCTTCCGGTTGCTGGCCGATCAGGAACGGTTGGCGCTGAATCGCCAGCGGGACATACGGCGCATCCCAGCGCGCGCCATCCAGAAACAGGTTCTCGCCCAGGCGCAAGCCCAGCAGGGCCAGCGGCTGAAAACGCCCGCTGTCGCTGCGGTGGAACACGATCGGGTACTGGCCCTGCAGCTGGCGGAATTCCTGCGGAAACGTCGCCGCCGACATCACGTCATCGCCATAGGCGGCGCCATGGGCGGTGATCACGCGCAGATCGCGGTGATCGAGATTGTTCAACAACACGGCATTGGTCATGGGGGTCGCCACATCACGCGGGGGCGCGTGGCCCATGCTTGGACAGTTACCCCTCGCGCGGCAAGTGCCGGTGCAGTGCTGCACCTGTCGCAGGAAGGTCGTGCAGGCCCCCCGGCAGACGCGCTGCCGGGGTGCTCGGTACCGCAGTTACATCACCAGAACTTGTAGCGCAGGCCCAGCATGTAGCGCGGGCCGGTCTGGGTGGCGTAGACGATCTGGTTCTTCTGCCTGCCGTGCTGGCGCTGCACCTCGTCGGTGAGGTTGATCGCCTCCAGGCTCAGCGACAGGTTCTCGTTCCACTGGTAGCCGATGCTCAGATCCAGCTGGCCATAGGCTTCGGTGTAGACCGGATTGGGCTGGCCGCTACCGTCGAAACGCGCGGCTAGGAATTCGTCGCGCCAGTTGTAGGCCGCACGCACCTGCCACTTGTCGCGGTCGTAGAAGCCGACCACGTTGGCCGAATCGCTGAGCCCTTCCAGCGCGAACTGCTCGCCGATCACCGCGTTGTTGTAGGTCAGCCCGGAATCGACCATGGTGTAGTTGGCCGACACGCCGAAGCCGCTGGCGCCGAACATGTGCTGCAGGTTGAATTCCCAACCGTCCAGCGAGGCCGAGCGCTGGTTGGCCGGCGCGGTGATGGCGAAGTTGGCCACCGGATCGCCGGGCTGCCCGCTGATCACGCCGGTGGCATTGCCGTTGGCGTCGTCGGCCCCGCGCACCACGCCCGGCGCGCCGCCGCGGTTGCGGAAGATGTAGTTGCGGATACAGGTCAGGTCGGCCGAGGCGCAGCCGTTGCCCAGCGCTTCGTTCCAGTACGCGCCGCCGACCGGGGTGTTCAGGCCCAGCGAGGTGTCGTTGCGCGTGGTCACGCCGATGTAGTTGTCGATGTTCTTGCGGAAGAAGCCCACCGAAGCGTAGCTGGCATCGCTGTAGTACCACTCCAGCGAGAAATCGATGTTGTGCGAGAGCAGCGGCTTCAGGCCCGGGTTGCCTTCCTGGCCGGTGCCGCCTTCCAGGCGCGCGATCTGGTTGAGCGTCTGCCCGCCCTGGATGTCGCCCCAGCCGGGCCGGCCGATGGTTTCGCCGTAGCTGCCGCGCAGCACCAGGTCTTCGGTGAGCTTGAAGCTCAGGTCCAGGCTGGGCAGCCAGTATTCGTACTTGCCGCTGCCGCCGGCGAACGCCGAGTCGGCCAGGCGGATCGGCAACTCGTTGTTGGCGACCCAATCGATGCCCACTGCCACCGGCACCAGCGCCTGCGCGTCCACCTTGGTTTCTTCGTAACGCACGCCGGCGGCCAGGCTGATCGGCACGCGCAGATCGTCCCAGCTGTTGTTCCACTGCAGGTAAGCGTTCTTGGATTTCTCGGTCACGCGGCGGTCGGTGGTGAACTCCGGCGAGATGCGGTACAGCGCGTCATCGCCGGCGGCTTGCGCGGCGGCCTGACGTGCGCGCTCGAAGTCGAACAGGAACAGCTGGTTGAATTGCGCCGGGTTGCCGCTGCCGCCGATCGCATCGAAGTACTGCGCAAACGCACTGGGAATCCACAGATCGTCCGGATAATCGGCCGCAGTGCCGTTGCCGCCCCAGGTATCGCGCTGCACGTTGGAGAACGCCGAGCGGTTCTTGACCTCGGTGCTGCCGATACCGAACTTCAACTGCGAATAATTCTCGAAGGTGAAGTCGCCGTTGACCTGCGCCTGGTCGATCTCGGATTTCATGTAGCTGTTGCGGAACGCCGAGCCGGTGACCAGCGTGCGCGAGGGGTCCAGCCCGTTCAGGCCGAAGCCCAGCTGCTGCTGCAATACCGGGAAATCCTTGCTGAAATCCACCACCGAGGTGCCGCGGTAGAAACCCGACACGCCCAGCGAGTTGCTCGACCCATACGGGCTGTCCGCGCCGGCTTCGGCGGTGGAGCGGTGGATGTCGAAGTTGAGCTTGAACTGGTCGTTCACCGCCCAATCCACGTTGAAGCCCAGCGACTTGTTCTGGTTGCGCGTGGCCGCGTTGGAGCCGGCGGTGGCCAGATCGCTGGTGGCCGGGTTGACGATTTCCGAATACGTGATCGGACCGGCCACCGGGCCGTTGGTCCAGGCGCTGGCCGACGGGCCGTAGTTGAACCACACCGACATTTCGTTGCGCTGCTGCTGGATCTTGTTTTCCGAGTAGGTGTAATCCAGCGTGGTGGTGATGTTGTCCAGCGGCTTGTACTGCAGTACCAGCTGGCCGTTGGTGCGCTGGCGTTCGACGCCGACCACGCGGTAGTTGAGGTTCTGCGGCACCGAATAGATATCGTTCGGGCCGGGGCGGTTGACGATGTTCTCCGAACCCGGCGTACCCGGCTGCGGAATGGTGCCGTAGGCGGTGGAATCGCCACGGAATGCGCGCCAGCCATTGGGCACGCCGACCTGGCTGTAGCCGAAGTCGCGCTCCTGGTAGCTGCCGCTCAGCGACACGCCAAAGCGGCCATCGTCCGAGGTGGTGCTGAAGATGCCGGAGATTTCCGGCGTCAGCGAATCGCCCTGCAGGCGGCCGGGCAGGTTCTCGTTGGACGCATCGTGCACGCCCTTGAGGCCCACGTTGGCATGCATGCCCGGGTTGTCCAGCGGCCGGGCGGTCTTGATGTTGATGGTGGCACCGATGCCGCCGGTGGGCGTGCTGGAGCGGCTGGTCTTGAACACCTCGATCCCGGAGATCGACTCCGACGCCAGGTTGGCGAAGTCGAATGCACGCGAGTTGGAGGCGTTGGATTCTTCGATGCTGGCGCCCGGCATCTGCCGGCCGTTCAACAGCACCAGGTTGAAGTCCGGGCCGACGCCGCGCACGGTGACGCGCGAGCCTTCGCCCAGCGAGCGGTCGATCGACACGCCGCTGATGCGCTGCAGCGACTCGGCCAGGTTGGTGTCGGGGAACTTGCCGATGTCCTCGGCCACGATGCCATCGACGATGCCTTGCGCATCGCGCTTGACGTTCATCGACGAGGTGAGGCTGCCGCGGATACCGCTGACCTGGACGGTATCGAGCGTGGCAGGGTCGGCCTGGCTGGAGCCGGGGACGGTGGATGCCGACTGCGGCGCAGGCGCGGTCTGCGCGGCAAGCGGCGTCGACAATGCGAACAACAAGGCAGACGTCAAGCGCCGCGTGCGCGGCAGGGTGCGTAGCTCTCTCACGATGATTCCATCCCCAAGCAAGGAAAAGCCGGCCCCAAGCGGGACAGGCAAAAGGTCGACCAGCAATCGCGCATTTGTTAGCGCCGGCTTAACGAAGTCAATTTGCAGTGCAGCATCGGCCGCGAGCCACTGGCGTCACACATCGTTCCAGTCAGGGCACCGACCGATACACGCGCACGCAACGGCTTGGCCGTACCATCGAGCGGCGATGGGGCAGTGACTCACCGCTGGGACGTGGCAGTGGTCATTCGGAATCGGCGACGGCTCGCAGCCCTTGGGCTCGCGAGAATCCCCGATTCCACTGCCGCACCCTGTTGCGAAGGACCATCGCTGCGACCGACAGGACGGCCCCGCGTGCACCGGCGAACACGGCCGGCGCACAGGTCGGCCTGGCCGCAAGGTCGCTGCCGATCTCACGACGCGTGCCTGCGCGCGTGGATGGCCGCCTCGTTGTCCCCGTCGCGCATCACCCTCACGTACCGGAGCACGCATGATCGACCTGTATTACTGGCCCACCCCCAACGGCCACAAAGTCACCTTGTTCCTGGAAGAATCCGGGCTGGACTACACCCTCAAGCCGGTCAATATCGGCAAGGGCGAGCAGTTCGAGCCGGCGTTCCTGCAGATTTCGCCCAACAACAAGATGCCGGCCATCGTCGACCATGCCCCGGCCGATGGCGGCGGGCCGCAGAGCGTGTTCGAGTCCGGCGCGATCCTGCTCTATCTGGCCGAGAAGACCAGCCGCTTCCTGCCGCGCGACGCGCGCGGCCGCATCGCCGCACTGGAATGGCTGTTCTGGCAGATGGGCGGGCTGGGCCCGATGACCGGCCAGATGGGCCACTTCAACGTCTACGCCCCCGAAAAGATTGCCTATGCAATCGACCGCTACAACGCCGAGGTACGCCGCCTGCATGGCGTTCTCGACAAGCGCCTGGCCGATCATGCGTTCCTGGCCGGCAACGATTACGGCATCGCCGACATGGCCAGCTATCCATGGATCGAGGTCTATGCCGACATCCGCCCCGATTACGCCGACTTCCCGCACCTGAAGCGCTGGCACGACGCCATCGCCGCGCGTCCGGCAACCCAACGCGCGTATGCGCTCAAGGAGCAGGTCAACCCCAACGCCGGCAAGCCGCTCAGCGACGAAGAGCGCAAGCACCTGTTCGGCAAGCGTTGAGGCAAAGCGGCAGGTGCGCTCGCGCAACAGGCCATACGGCGAGAGCGGCGACTGTTGCAGCTGCGCAGCAACAACCACCGCAAAACCGCATCAACAAGCAACAAAGACAAGCAGCAAGCAGCATCACGGGTTGGCAGAGGCATGCGCATGCATGACCCGTGCACAACACAAGCCCGGCGCCTCGAGCCCCTCTCCCCCGGGAGAGGGGTTGGGGTGAGGGTACGCAAGTAGCGCCAGACCCACCGCCCCCGCAAGCTGCGCCGCATGAAATGCGCACCTCTCATCGACAGCGCGTCAACTGCAACCACCAGTCCACAGGCATCTCTGCTCGCCGGAAAGCAGCGTCACCAACAACCCCAGCACCACGCTGCAGCACACGCGCACCGCCGCGCGTACATCCCTCATCGCGCGCGCGCCATCGCCGCCCATCGCCGCGCTTCTCAAACACCCCACGCGCCCGCATCCTGTGCGCTATCCCAAGACAGGATCTTCGATGCGCGCCCTGTTCGCCGCTCTTGCCCTCATGCTCAGCACCGTCCCCATGGCCCACGCCGAAAAACTCACCCTGGAGGCCATCACCGGCCCGCTGCCGCTGTCCGGTCCGACCTTGCTCAAGCCCAAGGTGGCTCCGGATGGTTCGCGCGTGACCTTCCTGCGCGGCAAGGACAGCGACCGCAACCAGCTGGACCTGTGGGAATACGACATCGCCAGCGGCCAGACCCGGCTGCTGGTCGATTCCAAGGTGGTGCTGCCCGGCACCGAAACGCTCAGCGATGTCGAAAAGGCCCGCCGCGAGCGCCAGCGCATCGCCGCGTTCAACGGCATCGTCGATTACCAGTGGGCGCAGGATGCGCAGGCGCTGTTGTTCCCGCTGGGTGGCGAGTTGTATCTGTACGACCTGCACAGGACCGGCGCCGCCGCGGTGCGCCAGCTGACCCACGGCGAAGGCTTCGCCACCGATGCCAAGCTCTCGCCCAAGGGCGGCTTTGTCAGCTTCGTGCGCGAGCGCAACCTGTGGGTGATCGACCTGGCCAGCGGCAAGCAGCTGCAGCTCACCAGCGACGGCAGCCAGACCATCGGCAACGGTGTGGCCGAGTTCGTCGCCGACGAAGAAATGGATCGCCACACCGGTTACTGGTGGGCGCCGGACGACTCGGCGATCGCCTTCGCGCGCATCGACGAATCGCAGGTGCCGGTGCAAAAACGCCCGGAGGTCTATGCCGACCATACCGAGGTGATCAGCCAGCGCTATCCGCAGGCCGGCCAGCCCAACGTGGCGGTGCAGTTGGGTGTGATCCCGCCACGCACCGGTGCAGCGCCACGCTGGATCGACCTGGGCAAAAACGCCGATCTCTACCTGGCACGCGTGGATTGGCGCGATGCACAGCGCCTGACCTTCCAGCGTCAATCGCGCGATCAGAAGACGCTGGAGCTGATCGAGACCACGCTGGCCAGCGGCAGGCAACGCACGCTGATCACCGAAACCTCGCCGACCTGGGTGCCGCTCCACAACGATCTGCGTTTTCTCAAGGACGGCCGCTTTGTCTGGAACTCCGAACGTAGCGGTTACGAACATCTGTACCTTGCCTCCGAAGACGGCGCCACGCTCACGCCGCTGACCTCCGGCGCCTGGGTGGTGGACGCGCTGCTGGCCGTCGACGAGCAGGCCGGCCTGGTGTACTTCGCCGGCAGCAAGGAGTCGCCCACGCAAACGCAGCTCTACGCGGTGCCGCTGGCCGGCGGCGTCATCGAAAAACGCTCGGCCTCCAACGGCACGCATGCGGCCAGCTTCGCCAACAACGCCAGCGTGTATGTCGACAGCTGGTCCAACACCACCACACCACCGCAGATCGAGCTGTTCCGCGCCAGTGGTGAAAAAATCGCCACGTTGCTCAAGAACGACCTGGCCGATCCGCAACATCCCTATGCCAGGTACCGTGATGCACAGCGCCCGATCGGTTTCGGCACGCTGACCGCAGCCGATGGCAAGACTCCGTTGCACTACCGGCTGACCAAGCCGGACAACTTCGACCCGAGCAAGCGCTACCCGGTCATCGTCTACGTCTACGGCGGTCCCGCGGCACAAACCGTGCTCGATGCCTGGCCCAGCCGTGGCGATGCGTTGTTCGATCAATATCTTGCGCAGCGTGGCTACGTGGTGTTTTCGCTGGATAACCGCGGCACCCCGCGACGCGGCCGCGACTTCGGTGGCGCGCTGTACGGCAAGCAGGGCACGGTGGAAGTGGACGACCAGCTGCAAGGCGTGGCCTGGCTCAAGGCGCAGCGTTGGGTGGACCCGGCCCGCATCGGCGTACAGGGCTGGTCCAACGGCGGCTACATGACGCTGATGCTGCTGGCCAAACACAGCGACGCCTACGCCTGCGGCGTGGCCGGCGCACCGGTCACCGATTGGGGCTTGTACGACACCCACTACACCGAGCGTTACATGGACCTGCCGGCCGGCAACGCCGCCGGCTATCGCAACGCGCGCGTCGCCACCCATCTGGACGGCCTGCACGCCAGGCTGCTGCTGATCCACGGCATGGCCGACGACAACGTGCTGTTCACCAACTCCACCGCGCTGATGAGCGAGCTGCAGCAACGCGGCACGCCCTTCGAGTTGATGACGTATCCAGGCGCAAAGCACGGCCTGTCCGGCAGTACGGCGTTGCACCGTTACAAGACCGCCGAGGCGTTCTTGCAGCGCTGCCTGATGCCGTCGCAGCAGTAGACGCTCGCCGCTTCCTTCCAGGTCTCGCCTGCCGTTTTCCCCTGCATCTGCGCAAGGAGTGCCATGTCGCTGCCCCCACCCATCCCCGCTGCATCGCCGCAGCACCCGCGCGCTGTCGATGTCTGGAGCCGGCATTGGAAGTGGGTCGTGCCCGGCATCGGCGTGGTGCTGTTCGTGCTGCTGGCATTGGTGATCGGCGCGCTGATCTACGCGATTGCCGCAGTGGTGAAATCCAGCGATGTGTACCGCGACGCGCTGCGCATCGCCAAGGCCGATACGCAGGTCGTGCAGACCCTGGGCACGCCCATCACCGAAGCGCTCCTACCCGATGGCAGCATCAGTTACGTCGGCGACATGGGCGAGGCGCATTTCAGCGTGGGCCTGCATGGGCCGCGCGGGAACGGCAGCGTGCAGGTGGATGCCACACGCCGGCATGGCCGTTGGACCTACCAGGCACTGACCTTCGCCGGCACCCATGGCGGCCAGATCGATATGCTGCCGGCCACAGCATCGCCACCGCAGCCCTGCCTGCCATGACCTAAGGCAGATTGCCGCGGCCGTTGCAGATGGGTAGGGTCGCGCTACTCAATTCGCGGATCTGCCTCATGAAGCCACTCGTTCTCGCCGTTGCGCTGGCGCTCGGTTCCTCGTTGCCGTTGCAGGCACAGACCGGCAAGACAGCGCCGACACAACCCGCCAGCCCGGCCTGGGTACAGACCAGCAACGGCTACGCGCAGATCCTGCTCAACGCGCAGGCACCGTTCCAGCCCGAATACGCCAGTTTTTTCGGCGTGCCCGGCTATGACGACCAGGTCGTCGACCTGGGGCCGGACAACGCCGCGCGTTATCGCGATGCCATGCGCAAGGCGCGCGCCACGCTGCAAACCAAGCTGACCACCGAGCGCGATGCCAACGTGCGTCAGGACCTGCAGATCATGATCGGCGCCGCCGAGCAGAACATCGAAGGCAGCGAGCTCAACGAGCGCTATCTGTTGCCCTGGAGCGACGCGCCTGAGGCGGTCTTCAGTGGCCTCAACGGTCTGCTGTCCGACCAGACTGTGCCTGAGCGCCGCGCCAAGGCGCTGGACCGCCTCAAGCGTTACGTCGGCCTGGTGCCGGGCAGCACACCCACCACCACGCTGGCGCGCCAGCGCTACGAGGAAAAGCTGGGCAACAAGGCGTTGCTGCAGCCCACCCAGCGCGAAGTGGAGCAGGCGCTGGCCAACGTGGACACCTACGTCGCAGGCATCGGCGAGCTGTTCGCCAAGTACAAGATCGCCGGCGCCGACGAAGCGCTCAAGGCCATGTCCACCCAGCTCAAGGACTATGCCGCCTGGACCCGCAGCACCGTGCTGCCCAAGGCACGCAAGGACACCCGCCTGCCGGAACCGCTGTACGCGTACCAACTCAAGCAGGTGGGCATCGATATCGCCCCGCAGCAGCTGATCCAGCGCGCGCAACTGGAATTCATGGAGACCCGCTCGGCCATGCGCCAGCTGGCCCCGCTGGTGGCCAAGGCCAAGGGCGTGCAAGGCGCGGATTACGTGCAGGTGATCCGCGCGCTCAAGGGCAACAAGATCGCCGACGACCAGCTGGAAACCCACTACCGCGGCGTGATCGACCAGATCGACCCGATCATCCGTCAGCAGCGCATCGTCGATGTGCCCAACCGCCCGATGCAGATGCGCCTGGGCAGTGCCGCCGAAAGCGCTGCGCAACCTGCGCCGCACTTCCTGCCCGCGCCGTTGATCGGCAATACCGGCCAGCAGGGCCAGTTCGTGCTGCCGCTGGGCAACCCATCCGCCGAGGGCGGCAAGAAGGAGCAGTACGACGACTTCAACTTCGGCTCGGCCGCCTGGACGCTCAGCGCGCACGAAGGTCGCCCCGGTCACGAACTGCAGTTCACCGCCATGGTCGAACGCGGCGTGTCGCTGGCGCGCAGCATGTTCGCGTTCAACTCGGTCAACGTCGAAGGCTGGGCGCTGTATGCCGAAGCCGAAATGGTGCCGTACGAACCGCTGGACGGCCAGCTGATCGCCCTGCAGTTCCGCCTGCTGCGCGCTGCCCGCGCCATGCTCGACCCGATGCTCAACCTGGGCCTGATCGACCGTGAACGCGCACGCCAGGTGCTGGAAGACGACGTCGGCCTTTCGCCGGCGATGACCCGCCAGGAACTGGACCGCTACACCGTCCGCGCGCCCGGCCAGGCCGGCAGTTACTTCTACGGCTACACCCGCATCCTCGAACTGCGCATGCGCACCGAACTGGCCCTCGGCAAGAAGTTCGACCGCCTGGCCTTCAACAACTTCCTGCTCGACCAGGGCCTGCTACCACCGGATCAGCTGGCCAAGGCGGTGGAAACGCAGTTCATTCCGGCGCAGCAGAAGTAATCACGGTACTCGCTGTTCTAGATGCCAGTTCCTGGCAAACAAGCGCCTGGTCAGATCGCGCGCTGAAACGCGCGATCTGGTTCCGGGCCGTGTTGGCTTAGCCAACAGCGCGATCTGGGTGTAGGCCAGGGTCTCGCCGATGGCATCGGCGGCGGTGCCCTCCTTGCCGGTAAAAAGGGTGTGGATCTGCTGATCCAGATTCTGGGTCGTGTTTTGGTGCAGCATGGCGCCATTCGCGCCCAGTGCCGAGGCAAGGCTGATGATGAGGGCCACCTTTGCCGGCCTTGATCATGGTGGCCATCGCACTCTAGCGCGATTGCCCGGTGGCGATGCAGTAGCACAGAATCAGCACCCACAGCGGGTCACCGTCAGCGCAATGGTGCTGACCCACTTCATGCACGGCCCATCAACGCCAAGCCAAAGTCCTGGAAGGTAGGGCTGACATCGTCGTTGTCGATCAGCCGCGCCATCGCCCTACATCACACGCGTCGGTGTCGGCGCTGTCATCTCCGGCTGCGCCCGTTGCGCATCCAGTGCGCGCAACTGCTGCTGGCTCTCTTGCAACGGCGGTGCCTCCGCCGCCAGATCCACTTTGGCACGGAACCCCGGCGTATTGCCGACTATCCAGGCATTGCCCTCTTGCATGGTCACGCTGCGCAGCTGGTGGACGTCGACGATGCCGGCGCGTTTGGCTTCCACAGTCGCATGCATGACCATGGCATCGGACGTGCCCTGCGGCAACTTGCTGTGGATGGAGCGGTACAACGGATCATTGGACATGGCCGCCGCGCCCGGATCTACGCAGCGCTCTGGGGTACTGCCCAGCGGCAGCTTCCAGCCAGGGGCCACATAGACCGGCTTGTCTTCGCGCTCCATGCGCTGCTGCGTTTCCTTCCAGCGCTCGGCTGCCATCTCCTCCGCGCCGGCACCAGGGGCCAGTGTGCCATGTAGGTGTTTGATGGCATCGGGTAAGTTCATCGATTGGGCGCTGCGCGATGCCAGGGTCAGGCCGCCGCGCAAGAGCGCCACATCGCCACGGTACTTGTCGATCATCGGTGCGTACTGATGCGCCAGCTGTTGCGATTTGGAGTCTTCCAGTACCGAGCGATCTGGCTTGCCATTGCCGTCAACGGGCAGGAAGTTATGCATGCGATGCGAATCGCCCAACTCCAAAGCGGCAAGCGGGTTGCGGTCATCCAGCACACTGCGGTCGTTGGCATAACCGGCCTTCTGCAATGTGGCCACTTCTTGTGGCGTGGCGTAGATCTTGACCTGGCCATAATGCTCGCTGGCAGCACTGACCGCATCGCCAGCCATCACGTGATTGATGACATCGGTGCCGCCTTCGGGGATGCGCCGGTCCAGGCTGACCGCGCCGTAGGCGTTGAACGTCTCGCCTTTGAGGCCGAAGTGGTGTGCGGTCACCTGGGCCAAGTCGCCGCCAAGCGAGTGGCCGGTGACGGTGACTTCCACCGTTTCACCGTCCTTACCGAGTTTTTGTGCATAGACCAACGCCTGCTTAGTCAACTCAATTGCTTCGGCGGCTTGGCGATTGTGACGTGCTGCGACCATGCCGCCATCGGCGTAAACACCGTCCTGCTTAAGCTCGCGCTCAGTCTCGGTGCCACGATGGGCGACGATGATCTCGTTCGTATCGATCCGCTGGTAGACCATGCCTTGATAGCCTGAAGGGCTGTCTACATACTCGAGGCGCTTGTAAGTAATGCCGCCAATATTTACAGGTCGACTAACCGGGCCTGTTTCTCGCGGCTCCTGATAAACATCGTCAGAGAGAGCGGCATATTGCTGGCTCGTAAGGCTCATGGGGTCACCTTTTCAGTAGTCAGGGTGACTTTAAAGATGTCATTACGGGCATTGTCATTGAATTGGTCGATTCTTGATCTGCCGCTGTCAGGGAAGTTCTCCACATCTTCCTTCGGGTAGCGTCCTTTCCAAAAGTAGGTGACCTTTGGAGCTTTGCTGTAAATCTCGTTCTTAAACAGGGCGGGCTGAAAGCGTGTATCTTCATGCTTTTCGGAAGCTTTCAGGGAGATTCCAACTCCGTCTAACTCAAAATAACACGTCCCCTTGCCATAATAGTCCGCATCTACCATGCCGTCGGCATAGACCGTGCCAACATACGTGGATGCATTTATCTTCTCGAAGTGGATGGGAACTCCGTCTTCACCAGACTTGTTCCACACGCCGGCAACGGGTTCGATTGGCGTGCATTGCTTGTGGTTGGTCATCTGGTAGAACGCCGTACCCGAGACCCACTCGAACGGCCCCGGCGCATCCTCGATTGTCATCGTGATCCGGTACGCTTGCGTCGGATGCGAGTTCTTCCGGTAAGTCGGATCGCTGGTCGTCGCGTCGGCTTTTGAGGATGGGGTAGTCATGGGTTTGCATCCTGCAAGGAGAAGGGGCATGAGGATGAAAGCGAAACGACCGATAATCTTGGGATTCATTGGAAATGCTGTCGCTGCCTGTGCGCATTGCGCAATCGAGGAAATGCAGTTTTGGCCCGGATTGGGCGATTCGCTGATCCCGACATCGCACTAGTGCGGCGACGCGAACTTCCCAGGACCAGCATAGGTTCAAAGGGCACCTCGAACAACCCCGCCTGATCCAATGCGGCCCATGCACGATACTGTCCTGTCATTCGAAAAATCAACAAGCTGACATGTTCGGGCACGCCCCCAGCTGGCCCATGCAATGGGTGTGGCGCTCTTTCGCTCGCGGCCATGTTGTAGCGGACCTTGCATCCATACGTCGAATAGCAGGCTGCACCAAAACTATGGCGTACAAACTTTAAGAGCCAATCTGCCACGGTATTGTCAGGTTTTGCATAGGTAGTGTTCATAGGGTTGCAACCTGTCAAAGAAAGAAAAGACAAGTGGCAAGGAATCATCACATTTATGTGCTTAATCATTTTTTTTGGGCCATGTGGCAATAAAGTAAATCTCGGCATGTAGTAAACATGGCTTTGAGAATTTGTTGCTTTATGGTGCTCTAGAACTTTTCAAAAATTGGTTCTGAGCAGGCGCTGTAAACAATCGCGCACTTTGATCCTGAAAATTCTTTGTTGGTTTGATTGCATTTAATCAGCGCAATATCGCTTGCTTTCTGCACCGTGCTGGCCCCGATGAATGCGGAGTATCCTTCGGAAAATGGCTTGTCATTGACATGGGGTTCGGCAACAACTGCACATTGATTTCTATAAGCCAATCCAATCCGGCAGTTAGTTTCACCGTGCGATCGGCATCGTAATAATGCATCTGCCTCTGCCTCTGCTTTTGAGAGTTTTCCCGTAGTTACACCGTAGCTTGTGACGGAGTCAATAGATCCCATGGCTATGGCACCCCACGTTTTAATCCATTTCCCGCTTGGCCTAGCTTGTTGTTGGTTATTGCCTTGAGGTAACGGGGCGCATGCCATTGCTCCTTGGCCACCTATCGGAAACTGGCCGGGCGGACATCCGCCTTCAGCGTGTGCAAAACCCACGAAAGAAAGTAAATAAAAAGATAATAAAACTAAGATATTCAAATTAGCCTCTATTCTAAGTAAAGCGACTGTTATCTTGATTGGCTACGCCTCCAGTGCCCGTGCCTTCCTGGGGTGCAGTAATCTGATGAGTGCCTGATGCTCTCTGTCCGCCCGATGCATTGAGCAGGGGGGCTTGTGAGTTAGCCTTATCGTTGGAGATCTGCTGCGGCATATAAGACCCAGGCGGCTGCCCCTGTGGCCCGGGTGCAGCACTGCTAGCACCAGCGGTACCAAATGCCGAGTACGCCATAAACGTTCCCATGCTTCCCTGCCATAGCGCTGCCGCGACGGTAGGCATGGTGATGATGAGGGTGGTCAGCAGTAAGCCGATGCCGCCTTGCTGCAAGGCTTGCGAGCTCAGGCCTTCCGTATTGTTACCCATCAGCCCGGTGATGCCTTTGGCAACCCAGAGCGCGATGGCGACCTTGGTAGAGAGCTTGAGCACGATGGCCGAAGTCACACTAATGTATACGTACTGTGATCAGTCTAGGCTGTAAAACGTTCCCGAAGAAATCCCTTGGCTAGACGCCGAAAAGCTATGGGGAATTTGCAATTATCGTGATTTCACCTGAAATGTAAGCGGACACAAGATGAGGATGGCTAAACGCATACTATTTCACAGCCATTCCGACCGTTCTGTGAGTCTGTGTTCTATTTAAAATAATTCAAAACTTCTCAAAAATTTGCTCAGAACAAGCTGTGTGAATTATTTTGCACTCAGCGCGTGGATTTTCCTCGCTACATCCACGAAGGGCTGCGCCTTTTGCAAGCTGTTCGGTAGGCTGCCTTGAAAACTCAATAATACCATCAGGTTTTGGCGATCCTTCGATTTGAGGTTCACCTATGGACATGCATTGATTACGAAAAGTCGTCGAGGGCCGACACCCCTTGGCGCCTGACTTGTTGCATCTATCCAAAGCTTCTTTTTTTGCTGCGTCTTCTGAGGCGAGACCAACCGGTACGGCATACAGGGGTTTGTCGTCCAATATACCAACTGCAACCGCACCCCATGTTTTTATCCACTTTCCACTTGGGCGAGATTCTTGCTGAACACTTCCCTGTGGGATTGGGGCGCATGCGATTGCTCCTTGACCCCCAATTGGGTATTGCCCCGCCGGGCACCCGCCTTCAGCCTGCGCTAGAGGTGAAAAGCAAATAATCAAAACTAGTAAGAGGAGTGTAAAGTGGATTCTCATAACTATTTCGCTCAAGTGAAGCGGCTGTTGTTATTGGCTGCACCCCTCGAACCGCTACCTTCTTGCGGCGTGGAGGTTTGTAGTGATCCTGAGTAATTATGACCACTTGGCATCTGGCGTGAGGTTTCTGGAGTAGAGGTGTTACTTCCGCCATGCTGGGGAACATACGACCCCGGTGGCTGTCCCTGTGGCCCGGGTGCAGCACTGCTAGCACCAGCGGTACCAAACGCCGAGTACGCCATAAACTTTCCCATGCTTCCCTGCCATAGCGCTGCCGCGACGGTAGGCATGGTGATGATGAGGGTGGTCAGCAGTAAGCCGATACCGCCCTGCTGCAAGGCTTGCGAGCTCAGGCCTTCCGTACTGTTACCCATCAGCCCGGTGATGCCTTTGGCAACCCAGAGCGCGATGGCGAACTTGGTGGCGAGCTTGAGCACGATGGCCGATTAGAAATCTTGGAAAAAGGGCTCTGAGCAGGCAGTGTATACAATCTTGCAGTTTGCGTTTGTTACCTTGCTATTGTCTTTTTTGCAAATTGCTAAAGCATCGTCGCTGGCCGCGCGGATAGTCTTTCTGCCAATGAAGCGAACAAATCCGCCAGAAAGAGGCTTTCCATCCACTTGTGGTTCGACAATGACAGCGCACTGATTCTCATATGTGAGTCCAACGCTGCAATTTTTCTCTCCATGGGATGCGCAGCGTCTCAATGCGTCAGTTTCTGCCTCTGCTTTAGTGCGTTTTCCTGTAGTAACGCCATAACTCGTAATTGAGTCTATAGAGCCCATCGCAATGGCTCCCCAGGTCTTAACCCATTCCCCGGTAGGCTGAGCTGGCTTTTGCTGTTGATAATAGCCAGCAGGTATCGGTCCGCAGGAGGACATACTGCCTCCTGCCTGACTAGGAATTTGCCCTGCGGGACAGCCTTGCTCTGCCTGAACCTCGCCAGTCGTGAAAAGTATAAAAATAAAAATAATATTGAAATTTAAAATTTTCTTCATATAATAATCAGCTCAATTTTTCCATTAAGTAAATCTGCTGGAATCTTGGTTGGCCACCCCTCTTGATCCCGAATTTTCAGAGATCAGAGTTGGCTGTGGGGACCCTGAGGCTCGATGATTAGTTTGCGGGAGCTGGGCAGGTGAGCTATTTGATCGCGTATCGTTGTTTTCAATTCGGCCTGATCCATAAGATCCGACCGGTTGCCCTTGTGGCCCGGGTGATGCAGCGCCACCTCCGCCAAATGCTGAGAAGTGCATGAAGCTGCTCATGCTTCCTTGCCACAGCGCTGCCGCAACGGTTGGCATCGTGATGATCACTACAGTCAGTAACATCCCGATACCGCCCTGCTGCAAGGCTTGCGAGCTCAGGCCTTCCGTATTGTTACCCATCAGCCCGGTGATGCCTTTGGCAACCCAGAGCGCGATGGCGATCTTGGTGGCGAGCTTGAGCACGATGGCCGATACCACCGAGAGCATCGACATCGAGAATAAGGTGCCGATCACATAGAACAGCCACTTCTTGAAGAGATCCTTGGTTGCATCAAACATCAGTGCCAGGATGAAGATGGGGCCAACGCCGACCAGGAACGCCATCGTGAACTTGAACAGCAGCAACATCGCACCGGCCGCCATGGCGGGGCTGGATGCGCCAACGCCTGCCACCAGCATGGCACTGCGCTTTTGCTCGAGCGACTCCGGGTCGTCCGGGTCGATGCGCACTACATCCACCGCCGCCAAGGCGAGCTGGGTCAACGCCAGATTCTGGTCGATTGCATCGGCCGACGTGGTGTCTTCCGGTGAACAGCCCATGCAGCTCCTTGTCCAGGTTCTGGGTGAAGGTCTTGTGCAGCGGGGCGTCGTTGGCGCCCAGGCTGGTGGCGATCATCACGATGAAGACGATCTTGGTCGTCTTGCCCATGGCCGCCAGGGCCGATTCGCGCGACTGCCAAGTGCCCTGGCGGTAGCCGACAATCAAGCTGTGGCGATGAGGACATCGACTGGGCCAAGCGACAACACGCACAAGAGGATCCTTCCGTTCGTCGAACGGCCAGTATGTCTTACATGGTGTGGACGGGCGAGGGCGTGCGGTCAGGCGTAGGACGCATGCGCTGCTCATCAAGCGCTTGCGATTGGCGAATGCTTTCGTCCAAGGGAGGCATGGGGGCAGAAAGGTCTACTTTGACCCGAAAACCTGGTGTCTGACCAACGATCCAGACATTGCCTTGCTGCAGCGTCACGCTCTGCAGCTGATCGGCCCGCACGATGCCTTCGCGCTTTGCCTCGACCGTGGCATGCATGGCAATGGCGTCAGAAGTACCTGCCGGTAGCTTGCTGTGAATCGCTTGGTAGAGCGGGTCGTTTGGAACTGTTGATTGTGAAGCTTTGAGTGCATGTGGCTCAGCCGGCACCGGTCCAATCGCAACCGGCTTGAACGTAAATTTCTCTGCCAAGGCCTTATCGACCGGCTGTGCATCCAGGCAATCGATGCGACACAGCGCAGGTGGTGCCAGTTCTGTTTGCACGCCGCGCGCACCGGTCTTGTCGTACAGCGAAGTGCTGTAGATAAACTGATGTTCCTCAGACCGGTGGACGACATTCATTTCTGGTGCGCTTGGTACGGCGCGTTTATCTAGAAATGGTTGGGCACTTAACCCATTGAGATAATCCACCATGACGTTGCCGCTGCGGATGGCAAGACCATTTTGACTATAGCTTCCACCGATGTCGCTGTGTGCGCCACCCACGGTGACGTTGAGGAAGCGGCCGTCTTCTGTGCGGCCGTTATCCATAATGGCCGTAGACTGGAACAGATTGCGGCGTTCATCCTCGGCAGTGATCTGGAAGCCGGAAATCACCGATGGCGGCAGGCGTCGGTCATGGTCGCGAGGAACGCCAGTACCCACAGGATCGAACAGTCCAACCGATTGGGCGACTTGCCCTGGTGCAACCAGCGGCGGCTTGGTGAATTCGATATGCTCGATCAGGCCATTAGTTCCGCGCTTGATCACCATACCCTCAGGGTCCTGGATGCCGCGCTCGTGGACCAAGCGTGCGAAGCCTGCTGCCTGCTCGGCGCCACGGCTGAAACCAATCGGAGCGACACTGATCTTTGCTTCGGGGTCCTCTCGAATCCACTTCGCTGATTGCTCTGCAAATTTCACATACATCTCTTCCAGGCGTGCCTCATAGGTGTAGCCCTGCATGAGATCGCGTGTACCGCCTAGCCCACCTTGGGTGCCGACCCCTTCGACGTAGCCAGCGCCGATATTTTCAATTCCCTCTTTCCTCCGCGCAGCATCAATCTGCAGGTAGGCTTCAGCGACATTCGTTCGATGCTCAGGCGCATCTTTGTACAAATTATTGCCAGTACCATCGAAGGCGGCAACAAATAAACGGGAATGCGGCTGTGCCGAGTCCACCATTATTGGTAATTTCTGAGCTGAGAGCGCTTGGGTCGCGTTATCGTAGCTAGCAAGGTCCTTTGCATCGGCTGGATAAGTGGTCACACCATCCGGAAGGGGTTTCTTTTCCATGAAACATCTCCATGATTACAATGACAAAAAAACAGTGGACGCTAGTACGATCTTGTCCAAGCTACGACCAAGTCATCCCTAAAGCTACTGCGAGGGTTTCCCGGGATCTGAGGGGTTTTTGTAGGGATGAAGGCACGCATGTAAACATTCACCGTACGATCATTAACCTCTAACACGATTTCTGGATCGCCGATTGAAATGCCCGCCGGGATATCTTCGCGTTTGACGTTATGTCGGATCAAACCGTCACCAAAAATCTCTGCCAAATCGACCTTGGCCTCATGGGTCTGACCATCTTTTGAGCGCCAGGAGATCTCGATCGGGGGCGGAAAGTTCTTTACGCCTAGGTAGCCGCCACCAAGATTGGAAGGATACTTTTCTCCCAACGAAGCCGACGACACTTCGAGCTTGTCATCCGGGTCATCAATGAACAGGAAATTGTTGTAGCGGACCTTGCATCCATACGTCGAGTAGCAGGCGGCGCCGAAGCTATGCCGTACAAACTTTAAGGGCCAATCGGCCACGGTATTATCAGGTTTTGCATAGGCAGCATTCATAGGGTTGCAACCTGTCAAAAAAAGTAGGGCGAAGCAGAGTAGGGCTTTTATAAATAGGTGCTGCATAACGAGCTTGGTCTCTGGCAGATTTTCAATTCTGTTATAAGTCGTGCTCGCGTGCAATAAATCAATTTACACGTTGTTGTTATCTATAGAGTTCCTAGAACTCCTCAAAAATTGGCTCTGAGCATGCAGAATAAATAACCTTGCATTGCATTGTAGGATTTCTCCTTTCGCAACTTTTTAGAGCTTCTTTAATTGCGTTTTCTTGGCCTGGTTGTCGTGCGAACTGAACATATCCGTTCGGATCTGGCTTCCCATTACTCTGAGGTTCACCTATTGCTGTACATTGGTTGCGATAAGTGACAACAATGTGGCAGTTGTCTGCGCCTAGCTTCGTACATCTTGCAAGGGCTTCTTTTTTTGCCGAAGATTCGCTAGGTAATCCCGTTGGCACGCCGTAATTCGGAACCCCATCAATAGTTCCTAGCGCAATAGCGCCCCAAGTCTTAATCCATTTTCCGCTTGGGCGAGGTCGCGACTGTTGAGTGGATTGAGGTATAGGAGCACATGCAACTGCGCCCTGACCGCCAATTGGGTATTGCCCGGATGGACAGCCTTGTTCCGCTAATGCGGAACAAGGAATTACTAGAAAAAAAATAAATAATAGTCTCAACATCGGCGCTACCTTCTAATCAGCTCTTAGGCGATTCGGTTGTCTGTACCTGAATTTGCTAAACCTCGCGAACCAGCTGCAGCCGTGACAGCATTACTGGCAGAGGATCCCGAAACTCGGCCGGCACTCAGGTCTGCTGGTCGAGATTCTGGGGTAGATCTGGCTCCATCATCACTGCGCGCTGGTGTGTAAGACCCAGGCGGCTGCCCCTGTGGCCCGGGTGCAGCACTGCTAGCACCAGCGGTACCAAATGCCGAGTACGCCATAAACGTTCCCATGCTTCCCTGCCATAGCGCTGCCGCGACGGTAGGCATGGTGATGATGAGGGTGGTCAGCAGTAAGCCGATGCCGCCCTGCTGCAAGGCTTGCGAGCTCAGGCCTTCCGTATTGTTACCCATCAGCCCGGTGATGCCTTTGGCAACCCAGAGCGCGATGGCGACCTTGGTGGCGAGCTTGAGCACGATGGCCGATACCACCGAGAGCATCGACATCGAGAATAAGGTGCCGATCACATAGAACAGCCACTTCTTGAAGAGATCCTTGGTTGCATCAAACATCAGTGCCAGGATGAAGATGGGGCCAACGCCGACCAGGAACGCCATCGTGAACTTGAACAACAGCAGCATGGCGCCTGCCGCCATCGCGGGACTTGCTGTGCCAAATCCGGCAAGCAGCATGGCATTGCTCTTCTTTTGAAGCGCCTCCGGATCGTCGGAGTCGATGTTCACCACATCCACGGCGGCCATCGCAAGCTGCGTATAGCCAAGATTTTCGTCGATTGCATCGGCTGCTGACGTACCGCTTTCGCCTGTGAACAGTTCGTGGATCTCCTTATCCAGGTTCTGCGTCATCGTCTTGTGCAGCATCGCGCCGTTGCTTCCCACCGCGGTGGCGATACTCAGGATAAAGACGATTTTCGCGGCCTTACCCATGGTCTCCATTGCCGAATTGCGAGACTGCCCGGTCGCTAGCCGATAGCCAACGACCATCACCCACAGCGTGACCAAAATCATGGCGATTACGCTCACCCACGTCATGGCACGGCCGATGAGCTCCATACCGAACGTGTCGATTTCCTTATTTAGGTAATCATTGATCAGCTTGAAAAAAACATAGTCGCCAATGCCTACATCGGCCATCGGCTTAAGCCAACTCAATGCACCCTGAAAAACGCTGTCCATATCCGCCCCGATTTGATCCTGAAAAACTGCCTGCCGTGCATGACAAATGTGCAAGTGCATTCAATCAACTGATAATGCCGCCTTCAAAGCAGCAGCCTGTACCAGCTGGGTGACCAGTGGAATGCCGCCCTCCTTATTGCCATCAAAGGCGCGCTTGGTCAGCTTTCGCTGGTCGCCTTTCAAGGAAGCCTCGTAGTAGTCGTAGGCCTTCAATTTTGCCTGCCAGTAATCGAGCTCCATCGAGTTCTGCGCCACAAAGCGTGCGACCTCGTTGTCATTTGCGGCAAGCGCGCCCTGGCTGGTTCCGACGCCTTTCCGTTGCGACTGAATCCTCTGATCGAACTCTTTGTTGCGCTGAATCAATCGTTTGAGCATGCGGACAGATTCGTTGTAGCGCGCGTTGTCAGTCATCACCATCAGCTGACAGATCTTGGTCTGCTCAGTCACCAGGTTGCCATCCATGTTGGGCAGCATGTTTTTGATGCTTGTCATAATGCCTCCCAGGCCACCGCCTGTACCAGAGCATGCTGCTGCCATCCCGTAGTTGAGATCGCGCTCGACGAAGTTGTCTTCCAACTTCGTAACGCTCAAGTTCAGGCTCTGCAGCCTGATCAGCTGTTGCTGGTAATGCGCATATTCCTTCTGGTATTGCGAAATGGTCTCCTTCCAGCGCGATAATTCCTTTCCGTATTCACCCAAAATGCTTTCCAGCGTCAGCGGGTCATGGGTAATCACCCCCTGTGCATTTGCTTGACCCGCACAAAGCCCCACGGCGAGGAACAAGCCTGCTGCAAGGCGGGAAAACGGGGCGCGCGAACGACGGACATGGTCAGTCATGGCAAGTCTCACTGAATTAGCTTGATACGGAAAGAAAGACAGACGGCAGCCCCGACCGGTCCTCTCGGCGGCTTTCCTGAGAGCGGACCCAAGGCTGCCGATGCAGCGATAGACGCCCGCGCTGGCGCTACTGTCAGCGCTGAAATTGTTCGTTTGAGTGCCTGCCACGGCCATCTTCCTTGTGTGCGGTTAAACGCAGGTCTGCCGTAAGGTGCCACAGAGCTAACCGCATTTCCAGACTTTTAATGCCTATCGCCTGATGAATGTCTTCAGATTTTCGGCAGGAGCCCGCTCCAGGCGACGTGCGTCCTAACTGCTCGTCCTCGCAAGGAATCTCCGGCGCGTTGCCGTCCTGAAGCGACTCTCAGGGTTCTTTGGTGGCCGTCTCCCTGGCCCCCGCCGGCACCCAGATCGCCATACCCGCCGCACGCTTCTGGGTGGTCGGGATGCCGATACCCAGGCCGCCACCGACGCGGCCGCCGTAGCTGCCGCCGCCGACCGACAGGCCGCCGCCGGAGCGTTCCGAGCCGACGCCGACAATGACCACGCCGTTGGCGCCCAGCTTGGCGGCTTCGCGCTTGAGGCGCTGCACGGCGGCATCGGTCTGGCCCTGGGTGCCGAAACCGGCGGCGCTGGTGGATTCGAGCTGGGCGATCTCCACCGAGCCGACCGGGGCATGCGAATAGACCTGCACCTGGGCGGGGTCGATCGGGGCGCGTGCCTGGCCCAGCATGACCTTGGAGCTGCTGGCGCAGCCGGCCAGCAGCAGGGCAAGCGCAGCGCCGACGACGAAATGCCTGTTCATGATGTGGCCCCCTGAAAGATGGTGATGACGGCGATGATCCGGCGCCCTGACTGAAGAGTGGCTAACACGACGCGGCAAGCCGACGTGCCACCTGGCGGCGACGACGCCATGGTCCTGGCAGCACTCTGAAACCCATCGGACGCTGTCGCACACTAGCCACGCCCGTGTGAGGCTGCCGCCAAGCCGCCAAGCCGCCAAGCCGCCAGGCCGCCATTGGTCAGGGTGACCGCCTGCCCACGCCGTGCGGACGGCCGCGCCGGTATGCTCGCGCTTTGTTCAAGGAGAGGTGGCACGTGGGATTGATCAGTCTGTTGTGGGGGATCGTGGCGCTGCTGTGGATGGTGCTGGCCTTCATTCCGCTGCTGGGCTGGGGCAACTGGTTCCTGATTCCGTTCGCGGCAGTGGGTGCGCTGATCGCGGCGATCGCGCTGTTGTTTACCTCGGCCGGCAATCGTGGCCGTGCCAAGACCGGCCTGCTTCTCAACGGTCTGGTGATCGTGGTCGGGGTGATCCGCTTGAGCCTGGGCGGCGGCGTGATCTAGCCGTTGCAGCGCTGCGACAGTGCGTCGCAGCGGCGTCCGCAGCAAGGTGGCGGGCGTAGACTTGTTGGCTGTCACAAGGAGCCTTGTCATGGCCCACCCGCACTATCGTCCCCGTCGCATGCGCCACGATGCGTTTTCGCGCCGCCTGATGCGCGAAAACACCTTGACCACCGATGACCTGATCTGGCCGGTGTTCGTGCATGAGTTGTCCGGCCGCGCGCCCATCGCCTCGATGCCGGGCGTGGAGCGGCTGTCGCTGGACGAGCTGCTGCGCGAAGCGGAAAACGCGCTGGAACTGGGCATTCCGGTGATCGACCTGTTCCCGGTGATCAACCCGGCCGGCAAGAGCCTGGATGCGGCCGAGGCCTGGAACCCGGATGGCCTGGCGCAGCGTGCGGTGCGCGCGCTCAAGGCGCGCTTCCCGGAGCTGGGGGTCATGACCGACGTGGCGCTGGACCCGTACACCACCCACGGCCAGGACGGCATCATCGACGCCAAGGGTTATGTGCTCAACGAGATCACCGTCGACGCGCTGGTCAGGCAATCGCTGTCGCATGCCGAAGCGGGTGTGGACATCATCTCGCCCTCGGACATGATGGATGGCCGCATCGGTGCGATCCGTCGCGCGCTCGATGCCGACGACCATCTCAACGTGCGCATCATGGCGTATTCGGCCAAGTACGCCTCGGCGTTCTACGGCCCGTTCCGCGATGCGGTCGGCAGCGCCGGCAATCTGGGCAAGGCCGACAAGACCACCTATCAGATGGACCCGGCCAACAGCGACGAGGCCATGCGCGAGATTGCGCTGGACCTGGAAGAGGGTGCGGACATGGTGATGGTCAAGCCGGGCATGCCGTACCTGGATGTGGTGCGCCGGGTGAAGCAGGAATTTCGCGTGCCGACCTTCGCCTACCAGGTCAGCGGCGAGTACGCGATGCTCAAGGCGGCCGCCGCCAACGGCTGGCTGGACGAACGCCGCTGCGTGCTGGAAGCGCTGATGGCCTTCAAGCGCGCCGGTGCCGATGGCGTGCTGACCTATTTCGCACCGCAGGTGGCGCGCTGGCTGCGCGAAGGTTGAGCGCGTTTAGACGTGCTGCGTGAGAGGCGTTGTGGTGGCATCTTTCGTGGATGCCGCTCAACGCGCATTTGATGCGGTGAAGAGGGCATCCGATGGTCGTGTCGGATCTTCCGCGTTGTTGCACGGACCGGCAGCGCCGGCCTGTTGTGCGCTGTAGCGGTCCGATCTGATCCACGCGATCTGCTTCTACTTACCGGCACATCGCCGGCCTAGGGCCGCAGGCCGGCAACCAGGCGCCTGATCGCGATGCGCAAGCAGCGTGGCCGGCCAGGGCTGCCTGCAAGACGACGCATTCGCCATCGATCCAGGCGCGCCGACTGCGATAACGATTCTCATCTACAATGGCGAGCCCTGCCGCTTCAGGTTGTTCGCGCGTGCTCAAGACGGTTCTGTTCCAACTGCACTGGCTGCTCGGCATCACGGCCGGGTTGGTGCTGTCGGTGATGGGCGTGACCGGCGCGCTGATGTCCTTCGAAAACGAGATCGTGCGGCTGGCCAACCCGGCCATCGCGCAGCTGGCCGTACGGCATGCCGCCGGCGAGCGTGCGTTGCCGGTGGATGTGTTGTTGCAGCGGCTCGACCTGACTCCGCGCGATGCAGGAAAACAGCAGGCGGTGACACGCATGCTGATCGACCCCACCGGCGCGCGGCCTTCCACCGCACGTCTGGCAGGCAAGGGCGGCGGGCGCGTGTACTTCGACCCTTACACCGGCGAGCGCGTCGCCGCGCCGCGCTTGAGTGGCGCGTTTGCGTTTATCGAAGACCTGCACCGCCATCTGACTGCGGGCAAGCGCGGCCAGGCAGTGACCGGGGCATGTACCTTGATCCTGCTGTTTTTCTGCGCGTCCGGGCTGTATCTGCGTTGGCCGCGGCGCTGGTGGAGCCTGCGGACCTGGTGGGCGGTGGAATGGCGGCGGCAGGGGCGCAGTTTTCTGTGGAGCCTGCATGCGGTGTTCGGCACCTGGTGCCTGCTGGTCTACCTGCTGGTCGCGCTGACCGGGCTGACCTGGTCGTACGACTGGTATCGCGACGGCATGGTGGCCTTGCTCGGCAAGGAGCCGGCCATGCGCGGCGACGGGGGCGAGCATCGGCCGGCGACGGTGGATTTCGCGCGCGTGCAGCGCACTCTGGACGGTATCCCGGGCACCCATCACGCCGCGTTGGATCTGCGGGTCCCCACCCGTGCCGGGCAGCCGATGAGCGTACGGTTCTTGCCGGCCCGGCCCGACCACGACCGCGCCTACGACAATCTGGAAATCGACGCCGCCAGCGGCGCCTTGCTGCGTCGCCAGGATTACGCGCAGTTGCCGCGCGGCCAGCAGTGGCTGGTGAGCATGTTCCCGCTGCACTCGGGCAGTTTTTTCGGATTGCCGGGGCGCATCGTGGTGATGCTGGCGAGCATCGGCATGTCGGTGTTCTTCATCAGCGGCTGGATGCTGTACCTGGATCGCCGCCGCAAGAAGCGCGAGTTGCGCGCCGCACGCGTGCTGCTGCAGGGCGCGCCGCCGGCCTCGCAGGCCGAGCCGTGGTTGATCGCCTTCGCCAGCCAGAGCGGTTTTGCCGAGCGGCTGGCCTGGCAGGCAGCCGGGCATCTGCAGGCGGCCGGCCTGCCGGTGCAGGTGCGCGCGCTGGCGCAGGTGGATGCGCCGCAGTTGCAGGCCACCCGGCACGCCTTGCTGGTGATCAGCACGTTCGGCGATGGCGAGCCGCCGGACGCGGCGCGCGGATTCGAGCGCGAACTGCTGCGCCAGCGCATCGCCTTGCCGCAGCTGGCTTACGCGGTACTGGCACTGGGCGACCGCCAATATGCGCAGTTTTGCGGATTTTCGCGGCGCATCGAGCAGTGGCTGGACGCGCAGGGCGCACGCGCGTTGTTCCCCGCCGTGGAAATGGACAACGCCGACCCGCAGGCGCTTGCGCAATGGCATGCGCAACTGGCGCAGATTGCCGGCGCGCCGGTGGCCGCTGTCGCGCTGACGCGGCCGCGCCTGACGCAGTGGACGCTGTCCGCGCGCACGCATCTCAACCCGGGCAGCGAGGGGGCGCCGATCTGGCGCATCGACCTGCAGCCATCGCTGCAGGCGCACTGGCAGGCGGGCGATATCCTCGAGGTGCAGCCTGCGCACGCCGATGCGCAGGTGCGTGCATGTCTGGCGGCGTGGGGCCTTTCGCCCGATGCATTGGTGCATGTCGATGCGCAGTTGCTGCCGCTGCATCAGGCCGCCGCCGAGCGTGTGCTGCCGCCGCCGGCCGCGCCGCCAGCGCCGTGTCCCGATCCACAGGCCTGGCTGGATGCCTGCGACTGGCTGCCTACACGCGACTATTCGCTGGCCAGCGTGCCGGCCGATGGCGTGGCCACGGCGGTGGTGCGCCTGACCGCCCGCAGCGATGGCAGTCCAGGGCTGGGCTCGGGCTGGCTGATCTGCCATGCGCCGATGGGTGCGGCGGTGCGCGCGCGGTTGCGCACCAATCCCGGCTTCCATCGCGTCGAGGCGGCGCCGATGGTATTGATCGGCAACGGCACCGGCATCGCCGGTTTACGTGCCTTGTTGCGCGAGGCCGAGCTGGCCGGCGTGCACGGGCATTGGCTGCTGTTCGGCGAACGGCAGGCCGCGCACGATGGTCTGTTTGCCGACGAACTCCAGGCCTGGCATGCACGTGGCCATCTGCAGCAGCTGGACCGGGTGTTCTCGCGTGACCAGGCGCACAAGCGCTACGTGCAGCATCACTTGCGCGAGACCGGCGACACCTTGCGCCACTGGATCGATCGCGGTGCGGTGATCCATGTCTGCGGCAGCCTGGACAGCATGGCGCGTGAGGTCGATGCCACGCTGCGCGACTTGCTGGGCGAGACGCGGCTGGAGTCGCTGACCGCAGCGGGACGTTATCGGCGCGATGTGTATTGAGCGCGGTCATCGCCACTGCATCGCTGCGTTGGAGCGGCTAGTAAAACGTGGCGTGCGGTCGCTAAGCGGGTGCGAGCGGTTTGGAGAAATCGCGGTGAACGACCGATACATGCTGCGTCCTAGCTAGGATCGACCATGCACTCCTTGCAGCGTGCGCGGTGGTTTTGTGAGCCGCCAACCATGGCGGCGTCTAAGCGCGGTCCGATGCTTGAATCGAAAGCCTGGTTGATCGAGGGCGCGATGCCCTCACCACCTCCGGGACACGCCGTGAATCCGTCCATGCAGGCTCCTTGGCGGCATCCATGCCGCCAAGGGTCCCGGAACCGGTAAGGACATCACGCCTGCCAAATTGGTCGTGCGCTGATGGAACCGCACAAGCGGGATGACTTAAGCGAGAGGACTTAACGCAGCGGCCTGGCTGCTTGTATGCATGTGTGGATGACGATTAGCGATAGGGGGAAACCCCATCCACTTGCTGCGCGCCTTCGACGGAAAGTTTTGGAAATCAGACCACGTCTGCCAGATCACAAGGATCATGCAACCACCGCTGCATCTGACCCGCTTGCTGCCGCTCCCGCTTTTGACCATGCACACCGACCATCTCGACTGGCCCTTGTCCGCCTACCGGCGCGGGACCTTACGCGGCACGGATGCCGCGTAAGAGCCTAGCAGGACGTACTTGCGGCGTATCCTGCGATGGTAGGCGGGCAAGGGCCCTGCGACCAAGCCTCAGATCAGCAGCCCTACAGTCACACCGCAGATCAGCGCCCTGCAGCGTGACCCAGATCATCCGCTCTGCAACAGCTTGGCGTGAAGTCGTGTCCCAGGCAGCCCCTGGCAAGAGTTTGCGCATCCATCCGCCTTCAACGGCAGCTGGCATCTCCCTCCACCGCCGGCGCCTTCATCCGGTAGATATCCAGTTGCCCCGCGCGTGGTGCGCGCGCGCTGCCGGTGACCAGCAGCTCGCCCGGTTTGGCCGCATCCACCACCGCGCCGAACGTGCGCTCCTGCGGCCCGTTGAACGACAGCGGCAAGGCCTGGTCCTGGGCGTAGTGCCCGTTGCTGCATGTGGCCAGCAACAACTGGCTGGGGCCATCGACTGCACCGCGCGCCCATACCAGGCCACGCCCGTCGCCAAGCCAGGCCGCATCCAGTTCGTCGGCACCGGTATTGATGTCGCGCAGTGGCGCAGGTGCGGTGAACGCGCGCCCATCCCAGCGCGCCACCAACACATCCAGGCCGCCGGCGCCGCCGTGGCCATCGCTGGCGAACAGCAGTCGCGTGCCGTCCAGCGACAGGCTGGGCGCGCGCTCGTTGCCGCGGCTATTGATCGCCGCGCCCAACGATTGCACCGCGCCCAGGCCACCCTGCGCATCCACCGGCACGCGGTACAGGTCGCTGCCACCGGTGCCGCCCGGCCGCGACGAGGCGAACAGCAGCCAGCGCCCATCGGCACTGAACAGCGGCGTGATCTCGTCCTGGGCGGTATTGAGCGGCAGCGGCTGCGCGTCCTGCCAGCGCCCGCCGCGCAGATGTGCCTGCCACAGGTCCCAGCCACCGGGGCCCCCGGCGCGGTCGCTGGCCCAGACGATGCGTTGCCCATCCGGGCTGAGCGTGGCGTGCGCCTCGTTGGCCGGTGTGGACACCACGCCCATGCCTTCGATGCCGAACTCGGCAAGTCCCGACGCGGACGGGACGAAGAGTAAACTCGCCGCCAGCGCGAGCGGCGTCCATCGAAGTTGCATGCGGTGTTCCTGCTCCAGGTCACGCACAGTCTAGTCAACCAGAGATCGTTTCATGCCCGTATCCCGTTATGCCGTGTTCGGTCACCCTGTCGCCCATTCGCTGTCGCCGGCCATCCATGCCGACTTCGGCAAGCAGACCGGCATCGCGCTGGACTACACCGCCATCGATGCGCCGCCGGAAGCGTTCGCCAGCACGCTGCAGCGCTTCGCCGACGAAGGCGGCAAGGGCGCAAATGTCACCTTGCCGTTGAAAGAGGCCGCCTTTGCGCTGGCCGCCAGCCTGAGCGATCGCGCGCAGCTGGCCGGGGCGGTGAACACGCTGGTGCGCAACGACGGCCAATGGCAGGGCGACAACACCGACGGCATCGGCCTGGTACGCGATCTCACCGATCGCCACGGCCTGGATCTGCGCGGTCGTCGCGTGTTGCTGCTCGGCGCCGGTGGTGCCGCCCGCGGCGTCGCGCCGGCCTTGCTGGAAGCGGGCATCACCGAAATGGTGGTGGTGAACCGCTCGCCCGAGCGCGCCGATGCGTTGTGCGATGCGCTCGGCGAACCCGCTAGGGTGGTGTCGCGTTACATCGAAGACCTGCGCGAACTCGGCGACTTCGAGCTGATCGTCAACGCCACCGCCGCCGGACGCGACCGCGACGCCGGTGCGTTCGCGCTGCCGCTGGGCCTGGTCAACAGCCTCACTGCCGCGGTGGATCTCAACTACGGGCAAACCGCCATCGCGTTCCTGGCCTGGGCGCGCGCGGCGCAATGCCGTTACGCCATCGACGGCCTGGGCATGCTGGTGGAACAGGCTGCCGAAAGTTTCGCGCTGTGGCACGGCGTGCGCCCGGACACCGACCCGGTCTACGCCGCGCTGCGCGCACGCGATGCCGTGCTGGTCAGCGCGGACTGAGCCGTTGGCCATGACCACCACCGACATCCTGCTCAGCCTGATCACCGGCCTGTTGTCGCGGGTGCCGATGCTGATCGCCTTGTTGCTGGGGCTGGTACTGCTGTGGCGCGCCCCCTTCGGGCCGTTGCGGCGTGCCGCGCTGGCCGGGCTGTGGCTGCTGCTGGGCTGTGTGCTGGCCGAGGTGGGCCTGCAGGCGATTCCGATGTTGTTGATGCAGCAGGGCAACGTGCGCCAGATCGGTCTGGTGATGGGCGTCGGCCGCTTCGTGCTGACCGCCGTGCAAGGCGTGGGCATCGGCGTGCTGGTGTGGACCCTGGCGCGCAGCCTGCAACGGCTGCCGCCTGCTGCCGGTCCGCGCGCATGATCCCGCTCAAGGCGCTGGCGCTCACCCTGGTCGGGCTGATCTGTGCAGGGCAGGGCGGTTGGACTTGCTGCATCCGCAGTCCCTGGCGACCGTCAACCGGGCGGGCCTGCTGTACGCGCGCTTCGGTCCGGCCGGGGTGGGCATCGGCATGCTGGCGGAGGGCGCGATGATGGCGGTGATCGGCCTGGTCTGGACGCGTTACGCCTGGCCACAACGCGCTTGATCGCACTGGTCTGACAGTCTGGCGGTGCTTGCCGGGTGCCGGTCTTCGAGCGCGCCCACGCATCGCTGCCTGGCATTCAAAACAACCAGCAGTGCGCGACAGCGGCACGCGCGGCAGGCAGGCACGTGTCGAGCGCAGCGTTTGCCTCTACCCGCCGACGCCCCGCCGTTCTTCCGTTCCAGCGCTTGGGTCCCAGGCGATGCATCGGCAGTGCACAAACAGGTTCAGCTGCCCCGCGTATCGGTCGCAGGCGCTGCGCCGGTCCGTGCGAAAATAGCGCGATGAGTGATCTTGCCCCACCGGCTGCGCCGTCCGCGCCCGTTCCCACCCAGCGTGTGCTGACCGACCCGATCAAGGCCGGCATCCGCGACGCCTACGCCAAGCTGCAGGCCAACACGCCCGGCTTTGCCACCCGCCGTGCGCAAAGCCAGATGATCGGCCTGGTCTCGCGTGCGCTGGCCACTTCCGGTGGCATCGGCATTGCCGAGGCGCCTACCGGCGTTGGCAAGAGCCTGGGCTATCTCACCGCCGGCGTGCCGATCGCACTGGCCACCAAGAAGAAGCTGGTGATCAGCACCGGCACCGTGGCGCTGCAGTCGCAGCTGGTGGAGCGCGACATCCCGGCCTTCCTCAAGGCCACCGGGCTGGAAGCGACCGTGGCGCTGGCCAAGGGCCGCACCCGCTATCTTTGCACGCGCAATGCCGCCGAGCTGGAAGGCGACACCAGCCAGAACGCCATGTTCGAAGACGAGCAGGCGCTGTACGACCGCCCGCTCAGCCCCGTCGATGCGGACCTGGCCAAACGGCTGGCCAAGGCCTATGCCGCGCGCACCTGGAACGGCGACCTGGACGATGCTCCCGAGCAGATTTCGGTGCCGCTGCGCATGCGCATCACCACGCCTGCCTCCGGCTGTGCGGGGCGCCGTTGCAGTTATGCCGCGCAATGCCCGGTACTCAAGGCACGCACCGATGTGCGCGAAGCGCAGATCGTGGTCACCAATCACGCCTTGCTGCTGTCTTCGCTGTCGCTGGGCGATGCCGAAAACGGTCAGCCGCTGATCGCCCCGCCGTCGGACATGCTGCTGGTGCTCGACGAGGGCCATCACATCGCCGGCGTGGCGATCGACCAGGGTGCGGCCAATCTGCCGCTGGACGAGATGGCCAAGCGCACTGGCCGCATGCAGATTCTCATCGCCGCTGCGTACCGCGCGGTGGACAAGGACAGGATCGGCAACCTGCTGCCCAACGAAGCCATCGACGTGGCGGCGCGAGTGTCCAAGCTGCTCAAGGCCTTCCATGCCGAGGTCGAGCGCGTCTGGAAGCCCGAGCCAGGCGAGCGCGATCCGTTGTGGCGTGCTGCCAACGGCAAGTTGCCGCCGCAGTGGGGCCCGGCCATCGAAGAACTCGGCGAAGAAACCCGCGCGCTGTTCAACTGGGTGCATGCCGCCCATGGCGCGGTGGCCAAGGGCAAGCAGGACGATGCCGCACGCGAGCGCCTGCAACGCAACCTGGGCCTGGCGCTGGAAATGGCCGAGCAGCAGCACAATCTGTGGAGCGGCTGGCGGCGCGAGGACAAGGAAGGCCAGCCGCCGATGGCGCGCTGGATCACCCTCTCGCGCGACGGCGACCTGATCTGCCACTGCTCGCCGGTGTCGGCCGCGCAGGTGCTGCGCACGATGATCTGGAACGAGGTGGATTCGGTGGTGATGACCTCGGCCACGCTCACCGGCGGCGGCGATTTCCAGTCCTTCGCCATCGACAACGGGTTGCCCGATCACGCCGAAATGGCCTCGCTGGCCTCGCCGTTCGACCTGCCCAATCAGGCCGAATTGATCGTGCCCAATTTCCCGGTCACCCCGGACGACCGCGAAGGCCATCCCAAGGAAGTGGCCAGGTATCTGGTGCGCGAACTGGATTGGAACGCCAAGGGCAGCATCGTGCTGTTCACCTCGCGCTGGAAGATGGAAAAGGTCGCCGACCTGATGCCGCTGGCGCAACGCAACCGCGTGCTGGTGCAGGGCGAGGGCAACAAGTCGCAACTGATCACCGAACACCTGCGCCGCATCGCCGCCGGCGAGGGCTCGGTGCTGTTCGGGCTCAATTCCTTCGGCGAAGGCCTGGATCTGCCCGGCGAGGCCTGCACCACGGTGGTCATTACCCAGGTGCCGTTCGCCGTGCCGACCGATCCGCAGACCTCCACCTTGAGCGAATGGCTGGAGAGCCGCGGCCATAACGCCTTCAACCTGATCGCCATCCCGCACGCGCTACGCACGCTGACGCAGTTCGCCGGCCGTTTGATCCGCAGTTCCAGCGACCACGGTCGCGTCATCATTCTCGACTCGCGCCTGCTGACGCGTCGCTACGGAAAACGCATCATCGACGCGCTGCCACCGTTCAAGCGGGTGATCGGGCGTTGATCCACTACCAGGTGCCGCATCGGTGCAGGTTCTGCATCGATGCAGGCATCGGCCGATACACAAGCGGTGCCGCTGCGTCAGCATCGCTGTATGAGCGAGATCGCACCCTGGGTTCGTACACCGATCAGCGCATCGTCATGCAGGCAGTGATTGCTGCGGCGACAGCCGCGGCGGCAGATGGACAGCGCAGCGCATGCATGCCCGTGACCTCATTCCGCGCGCGAGGAGTGCGTTTGGAACGACGGCGCTCTGCCAATCGTTCCAGGCGTTCCAACCTTGCAGCGCAGCATTGCGCTAAACCCATCCGCATTTTCTTCATGCGCGCCGGAGTCCGCGTGGGGCGTTTGCGCGGACACAACCCGACGATCTGCAACCTACTACCTGGGCATTTAGCGATACATATCACGCAACGCAGTCATCATCATGTTCGCCTATCGCTGCGATCATAACTAACGACTTCTCTCGCTTCGGCCCGCTCGCCATGATTCAGCTCCCTCAACACGAGCTGACGCCATGCGCCCTGGATCCCTCATGGTGCTAGCCCTGCTAGCCCCCACATTGATCGCCCCACCGGTCTTCGCCCAATCCGTGCTGACCCGCGACAACGGCGCCAAGGTGGGCGACAACCAGAACTCGCAGACTGCCGGCGCCACCGGCCCGACCCTGCTGCAGGACGTGCAGCTGATCCAGAAGCTGCAGCGCTTCGATCGCGAGCGCATTCCCGAGCGCGTGGTGCATGCGCGCGGCACCGGCGTCAAAGGCGAGTTCACCGCCACCGCCGATCTGTCCAACCTGACCAAGGCCAAGGTGTTCAGCGCCGGCGAAAAGACCCCGGTGTTTGTGCGCTTTTCATCGGTGGTGCACGGCAATCACTCGCCGGAAACGCTGCGCGACCCGCATGGTTTCGCGACCAAGTTCTACACCAGCGAAGGCAACTGGGATCTGGTCGGCAACAACTTCCCCACCTTCTTCATCCGCGATGCGATCAAGTTCCCCGACATGGTCCACGCGTTCAAGCCGGACCCGCGCACCAATCTGGACGACGACTCGCGTCGCTTCGACTTCTTCTCGCACGTGCCCGAAAGCACCCGCACGCTGACGCTGCTGTATTCCAATGAAGGCACGCCTGCCGGCTATCGCTTCATGGATGGCAACGGCGTGCATGCCTACAAGCTGGTCAACGCCCAGGGTGAGGTGCATTACGTCAAGTTCCACTGGAAGACGTTGCAGGGCATCAAGAACCTCGATCCCAAGCAGGTTGCCGCGGTCCAGGCCAAGGACTACAGCCACCTGACCAACGATCTGGTCGGTGCGATCAAGAAGGGCGATTTCCCGAAGTGGGACCTGTACGTGCAGGTGCTCAAGCCCGAAGACCTGGCCAAGTTCGATTTCGACCCGCTGGATGCCACCAAGATCTGGCCGGACGTGCCGGAGCAGAAGGTCGGCCAGATGGTGTTGAACAAGAACGTCGACAACTTCTTCCAGGAAACCGAACAGGTTGCGATGGCACCGGCCAACCTGGTGCCGGGGATCGAACCGTCTGAAGACCGTCTGTTGCAGGGGCGTATCTTCTCCTACGCCGACACCCAGCTGTATCGCGTCGGCACCAATGGTTTGAGCCTGCCGGTGAATCGTCCGCGCGTGGCGGTCAACAATGGCAACCAGGATGGCGAGGCCAATCACGGCCACACCACCAGCGGCGTGAACTACGAGCCGAGCCGCCTGGAGCCGCGTCCGCAGGACACCGCTGCACGCTACAGCGAATTGCCGCTGTCGGGCACCACGCAGCAGGCCAAGATCGCCCGCGAGCAGAACTTCAAGCAGGCCGGTGAGTTGTACCGCTCCTACAGCAAGAAGGATCGCGCCGATCTGGTGCAGAGCTTCGGCGAGTCGCTGGCCACCACCGATACCGAGAGCAAGCACCTGGTGCTGTCGTTCCTGTACAAGGCCGACCCCGAGTACGGCACTGGCGTCACCCGCGTTGCCAAGGGCGACCTGGCGCGCGTCAAGCAGCTGGCCTCCAGCCTGCACGACTGATCCACCCGACGGCATCGCGGCCATGCCGCGATGCCGTCCCCGTCTTGGGAGAGCGATATGCGCACCTTGCTGTTGGTCATGCTGAGCGCCCTGTGCGCGCCAGCCATCGCTGCCTCGCCGTCTGCCACGCCCGCAGCGCCCACGTCATCCACGTCGAGCCCGGAGCAGATCAAGCTGCAGCTGCGTGAGTACTTCTTCGATGCCGCGCGCGAAGGCCGCCAGGACATGCTGGCCGAGTTCATTCGCTCGCACTACGACCTCAACACCCGCGACGAGAAGGGCTATACCGCGCTGATCCTGGCCGCCTACCACGGCCAGCGCCCGGCGGTGGAACAGTTGCTCAGTGCCGGCGCCGACCCCTGCGCGCAGGACAAGCGCGGCAACACCGCGCTGATGGGCGCGATCTTCAAGGGCGAGCTCGGTATCGCCAAGCGCCTGATGCAGGCCGACTGCGCGCCCGACCAACGCAACAACGCCGGCCAGACCGCAGCGATGTACGCAGCGCTGTTCCAGCGCACCGACGTGCTCAAGGATCTGGCCGCCAAGGGCGCAGACCTCAGCCTCAAGGACGGGCAGGGCAACGATGTGACCAAGTTGCAGCGCGGCGAATTCGCCACTGCCCCGGCCCGCTGATCGGGTTTGGTCGAGCGCTTCGCATGCCTTGCGCGCCTTGCCAGTTGCGCGTCTGCTCAAGCTGCTCTTGATACTGCGTCACACCTCGTGGCGTGGACGATGGTCTAGAGCGACACGCGCCAGTCGGCTGCTGACGTCACGCGTGTTGATGCTGCAGGCGATATCGCGCTTGGCGCGCGGAAGCCGCCAACACCGCCATCGCGTCGTACTGCCGCGCAGCCCGCAGGCAGGCGCGACCGATGTCGGGACTTCGGGTCGACCGCGCAGACGCGGCGGCGGTTCCGGAGCGTACGTATCTATCCGATCCTTGCCCGCTACGGGTGTCAGCCGGTCCCGGTACGTCGATAGCGCGCAATGATCGCGGCCGGTACGCGGTCGACGCAGGCGAGTAGGCAGGCGGGTTCAGGGCAGCTCACACAGGGACGGTGCGCCCGCCAGGCGCGCGTCTGCGGCGTCGGTGCGCATGTATCGCTCGTACGACCCTGGGTGCGGGTGCCGTCCACGCCGATCCGATGACTGCCCGCCACGTTGTTGCCGGCTGTTCTCTGTCCCTGCGCCAATTGCGGACAGACGGCGGTAGATCATCCAGTCCGTTGCGCCGGCCCGTCCGGATGGCTCCGCATGTCACTGGCCACGGCGCCCGGACGGATACGTCGTTGATCGGGCTGTCGCCCGCATCTGGACGTCTGTGCGGCGCGCTCATCCCCGTGGGGGCGTGCACATCAGCAGTGCAACGACAGCCGCGATCGCGATGCCCGTGGCCTGGTTTCGCGCGCGCCAAACCGTGACGTCCATCCTGTCGGGTTTCCGTCGCGCCTGCGCTGGAAGTCTGGCGCCAGTGATGATTTTTCCGCCATCCCGTCAGGAGATTTCCGACGCGCAAAGCCTTGCGCGCCAAGGCTTTGACATAAAACTGAGCGCGCGCTGACTTGCTTAAAATTCGCTCAAAAAAAGCGCAGAAAACAGTTCAAGAACGGGCCGGGAACGCCGATGCTTCAGCCATCGCAGCCTGGAACCCCCGCCATGAAGATCGATCCCTCCATCCCTTTCCTGATGTCGCTGCTGGCCATGGTGCTGTGCACCGCAACCGCCGTCGTCGCGCTGGTGTTCGGCCAGGTGCATGTGCTGGCGACCTCGTGGAGCTTCTACGTGGTGATGGGGACCTCGCTGATCGTGCTGGCTGCCTCCTACCACGCCCTCGGCAAGCCGCTGAGCGCCGAAGAGCGTGTGGGTTTTCGTAACCCGTAATCGCATCAGCGTCCAGGTAGCGGGCGCGACGCGCCTATCCGAGCACCGGACGAAAGAAGCTGCGCTCGTAACTGATGATGCAACGCGTTCGCTCCGCATAGGCGAACGCAGCCAGGCACTGCGCATCCTGCAGCGATGCCTCCCGATAGCGCGCGTACTCGGCGAGCGAGGGAAACGAAAACAGCGCCAGGGCGATATTGTTCGCCCCTTCCGAAGGCAGGAAGTAGCCGTGATGCTGGCCGCCGAAGCGCGCCACCAGCGGGATCCACAAGCGAGCGTAGTGTTCGAATTCGGCCAACTGATACGGATCGATCACATAGCGCAGCGAACAGGTGATCATGTAACGCCTCCGGCAGGCAGGGCGCCCCAGCATGCCATGCCGCACCGCCGCAGATTCATCGACGCCCGTGTAAGCTGTTGATCCTGCTTCGCATTCCAATGGTCGCTCGCCGCGGCCAACCGTCGATGACCGTTTCCGCCGATCGCTACGCCGCCTCCCTGCGCCTGTCCGTTGCCCCGATGATGGACTGGACCGACCGCCATTGCCGGGTGTTCCATCGCCTGCTGGCGCCGTCCGCACGCCTGTATACCGAGATGGTGCATGCCAACGCGGTGATCCATGGCGATCGCGCACGGCTGATCGGGTTTGATACGGCCGAACACCCGTTGGCGCTGCAACTGGGCGGCAGCGATCCGGCCCTGCTCGCGCAGGCGGCCGGCATCGCGCAGGAATGGGGCTACGACGAAATCAACCTCAACTGCGGCTGCCCGTCCGACCGCGTGCAGGCCGGGCGCTTCGGTGCCTGCCTGATGCGCGAGCCTGCGCTGGTGGCCGAGTGCGTCGCTACCATGTGTGCGGCCACTGACCTGCCGATCACGGTCAAATGCCGTCTGGGCGTGGACGACGATAACGATTACGCGGTGTTCGCCAGCTTCGTCGACCAGGTGGTCGCGGCCGGCGCGGCGATGGTGGTGGTGCATGCCCGCAATGCCTGGCTCAAGGGCCTGTCGCCGAAGGAAAACCGCGAAGTGCCGCCGCTGCGCTACGACTGGGCATACCGCCTCAAGCAGGAGCGTCCCGGTTTGCCGGTGGTGCTCAATGGGGGCATCGCCGCCGTCGATACTGCGCTGGCGCATCTGCAGCAGGCCGACGGCGTGATGCTCGGTCGCGCCGCGTACCACGACCCATATGTCCTGCATCAGCTCGATGCCGCATTGACCCAGCGCCCGCAACGGCCACGCGAGGCGTTGCTGCGTGCGTTGCGCCCCTACGTGGAGTCGCAACTGAAACAAGGGCTGGCGCTCAAGCACATCACCCGGCACGTGCTGGGCCTGTTCCATGGGCAGCCAGGCGGGCGGGCGTTTCGCCAGGTCCTCAGCGAAGGCGCACACCGCCCGGGCGCTGGCTGGGAGCTGGTGGAGCAGGCGCTGCAGCGCACCGACAGCCGCGCCTGGCGCATTGTGGCGTGACTGGCCCGGCGCTTGCATCAGCTGAATTGGCAGATCGGGACTCTTCCTGGCTGCGGTTTGACGGCCCGGCCTCCAGAGCGAAAGCCTTGCTGGCAGGGCGTCTGCCCGGCAGAGACATTCATTTCACTGAATGGCGTTAACACGAAGCTAAAAAGTTCAGATCGGATTCACCCCCAAAAATCAAGAATTTGGCTCAATTTCTGTCGCCCGGCCCTGTGTGATGCACTGCCGGTTTCACGAATTTTGAATGTTCCTGAACAACCCGCTAGGATCCAGTTGTGACCCATCCGCTCAGCCGCGCTCGCTATGTCGTCCTGGTCGCCCTGTTGGGTGCCATGGCCGCGCCGTCGGCGTGGAGCCAGGGGTACCCGATGGCGCAGGGTGGTCGCGAGGGCATGCCGGCATCGGCGCGCGGCAATAGCCGCACCTTGTCCGACACCATCCGCCATGTGCAGCGGTCCACCGGTGGACAGATCCTGGGGGCCGAGCGCGTGCCGTTCGATGGCGGCAACCTCAATCGGGTCAAGTACATGAAAGACGGGCGCGTCCACACGGTGTACGAGCCGGAGCAGACGCAGGCCGCGCCACCGCGCAGCCCCCCGCCTCCCGACGCGCCACCACGCGACGATAACCACTGAACGTAGATAGTTCGGCGTTCAGTCTCATAAATTCCCCGGCCGTGGGCCGATAACGTTACTAGGGAGAGTGCATGCGTATTCTTTTGGTCGAAGACGAAGCTCCGCTGCGCGAGACCCTTGCCGCGCGTCTGAAGCGTGAAGGCTTTGCTGTCGACGCTGCACAGGACGGCGAAGAAGGCCTCTACATGGGCCGCGAAGTGCCGTTCGATGTCGGCATCATCGATCTGGGCCTGCCCAAGATGTCGGGTATGGAGCTGATCAAGGCGCTGCGCGACGAGGGCAAGAAATTCCCGGTCCTGATCCTGACCGCGCGTTCGAGCTGGCAGGACAAGGTCGAAGGCCTCAAGCAAGGTGCCGACGATTATCTGGTCAAGCCGTTCCACGTCGAAGAGCTGCTGGCTCGCGTCAACGCGCTGTTGCGCCGTGCCGCCGGCTGGAGCAAGCCCACGCTGGAATGCGGCCCGGTGGCACTGGATCTGGCGGCGCAGACAGTGAGCGTCAATGGCGCCAACGTCGACCTGACCAGTTACGAGTACAAAGTGCTCGAGTACCTGATGATGCACGCCGGCGAATTGGTCTCCAAGGCCGATCTCACCGAGCATATCTATCAGCAGGACTTCGATCGCGACTCCAACGTGCTGGAAGTGTTCATCGGTCGCCTGCGCAAGAAGCTCGACCCCGATGGTGAGTTGAAGCCGATCGAGACCGTGCGTGGTCGGGGCTATCGCTTCGCCATTCCGCGCACCGAAGGCTGAGTCCGCGCGTCGGCAGGCAGGAAGACTTAGGTGCCGATGCGCTCCAAGTGGTACAAACGCTGGCGTCCGCGCTCTTTGCAGGCGCGCCAGCTGCTGGCCGCCAGCCTCAGCCTGGTGGCCTTCCTGGCGCTGGCCGGGTACGCCCTGGATGTCGCCTTTGCCGACACCGCCGAGAAGAACCTGCGTGAGCGGCTGAAGAACTACGCCTCGGCTTACGCTGCCAACATCGACTTTGTCCGCGACGGCTCGATCTATATCGGCGGGCAACCACCCGACCCGCGCTTCGATGTGCCAGGCGGCGGTCTGTACGTGGAAGTAGTGCGTCCGGACGAAAGCTGGACCTCGATGTCGGCCGAAGGCCCGAACATTCCGCATGGCCGCATGCTGGAGCCGCGCCAGGAAGAATTCATCGGGCCGCTGGAGATGACCCAGATCGATGGCAGCCTGGGCCAGTTGTATCGCTATGGCCTGGGCGTCAGCTACGTCGAGCGCGAGCACGGCGGCGAGATCCCCTACACCATCTATGTGATGGAAGACGCGCGCTCGATGGGCGCGCAGCTACGTGTTTTCCGTGGCGCGGTATGGTTTTACCTCGGCAGTGCCGGCGTGGTGCTGCTGGTGCTGCAGGCCTTCATCCTGCAATGGAGCCTGCGCCCGCTGCGGCGCGTGATCAACGAGCTGACCAAGGTGCAGCGCGGCGAGATCCAGCGCATGAGCGAGCAGCATCCACGCGAGCTGGAGCCGCTGACCGACAGCATCAACGCCTTCATCGAGAGCGAGCGCGATAATCTGGAGCGCCAACGCAATACGCTGGCCGACCTGGCGCACAGCCTGAAGACGCCGATCGCGGTACTGCGCACGCAGCTCGATAGCGGCGCTTCCGAGCACGACCTGCACAAGGAGATGGACGTGCAGCTGCGGCGCATGAACGACCTGGTGTCGTATCAGCTGGCGCGTGCAGCCTCCAGCGGCCACAAACTGTTTGCCGCCCCCTTGCAGATCGAGCCGTCCGCCGAAGAAATCGTGCGCGGTCTGGAAAAGGTGTATTCGATCAAGGGCGTGCTGTGCGAATTCGATATTTCCCCGGATGCGCGCTTTCATGGCGAGCCGGGCGATCTGCAGGAATTGCTGGGAAACCTGCTGGAAAACGGCTTCAAGTGGGCGCGCAGCCGGGTGCTGCTGACCGCACAGCCCGGCCCGACCACCGGCAGCCGGCGTGCCGGCCTGATCCTGTCGGTGGAAGACGACGGCCCCGGCATTGCGCCGGAAGATGTCGCCAAGATCCTGCAACGTGGCGTGCGTGGCGATGAGCGCGTACAGGGCCATGGCATCGGCATGTCGATCGTGCAGGACCTGATCAAGGCCTACCGCGGTGAGCTGCAGGTGGTGCGCTCGCAGGAACTGGGTGGCGCCCGCTTCGATGTGACCCTGCCTCCGGGGTTGTGACACGCGCGCGTGTCCGGATGAACCGGTGGGCAATGGCCTGCACGGCTCCGACAACCGTTTAACGCCTCGAACGTTTGCTTGACCATACTGGTCCGGTTGCAGGTACCTGCGATGGAGAGCTGCATGAGCGAGCGCGTTGCACAGGTATCTTGCGCGCAGACGCGCCCTTTGCCACGGCGATGGCCGCGCACCTGGCGCCGTGCGTTGCTGCTTGCCGGCTGCGCGTTGGCTGCTGCCGGCCACGCTGCCGAAACGCCGCTGACACCGACCCAGACGCGCTGGCTGCAACGTGCCACCTACGGTGTGGATGCCGATGGCGCAGCGCAGTTGCAGCGGCTCGGCCCGAAACGCTATGGCGCGCTGCTGCTCCAGCCCGGCGACGATGCTGCGTTACCGGCGCCGGTGCGCGCGCAGCTGCAGGGCTTCGATGCGTTGCATACCCCGCTGGAAACCTTGCTGACCCGCTACGAGGCCGACAAGATCCGGCTTCAGGCCATGCCCGATGGCGATGAGAAAGTGGCCTTGCGCAAGGACTGGCAGGCGCGCGGCGGGCAGATGCTCACCCAGGCGCGTCAGGCGCAACTGCTGCGTGCGGTATATGCACCGGATCAGCTGCGCGAGCAACTGGTGTGGTTCTGGCTCAATCACTTCAGCGTGTACGCCGACAAAGGCCGCGTGAAGTGGATGGCCGCCGATTACATGGAAAACGCGATCCGTCCCAATGCGACCGGCAAGTTCGCCGACCTGGTGATGGCCACGCTGCAAAGCCCGGCGATGCTCGAGTATCTGGACAACGCCAAAAATGCCAAGGGCAAGGTCAACGAGAACTACGCGCGCGAACTGATGGAGCTGCACACGTTGGGCGTGCATGGTGGCTACACCCAGCAGGACGTGCAGCAGCTCGCGTTGATCCTGACCGGCGCGGGCCTGGTGCCGATCAAGGCCGATGGTGCGCCGCCGGTGTCGGCGACCGTGCCTGGCCAGCCACAGGCGGTGCGCAAGGGAGTGTTCGAATTCAACCCGGCGCGCCATCAGCCCGGCGACAAGATGCTGCTCGGTCAGCGGATTGCCGGCGGTGGCCTGGATGAGATTGAACGTGCCGTGCAGATGTTGGTGCGCCAGCCGGCATGTGCGCACTTCGTCTCGCAACGCATGGCCGAGTACTTCGTCAGCGACACGCCACCGCCAGCGCTGGTTGCGCGGATGGCCAGCGTCTTCCAGCGCAGCGACGGCGATATCAGCAAGGTCATGCAGACCATGCTGGCTTCTGCGGAATTTGCACAGGCGCAGCCGCGCAAGTTCAAGGACCCCAATCGCTTCGTGGTGTCGGCGATGCGGCTGGCCTACGAGGACCAGCCGGTGATCAATGCCGCCCCGATGGCCAGCTGGGTGCAGCAACTGGGCGAGCCGTTATTCGGCCGCATCACACCGGATGGATGGTCGCTGCAATCGCAGGCCTGGACCAGCTCCGGGCAACTGGCGCGCCGATTCGAAGTGGCGCGCGCGCTGGGCAGCGGCCCCAGACAATTGTTCCGGCGCGATGGCGACAACGACATGCCGATTCCGCCGCTGACGCGCATCGACACGCGCGCGGCGTATCGCTGGATCGCGCCATCGCTGGCGACAGGCACGCAGCAGGCGCTGGAGCAGGCGCGCTCGCCGGCGGAATGGAACGGATTTTTGCTTGCGTCGCCGGACTTCAACTATCGCTGACTCACATCACTGGTTCACCGACGCGGATTCACCGAGTGCGATGCAGTCATCGCCGTGGGAGTACACCATGCAACGACGTCAATTCCTGCTTGCTTCTGCCGCCGCAGCCACAGCGCTGCCTTGGGCCGGCCGCTTGTTTGCCGCGCCACGCGATAGCGCGCGCATGCTGGTGGTGTTCTTGCGCGGCGGCTACGACAGCAACAATCTGTTGGTGCCGCACGGCAGCGATTTTTATTATCAGTCGCGGCCCACGCTGGCGATTGCGCGACCGGATGCGGCCAATCCCGACAGCGCCATCGCGCTGGACGCGCAATGGGGTCTCAACCCGGTGATGCGCGATGCCTTGCTGCCGTTGTGGCAGCGCAATCAACTGGCGTTCGTGCCGTTTGCCGGCACCGACGATGTGTCGCGCAGCCACTTCGAAACCCAGGACGACATCGAATCCGGCCAGGCCGGCAAGCATCGCGATTACCGTTCCGGGTTCATGGCACGCCTGTCGGGCGTGCTCAGCGGTGTGCCGGCGATTGCCTTTACCGATTCGCTGCCGCTGACCTTCCAGGGCGGCGGCGATCTGCCCAACGTGTCGTTGAGGGGCATCGGCAAGGGCGGACTGGACGCGCGTCAATCGCAGATCCTGTCGCAGATGTACGACGCTACGCCACTGGCGACGGCAGCGCGCGAAGGACTTGCGTTGCGCCAGCAGGTCACCGCCCAGTTGCGCGAAGAGATGGAGCAGGCCGGCCGTGGCGCTGCCAGCGCACGCAGCTTTGCCGATGAAACCCGGCGCATGGCGAGCTTGATGCGCGAGCGGTATCGGCTGGGATTTGTGGATGTCGGCGGCTGGGATACGCATGCCAATCAGGGCAGTGTTGCGGGCGGACTGGCCAATAACTTGCGCAATCTCGGCGAAGGGCTGGCTGCGTACGCCGATGCGTTGGGCCCGGCGTGGAACGAGACGGTGGTGGTGGTGATCTCCGAATTCGGCCGCACCTTCCGCGAGAACGGCAGCAAGGGGACCGATCACGGGCATGGCACCACCTACTGGGTGTTGGGCGGTGGCGTGCGCGGCGGGCGCATTGCCGGCGAGCAGGTTGCGGTGGATCAGGCGCAGCTGCTGCAAAATCGCGATTATCCGGTGCTGACCAATTACCGCAGCCTGTTCGGCGGCGTGCTGCAGCGGCTGTGGGGGCTCTCGCCGGCGCAGCTGGAGCGCGTGTTTCCGGGCGCGACACCACGGGATCTTGGCTTGGCGTAGGGCGCGCCGACCGCCGATGGCAGGACCGTTGGGCGCGCAGGGCGGTGTTGAAATCGGCATGCACCGCGCAATGCAGCGGCTCTGGGCCGTGCGCATGAGCTGGCGGCCATGTGCTGTCGATCAGCCGCTCCCGGTGCGCGCCAAAACGATGCTGCTCTCAGGCAACCGAAGCGCCGCTGGCCTTGGGTGCGAGGTGCTGGCGCGTCCGCTCCCGTTGTCCAAGGTTCCGGACCATGCGCTGCTCAGCGATGACGCGTTGCGACACGCGGGTGCATGCGTGCGGGTGTTGAAGCGCCCGGCCGCACTATCTGCAAACCAAGGAATGCTTCAAGCGCTTAATTGCCGCAGCCATGCACAGCCACCGCGCAGCACCATCAACGCGCCGGCGGTGATGCAAACGGCGATGGCCCATAAACACCGACCAGATGTGCGGCCACGGCCGGCATCAGTCGTTCCAGCACCTGCGGCGCGGAGAAGTGGTATTCGCTGACGACCGCGAAGAATTCCTCCGGCGCTTCGGCAGCGTACGGGTCGATCTCGGTGTCTTCGCCGGCATCCACACGTCGGCAGAACGCATCGAAGGCCTGCTGGAAATCGCGTGCCCAGCGGCGCTGCACCTCGTGCGGCAGTGGCGGCGTGCCATCGAGCGCACCATCCAGGGCATCGAGCTTGTGCGCCATCTCATGCACGATCACGTTGAAGCCGGCGCACGGGTCGTGCAGGTCTGCCTGCACGTCGGCCCAGCTGACGATCAGCGGCCCCTGCTCCCACGCTTCGCCGATCAGGGTGTCGTCCCAGGTATGCATGACGCCGGCCGCATCCACATGGGTGCGCTGCACGCGGAAGGCGTCCGGATAGACGATCAGCTGCGACCAGCCGCGCCATCCCGCTGCGCCGATTTCCAGTAACGGCAGGCAGCAGGTGGCAGCCAGCAGGACGTGATCGTGCGGCTGCAGTTGCAATCCATCGACCGGCGAAATGGTCTTCTGATCCAGGAACTGCGCGGTGAGCGCACGCAGACGTTGCTGGCGCTGGGCACCGAGGGCGGCGATCCAGGCGCAGCGGTCCGACACCGGTTGCCAGAGCGCGTCAGGAATCTCGAGCGGCGGCCGGCGTAGCCAGCGCGTCAACCACTGGATCAGCGGAACATACCCGGCAGAAAGCTGTGCCAGCGCGGCATCATGCGCATGCGCGGGAACAGTGCGTCTCCATCGCTGCCACCACCGCCGGTTGCCGGTGCCGGCTTGTGCTGCGGCGCGCGTGCCGGTGTTGCCGGTTCGCCACTGGGCGTTCTGCCGCGTGCGGCCGAGTTGGTGCTGACACAGCTCTCATGATCGCCGTCGACCAACTGGTCCGATGCCAGGGCGGCAAGCGGAGCCAACAAGAACAGCAGGCAAACCGTGAGTCGGCGCATCGTCCACATCCAGGGCAAGCGGCGTGAGTTCCCGATCATAACGCGCTTTTCACTCCCTCACGCAAGCCGCGCTGGGCGGCTGGGAAGGCTTGGCGCATACTTTCACGGATCGATTTGGGAACCGTTGCCGTGGACGACCGCGCGTTGCTGGCCAAACTTGCAAGCGGCCGGCTGTCCGGCGATGCGCTGGCGCGCGATGCCGGGTTGACCCGTGCCGCGGTGTGGAAGCGCATCCAGAACTTGCGCGCGGCCGGTGTCGACATCGACGGGCGGGCAGGCGATGGCTACCGCCTGGCCGCGCCGCTGGACCTGCTGGATGTTGCGCGTATCCGTGCCGCCATGGCGGCCGACGCGGCAGCGGGCCTGGCCGCGCTGGAGCTGGCCTGGACCCTGGAATCCACCAACACCACGCTGCTGGCACGCCCGGCACCCGAGCGCGGGGTGTCCGTGTTGCTGGCCGAGCGCCAGACCGGCGGGCGCGGTCGACGCGGCCGTCAGTGGACCTCGCCGCTGGCCGCACACATCTATCTATCGGCATCGCGCCGTTTCGGTGGCGGGTTGGGCCAGCTGGCCGGGCTGAGCCTGGCGGTAGGCGTGGCAGTGGCCGAAGCCCTGCGCGGGTGCGGGTTTGCCGATGTCGGTCTGAAGTGGCCCAACGACCTGCTGGCGCGCGGACGCAAGCTGGGCGGGCTGCTGATCGAAGGCGGTGGCGAGATGGCCGGCAACGCGCGTGCGGTGATCGGGCTGGGCTTGAACGTGCACATGCCGCCAGCGTCGGCCGCCGCCATCGACCAGCCCTGGGTGGATCTGGATACCCTGGCCGGCCGTGCGGTGGCGCGCGACACGGTGGTGGCCGCGGTGCTATCGGCGCTGTTGCCGGCACTGGACCTGTTCGAGGCGCAGGGGCTGGCGCCGTTTCTGGACCGGTATGCGGCGCTGGATGTGCTGAGCGGGCGCTCCGTGCAGGTCGAGGAAGCCGGGACTTTGCATCACGGCATCGCGCTCGGCCTGGCCGCCGACGGTGCATTGCGGGTGCAACTGGGCGAAACGCTGCGCCTGTTCCACTCCGGAGAAGTCAGTGTGAGACCTGCATGAGCGAGTGGTTGTTCGACCTGGGGAATTCGCGTTTCAAATACGCGCCGCTGCACGGCAACCGCGCCGGCGATGTGCAGGCGTGGGCGCACGGTGCCGAAGCGATGGATGCGGCCGCGCTGTCGGCGCTGCCGTCCGGGCGCATTGCGCACGTGGCCAGCGTGGCGGCGCCCGCATTGACGCAGCGGATGATCGCTTGCCTGCAGGAGCGCTTCGAGCAGGTGCGCATCGTGCGGACCATGGCCGAATGCGCCGGTATCCGCATCGCCTATGCCGACCCGGGCCGCTTTGGCGTGGATCGGTTTCTGGCCTTGCTGGGCGCACGTGGCGATGCGCCGGTGCTGGTGGCCGGGGTGGGCACCGCGCTGACCATCGACGTGCTCGGTGCCGATGGGCAGCACCACGGCGGGCGGATCTCCGCCTCGCCGACCACCATGCGCGAAGCGCTGCATGCACGCGCGGTGCAATTGCCGGCCAGCGGCGGAGTCTATGCCGAGCTGGCCAACGACACCGACGACGCGCTGACCTCCGGCTGCGATGGCGCGGCGGTGGCGCTGATTGAGCGCAGCCTGCACCACGCACAGTGTAGCCTGGGTGTGCCGGTGCGGCTGCTGGTGCATGGCGGCGGCGCGCCACCGCTGCTGCCGTTGTTGCCCGATGCCAGCTTCCGCGCGGCCTTGGTGCTGGACGGACTGGCGACCTGGGCGATGCATTCGTCCTCGCCGTAAAGCGCTGCCTTATGCGGGTTGGACGAGATGCGTCGGGCCCCCGTGGTCCGCATGGATATCCTGTGGTGGCGGGCTGCCTGGCGCGCCGGCGTCGTAGCCTCATGCAGAGCTGCGCGTTGCCGCCGGCCGGGGCAAGGGGGAGTGCGGTGGCGCGCCGAGCGTGCGTTGCGCGCATGCTGCAGTCGCGCCACGGGACGCTTCGCACTCGCCCCAAGCCGCATGACACGCTCTAAAATCGGCGCATGTACGTACGCGCGCTCATCGTTGTCCTGATCATCCTCAATGCCGGGGTGGCACTGTGGTGGGCCTTGCAGCCACCGCCGGCGCCACCGGCCGCGCCGCCGCAGCCGTCCGGGGTTGCCCGATTGGACCTGTTGCCGATGTTGCCAACCAGGGCGACAGCAGCGGTGCCGCGTCCCGACGCGGCGACCGCCGCGACCCCGGATGCCGCTGCAGCGGCTGATTCCACTGCGCCGGCCTCTGCGGCGACAGCAGCAGCGGCGGTGCCTGTGCCAGCGCCGGCGGTGGCCGAGACCGCCGCGCGTCCAGCGGCAGCGAACAGCACGACCAGATCTGTTGACGAAAGCACCGCCCGCGCCAAGCCGGCTCCAGCGCCGACACCGCCGGCCGCCCCGGAGCGCTGCGTCAGCGTGGGGCCGTATGCGGCACGCAGCGAAGCCGATGCCGCACTGGCGCGTGTCCGCGGCCAGGCCAGCCGCGCCGGCGTGCGCGAGGACACCGACGCCGGGGTCAGCACGTTCCGGGTGATGTTGCCCAACGTGGGCGACCGCGCCGCGGCGCAGGCCCTGGTCAAGCGCATTGCGGCCGCCGGCATCGGCGACTACTACGTGATTGCGCAGGGCGAGGACAACACGGTTGCGCTGGGGCAGTATCAAAGCCGCGAGCGCGCGGAGCGGCGTCAGGCCAGTCTGGTCAGTGCAGGCTTTCCGGCGCAGTTGGTGCCCAGCGGCAACGGTCAATCGCGCTGGTGGATCGATGTGCGCAGCACGGCGGCGGCCGCGGCCTTGCAGAGCGCTGCGGGTGCAACGCGTCAACGATCGCTAGATTGCGCCGCGCTGCGCTAGAATGCGCACCGGCGCGCAACGCGCCCACCAGTGCCGGCATAGCTCAGTTGGTAGAGCAACCGCCTTGTAAGCGGTAGGTCCCCAGTTCGAATCCGGGTGCCGGCACCATCTTGGACACTCCCATCAAGCTTTCGATCGCGCGTGCTGCTGGCGCGCTCGCTGCGTTGTGTCTGTGTCATGCGGGAGCGTGCGCGTGCCTGTGGGCAGGTCGACCTTCGCGTTGATGCCTGGCGGTGGCGTCGATGTCGTCGCATGCCGTTCCCCTACCCCAAGGACTGTTCCGGCCAGAACAAACGCGGCGCGCGTTTCGATACTTTTCGCAAGGGCAGGTGTGTCGGGCGGACGGGGTAGTGGCGCGCGGGCGGGCAGGTCCATTCGCAGGACATCTGCGTGCGGCGATGTCCGCTGCGACGCTGTGGTTTCGACGTGGCTGCGTGCCCGTACCCGCCCCCCAGCGCCTTTCCCGGCGGGAGATGGGCTGTGTCACCGGTAGGGCGCGTTATCAGTGTGAGGCGTGGGTGTGGTGTCGGGTTGGGCCGCCGGGAGCACGCGACCTCTCCCTGGCGTGGCGATCAGGCAGGGCGGCCCGCTGACAGCAGGTCCAGCGCGGCCTTGCCGGCGTCTGCGTGCGCGTCGTTGCTCAGGCGCTCGGACAGGGCGGCAATGACGATGGTCAGAGCCTGACGCAGCACGCTATCGGCATCGGCGCTGGCGTCCACCACCTGTTTGCCGGGCAATTGCAGCGCGTTGAAGATCGCGCGGCAGCGTTCCAGGTTGTCCTGGGTTTCGAAGTGGTTGGGCGCGTCGCCACGGGCGCGGATGCGGGCCAGGCCGGTGGGCGGCGGCAGGTCGAGCAGCAACAGCACGTCCGGGCGCGGGGCAAAGGCGTTGCGCTCCAGCAGCGCGTCCAGCGGCAAGCCGGCAGCGCCCTGGTAGGCCACCATCGACGGGAAGTAGCGGTCCAGGATCACGACCTCGCCGCGTGCCAGCGCCGGCGCGATCAAGCTGTCGACGTGTTCGTGGCGGTCGCGGATCAGCAACTCGGCTTCTTCATCGGCGCTGAGGCGGCCAGTGGCGGCGGATTGCCGCAACTGCGTGCCCCAGGGGCCGTTGGTCGGCTCCTTGCTGGAGACCACGCGTGCGCCAGCTGTCTGCAGGGCGGCCGCCAGGTTGCGCGCAAGCGTGGTCTTGCCGGCGCCGTCGATGCCTTCGATCGCGATCAATAGCCCGCCGGGCTTCAGTTCGATTGTCATCGCGCTACTTTATCTGATCGTGGCAATGCAGCAGTAGCCGGCGATCTGGCAGGGCGGTCACCAGGCAGTTGCTGCGGGCGTTGGATCGAGCAACTGCACCGAAGGGCGGGTGCACGACGACCTGAGCAGACATGCGCACATTGCGGCGACCGGCGGCGATGGCAGTACACCGTCGGCAGGCAGCAGTGGTCGCCGTCGCCGCTATTGCCGATGCTGTATCACGGGTATGTCTTGCGCGATGTCGGGAATGTCCCGATGTCCGCGCTTCTGTCCGCTGGGCATACTGAATAAGTCAGACGCAGCGCTCATTCGTAGTACGACTGAGTCGCGTTTCTGGCTTCAAGGAAGAAGGACGCGTCGCCGCCACCCTAGAGGCGGCATCCCCCGCGTGACGCCCGCTCAGGCCCGTCGTGACCGGATTCCTTGTTTATTTTTGCGCGGCTCACCGCCCGCCCGCCGCAGCGGACCCGCGCCGGTGATCAGCTTGCCGAGGTATAGCGATAGGACAGCAGCGATTTCACCAGGAAGGTGATCTGGGTGGCAGAGCGCGCATCCACGCGCATCACCGGAATACGAAAGCCTTCGGCCGCCAGCGCATCGCGAAATGGCGGCAGCAGAAAGTCCTCGACCTCGTCGGTCATGGTGATGCCCACCGCCAGGCTGGCGTCCGGTGCGATCTGCGAAAACTCACCCAGCAGCGCCAGGGTGGCCTGCAGCATCTGCGGGTCGCGCGCATTGGTCAGCACGATCACGCCCAATGCGCCGTCGCAGACCAGCGGCCACATGAAATCCAGATATTTCTGCCCAGGCACGCCGTAGACGTGCAGCAGCTCGCCGTCTTCCAGCTCGATGGAGCTGTAGTCCAGCGCGACCGTGGTGTAGGTCTTGTCGCCGTAGGCATCCTGGCTGAGCGGCATTTCGGTGCTGACCGGCTCCACGTCGGAGATGGCGCGCACCGCGGTGGTCTTGCCGGCACCCATGCCGCCAACGAACACCAGTTTGTTGGCTGGAAGACTCATGACTGCGCCTGAGAAAGAGAGAGGCCAAACCGACGTGCGACCCAGGAAAAGAACCGGGAATTGCTGCTGTCCGGACGACGCGGCGTTGAAGGCACGGAAATCTCCGCAGTCTGGGCAAGGCCGCTGGCAAGTGCAGCGGCGAACAGGCATTCCACCGTCTGCAGCGGCAGCTTGCAAGCATTGGCCAGCGCCTGCGGGCGCCACGGGCGCGCATGCAGGTGAGCGATGGCCAGCAGGTGCGCAGGCGAACTGGTCTCTGCGCTGAGTTCAGGCCACTGCCGTAGCTGCAACGCATGGCTGGGTTCCACTGCCGGCAGCGCGGGGCGCAGGTGCTCGGGCAAGGCGAAATACAGCGCTTCGAACGAGAGGCGTTGCGTCAGTGCGGCATCGGCGTCGTCGGCCACGCGCTGCCAACCGGGCCGATCCAGCGCGGCAACGAGCTCGGGCAGCGACACGCCGGCTGGCAGGTGCATGCAGCGACCGGATGGATCCACGCGCACCTGCAGGCGCGCATGCCGCAGCAACACCGGGCCTGCGCCGAATTCGCCGCGGCAATGGCGCAGCAGCAGCGCCGGTTCGGCGACCTGTGCGGTGTGTGGCGAGGACAGCAGCAGACGCATCTGCTCGTTGAGTTCGCGCACGGTGGCACCGTGCTTGAGCCAGGCGCCGGCAACAGGCGTGCGCGAAACCACCAACACACGCACCGGCTGGCCTTGCAATGCCTGCCATGCGGCAAGACCGTCGGCAGTTTCCAGGCCCAGCACCACCACGTCGGCCGCGTGCTGCGGCCATTCGCCCAGCTGCACGTCGATGCGCTCGGCAAGCAGCAGCGAGCACGCCAGTTTCAGGCGCGTGGTGTGCAGCAGGTCCAGGCCGGCCGTGGCGACCCGCATGGCGTGGATGGGTGTGGTCATGGGAGGGCGCCGTCGGGGCGCAACAGAACGGCGACGCCTGCCGGTCCGCACCGGCAGGCAGGGTCGGCGACGCGGAGGCGCCGCCGGTCAGGCATCAACCGAAATCCAGGGTCTTTTCGAACGCCTTGAGCTCGTGGCGCGCCATGGCCAGATTGGCCTTGGAGCGGTCCAGCACGACATACAGAAACAGCGTGCCGTTGCTTTCGAGCGGACGCAGCAGGTGGTACTGGCGCGACAGCGTGATCAGGATGTCTTCGATCGTGTCGTGCAGACCGAGCTGCTCGGCGATGCGGCGTTTGGCACGCACCACTTCGGTGTTGCCGGCCGCAGCCAGCTCGAGGTTGAGTTCGGTGCCGCCGGTCATGCCCAGGGCCATGCCGCTGTCGCTGTCGACCAGCGCGGCGCCGACAAAACCGGCGAGCGAATGCAGTTGTTCCAGATTGAGTTTCGACATCGGTGGTCCCCTTCCAAACGGTGAGAAAAATTGGTGCGCTCGTGCAAGCACAAACAATGCCAACGGCATCAGCCGGCCGGCTGCGCCAGTGCAGTGGCCAGGCGGCCGGCGCAATCGCGCGCGTTGAACAGCAGTGCGGCGGCATTGAGGTCGGCGCTGCCCACGGCGGTCAGCGTCAGCGGTTTGTCGGCCCGGATGCGGATCAGCACCAACTGCCCGCCACGCGTGCTGATGGTGGCGTAATCGGCTTCGCTCAGGCTCGACTCGCGCGCCAGCGTCTCGCCCAGGGTCAGGAACGAATTGGCCATCGCGGCCAGGCGACGCCCGTCCACACCCAGGCTGGATTGCTCGGTGATGGCGCGGCCATCGGCGGTAGACAGCATCAACAGCCGGATACCCGGCTCGCGCTCGATGGTCTGCGCGAATTCGCGCCCGATCCGGTGCAGGTCGTACTGATGCGACGCCCGCGCGACCTCGCCCACGGCAGCCTTGACGACCTGGTTGACGGCGTTATGCGGCATGAAACTCCCCTGTTGCTGATGGCCCGAGCGCGTACGTGATGCGTGTCCTGCGCTGGCCGGCGCACCATACCATCGAGGTATTAGAGCGCAGTCACACCAGCCTCAGGCGCTTAACTGGGCGGTCAGACAAGCAGAATGTGCAAAGTCCAGCGCGCCACAAACTGCCGTGGCACGTCACTGTAGCGGCGCGTCGAGGCAGATCTAAACCTGTTCGTTTTGTCTGCAGACAGATGCAATCCCCATGCCGTGCTGCGCTGCCGCGCGTCACTGCGCGGGCGCGCCACTAGACTGCACGGCTTTATCGATGCTGGAGCAATACATGGCAACGCAGTACGTGCCGGTTTCCCTGATTGGCGTTCCCACCGACATCGGTGCCGGCCACCGCGGCGCACGGATGGGGCCGGAGGCGCTGCGCATCGCCGGCCTGCAGGAGGCCTTGATCGGCCGTGGCGTGGAGGTGCGCGACCTGGGCAACCTGGACGGCCCGCGCAATCCCTGGCAGGCGCCGCAGGCCGGTTACCGCCATCTGGACGAGGTGGTCGCCTGGAACCAGGCGCTGATGGACGCCAGCTACGCCGAGCTGCAGGCCGGACGCATGCCGATCATGCTGGGCGGCGACCACTGCCTGGGCATCGGTTCGATCACCGCGGTGGCCAGGTACTGCCGCGAGCAGGGGCGCCCGCTGCGGGTGCTGTGGCTGGATGCGCACTCGGATTTCAACACCAGCGAAGTGACCCCGTCTGGCAATGTGCACGGCATGCCGGTGGCCTGCCTGTGCGGGCTGGGCCCGCAGGCGCTGACGCACCTGGGTGGCAGTGCGCCGGCGCTGCTGCCCGAACAGGTGCGGCAGATCGGCATCCGCTCGGTGGACCCGGAAGAAAAACGCCTGATCAAGCAGCACCGCATCGACGTCTATGACATGCGTTACATCGACGAAGCGGGGATGAAGCGCACCATGGAAGCCGCGCTGCAGGGCATGAGCGCCGACACCCACCTACACGTTAGCTTCGATGTGGATTTCCTGGACCCCAGCATCGCGCCGGGCGTGGGCACCACGGTGCCGGGCGGCCCCAATTACCGGGAGGCGCAACTGGTGATGGAGATGATTGCCGATACCGGGCGAATGGGCTCGCTGGATATCGTCGAGCTCAATCCGGTACTGGACAACCGCAACGCCACCGCCGAGCTGGCGGTGGATCTGGTCGAAAGCCTGTTCGGCAAGTCGACCCTGATGCGAGATTGATCCAGCGCTGAACGCAGCGTGCCCTCGTTCACATCAAATCCACGTCCGCGCAGTCAGATTTGGCGCCAAGCGAGGTGCGTTGGCACCGGGCGCAGACCGAGGAAGAGCAATGAAACGACTGCTGACACTAATGGTGCTGGGCCTGTTCTCGGCCGGCGTGATGACGGGCTGCAACACCATGGCCGGCGCCGGCAAGGATATGCAGGGTGCGGGCGACAAGGTCGAAAAGACCGCCGATAAATGCAGCGACGGTAAGTGCTGATTCGTCACCGTCGCGTGGCACGTGTTTGATGTGATTGATCTGCGGCAACACGCCGCTTTACCCACGAAGGAGTTTGTTATGAAGCGTGCAATTGTGCTGCTGGTGCTGTCGATGTTCTCGGTCGCGATGCTGTCGGGTTGCAACACCGTCGCAGGTGCTGGCAAGGACGTGCAGGGCGCCGGCGAGAAAGTGGAAGACGCAGCGCGTAAGTGATCTGACGCCGCATGCAACAAAAAACGGGCCGCAAGGCCCGTTTTTTTTGTCCGGCATCGGGCGCGCTTTGGCCGATGTGCACCGCATCGCCGCCGTCGCCCCGCCTGCCTGCGGATGTGGCACAACGCTGCACGCGCCTGTTCAGTGCGGTGATCGCCGGCTTGACACCTCTTGATGCACAACAAACGCGCGCGTGGGCAACCTGCCGGCACGGTCAATCGCGGCCGCATCAGCGGAGTCAACGCAATGAACACTGACATCATTTCCGGCAAGTGGACCCAACTCAAAGGCAAGGCACAGGCCAAGTGGGGCGACCTCACCGACGACGATTTCAAGGTTGCCGAAGGCAATGCGGAATATCTGCAGGGCAAGCTGCAGGAACGCTATGGCTGGGACCGCGACCGCGCCCAGACCGAGGTCCGCGCGTTCGAGAAGTCGCTGCGCGACGACACCTGATCGGCAGGCACTCGCGCTCCCGCAAGGTGAGCGAGAGTGCCCGGTACCGATGCACGCAACGGGCCGCGCTATGCGGCCCGTTGCGCGTCTGGCAGGGACGTCGTCGGTGGTGATGGGATGGGCAGCACGCGGAACCGTTAAACTCGCGCGCTGACTCCCTGGCATTACGCAGATGACCACTCGCGTTCTCACCGGCATTACCACCTCCGGCACCCCGCACCTTGGCAACTACGTCGGCGCGATCCGCCCGGCCATCCAGGCCAGCGCTGGCGACGACGCGGAGAGCTTCTATTTCCTGGCCGACCTGCACAGCCTGATCAAGGCGCAGGATCCGGCGCGCACGCAGCGCTCCACCCTGGAAATCGCCGCAAGCTGGCTGGCCTGCGGCCTGGACCCGGACAAGGTCTGGTTCTATCGCCAGTCCGATGTGCCCGAGACCACCGAGTTGATGTGGTTGCTCACCTGCGTGGCCGGCAAGGGCATCCTCAATCGCGCCCATGCCTACAAGGCGGCGGTGGACAAGAATCGTGCCGACGGTGAGGACGACGATGCAGGCGTGAGTGCGGGCTTGTTCATGTACCCGGTGCTGATGGCGGCGGATATCTTGATCTTCAACGCGCACAAGGTACCGGTGGGGCGCGATCAGATCCAGCACATCGAAATGGCGCGAGATTTTGCCCAACGCTTCAATCATGTGTACGGCCGCGACTTCTTTACCCTGCCCGATGCGGTGATCGACGAGCAGGTGTCCACCTTGCCGGGCCTGGATGGCCGCAAGATGAGCAAGAGCTACGGCAATACGATTGCGCTGTTCGCCCCGCGCGAGGAGCTGCGCAAGCTGGTGTTCTCGATCCTGACCGATTCGCGTGCGCCGGGCCAGGCCAAGGACACGCAGGGGTCGGCGTTGTTCCAGCTGTATCAGGCTTTCGCCACGCCGCAGGAAACCGCTGCATTTGCCCAGGCATTTGCCGACGGCATCGGCTGGGGCGATGCCAAGCAACAGCTGTTCGAGCGGATCGATCAGGAGATCGCGCCGCTGCGCGCGCGTTACGAAGCATTGATGGCCGAGCCGGCCAAGATCGAAGCGATTCTGCGCGCCGGTGGTGCGCGCCTGCGTGCGCGCTATGCCACGCCACTGCTGGCCGAGCTGCGCAATGCGGTGGGTCTGCGCGATCTATCCGATCAGGCCGGTCCTGCGGCCGCGCAGGCGGGCGAGAAGATCGCCTTGCCGGTGTTCAAGCAATACCGCGAAAACGATGGCCAGTTCTATTTCAAGTTGAACGATGGGGCCGGTGCGCTGCTGCTGCAGAGCGACGGTTTTGCCTCGCCGCGCGATGCAGGCCAGCTGATCGCGCGGCTGAAACAGGCCGGGCAGGCCAGCGATCTGCAGTTGCCGGGCGTGCATGCGCAGGCGCACGTCGATGCGATTCTTGCGGCGATCCAGGTGCTGCGCGACGCGTGACCGAGGCACGCGCGCAAGCGGCGGCGGCAGCCTTGCACGCGTGCTGATCGCATCCCGCGTGCGGCGCCGAGATCGATCACGTCGCCTGCCAGGTGTTTGAATCACTTGCGTTAATTCATCGTTGCCTGGAACCGTCGGCACACCGCGCACGCAGTGCCTGCGCCTACACTGCGGCTGTCTTCATCGTCACGGAGCAGGAATGACAGCACTGGCCGATTCCAGCATCCACACCATCGACACCGGCTTCGGCGGCGTGCAGTTCGACGCGGCGTATCTGATTGTCGAGGCGCAACGCGGGGCGTTCGTCGATTGCGGGACCTCACTGTCGGTGCCGCACATGTTGGCGGCAGTGCAGGCGGCCGGATTGACGCCTGCGCAGGTGGAATGGTTGATCCTGACCCATGTGCACCTGGATCACGCCGGCGGTGCCGGGGCCTTGCTGCAACATCTGCCCAATGCGCGCGTGCTGGTACATCCACGCGGTGCGCCGCATCTGATCGACCCCGCACGCCTGATTGCCGGCGCTACCGCGGTGTATGGCGAGGCGGAAATGGCGCGCAGCTACGGCGAGATCGTGCCGGTGCCGGCCGAGCGCGTGGTGGAGGCGGTCGATGGTCAATCGGTGCTGCTGGGCGAACGTGCGCTGCGCACGATCGATACGCCCGGACATGCGCGCCATCATCTGTGCGTGTGGGACGCGCGCAGTCGCAGCTGGTTCACCGGCGACACGTTCGGGCTGTCGTATCGCCAGCTCGATAGCGCGCAAGGCGCCTTCATCCTGCCGACCTCCTCGCCGGTGCAGTTCGAGCCGGATGCGATGCTGCAGTCGATCGCCCGCTTGATGGAGGTTGCGCCGCAGGCGATGTATCTCACCCATTACGGTCGGGTCACCGCGCCCGAGCCGCTGGCGCGCGCATTGACGCAGCAGATCCATGCGATGACCGAGATTGCGCTGGGCTGCGCAGCACGTGCCGACCGTCATCGCTGCATGGTGGCGGCGTTGACCGAGTTGTATCTGGAGCGCGCGCGCCAACATGGTTGCCGCCTGGACGATGCGGCGGTGGAGCAGTTGCTGGCCATCGATATCGAGCTCAATGCACAGGGCCTGGCGTGCTGGCTGGATCGCGCGACGCGCTAGCCTCTTGGAGCAGCTGGCACTTGCAGCGTGTCCCGCGATGGTGGGTGGGTAAGGCCCTGCAGCAAGTGACAGACCAAGCGCCCCACAACTGCACCATCTACGCTAGCCAATCATTTCAGGATGCCGAGATTTCGCGCCTCGCGGGCGCGGGCTATCTTCAAGCCTGGTGGGCCGAGTGCGCGGTGCCCTCACCGCTTGCGGGACACGCCGTGACCCGTCCATGGGAGCTCGATGGCGGCACCCATGCCGCCAACGGCCCGGCAATCGGCGAGGACACCGCACCAGACAGGTTGCCGGTGACCCTCTTCAACGCTCCATCGTTGCTCGGTTTGGAGTGGGAAGCTTTAGGGCACGCAGCGACAAGAACAATGTCAGTGATGGCCAGATCACAAACACGCACACCGTCCATTTCGACGGTCGTTGCCCGCGCGCACCATCGTGGAAGGTGCTATCGGGACGTACGTGCGGGGTGCTCTGCGATGGCGTGCTGGCCAGCGTCCTGGCGCCAAATCGGGAATCGTCTGCTCTCAGCCAAGCGTCCAGCTCCTCCGATTGGATGCAGTGTCCTGGCATACCCCTCCAGTGTTGGCCGCGCGCTTGTAAACTGTGTGTCATCTACCTGTTGCAAGGCCTTGCCGTGAACCCGATGCGCATCCTGTTGTTGTCTGCCTGCCTGTTCGTGGGAGGTGTGGCGCAGGCCGCCAACGATCTGCCCGGTGGCGGCATCGATGCCGAGGCGTTGTCGCGGCACGTGCGGCTTCTGGCATCGGATGAATTCGAAGGCCGTGCGCCGGCCAGCGCCGGCGAGCAGCGCACGGTCGATTATCTGGTCGAGCAGTTCAAGGCCGCGGGCGTGCAGCCGGGTGGCGAGCAGGGTGGCTGGACCCAGGCCGTGCCGCTGGTCCGTGCGCAGGTGGATGGCCCGGTCGGGGCGATGTTGCGTGTGGGCGGCAAGACGCAGGCGTTGGTCAACGGCACCGATGTGACCTTGCAGAGCCTGCGGCCGATCGACAAGGTGGCGTTGAAGAATGCGCCGCTGGTGTTCGTCGGCTACGGCATCAGCGCGCCGGAGCGGCAGTGGGACGACTACAAGGGCGTGGACCTGCGCGGCAAGATCGCCGTGGTGCTGATCAACGATGCCGACTTCGACACCGCACAGCCCGGTGCGTTCGACGGCAAGGCGGTCACCTACTACGGCCGTTGGACCTACAAGTACGAAGAAGCCGCGCGTCGCGGCGCCGCCGGTGTGTTGATCGTGCACGAGACCGCGCCGGCCGCGTATGGCTGGGCCACGGTGCAGAGCTCGGGCCTGTCGCCGTTGTTCGATATCGAACGCAGCGATGCCGATGCCCGCGCGCAGCATGTGCCGGTGCGCGGCTGGATGCAGCGGACCCTGGCCACGTCGCTGTTCAAGCAGGCCGGGCTGGATTTCGAACAGGCCAAGCAGCGCGCGCAGCAGCGCGACTTCGTACCGATGCCGCTGGGCGATGCCACGTTGTCGGTGGACTTCAAGCTCAAGCGCGAACGCGTGGTGACGCATAACGTGGTGGCCAAGCTCACCGGCAGCCAGCATCCGGACGAGACGGTGATCTTCTCCGCGCACTGGGATGCGTTCGGGATCGGCAAGGCCGATGCCAGCGGCGACACGGTGCGGCGCGGTGCGGTGGACAACGCCACCGGCGTGGCCAGCGTGCTGGAACTGGCGCGCGTGTTCGCCGCCGGCCCCAAGCCGCAGCGCACGCTGTATTTCATTGCATTGACCGCAGAAGAAAAGGGCCTGCTCGGCGCCAACTATTACGCCGCCCATCCGCTGGCGCCGTTGGACAAGACCGTGGCGGTACTCAACATGGAGATGTTCAGCCCGGATGGCCCGACGCGCGATATCGCGTCGTGGGGCCGGGGCCGTGTGTCGCTGGAAGGCGATCTGGAACAGGCGGCCAAGGCGCGCGATCGCACCTACTCGCCGGACCCGAATCTGGAAGCGGGCTTCTTTTACCGCGCCGACCATTTCGCCTTCGCGCGTATGGGCGTGCCGGCGATCACTGCAGGCCCGGGTCTGGACATGCGCAAGGGCGGCGTCAAGGCGGGCAAGGCATTGCGCGATAAATACTTTGCCGACTGCTACCACCAGCCCTGCGACCGCTGGACCCCGCAGTGGGATGCCACCGGGCATGCGGCCGATACCACGCTGGTCTACGACGTGGGCGTGGCGCTGGCCAACGGCCGGCAGTGGCCGAGCTGGCAGGATGGCTCGGAGTTCAAGGCCATCCGCGCCAGGAGCGATGCCGCGCGCAAGTAAGGCCTGACTGGTGTGACGCCCGGCGCGGCTTTACCGGCCCGGGCGTTGCGTGGCCATCGCTGGCCGTGCACGCTGCCTGCAACGGCCCGGGCGCGGAGCATCGGCTGCGGCTTTACGTGTTGCGTTTGCCACATGGATAGCGCTTGCGCAGTGCCTCGATGATCAGGCCGGGGGCCGCCTCGTCCAGGCGCGCATCGGGTAGCGCGACAAGGTCGGCGATGATGGCCTGCAGGTCCGGCAGGTCTGCCTGGCCCGCAGGCAGGCACCATTGCGTGCGATAGCTGGTGCTGGCCACGCCGAGCACATAGGCGCCGGCGCGACTGGCCGACACCATGACCTTGAGTTCGGGCTGGTTCGGCGCGTCGATCTCCGGCGCCAGCGAGCCGTCCAGCCCGGCCTCGATCAATTTGCGTCCACTGAGCTCCCACGGCTCGAGCGTACGTGCCGCTGCAGTGGTGGATAAGACGGTCAGGGCGGCCATGGCCAGCCAGGGAAGGCGACGCTGCATCTGCGCTCCGGCACGAGGGTTGAGCTGCACGATAGCGCGCGAAGCGGGCAAGGGCATGCATGCAGCGGCTCAGGGCAGCTACCGAAACGACTGTGCCTTTGCGCCAGGCGGGCGCGGCCGGTGCTTGGTGCGGCATGTGCCGCGCCTAGACTGCGGTTCCGAGCGCGCCTTGCACACCCACCTGACGATTGCCCGCTACGTGTTGGTAGCCGTTGCTGGAGCGACCAGCACAACGCGTGCGCGACCAGCAACGCGCGCGGCCGGTGCCCGGCAGTGGCAGGGACGGTCGATCGGTTACAGTCCCTGCGCATGGTCCACATCGCGCCTGTCGGCCGGCTCTTGCGTCGCGTCAAACAGCTGCTGCGGTTGCGCGCATCGACACGCCAGCGCTGCCGTGGTGGTGCCGCATGCCGTCCCTGCGCCTGGTACACGCTTGCCAGCTGCCCCCCAGCCGTCTTCGGGTTTGGGCAGGTGCTCTAGAATGGCGGCTTCCGCTGCACTTGGCTCTGTCCCGATGTCTTCCTCTCACGACGCTGCAGCGCCTGCGCGCAGCGGGCTGGTCGCTGTTGCGTTGCTGCTGGTCTATGTGGTCTGGGGCTCGACCTATCTGGCGATCCGGTTTGCGCTGGAAGGCGGCGCGCAGCCGCTGACGATGGTGTCCGGCGCGCGCTTCATCATCGCCGGCAGCGTGCTCTACAGCGTGCTGCGCTGGCGGGGCGTGGCGGCGCCAACGCGTGCGCAATGGAAGAACGTGGCCTTGATGGGCGCAGCGTTGCTGCTGCTGGGCAACGGCATGGTGGTGCTGGCAGAGCGCAGCGTGTCCTCGGGCTTGGCCGCCACGGCGGTGGCGTCGGTGCCGCTGTGGATGGCGCTATTCGGCGCGTTGCGCGGGCAGCACGCCAGCGGCGGCGAATGGCTGGGCATCGTGATCGGATTCGTGGGCGTGGTGTGGCTCAACGCCGGCAGCAGCCTCACCGCAACGCCGGGAGGATTGGTGTTGCTGCTGATCGCGCCGATCGGCTGGGCATTCGGCTCGGTGTGGTCGCGCGGACGCGATCTGCCGTCGCCCTTCATGACCGCCGCCGGGCAGATGCTGTGCGGCGGCGTGTTGCTGGTGAGCACCGGCCTGCTGATCGGCGAGCGCCCGCATGCCTGGCCAACGCCGCATGGACTGATGGCCGTGGCGTATCTGTGCGTGTTCGGCTCGATCGTGGCGTTCACCGCGTACGTGTGGCTGCTGCATCACGTACGCCCGGCGCTGGCCGGCAGCTATGCCTACGTCAATCCGGTGATTGCGGTGGCGTTGGGGGCGTGGCTGGGACATGAGCGCTTCACCGCGCACGACATCGGCGCGATGGCAGTGATTCTGGGTGGCGTGCTGGTGGTCACCCTGGCCAGGGCGCGGCGATGAGCGCGCCTGCGCCGGCGTCGGCGGTGGAAGCGCGGCGCGGTCTGCTGATGACCGCCGCGAGCTTTGTGATCTGGGGCCTGGTGCCGTTGTATTGGCATCTGCTCAAGGTGGTGCCGTCGCTGCAGATCATTGCGCACCGCATCGTGTGGAGCGCGGTGCTGGTGGTGGCTTGGCTGGTGGCGAGCTCGGGGCTGCGTTGGTGGCGCACGATCGCCGCGCAGCCGCGCGCGTTGTGGATGCTGGCCGCCAGCAGCGTGGCGATCGCCTTCAATTGGGGCCTGTATATCTGGGCCATCAACGCCGGGCATGTGATCGAAGCCAGCCTGGGCTACTTCATCAATCCACTGCTGAGCGTATTGCTGGGCGTGCTGGTGCTGAAAGAGCGCCTGCGCGGCATCCAGTGGCTGGCGGTGGCGTGCGCCGCCATCGGCGTGCTGTGGCTGACCATCGATGCCGGCGCACCGCCGTGGATCGCGCTGGGGCTGGCGGTCTCGTTCGGCCTCTACGGATTGCTGCGCAAGCTGGTGGCAGTGGACCCGGTGGCCGGCCTGGGCGTGGAAAGCGTGTACCTGTTCGTGCCGGCACTGCTGCTGGCAGCATGGGGCGAGCAGGGCCACGGCGGCGCGTTCTTCAGCGGCTGGGATCTGCGGACCGATCTGCTGCTGATCTTCGGCGGCGTGGTGACGGCAGTGCCGCTGATCGGATTTGCGTACGGCGTGCGGCGCATCCCGCTGTCGCTGGTGGGCATCCTGCAGTACATCGGGCCGAGCCTGCAGTTGTTGCTGGGGGTGTGGTTCTTCCATGAGCCGTTCGACCAGTGGCGTGCGATCGGCTTTGCTGCGATCTGGGTCGGGCTGCTGCTGTTCGTCGGCGACAGCGTGCTGCGCGCGCGGCAGCCGGTACCGGCGCGCTGAGCGCGTGCCGGGCAGCGTCCTGTACACAGGACGCAGCGGCTGCAGCGATCAGCTACTGGGCACCGGTACCGGCATCGCAACCGCCAGCGTGGAGGTTGGCAGTGCCTGCGGGGCAGGGCAGTGGCCCGGGCTTTGTTGAACCTGCGCCAGCCAGTGGTCGATCGGTGCGCCGAGCAGGTCCAGCCGCAACGGCAGGCTCAGATGCGTTTCGCCGGGCAACTCGACGTAATGCGCGCGCGTGCTGGCCAGCGCCAGGGCGCGGCCATGCGCCACCGGAATGTGCTGGTCGGCATCGCCATGCAGCAGCAGCACGCAGCTGCGCGTGTCGGCCAGCGCCTGCGCCACATCGACGTGGTCCAGATCCAGCTTGAGCTGGGTGTCGGCGGCCGCGATCACCGCATCCAGATTCTGGTCGGCATAGCGCCAGCGCGCATACGCCGCCACCGCGTGCCCGCGCCAGCCGCTGGGCTGGCTGGTCAGCAGATGCGGCACCATGTCGCGGATGCCGCGCCCGGCATTGGCGAAGGATTCCATCGCCACCACGCCGGCCACGCGCGGCCCAAGCTTGTCGGCAGTGAACAGCGCGGTGGCCGCGCCATAGGAAATGCCGAACAGATACAGTGGCCCGTGGATTTCGCCGCGCGGCTGCAGTGCGTTGATGACATCGATCACGTCGTCGGACTCGCGCGTGCCGTAGCCCGACGGCCCGCCGCCGGAATGGCCGTGGTTGCGCAGATCGATGGTGATCACCCGGTAGCCGGCCTGTGCCAGTTGCAGCGACCACGGCAACAGCGAATCGCCGTCCATCATCCAGCCGTGCAACACCACCACGGTGCCACGCGGCGCTGGCGGCGGCACGTGGGGTACGCTGAAGCTGAAGTCCACATCCAGCGCATGCGCCGGGTCGTTGCGCTGGCCCAGGTAGCGGTAGCGCATGGCGTACTGGCCCGGATCGATCGCACGCCAGAAGATCGGCACCTGGTCGCGCGTGGTCACGTGGCCGCTGCGGTTGGGCACCGTGGCGATGGTGGCGGCGATGCGTTCTTCGTCCAGCAACGGCGACACGCCGCCGGGCGCGACCAGGCGCTCGCTGAGCGAGGTGGAGGACGAAGAACAGCCGGCCAGCCACAGGCAGGCGCAGGCCAGCAGAAACAGGCGCGTCATGGCAGTACATCGCTGGATCAAACGGCCGAGCAGGCTACGGCCTGCCCGGCCCGCGCATCTACCGCACTGCGGTGACAAAACGATGACAGCCTGCAATACATTCAGATACCGCGAGCACGCGCCTTGCTCGACTCTACGAATCCCGAATCCCGAATCCCGAATCCCGAATCCCGACGGGCCAAAGGCCCGCCTACACCTCACGCAATGCCGTGGTGATCGGCAAGCGCGCCGCCCGCAACGCCGGGAACAACCCCCCGACCAGGCCAATGCCCAGCGCCCATTTCAAGCCGCTCCACAGCAGCTCCGGCGACACCTTGAACTGGAACACCACCTGGCTGAAGTTGTTGCCCAGCGTGGAGACGGTATAGCCGTTGAACACCGCCCAGGCGATCAATCCGCCCAGCAACCCGCCCAGCAGTGCCAGCAACATGGTTTCCAGCATCAGCGCCATGATCACCGGCGTGCCGCGAAACCCGATCGCGCGCATCGTGGCGATCTCGCGCGCACGCGTGGCCACCGCCGCATACATGGTGTTGAGCGCGCCGAACACCGCGCCCACCGCCATGATCGCGCCGATCACCGTGCCCAGGATGCTGATCAACCTGTTCAATCCGCCGCCCTGCTTGCCGTAATACGCGCGGGTGGTTTCCACATCCAGCTTGAGCCGCGGGTCGGCCGCCATGGCCGTCTTGAACTGATCGAAGCCGGCCTTGCCGGCGGTACGCACGGTGATCGACTGGTACGCGCGGCGGTTGTAGGTGGTGGCCAGCGTCTGCGCATCGGTCCACAGCTCCGAGTCGTGCGCATCGCCGGAGGCGAACACGCCCACCACCGTCCATTGCTGGCTGCCCAGGGTCAGCGTCTTGCCCAGCTCCAGGCCGCGGAACTGGTTCAATGCGCCCTTGCCGACCACCATCTCGCGCAGGCCGGTGGTGAAGCGGCGGCCCTGCACGATCTTGACCTTGTCGTGCACGCCCCAGGCCTGCTCGCCCACGCCACGCAACTGCGCGTTGACGTCGGTGCCATCGGAGCGCGAGGCGATGTTGACCACCTGCGACAACTCCGGCGATACCATCGGGCGCCCGTTGGCATCGGCGGCAATGCCGGGCAGGCTGCCGATCAGTGGCACCAGGTCGCGGGTGATCACCGAGTTGGTTTCCGCCTGCGAGCCGCCACGCAAGACGATCGCGGTGGTGTCGTCGCCGGTGCTGTTGAGCGTGGCCTGGAAGCCCTGGCCCATCGCCAGCATCGCCACCAGCACGCCGACCACGCCGGCAATGCCGACCACGATCACCGACGTGGACCCCCAGCGTTGCGGCAGGCTGGCGATGCCGATGCGCGCGGCCGCCAGCGACAGGCGGCCCGTGCGCGTGACCGCCAGCCACACCGCCACCAGCACCGCGATCGGCAGCAACCACATCCACGGCAGCGCGATCCACAGCCCCAGGCCGAGCGCCAGCAGCACGATGGACAGCAAGGTAACGCCACGATCTTTCCATTTGCGTTGCATGTGTATGCTCCTGTCAGCGGCCGGCGAGGGCATCGACGATCTTCAAGCGCTGCGCGCGTAACGCCGGCAGCACACCCACCACGATGCCGATGCCGGCCATCAGGCCAAACGCCACCAGCCAGGTCTGCAGCGGCACGGTCTGGGTGGGCATCAGCCCGCCGCTGCGCGCGGACACCGCAGGGATGACCAAGGCTGCCAGGCCCATGCCGATCAGGCCGCCCAGGCCGATCAACAACACCGATTCGATCATCACCAGGCTCAGCACCGTACGATCCTGAAAGCCCAGCGTCTTGAGCGTGGCCAGCTCCGGAATGCGCTCGCGTACCGCCTGCGCCATGGTGTTGCCGGTCAGCAGCAGCAAGGTGAAGAACACCGCGGCCATGATCGAGGTGACGATCAGCCCGATATCGGCAAACTGCTTGACGAAGGCCTGCTGAAACGCCGATTCGGTTTGCGATTTGGTCTCGTGATCGGAATTGGCCGACAACGCATCGATGGCCTGCGCCACGCGCGAGGCCTGGTCGGGGTTGCTCAGGGTCACCGTCAACCAGCTCACCTGGTTCTTGATGTAGTCGTTGGATTCGTCGAAGTATTTCCAGTTCATCATCAACTGGCGCTCCTGATTGGCCGCCACGGTGCGGTCTTTCACACGAAAGATGCCGACCAGTTGCAGCGGCCAGTCGTTGCTGCCGCCGCGCGGGAAGATGGTGGCCTGCAACGGGATGGTGTCGCCGAGCTTCCAGCCGAATTCCTTGGCCAGGGTTTCGCCGACCACCGCGCCGGTACGCGTGGTCTGGAACGCCTTGAGCTGATCCTTGGGCAGCGCGTATTCGCTGTAAACATCGAAAAAGTTCGGCGCCACCGAAAAGTTGGCGAAGAAGTTCTTCGGGTCGCGATAGATGCCGCCGAACCACATCGCCGAGGTCACATCGCGTACGCCCGGCACGCTGCGCACCTGCGCTTCCAGCCGGATTGGTAGCGACTGGGTGATCGACAGGCGCGAGGCCACCACCAGGCGGTCGACGCCGCTGACGCTGCCGCCGGAGTTGAAGGCCACGCGTACCGAATCCAGCATGCCGAACAATAAGAACGCAGCCACCACAGACAACAAGGTCAGCAAGGTCCGCGTCTTGCTGCGGAACAACTGCGCCCATACCAGCGAGAAATACTTCATGGCAGCGCTCCCTTAGAGCGCGAGTGGCGCGTCGGCCAGCTCGCCCTTGTCCAGATGGATGGTGTGGGTGGCGTACTCGGCAGCCTTGGGGTCGTGGGTGACCATGACGATGGTCTTGCCGTGCTCGCGGTTGAGTTCCTGCAGCAGGCGCAGGATTTCTTCGGCGTTGTGGCGGTCCAGATCGCCGGTGGGCTCGTCGCAGATCAGAAAGGTCGGGTCGGACACGATGGCGCGCGCAATCGCCACGCGCTGCTGCTGGCCGCCGGACAACTCGCTGGGCTTGTGGTTGCGGCGTTCCTGCAGGCCCACCAGGGTCAAGGCGATCTCCGCATTGCGCTTGCGCTGGCCGGCATTGAGCGAGGTCAGCAGCAGCGGCAATTCCACATTCTTCTGCGCGGTGAGCATCGGCATCAGGTTGTAGAACTGGAACACGAAGCCGACGTGGTGGCTGCGCCAGGTGGCGAGTTGCCCACCACTCATGCGGTCGATGCGCTCGCCTTCGATTTCGATCTCGCCTCCGCTAGGGGTGTCCAACCCGCCGATCAGGTTGAGCAAGGTGGTCTTGCCCGAACCGGACGGGCCCATCAACGCAACGAAATCGCCGGCGGCGATTTCCAGATCGATGCCGTGCAGCACCTGCACCTGCTCCGGGCCGCGTTGGTAGGTCTTGGTGATGTTGCGCAAGCTGACGAGAGCGGTCATGGCGACTCCTGGCGATGCAATGGGATGAGGGAGCGGTGCGGCACAGCGACTGCGACTGCAAGAGCGGCGATGCGATGCACGACGACGGTAAGGCGATCAAGCGGTAGCGCGTTGCTGCGCGGTGTGCGAGGCGAGCCAACCCAGCCGGATCGCCGTATGCAGCACTCGCGGGTAACCTCGTGTTCGATGCCGTTCGAAGCCCCTCAAACAGCACAAAAACCTGCTTCAGGCCGATGGGCTGGATCGCGTTCGGCTCTCCAGCGAGGATGTTTCATTGCAGCAAGCCCATCCGGATGCAGCGTGGTGGGGACAACATCGCTACGGTGCTGCAAGCGATAACGCGGACCGGCGCTGTGTTCGCCGGGCCAGCCATTACTGCGCAGCGTCCGCATCCGCTTCGGCCACGGTGTCGCCATCCTTCAATGCCGCTGGCGGGTTGAGCACCACACTGTCGCCGGCACGCAATCCGGACACCACCTGGCGGTCTTCGCCCATGGTCATGCCGGTGGTGACGGCGCGCTCGCTGACTGCGTTGCGCTCGCCGACCACGAAGGCCACGGTGCGCGTATCGCGTTCGACCAGCGCCGCTGCGGGCACGCGCACGCCTTGCGGCTTGGCGGCTTCCTGCGGCTTGGCCTGCTCCAGAAAGCTCACCCGCACGCCCATTTCCGGCACGATGCGCGGCTCCTTGACCTTGAGCGCCACGCGCACTTTCACCGTCGCCTTGCCGCGGTCTGCGGTAGGGATGATGGCGATCACCTCGCCAGGAATCTTCCATTCCGGGTAGGCGTTGAGCACCGCTTCCACGGGCATCTTCGGCTGCACCCGGCCGATATACGACTCTCCCACTTCCACTTCGATTTCCAGCGATTCCATGTCCACGATGGTGCCGATGCCGGTGCGGGTGAAGCCGCCACCGGCAGACAGTGGCGAGACGATTTCGCCCGGTTGCGCCGCCTTGGCGGTGACCACGCCGGCAAACGGCGCGCGCACCACGTTGAAGTCCGAGCGGATGCCGGCGATGGCCAACTGGTCCGATGCCACCTGCACGTTGCGTTGTGCGTTCTGCAACTGCGCGCGCAATGCGTCGCGCTGCGCGGTGGCTTGTTCGTACTGCGAGCGCGACACCAGTTGCGCACCCACCAGCGATTGCAGGCGTGTGGCATCGGCATTGGCCACGGCCAGTTGCGCCTGCATGTTGTCGACCTGGCTGCGCGCGGCCGACAACTGCGATGCAGACAGCGTGCGCTGCGCATCGGCATCCAATGGGTCGAGCGTGGCCATCACCTGGCCCTGTTCGACGCGCATGCCTTCTTCGATCATCACTTCGCGCACTTTGCCGGTCACCTGCGCCGACACCGTGGCCATGCGGCGCGCCACCACATAGCCCGAGGCATCCAGCACCGAGGCGCTGCTGCTGCCCGCGCTGATCGCCACCACTGGCGCGGTCTGCACCTTCAGCACCGGTGTGCGCGTGAACCACCATGCGCCCACAGCCAGCACGATGACCACGACGATGGTGGCAATGATCCAGCCGGTGCGGCGCGCGGGCGGCGGCGTGGCAGGACGCTGGCGGTCGATGCGGAGTTGCTTGAGCAGATCGGCGGATGTGTTCATCGATAACCAGGACAGAAGGCTGCGCAGAATGTGACCGCCTGCAGGGCGCGCCGCAAGCTGCCGGAAGTCACCAACTGCAGCGAGGCGACCAACGGTCAGCCGGTACGGTGCAACTGCAAGGTGCTGCGCAGCATGCGGCTGGCCGGCCGCCGCGACCAGTGACAGCTGTCACCTGCATGCCATGACAGGCGCGACTGTGGGTGGCCGGCGCGAGCGAGCATGCTTGCGCCGAGGCCTGATTGCCGACTTCGTCTGCGTTGCGGGTGCCGCTCCACCATCGATGCGCTGGCTGCCGCGCCGCCGCAAGGCGTGCCATCCGCAGCCAGCTTCACTCCTCATGTATGAGGCCGCTCACCCATCTCGTCCCGCCACGCAGCACGCCCAGGCGAGCACGGCGGTGGCAGAATCCGCTCACTCCCACGGATCCATTCCGATGCACCTGAGTCTCCCGGCCTGGCTTCGTCCGGCCGCAAATTCGCAAGTGGCCGCGCGCCTGGCGCAGGGCCAATCGCCGTGGATGGATGCGGTGCATCTGCTGTGGTCGGCCTGGGTGTTTGTGGTGCCGGTGTTTTCCACGCGCGGCTACGACAGCACCTGGTGGCTGTGCACGTTGCTGTCTTACCCGGTCTTCCTGTTGTTGTACGCGCGCATGTTGCTGGCGCCGCGCGGCACGCTGTACCGCTATGCCTGGGCGATGGGGGTACTCAGCGCCGCGCTGCTGCCGGTGTACGCGTCGGGCATCAGCTACTTCGTATTTGCCTGCCTGAGCCTGCGCCCTTCCACGCGGCATGCGCTGTGGCGGCATTTCGCCATGCTGCTGCTGATGAACGCGTTGTACCTGGCCTGGGCGCGCTGGCTCGGAATGGCCTGGCAGGGGTTGGTGTGGTTTCCAGTGTCGGTGCTGGGCATGTCCGTGGTGATGGCGGTGTACAGCATCAACGAACGCAAGGATGCGCTGCTGCGGCTATCGCAGGACGAAGTGCGCCGGCTGGCCGCCACTGCCGAGCGCGAGCGCATCGGCCGCGATCTGCACGACCTGCTGGGCCACACCTTGTCGCTGGTGGCGCTCAAATCCGACCTGGCCGCGCGCCTGATCGAGCGCGATCCACAGGCTGCACGGAACGAGATCGATGCGGTGGCGCAGATCTCTCGCGATGCACTGGCGCAGGTGCGGCGTGCGGTCACCGGCATCCGCGCCGCCGGGCTGGTGGCCGAGCTGGCATCGGCCAGGGTGCTGCTGGACATGGACGGCATCGCGCTGGAGCACACGTTGGAGCCGCTGCCGCTGCCGCCCGAGCACGAAACTGCGTTGGCGCTGGTGGTGCGTGAGGCGGCCACCAATGTGCAGCGTCACGCACAGGCACGGCGCGTGCGGGTGAGCCTGCGTGCCCATGGCCAACACGCGTTGCTGGAAATCACCGACGACGGACGCGGTGGGGTGATCGTGCCCGGCAACGGCCTGGACGGCATGCGCGCACGCGTGCAGAGCGTGGGCGGTGCGTTGGAGGTGGAGGCCTTGCCGCGCGGCATGCGCCTGCGCGCCAGCGTGCCATTGCCGCAGTCCGCGTCAGAGCCGGCAAGCGCGCCGCTGTCCGCGCCGCTGATGCCGCAACCGCGCTGATCGCTCCTGGCTGGCACAGCGCTGCCATGCACGTCATGCGTCAGCGCTGTTATCGTGCTCAGCCGTTGCACACAGACGAGCGCGCGCGATGATCCGGGTGTTGTTGGCCGAAGACCAGGCGCTGCTGCGCGGCGCCCTGGTGGCCCTGTTGGGGCTGGAGGAGGACATCGACGTGGTCGGCAGCGCCGGCGATGGCGAAGCCGCCTGGCGCGAGCTGCAGCGGCTGCAGCCGGATGTGCTGGTCACCGATATCGAGATGCCCGGGTTGAGCGGCCTGGAACTGGCGCAGCGCATCCAGCGCCAGGCACTGCCGGTGCGGGTGATGATCGTCACTACCTTTGCCCGGCCAGGATTCCTGCGCCGCGCGCTGGAGGCCGGCGTAGCCGGCTATCTGCTCAAGGACGCGCCGGCCGAACAGTTGGTCAGTGCGCTGCGCCAGGTGCACCGGGGCGGCCGGGTGATCGACCCGCAACTGGCGATGGATGCCTGGGTGGAAGCCGACCCGTTGAGCGAGCGCGAACGCACCGTGCTGCGGCTGGCCGGCGAAGGCCGCTCGGCCAGCGAGATCGCACAGCAACTGCAGCTCTCGCATGGCACCGTACGCAATTATCTGTCCGAGTGCATCGGCAAGTTGGGCGTTGCCAATCGTATCGAAGCGTATCGGTTGGCACGGCAGAAAGGCTGGTTGTAACTGCTGGTGGACGCCGCAGTACGTGATCGCCATCAGCGTGCGTAGCTTGCGACATCTGCACAGTGCTGCTGAGCGCAGAGCGGACGCGGCCAGGGCGGTGAATCGGCAGAGATCCTGCAAGCGGCCGGTCGCCGCACTGCAGCCATGCATCTGGTGCGCGTGCGTGCGGCATCGTGTAAGCAAGCGCACTGCGACGTTGCACGCAGTGCGTGCTTTGCGATCGCGTCGGTACGCAGCCGCCTGCATCGTCCATGCGCTCTGGCGCGAATCACAGCTATTCCAAATGCGTGCAAAGGCATGCCGTCGCCGCGCAGGTACACTGCCCGGCGATCGTCACCACCACGAGTAACTACATGAAACCTGTGTGGCTGTTGGGCTTGCTGCTGATCTGCGCATTCAATGCATCGGCCGAGCAATTCAAGATTCTGGTGGCTGCTATCCCCAACCAGTACCACCACGATTACATCCCGGTGGCCAAGCCGCAGTTCGAGGCGATGGCGCGCAAGCATTACGTCGAGATGGTGTGGGCATGGAATGCTAAGGCCTTCGATGGCGATCTCTCGCAATACGCAGCCATCGTGCTGCTCAACACGCCGGCCACCGATCTGGATCCTGCCCAGCGGGCCAACTTCCAGAAATACGTGCGTAATGGGGGCGGCGTGGTAGCCGTGCACAAGGCATTTGCGATCAGGCGCGGCGAGTGGGAATGGTACGACCATCTGATCGGCCGCTCGTTCCGCACCCATCCGTACATGCAGACCGCGATGGTGGACGTGGTAGAGGCCAATTTCCCCGCCACCGCGGGCCTGCCCAAGCGCTGGGTGTGGAGCGACGAGTGGTACGAATACGACCCGCCCTACAGCGACGATCTGGTCACGCTGCTGACGGTGGATGAAACCAGCTACGACCCAACGCTGATCTGGCCGGGCCAGGTCGCCAAGGGCATGGGCAAACACCACCCGGTGGCGTGGTACCACCATTTCGAAGGCGGCCGTGTCTTCGCAACGGCGCTTGGTCATCTGGTCGAGGCGTACAACGACCCGCGCTATCTGGATCATCTGTACGGCGGGATTTACTGGGCAGCGACCGGCAAGGGCATCGCAGCGCCGGAATCTGCGACAAAAGCAAAACGCGCCCGCTGAACCACCGCGCTCTTGCACACATGCAGGACGAAACCGAGCCGCGCCGCGTCAATGCGAAGCGCAAGGCTGGGTTGCGCAGCTCTCTGCCAACCGAAGTACCCAGCTTGATAAAGCCCCTCTTCCACGGAAGAGGGGTTGGGGCGAGTGGACGGGGCGAAGCCACGCGTGTGGCTCCAACCGCAATAGGCTCCGCCCGTCCCCTCATCCGCCCCGTGGGGCATCTTCTCCCGGCGGGAGGAGGGAATTTGGCGCTGCCGCTGAATGCAGTGGACCATCTGCCGATCTCTCGCAGCTCTCCGTCAATCCACGATCAACCTAAACCCTGTCAACGCGCAGACCGCTCCCCACGCGCCATGCTCGAAAACACGCCGTCGCGGCGCACCCATGCATGGAACAGCGCCGCGCTCAGATGCCCCAGCACGGTGGCGAACAGCAGATACGCCAGCCAGCCATGCGCCGTGCGTAGCCACGCATACAGCGCCGGGTCGTGCGGAGCGATCGCCGGCAGGTTCGCGCCGGGCCACAGCACGATCGGGTAGCCACCGGCCGACAGCATCGCCCAGCCGATCAACGGCATGCCCAGCATCAACGCATACAACAGCCAGTGCGAGGCGATCGCGGCGGCCTTCTGCCAGGCAGGCAAATCCTCAGGCAACGCCGGCGGCCGATGGCGCAGGCGGTTGATCAGGCGCAGCACCGCCAGGACCAGGATCGCGATACCCAACGGGCGATGCAGATCGATCAACCACGGCCGTTGCGTCACCGAGGCGACCATGCCGACGCCGACGAACAGCATGGTCAGGATCATCGCGGCCATCAGCCAATGCAGCACGCGCGCGGGCAGGTTGAAGTGCGTCGGACGGCTCATTGATGTGCTCCCTGGCCGGTGGCGGCACTGCCCTTGCCGCTGGCGATCTCGCGCTCGCGGCGGTTGAACGACTGCGAATACACCGACGAGCGCGCGGCCAGGATCGGATCGTTGGAGGCGGCAAGGCCCTTGGGCAGGATCAGCGGATCGTAGTTCAGATCGCGGCACGGCCCGTTGGCCTGCGGTTGCGCATGATCCAGGGTCAGCGTCCCGGCCACGATCTGCTTGCGGCTCTCCGGCCACGGCTGCGAGGGATCATCCACCGCATCGCCGGGTTCGGCCACGGTCAACACCATGTCCCAGCGCAACGGCCCCTGCGCCAGCCGCGCATCCAGGTCGGTGGCGAGAAAATCGCCATCGGCCTGCTTGCGTTGCTCGGCGCTCAATTCCTTGAACGGCGTATGCGGGCGCATCGACCAGCGGATGTAGCGCTCGCGCCCATCCGCTGCGATCGCGCGGAACGCATTGACGCCGTTGTACTGCGTGTTGGCCCAGCTATCCGACCACGGTGCGGTCTTGGCCCATTGCTGGAATTTGGCGGCCTCTGGATATTGCTTGCCGAAGGCGGCCAGTTTTTCCGGATCCGGTTTGCCAGTGGCCGGGTCCGGCTTGGAGGCCACATTCAGGGCCTGGAAGCCGGCCGGCGTGGCCACCACGAAGAATGGAAAGCTGTTCATCGCGGTGCGCCATTCCTGGCCGTCGTCGCTGCGCAACAGCAGCGCCATGCTGCGCACGCGCGCCGCGCCATCGGCGCCATGCGGGTCGCCGCCGCCGATCGACATGCGCCCCAGCACCGGTGTGCTGGCCTGGCTGAAGATGCGCGCCGACGACAGCCAGCTCGCCTTGCCGCTGGACTGGAATTGCCCGCTCACGCACACGCCCTTGGTATGCGCACGCCGAAAGCCCGGATGCGGCGGCCCGCTGGATTCGATGGTATCGGTCATGCGCGCGGCGGTGAGCCGGTCGCCGCCGATCCAGCCGGCGGTCCAGGCAAAGGCGATGGCGATCCCACCGGCGATGGCAGCAATGCCCAGCAACGGCAGCACCGGGCGGCGCGTGTGTCCGGGGGAGGGAGGTGGCAACGTCATGGCTGGCTCCGGTATCGTGCAATAGGCGGTGTGTTGGCTGGCGCACCGTCGCCACACCCTGGCTTTGGATGAGCACGCCCGCACCGCATCATCTGAAATTCTCCGCCGCCGGGGTGTGATGCCGGTACTTATCGCTCAGTGGAGAGTTCAGAGATCCGGCGTCTGTCTCAGCCATTGTGTGGCTCAATCTCGGTGATACGAAGCACCTGCCGACTGGCTTTCGTCACGGGCAACTCACTCAACGATGTCCGTTGCCGGACTCAGTCAGATGACGCGGTTGAAAGGGTGAGTCCGACAATGCGCCAGGGGCTCACTGCGCATCCTCAGGACGAAGCGGTGAGAATGACCAATCGAACGTTGCCATGAGTTCTTTTGCCGAGTCATCGAACTCGGGCCAATAATGGTGTGCATGCGGTGTTGGGATAACGACCCTCCCCGAGACAAAACCCATTGTCTGCAGTCTTGCGGAAAACCTGTCTAGCGGACCGTAAGCAAACAACTGATTGTGGCGGTCCCATATCACCGTTGCTCTGCTGGTCGGCGAGTGGGCCCATAAGTCATAACGTGCATCTGCCGAGAGAAAGGCGGCAAAGCGCGCTAGAAATGCGCTCACCTCCGAAAGCTCCAATGTGGAAGCTTGATAGCGTCCTGGGTCCGCTTCGCCGCGGGGGGTATGGAGGACGTACAAGAGATGGTATGGGGGCTCCATGCATGCAGTCAGGCTTTCGAAAATCGCTGGATTTCCGTCGGGAACACCCGCGACGATGCGATCTGCCAATTCGAAAACCGCCGAGTGGCAGTGCGCGTGCCACTGCCCATCATGCATATGATCGAGTTTGTACATGGGTGTCTACTACCGCTCTGGTTGGCTAGGCTCATCGGCAGCAGGCCGCTGACAAAGCGTTGCGTATGGTCTGAACCACAACGCTGCGGGGTAATGTCGTTCAGTCCTGCCCGAGCCGCTTGAGTAGATGGGCAGTTCCCCCAATCTATCGCCTTTAGCCCGCGTAGCGTTGCTGCAGCATCGCAAACGCCGAGCGCAGCGCCAGCGCCTCGCCGCCGGCGGGGCGGCCGGGGCGGTCGCTGTCGTTCCAGGCGTAGACGTCCAGGTGCGCCCATTGTTGCCCCGGCGCCACGAAGCGCTCCAGATACAGCGCGGCGGTGACCGCACCGGCCATGCGCGAGCCGGCGTTGGCCATGTCGGCCACGTGGCTGTTGAGATAGCGCAGGTACGGGCGCCACAGCGGCATGCGCCAGACCGGGTCGCGGGTCTGCTCGCCGGCGCTGATCCAGGCCTGTGCCAGCGCATCGTCGTTGGCGAACAGGGCTGGCAGATCCGGGCCCAGCGCGATGCGTGCGGCACCGGTGAGCGTGGCGAAATCCAGGATCAGGTCCGGGCGCTGTTCGGTGGCGTAGCTCAGCGCATCGCACAGCACCAGGCGGCCTTCGGCATCGGTGTTGTCCACTTCCACCGTGACGCCGGCGCGGGTGGTGATGACTTCGCCCGGGCGGAACGCATCCGGGCCGACCGCGTTTTCCACCGCGGCAATCAACAGGGTCAGCCGCACCGGCAACTGCTGCGCCATCACCAGGCCAGCCAGCGCCAACGCATGCGCCGCGCCGCCCATATCCTTTTTCATGTTGCGCATGCCATCGGCGGGCTTGAGATCCAGCCCGCCGGTGTCGAAGCACACGCCCTTGCCGACCAGCACCAGATGCGGATGCGCGGCATCGCCCCACTGCAGCTGGATCAGCCGCGGTGCACGATGCGAGGCGCGGCCCACGGCGTGGATGGTGGGGAAGTTCTGCGCCAGCAGCGCATCGCCCACGATCGCCTCCACCTGCGCGCCGTGGGCCTGCGCCACTGCACGGGTGGCGTCTTCCAGTTGCTGCGGGCCCATGTCTTCGGTCGGCGTATTGACCCAGTCGCGCACCTGCAGGCACGCAGCAATCAGTGCGCGCGTGGCGGCCGATGGCGTGGCCGCCAACTCGGCCGGTGCGCGCGGCACCTTGCGGTAGCGCGCGAAGCGATAGGCACCCAGCCCCCACCCCAGATGCAGCAACCCCAGTTCGGCGTCGCTCAGGCTGTTGGCCAGCGTCCAGCGGCTGGCTGGCGGCAGCGCCATCGGTGCATGCGCATAGGCATATGCATCGGCGCGGTCGCCGACGCCCACGATCGCGCCGGCCAGGCCCTGGTCGCCGGGCAGCAACAACACGCTACCGGGCGCGGCATCGAAGCGCTGCGCCTGCGCCCACGCCAGCACCCGCGTGGGCTGCTCGGCGCACCAGCGCGCAAAGCCCTCGCGGTCGAGCACATACAGCGGCAGCGCGGCGGCGGCGGGATCGGTGAAACCGGTGAGGTGCGACATGGACATCCTTCAATGGCGGTGTGCGCGGTCGGATTGAACTCAGGCGGGAATGCAGACGCCGTCGCGCGCGGCGCCTGGGTGCGGTTGCTGCGCGTCCAGCCAGTCGGCCAGCCCGGTCATGCTGTCGAACTCCAGGTCCGGCTGCTGGGTCGGGTGCGACCACGCTGCGCCGTCGCGATTGATCCAGCAGGCACGCAAGCCGGCATCCAGCGCGCCCAGCACATCCATGCGGATGTGGTCGCCCACATGCAGCACCTGCGCGGGCGGCACCTCCAGCCGCGCGCAGGCCGCCAGAAAGATGCTCGCATCGGGTTTTGCGCTGCCGTGTTCGCGCGAGCCCAGCTGAAACGCGAAGTGGTGCATCAGCCCGATGCGCTGCAGATCGGCATTACCGTTGCTGAGCGCGGCCACCGGCACATGTGCGGCGATGCGTGCCAGCGCGTCGAGCGCATCCGGATAGCATTCCACCTGGTTGCGCGCGGCATAGAACACCTCGTAGGCCGGTTCCAGCAGCTCCAGATCGCCGCCGCTTTCGCGCAGGGCCATTTCCAGCGTCAACCGGCGCAGCGCGCTGAGGTCGTGATGCAGCTGCGGGTTGTCGGCAAAGCTGCGCTCGCGCAACTCGCGCATCGCCTCCACCGGAAACCGCTCGGCAGTGACCGGGCTGTGCTCGCGCATCCAGTCGTACAGCACCTGATCGATGCGCGCACCGATCGGTGCGAAGGGCCACAACGTATCGTCGAGGTCGAGGGTGATGGCGCGGATTGGGAAACTCATCGCGAGATTTTACGGCCGTTACGCGGGAATGGGGAATGGGGAATCGGGAGTGGGGAATGGGTAGAGCAGCGCAGCTGCGGGCAGCATCACTGCTCTTGCGATTCCCAATTCCCAAATCCCGATTCCCGGCTACTCAAGCAGCCTGGCCCAGCGCTGCATTCCCTCCACCCGGCTCAGCACCATCTTGATGCAGACCAGCAGCGGTACCGCCAGCAGCAGGCCGATCATGCCCCACAGCCAGCCGAACAGCATCAGCGCCAGGATCAGCATCAGTGGCGAGATCGCCATGCGCCGGCCCAGTACGATCGGGGTGACCACCTGGCCTTCGATGGTGTGCAGCGCCAGATACAGGATCGCCGGCAGCATCGCCGACAGCGGGGTGCGAAATTCCACAAAGCCCATCAGCAGCATCAGCATTACGCCGATCAGCGGGCCGACGTAGGGCGCGAAATTCAGCAGCGCCACCACCGTGCCCCAGAGCAGGGCTTCGGGCAGCGGAATCTGCAAGACATACAAAATTCCGGCAAAAATCAGCCCGACCAGCGTATTGATCACGCTGATGGTGAGCACATACCGCGAGACCTCGCGCTCGATGTCGAGCATGATCTCGGTGGTGAAGCGTTGCTGCTGCCGGTTGGGTAACAACGCAATCGCATGCCGTTGTAGGCTTTCGCCATAGACCATGAAGAAAAACGTCAGCAGCACCACGGCAAGCACCGAGGCGGCCAGCTTGGGTGTACGTACCAGCGCCTTGTACGGGTCGTCCATCTGCGTGCGCACGATCTGCACGCCGCGCTGGCCTTCGCCACCGGCCGCACGTGCAAAGTTTTCCGCCGCCTGATTGGCCTGCATCACCGGCTTGGTGAAATCGCGCACATCGCGTGCGATCTGCCGCATCTGGCGCGGCGCCTGTTGCACCCATTCGGCGGCAGGGCCGGCCAATTGTGCGGCCAGCGTCACCGTACCGGCCAGGCCCAGGCACAGCACCAGCAGGGCGCCGAGAAAGCGCGGGATGTAGAGCTTGCGCAGTCCACGCAGGATGGGATTGCCGATCAGTGCGAAGAATGCCGCCAGCATGATCGGCAGGATGATCGTCTGCGCCGCCCATAAGGTGTAGCCCACCGCAAGCGTTGCCAGCACCACCAGCGAGGCCGGTGCCCGTGGGCGAGGCGCCGGAGGCGGGGGGAGCGGATCTGCCGGAATGGCAGTGTCCAAGGAATCAACGGGGATAGACATGCGCGCCCTGGCAGCAGACTGGCGTGCTGCCAGCGGTGGGCCATTATCGGCACAATGCGTCAACGGCGCGCACAGGGCCTGTGCGTGCGGTGTCAGTGCGAGGATGCAGAGCTGGCGGCCTCGACCATGCCAGGACGCGGCGCAAGAGCGCCGCATCCAATAGCGACGATCAGGCGGCGCGTTCGGCGGGTACCTGTACCACCGTGACCGTCGGTTCGGCCGCCACTTCTTCGGCATTATCGGCTGCACGCTCGGCCTGCTCGGAGGCTTCCTGCGCGCGGTGCGCCGTAAACAACGCAGAGATCGTGCTGATCATCTGCAGAATCTTGGGAATGCCGCCCAGCTTGCTGGCGATGCTGCCCAGCGCGGCCTGTGGTTCGTTACGGCCGGTGACAAAGCCCAGCCCGAAGCCGACTAGCATGATGCGTGCCGGCGACCAGCCTGCACGCCAGGTCTGGCGCAACTGGCTCCAGTGCGTGCGCGTTTCCTGCGCGCGCCCTTCCACCAACATTTCAGCGCGTTCCACGTGTTGACGCATGGTGCCGAACTTCATGGATGTCCCCCACTTACAGGTTCGGCGGCGGTATCGTCCTCGTTGGAATCGTCGAAGATGCCCAACTTGATCAACTGACGCCGCGTTGCGTTCATGCCGGTGTGATCGAAATAGAAGAACACTCGCCATGCCGCGATACCGGTGACCAGCAAACTGGCCAGGGCGGTGAAAAACATCGCCTGAAACCACGACAAGCCGGCGCGTTGCAGCAAGGCGATGATGGCGCCCGCCAGCAACAGCCATGACGACGCGCCGAACACCACTGCCACGCACGCCCACGCCAGGCCACGCCCGAATGCACTGCGTGCTAACCGTAAGTCGGCCGACACCAACCGGCGCAATGCGCGACCGGTGTCCTTGGCCGAGCCCAGCGTTGCGCGGCCTGCAGCGCCGACCGCACGTACGCTTTCGTCCAGGCCCGGCGTTTCCGGACGCGCCTCTGGCGCGCCGGAACCGGCAGCTGTAGAAGCCTGATCGCTCACGACTTAGTTATCGTTGCTACGTGCCAGCTTGGCGATGACCCAGCCAGCGGCAAACGCAACGCCGAATGCGGCCAACGGACGCTCGCGGATCAGGTCGGTGGCGCTGTCGAGCAAGTCGTTGCCCTTGGCGACCAGCACGTCCATCTGTTCCTTCGCTGCTGCGCCGCCGAACTCGGCCGCGGCCATGCCAGCCAGTGCGGTGTCGGACAGTTCGGCCTTGACGTTGGCACGACCGAGTTTGAGCTCGTCGCCCGCAGCGCTGGTGGCGCCCTTGACGGCTTCACCGGCGGCGCTGGCGGCCGACTTCAGGTGGGTGCCGGCTTCGCTCAGGTTTTCCTTCAGCTGATCGGTATTGGTGGGGCTCATGCGATATCTCCTTCGGTCATTGATGGCAGCCGCCACTTACGTGCGGTCGTGCAGTAGCAATAGCATCGGGGGGGTGTAGGAGGCGTTAGTGGAAACAGCGTGCAGTCACGGCGCCTCAACGCATCAGCGCGTCGTATTGCGCGTTGCCGCGCAGGATCCGCACCACCAGCTGCTGCGGTTTGCGCTGGAAATTGGCGCGCCAGCTGGCCAGGTCCGCAAACTCGCCCACGCTGCTGGCCACGATCACATCGCCGGACACCAGGCCGTTGGCCGCTGCGCGTCCGCCGCGTTTGACCTCGCTGACCATGACACCGGTGATGCCGGACTGACGTAGCGACTCTGGCAGATCCACAAACGTGGCGCCGCCCAGCCGCGGGTCGAGCATGTCGCCGGTGACCGCACGGTCCTGTTCCTTCAGCGTGGCCTTGAGCTTGAGCGGCTTGCCGTCGCGACGGATGTCCAGTGTCACCGCACTGCCAACCGCTTGCAGGCCTTCGTAGTTGTGCAGCGCTTCTGCGCTGTCCACGCGTTGATCGTTGGCGGCCACCACGACGTCGCCGGGCTGCACGCCGGCCGTGGCCGCCGCAGAGCCTGGCAACACGCGCGTCACCAGTGCGCCGCGCAGCGAATCCACACCCAGGCCCTGCAGCATCTGCTGGGTGAGGTTCTGGGTTTCAAGGCCGAGCGTGCCGCGCACCACCACGCCCTTGGTCACCAGTTGCTCGACCACGTTGCGCGCAAGGTTGGAGGGAATCGCCAGCCCCAGGCCGATATTGCCGGCCATGCTGCCCTGCGGGTTGAAGCTGGCGGTGTTGATGCCGACCAGCTGACCCTGCAGGTTGACCAGCGCACCGCCGGAATTGCCAGGGTTGATCGAGGCATCGGTCTGGATGAAGTTCTGGTAGCCCAGGCCGCGAATACCGCTACGTCCCACCGCCGAGACGATGCCGGAGGTCACGGTCTGGGTGAAGCCGAACGGGTTGCCGATCGCCACCACAAAGTCGCCTACGCGCAAGGCGTTGCTGTCGGCCAGCTTGATGTCGGTGAGGTTGTCGGCCTTGATGCGGATCAGTGCGATGTCGGTGTCCGCATCGGAGCCGATGAAGTCGGCCTTGACCGTGCGTCCGTCGCCGAGCGTCACCTGCACGTCGTCGGCATTTTCGATGACGTGATGGTTGGTCAGCACATAGCCTTTTTGCGCATCGATGATCACGCCCGAGCCCAGCGATTCGTTGATGCGGTCCTGCGGAATCTCCGGAAACAGCCGGCGCAGGATGGGATCGTTGAAGAAGGGGTTGCGCACGCGCACCACCTGCTTGGTGTTGACGCTCACCACCGCTGGCATCGCCTGCTGCAGCATCGGTGCCAGCGAGGGCACCGGTTGCCCGGCAACCGCGGCCGGTAACGCGGCTGCTGCCGGCAAGGTGAAGTTGGTGGTGCCGGCCGGCGTGGCTTCGGCGCGGTTGTCCAGCCACGCGTTGATGCCGGTGGCGGCAAAGCCGCCGAAGGCGGCGGCCAGGGAAAGCGTCAGCAAGGTGGGAAGCGGTCGCATGGAACGGATTCCGGGTTATGCGGTGGAGGAGGAATAGGGGGGCTGGCTGCGTAAATCAAGCTGAACGAGAGTGCCAGCCAGCAATTTAACTGCCGGTGAAAGAGCCGCGCATGCCTTGCCGCCATTGCGTTGACAGCCCGCCGAGCCGGGCGTAGCGTCCGCTTGATCCGATGCCTGTTCAGCATATGCATGCCGTCGTGCATCGCCCACGTTTCCCGCACTGACGCCCCTAAGGAGGGTCTATGAGCAACGGCAATGGTGTGACGGCAACCCTGTCCGACGCCGTCGATAGCGTAAAGAGCACTGCAACCGAGCTGACCGACACCATCGCCAGCACCACCAGCGAGGCGGTGACCAGCGCGCAGGAAGCTGCAGGCGTGGCTGTGGCAGAGGTCAAGACGCGCGTCGCCAAGGCCCGCAAGGCGGTGGTCAAGGCGGAGAAGAACGCGGTTGCCAAGGCCGGCGAAGCGGCGACCGCAGTCAAGCGTGGCGTGGCCAAGACCAAGCGCTCATTGACCGCGACCAAGGACGCTGCCAAAGACAAGCTGACGGCCACCAAGGATGCAGCCAAGCAGAAATTGCTTTCCACCAAGGATGCGGCCAGGCACAAGCTGACCTCGACCAAGGATGCCGCCAAGCAGAAGTTGAGCAGCACCAGCGCGGCGGCTAGGAAGAAGATCTCCGATACCAAGGCCAACACCAGGCAGAAGCTGGAAACCGCCAAGGCCAACGCCAAGGCCGAAGCAGCTGCGCTGAGCGCCAAGACCGCCGCCAAGAGTGCGGCGCGCAAGACCGCCGTGGCAACGGTGAGCGCGCACACGGCCGCAAAGAAGGCCGCAGCCAAATCGGCCTCGCTCAAGAAGTCGGTGGCCAAAGGCATCGCCAAGAAAGCACCGGTCGCCAAGCAGACCGCGACCAAGCAGGCGGCAGTGAAGAAGGCCCCGCTGAAGAAGGCCGTGACCAAGACCGCCTTGAAGAAGGCGGCCAAAGTCACCAAGACGCCGGCAACGCGCGCTGTGGCCAAGACTACTGCGGCTCGCAAGGCCGTGGGCAAAAAGGCCGTCAAGCGCGTCACGCGCTGAGGGTTGAGGGTTGAGGGTGGCATTGCGTCGCGTCGCTCGTGCTGTCAGCGCAGACGTGTGCGGCAACTTGGACGTACGTGCAGGACGAGATAGACGTGCAAGTTGAGATTTACGTAACGAGATTTACGTAAAGGTGATGCATATCGAGAGAGGCCGGCGCGGTCGTAGAGCGCCGGCCTTTTTCATGTGCGTAGCAGACGCGTTCGCCGCGGTGGGTAAGCCGGCGCTGAGCTTAAGACCCTCTCCTGCGGGTGGGGTGAGGGCACGGGGCGAAGCGCTCAGGGTGATTCGATTACGGCGCGTGATGCTCCAAAGGGATTTCGACTCCACGTCGCGTTGCGACAACTGCACAAGGCCGCGCGCCCACGCTCATCACTCGCGGTGCTGCGCGCGTACCCTCATCTGCCCCTGCGGGGCGCCTTTTTCTCCCGGTGGGGGAAGGGAAGCAGCTCCTGCTCTTGGCTACTCGAGCCCTTCAACGAGCTGCTCGGCCCCCTTGCGGATTCCCGCCTTTGCCGCATCGTATGCGCCCAGGCTGGCCTTGATGTTCATTGCGCTGGGATACTGCTTCTCGACATACGCGGCGAGCAGGCGATCGCTTTGCGCATCGAAGATCTCCACCGCATAACTGACCGACCCGGAGAATGCGCCTTCCTTGCCGCGTGCGGCCTGTACGGCGTTGTACGAACCGCCGCCCAGATCCACCTTCATGATGGTGCCCAGCACGCGCTTGCTGGGCTTGGCGCCGGTCAGGGTGATGCGTACCCGCAATGTGTCGCGATCGGCCGACGTCGTCGGGCGCCAGCGCCGCGCAATGGCATTGCCGAATTCCTGCTGCATGACGTCGGCCAGCATGCGCTTGTCCTGCTCCGGCACGTTCTCGAACTGCGCGTCCGGACCGCGGTAGATGGCGACCGGCTCGACAATGGCTGCGTGGTAGTGCGTCCAATCCACATCGCTGTGATACGCGTACGGCATGCGATCGCCGCGGCTGCCGTCGTGCGGACGCAGGTAACCGGACGATGGCAACTGGCGATACGGCATGGGGCCGGTGCTGGCGCAGCCGATCAGGGTGATGCCGACAACGGCAAGCGTGCAGCAACGGGTGATGACATGGACAGGCATGACTGGGTCCTGTGAGACACAAAACGGTTGTGAAGGAAGCGGCGTGCGCGAATGCTCAACGCAGCAGAAGACGTGCCAGCGCCAACGCAAACAGCGCACCGGCAGCCGTGAACAACACACCGCGCGTGGCCCAGCGTTGCAGGCGATGTGTCTGGCGTGCGCTGCGGATGTCCGGTAACGCACACCAGATGTCGCGGTTGCGCGTACCGGTGCGGCCGCAGCGAAATTCCGCTGCCGGTGCCAACGCCGTGCTAGACGCGATCACACTGTCGTTGGCGGCGCGTTGCATGGCCAATGGCGACAGCGTGGTCGAAACCTGTGGGGTGGAGCGGGTCGGGCGAATCATCACCATGCATCCTGGATGCGTGCGGTGAGTGCACTCTAGACAGGCAGGTTTAGAAAGTTATTGGAAGCCAACAGCACCCCGCCACAGCGCGCATGACCTCTTGCTGGGATCGGCAAACCCCCTGCGCCCACCGGATGAGCGCGGCCGCTTACGCTGGCGACGCCGTTGTGCGCTGGGTCCTACAGCGAGGTCAGGCCTATGCGATCTCCCCCGCTCGCGCAGGGAAAGCGGCAAGGGGCAGCCGTCCATCCCGGTCTCAAGGCGCCGGCCACACCTGCGTGGCGGCCGCGCCATGTTTGGTCAGCTGCGCTTGGCAGTTGGCGCGCTGGTGCCGGCAAACACCACGCGCACGCAGAGGCCGCGTCCTTCGGTGCCTTCGCAGGTTTCGATCGTCGCGCCATGCAGTCGGGCAATGCCGGCGACCAACGACAGCCCGATTCCGCTGCCCTGCACTTCGCTGCCCGGCACGCGATAAAAGCGCTCGAAGATCGACGCATGCGCGGCCTCCGGCACACCGGGGCCGTCGTCGCTCACCTGCACGAAGGGGTGCAGCACATCGGCACGCAGGCAGTAGCCGCAACTCACTTCCACCGTGCCGTGGGTGCGCCCGTAGCGGATGGCGTTGTCGACCAGGTTGCGGATCAGGATGCCCACCGCATCCACATCGCAGCGCAGCAGGCACGGCGATGCCTCCACCTGGAGGTTGATCTGACGTGCGTCGGCCTGCACGCTGAACTCGTCCAGTACATGCGAAATCAATTCGCCCATGTCGACCTGGTGATAGGCGGCCGAACTGATGCCCGCATCCAGGCGCGCCAGATCCAGCAACTGTTCGGCCAGGCGGTTGCTGCGGCGTGCGGTCTCCAGCAACTGATGCAGCGCCGCGTCCTTGGCCTCCAGCGTGGGCGCACGCAGGGCGACCTCTGCATACGCATGCAGCGCCGACAGTGGCGTGCGCAGCTCGTGTGCTGCGTCGGCAACGAAATCGCGCTCGGCCTGCACGGTTTTTTCCACGCGCGCCAGCAAGGTGTTGAACGAGGCGATCAGCGGGCGGATTTCATCCGGTACACGCTCCAGCGGCACCGGCTCGGTGTCCAGCCCGGTGCGCTGCGCAATGGCGAGCGAGACCGTGCGCAGCGGCCCGAGCGAGGTGCGTACCGCCCACCACACCAGCACGCCCAGGATCGCCAGCTGCAAGGTGTTGAGCACCACGGCGGTCAATGTCTGGTTGAGGCTCATGCGCGAGGACATGGCACCTGTCGTGGCGACAACGCCCGGCGTGCCGGTGGCATCGCTGGCCATATCGAAGCGCCGTTCCAGCGTATCGGGCAGCGCGCTGACCAGGCGGTCGCCAAGCAGGTTGAGTTCCTGCTCGACCACGCTGTGATGGCCCTGGGTGACCAGCGCGATCAGGATCCATAGCGAGGTCGACCAGCTCAGCAGGACGATGGCCGCCAATGCCGCCAGCATGCGCGCCTGCAAGGAGGTCATTCCGGTGCCTTGCCGATCATGTATCCCTGGCCGTAGACGGTGGAGATCAGCTCATCGCCGAGCTTGCGCCGCAACTGATGCACATACACCGCAATCATGTTGCTGCCGCCTTCCGACGGGCCGCCATACACGCCTTCTTCCAGCTGATCCTTGGTGACCACGCGCCCGGCACGCTCCATCAATGCCAGCAGCAATCGATATTCATGCGCGCTCAATGCCACCCAGGTACCTGCACGGGTGACCTTGCGGCTGCTCGGATCCACGCAGACATCGCCCTGGCTGAGCACCGGTACCACGCGGCCCTGGCTGCGCCGGGTGATCGCGCGCAGCCGCGCCATCAGCTCGTCGAACTGGAAGGGCTTGACCAGGTAATCGTCGGCGCCGGCGTCCAGGCCGCGGATGCGGTCGGTGAGCTGGCCGCGTGCGGTCAGCGCAATCACCGGGGTGGCGTCGTAGTGGCTGCGTAAAAAGCGGATCACCGTCAGCCCGGACTCGCCGGGCAGGCCGATATCCAGCAGCACTGCGGTGTAGCGGTGATCCACCAGGGCGGTCTTGGCCGCGTTGGCGCTGCCGACATGGTCGATGGTCCAGCTCTGCTGGCGTACGCCGTCGCAGATGGCATTGGCCAGCATGGTGTCGTCTTCGACGAGGAGCAGGTGCATAAGGGGTCCGCTGGGCATCGGGCAATCCGAGATCCGCGGCACTGTCGAAGATGCGCGTTAGGGAAATATTAGTGCATGCCCCGTCCGGCGCGGCTGCGTCCCCGATGGGCGGCCCAGGAGCCCGAACCGCAGGGCTCGCCGGGCGGCTCAGTGCTGCAGGATGGCGCGCAGCGCCGGCTCCAGTTGCGTGTACTGGAAGCGGAATCCGCCATCGAGCGCACGCTGCGGCAGCACGCGTTGACTGATCAGCAGCAGGTCGGCCATCTCGCCGAATCCCAGCCGCAGCAGCCCGGCCGGCAGCGCCAGCAGCGCGGGGCGATGCAGTGCCTTGGCCAGCGTGCGCGCGAACTCGGCATTGCTGACCGGGTTGGGCGCGGTGGCGTTGTAGGCGCCGGGCTGGCCGTGCTGCAGCAGCCAGACCAGCAGTGCGACCATGTCGGCGCGGTGGATCCAGCTCATCCAGTGCCGGCCGTTGCCGAACGGCCCGCCGCCGCCCAGCCGAAACGCCGGCAGCATGCGTGCCAGCGCGCCGCCGTTGCGGTCCAGCACGATGCCGGTGCGCACCCAGCTCACGCGCGGGCCAAGCGCGCCGATGCGTGCGGCTTCCGCTTCCCAGTCGCGGCACAGCGCGGCCGAGAAGTCATCGCCTGCGGCATCTGCTTCGGTCAAGGTGGTGTCGCCGCGCTCGCCGTAATAGCCCACCGCCGAGCCGGAGATCAGCACCGACGGCCGCTGCGCAGCTGGCTGTTGCGCAATCCAGTCGTGCAGTTGGCGGGTGATGCCCAGCCGCGAATCGCGAAAACGTTGCTTGCGGGCGGCGGTCCAGCGTCCGGCGGCCAATGGTTCGCCGGCCAGGTTGATGACGGCATCGGCCTGCACCCCGTTCAGTGTGTCGACGGCGGTCACGCCGGGCAGGGTACGGCTGGCCCGGCGGATGTCCCGCGTCAGCACGCTGATCTGATGGCCGGCATGCAGCAGCGCGGGGCACAAGGCCTGGCCGATGAAGCCGGTGCCGCCGGTGATGAGCAAACGCATGTGAGGATCCTGGGTCGAGTCGATGCGGCACCATAGGCCAGGGCGGACCCAGGCGCAGTGAAGTGAAGCGGGCGCGCGGAACGCAGGCAACCTTACCGATGCTGCGGCCGATGTCTTCGTGCAGATGGCTCGGGACGGCGGCGTCCAAGGTGGTGACGTGCAACCGCACCTAGCGTGTCGGGCCCGCGAATGCAGCCGCGCTGCAATGCGCTCGATGCACTGCGACGGCCAAAACGCAAACGCGCCGGACAGGCCGGCGCGTTGCAGGGTGCAGCGGCGGTGCGCTTACTTCGACGACGAGACCGCGTGGGCGCGTTCGAAATGTGCCGACACCACGCGACGGGTCTCTTCCAGGTGCTGCTTGACCGGCGCACTTTCGGCGGCGGGCAGCAGTTCGGCGTCGATGATCTTGATGGTGTCGCCATGGTCGATGACCATGTTGCGCATGAAGGCGTTGCGGTACGCGTCCTTGCCGTCGGGCAGGGTGAGCGTCTTGGACAGCGCTTCTACAGCGGCCTTGCCCCTGGCACGCATCGCATCCGCACGCGCGCTGTCTGTTGCCCCCAGCGCCTTGGTCTTCTCCAGGTTGGCTTCGTGGTCGCGCAACATCTGCTGGGCAAACTCGCCGGTAGCGCCGCCCAGGTCTTGCTCGACGGCCTGCTTGGCTAGTGCAATCTCGTTTTCGTCGATCGCAGCCAGCACGCCCAGCGCACCGCCATCGCCCTTGGCCAGTTCGGTTGCTCCGCTCCCGCTCACCGGTGCGGCGGTCGGCTCCGGCGATACTGCCGGTGCAGTGCGCGATGCGTCGCCACCGGGGCGATCGCAGGCGGTAAGGGTCAACATGGCCAGCAACGATGCAGCAACAAGAGTGGATTTCATGAATGTCTCAGGGTGAGTCGGCAATGCCGACGGTGAAATGCAAAGGAGCCGCTACGCGGCTCCGGTACGACGTTGATCAGGCCCACTGCGGCTGGGCGGCCGGTGCCATGCCCAGGGATCTGATCGGTGTGCGGATCGCATCCTGCGCGGTGCGGCACTGGCGTGCCATGCGCACGGTACGTTCGCGAATCATGGCGTGCTCGCTGACTGGGGCGCTGCCCAGCAGGCTGGCCACATGGAAGCCAAGGATTTCCTCCGCGCGGTCGCCCTGGTCGCTGATGATGTGCGGCACCAATCGCTCCAGTCGTTCCAGCTCCTGCTGCACTTGATACGGGGTTTTCATGACGATCTCCAATGAGTAACGGGTCTTGCGTACGACGGATGTGCTCAACTGTTGCGCGCACCCAGGCGCTGCCAGCAATCGGTTGCCAGCTGCTCGTAGTTGGACTGTGTGCTGGACGAAATGAAGTGATGCTCAAGGCGGTCGCGAAACAGACGCAGACGTTCCTGGTCGCTTGAACGCGGTGCCTGCAGATAGATATCGCAGGCCATCTTCACCACCGGAGACAATTCGCTGAACTTGCCTGCACCCAGATTTCCCTGGGCATGCCGCGCCTGCCAATGCGCGATTTCGGCTTGTACATCGATGACGGAGGGGTCTCTGCTCATGACTTGGGGCGTTCCGGGGTTAAACAAACTTGACCCGCAGAGTAACTGCGGGTATGTCAACGAATGATCATCGAACCCGACCATTGGCCTGCACCCACGCAACGCGACGCTTAACTGGTCAGCTTGTTTCCGCGCTTCTACACGCGTTGCATGCAGGCGCATTGGCTTGATCTGTCTCAATGCCGCCGAGCAAACGCGATATGCAGGCCAGCACATGCGATCGGCCAGCTGCAGCGCGCCAAGATGCGGCGTGTCAGTCGCTATCGTGTCGACCGCCACTGCGCGTGCGGTGCTCGCGAGAAGACTGGCGTGCAGTGCCGCATTTTACGGAAGATTCTGAACCGCTCCACACTTGTGTAACGTCTGACCCTTACTCTATGCCATGACGTAATGGAGAGAGCAGACAGGATGCAGGAGAGCGAAAGCAGTCGTCGTAAGCCGCACCACGCCAGCGGTACACCCGAAGCGCGCGTGTGGTGGCAGGCCTTGTTGGAGCTGCGTGGTGGGCGCATGGCCATCAGCCTGATCGTGGTGGTGCTGATCGTGGTAGGCCTCTATCTGGCCATGAAATAAGCGCAGACGCGCACCTGCAACATCGCACTGCGCCGCCCGGCGGTCACGGGATCGGCGCCGGGATGCGGCCTTGCCGCAAGGGGATGTGATGGCAGATCCGCCTTATGGGTTGGTGCGTGGATACACCCTGCGTGCGGTGCCTGCGGATGGACACGAACGTGTCACGCATGCCTGGGTGTGCAGCGACATTGCACGCCTGCTAGGTGCCCGTGATGGCGGGCTCCGCGATCCGGTGATGTGTGAAGAAGGCGCCGAGCATCGCATCTTGCATGTGCCCGACGATACCTTGACCGCGGAACAGGCACGCGCATTGGCCATTGACGATGCGGTCGACCTGTTGGGCGGTATCGTGCCGTACGCATTTGTCGCCACCAAGGTCATTGGCCACCCGTTGATCGGCGAGACAGCCGCGCAGATCCACGGCTGGAACCAGGCACTGGCCACTGCATTGATGCCGGCCACGTTGCCGGGCTACACCGTGTTTTCGCGCGAAGACGCGCTGCTTGCGCTGGATCTGCTGCTGGCCGACGGCGGGGTGCGTCTGAAGCTGCCCACCGGCGTGGGCGGCAATGGGCAATGGCGCATCGCCGACAGCGGCGCGCTGTTGCAGGCGTTGGACACGTTGCCGGAGGATTACCTGCGCACCCACGGCGCCGTCCTGGAGCGCAACATCCTGCAGCCGGTGACCCATAGCGTGGGCGAGCTGTGCGTGGCCGGTATCCAGATCGCGTATTACGGTACGCAATGCAGTGTGCGCAATGCGCAAGGCGATGAGGTCTACGGCGGATCGTCGCTGCATGTCCATCGCGGATCGTTGGAAGCGCTGTTGGCCACCGCATTGCCGCCGTTGCAGCGGCGCGTGGTGGAACAGGCATGCCGCTACGATCGCTGCATCGTTGCCGCCACTGCCGGCTTGCACATTTCGCGGCGCAATTACGATGTGGTCAGCGGCGAAGATGCATCTGCGGTGGCTGTCTGCGGTGTGCTGGAGCAATCCTGGCGGATTGGCGGTGCGACGCCGGCCGAGCTTGCGGCGATCGCCTGTTTTCAGCAATACCCCGACCTGCACTGGGTGCGCGCATCCACGCACGAAATCTATGCGGGTCAACCACCGGCCGATGCGCAGGTGTATTACCGTGCAACCAAGCCCGGCGCCGGTCCGCGCTACAAATACCGAAGGGTCTCAACCGACTGATGGAAGCAAAACTTTCCAGCATCGACATCCCGGTCGATCACGACGCGCTCAGCGGCACCTTGCTCACGCCGACCGGCATTCCGGCGGTGCTGTTCGTCCATGGCTGGGGCGGCAGCCAGCATCACAGCCTGGTGCGCGCGCGCGAAGCGGTGGGTCTGGGATGCATTTGCATGACCTTCGATCTGCGCGGTCACGAGGGCCATGCCTCGATGCGGCAGACCGTGACCCGCGCGCAGAACCTGCAAGACATCATCGCCGCCTACGATCAGCTGGCAGCGCTTGCGTACGTGGATCAACAGTCGATTGCCGTGGTCGGCCTGAGTTATGGCGGCTATCTGTCGGCATTGCTGACCCGCGAGCGCCCGGTGGAGTGGCTGGCATTGCGCTCGCCAGCGCTCTACAAGGACGCGCACTGGGACCAGCCCAAGGTCAGCCTCAATGCCGATCCGGATCTGACCGCGTACCGCCAACGTGCGCTGACGCCCGACGACAACATCGCGCTGGCGGCTTGCGCTGCCTATACCGGCGACGTACTGCTCGTCGAAGCCGAGAACGACGTCATCGTGCCGCATCCGGTGCTGCGTAACTATGCCAATGCCTTCGTCAAGGCGCGCTCGCTGACCTCGCGCGTGATTGCCGGCGCGGACCATGCGTTGAGCGTCAAGGAGCATCAACAGGAATACACCCGCGCGTTGATCGATTGGTTGACCGAAATGGTGGTGGGCCGCCGGATTGCCCTGGCCAAGGAGGTGGTGGCCGCGCGCAAGCAGATGCTGAGGCAGCAGGGCGACGCTACGCGGTCGGGACAGGATTCACTCGCGTTTCGCGGCGATATCCGGGCGGTGGAGAACTCGTCCGGTTGATCTGCTTTGGGTTGCCTCCCCGCACAGGTAAGCGCGGTGTGTCGCTTACCCACTGGCCATGCGGAAATCCCGCAACCCAACGGGATACCGCGCGACGATACCCAGGCGTTGCACGTCGGCCGGTACGCGGCCAGACCACAACAACCCCCCTACGCAAACGGGCCCTCGCGGGCCCGTCTGTTTTCTTCATGGTTACTGGCGCTTGGCGCGGCCGGTGTGCTCGGATTACACGCGCGGATCGGTCGGGTTGCGACGTGCCGCATCGCCATGATGATCCGAATCGAAGGCCTCACGCACGGCGTGCTTGGCCTTTTCCCAGGTCAGACGCGAGTCGGCCTTGAAGCGGTCCCAGCCATCGCCCAGGTCGCGTTCCAGGTGGTCGTCCCACTGGCGGCCGGCATGCTGCTGACGGGCCTGCATGCCATAGCGATAAGCGGGGCGATAGTCGTCATACGAGTATTCGCTGTCGCGGTAGCTGGCGCTGTCGAAACGGCCGGCATAGTGCGTGTCGCCATCGCGATACACGCTGTGGGTGCGATCGGCACGTTCCCATGCATCGCGTGCGGCCAGGCGCGCTTCATCCCATTCCAGGCGCGATTCGCCGCGATTGCGCGGCCACTCGCCGGCCAACGTGGCCTCGGTTTCTTCCCAGGTGCTGGTCGGGCGCGTTTCGCGTGCCTGCAGCCCGAAGCCGTAGACGGTGGCGTAGTCGCGGTCGTAGTCGGTGCCTTCTTTGTAGTACGGGCGGTTCTGGTGCTCCTGGCGCCAGTATTCGGTTTCCACCGTCGGGTCGAGGCGTTCGGCCACGCCCTTGCCTGCCGCAGCACCTGCCAGGACGCCGGCGGCCGCACCGATCAAGGTGCCGAGCGGGCCGAATACCGTTCCTGCCAATGCGCCAGCTGCCGCACCCCCGGCGATGCCGCCCACGCCCACGCCAACCGGATGCGAGCCGGGAGCACCGGAGATCGGGTCGCGGTTCAAGTCCTGTGCTTCTGCCTTGCGTTCCTGCTTGTCGAGATTGCTCATGCCGCCTCCGGTTACCTGATGGATGCCGCCTGCGAGGGCAGGCCGCGAATGTGGCGCAACCATGGCGGCGCGGGAGTGAAACGCTTGTGCTTTGATGTGAGTGGCGTCGCGACATGCCTGAACTGTGCATGCGCGCTTGCGGATGAGGCCGCCGACATTCTGCAGTGATGCCATCGCACAGTGTCGCGAAACAAAGGCCGCTATTGCGGCCCTTGGTCACCCCTTGATACACACCACCTGGCGCAGCGTGTGCAGCACCTCGACAAGATCCTGCTGCGCAGCCATCACCGCATCGATCGACTTGTATGCCGCAGGCGATTCGTCGATCACGGCCGCGTCCTTGCGGCATTCCACATGTGCGGTTGCCTCGCGGTGCTGGGCCAGGGTGATCTGCGCACGCGCTGCGGTTCGGCTCATCACCCGTCCCGCGCCGTGGCTGCAGCTGTGGAAGCTCTCTGCGTTGCCCAGCCCGCGCACGATATAGCTGCGCGTGCCCATGCTGCCGGGAATGATGCCCAGCTCGCCTGTCCGGGCGCTTACCGCGCCCTTGCGGGTGATCAGCAATTCCTCGCCATGGTGCGTCTCCTTTTGCACATAGTTGTGGTGGCAGTTGACCGCCAGCTTCTCCAGCTGGAACTTCGGCAGGCGGTGGCGCATCTCCGCCAACACCCGAGCCATCATCGCTTCACGATTTTCGCGGGCGTAATCCTGCGCCCACGACACCGCTTCCACGTACTCATCGAACAACCGCTCGCCCTGCATGAAAAAGGCCAGGTCCTTGTCGGGCAGATGAAAGCCCAGCACGCGGTGCGCCAGTTGCTCGCGCGCCCGCTCGATGAAGTAGGTGCCGATCAGGTTGCCGGTGCCACGCGAGCCGCTGTGCAACATCACCCACACCGCGTCGGTCTCGTCCAGACAGATTTCGATGAAGTGGTTGCCGCCACCCAGCGTGCCGATCTGGCATGCCAGCTTGTCGGTACGGATGCGCCGGTGCTGCTGCTTGATCGCCTCCAGCCGCTGCACCAGCCCCGATTGCGCGATCCGCGTGTCGATGCTGTCGGGCAGATTGCGATGCTCGCCACCCCGGCCGTTGCCCACCGGCACGCTACGCTCGATGCTGGAGCGCAGTTGCGCCAGATTGTCGGGCAGGTCGCTGGCGCGCAGCGTGGTACGCACTGCCGCCATGCCGCAGCCGATGTCCACGCCGACTGCCGCCGGGATGATGGCGCCGCGGGTCGGGATCACCGAGCCCACGGTTGCGCCCTTGCCCAGGTGCACGTCGGGCATCACCGCCACCCACGGCCCGACGAACGGGACCGCGGCGATATTGCGCAACTGCCCATGCGCCTGTTCTTCCAGCGGCACGCCACGCACCCAGCCCTTGATCGGAGTGGTGCTGCCTTCGGCGTGCAGCCATTCGAACTGTTGTGAAGTACTCATGGTGTTGATTCCTTTGCGCGGGTGCGCGGCCAATCCCTTGGCCGCACACCCGCATGGCTATCTGAGCGTCACCAACTGCTTCAGCACGCCATCCAGGCCGCCGAACACGGTGAGCTTGTCGATCTTTTCGGTGACCTTTTCCAGCGCCTCCAGCTCCTTCAATTGCATCAGTACCGGGCTGTCTTCGATCAGCTTGGCGGTGTTGAGCAACGAGCGGGTGGCATTGGCTTCCTCACGCCGACGGATCACATTGGCTTGCGCCTGCTTCTCCGCCTGCACCACTGCATTGAGGATTGCGCGCATTTCGCCGGGCAGGATCACGTCCTTGACGCCAACGCCGAGCACGTCGATGCCGAACCCACCGACGCTGCCACGCACATAGCCGAAGATATCCGCGTCCAGCGATGCCTTGTCGCCCAGCAATTCGTCCAGCGTCTTGGACGCAACGGCGCGGCGCAACCCATACTGCAATTGGCGGTACAGGTAGTCGCCCGCCTTCGCCACGCGCGTGCGCATCGCCACGGCATCGGTGACGCGCATGCTCGCTGCCAGATTGACCCGCAGCGATACCTTGTCGCGCGTCAGCAGTTCCTGGCCGGAGACCTCGACCGACTGCACGCGCAGGTCGATCACCTCGATGACCACGTTCTTCTGGAAATTCCAGAACGCGTAGGCGCCGGGGCCGAAGGGTGCCATCAGCCTGCCGTCTACGAACACCAGCCCCTGCGACTCGGCGGGCACGTCCATGCACACGGCAACGCGCGACAACGTGCCGAGCTGACGCAGGCGTCGCTGCACGTCACCCGGCACCTGCAGGCCCTCGGCCAAGGGCAGGCTCAGTACCTCGATGGTGGCTGCGCCGCGCCAGTACAGCGCGCGGGTGCCCGGTGGCAGTACCTGATCGAGCTTGCCGTTGCGGCTCAGCAGGCCCACCTGCGCGCTGCCGATGTCCGCCAGCACGAAGTGCTGCGGCAATGCGGCGCCCAGCGTGTCGATCAGCCTGTCGGCATCGCGGCCGACTTCCTCGCCGCTGTGGATGGCGTGGACGCTGACCTCGGTACGGCCCAGCGGGTCGAACAGGCGGTAGACGCCGGGCGCGAGCACGCGCGCGAACTGGCGATTCCGATACACCAGGCCGCGCTCGCCGTCGCCGATCACGACCCTCTTGCTCCAGAACATGACACTTCTCCTTGGGTTGGCTCTGGTGGTCCGATCCGCAGGGACTGCCGTCGCGCCGCCCGGATCGGACTGGTGGCGAACGTGTGCCGATGCAACGCGGCGTGGGAGGGTGGAAACGCCGGTGACGGCGGCCGTGCGGGGCACGCTGCGCTGTTGGCGCCTGCCGATGCGTTGCCGCAGCTCCGCGATGGTTTGCGAAGTGACGGACGAGTGCAGGGCGACGCGTCCAGGGCAACCGCCCGGCGAGGCCGCCGCTGCCGCGTGCATTCAAGCGATGCATTGCGTGATTGCACGCGGCATGGGCGTTTCCGTAAAGGGACTTGCGTCCCCGGAATGACCGGGAAGGTCATTGCTTGGAGCGGGAATCGAACCCGCGACAGACAGATTTGAAATCTGTTGCTCTAACCTCTGAGCTATCCAGTGGTGGGTAATGCGGAATTGAACCGCGCCTGCGGATAGTGCCGCCGCTCGACCACGAGCCGTTACCCAAAACGAGAAACACGAGAAAGATATCGATATACGCCACGGCACAGCCGCACGCACCGGTTGGAATAAACTCCACTCCGCTGACGATCTTCCGCATTGTTTCCGATTACCGTTTTATTCAAACGGCAATTCAGTCGGTGCATGACCACGCACCACCCGTGCCCGAAACCTGGGCACAGCGCTGTCGCGCCTCGTGGCAATCCGACATCCCTGTCGTCGGGCAGTCCATGCCCGGGTTTCAACTGCGGTCATTCACAGGTTCGCTGCGAACGCATAACGAAAAACGCCCCCGGATGCAGCATCCGAGGGCGTTCGCGTGCCTCGGAGATCGGGTGACCGATCTCCTTGAGTCAGGACATCAGCCGATGATGGTGCGCACGTCCTGTTTGGACGTGCACGCAAACGATGCCGCGCCAAGGGCGCCGGGCAGTCGATTGCGTTGGATGGAATGGCTGGTGTGCATGAGAGTGCGTCAGGTCCGGGTGCAGGCAGTGCTGCGTAAGGCGCGAACATTACCTGCAGGTTTTTGGTTATGCAAGCACTTTATGAAAATAATTGATTATGTTTTTTCAGGTGCTGGCAGTTTGGCGATTGAAAGTGCGGGCCGGGGATGGATAAGGCTTGGAGTGGTTGGATAATCGTCTGCATGTTTGGTGCTGGGGTTGTCGATGCGTGGCTGTGCACACGAGGGGCAGTCCCGGTAGACCGATGCGGTGGGGCGTGCAGTTGCACGCCAGGCCGATGTTGCGCGAGTAGTGCGCCGGGGAATGGGCGATCAGTGTGCTTCGGTGGATGGGTTGCCGTGATGACCTCGCGCCAATCGCGCGCCTGCCGCGCACAGCCGCCCGGCCGGCCATTCACTGCGCAGGGTGCAAGACGTAAGCCGCCAGCAGGCTGCCGTCCGAAGAATGAGAGCGGCGAACAAGCCGATGGAGCGCAACGCCAGGCGGATGCGCCTGGTTTGCGATGCGGCGTGCAGCATGGATCGCTGTGGTGATGAGCACCCGGTCAGCAGCCGCCTGACAACTGCGCACGAGGTGCCGTGAGCCGCGCTCAGCCGCCGTGGGTGCCCAGCGTACGCGCGCCGGTCAGAATCATGCGCAGCATCTGCGAGATCTGTTCGATCAGTTCCGGATCCTTTTCCGGCGGTGAGTCCATCGCCACCGCTCCCATCGCAAAGACCAGGCGGGTGATCGCCTTGGACACCAGCGCCGGTGCGTGCAACTTGGCGTTGTCGGCGGCGGCCAGGCGGATCAGGTCCACGCGCAGTTCGTCTTCGAAATAGGTCAGCTCGCGCTCCACCGCCTGCTTGAAGGCATCCGAGCCCACCGCGCCTTCGCGCAGCAGCACGTGCAGCAGCTTGTCGTCGGCGCGCAGCTGCTCCATGAACGCCTCCACGGACACGCGGATCACGCTGCGGTCGGTGGAGGTGGCGCGCTGGCGGGCCTGCCCGATGATGGTGCGCAGCGAGCGGCCGGCCAGATCGATCAGCGCTACCGCGAGCTCATCCATGTCGCGGAACTGGCGGTAGAAGCTGTTTGGCGCAATGCCGGCCTCGCGTGCCACTTCCCGGAGGCTCAGAGTGGACAGGCTGCGGTGCGGGCCGATCAGCGACAGCGCCGCGGCAATCAGGTCCTCGCGTGAAATCGCCGGCTTGCGTGACGGCGGCGCGTCGTGGGAAGGCAGGGCGATGGAGGTCATGGGGCGGCGGCCGGGCGAGGGGATGAATCATAGCCCTTCTGGGAATATACAACTGTATACACGCATGTGCATGCATGCGTATAGTGCGACCTATGAGCCTGGCATCCACTCCAAAGAGCAAAGCCCCGCTGTCCGCACGGCTGGCGCGCCGGCTGGTGTCGCCACAGCTGTTCGATTTCTGGGCAACCCGGATCAATCCGCTGTGGACGCTGGATCGGCCGATGGCCCGTCTGGTCGAGCGCAGCACTGCCAGCCGCGACGCGGTGACCTTGGTGCTTCAGGCCAACGGCCACTGGCAGGGCCTGCAGGCCGGCCAGCACGTGAGCCTGGGCGTGGAGATCGACGGCCGCCGCCTGTTGCGCAGCTACAGCCCGACCGTACTGGCCGATGGCCGCCTGGCGATCACCGTCAAGGCGATCGAGGGCGGGCTGGTCAGCCGCTATCTGGCAGGCGCTGCGCCGATCGGTACGGTGGTGTCGCTGGATCCGGCCTTCGGCGACATGCTGCTGCCGACTGCCCCGACGCCGTTGTTGCTGCTGGCTGCCGGCTCCGGCATCACGCCGATGCGCGCGCTGCTGCAGGCCGCCGCGCAGGCTGGCATGCCGATGGACGTGGACCTGCTGTACTGGGTGCGCCAGCGCGATGAAGCCTGTTTCGTCGAAGAATTCGAAGCGCTGGCGGCTGCGCATCCGCGTCTGCGCGTGCGGTTGCTGACCACCCGCGAAGGCGCCACCCCGGCAGCGCGCATCGATACGTATCCGTTGGAGCAGATCGCCGATCTCTCCAACCGTCACGTCATGGCCTGCGGCCCCGGCGGTTTTGTGCAGGCAGCGCGCGCGCGCCTGCAGGGCCGCGTGGCCGCGTTCCAGGCCGAAGCCTTCAGCGTGCCGGTGCTGGACGACGGCGAAGCCGGTGAGGTGCAGGTGCAGCTGTCACGCAGCGGCCGTACGCTCACCCTGCCGCGCGGCCAATCGCTGCTGGAAGGGCTGGAAGCGCAAGGCCTGCGCCCGAAACACGGCTGCCGCATGGGCATCTGCAACAGTTGCGCCTGCGCACGCCAGTCCGGCACCACGCGCCACCTGTTGACCGGTGAGCGCAGCAATGAACCCACCGCACAGGTCCGCCTGTGCATCAGTGCCCCGAGCACTGACCTGATCCTGGATCTGTAAGGAATCCTCATGAGCCGAGTCCATAACCGCGCCCTGTCCGCTGCCGAACTGCAGTCCTTCGGCGACGAACTCGATGCCATCCGCGCCCGCGTGCAGTCCCAGGTCGGCGCCGCCGATGCGCGTTACATCCGCCGCATCGTGGCGGCGGTGCGCTGGACCGGCGTGGCTGGGCGCGCGCTGTTGTTTTTGGGCGCGTTCGTGCACAGCGTGCTGATCCCGGCCTGGATCGCCGGTGTGGTGCTGCTGACCCTGTCCAAGATCCTGGAGAACATGGAGCTGGGCCACAACGTCATGCACGGCCAGTACGACTGGATGGGCGACCCGCAGCTCAACGGTAACACCTACGAGTGGGACATCGTTGCCACCGGCGACAACTGGCGCAAGACGCACAACTTCAAGCACCACACCTATACCAACGTGCGCGGCATGGACGACGACATCGGCTACGGCCTGCTGCGCATCTTCCCCGAGCAGCGCTGGCGCCCGTTCTACCTGCTGCAGCCGTTCATCGCGGTGGTGTTTGCGCTGTTGTTCGAATGGGGCGTGGCGATCCAGGACCTGCGCCTGGGCCGGTGGTTCGCGGGCAAGATGAAGGCGGCCGAATTGCGCGCCTCGTTCCTGCCGGTGGGCCGCAAGATCGGCCGCCAGATGCTCAAGGACTACATCGTGTTCCCGCTGCTGGCAGGCCCGTTCTTCCTGACCGTGCTGCTGGGCAACCTGGCCGCCAACGTGCTGCGCAGCATCTGGACCTTCGTGATCATCTTCTGCGGTCACTTCACCGCCGATGCGGAAGTGTTTCCGAAGGAATCGATCCGCAACGAGTCGCGCGGCCACTGGTATCTGCGTCAGTTGCGCGGCTCGTCGAATCTGACCGGCGGCAAGTTGATGAACGTGCTGTCGGGCAATCTGAGCCACCAGATCGAGCATCACTTCTACCCGGACCTGCCGGCCAATCGTTATGCGCAGATCGCGGTCGAAGTGAAGCAGATCTGTGCGCGCTACGGCCAGCACTACAACACCGGCTCGCTGCCGCGTCAGTTCGGCCAGGTGATGTGGCGGATCGTGCGGCATGCCTTCCCCAGCCGGCCCAAGCCGGTGCGCCAACGCAGCGCTGCGTTGCAGGGCGCTTGAGTGATACTAAAAAGGTCGCCCTTGGCGGCCTTTTTTCTGGATGTGAGGTAATCGAAGCAGCGGCACGCAATGCAGCAAGGTGAGCGTGGCGATGCGGCCACGGGTCTGCCTGCAGCCTGCCAGCGCGTTTGGCGCGGGCAAACGCTAGGCACCTGACCGGCGTGCGGGTGAGATTGGCCGAGCGACGACGCAGTGGTCGCGGTTGCCGTTTCGATAACGGGCCAGGGCCGACATCAGCGATGCGGCCACGTGCCCGCATGCAACACGCATGCGTCACTGGCGTAGGTAGCCAGGGCACCGAACGGTGTCCCAACGCGGTGGGCCGGGCAACAGCGCAGTGGTTGCGAGCGTCACTTCGACGCCACGCCATGGTGGGAGTGCTTGCCCGGGTTGCAGCGTGTTAGCCCGACGGCGGCGGTAAGCCTGAGCGTTTCAATCGGGCCAGGCGAGGCCAGGGATCGCGATGACGCAGCCTTGGCCCTGCATGGTGTCTTCAAGGCATCGACGCGGCTTGTCGGCCGGATGCCTTGAAGGCGGCGGTCGCCTACTTGAACCCGTGCGCCGAGACGGTACGCGCCTGCGCGTGATACGCGATGAAGCCGGTCGCCGGCAGCGCGCGCGAGAACAGCCAGCCCTGCGCAAGGTCCACGCCGTGGGCGCGCAGGTAGTCCAGTTGCTCCTGGCGCTCCACGCCTTCGGCGATGGTGCGCAGCTGCAAGGTCTTGGCCATTTCGATGATGTGCGCGGTCACCGAGCTGGTGGCCGAGTGGGTGCCGATGGTGTCCACGAACGACTTGTCGATCTTCAACGCATCCAGCGGCAGGCCTTGCAGGTACTGCAGGCTCGAATAGCCGGTGCCGAAGTCGTCGATCGACACGGTGTGGCCGGCCCCGCGCAGATGGGTGATGGTGGTGCGCGCCGCGTCGATGTCCATCAGGCTGCGCTCGGTCGCCTCCACCCACAGCTGCCCGCTGTCCACCCCGGTGCCCTGCAGGGCCTGGGCCAGCACCGACTGCACACGGCCGCTCTTGATGTCGTCGGCCGAGACGTTGATGGCCACGTGCAGCGCCGGATCTGCAGCCAGGGTAGGGCCCAGGTCGCGGATGACTTCGGCCACCACCAGATCGGTGATCGGCAGGATCAGGCCGCTTTCTTCTGCCAGCGGAATGAAGGCATCCGGCGGCACCAGCACGCCGTCTTGCTGTTGCCAGCGCACCAATGCCTCGGCGCCGACACAGCGGCCGTCGTCGAGCGCAATGATGGGCTGGTAGTGCACGATGAATTCGCCGCGCTGCACCGCAATCTCCAGCCGCGCCAGCGGCGACAGGCGGCGCCGAGACACCCACAGCACCACGCCGACCAGCAGCACTGCCAGCACGACCCCGCCGGGTACCACTTGCAGCCGTGCGGCCGCCAGCGGCCCGCGCAGGTACGCCATCGGCTCGGTGACCACCGCGACCCAGTCGCCACGCCGGTCGCGGCCGGACAGCACCTGCGGCTGCGCGGCGGCGGTGCCGGTGTCGGTGTCCTCGAGCGGCGTCACCAGCAACTGCTCGGCTGCCGTGCCGGTGCTGCTGAGCACCTGCCCGTCGGGGGTGCCGATCGCCAGCTGCAGGCCCGGCGGAATATTGATATCGGCCAGCGTATCGGGATTGATCAGGACGTTGTAGTCGCCAAGCTGCAGCGCCATCAGGGGGTGCTGCGGATTGGCCAGCGGCAGCAGCCGGGTGGTCACCGCGATGCCGCGCTTGACCACGAAGTCCGGGCGGGTCTGCGGGATGCTGTTGGGCAGCAACCCCCACGACGTGCAGTGCAGGCGGCGTTGCTCGAAATGCCCCAGCTCGACGATGTAGTGGCTGGTCAGCACCAGCGCGCGCATCTGCGCCAGATGCGTGGGCGAGCAGGGCGGTAGCCGTGAGGCGGCCATGCTCAGCAGGGCGCCATGCGCCTCGTCGAAGGCGGTTTCGGTCCGCCGGATCGACAGCGCCGCCAGTTGGCTGAGCCTGCTTTCCTCGCGCGACAGCGCCAGCCTCCAGGCCAGGTAATAGGACAGGCCGATCGGGAGCGTTGCGCAGAGCAGCACCAGCAGCACGGTCAGACTGATGATGCGTTGACGCTTCACGTCACCACCCGCATCGGCATGGGGGCCAGCTCATGCGCGCGGCCTGCCGTGCGGTCTGCACGCCACGGTCTGCGCGTCTGCCACGGCTGCGTCGCCACACGCAGCAGCCCGCCTTACCGGCGTGATGTGGACCACAGATATGGACTGATGAGGCTGCACGTCGCGAATGTACGACACACGCGTGCATTGCGCGCGTCTGGCGAGCGAAGTGGATGTGATTTTCTACCGGAAGCTGCCCCTGCACTGCAGCAATTGACGCGGCCGAAGGATTCACGCGCCTGCACGCAGTCGCGCGCTAGGGTCGTTGCGTCTGCGCTCGCCACGGCGGGCTGCGGGGCCATCCGGTCCCCGGCAAGGCGCTTTCACTGGAGGAATCACCCATGACAACGCAGAAAGAACGCGTCGGCGGCACCGATGCGGTACCGATCTTCAAGATGCACGAAACCACGCGCGACGGCGAACTGGTCAAGTACGTTGTCGGCGACACCGGCGTGGCCTTCGACAGCCTGGAAGGCGCGCAGGCCGCCGCCAAGGATCTGGGCACGCTCAACGGCTAACAACGGCTGAGTCGCAGGATTGAACGCCGCCAATGGCGGAGTCCGCAGCTGATAGCGACGCTTGATGCAGTCGACAGCGGGGGCATCCCAGCAACCACGGGCCGAGCCGGCCGGAGCAACCAAGCGGGTGCATCATGTGTACTGCGGCCTGCCTGCTCCGGCCGTCGTTGTATGAGGATGGCGGAGTCAGGATCGGTGTGACGCGGCTGGGTCGATCGCGGTGTGGGGCCGGTCGTGTTGCTGCGGGCGAACAGGCCGATCTGCGGACGTGAGTCCGCGATCGGGCCGTTCGGTCACGGCACGGCCGTGCCTGACTCGTCTCAACGCGCGGAGCCATCTGGTGTGCGCGACGCACTGCCCGGCATCGCGCAGCGGTGTGTATGGAATCGAGGCTGAGGTGAACATTGCGGCGCGCGTGCTCTTGCGCCGTCAGCCTTGCCTGGCGCAGTCGCAGCGACCGCCAAGCGTCCTCAGGGCAGCGGTTGTTCGGTGAGCCGGCCGGTGTGCGGGGTGTGGATCAACGGCGCCAGGTCGAACCCCTGTTCGCGCGCCTGCGCCAGATAGGCCTGGGCAATGTTTTCGTCCAGCTGCGGCAGGCGCGCGAGCAGCCACAGATACTTGCGATCGGGACTGCCGACCAACGCGGCGGTGTACTCCGCGTCGATGCGCATCACCCAATAGTCGCCCTTGGTGAAGGGAATCCAGCGCAAGCCCTCGGGCAGGAAGGTCACTTCGAGCCTGGCATTTGTCGCGTCGATGGCGCGCGCCTGACCGACCGCTTCCTCCAGCTCGCCGGCTGCGGTGAGGCAGCGGTTCTGCACGCGTACGCTGCCGTCGTCGGCAAGCGAATAATGCGCGGACACATCGGTGCAGTCGGCGTCCTCGAAGCGGATCGGCAACCTGGCGATCTCGTACCAGGTGCCGAGATAGCGGTTCAGGTCCAGCGATGCAACGGTGATCAACTCGGGAAGTCGGCTCATGACGGCCTCTGCGCAAAGGGATGGCAGACGTTGTACGTGCAGGGCCATGAAGTGGATGTTGGCACGCGCAGACCGGCTGCCAGCTGCGCGCCATCGCTTGCGCTGTCACTGCCGTCGCCCGTCGCCCGTCGCCCGTCGACGCGGCATGCGAGCGATCGGCTGCCGGTATGGCGACACCCTGGCCTGCCATCGGTGCACGGCATCGCAGACACCGCACCGCGCGGGATCTGCCGTGTCGGCCCAGCCAGCCAGGAGCGGCTCACAGAACCACGGCGCACCAGCATGCGGGCACGGCCGGCGCTCGGTGCGGCATGGGCCACTCGGACACGCCGGTTTCAAGTGCGCGATCCATCTCCAGCTGACGACTGCTCGACAGGGTGTGTCGCCTGACTACGCCGCGCTTGCGGCGGTCAGTGCGCGATCCAGCTTGCGATAGCCGATTGCTTCGGTCAGATGGCGCGTGGCGATGTCCGCGCTGTTGTCGAGATCGGCGATGGTGCGCGCCACGCGCAGGATGCGATGCATCGAGCGTGCGGACAGCTGCAGATGCTCGATCGCACGCTCCAGCAGCAGTTGGTCGTCGTTGTGCAGCCGGCAATGGCGATCGGTGTCGGGTTGGTCGAGCTGCGCATTGGGCAGCGGCCCGCGGGCGAGCTGGCGCTGCCGCGCGGCGACCACGCGCGCACGCACACTGGCGCTGTCCTCGCCCACATTGCCGGTCCGCAATGCTTGCGGTGGCAGACGCGGCACGTCGACATGCAGGTCGATGCGGTCCAGCAGCGGACCGGAGATGCGGCTGCGATACCGGCGGATGCTGTCGCTGCTGCAGCGGCAACGCCCGCTGCCATCGCCGGCCCACCCGCAGGGACACGGGTTCATCGCCGCCACCAGCTGAAACCGTGCCGGGAAATCCACGCTGCGCGCTGCCCGTGAGATCGTGACCAGACCCGACTCCAAGGGCTCGCGCAGCACTTCCAGCGTTTGTCGCTGCCATTCTGGCAGTTCATCCAGAAACAGCACGCCGTGATGGGCCAGCGAGATCTCGCCGGGACGCGGATGGGTGCCACCACCGACCAGGGCGACCGCGCTGGCGGTGTGATGCGGGGCGCGGTAGGGGCGCTGCCGCCAACGGGCAAGATCCAGCCCGCGGCCGCTGATGGAGGTAATTGCCGCAGTTTCCAGGGCTTCGGCTTCGCTGGCTTCCGGCAGCAGGCCAGGCAGGCGCGAGGCGAGCAGGGTCTTGCCGCATCCGGGGCTGCCGACCAGCAGCAGGTGGTGGCCGCCGGCTGCGGCGATCTCCAGTGCGCGGCGCGCATGTGGCTGGCCACGCACGTCGGCCATGTCGGGTAGTGCAGGTGCGCCCACGGCGGCAACCGCCAGCTCGGCAGCAGGCGCCTGCCGGGTGCCGTTGAGCGCGGCGCAGACTTCCAGCAGGGTGCGCGCGGTAAAGGCCTGGACGTGCCCGGCGATGGCGGCCTCGGCGCCATTGGCCAGCGGCACGATGAGCCGCCGCCCGGCCTGCGCGGCAGCCAGGGCAGCCGGCAACACGCCATCGACGCCACGCAGCTCGCCGGTCAGCGCGAGCTCGCCGATGAATTCGTAATCGGCCAGCGCCTGCCGGTCGATCTGGCCACTGGCCGCAAGAATGCCGAGTGCGATCGGCAGATCGAAGCGGCCGCCGTCCTTGGGCAGATCCGCCGGCGCCAGATTGATGGTGATCCGACGGGCCGGGAATTCGAATTGTGCGCAGAGCAGGGCGGCACGTACGCGCTCGCGCGATTCGCGCACCGCCGCCTCGGGCAGGCCCACGATCTGGGTGGAGGGAAGGCCGCCGGAGAGATGCACTTCCACCCGAACTTCAGGTGCGTGCACCCCCACGCGGGCACGGCTGTGCACCAGCGCCAGACTCATGGTGGAAGGCTCGGGTCAGGGAGTGTCGGAACCGGGCACCGCACTGGGCGATGCGCCGGATGCGCGCGCTTCCAGTGCGGCAACGGCCTGCTCCAGCGCGTCGAGCTTTTCGCGCGTGCGCAGCAGTACCGCGCGTTGCACGTCGAATTCTTCGCGGGTGACCAGGTCCAGCTTGCCCAGGCCGGCCTGTAGCGCGCCCTTGAAGGTGCTCTGCAATTCTTCGCGCGACTGGCGCAGGCCCGGCGGCACCAGGTCGCTGAGGCGGCGGGCGAGGTCGTCGAGCTGATTGAAATCGATCATGGTGTTCTCCGCAGGTCCGTAGGAAGCCTAGTGCAGGCCGTCACTCCCGGGACATCGGCAAGGCAGTCGGCAGGCGGTAAGGATAGTCCCATTCGACTGTCGTCCGCGGTGACGGCGGCCGGCAGGGATGAGTGTTGCAGCCGTCCACGGTATGCTGCGCGCCCGTCATGCCCTGGGACCTGCACCAATGAAAATGATCATGGCCATCGTCAAACCGTTCAAGCTCGACGATGTGCGCGAAGCGCTCGCCGGCTGTGGGGTGGCGGGCATCACGGTGACCGAGGTCAAGGGCTTCGGCCGGCAGAAGGGCCACACCGAGCTGTATCGCGGCGCCGAGTACGTGGTCGATTTCCTGCCCAAGGTGAAGATCGAAGTGGCGGTGACCGACGACCAGGCCGAGCGCGTGGTCGAGGCCATCGTGGCCGCCGCCGGCACCGGCAAGATCGGCGACGGCAAGGTGTTCGTCTACGACCTCGGTACCGTGGTGCGCATCCGCACCGGCGAGCTGGATAGCGACGCGCTGTAAGCCCCGTCGCGCGTGGCGCTGCGTTGCGGCGCCTCTGCTGCTTGCTGAAAGATGCTGACGGCAGTGCGGCGCGCATCAGGACTTCTCAACGCTGACAGCGCATGCGCCGATTGATGGATGCGTTGGGCAATCCCGCGGTGCAGGCAAACCGGTGCGGCCGCAACGCCCCTGTCACCGGCGCAGCGGCGGCGTCATTCACGCACGCATGAGTTCCTGCGCCGCACACGCCAATCGATCGATGCATGCGGCGACGCCGTGTTGCGAGCAACACGGAACTGCGGGAATAACTGCCCCTGGCCGGCAATGACGCGGCGCAGACGCGTCTGCCCATGCGATCAACGCCTTAGACGGGCCATGGACCCAGGTCGGTTCCTGCGCAGCGTGAGGCCTCGGCGGGTCACGTTCTGCTAGCCGCTTTCTGATCGAGCGTCGAAGACGCCCACGTGCCATCTGAAGAGGTGGCCTGGCGGCGGGGTCGCTGATACCGGAACCGTAGTCCTGACAAAGCCAAGCGTCCCGCTTGGCATACCATTTCAATACCGCACCGACGAGCGGCGCGCCTGCTTCCATTCCGCCCACGCGGCGCAGACGCGCTTGGCAAGCAGGTCAAACCAGGCTCGACCCCCAAAGGCCAAGACACGCTTGTCGCCGCGCAACGAGTTGCCTACTCTAGGCTGTAATACCATTCCAATACCGGAGTTAGGACATGAAGCGACGCAACAGGAAGTCGGGCCTGCGCCTGCTCTCGGTCTTGGTGGCGGCAGGACTGGCCGCACCTGCGCCGGCCGAGCCGGTCACCCAGCCGGCGCTGTTCCCGACCCCGGTGTCGATCGCGCTGGACGGGGAGACGATCGCCTTGGGCCAGTCGGTGGTGCTGGTCGTCGCGCCGGGCGCGGACCCGGCCTCGGTCGCGTTGGTGCGCAGCCTGCTCGGTGCGGCCGGCGTCCGCAAGATCGCCACCGCTTCGCGCCTGCCGGCCACGCTCGACCGTCCGCACATCGTCATCGGCACCGGCGAGGCGGCTGTGGTGCGCGATGCATTGACGCGCAGCAAGGCGACGCAGGACACCCATGCCGAAGGCTACACGCTGACCAGCGTCGCGCTGGGTAGTGGCCTGATCACGCTGGCCGGGCACGACAGCGATGGCCTGTTCCATGCGGTGCAGACGCTGCGTCAGCTGCTGGAGCGGCCGGCCATTCCGGCGCTGACCATCCAGGATTACCCGGCCATGCCGATCCGCGGCACGATCGAAGGCTTTTACGGCGCGCCCTGGTCGATGGCCGATCGCAGCAAGCACATCGATTTTCTGGCGCGCACCAAGGCCAATACCTACATCTATAGCCCCAAGGACGACCCGTACGCGCGCGACCGCTGGCGCGATCCGTACCCGAAAGCGACCTTGAAGGCGCTGGGCAAACTGGCGGCCAACGCCAGGCGCAACCATGTCGATTTCGTCTATGCGATCTCGCCCGGGCCCAGCGTGTGTTTTTCCGATCCCGCCGATGCCAAGGCGCTGCTGCGCAAGTTCGATGCGTTCCGCGCACTGGGCGTGCGCAGCTTCTATGTGGCGTTGGACGATATCGAATACACCAAGTGGAACTGCGAACGCGACAAGACCACCTTCGGCGATTCCGGTGCGCAGGCGGCGGGCATCGCGCAGTCGCATCTGCTCAATCTGGTGCAGGCCGATCTGGTCGCCCGCCACGACGCGACATCGGAACTGATCATGGTGCCCACCGAGTATTACGACGCCAAGGAAAGCCCGTACAAGGAAGCGCTGCGCAAGCACCTGGACCCGAAGATCGTGGTGCAGTGGACCGGCACCGACGTGGTGCCGCCGGCCATTTCCATCCCGGATGCGCGCGCCGCCACCAAGGCGTTCGGACGCAAGACGCTGCTGTGGGACAACTACCCGGTCAACGATTTCGAAACCTCGGCCGGGCGCTTGTTGATGGCACCGTATGCGCGGCGCGAGGCCGGGCTGTCGGCCGAGCTGTCCGGCATCGTGTCCAACCCGATGAACCAGGAGGTGCCCAGCCGCGTGGCGGTGATGGGGCTGACCGCGTACGCCTGGAACGACACCGGCTACGACGCGCAACGCACCTGGCATGCAGCGGCGCGCGATCTGGCCGGTGGCGATGCGCGGGTGACGGCGGCGTTGCTGACCTTCTTCGACACCCAGCATCTGGCGCCCACCTTCGGCAGCCAGCCCTGGCAGGAGCAGGCACCACGCCTGAAGGCCGTGCTGGACCAGGTGCGCGAGGCGATCGCACTGGGCGATGCCGCAGCGCGCAGCCAGGCGATTGCAACATTGGCGCGCACCGCCGCCGACATCGCCGCCGCGCCGCAGATCATTCGCGATGGCGTCGCTGACAAGGGCTTTGCCGAACAATCACGCCCATGGCTGGAGGCGATGGAGGGTTGGGGTCGCGCGCTGCAGAAGACCGCGGCCGGGCTGGAGGCCGCCAATCGCGGTGACGCGCAGGGCTCAGTTGCATTCGCCGATGCGAGGCGGATCGCCGCCGAAGCGGCAGCGATCCCCTCGATTCCCGGCGCCACGCGTTTCGGCGGGCCGGTCAAGATTGCCGACGGGGTGCTCGACCGCTTCGTGGCAGACGCCCCGACGCTGATCGCCTACAGGGGGCCAGCCGTGTCGGCGGCGGTGGAGCACTGACGGCGCTACTGGCTCTTGAGGGAGTCACGCGCCGCGTTTGAGACGGCGATAGAGCCGCTTCCAGCCGCCGCGCAGGCCACGCACCCAGCCCGGCTCGGCGCTGCGCGCGGCCTCGTCGGCGGTGGGTGCGATACCGGCCAGGCGCTGGCGCATCTTGTGGAAATTGGCCACGTCGCTGCGTTGCAGCTGGCGGGCCAACGCGCCACGCCGCAGCCAGCGCGGGAAGCGCCAGGCCGAGGTGAAATCGATCAACACCGGCACCCCGGCACTGACCACCACGTTGGTGCCGTGCAGATCGTTATGGGTGATGCCGAAGGCATGCAGGCGACGCAGCGCCTGCTGCAACTGTTGAAAGACTTCCTGGCCCACCACCGCACTGGCGCTGAGCGTGTCGCCCGGGATGAACTCCATGCCCAGCGCCAGACCGCCCAACGTGCCGAGCAGGGCCGGGGCATGCCGCCAGCCGTGCAAGCGGCGCAGCATGCGCGCCTCATGGCGGACCATCAGCCGTGCGATCGGTGCCAGCAGCGTGCGGCGATACCGGCCGTAGTCCTTGACCACGGCCAGCTGCCCGTCCAGATGGGTGCGGTAGACGTCGGGCTCGAGCAGCCGCGTGCCCTGCTTGAGCAGAACGGGAGTGACGACCTGCAGGCTGGACACATCCAGCGGTTGGTAATGCATGACAGTTCTCCAGACCCTGGCGGCGCGGAGGTGTCACGCGGGACGCAGGTCCATGGGGATCACGATGGATCGGGATCGCGCAATTTTAGAACTTGCGAGTATTGAAATTACATTTGTTTAACAAATGAAATGTTCCGGACATGGAACAGCCTTTCAATTCAGGCGGTTGAAGCGCTCGGGTCTTGCAAAATTACCGGGGCAGAGGCCATGCGGGAGCGCTGTGCCGGCGCGCTGGGCGGCCGCACGCGGCACCACGGCCGCGGTGCGATCTCGCCCGACCGGGACCGAAGCTGGCGATCGGCTCGCGGTGGATCGACGGGGGGTGCGGCACATGTCGAAGCCGCTTGCGGCTGCGTGCGGTCGGATACGCGTCGCGCCGCTTCTTGACAGTCAATGAGACTCCAGACACTGTGCGCGCTGCGGTCAGGGGGCTGCATCACACGCGCGTCGCGCACATCCACGTCGGTGTGCCACGGTCTGTGCCTTGGGCATTGCGGTGATGCGGGGAAGCTCCCGAAGAGATGACGGCAACTGCGCCACTTCCAGACGCCGTCGGGTTCGCCTGCGCGCGCACGGATGCGGGAACGATGGAGGACCACTCATGGGGAATGCGATGAAAAGGACTGCAACACTGCTGTTGGCCTGCACGGCGCTTGGCGTCACGGCACAGGCCTCGGCGCAATCGTTGTCGCGCGGCTGGGACAGCTACCGGCAGCAGCAAAAGCAATCGCAGGCCGGTACGCAGGGGGGCCCTGCGCCGGCAGCGCCGCCGTCGCGTCCAGCGCAAGCCGGCAGCGGCGGCGCGCCCACGGCCGTCGGTGGAAGCGGAAGCGCGAGTGTGGTCGACCAGACCGGCGGATTTGCCACCGTCACGGCGCAGACGCCCGCGGTAGATGCGCCACAGGCGCCGGCTTACGCAGCAGCGCCAGTCCAGGCAACGGGCACTGAGCAGACCGAGCAATCGCGGATCGACAGCGGCGCGTTTATTAGCGTGCAGCGGGGTAGGGGCGAGGTGTTCAGTGGCTACAAGCAGGACATGCTTGGCCTCAGCGCCGGCTATCGCTGGCGTGCCGGCTCGGTGACGTTGATCGGGCTCGAGGGGTCGGTTGGGCGCCTGGACCGCGGAGACTCGACCGACGATGTGTTTATTCCAGCAGTGAAGTTTGTCGGCATCGGCGGTACGGCCCGTTTCAATTTTGGTGACACTCCACTGTTTGCTGTGGTGCGTATTGGCTCATGGTATGCGGAGGTCGCAGAAATGAGTGATGAAATCTACGGTGGCTACGCTAGCCTTGGCCTGGGCGTCGATCTCGGCAAGCACGCGAGTGTGAGCGCGATGTACACCAACTACATTTACGCCAACGATTACTATGACTACGCCGAAGACACCACCATCAATCGTGCCGATGTACTGAACGCGGCACTCGAAGTCCGCTTCTGATGTAAGCGAATGATCCAGGAAGGGCGGGCGGTGGCGTCCGCCCTTCCGCGTCGGATGTATTTCAACAGCGACTTGGCAGACGGCAGTTTTTGTTGAGGCCGCACCTTGATGACGCGCCGCATACGGTCATTGGCGTTGCACGGACATCCATGCGGGTTGTTGTAGTGTCACGGTCAACGCATTAGCTCAGCCGTTGGTGAGGGCAGATGGACGCAGTGGCGCAGTTTTTGACTGACGAACAGGACCCGGTAGCCGTGGGCAAGATCCTGCCCAAGGTGAACGAGTTGCTGACACGGGACGAGCAGGTCGAGTACATCGCCGTGCAGAAGAAGATGGTGATGAACCTGTCGCCGGATGCGGTGGTGCTGACCAACCGCAGGTTCATCGTGGTCTCCCCGAAACTGTTCGGCATGACGTTTCGCGATTTCCCCTGGCGCGAGGTGCTCGATGTGCACATGAGCGAACAGATGCTCGGGGCCACCATCATGTGCCGCACCACGCAGGGTGCGTATGCATCCATCGATAGCCTGCCAAAAAAGCAGGCGCGTCGCGTGTATGCCTATGCGCAGCAGGTGGAAGAATCGGCCTACGAAAAACGCCAGCAGCTGGAATTCGACAAGTTGCGCGCCTCTGCTGGCGGTGTGGTGGTGCACGCTCCTGCGGCGCCGGGTACGGTGCCGTCGGCCCCGCCGATCGCGGTGGCCGTCACCGATGATCCGATGCAGGTGCTGAGCAAGCTCAAGCAGCTATTGGATGCGGGTTTGGTCACGCAGGAAGAATTCGATGCCAAAAAGGCCGAGGTATTGGCACGGCTGTAAGGCTGCTGGCAGATGCAGCAGGTAGCCGTCAGCTGGCGGGGATTGCGCGGACCCAGGAATGCCTGACGAAACCTAGCGAGCAATCGTAAACCGTGCGGAAGACGCGCCGAGAACCGGAGCGTAAAGCGTGGTGCATGCCGATTCCGAGCACCGGCCGTGCCAAGCGGTGTATGCGTGGGTTCGGGAAGTCACTTCAAGCGGCACTCTGCGTGCTCTGCGCTTGCCGCAGCCGGCGCGCAGACCGCTGCGCCGGTCGTGGGGTGCCAAGCTACGGCAGTCAAGACCGGCACGTGGTCGTCAGGCGGGCGGACGCAGCTTCGCTTGCCGCTTCTCTGTTTGCCGCATGGACATGGCGGCTGCTCCGCCTGCCATGCCCATCTGACGAGCGTTCACCTTGGTGCCGCTGGCAGTCTTACTCGCCCAGCGCCTTGGCCACAAACGGCGGTGCGACCAGCACGCCGGTATGCAGGTGGGCGGTGTAGTACAGCGTCTCGAAACCCTTGGCCTGCGCGGCGTCCTGGCGGAAGGCGAAGTCGGCGTTGGCCTGCTTGCTGGCCATGGTCACGCTCCACCAGCCGGTGGGGTAGCACGGCTGCGGGAACGGCAGGGTCTTGAACGACTGGAAGCCGGCCTTGCCCATTTCGGTGCGCATTTCGTTGATCAGCGCCAGTAGCGCCAGCGGCGACTCGGACTGCTGCACCAGGATGCCGTCGTCCTTCAGTGCCTTGAAGCAGCTCTCGTAGAAGGCCTTGTTGAACAGGCCTTCGGCCGGGCCGACCGGGTCGGTGGAGTCGACGATCACGATGTCCACGCTGCCGGCCGGGCAGTTGGCCATGTAGGCCACGCCATCGTCGAACAGCAGCTCGGCGCGCGCGTCGTGGTTGGAATCGCACAGCTCGGGGAAGTACTTCTCCGACATGCGGGTGACCTGCTCGTCGATATCGCACTGGGTGGCGCTTTCCACGCCCGGGTGCTTGAGCACCTCGCGCAGGGTGCCGCAGTCGCCGCCGCCGATGATCACCACCCGCTTGGGCGCGGCGTGGGTGAACAGCGCCGGATGGCTGATCATCTCGTGATAGAAGAAATTGTCGCGGCTGGTCAGCATCACCGCGCCGTCGATCAGCATCAGCTTGCCCCAGTCGGTGGTCTGGTAGATCTCGATCTTCTGGAACGGGGACTGCACCTCGTCCAGCTTGCCACTGATGCGGAAGCCGATCGCCGAGCCGGTGGGCTGGAAGTGTTCGATGTACCAGTTGTCGTTGGTGCTCATGCGGACGTCCTAATTCTGGAAGAAGCGGGCTGTTCCTTCTCCCGGCGGGAGAAGGTGGCGCGTGGCGCCGGATGAGGGTCGGGCGCAGCCTCATGCAGTCGGACTGCGTGGCGGCTGACCCTTGCTCGGCCCCGCTCCGACCAGGAGCAGGGCGTGAAGTCGGCGCGGATTGTAACGGACCCTGCGCGTGCCAGGCGTTACACTTCACGCCCTTTTCGCCCCAGCCGAGACAACGAAATGAGCGATTGGTCCCTCGACCAAGCCCGCAAGACCTACTCGATCCCGCATTGGGCCGATGGGTATTTCGATGTGAACGCCGCCGGCCACGTGGTGGTCACCCCCACCGTCGACGGCCCGTCGGTGTCCTTGCCGGAGGTGGTGGATGCCGCGCGTGCGGCCGGCGCCAAGCTGCCGCTGCTGGTGCGTTTCCCCGACATCCTCGGCCAGCGCCTGGGCAAGCTGCAGGCGGCGTTCGCGCAGGCGCAGTCCGAGTGGGATTACGCCGGCGGCTATACCGCGGTGTACCCGATCAAGGTCAACCAGCACCGTGGCGTGGCCGGCACCCTGGCCAGCCACCATGGCGAGGGCTTCGGCCTGGAAGCGGGAAGCAAGCCGGAGCTGATGGCAGTGCTGGCGCTGTCGCGTCCGGGCGGACTGATCGTCTGCAACGGCTACAAGGACCGCGAATACATCCGCCTGGCGCTGATCGGCCGCAAGCTCGGCCTGCAGACCTTCATCGTCATCGAAAAGCCCTCCGAGCTGAAGCTGGTGCTGGAAGAGGCGCGCGCGCTGGACGTCAAGCCGGGCCTGGGCGTGCGCATGCGCCTGGCCTCGCTGGGCGCGGGCAAATGGCAGAACAGCGGCGGCGACAAGGCCAAGTTCGGGCTGTCGCCGCGTCAGGTGCTGGACCTGTGGAAGACGCTGCGCGACACCGAGTACGCCGACAGCCTGAAGCTGCTGCATTTCCACATGGGCTCGCAGATCTCCAATGTGCGCGACATCGCCAACGGCATGCGCGAGGCCACGCGCTATTTCGTGGAGTTGTCGCGGCTGGGCGCGAAGATCAGCCACGTGGACGTCGGCGGCGGCCTGGGCATCGATTACGAAGGCACCCGTTCGCGCAGCTATTGCTCGATCAACTACGGCCTGCATTCCTACGCCAGCAACATCGTGCAGCCGTTGGCCAGCGCCTGCGAAGAACACGGCCTGACCCCGCCGCGCATCGTCACCGAATGCGGCCGCGCGATGACCGCCCACCATGCGGTGCTGATCGCCAACGTGTCCGAGGTGGAGCAGGCGCCGGAAGGCCGCGTGCCGGACGCGCACGACGACGAGCCGGCAGCGATCCGCCACCTGCGCGAGATCCACGACGAGCTCGATGTGCGACCGGCGGTGGAACTGTTCCAGGAGGCGCAGCACTTCCATGCCGAAGGCTTGAGCGCGTATGCACTGGGCCAGATCGACCTGACCCACCGCGCGCGCATCGACGACCTGTTCTATGCCATCGCGCACGGTGTGCGTGCACGCCTGAGCTTCGACGAGAAGAGCCACCGCCCGGTGCTGGACGAGCTCAACGAGCGGCTGGTGGACAAGTACTTCGTCAACTTCAGCGTGTTCGAGTCGATCCCGGATGTGTGGGCGATCGACCAGGTGTTTCCGATCGTGCCGATCGAGCGCCTGAACGAAGCCCCGCAGCGGCGCGGCATCATTGCCGACATGACCTGCGATTCGGACGGCATGGTCAAGACCTACGTCGAGAACGAGAGCCTGGACAGCTCGATGCCGTTGCACACCTTGAACCCGGGCGAGAGTTATCGCATCGGTTTCTTCCTGGTCGGTGCCTACCAGGAAATCCTCGGCGATATCCATAACCTGTTCGGCGATACCGATGCGGTGGAAGTTGCCGTGGACGGCGAGGGCTATCGCATCGTGCAGCAGCGTCGCGGCGACACCACCGATGTGATGCTGGACTACGTGGGCTACCAGCTGGACACGCTGCGCGCGACCTATGCCGAACGCATCGCCGCAGCGCAACTGTCGCCCGAGCGCGCGCAGGAGCTGCACGACGCGCTGGAGGCCGGCCTGACCGGCTATACCTATCTGTCCGACGAGCCGTTGGGCTGATGCATCGCGCGCTGCGGGCCTGCCCCGCAGCGCGTTGATCCTTGTCATCGAGCAATCCGCTTCGTGCGCTGCAGGTGTGGAAGCCCGCGCGGGGCACTGGCTCGCCGCATTGCCCAACGGCGCAATGGGACTGGCATCCATCACGTCGCACGCGATCTTCATCGCACAGTGGCGTCTTGATGGCGCGGCTTAGGGCGGTGTGTCAGGCGGGCTCAGCTACACCATGCATTACGGTCTGCGCAGCGTCGCAGCACCAGCACCAGCACCAGCACCAGCACCAGCACCAGCAGTGAAACCCAGCGACGCTTCATGCCGATGACACGCAGGCGACGCTTGCATGGTCGTGCGAACACCGGCGAGGTTGCTGCAGAAAACAGCGTGTTTCGTGCAGTGATTTGCACACGACGCAGGCGCATCAACGCCTGCATGCGCACTGGTCTTATGCGTGGCGATCGTCGAAGCGGGGCGGGCGCCGCTTCTTATCCATTATTGCGCTCAGGAAATCGACATCCCATGCGCTGTGGTTGCAGATGGCGCATGTTGCCGAATGCCCGCCGTTTTACGCAGTGATTGGCTAGAAATACAGCCGTATCAACGCTGGCGCGCGCACTGGTCTTATGCACGCTGCTCGCTACGAGTAACCCGATAAGCGCAGCGTCTGTTCGCTGTCCGGCGCAGAGCGTTGCGCATTTGATGCTGCATTCCAGGTGTTTTTCTTGCAATGCGCATCGGTTGGCATTGCGTCTGCCTGCAGCTATGCATCCAGAACACTAGTTGAAATCACACTTCGGTAAAAAAATTTTGCACCTCACGCGCAATTCGTGATTTTTGCACGGTTCTGTCCGAAGACGAATTGTTAGTGTCTGTTTAACTTGTCGGGATGCAAGTTGCTCCAATCAGACATCTGCACATCGGGGTTTCGATCGTGCCTGTCGCCTCGTAGTTGCCTGTCCATTGTGCGTTTCCACTGCGTATTGCCGGCATCTGCCGGCAGTCGATGGTGTTTTCTATCTTGCGTTTCATTACCAGGTGCTGATCCGGCGTCACTTGGACCGCAATGCGGCCAGGGCGCTCCGGGCGACCGCGCGCCACACAAAAGGAAGCTTGCAATGCACGCCGATGCCGCCCCGCTGTTTCCCTTGACCAGAGCGCAACGCGGCCTGTGGGTGGCCAGCAAGTTGCATACCGACAACACCTTGATGTTGTCCGAGGCGCTGGAGATGTTCGGTCCGCTGGATCCTGCGCTATTGGTCCGCGCCACGTTGCAGCTGGCGCGCGAGTTCGACACGCTGCGGCTGTGCATCGTGGAGCACGACGGCGTGCCGCGGCAGGTGATCCTGCCCGAGTACACGGCGCCGGTTCCCTACTTCAACGTCAGCGAAGATCCCGCACCGCGCAATGCCGCCGAGCACTGGGTGGACGAACAGATCCGCCAGCCGGAAAACCTGGAGCATGGGCCGCTGTGGCATTGCGCGGTGTTCCGGCTCGGCGAAGACCACCATATGTGGGTGCAGTGCGTCAGCCATCTGGTGATGGACGGTTATTGCGCATCGATCATGATGCAGCGCATGTCGGTGCTGTACAACGCGTACGCCGCAGGCGTGGAGCCGGAACCTGCGCACTACGGCAGTGCGCTGTCGCTGGTGGAGATGGAGCAGCAGTACCGCGCCTCCGACCGCTTCCAGCGCGATCGCGATTACTGGATGCAGCAGCTTGCCGATCTGCCGCCACCGGCAACCCTGGCACGCCCGGGCAATCATCTGTCCACCGGGTTGTTGCGCGGCACCGGGCAGTTTTCGCCGCAGCAGGTGGTGCGCTTGCGTGCGATGGGCAAGGACTACGGCGCCAGCCTGCCGCAGATGCTGATCTCGCTGATCGCCGCCTATTACTACCGCTGCACCGGTGCCGAAGATCTGGTGCTGGCGATGCCGGTGACCGGCCGTATCAATGCGCGCTACCGCCAGACTGCCGGGTTGGTGGCCAATGTGATCTCGCTGCGCCTGAAGATGGATCCGCAGCAGCCGATCCATGCGTTGTTTGGGCAGGTCGCGTCGGTGGTCAGGCATGCCTTGCGGCACCAGCAATATCGCTTCGAGGACGTACGCCGCGACATCGGCATGTTCGGCATCGACCAGAAGTTCGCCCGCCTGGCCGTCAATATCGAAGCCTTCGATTACGCGCTACGCTTTGGCGAGGCGTACGCGATACCGCATAACCTGTGCAACGGCCCGGCCGACGATCTGACCATTTTTTGCTACGAGCGTGGCGACGGCGCGGTCCTGCGCTTCGATCTGGACGCCAATCCGGCGTTGTACGACAGCGACGAGCTGGCCGAACACTGCCGTCGCCTGACCCATCTGGCCGATGCCGTGCTGGCAAACCCGGAATGCGCGCTGGGTGAAGTGGACGTGCTGGGCGAGCAAGAGCGCCACCGGTTGCTGCACACCTGGAATCACACCGCCGCAACGCTACCGGAACCGGCCACGTTGTTGCACGGCATGTTGCAGCGTGCCGAGATCATGCCTGCGGCCGTTGTCGTGCAATACGAAAACCGCACCCTGGACTACGCCACGCTGTGCGAGCTCGCCTCGCGGATCGCTGCGCAATGGGTGGCCGATGGGGTGCGCCCTGGCGATGTGGTCGCTGTCGCGTTGCCGCGCAGCGAGCATCTGTTGGTGGCCTTGCTGGCCATCATGTGGAGCGGCGCGGCCTACCTGCCGCTGGACCCGGAAAGCCCGGCGGCGCGCAATCGGCAGATGCTCAACGATTCCGGTGCGATTGCGCTGGTCTGCGAGCCGGCATTGTGCGAGCGCTATCTGCTTGGCGGCATGGTCTGGCTGGACCCGCGCCCGGCGCAGCTGCCGGCGGCGATCGCCCCAAGGGCGACTCCGGATGGGACGGCGTACGTGCTGTACACCTCCGGCTCCACCGGCACGCCCAAGGGCGTGGAGATCAGCCATCGCAACCTGTTCAATTTCCTGCATGCGATGGAACACGAGCTGGCCTTGCGTCCGCGCGACCGCGTGCTGGCGGTCACCACCATCACCTTCGACATCGCCGGGCTGGAGCTGTATCTGCCATTGCTGGTGGGCGCGCGCGTGGTCATCGCACCGGCCGGCATCAGTCACGATCCGCGCAGTCTGTCGCGCCTGATCGTCCACGAGCAGATCAGCCTGGTGCAGGCCACGCCGTCGCTGTGGCGCATCCTGCTGGCCAATCAGGATCTGGCGCTGGATCGCATCCATGCCCTGGTCGGTGGCGAGGCCCTGGTGCCCGAGTTGGCGACGCAATTGTTGAGCCGGGTCGGGCGCCTGACCCAGTTGTACGGGCCGACCGAAACCACCATCTGGTCGACCATCATGCCGCTGCAGTTGACCGATGCGGCCGCGCCGCCAATCGGCAGGCCGCTGCTCAACACACGCGTCTATGTGCTGGATGCGCAGCGGCAGCCGTTGCCGACCGGTGCGATCGGCGAGCTGTACATCGGCGGTGCCGGCGTGGCCAAGGGCTATCGCGGCAAGCGCCAGCTCACCAGCGAGCGTTTCCTGCGCGACCCGTTCGCCGACGACGGCAGCACCATGTACCGCACCGGCGACCGCGTACGTCAGCGTCGCGACGGCCTGCTGGAATTCATCGGCCGCGCCGATGCGCAATTGAAGATCCGCGGCCACCGCGTGGAGCCGGCGGAAATCGAAAATGCATTGCTGCTGCATGCGCAGGTGGCGCAGGTGGCGGTGGTTGCGCACAACGATGGCGACAACGCCGTGCAACTGCTCGCCTACGTGGTGGGCAAGCATGGCAACACGCCATCGAGCGAGTTGCTGCGCGCCCATCTGCAACAGCGTCTGCCGGCCTCGATGATTCCCAGCCTGTGGATGCCACTGCCGGCGTTGCCGCTGACGGCCAATGGCAAGCTGGATCGCCGCGCCTTGCCCGCGCCGGGCGCATTGCCCAAGCGTGCGCATGTGGCGCCGCGCGATGCACTCGAACATCAACTGGCGGCCCTGCTGCAGGAGGTGCTGGGCATCGAGGTGGTGGGGGTGGACGACAACTTCTTCGAGCTCGGTGGCGATTCGCTACGGGCGGCAGAGATGGCGGCACGCTTCCCGCAACTGTTCGGCGTGGAGCTGCCGCTGGGCGCGCTGTTCCATGCGCCGACGATTGCCGGCCTGTCGGAGGTGATCAAACGCAGCGCGCAGGCACCCAACGACCCGCTGAGCGTGCTGTTGCCGATGCGCGCAGGCAGCGCGGGCGTCACGCCGTTGTTCTGCATCCATCCAGTCATCGGCCTGGGCTGGTCGTATCTCACCCTGCTTGGCCAGCTCGATCCGCAGTGGCCGGTGTACGCATTGCAGTCGCCGGCATTGAGCGACCCGCAGCACCGTCCTGAAAGCATCGAGGCGATCGCCCGCGATTATCTGGCGCGTCTGCGCAGCGTGCAGCCGCATGGCCCGTATCGCTTGATGGGCTGGTCGCTGGGCGGCCTGATCGCGCACGCCATGGCCGCCGAATTGCATGACCTGGGCGAACAGGTCGAGTTGCTGGCGATGCTCGACAGCTACCCGCATCTGGAACAGGCCGCCGCGCTGCCCGAAGCGGAAAACGTACGTGCATCGGTACATGCGCTCGGGCTGACGCTGGCGCACGACCAACCGATGCCGACCACCGTGGCTCAGCTGGCCAGCCTGTTGTGCGATCACTACGGCTTGACCACCTTGCCGGCGGTGCAGCAGTTGCTGAAGCAGCGCCCCACGCTGCTGGACGACCTGGGCGCAGTGACCCAGCATCACCTGCACCTGGCGCGGCGTCACCGGCCGCGCACATTGAACCAGGATGTGCTGTTCGTCGAAGCCAGCGTGCGTATGAGCTCCGGTGGCGACGAGGCGCAATGGGTGGATTACCGGCCGCAGGCATGGCGTCCGTATGTGCGCACGCTGCATCTGTACGCCCTGGACAGCGATCATCACTCGATGCTGTCGGCTGCGCACTCGGCAACGCTATGTGCGCTGCTGCACCAGGCCACTGCACAGGTGCCGCAGCGCGATGCCAGCATCGCCAGCGCCAGTGCCAACGACGGGGTAGCCGAATATGCCTGAGTCTCTCGCTTCGGCTGCAGCCAACCGCCCGGTCGTCATCGCCACCCTGGGCACGCACGGCGATGTGCGCCCGATCATCGCGCTGGGCCGCGGTCTGCAGCAGCGCGGTTACCTGGTGCGGGTACTGACCAGCACCAACTTCGAGGCATTGATTCGCGCCAACGGGCTGGAGTTTTTCCCGCTCAGCGGCGACCACCAGAAGTTGCTGCAGGGCAACCCGGACGTTGCAGAAATGCGTGGCGGCTGGCGCGGTATCTGGGGCACATTGCGCGCACAGCTGCTGAGCTGGGCACGCGACTGGGCAGAGCAGGGCCGGGCGGCGTGCGCCGATGCCGGCTTGATCCTGGGCGTGGGCAGCGCAAGTTTCCTTGCGCATAGCCTGGGTCAGGCCTATGGGGTGCCGGTGTGCTTTGCACAGCTGCAACCGCTCACGGCCTCGCGCCATCTGCCGTTGATGGTGATGCCCAACGTGCGTCTGCCCGGGCGTGTGAGCGTGGCCTTGCACCACGCGGTGCGGTTTGCCGGCTGGCAGCTGATGCGCCCGGCGCTCAACGATATCGTGCGGCCGGCGCTGGGGCTGCCGGCGTATCCGTGGCGAGGCCCGGACCGCAGCGCGCTGCGTGTGATCTACGGTTACAGCGCGCAGCTGTGCCCACGTCCGCCGGACTGGCCGCAAAGCGCGCAGGTCTGCGGATTCTGGCAACTGCCGCAGCCGCAATGGCAACCGCCTGCCGCATTGCAGGCGTTTCTGCAGGCCGGGCCGCCGCCGTTGTATATCGGCTTCGGCAGCATGACCAGCCGCGATGCGGTGCAGCTCACCGCCACGGTCAAGGCCGCCGTGCGCCTGACCGGGCAACGCGCCTTGCTGGCCAGTGGCTGGGGCGGGCTGGAAACCGCCGACACCGCCGCTGCGGATGACGCCGGGCGTTTCTTCCATCTGGACCAAGCGCCGCACGATTGGTTGTTTCCACGGGTGACCGCAGCCGTGCACCACGGCGGCGCCGGCACCACCGGTGCTGCGCTGACGGCCGGGATTCCGTCGGTGGTGTTGCCGTTCGGCTACGACCAACCGTTCTGGGCGCACTGCCTGGCACGACGTGGCGTGGCGCCACCGGCCCTGGTGCGTGCCGGCTTGCAGCCGGAGACGCTGGCCGAGGCGTTGCGCCAGGCCAGTGCCCCGGCCATGCGTGCGGCGGCACGCGCGCTGGGCCAGCGCATCCGCGACGAAGACGGCGTGCGCAGCGCAGTCGATCAACTGGAAGCGTGGGGGCTGTTGCATCCAGGCGCGCGGATGACACGAATCGAGCAGGCGGCGGTGGCCTGAGGCCGGGAGTGCCGTGTCGGCCTCAGCGGCGCGCGGCGTGCCCGCCGACGGGGCAGTGTCATGCATGCGCCAGCGGGTAAGCGCGGCCAACACAACGCCGCGCTCGCCGTCAGGGCGCACAGCCGTGCTCGTTGCGGCACGTGCCACTGGCACATGCTGGTTCTCTGAGCGTGCGTTGCCTACCTCCAGACGGGTGCGCGCAACCTGCGCATGGGCGTGGGGCATACGGCACAATCGGTCTTCCTCATTGCCGATCGCCCCTATGCGCTATCCCGCCCTGGACCTGCTGCGTGGTATCGCCATCGTCTGGGTGATGCTGTTCCATTCGTTTGTGGTCGGTGGGCTGGGGCCGGACTGGGCATGGCTGTCGCGCTATGGCTGGATGGGGGTGGACCTGTTCTTCGTGCTCAGCGGGTTTTTGATCGGCACGCAGGTGCTGAGGCCGCTGGCGCGCGGGCAACGCCTGGACTTCAAGGAGTTCTATCTGCGCCGCGCGTTGCGCATCCTGCCGGCGTTCTTGCTGGTGCTGGTGATCTACATGGTGTGGCCGGATTTTCGCGAGTCGCCCGGGTTGGCGCCGTGGTGGATGTTCGTCACCTTCACCCTGAACCTGTTCGTCGACTACGGCCGTGATGCCGCGTTCTCGCACGCCTGGTCGCTGTGCGTGGAAGAACATTTCTATCTGGTGTTTCCGTTGCTGGCGACGCTGCTGCTGCGTCGACCCTCTGCAGCGCGGTTTGTGATGCTGTGCATGGCGGTGGTAATCGCGGGCATCGCGCTGCGCGCCGGCTTCTGGTTGCACAACACTGCCCTGGACAGCGCTGGCCTAGGTCTGCAGCGCAACTGGTTTATCGAAGACATCTACTACCCGACCTGGAATCGTCTGGACGGCCTGCTGGCCGGTGTCGTGCTGGCGGTGCTGAAGGTGTTTCGCCCCACACTGTGGCAACGGCTGCAGCAGCACGGCAACGCCATTCTGTGTGCCGGCGTGGCGATTCTGGCGCTGGCACTGTGGCTGTTCCGCGAGCGCACCGGCCTGATCGGCAATGCGGTGGGCTGGCCGGTGCTGTCGCTGGGACTGGCCTTGCTGGTGCTCGCCGGCACCGCCAGTAGCGGTGTGCTTGGCGGTTTGCGCGTGCCGGGCGCGGCTTGGCTGGCAGCCATCTCCTACAGCCTGTATCTGACCCACAAGGCCGTGTTCCATCTCACCCAGGGATGGTTCGGCCCGGCGCTGGAGGGGCGGGGTGTGCTGGCATTTGCGGTGTATGGCCTGGCGGCAGTGCTGGGCGGCGCGCTGTTGCATTACGTGGTGGAGCGCCCGTTCCTGCAACTGCGCGACAAGCTGCTGCGGCCAGCCGCGCGGCCGTTGACTGCCGCCGGTCGCGGCTGACCGGGCAAAGCAAAACGCCGCGCAATGCGCGGCGTTTTCGTCATCCCTGGCGGTGCGCCGGTTGCAGGGCCGCACCGAGCTTGGATGCTGCGCAATCTGCCCACGCGCCGACCAACCCACCATCGGATCGCGGCGCGACCGGGGCATTGGCGTTGCAGGCCATCGTCACTGCGCGTCGCGGGCTACCTGGAAACCGGCGAACGACTGCGTCACCGGCATGATTTCCAGCCGGTTGATGTTCAGGTGCGCCGGCAGGCTGGCGACGTAGAAGATCTGCTCGGCGATGTCCTCGGCGGTCATCGGGGTGGCGCCGCGGTACAGCGTGTCCGAGGCGGCCTGGTTGCCACCGGTGCGCACCAGGGTGAACTCGGTTTCGGCCATGCCCGGTTCGATCGAGGTCACGCGCACGCCGGTACCGTGCAGGTCTGCGCGCAGGCCCAACGAAAACTGCTGCACGAACGCCTTGGTGCCGCCGTACACGTTGCCGCCGGTGTAGGGGTAGGTCGCCGCGACCGAGGCGATGTTGATGATGGCGCCGCGACGTGCGATCAGCGCCGGCAGCAGGCGGTGGGTGAGGGTGACCAGTGCGGTGACATTGGTGTCGATCATCTGCTGCCACTGCGCAAGATCGGCCTGCTGCGCGGGCGCGGTGCCCAGTGCCAGGCCGGCGTTGTTGACCAGCACATCGATATCGGCGAATGCGGCAGGCAGCGCGTCGATGGCCGCCGACAAGGCCTGCGCATCGCGCATGTCGAACGCAGCGGTGTGCACCTGGCCGGCGGGCAGGTCGGCCGCCAGTGCGTCCAGGCGATCGGCACGCCGGCCGGTGGCGATGACCTTCCAGCCGGCGGCGGCAAAGCGGCGTACCGCAGCGCTGCCGAAGCCGGAGGTGGCACCAGTGATCAGGACGGTCTTGGACATGGGAACTCCAGGGGATGGGGGAAAGCTTGAAGTGGCTCGAAAACGTGGCGAGCGATGGTCGGGTGGGTGCTGGCGGCGCGCTCGGACCCAAAGTGTACGAGGGGTCGGAGCCGCGTCGAGCATCGTCCGCGCCCGCCTGGCGGTGGGCGCAGTCGTTGTGTTTGTCGTTCTTAGGGGACGCGAACCGGACGGGCAGCTGCGTCCTGACGTGCGCGCAACATGTCTGCGGTGAGCGCTTCGCGGGCGATCACATGCCCCCGGCGCAGCTGCAGCAGCACATAGCCAGCCGGCGCGTCGGACGACGAGTTCTCCGCAGCTGGCAGCGCGGCGATCACCTCGCCATCCACCCACACCGCCGCGACCGGCGCGCGCTGGCCGGGGAACAGCACCGCCAGCGGTAGTTCCGGTGGCGCCTCGGCGCAGGCACCCAATACCACGCGATCGAGCACCAGCTGCTGCGCGTCCATGCGCCAGAACGCCTGGTAGCCACGCCAGTTTGCGCTGCAGCTGCCCAGGGCGTCGCCCGCCTGCGCCACGAAGCGCTTCCAGGTGGCGGGGTCGTCCAGCGGTCCGGACAGCGGCTCGGCCAGCAGCGTTGCCTGCTGGCCATCGATCTGGATCTGGTCGGGAATCTGCTCGGTGGCCTGCGCCGTGCCGATCAGCCCAAGCAGTCCCAGTACCGTGCTGGCGAGGCGGCGCATCACCGCGCTTACTGGGCCTTGATCGCGATGGCAGGCAAGCCGCTGCCGGTAAGCTTCTGCTTGGCTTCGGCCAGTTCGCTTGCGGTGCCGTACGGCCCCATGCGCACGCGGTAGACCGTCTTGCCGCTGATGTCGGCCGATTCCACGCGCGCGGCCAGGCCCATCATCGCCAGCTTGGCCTTGGTCGACTCGGCGTCGCCGGAGGCGCCGAACGAGCCCGCCTGCAGGATGTAACGGGTGTTGTCGGTGGCGGCCGGTGCTGCCGCCGCCGTCGCAGGCTTCGGAGCCGTCGCGGCGGGCGTGGCGAGTGCTGCGCTGCTGGCCGGTGCCGGCGTGGCTGCCGGACGTGGCTGGGCGGCTTCCGGCAATGGCTTGGGCGCGCTGGCGGCGGTTTCTTTCAGGGGCATCGGCACGCTGGCCGCCGGCGTGGCCGCAGCGACGCTGGCGGCGGCCCCCGGCGCCGGCGCGACGGGTTTGCCTTCCAGCGCCGCGCGCGCGCGCGCGGCCTCTTCGGCACGCGCGCTGGCGGCCAGTTCGGCATCGGACATCTGCACTTCCTTGCCGGGCAGCAAGGTGTAGAAGTCGTACTGGGTTTGCGCATCGCCCGGCTTGGGCTGCGGTTTGGGCTGGGGGGTGCTGGGCTTGGGCAACTCGGCCGGCGTGTCGGTGTCGGCATCGGCCACCGGTTCGGGCTGCGCGTCCGGATTGGCGCGGGGGCCGACACGGAGGAAGCCGTCGCCATCCTTCTTGAACAGATTGGGGGCGGCCAGGAAGATCACCGCCGCAATCGCGGCGCCCGCCACCAACCACACCCAACCGGGCGTGCCATTGCTGGTGTTGCGTCGTGCCTGACTCTTACCGCGTCGTGCTGCCATCTACCACTTCTCCGAATCGTGTCGTTGCGGGCGGTGCGCCCGGCTTGGTGCGGCGATCGCTGCCGCTGCGTCTGCCTTGGGCGGCGCAACGGACGCGCGGGGCGATGGAGTCCGCCGCTGACCGCGCAGGCAGGCGTGCGCTCCACGCCTGCCCGGTTGCTTGCAGTGACTACATCTTTTCCGGGGCGCTGACGCCGAGCAATTCCAGGCCGTTGGCAAGCACCTGCTGGGTCGCGACGGCGAGGGTGAGTTTGGCGTCGCGCTCTGCGGCATCGTCCACCAACAGCTTGGTGTTGTGATACCACGTGTGGAAGGCATGCGCCAATTCACGCAGGTACTGCGCGATCTGGTACGGCTCCAGTGCCTGGCCGGCGATTTCCACCACTTCCGTATAGCGCGACAGCTCCAGCATCACGTTGAGCGAATGCTCGTCGTCCAGCCGAGCGAGCTGTGCAAGACCGTTGGCCTGCTCGTACTTGAAGCCCTTTTCCTGCGCCTGGCGCAGCACGCTGCACACCCGTGCATGCGCGTACTGCACGTAGAACACCGGGTTGTCGTTGCTCTGCGCGCGGGCCAGGTCGATGTCGAAGGTGAGCTGCGAATCGGGCTTGCGCGCGATCAGGAACCAGCGCACCGCATCGGCGCTGGTTTCCTCGATCAGGTCGCGCAAGGTGACGTAGCTGCCGGCACGCTTGGACAGCTTCACTTCCTCGCCGCCACGCATCACCGTGACCATCTGGTGCAGCACGTATTCCGGCCAGCCCTGCGGGATGCCCAGCTCCAGCGCCTGCAGGCCGGCGCGCACGCGCGTCAGCGAGCCGTGGTGGTCGGCGCCCAGTTCGGTGATCGCGCGCTCATAGCCGCGCTGCCACTTGGTCAGGTGATAGGCCACGTCCGGCACGAAGTAGGTGTAGGTGCCGTCGGACTTGCGCATGACGCGGTCCTTGTCGTCGCCGAAGTCGGTGGACTTCAGCCACAACGCGCCGCCTTCCTCGTAGGTATGGCCGGAGGCGATCAGCTTCTGCACCGCTTCTTCGACCTTGCCGTCCTTGTACAGCGAGCTTTCCAGGAAATAGATATCGAAGTCGACGCGGAACGCGGCCAGGTCGTGGTTCTGCTCGTTGCGCAGATACGCCACCGCAAAGCGGCGGATCGATTCCAGGTCGGCCGGGTCCTTGGTGCCGGAGACCAGGTGGCCTTCCAGGTCGACGGTGTCGCCGGCCAGGTAGGCGTTGGCCACATCGGCGATGTAGTCGCCGCGGTAGCCGTTTTCCGGCCAGCCCTCGCTGTCGGGGGTGAGCCCCTGCGCGCGCGCCTGCACCGACAGCGCCAGGTTCTCGATCTGCACGCCGGCATCGTTGTAATAGAACTCGCGCTTGACGTTCCAGCCATTGGCATCGAGCACACGCGCCAGGCTGTCGCCGATCGCCGCAGCGCGGCCATGGCCGACATGCAGCGGGCCGGTGGGATTGGCCGAAACGTATTCCACCCCGACCGAGCGGCCGTTGCCGGCCAGGCCGCGACCGTAGTCGTTGCCCTGCTTGATCACATGGGCCACCTCGCGCTGGTACGCGGTGGGCGCCAGATGAAAGTTGATGAAGCCGGGCCCGGCGATCTCCACCTTGGCCACATCCTCGCTGGCCGGCAATGCGGCCACCAGCGCCTGCGCCAGGGCGCGCGGATTGCTGCGCGCGGGCTTGGCCAGCAGCATCGCGGCATTGGTGGCGAAGTCGCCATGTTCGCGTGTCTTGGGTCGCTCGACCACAAAATCCGGCGGCAGGGTGTCGGCGGGCAGGGTGCCGTTGGCGCGCAAGGCTTCGATGCCTTGGCCGATCAGTGCGCGGAGTAGGGCTTTCACGTGGGATCTGCTTGGAACCAAACCAGCGATTTTACCCGACCGCGCGGCACACGGTCCGGCCGATGGTTCAGGTCGGCGCGGCGGTGTGACGCGATCCACCCAGATGCCGCGCGACGGCCAGGCGGGCGCGGCCGGTGTTTGCCGCCGGCAGATGCCCGCGTGCGCTGTGGCTCACCCGTGGCACAGGCTGCTTCGCGGCCGGATTGATTGATCATCGCGCGCCGCTGCCCTGGCACCGCGCGCCACCGCCCCGGCTGACCACGGCAGCTACCCGGATGGCATCGCTTCCGATAGGGCATCAGGCGCGCCAGTCCAGCCAACCGCGCTCGGCCAGCGAGACCGGCCGGCCGTCGCCGATCACGAAGTGGTCCAACAGGCGAATATCCACCAGGTCCAGCCCTTGCAGCAGACGTTGGGTGACGGCGCGGTCGGCCTCGGACGGCTCCGGATTGCCGGACGGGTGGTTGTGCCCGACGATCACCGCCGCGGCGTTGTGCAGCAGTGCCCGCCGCACCACTTCGCGCGGATGGATGTCGGCGCCGTCGATGGTGCCGGTGAACATTTCCTCGAAGGCGATCGCGCGGTGGCGGTTGTCCAGAAACAGTACCGCGAACACCTCGTAGGTCCGTGCGCGCAGCCGCTGCGAAAAATAGCGGCCCACACTGGGCGGGTCGCTGAGCGCCTCGCCGCGCTCCAGCCCGCTCATCAGGTGGCGGTGCGCCAGTTCCAGCGCCGCGTTGAGCTTGCACGCCGAGGCCGGGCCCAGGCCAGGCAGGCGCGCCAGGGCCGAGGCCGGGCGGTCCAGCAGCACGCGCAGCGGCCCGTGCCGGTGCAGCAGCTCGCGCGCGGTCTTTACCGCGTCCTGGCCGCGCAGCCCGGAGCCGACAAAGATCGCCAGCAGCTCCGCATCGGACAGGGCAGGGGCTCCGCGCGCCAGAAGTTTCTCGCGCGGGCGTTCGTTGGTGGGCCAGTCGTGTATGTGCATATGGCGAGATTGCCGGTGCTTATCGCGCACGCCCATCAGGCCGGACGGGGGCATCGGCTAATCTAGTTGTCCTTGTAACCGTAGGACGACTCCGACGTGATCGGCTCCACTCAGGCCCGCCCCCTGGACGGACAGCGTTTGCTGCTGTGCGTCGGCGGAGGCATTGCCGCTTACAAATCGCTCGAACTGGTACGTCGCCTGCGCGACGCCGGCGCACAGGTGCAGGTCGCCATGACCGGCGGTGCGCAACAGTTCGTTACCCCGCTGAGCTTCCAGGCGCTGTCCGGGCAACCGACCCGCACCACGCTGTGGGATAGCGCCGCCGAGCAGGCGATGGGGCATATCGAACTGGCCCGCTGGGCCGACCGGGTGATCGTGGCGCCGGCCACCGCCGATCTGCTCGCGCGCCTGGCGCACGGGCTGGCCGACGACCTGGTCAGCACGCTGTGCCTGGCCACGACCGCGCCGCTGACCGTGGCCCCGGCCATGAACCACCGCATGTGGCTGCATCCAGCCACCCAGGCCAACATGGCGACCCTGCGCGCGCGTGGAGTGGCGGTGATCGGCCCCGACGACGGCCCGCTTGCGGAAGGCGAATCCGGACCCGGCCGCCTGGCCGAGCCGGCGGCGATCATTGCGGCGCTGGTCGGCACCGCCGCCGCCGATGCGTCTCCACCCACTGCTGCGCCGGCCTTCGTGCCCAGCAGCGCCGAACTGGATGGCCTGCGCATCGTCATCAGCGCCGGCCCGACCTTCGAAGACCTGGACCCGGTGCGCTACGTCGGCAACCGCAGCAGCGGCAAGATGGGCTATGCGCTGGCCGCCGCCGCCGCGCGCCAGGGCGCGGAGGTGGTGCTGGTCAGCGGGCCGGTGCACCAGACCACGCCGGTGGGCGTGCAGCGCATCGATGTGCGCTCGGCTGCGCAGATGCGTGATGCGGTGCTGGGCGCGTTCCCGGCCGACATCTACATTGGCGCTGCGGCGGTCGCCGACTACACGCCCAAGCGGGTGGTCGCACAGAAGATCAAGAAGACCGGAGAAACGCTGACCCTGGAGCTGGTACGCACCCCGGACATTCTGTCCGAGGTCGCCGCGCAGACCGGCGCACTCAAGCTGGTGGTCGGTTTTGCCGCCGAAACGCACGACGTGGAGCACTACGCGCGTGGCAAGCTGGCGGCCAAGCGGCTGGACCTGATCATCGCCAACCAGGTAGGGATCGCCGGTGGCGGCTTCGAAAGCGACAACAATGCCGCCACCGCCTATTGGCAGGGCGGCGAGCGCGCATTCCCCACTAGCAGCAAGACCGAACTGGCCGACCGACTGCTGGCCCTGATCGCGGAGAGATTGCAGGCATGAGCCACCCGACCCACTCCTTGCAGGTGAAGTTGCTCGACCCGCGCTTTGGCGATCTGTGGCCGCTACCGGCCTATGCCACCGAGGCCAGTGCCGGCATGGACCTGCGCGCGGCACTGGAAGCGCCGATGACGCTGGAACCGGGCGACGCGGCGTTGATTCCCAGCGGCATCGCGATCCATCTGGCCGACCCGCAGGTATGCGCGGTGATCCTGCCGCGCTCCGGGCTTGGCCACCGCCACGGCATCGTGCTCGGCAACGGAACCGGACTGATCGATGCCGACTACCAGGGGCCGCTGCTGATCAGCACCTGGAATCGCGGTCGAGAGGCCTTCACCATCGAGCCGGGCGACCGGATTGCGCAATTGGTGATCCTTCCGATCGTGCGCGTAGGCTTGCAAGTGGTGGATACTTTCGTGGACAGCGCGCGGGGAGCGGGTGGATTCGGCCACACCGGCGTGCGCTGACGGGGGAGCTTGACGATGAGCAAGGCGAACGAGCGCAGGCAGGGGATGTCGAGCGTGCGTACGAGTGGTCCGGTGTTGGGGGGCGTGTTGTTGCTGCTGGCCGCCTGGTTCGGCTGGAACAGCTACGCGCAGTGGCGTGAGGATGCGATCTCCCAGGACCTGGAACAGGCGCGCGACCGTGCCGTGCAGGACGTCGGCAAGGCGATGGCTGCGCAGGCGAGCCAACTCGACGCCGTGCTCAAGCAGCCGCCGGTCGCCAGTGCATTGGCCAGCGGCGACGCGCTGGCGGCCGCCTCGGCGATCCGCGAGCGCTTCAAGGGCGCCGAGGACGTGCAGGTACTGCCCGGCGATCTGGCCGCCGCCTACGCCAATCCCAAGGATTTCGGCTACGCGCGGCTGAGCCTGCTCGAATCGGCGCTGGTGGCCGAACGTGCGCAGGTGCACGTGGTGCGCGATGCCAAACAGGTGCGGCTGGGTGTGGCCGCTGCGGTGCGCCTGGGCGCGCAGCCTGCGGTGGCCTATGCACGGCTGCCGCTGCTGCGCCTGACCGGCCCCCTGGATGCGATCGCGGTGCCGGGCAGCGCCTATCTGGCGTTGCGCCAGGGCAGCTACAACGTGGCCCAGCAGGGCGATGCGGGCTTGGCCGATGCCGCCGAAACACTGGCAAAACCGCTCGGCAGCAGTGGCCTGCGGGTGGCCGCTGCAGTCCCGCAGAGCGACAGCGGCCCGCTGGGTCTGGGGGCGCTTGGGTGCGCCATCGTGGCCGGCTTGCTGGCCATCATCGCGGTGTTGCTGGTGTTCGCCAGCCGCGGCCGGGTGGCGTTGCCGCGCCGGCGCGTTGCCGGCGACGCGGCCACCGACGAGCCGACCTTCAGCCAAAGCCTGCAGCACGACGCCAGCCTTGCCAACGAAGCGCGCGCGCTGGATGAGCCGACAGCGCCTGCGTCGCCACCGGTGGTCCCGGTGGTGCAGATCGCCACCGAGATGTTCCGTGCTTACGACATCCGCGGCGTGGTCGGCAAAGACCTCAACCCCGGCGTTGCCGCATTGATCGGCCAGGCCATCGGCAGCGTGATGCAGGCGCAGGGGCTGCGCGATGTGGTAGTGGGGCGCGACGGGCGTCTGTCCGGGCCTGAGCTCAGCAACGGTTTGATCGAAGGCCTGCGGCGTGCGGGCTGCCACGTGACCGACATTGGACTGGCGCCGACGCCAGTGGTGTATTTCGGCGCCTACGAACTGCGCGCCGGCAGCTGCGTGGCGGTGACCGGCAGCCACAACCCGCCGGACTACAACGGCTTCAAGATCGTGATCGGCGGCGAGACGCTGTCCGGCACCGCGATCGCCGAGCTGCATCAGCGCATCAACGAAGGCCGCCTGCATACCGCCGCCACGCCGGGCGAGCTTGAACAGCGCGACATCAGCGATGCCTACATCCAGCGCATCGCCGACGACGTGCAGCTGGACCGCCCGATCAAGGTGGTGGTGGACGCCGGCAACGGCGTGGCCGGCGAGATCGCGCCGCGTCTGCTGGAGGCGATCGGCGCCGAGGTCGTGCCGCTTTATTGCGATATCGACGGTACCTTCCCCAATCATCACCCCGACCCGAGCGAGCCGCACAATCTCGACGATCTGGTCAAGATGGTGCAGCGTTTCGATGCCGACATCGGCGTGGCCTTCGACGGCGATGCCGACCGCCTGGGCGTGGTGACCAAGGAAGGCAGCGTCGTGTTCCCGGACCGCCTGCTGATGCTGTTTGCCGCCGACGTGCTGCAGCGCAATCCGGGCGCATTGGTCATCTACGACGTCAAATGCACCGGCAAGCTGTCGGACTACGTGCTGCGCAACGGCGGCAGCCCGCTGATGTGGAAGACCGGACACTCGCTGATCAAATCCAAGATGCGCGAAACCGATGCCGAACTGGCCGGCGAGATGAGCGGGCATTTCTTCTTCAAGGAACGCTGGTACGGCTTCGACGACGGCATTTACGCCGCTGCGCGCTTGCTGGAAATCCTGGCCCAACGCGAGGAAACCCCGTCCGAGGTGCTGGATGCCTTGCCGGAAAGCGTGTCCACGCCGGAGATCAAGGTGCCGGTGGAGGGCGATGCACATGCGCTGGTGGCGCGCTTTGTCGAGCGCGCCCAGGCCGGGGACGAGTCGCCGTTCGAATCGGCGCGCTTGTCGACGATCGACGGCCTGCGTGCGGATTTTGTCGATGGCTGGGGCCTGGTGCGTGCGTCCAACACCACGCCGATCCTGGTGCTGCGTTTCGAGGCCGACACCGACGCCGCGCTGGAGCGCATCCGCGCGCTGTTCCGCAGCCAGCTGCAGATGCTGCTGCCCGACCACCCGCTGGCGTTCTGAGCCACGCACGCTGGTGAGCGCGCGCCCACGTGGGCCGCGCTCACATCAGCGGTGTTGCCAAGTAAGTGGCCAAACGTTACGCATCAACCGGGTGCCTGCTGTTCGCGACCGAGCGAGCGGGCACTGTCATTTGCCGTGCCGGCCATGCGTGTCAGGCGCGCGCCAGCAAGCGGCGCAGGTTGCCGCGCCGCGCCGGGCGCGTCGGGCAATAACCACACCGCGTCCCAGTACGGGTATGCGCCGATCCGCTCCGCCAGGCCTGTACGTAGCGGCAATGCGATCAGGCGGCGGGCGAACTGCCGGCAATCGATGTGCGATGCCAGCGCGCTCGCGTCCAGGGCCGGCTGCCAGACGGTGCCTCCGCGCCCGCGCGCCCGATTGATCGCCTCGCCAGCGACCTGCCGCGCGGTAGTCGCCGTCCGCAGCACGGTGGCTTCGTCAGGCGCCTGCAGCAAGGCGCACCACATCTCTGGCAACAGCACCCAACACAGCACCTGCGCACCCGGCCAGGTGCGTGGCATCGCCAGGATGGCGGCCGCCGCACGCGCGCAGCGCCAGTCGGCAAACAACGGCACGTGCTGATGCGTGTGCAGCCGCAGGTGCCAATGCGGTGTGGCAGGCGTGGAGACGGCGAACGGGCGATGGAGCAGGGCGCTGGGCATGACGACAGCGTGCCTGCGGCCTCAGTGCGGCGACATCGGCCGCTGGCGCGGTCTCAGGTCAGTCAAGCGCGCATCGCCATGTCCGGACAAATGCATCGCCTTGGGCACCGCTGCGGCCGCTGTCAGCTGTCCAGTCACGCAACAGCACCACGCATCGAATCAGCGGCAATACCTCAAAAGCCTGATGCTTCCCGAACCCCGAACCCCAAATCCCCGCCCCTCAATGCTCCGCCCGGTCCCGCTTCCAGCCGCGATGCTTCACATCCAGATACAGGCTGTAGAACGCGGTAAACGCCGGGAACAGGTTCTGCAGCACGCCCACCGAATCCTGCTTGGCCGAGAACACGAAGTAGCTCAGCGTCATCAGGCTGCCGACCACGCTCATGTACCAGAACAACCGCGGGATCACCGGCTTGCCGGCGCGCTTGGAGGCGACGAACTGCACCAGCCAGCGCCCCCCGAACATCAGCGCACCCACATAGCCGATCAACTTCCAGCCGGTGACATGGATGCCGGTCCAGTACAGCCAGGTCAGTTGCTGATCCAGCAGGCTCGTTTCCATCAACGTTCCTCCACCGCGGTGCGCTTGCTGCGGGTGATCAGCCACGCCACCCCGCGCAGGTCGCGGATGCCCACCAACGCGCGATTGAGATTGTTGTACTTGGAGACGCCGGCGGTGCGATGGCGGTGGTTGACCGGCACACTCACCGTGCGCCAACCGGCGCGCTGCATCAGGGCCGGCAGGTAGCGGTGCATGTGGTCGAAATAGGGCAGGTCCAGAAACGCCTCGCGCTCGAACAGCTTGATGCCGCAACCGGTGTCGGGCGTGTTGTCCTGCAGCATGCGCGAGCGGATCGCGTTGGCCCATTTGCTGGCCCAGCGCTTGGACCCGGAATCCTGCCGGTTGACCCGCCAGCCGGCGAACAACTTGACCTGCGCGTCGGCCTGGCTGCGCGCGATCAGCAACTTGGGGATGTCGGCCGGATCGTTCTGACCATCGCCATCGAGCGTGGCGATCCAGCTGGCGCGTGCGGCCTTGACCCCGCTGCGCACCGCCGTGCTCTGCCCGCTCTGGGTGACGTGGTGCAGTACCCGCAGTTCCGGCGTAGTGGCCTTGAGGCCTTGCAGCACCGCCAGGGTGTCGTCGCGCGAATGGTCGTCGACGTATACGATCTCGAAGGCCACCAGGCCACGCAAGGCGGCGACGATTTCGCCGACCAGCGCGGCGACGTTATCGCGCTCGTTGAACACCGGGACGACGACGGAAAGCTGAGGTTGGCTCATGGATTCGTGCTGGCCCGATGATGGCTGTGCGAAAAAGATCGCGCATTGTGCCCTGAGCGTCTGAGCCAGGCATGAAGCCGACGCGCGTTATGTGCAGTGGAGCGATCGTAAAACGGCCTGTAGCGGATGGAGCAGCCGATCGGCGGCGGTCACCGGCCGGCGCGTGTCCGCATCAGCTGCCCCGAATCCGGGCGACATGCAGTGCACGCCCCCCGCGCAGCCTGTCGGCCACGCGGCTGCAAGGCTCAGGCGCGCTCGCCGAAATAGCTGCGGCACCAGTCCACCACCTGTGGCAGGCCGCGCTCCACCGGGGTGGCCGGATCGAAGCCGAACGCGGCCTGCGCGCGCTGCGTATCGGCCATGGTGCGGATCATGTCGCCCGGTTGCATCGGCCGGTAGACCTTTTCGGCCGGGCGGCCGGCGGCCTGGGCGATCACGTCGATGAAATATTCCAGCTCCACCGGGGTGTGGTTGCCCAGATTGAACACCCGGTGCGGGATCGCCTCATCGCTGGGCGTGTCCAGCGCGCCCAGCACGCCGGCCACGATGTCGGCTACGAAGGTGAAGTCGCGCTGCATCCTGCCGTGGTTGAACACCTCGATCGGGCGACCGGCCAGCACCGCACGGCTGAAGATCAGCGGCGCCATGTCCGGCCGGCCCCACGGGCCGTACACGGTGAAAAAGCGCAGCCCGGTGGCGCGCAGGCCGTACAGCTGCGCATAGGTGTAGCCCATCAATTCGTTGGCCGCCTTGGTGGCCGCGTACAACGAACGCGGCTGGTCCACCCGCTGGTCCTCGGAAAACGGCGAGGTGGCCGAATCGCCGTAGACCGAGCTGCTGGACGCATACACCAGGTGCTGCACGCCGCGGTGTCGGCACAGCTCGAGCATGTTGACGAAGCCGACCAGGTTGCTGTCGACATAGGCAGAGGGGTTTTCCAGCGAATAACGCACCCCGGCCTGCGCGGCCAGATGCACCACGCGGGTAGGCTGGATCTGTTCGAACAGCGCCGCCAGGCCATCGCGGTCGGTCAGGTCCAGCGTGCGGATGTCGAGCTGCGGGCACAACGCCGCCACCCGGTCGCGCTTGAGCTGCGGGTCGTAGTAGCTGTTGTAGTTGTCCAGGCCCACCACGGTCTCGCCACGCGCAGCCAGTGCGCGGCAGGTGTAGGCGCCGATGAAACCGGCGGCGCCGGTGACGAGGATGGTCATGGCAATGATCCTGAAAACATCAAAGGGAGGCGGGCAAGCAACGCTCGGAACACCCCGAAGCGCGCTTTTTCGCCACGTTGCGGCGGCGCAGGTCGATGTCGTCTCGAATGTTGCCGGCATCGAAGCGATCCAGCAGCCCATCGCTGCCCTGGCTCAGCTTCAACGCCAGTGCTCCGAAGACATCGTATCGTCGGCGTGGCTCATGGGCGGCGTTTGCCGTCGCTGCCGGCGCCGGGATTGGCGACACGGCGCCCCGGCTGCGGTGTGGTTGCAGGCGGCCCTGCGCGCTCGGCTGCCAGCGTTGCCTTGCGCTCGGCGCTGAAGTCCCACCAGTTGCGGGCCGGCTCGCCTTGCATGAAGCGCACCAGCGACAGGAAGACATCGATCACGCACGGGTCATGGGTGACGCCAGTGCGCAGGCAGAGCTGTGCGTACATGTCGTAGGCATCGCGGCCCTGCAGTTGCGCCGGCATGCGGATGCCGATCCGCTGCAGGTCCTTTTCGCAGGCCGGCCCGACGTTGGGCAGGTCGGTCAGGCGCAGCAGATGCGCGCGGTCCACTTTGGCGGGATGCATCGCTGATCCTCCTGCGCTGGCCGCATTCACCCCTTGCGGGTGCGCAAGCGTTCCAGCACGCCTTCCAGGGTATCCAGGTCGGTGTAATGGATCACCAGCTTGCCCTTGCCGCCGCGGCCATGGTTGAACACCACCTTGGTGCCCAGCGATTCGGACAGCTCGGTCTGCAGCGAGGCGATATCGGCCTGCGGGGCAGCGGTCACCGGCTTGCCCTTGCGCAGCGAGCCCGGCACCTTGCCGGCGGCGAACTGCTGCGCGCGGTGTTCGACCTCGCGCACCGACCAACCCTGGTCGGCCGCTTCCTGCGCCAGCTTGCTGGCCAGCTCCGGCGCCAGGGTGAGCAGCGCGCGCGCATGGCCCATTTCCAGGCGGCGGGTTTCCAGCAGCACGCGGATCGCCACCGGCAATTCCAGCAGCCGCAGCAGGTTGGACACCGACGCACGCGAGCGGCCCACCGCTTCGGCGGCCTCGGCATGGGTCAGCGAAAATTCGTCGATCAGCCGCTGCAGCGCCTGCGCTTCTTCCAGCGGGTTGAGGTCTTCGCGCTGGATGTTCTCGATCAGCGCCATCGCGATGACGGTGCGGTCGTCCAGCTCGCGCACCACCACCGGCACCTCGCTCAGCCCGGCCAGCTGCGAGGCGCGCCAGCGGCGTTCGCCGGCCACGATCTCGAACTGCCCCGGCGCCAGCGCACGCGCCACGATCGGCTGAATCACGCCCTGCGCCTTGATCGACTCCGCCAGCTCGGCCAGCTTGACCTCGTCCATCTCGCGGCGCGGTTGATACTTGCCCGGCTGCAATTGGTCCACCGGCAACTGGCGCAGGGTATCGCCCGGCTGCAGCGCGTCCTCGCTGCTTGCCTCAGGTGCCGCTGCCGCTGCTGCGCCCTTCGGTCCCAACAGCGCTTCCAGGCCACGGCCCAGGCCGCGTTTCTTTGCCAGGGGCGGCTTGCTCATCAGACGGTCTCCACGGGCCGGACGGCCTTGTTGCGGTCGTTCTGGCGGCGCACGATTTCGCCGGCCAGCCCCAGGTAGGCCACGCCACCGCGCGAGGTGCGGTCGTAACCGACGATGCTCTGGCCATGGCTGGGCGCTTCGGCCAGGCGCACGTTGCGCGGCACGATGGTGCGGAACACCTTGTCGCCGAAATGCTCGGTCAGCTCCGCCGACACCGCGTTGGCCAGGTTGTTGCGGATATCGAACATCGTGCGCAGCACGCCTTCGATTTCCAGCGCCGGGTTGAGGTTGGCGCGCAACGCCTCGATGGTTTCCAGCAGCGCGGTCAGCCCTTCCAGCGCGTAGTACTCGCACTGCATCGGCACGATGATCGAATCGGCCGCGGTCAAGGCATTGAGCGTCAGCAACGACAACGCCGGCGGGCAGTCGATCAGGATGAAGTCGTACTCGTCGCGGATCGGCGCCAGCGCGCGCTTGAGCCGCTGCTCGCGCTCGCCCTGGTCCATCAACTGGATCTCGGCCGCGGTCAGGTCGATGTTGCCTGGCAGCAGGTCGAAGCCTTCCGGCGCGGTCACCCGGATCTCGGCAGCGCTGTTCTCGCCCAGCAGCAGATCGCAGGTGGAGGCGGCCACATCGCGCTTGTCGATGCCGCTGCCCATGGTGGCGTTGCCCTGCGAGTCCAGATCCACCAGCAACACACGCTTGGGCGCGCGCGCCAGGCCGGCCGCCAGATTGACTGCCGTCGTGGTCTTGCCGACGCCGCCCTTCTGGTTGGCAATGGCGATGATCCGGGCCATGCGGGAGAGCCTCGTGGGCAAGGAGTAAGACCGGCCATTATGCGGGCAGGGCGTCGGATCGGGAAATGCCGCCAGCGGCGGGGCATCGGACAAGCGGGAATGACGCCGTGCGGTTCAGCCCGCGGGCGAGGCAGCGCCGGGCGGTTCCTTCATGGCCCGGTAGCGCTGCAGGATATCGGCGATTTCGCCGTCCAGCGCGGTGCGCTGTTGTTCGAAGCTGGTCTGTAGTCGCAACTGCGCCATCAGTTCGCGATGGCGTTGCTGGATGTCGCCGGCCAGCTTGTCGGCCACGGCCTGGCCGGCCAGCTCGCGGTCGCCGGCGGCGCGCAACATGCTGGCCAGGCCTTCGCGCAGGCTGGTCACATTGAAGCGCGCGGTGTGGATGTTGTTGTCCACGATGGCAATGCGCTCGTTGAACACCCGGCGCAGGTCGTCCTCGCTTTGATACGACATCAACATGGCCTGGTCGGTGCGCTTGCGCATCTGCTCGGCGGCCAGATCGGCCTGGCGTTGTTGTTCATTGGCCGCTGCCGCAGCACGCTCGTCGCTGCTCATCGCGCGTTGCACCTCGGCGCTGCGCATGCCGCTTTTGACGTTGAACTCGTCGCGCGCCTGGTTCACCGCTTCCGGTGGCAGCGTGTCGCTGCACACCCGGGCGCCGTTCTGGTTCCAGCAATACAACTTCTTGGCGGCAGGCTTGTCCTGCGCACCGACCGGCACCGCCATGACAGCGGCCGTCACGGCGGCGAGTAACGCCAAACGTTGGTGTCTCGGCATCATCGCAGCCCCCTGTCGCCTGCCGTCAGCCTGTGGTGTCGGTGCCGTAGCGGCCACGATAGGCCAGCAGCGGTTCCCGGTAGTCGACAAGGTCGGCGTTTCCTGCCGCAAAAGCAAGCAGGTCGGCGAGGTTGGCCACCGCGATCACCGCAATGCCGGCCTCGGCCGCCACTGCCTGCGCCGCCGAGCGGCGGTCCTGCTCGGAGGCGATCTCCTGCCGGTCCAGCGCCACCACGATCCCGGACGGGATGCCGCCGGCGCCACGGATGATGCCCAGCGCCTCGCGGATCGCGGTGCCGGCGGTGATCACGTCATCGACGATCAGGACCTTGCGCCCGGCCAGCGGCGCACCGATCAGGCTGCCGCCCTCGCCATGGTCCTTGGCCTCCTTGCGGTTGAACGCCAGCGGCAGATCGCGCCCGCGCCCGGCATAGGCACAGGCCAGCGCCGTCGCCAGCGGGATGCCCTTGTAGGCCGGGCCGAACAGCAGGTCGAAGTCCACCCCGGCCGCATCGATCGCATCGGCATAGCACTGCGCCAGCTGCGCGGTCTTGGCCCCGGAATCGAAGCGCCCGGCGTTGAAGAAGTACGGGCTGAGCCGCCCGGACTTGAGCGTGAACTCGCCAAAGCGTAGGGCATCGGCGCCCAGGGCCAGCTGCAGGAAGCGGGTGCGGTGATCGGTCATTGGACGGGAATGGGGAATGGGGAATCGGGAATGGTAAACGCATCGTGCGCTGGCAGCCTTCCGGCTGCGCCTGGGGTAGGCTTTACGATTCCCCATTCCCGACTCCCCATTCCCGGCCTATGCGCATCATCAGTTTCAACGCCAACGGCCTGCGCTCGGCCGCCAGCAAAGGCTTCTTCGATTGGTTCGCCACCCAGAACGCGGACGTGTTGTGCATCCAGGAGACCAAGGCGCAGGAACATCAGCTGGCCGGCCCGGAGTTCCTGCCTGCCGGCTACAAGGCCTGGTTTCGCGACGCCAGCACCAAGAAGGGCTATAGCGGCGTGGCGATCTATGCCAAGCAGGCGCCCGACGAAGTGCGCACCGCGCTGGGCTGGCCGGAGTTCGACGAAGAAGGCCGCTACATCGAAGCGCGTTTTGGAAACCTCAGCGTGGTGTCCTTCTATATCCCGTCCGGCTCCTCCGGCGAGCTGCGCCAGGGCTACAAGTTCCAGGTGATGGAATGGCTGCGGCCGATCCTGGACGAATGGCTGGCCAGCGGGCGGCAGTACGTGCTGTGCGGCGACTGGAACATCGTGCGCTCGGCGCTGGACATCAAGAACTGGAAATCCAACCAGAAGAATTCCGGCTGCCTGCCGCCCGAGCGCGATTGGCTCAATGGCCTGTGCGCCGACGCGGCAAGCGACGCCAGCGCTGCCGATGGCCGTGGCTGGGTCGACAGCTACCGCGTCCTGCATCCGCAGGGCGAGGACTACACCTGGTGGAGCAACCGCGGCGCCGCGCGTGCCAACAATGTCGGTTGGCGCATCGACTACCAACTGGTCACCCCCAGCCTGCGCGACGCACTGCAGGCCTGCGCGATCTATCGCGAGCAGCGCTTCTCCGACCATGCACCGTATGTTGTGGATTACGCGCTGTGAGTGAGGCCGCGCAGTGGGTCGGCGCGAGACGGGGCGGGAGTGTCGCTACTCAGAATTGGCGCGCGTCCAGTGGCGTGGCGCAGTCAGGCATCACGTGCATGCGGGCGATAGCCCGCCGCAGCGCGAGGGCTGCAGATCCTTCAGGGAGCCGATTGTGCGTTTGCGTCAGCCCGGCCCGCGCCGCGGTCGGTAACACTGCCCGCACTGCACCGACCAGCATCCGATCCCACCGGCCGCACGCATGAGCAAGCCCGCACCCAAGTACAAAGGCCTGCGCGGCATCCGGCAAGCATTCGCCACGCCATCGGCGGCGACCATGGCATTGCTGGGTTTCGGCAGCGGCCTGCCGTTCTTGCTGATCGCCTCGCAAACGCTGTCCACACGGTTGCGTGATGTCGGGCTGGACCTGGGCAGCATCGGCCTGATCAGCCTGGCCAGCTTCTTCTATCTGCTCAAGTTCCTGTGGGCGCCGCTGATCGACCGCTATGCGTTCCCGATCAGCGCGTTTCTGGGCCGCCGGCGTTCCTGGCTGCTGGTCTCGCAACTCGGCGTCACCGCCGGCCTGTTCGCACTGGCGTTTTCGCGCCCGGACATGAGTGTCACCGGCCTGGTCGCCTGGGTGCTGTTCGCCTCGTTCTGGGGCGCCACGCAGGATTCGGTGGTGGATGCCTACCGCATCGAAATTGCCCCGGACACGGCGCAGGCGGCCTTGGCGGCGACCTACACCCTGGGCTATCGGGTCGGCCTGATCCTCGGTGGCGCCGGGGCGCTGTACCTGGCCGAATACCTCAACTGGACCTCGGCGTACCTGGCCATGTCGGCGCTGATGCTGCTGCCGATCATCACCACCCTGGTATGCCGCGAGCCGGACCGGCCGCTGGTCACGGTGGTGCGTCGCATCGACGTGGCCGGCGCATTCTGGCAGCCCATTTCCAGTTTCTTCTCCAGCAATGGACTGGTGCTGGGCATCGTCCTGCTGGCATTTGTCGGCCTGTTCAAGTTCCCGGATCAGGTGATCGGCGTGATGGCCGGGCCGTTCTATCTGGATTCTGGCTACACCAAGGCCGACATCGCCACCGTGTCCAAGCTGTTCGGTGTATGGATGGGCATCGTCGGCGCGTTCGCCGGCGGTGCGGCGGTGGCGGCGTTCGGTTTCCGTCGCATGCTGCTTGTGGCCGCCCTGGGCGTGGCGCTGTCCAACCTGGCGTTTTTGCTGATGGCGCAGAACCCTGGCAAATTGTGGGCGTTCTACGCCGCACTCAGTGCCGACAATCTGTTCCAGGGGTTCGCCGGTACCGTGCTGGTGGCCTTCATGTCATCGCTGACAAATCGCAATTTCACCGCCACTCAGTACGCCCTGCTGGTGTCGCTGGCCAATTTGCCGGGTAAATTCGCCGGCGGTGTGTCCGGATTCCTGGTCGAGGCCACCTCCTACAGCACCTTCTTCATCCTCAGTGCCCTGACCGTGGTTCCCACGCTGGCCCTGCTCGCCTGGCTCTGGCCGCGCCTGCTGGCACACGACAGGCAACCGGATTGAAACCGCCTTCAAGGTTGTCGATGATGCCGACGGGGCACTGCATCGCACGAGGAAGGGCATGACCGATCTGGTGTTGCGTGACATCGATCCGCTGCTGGTGGACCGCATCCGCCGCATTTCCGTCGCACGCGGCTGGACCCAGCACCAGACCGTCATGCATCTGCTCGAACAGGGCCTGTTCGCCAGCGAATACGAAGTCACCGGCGGCCTGCAGCATCCGGAAGTCGATGCCCTGGCCGAAGCGATTGCCGCACTCAAGGCGTTGCCGGCCGGGAATAATCCCTAGCGACAGGCGAGCTGCGGCGGCTATCAGGCAGAGTTGGAAGGGCCGATTCGCAACACATGCAGTGGTGAAGCGCTTCCGGCCCTTGCTAGCGGGGCCAGAAAATCGGCGGCAGGCAAGTCCGTTCCATGCCCGGACGGCAGCCGGCCCCAGCGCACGTTCGCCCCAACCGCCTAATCCTCTTGCGCCGGCTGCTGGCAATGGCCTGGGAGGACCCTCATGCCGGATGGATCGCCCCCAGCAACCGCGGCCCCGCCGCGCCGGTGACCGACGGCAGGTTCGCCGGGCGCCCGGCCAGGAGTTCGGCCGCCAGCCAGGCAAACCCCATCGCTTCCAGATAATCCGGATCCAGCCCATGCCGCGCGCTGGATTCCACCACCACTCCCGGCAGCCGCGCCGCCAGGCGAGTCATCAGCACTGGATTGCGCACGCCGCCGCCGCACACCAGCACGCGGCGGGTCTGCGGTTGCAGCCGCAGCAAGGCGTCGGCCACGGTGGCTGCGGTGAGTTCCAGCAAGGTCGCCTGCACATCGGCCGGGCGCAGGCGCGCATCGCCCATCGCCTGCATCACCCAGGCCAGGTGGAACTGCTCGCGCCCGGTGCTCTTAGGCGGCGCCAGCGCAAACCATGGGTCGGCCAGCAACGCCTGCAGCAGGCGCGCATCCACCTGGCCGCTGGCCGCAAACGCACCGTCGGCATCGAACGCGGTGCCGTGATGCTGCTGGCACCAGCTGTCCAGCAGCGCGTTGGCCGGCCCGGTATCGAAGCCCAGTACCCTGCCGTCGCGCGGGATCAGCGTCAGGTTGCCGATGCCGCCCAGGTTGAGCACCGCGCGGTCTTCATCGCCGGCCCCCAGCATCGCCAGATGAAAGGCCGGCATCAGCGGCGCGCCCTGTCCACCGGCAGCGACATCGCGGCGGCGGAAATCGGCCACCGTGGTCAGGCCGGTGTGCTCGGCGATCCGGCTGGCATCGCCGATCTGCCAGGTAAAGGCCGGATCCCCGTTCGGCCGGTGGCGGATGGTCTGCCCATGCGAGCCGATCGCGCGGATGCGCTGTCGCGCAATGCCACTGGCATCGATCAGTTGATTGGCCGCAGCCGCAAAGGCCAGACCCACCTGCGCATCCAGCCGGCCCAGCGCATCGATGGCGATGGTCTCGGCGCCCTGGCCCAGCGCAACCAGCGTCTCGCGCAGCTGCGGCGCCCACGGCACCGTCATGCCTGCAACCAGTTCGCAGCGTCGGTGGCTGTCATCGGCAAAACGTACCAGCGCGGCATCGATGCCATCGGCGCTGGTGCCCGACATCAGGCCCAGATAGAGCGGGGAGTTTTCGTGTTCCAGAACGGTCATGCCAGGGCCAGATGCGCAGCGATCGTGCAGCTTGTGCAGCCTGGGCGAGGCCGTCAACTGGCTGCCGATGGGTCCGGCCGAAAGGACGGCGCCCCTGACCGAACGAAGGCCGCCAGTAACCAGGAATCCGCGCGACCATCTGGGAGCAGCCAACAAAGCGTCGCGAGTACTCGTCAGATACGCGGACGGCGCGCTGGGAACTCGCAAACCAGTGATACGGGCCGCAGCGAGCACCGGCAGCGTCTACCTGGTCGCTGCATAGCGGGTGTGCCGGCCGCTCTAAAGGCGTCGCCTACGTGTTTACCGCTTCGCGCCGATGCGACAGTTTGCTGACAGGCGGATGGGTGCGGACATTCGTACCGAATGCGGTCACTGCCAAGAGCGACGCGCAGTCTCAAGTCAACTTGTCCAGCTGCATTCGCCTGGCGCGACGGTGCGCGGACCAGTGCGATCGCACCGGTTAGGGCTCGCCGGAGCCCTCAACCGTGCGGCTTGCCCTTGGCAGTCTTGCCGGCATCGGCATAGATCATCTTTTCCATGCCTTCGATGCGCGCCATCGCCGGTGCGGTCTGCGCGCGGAAGGCGGCCAGTTCGGCGCCCTGCAACGGTTCCGGCGGCGGCATCGTCACCGACATCGGGTTGCGCTGCTGCCCGGCGACGCGGAATTCGTAGTGCAGATGCGGGCCGGTCGCCAGGCCGGTCATGCCGACATAGCCGATCACCGTGCCCTGATTGATGCGCTGCCCGGCCTTGATCTTGCCGAAGCGCGACATGTGCCCATACAGCGTGCTGTAGTTCTTGCCGTGATCCAGGATCACCACATTGCCATAGCCGCGCTGGGTGCCGACGAACACCACCCGCGCATCGCCGGCCGCCATGATCGGCGTGCCCGATGCGGCCGCGTAATCCACACCTTTGTGCATGCGCATCGTGCCAAGAACCGGATGCTTGCGTGCACCGAAGGTGGAGCTGATGCGGCTATAGGCCACCGGCATGCGGATGAAGCTCTTCTTCAACGGCCGTCCGGTGATGTCGTAGTACTCGGCCGGCTTGCCGGCGCGCTCGAAGCGGAAGCCGGTATAGGTCTTCCCGCCGGTGGTGAAGGTCGCCGCCAGGATGTCGCCGGTGTTGATCCGCTCGCCCTCGCGCCAGGTCTCGTCCATCACCACGCTGAAACGGTCGCCCGGCTGCAGATCCTTGTCGAAGTCGATGTCGTACTTGAAGATCTCGTCGGTCATGATTGCCACCGCGGCCGGCGACAGCCCCGACTTGCCGGCCGATGCGTACAGCGAGCTGCTGATTTCACCGCTGGCCACCACGGTGCGTGTGGTGGTCGCGCGCTCGGTCACCTTCTCGCGCACGCTGTCGCCCAACAGGCGCAATTCCACCCGATGACTGTCGTCACGATCGAAGCGCAGTGCCCGCAACTCACCCGGCGTCGGCATGTCGAACGCAATCTCGGTCCCCGGACGCAGCCTGGTCAACGCCTCCTTGGTGCCAGGATGCGCCAGCACCTGATACATCACCGCGGTCGGAATTCCCAACTCCCCGAACAACGTGCTCAGCGTCTGCCCCGACTTGACCTGCAGGATTTCCCATTCCGTGCTCGGCGCCAACTGCTTGCGGCTGGGCACCAGTGGCGGCAATGGCAACGCCAGCGTGGAATGGCTGGAGAGCGGGGTGTCGATGGCGTTGGAAAAGCCTGGCACGATCGTCGCGACCATCGCACCGATGGTCGCGAACAGGCTGGCGTGGATCCAGTGACGGCGCGTCCAACGGTCGTTGAACGCGGCCGGAAGGTGCTGCTTGAGCTTGCGATGCAGTGCAGTGTCGTGGAGGACGTGGAGGCGTTCTTGGAAGCGCCGCTTGCGTGCACGGCCCTGCTCTGAGTTCTGCATCGTTGGATTTCCTCGCTGGCTCGAAGTGCGAGCCCAATCGCCGGTACCATAGACAGCCTGTAACAGCGCGTCAAACCATTGAGCCTGTTCATTATTTTCACTTGGCGCGGAATTAACCCGCGTTTAACATCATTCACGTTGTTGACGGCAAACGCCGCTGGAGTCCGTGGTTGGCCACTATTGAAGAATCCCTCGCACTCATCGGCCGTGGCGCCGACGAGATCCTCAAGCCCGATCAGCTCGAGGCCCGACTGAAATCAGGAGTGCCGCTGCGGGTAAAGGCCGGCTTCGACCCCACTGCGCCGGATCTGCATCTGGGCCATACCGTGCTGCTCAACAAGATGCGGCAATTCCAGCAGCTGGGCCACCAGGTGGTCTTCCTGATCGGCGACTTCACCGGCATGATCGGTGATCCGAGCGGCAAGAACGCCACCCGCAAGCCGCTCAGTCGCGACGATGTGCTGGCCAACGCGCGCACCTATGAAGAGCAGGTCTTCAAGATCCTGGATCGCGAACGCACCGAGGTACGTTTCAACTCCGAGTGGTTCGGCCAGATGAGCGCAGCGGACATGATCAAGCTGTCCGCGCAGCACACGGTGGCGCGCATGCTCGAACGCGACGATTTCGCCAAGCGCTTTGCCGGCCAGCAGCCGATCGCTATCCACGAATTCCTGTATCCGCTGGTCCAGGGCTACGACTCGGTCGCCTTGAAGGCGGACGTCGAACTGGGTGGCACCGATCAGAAGTTCAACCTGCTGATGGGGCGCGGCCTGCAGGAGCACTACGGCCAGGCCCCGCAGGTCGTGCTGACCATGCCGCTGCTGGAAGGCCTGGATGGGGTGGCCAAGATGTCCAAGTCGCTGGGCAACTACATCGGCATCAACGAGCCGGCCATCGACATCGTCACCAAGACCATGAAGATCGGTGACGAGCTGACCTGGCGCTGGATCGATCTGTTGTCCTTCGACATCGGTGTTGCCGAGGCCGCACGCCTGAAAGAACAGGTCGCCTCCGGTGAGTTGCACCCGCGCGATGTCAAATTACGCCTGGCGCGTGAACTCACCGCACGCTTCCACGATGCCGCCACTGCGGAGCAGGCCATCGCCGGCTGGCACGCCGTGGTGACAGGGCAGGGCGACACTAGCCTGTTGCCGCTGCAGGAGGTCGTGGTCCCCGCGGAGGGACTGCGGATTGCCAGTTTGCTGACGGCTACCGGACTCACGCCGAGCAATTCGGAGGCCAATCGCAAGCTCAAGGAGCGTGCAGTCAAGATCGACGGAGAGGTCATCGAGGATGCCGGTCGTGTGTTCGCTCCAGGATTCGAGGCAGTCATCCAGGTCGGCAAACGCAATTTCGCCCGCGTATCGTTGATCACTGGTTGAGCCTTCGGCTGTGCTGCATAGCCGCAACGTCGTGTCGCTGTTGTGGCGCTCTATATAGAGTGCAGCAGCGGCCGGATCGGTCTGCATGCATGTCCAGCGAGATCAAACGAGTGCCGGCGCAAGCATTTGGCAATGCCGTGAAATTTTTTTCACAAAAAGCTTCCCAAAATCCTTTTGCAGGCATATAGTTCGCCTCCCCCGACGCAACGGACTCCGCAAACGCGGAACCACAGCGAAAGGGTTCGGAAATTCCCTGAACTTAGGGTGTTGACGAAACGAAAAAGCCGGCTATGATGGGCGGCTCGCTACACGGAAAGACGCTACGGCGGATTGAGGTGCAGCGGCGGCAACTTCCTCT
>NZ_JANTYV010000003.1:0-583150 GCF_024806475.1 Xanthomonas sp. 4461 | reverse complement strand
CCCTCAGCGTCACCGAACGTCAGTTGCATGGATCACTCCTCAACATGAGGCGGATAGTGTCGCGTATCTGTAGTGCGTTATTCAGAGATTCCTTAATCGGTCAGTCCACGATTTTCCAGCAGCGCCTTGACGCTGGGGTCCTTGCCGCGGAAGTCGCGATACAACGTGGCCAGATCGACCGTGTTGCCGCGCGAAAGGATCTTGGCGCGGAAGATGTCGCCGTTCTTGCGGGTCAAGCCACCGTTTTCCTTGAACCATTCGAACGCGTCATCGTCAAGCACTTCCGACCAGAAATACGCGTAGTACCCGGCCGAATAACCGCCGCCCCAGATGTGGTCGAAATAGCTGCTGCGGTAGCGCGGCGGCACTTCGGCCAGGTCGACCTTGAAGCGCTTGAGCGCGTCGGCTTCGAACTTGCTTACGTCCTGCAGCGGCGCGTCGGCCGGCTGGGTATGCCAGGCCAGATCGAGCAGCGCGGCCGACAGATATTCGGTGGTGGCGTAGCCGCTGTTGAAGGTCTTGGCCTTCTTGATCTTTTCCACCAGCTCGGCCGGCATCGCTGCGCCGGTTTGATAATGCTTGGCGTAGTTGGCGAAGACCTTCGGATCGGAGGCCCAATGCTCGTTGAACTGCGAGGGGAATTCCACAAAATCGCGCGAGGTGCTGGTGCCGGCGATCGAGGGGTACTTCACCTTGGAGAACATGCCGTGCAGCGCGTGGCCGAACTCATGGAACAGCGTGGTGACGTCATCGAAGCTCAACAGCGCCGGCTGGCCGGCGGCCGGCTTGGTGAAGTTGCAGACGTTGTAGACCACCGGCTTGGCACCGGTGAGGCCGTCCTGCTCGACGAACACATCCATCCAGGCACCGCCGGACTTGCTGTCGCGCTTGAAGTAGTCGGTGTAGAACAGCGCCATCGAGGTGCCGTCCGCGTCGAAGACTTCGTACACCTTCATGTCCGCGTGATAGGTCGGGATGTCGGTGCGCTGCTTGAAGGTGATGCCGTACAACTGGGTGGCGGCGTAGAAAACGCCGTTCTGCAGCACGTTGTCCAGTTCGAAATACGGCTTGATCTGCGCCTCGTCCAGGTCGTACTTGGCCTTGCGCACCTGCTCGGCGTAGAAATCCCAATCGGACGCGGCGAGTTTGAAATCACCCTTCTGCGCGTCGATGACCTTCTGCATCTCGGCCACTTCGCGGCGCGCCTTGGCAGTGGCCGCCGGCACGGTGTCGGTCAGCAGCTTCAGCGCCGCCTCCGGGGTCTTGGCCATCTGGTCGCCCAGGCTGTAGGCCGCGTAATTGGCGAAGCCGAGCAACTTGGCCTTTTGCGCGCGTAGCTGCGCCAGGCGCTGGATGGTCTGCCGCGTGTCGTTGGCATCGCCCTTTTCTGCGCGGGTTTCGGAGGCCTTCAACACCTCGGCGCGCAGTGCGCGATCCTTCAACGAAGCGAGCACCGGTTGCTGGGTGGTGTTCTGCAAGGTCAGCAGATAGTTGCCATCGAGCTTGCGCGCCTTGGCGGCATCGGCGGCGGCGGCGATGTCGCCCTCGCTCAGCCCATCTAGTTTGGCCTTGTCGTCCACCACCACTGCACCGGCAGCGGAGGCTGCAACCAGACGGGTATGGAACTGCGTGGACAACGTGGTTTCTTCCACGTTGAGCTTGCGCAGGCTGTCCTTGTCGGCATCGGAGAGCTGCGCGCCGGAGCGCACCAGTTCTTCGTAGTCGCGCTCGACCAGGCGCTTTTGTTCCGGCTCCAGATTCAGCGTATCGCGCTGGTCGTAGAGGGTCTTGACGCGTGCGAACAGCTTCGGATCAAGGTTGATCTCGTCCTGATGCGCGGCCAGCTTGGGCGCGATCTCTTCCTGGATCTTCTGGCGTGCATCGCTGGTATCGGCCTGCACCAGCCCGAAGAAGATGCGCGACACGCGCGTCAGCGTCTCGCCGCTGCGCTCCAGTGCCTCGATGGTGTTGTCGAAGGTGGGCGCTTCGGTGTTGTCGGCAATCTTGCGCACCTCGGCCAGATGCAGGCGCATGCCTTCTTCGAACGCGGGAAGGTAATCGCTGTCCTTGATCTTGTCGAACGGCGGCGCCTGGAATGGCAGCGTGCTGGCGGTCAGCAACGGGTTCGGCGCTGCGTCCGCGGCCGGCGTGGTGGTCTTTTCGGGCACGGTGGTGGACTCCTTACCGGATGGCTCTTTTCCAGAACATGCGGCCAATGCCAGGGTGATGGCGGCGGCCAGAACGACGGTACGCGACATGGCGTGTGATTCCTGAGTGGTTGTTACGGCAACCGGTCACGCTAGCGGGTTTGCGCAGCGCCGGCATGTGCCGTTGGATTGGCTGGATGAATCCGGTTGGGATTGGCAAAGCTGAAGGGGGCGCAGATGCAGGCCCGGCACCGGTCACCAGCCACGGGCGACAGCGTGCAGCACGGGATTTTTCAGGGTTGCTTGCGGGCAGCCGTCGGCTAGCGGGCGTGGGGGCCACGCCCAAGCCCCGTCAGAGCGTCTCGTCCTTGAAGATGGCCACATGCGCGGTGCCGTCGGCACCGATCCAGCCGCGGTACATGCCCTGGGTATTGAACGGGAAGGCGATGTTGCCTTGCGCATCCAGCGCGATGGCGCCGCCATCGCCGCCGGCCTTCGGGATCTGCTGATCGATCACCGCCTCGGCGGCCTGTTGCAGCGATTGCCCGGCGTACTTCATGCGCGCGCAGATGTCGTAGGCGGCCACCGCACGGATGTAGAACTCGCCCCAGCCGGTGCCGGACACCGCGCACTGCGCATTGGCGTAGGTACCGGCGCCGATGATGGGCGCATCGCCCACGCGGCCATAGCGCTTGTTGGTCATGCCGCCGGTGGATGTGCCGGCGGCCAGATGACCGTCGCGGTCCAGCGCCAACGCGCCGACGGTGCCGAAGTGCTTGGCGGTTTCCAGATCCAGTTCGGCTTGTGCCTTGCGGTCGCCGGCCTCGGCCTTGAGCGCTTTTTGCAGCTGCTGCCAGCGTTTGTCGGTGCGAAAGTAACTTGGGTCGACCAGGGTGACGCCCTGCTCGCGCGCGAACTGTTCGGCGCCGTCACCGATCAGCATCACGTGCTTGGAATGGTCCATGACGCTGCGCGCCAGCTGGATCGGGTTCCTGACCGTGTGCACGCCGGCAATCGCGCCGGCCTTGCCGGTGGCGCCGTCCATGATCGCGGCATCCAGTTCGTTCTTGCCGTCATGGGTGAACACAGCACCGCGCCCGGCGTTGAACTGCGGCGCATCCTCCAGCACGGTGATGGTGGCCGCCACCGCATCCACCGCACTGCCGCCACCTTGCAGAACCGCGTGCCCGGCACGCAGCGCGCGTTGCATCGCCTCGCGCGCCTGCGCCTGTTCCTCGCTGGAAAGGCTGGATTTTTCCACCCCGGCGCCGCCGTGGATCACCAGCATCGACGTGGCCGCCAGTGCGGGACCACTACATAACGCTAGCGACAGGCACAACGCACGCGCTGACGAAGCGATCATGATTTTTCCTCTGCTGCAATTGATTGAGGTGACCGTCCATGCCGGGCAGCTAGGCAAGTCTGATCGGTGAATACGGGCTTAGTTCGACGCCGGCCAATGCGCCATATCGAATGCATCCATGGCTCAAAATGATGCCTCCCACGATTGGCCAAATACCAGAGTTAGCAGACTCGCGACACGGCGTTGTCTTGAGTAAGTGTTAGGCCTTCACCGGTGCATGAGCCGCCCACAGGCTCTCAAATATCTGAGCGCTGATGCAAACTCCATTGAACTCGGATGATTGGTTGACCTCCGCAAGTGGAGGTATTGCAGTGCTGCTTAGTTCGGTCCCAGGGGAGTTGATGTGCCGGGTCGCAAAACCGACCTTGCCATCTAGGAAGAACTCAAGTTTGCGGATCTCGCAGCTGTGGTGATCAAGCTCCGACACCAACCGTGTCGGCTCATCGATATTTTGATGCTTCCACTCAACGTCAATGTATTTCACGTGACCTGATACCTGTTGGCAAGGCGCATGGGCGCCACTAGACGCTCACCTACAGCGTATCGCGATGCTTGCCGCGCCACGGGCGGTACCAGGTGCGGATGGCGGCGATGTCGGCCGCCATGTCGGTGCCGGTCCAGAACGGCTCGCCGATGCCCACGGTCTTGCTGGGGTAGTCGAAGTACACCGGCAGGATCGGCACCTTGGCATCGGAGGCGATCTTCCAGAAACCGGCCTTCCAATTCTCCACGCGCTTGCGGGTGCCTTCGGGGGTGATCACGTACCACATCTGCTCGGAGTTGCGGATCAGCCGCACCGCCTGGCCGATGGTGCCCTGCGGCGAACTGCGATCCAGCGGGATGGCGCCGAGCTTGCGCAGCAGCGGCCCCAGCGGCCACCAGAACAGCTGCGTCTTGCCCAGCACGCGCACGTCGAAGCCCAGCGCGAACTTGGCCGCAAAGCCCAGGAAGCCGTCCCAGTTGGACGAATGCGGCGCGACGATCATCACCAGCTTGGGCTCGTCGGGCAGCCGCCCGAGCAGGCGCCAGCCGGTCAGACGTAGCGCCGTACGCCCCAGCCAGCGGCCGAAGCGGCCGTGCGCCCGCGGCATTCTGGGAGGGGATGGCTGCAGCAGGATGTTGGCCTGTGTTACCGGTGGCAACGACGGGTCGGTGTGACTCACGCTTACTCCCAGTGGGACGCAGAGCGTCCACGCTTGATATGGCTGCGCTCACGCTTGGCATCCAGCCGCCGCAGCTTGGCACCGTGACTCGGTTTGGTGGCGACCCGGCGCTTGGGCACCGACAGGCACGCACTGATGATCTCGGCCAGCCGCTCGCGCGCATCCTCGCGGTTGCGGTCCTGGGTGCGGAAGCGCTGCGCGTCGATCACCAGCACGCCCTCGGCGGTCATGCGACGATCGCGCCGCGACAGCAGCCGCGCGCGCAACGGTTCGGGCAGCGACGGCGAGCCGGCCACGTCGAAACGCAGTTCCACCGCGGTGGAGACCTTGTTGACGTTCTGCCCGCCCGCGCCGCTGGCGCGCACGAAGCGTTCGACGAGTTCGCTGGGCGGAATCGTCAGGCTGGGGGTGATCTGGATCGGGTCGCTGGCCATTGTCCGGCGATTGTATCGGCAGCGGCGTGGACGCGCGCGCGAACACCGGCTTCCCGTATGCTGCGGCCGGTTCCCCGATTGCAGGATGCTCCGATGACACTCGATTCGCTCGCCGCCGCCGGCGCACTCGCCCGCCGCCTGTTGCTGGCTGCCCTGCTGGCGGTGGCCGCGCCGACCGCGCTGGCGCAGGCGCCCACCGATGCCGACGTCAACCGTCTGCTGGCCGCCTCGCGCGCGCAGACCATGCTGGACACCATGCTGCCGCAGATCGAAGCGATGCAGCAGCAGCAGTTCGCCCAGCTCACCGCGCAGCGCCAGCTCGACCCCGACCAGCAGGCGCAGCTGCAACGCATCCAGGAGCGTACCCGCCAGACCGTGCGCAAGGCGCTGTCGTGGTCGGAGCTGCGCCCGATGTACGTGGACATCTACAAGCGCTCGTTCTCGCGCGAGGACGTGCTGGCCATGGCCGAGTTCTACGAGAGCTCGGCCGGCCAGAGCCTGCTGGACAAGACCCCCGCCCTGACCCAGAACCTGATGGGCGCCATCCAGCAGAAGATGCTGCCGCTGTTTGCCGATCTGCAGAAGGACCTGGAGAAGATCGTCAACGAGCCGGCTGCGGCGGCGCAGAAGCCCTGAAGGGCGGGGATTCGGGATTCGGGATTGGGGAATCGCAACGCCGTGGCGGCGGTTGCGGTGCGTTGCCGATCAACGCAGTGCATCCACTTTTCCGCTGACCGAAGCAGCCCCGCTCCCGTCGGGAGTGCTGTTGTCCTGAGGGCCCAGTGGCGGGCTTGCCCCCATCCGCCCTTCGGGCACCTTCCCCCGCAAGCGAGGGAAGAAAGCAAGTTGGAAGGCGAGCAGGGAAGGCGGGAACGCGGGAAGGCGAGGAAGGCGAGGAAGGCGAGCAATGAGTGTCACGCCTGAGCCCCTCTCCCGCCTGCGGGAGAGGGGTTGGGGTGAGGGGACGGCTGCGCAGATTTCCTGCAGGCTGAGTGGACGTCCCGATCGCTGAACCAGGCACGCCCCATCACGCCGTCGGCACGACTCCCAACCCCGCCATCTCCCACCCGAACAACGCACAGGCCTTGGCGAATTCCACATCCAGCGGCGCAGTGACGCTGATGCGCCGTCCATCGGCCGGATGCGGAAACCCCAGGCGCTCGGCGTGCAGCAGCATGCGGTGGACGCCGAGCATGCGGAAGCTGCGGTTGTGGCGGCCATCGCCGTGGCTGGTGTCGCCGATCATGTGATGCGACAGATGCTTCATGTGTCGGCGAATCTGCCGGAACCGCCCGGTCTGCGGCTGGCAGCGCAGCAATGCATAGCGCGACGTGGCAAAGCCGGTGGACGGGATCTCCAGCTCGCCGGTGGCCAGGCGCTGGAAGTGGGTCACCGCCGGCTTCTTGACCGGCTTGCCGGGGCCGCCGTCCAGGTCGTGGTCGACGCTGAAGCGCTCCTCGGCCGGCCAGCCGCGGCACACCGTCAGATAGTCCTTCTCCACTTCGCCGGCCATCAAGGCCTTGCCCAGCGCGCTGGCGGCGTCGCGGTCGAACGCCAGCAGCAGGCAGCCGCTGGTGGCGCGGTCGAGCCGGTGCACCAGGAAGATCGGCTTGCCCAGCTGTTCGCGCAGGCGGTCGGCCAGAAAGTCGTCCTCCCCGCGCGCCAGCTTGCTGTCGTGGACCATCAGGCCGGCGGGTTTGTCGACGACGGCCAGGACATCGTCCTGGTAGAGAATCTGCAGATGCTTGGGTGATGTGCTCACCGGCGGATTATCCCCATCGCCGACAGCGTATGCCACCGCGTCGCTGCGCCGATCAACCGGTTGAACTGACCCACGGCGGTGGCCCAGCCCGCGGATCGCTCACCACAAGCGCCCTCAGTAAGGCGTGCCGTCCTTGTGCCGGTACGACCACTGCCCGTCTTCAGTGCTGACCAGCATCAGATCGTCGTCCGGGTAGGTGATGCAATCGCCGGCGCTGCGGTCGCCCACTTCCAGATACGTCACCGCCGCCTGGCTACGATTGATCAGGCAATGCGCATCGCCGTCCCCGGCGCGGAATCCGGCGCACATGCCCGGCTGCAGCAGTCGCTCGCCTGCGTTGCTCATCAGGCTCGGCGTACCGCTGACGATGTAGACGAATTCATCCTGCAACGAATGCCCGTGCCGCAACGCCGAGCGTGCACCCGGCGCCAGCGTGGTCAGGTTGACGCCGAAGTTGCGCAGCCCGAACAGGGCACCCAGCGCACGCTTCTGGCGGCCGTCCATCTGCGCAGCGAACACCGGCGGATAGCTGGAACTCTGCGTACGCGGCGGTACATCCAGCGCGGCAATCGGCGCAGCAGGCAGTGCATCGGTTGCGTCGTCGGACATGGCCGAATCCTATCGCCGTAGCCAGGCGACCAGCAGGGCCGCCGACCCGGCGCCGCCGCTGATCCAGCTCCATACCGGCACCGTGCCCAGGTACCAGCCGTCCGGATGCAGGCCATACAACACGGCCGCCACCACCAGCAAGCCGCTGCCGGTGATCGCCGTGACCACGCGGGTCTGCAGCTTGCGCAGGCTGATGTCCAGCGCGCGCAACTCGGCCGAGCGGATGTCGAGCTGATGGCGGCCTTCCACCTGCTGCTTCAACCAGCTGTGCACCAGGCGCGGCATGTCCGGTGCGTGGGTCATGATTTCCGGTAGCCGCTTGCTCAACTCGCCCAGCATCCTGCGTGGGCTGTAGCGCTCGCGCAGGATGCGTTCGAGCACCGGTCGCGCCACCGCCCAGATATCCAGCTTGGGGTCGAGCTGACGGCCCACGCCTTCGATGTTGAGCAAGGTCTTCTGCAGCAGGATCAGCTGCGGCTGCAGGGTCAGTTCATAGCGCTGCGCCACGCGGAACAGCTTGATCAGCACCTGCGCCAGCGAAATCTCCGACAGCGGCCGGGTGAAGTAGGGCTCGCACACCGAGCGCGCAGCCGCTTCCAGTTCGTCGATGCGCACGTTGGACGGCATCCAGCCCGCCTCCACGTGCAGCTCGGCCATGCGGCGGTAATCCTTGTGGAAGATCGCCATGAAGTTCTCGGCCAGGTAGTACTGATCTTCCTGCGAGAGCTGGCCCATGATGCCGAAATCCAGCGCGATGAAGCGCGGATTGAGCCGGCGCTCCGGATCCGAGTCGACCCAGATGTTGCCGGCGTGCGCATCGGCATGGAAGAAGTTGTCGCGGAACACCTGGGTGTAGAACACCCGCACGCCCTTGGCCGCCAGCGCCTTGCGGTCGATGCCGGCGGCATCGAGCTTGACGATATCGTCGGACGGAATGCCGTACACGCGCTCCAGCGTGAGCGCGCGCTCGGCGGTGTGCGACCAGATCACTTCCGGCACGTACAGATCGTCCGAGCCTTCCCAGAACCGGCGCAGCACGCTGGCATTGGCGCCTTCGCGCTGCAGGTCGAGCTCGGCCGACAGCGTGCCTTCGATCTCGGCCACCACTTCGCGCGGGCGGATCTTGTCGGCGCGCGGGTGAGTGCGCTCGACCAGCGTGGCCAGCGAATGCAGCAGCGCGATGTCGGCATCGATCTGGCGCTCGATGTCCGGGCGCAGCACCTTGACCACCACTTCGCGGCGCACGCCATCGGCGTCCGGCGGCAACGTGGCCGCATGCACCTGCGCAATCGACGCCGAGGCCAGCGGCACGGTGTCGAAGGAGGCAAACGCCACGCTGACCGGCAGGCCGAGCGCGCCTTCCACGATCAGACGCGCGGCCTGCCCATCGAATGGCTTGACCCGGTCCTGCAGCAAGGTGAGTTCTTCGGCCACGTCGGCGGGGATCAGGTCGCGACGGGTCGACAGGATCTGCCCGAACTTGACGAAGATCGGCCCCAGTTCCTGCAACGCCAGCCGCAGCCGCGCACCGCGCGATTGCGCGGCGATCTCGGCGCTGGCACGCGGCACGAACGGCTTGGCCACACGCAGCCAGCGCTCGGCGGCCGTGCCTTGCAGCAGGTCGTCCAGGCGGTAGCGCAGGATCACCCGGCCGATGCGGCTGGCCCGCAGGATCGCCTTCATGGCGTGCCTCCGGCGGCGCGCAGGCGAGTGACGCGCGCAGCCAGCCGTTCGACATCGTCGCGCAGCTCGTCCACGTCGTCATGGAAGGCCTCGAGCTCGGCCCGCGGCACCACATCGCGCGATTCCTCGGTGACGAATTCGGCCGCGCTATGTGCCAGATCCGATGCACTGCGACGGGCCTGCTGCAGCGCTGCACGCACCGCGCCGGCAATCTGTACACCCAGGATCTGCCCGAACACCGTCACGAACGGCAGCTGCCAATCCGGGTCGAAGCGCCCGGCCAGTTGCTGCAGCTGGCGCGCAAGCTCCGCGTCGCCGGAGACCTTGAGCCGCCCCGCCGGCGCACCGCTGCGACGCGCATTGGCCAGAAACGGCAGCTGCCCAAGCAGGCCGGCCAGGCTGCTGCGCACCGCCAGATCCGGCTCCTGTGCCTGATCCACCGGGCCGACCAGCAGCCGTCGCTCGTGCACGCGGATCTGCAGCGCAAGTGCGGGCGCGTCCAGGGTCAGGGCGATGCGCTGGCCTTCCAGCGGCAACAGGGAGTCGCGGGTATCCGGGTCCAGCGCCAGGGCGCGATTGAGCGCGGCCTGCAGGGCCTGGCCGGCGAGCGGCTTGAGAGAATTGAAAAGTGATGCGGACATGGGCGCATTCTACCGCCCCCGCATGTCGCAGCTGGCTGACGATGGTGGGGCGCTGCGCGCCGGAGGCTGCTGCGGTGGCCACGGCAGGCGCTTGCCTGGCGGTGGAACGATCGATGCACCGGTCGACGCCTGGGGTGCCTGGCAGGCCGGCGCTGCACGGCGGCTGACCAGGATGGTGCGCTCGCGGCGCGGTGCGGGCGGCCCGTCGCGACCATCGCTCCCTGCGCCGATGAGCGCAGCGTCCGCGCACAGTTGCCGCCCGCCCGATCTGCCGGCTTCCTTCGGCCTGCCGGTCACGGGCATGCTGGCGATCTTTTCGAATAACTGGCAGGAGCAGGCGATGCGCAAGATCCGGGTCGGTCTCATCTTTGGCGGCAAATCCGCCGAGCACGAGGTCTCGCTGCAGTCGGCACGCAACATCCTGGACGCGCTCGACCCGCAGCGCTTCGAGCCGGTACTGATCGGCATCGACAAGCAGGGCCAGTGGCATCTGAGCGCGGCGGAGGGCTTTCTGCACGATGCCGACGACCTGGGTCGGATCGCCCTGCACCGCAGCGGACGCTCGGTGGCGGTGCTACCCGGCGCCGAGCAGGCGCAGCTGCGGCCAGTGGACACCGAGCAGGCGCTGGCGCAGATCGATGTGGTGTTCCCGATCGTGCACGGCACCCTGGGCGAAGACGGCTCGCTGCAGGGATTGCTGCGCATGGCCAACCTGCCCTTCGTCGGCTCCGGCGTGCTTGGCTCGGCGGTGGCGATGGACAAGGACATGGCCAAGCGCGTGCTGCGCGATGCCGGCCTGGCGGTGGCACCGTTTGTCTGCTTCAACCGTCACACCGCCGCGCACGCCGATGTGGATGCGTTGATCGCGCAGCTGGGGTTGCCGTTGTTCGTCAAACCGGCCAATCAGGGCTCGTCGGTGGGCGTCAGCCAGGTGCGCAGCGCGGACGCCTTTACCGCCGCACTCGCCTTGGCGTTGTCCTACGACCACAAGGTGCTGGTGGAAGCGGCCATTGTCGGCCGCGAGATCGAATGCGCGGTGCTGGGAAATGCCACGCCACGGGCCAGCGTGTGCGGCGAAGTGGTGGTGCACGATGCGTTTTATTCGTACGACACCAAATACATCAGCGCGCACGGCGCCGACATCGTGATCCCCGCCGAGCTGGATGCGCAGACGCAGCAGCGCATCCAGCACCTTGCGGTGCAGGCGTATCAAGCGCTGGATTGCGCCGGCATGGCGCGCGTGGATGTGTTCCTGTGTGCAGACGGACGCATCGTGATCAACGAGGTCAATACGCTTCCGGGCTTCACCCGCATCAGCATGTATCCCAAACTCTGGCAGGCAAGCGGGCTGGACTATCGCGGCTTGATCACGCAGTTGATCGAACTGGCACTGCAACGGCATGCGGACGATCAATTGCTGCGCAGCGCGGTAGACACCCGCGCATGAGCGCCGCGCAGCCGCGCGCAGTGCAGGCGCACGACCATGCCGCATTGCTCGCACTCAACAATGCCCATGCCACAGCACTGTCGTTGCTCGATGCCGATGGGCTGGCCGCGTTGTTGCAACGGGCATGGCATGCCAGCGTGATCCCGCCGGCAGACGGCCTGTTGATCGCACTGGATCAGAGCGCTGACTACGCCAATGCCAACTATGCGTGGCTATCGAAGCGCTTTGCGCGCTTTGTCTATGTGGACCGCATCGTGATCGGCGTCCATGCGCGGCGACGCGGCCTTGCCGGGCAACTGTACGCCGACCTCATCCGCAGCGCGTGTGCGGCAGCGCAGCCGCGCCTGGTGTGCGAAGTGAATCTGAGCCCGCCCAATCCGGCATCGCTGGCGTTGCATCGGCAACTGGGATTCGTACCGATCGGCGATGCGGTGCTGGCTGGTGGCAAGCAGGTGCAATACCTGGAAAAACTGCTGTGAGGGGCAAAGACCCCACTGAAAAACCGCCATAACGCACATGGCCCGCCTCCTTGCGGAAGCGGGCCATGTGAGCACCGATCGGCAGCGCCGCTGCCGTGGCGTATCGCAGCGGGACGTTAGACCTTGCCGCGACGGAACATCGAGATCACTGCCAGGATCAGGAACACCACGAACAGGATCCAGGCAATGTTGGTCGCCGCACCGGCGATACCGCTGAAGCCCAGCACAGCGGCGATGATGGCGATGACGAAGAAGATGATGGCGTAATGCAGCATGGCAAAGATTCCAGAAGTTGTCGTGCCGAATCGGCGCAGACGTATCCTGAAGATGTGGCAGTCTTTATCGAGTGATGGCGATGTCGTTGGAAGATGAGGATCGCAGCCGTTGCAGGCCTTCTTCGATGCTGATGCGTGGCACATAGCCGAAGTCGCGACGCGCAGGTTGCATGCTGTACCAATGCGGCGTGCACAACTGTTCTACCAGAAAACGCGTCAGCGGCACTTCGCCAGGCAGACGCAACAGTGGCCACATGGTCTCGCAGATTGCACCGATTGTGTACGCCGTCTTGAACGACAGCGAACGCGTCACCGCCGGTGCGTCCACTGCCGCAAGCAGGCGATTGAGCAACTCGCGCATCGGCAACGGTTCGCCGTTGGAAATGAAGTACGCCTTGCCCGCGCAGGCAGCGCCCGGCGCAAGATGGTCGAACGCATCGAAATGCGCTTGTGCGGCGTTGTCGATGTACGTGCTGTCCACCAGGTTGCTGCCATCGCCCACCATGCGCAGGCGACCGGCGCGCGCGCGTGCCGCCAGCCGCGGCAACAGATGATTGTCGCCCGGCCCCCAGATCAGCCGCGGACGCAATGCCACCGTGGCCAGCTGCGCATCGTTGGCTGCCAGCACCGCACGCTCGGCGATCGCCTTGGTCGCCGCATACGCGGCGCGCAGGTCTTCGCCATATGGCACCTCATCGGCGCCCAGGCCCTCCACCGGGTTGGTGGCGCGGTGGGTGACGCTGGGTGTGGAGGTGTAGATCAGCCGCGGCACGCCATTGGCGCGGCATGCGTCGAGCACGTTCTGCGTGCCCACCACATTGGCCTGGTGATAGCTGTCGTAGCTGCCCCATGCACCGGCCTTGGCGGCGTTGTGGAAGACCGCATCGATGCCGGCGAAGGCATGCCGCACCGCTTGCGGGTCGGCCAGGTCGCCACGGATCTGGCCCACGCCCAACGTCTGCAACACCGGGTAATCGCCGCGTTGAAAACTCACCACCTCGTGCCCGCGCGCGCGCAAGCCGCGGCACAACGCCTGGCCAAGAAATCCACCACCGCCGGTCACCAGAATCTTCATCGCTTTGCACCGATCACAAGAGGAAACACGGAAGAACCACTAAGCTGCGCGCACCGCTGCATGTGCTTACGCACGCTGTTGCGCCGCCCAGACCGCCAGTTTTTCGCGGCCGATCTTGGCGTTGTGGCGGATGTCGACCGGGAAACCGGGATGCCGCAGGAAACGTGCGATACCGGCGGTATGCGGATGCGCGGCGCCCAGCGCACGCAATGCGGTTTGCACGTCCGCGAAGGCCGATGCCGACACGCCAGGCTGCAACTCCACGCACAGCACCGGTTGCTGTTGTCCGGCTGCACCTACACCGACCAGCGCGGTGCGCCGCACCTGGGGATGCACGTTGAACACCGGCTCCACCTGCTCGGTGTACAGCGGGCCTGTGGCCGTCTCCACGCGATGGGTCTTGCGCCCGCAGAACCACAAGCGTCCTTCCGCATCGAAATAGCCCACATCGCCCATGCGGTGCACGATGCGTTCGCTGCCATCGTCGCTGCGCTCGCGGATCTTGGCGATGCGGGTGGCCGCATCGCGATTGAAATAGGTATCGGTGGTGGTCGGGCCGGCGACGGTGATCTCGCCGACCTCGCCCACCGCCAGCACGCGTGCGCCGCTCCAATCGGCAATGGCCGCATCGTCGATGGCGATGATGCGCACCTCATTGGGCGCGACCACCTGTCCCACACAGGTTCCGGCACCGGCTTCGGTGGCAGCGCGCGTTGCGTCCAGGGTGCGGCCTTCGATTGCCGCCACCGGCAGGCATTCGGTGGCGCCATACGGCGTCCAGAATTGCGCATCGGCCGGCAGCAGCGCGCGGATGGTGGCCACCACATCCGGCGGCACCGGTGCGCCTGCCGACGTCGCCAGGCGCACCTTGGGCAGCGGCTGCCCGTAGTCGGCCAGCACGCGCATCAATGCCGGCGAACCGAACAACTGCGTCACTCCGAAGCGGTTGAGTGCATCGTGCAGCTTGCGCGGGTCGGCAGTGGCCGGGCGGGTCGGATCCATGTCCGGAATCACCGAGGTCAGCCCCAAAGCAGGATCGAACAAGGCAAACGGCGGGAACGTCGGCAGATCCACGCCACCGGGCTGCATGCCGAAGGCATTGCGCAGCAACTCGATCTGGCCGACGAAATGCCGGTGTCGGTAAACCACGCCCTTGGGCACGCCGGTGGAGCCGCTGGTGAACAGGATGGCGGCCACATCGTCCGGCCCGGTGTTGGCCAGCTGACTGCCGGCGCCGGCGCCATCGCGCTCCACGCGCGCCAGTGTCACCCCGCCCCACCCGTAACGGCCACCGACGCTGACGATCTGCTTTGCAGAGCGCGCCCAGCGCAGCAGACGACGCGCCAACTGCGCAAGCGGTATGCCGATGAACGCCTGCGGCTGCGCTTCGTCCAGGCATTGCTTGAGCGCGCGCTTGTCGATGCCCGGATCCACCAGCACCGGCACCGCACCGGCCTTGAACAAGGCAAACATCAGCAGGAAGAATTCCGGCGACGGACGCACCATCACCACCGCGCGCGCGCCACGGCCGATGCCGTGCAGCGCCAGGCCGGCGGCGATCGCATCGCTGCGTGCATCCAGTTCGGCATAGCTCAAGGTCACGTCGTAGGCGGCAAACCCATTGGCGGCGCGGCGGCCGGGGCAGCGAATGGCGATCTGATCGGGGCGCTCGCGCGCCAGCTGCGGCAAGGTGGCCGCGATATTGCAGAGAGTGGTCATCGCCGTATTATCACCCATGCACTCACGGTGCTGGCCGCTTGTGCGCAGGGCGCGCCTGCACCTGCAGCGGATGCGCGCCGTGGTCGGGGCACGCGCCCGTCCGATGCCGACGCATGAATCGCTTAGCGGCGGCGGCCGCATGCCTCTTGTATCGCAGCACGGTTCGGTCAGAATGCCGCGCTCCCCACGCGATTTCGCCGCGCCAGGCCCGGCATTCCATGGCACACCCCTGCCTTACCTGCGGCGCTTGCTGCGCCTATTTCCGCGTCAGTTTCCACTGGAGCGAAGCCGATCCCGCATTGGGCGGCAGGGTACCGATCGAACTGACCGACTCCTTGCGCACGCACGAGCGCGTGATGCGCGGCACCTCGCAATCGCAACCGCGCTGCATCGCCCTGGATGCCGACATCGGCCGCTATAGCCGCTGCAGCATCCACGACCGCCGCCCGTCCTCCTGCGCCGCCGTGCCGGCGTCGCTGGAATTCGGCCAGCGCAGTGCGCAATGCGACAAGTCGCGCCTGGCGCATGGTCTGCATGCGCTGACGCAGGACGATTGGATCGGCGTGGACGACGCGCAGCGCAATCCGCTGCCAGTGCCGTGACCGGACCTGGCTGCTGACGCATACGCCATCGGCGCATTGATCGGTGTCGGATGCCTCGCTTACAGCGGATGCGTATCCAGGAACGTGCGAATCGCCGGCACCAGCACCTCGTGCTTGTCTTCCAGCACGTAGTGATTGGCATCGTCGAACGCGGTGACCTCGGCAGTCGGCAATGCCTGGCGAAAGCCGGCCAGGAAGTGCTTGTCGAAGCAGATATCGCGCAGGCCCCACGCGATGAAAGCCGGGCGGTCTGCGAACGAGGGCAATGCCTGCGCCGAGCGCTCCAGCAACGACCAGGCCTGGTCGGCTGGCGACAGCGGAATGTCCTGCATGAAGCGAATGGTGGAGATGCGGTTGCGCCAATTGTTGTAGGGCGCCACATAAGCGCGACGCACGTCGGCCGGCATCCGCCGCGACACGCCGAACCACGAAGCGCCGGACGAAAACGCATTGAACGTGCGGATGAACCACTCGCCCGATCCCCAATGCCGGCCCATCGCGATCTGCCACGGCATCGGCTTTTCCGGCGGTAACGGGAATGCAGCGGTGTTGGTGATCACCAGCCGCTTGACCTGCGCGTGATGCGACAACGCCCAGCCGAACCCGATCATGCCGCCCCAGTCGTGCACGGCCAGCGTGATCGACCCAGTGATGCCCAGATGCCGCAGCAAGGTATCCAGATCGTCCACGCGCGATTGCAAGGTGTAGTCGTAGCGCGGCTGCGCGTCGGGCGCATCGTCCGGCTTGTCGGACAGCCCCATGCCGATATGGTCCGGCACGATGCAGCGGTAGCGATCCGACAGGCCACTGACCAGATGCCGCCACAAATAGCTCCACGACGGATTGCCGTGCAGCATCACGACCACCTCGCCATCGCGCGGACCTTCGTCCAGATACGACATCGCAATGCCGGGACGCACGTCAAGGCGCTGGGGAGTGAAGGGATAGCCGGGGTAGTTCATGGATCTCTCTATTTGCTAAAGCTTGGACTGGGTGTGTCTGGCAAGTCGCCAGCTACATCGCCACGACAGTATCGAAAATACGCTGGGTCTCTGTGCCTCGTCGGCAACGGCCGTGCGCAAACGAATCGCTCACAGCGGCTGCGCTCCTTCGCTGAGGATGTCGAGATAGGCGTGGTAGGCAAAAATACGATGCCGCTGCTGGCCGGTGAGTTCGTTGACGATTTCCAGCTCCTGCAGGGTGCGTACTGCGGCACGGATGGTGGGCGCACTCAACGACAGGGTGGGCGCCACTTGCGGCACCGCCAACACCACGCGCCGCGCGAACTGCTCAAACACCAGGCCGACGTTGCCTGCTCGCTGGCCCAAAGCGGCAATGCGGGCCCGATCACGTGCCAACAGTGCCAGCAGGCGCTGCGCGGTGTCGACGGCTTGTTGCGCGGTCTCTGCCACACCATCCAGAAAGAAGCCCAGCCATCCTTCCCAATCACCGTTGAGTCGCACCGCATTGAGGCGATCGTAGTAATCGGCACGACGGCGCTTGAAATACAGGCTCAGATACAGGCTGGGCTCCCGCAGCACGCCTTCGCTGCACAGGATCAAGGTAATCAACAGCCGTCCCAGGCGCCCATTGCCATCGCTGAAGGGATGGATGGTTTCGAACTGCACATGGGCAAGCGCCGCCTTCACCAACGGCGGCATCTGCCCCTGCGGCGCATGCAGAAACTGTTCGAGTGCCGACAGCGCGTCGGGCAATGCATCTGGCGGTGGCGGAACAAAGTGTGCAAGTGCAGGCGAGGCCCCACCTACCCACACCTGGCTCCGGCGAAATTCACCTGGCTGCTTGCCGGCTCCACGCCCGCCCTGCAGCAATAGCGCATGCATCTCGCGGATCAAACGCAGCGACAGCGGGAAATCGTCCTCGCGCAGGCGCCGCAAGCCATGGTTGAGGGCCGCGACATAGTTGGACACTTCTTCGACATCGTCGACAGGCACGCCCGGTGCCGCATCCATCTCGAACAGCAACAGGTCCGAGAGCGATGACTGGGTTCCTTCGATCTGGGACGACAGCAAGGCTTCCTTGCGGATGTACTGATAGAGAAACAGTTCCGGGTCCGGCAGCATCAGCGTGATGCCGTCCAGTCGCCCTAGTGCCTGGTCGGCGCGCTCTTTGCGCGCCACCAGTTCAGCCTGTGCGAAATCCAGTGCCGGCACTGCCGGCAACGGATCAGGGACGAACGCCTGGTAACGGCTCCCTGCGAGAGCGCCAGCAACATAGTGTCCGGTGATGCGCTGAGCCATCGTCTTTCCTTACAGACTGCAGCTGTTCCTGCAAGGAAACTTAGATACCACTTTTTTACCTAAGCAGCGATCTTGCCCGGCGTGCAAGAGCATCGGCCGGCCAGTATCACACGCATTACCAGACCACTTCCGCCATCGAGCAGTTCAGGCCAGAACCAATCCCCATCAGCGCGATCCGGTCGCCCTTCTTCAAACGGCCGAGCTCCTTGAGCTTGCTCAGCACGATCGGTACCGAAGCCGGACCGATGTTGCCGTGTTCGCCGAAGATGGTCATCACCTTGGCCGGGTCGATGCCGAACGATTTCACGAACGAGGCAGTATGCGGGCGGCTGACCTGGTGGATGACGAACTGGTCCAGCTCGTCCACCGCCCAGCCCATCGCCTGCTTGGCCGCCAGGAAGGTCTTCTGCGCCAGCTTGATGCCTTCGATCAGCAGCAGGCGGGTGTCGGTGACCATGCGGTCCAGGTTGCCGCGGCACAGCTTGTTCCACTCGGTGGCCGAACGGGTCACGCCGCCCTTGTAGCGCGGCGCGTCGGGCACCAGCTCGGTGCGCGCCATCACCATGGCCGCGGCACCGCAACCCAGGGTCAGCGCAGCGAGCTCGTTGCGGAACTCCTCTTCGGTGACGTCGGGCGAGGTCATGCGCTCGAGGGTCTTCTCGTACACCAGGTTGGCGGTCTCGCCGTCGACGACCAGCGCATAGTCGATCTCGCCGCGTTCGAGCATGCGCGCGGCGATGTCCATGCCGTTGATGAAGGCAAGGCAGGCGTTGGCGACGTCGAAGGTGACGCAGTGGTCGCCGACCCCGAGATTGCCGGACACGATGGAGGCGGTGGACGGCTCCAGGTAGTCGCGGCTCACCGAGGTGTTGACCAGCAGGCCGATCTTCTCGATACCGATGCCGGCGTCGAGCAGTGCCTTGCGCGCAGCCTGGGTGGCGGCGTCCGAGGCCTGGACATCCTGGTCCCACAAGCGCCGTGCATGGATGCCGGCAACGTCGCCCAACACGTCGGTCTTGATTCCGAGGCGGTCGTAGGTCGGTTGCAGGCGCTCGTTGATTTCCTTGGAAGTCAGCGTGTGCGGCGCATCAATATGCGCCAGTCCCGCGATGGAGACATTCTGGAAGAGCATCGAAGTAGCGCCATGGCGTCAGGCGAGGGGGCGCTAGTCTAGCTGCTGGCTGGTTTTACCGCATCTTTACATTTGAATGGCCGCCGCCCCAGCCCAACGGTTCAGCGCGGCGGGCAGCGGAAGGCGTTGAAGCGCTGGCTTCCGTCGGCCGGTTGGCCTTGTGCCTGCACGGCATTGGCATTGGCACCCGGGGCCTCGTTGCGCGCCAGCGTTTCCAGCTCCTCCTGCACGCGCAGCGGGTTGCGGTTGTAGAAGCCGACCTTGCTCTTGACCGACACCACCACCTCGCCCTGCTGCTGACAGCCAGCCGGCACAGGGCCTGCGGGCAATACCTGCACGCTCTTGCCGCTTTGTTCGATCGGCACCCAGGTGCACGCCGCGGTGGTGGTGGCAACCAGAACAGACAGCATCAGCACGCGCATAAGTCATCCACACCGAAGGGTAAAGCCGGATTGTGCCGCAGTTGCCCGGCAGCCAAACGCGTGCACAGCATTGTCCATACGCCTCATTCAGCACAGCGCAACCGCCACTCAATCGCCCGATGCAAGCGGCGCTGGATGCCGTCCGGTGCCTGTCGCTGCGTCCGGGTGTCCGGACGCGGACACTGGTTGATTCTGAAAAATTCTTTAAAAACAACACATTAAAGATGGCACGCGGCTTGCTGCAGTCACGTGGCCATCGAAGCGCATGACGCAAAGATGACTGTCTGCTGAACAAGCGAAGGAAAGTTCCGAAAGTTCTTGCGAATACCGAAACGGTGTACTACCTTACTACCACACCACTGATCACCCACACCAAGAGACCTCGCCATGAAGACCCAGACCCTGCGCATCGCCCTCTCCGCCGCCCTCCTGGCCGGCACCAGCTTCGCCGGTTTTGCCCAGGCCTCCAGCCTGACCACGCTGGATGCGGTGCAGGTGCGCCCATCTGCCGACCAGATCGCCCAACAGACGCTGGAACGCAGCAGCGACATCCGTACCCTGGCCGCCGTCCAGGTGCGCCCGTCCGCCGAACAGCTGGCTGCCCTGGCCGCCGAACAGGCTGGTCCGCGCGTGATCACCCTGGCTGCAGTGCAGGTGCGTCCGTCGGCCGAACAGCGCGCCGAGTTGGTGGTCCGCAGCAGCGCCGCCACCGCCCAGAGCGCCTCCGGCCAGGCCGCTGCCGCCATCGGTGCGCTGATGGGCCAGGTCATGGTCAATCTGCCGGTGCCGCAGCTGCAGCCGTCGCCGGCGGAGCTGGAAGCCCTGGTCAGCGCAGCCGTCCGCCTCTAAGCCTGCGCGCAGCTACACTTGCGCGCATGCCAGCACCCGTCCTCGATGTCATCCTGTTCCAACCGGAAATTCCGCCCAACACGGGCAATGTGATTCGCTTGTGCGCCAACACCGGCGCGCGCCTGCACCTGATCGAGCCACTGGGCTTTGACCTCAGCGACAAGCAGCTCAAGCGCGCCGGCCTGGACTACCACGAATACGCAACCCTGCAAGTGCACGCCGATCTGCCTGCTGCATTGGCTGCCATCGCGCCCACGCGCGTGTTTGCGCTGAGTACGCGCAGCACGGTGCGCTACGACACACCGCAATTCGCCGATGGCGATGCGTTCTTGTTTGGCCCGGAAACCCGCGGCCTGCCGGCCGAGGTGCTGGAGTCGATCCCGCCGCAGCATCGTCTGCGCCTGCCGATGCGCCCGGACAACCGCAGCCTCAACCTGTCCAACACCGTTGCAGTGATGGTGTTCGAAGCCTGGCGGCAGTGGAACTTCGCCGGCGGTCAGTAACCGCGACGCAGCACCATCGCCCACAACTGCGGCTCCGCTCCCGGCAGTGGGGATGGACCGCCGTACGTTCGGTTCTTGAGCCGGATCCGCAGAGGTCTAACCCAGCCGTTGACCAGGCCTGATCGGACGCCAGACACCCGGCACGGCCCACCTCCCACGGCACGCTCTGCTTGCCGTGTTGCCTGCATGCGCACTGCGCGTGCTGCGTGCTGCGTGCTTGCATCAAGGCTTGCGCCCCCCGCCTGTCCAGCGCCAGGCCGCACGCACCGCTCGCGATGGACTCCAGGACACACGCGCTTTCTTGCACGCGCCTGCGGCGCCACTACGGCGCGGTCTGCACGCCGGTCGCTGCCTGCAACATGCCGCGACACCCTGCCCATAACGCAACGGCCAGCAAGGCGATTGCGCCCAGGCTCAAGAACGCGACGCGGTAGCCGAAGGCGTGCGCGAGCCAGCCGCCGAAGGCCGGGCTGAGCGCCGCACCAATCCCCTGCACCGTCATCACCGCGCCCTGGCCGACGTTGACCCGGCCGGTGCCATGCAGCAAACGCGCCACCAATGCCGGGACCACCACGCTTTGCAGGCCGGCGCCGAGCCCATCGAGGATCTGCACCGGAAACACGCCCCAGCCGTGGATCACCGAGGCCGCCACCAGCGCGCGCAACGGCAAGGCCATGAAGGCCAGCAGCAACACCCACCAATGTCCGTGCACGCGGATCCAGCGCATCGCCAGCAAGGCGACCACCACCATCGTGGCCTGGGCGACCACGATGGTGGTGGCGGTCAGCGCGCTCGGATCGCCGGCGTGGGCGGCCACGATCGCCATGCCGTACAACGGCAGCATCGCCGCGTTGCCCAGATGAAACAGCCCCAGCGTGACCGCCAGCAAGGCCAATGGCCGGCTGGTCAGCAATACCCGCCAGGCACTCAGTGCGTCTGCGCCATCGGCATGCGCCAGGCCGCGTGCAGCGCGGTGGTCGATGGCGGTTGCCGGAATCGACAGCACGGCCGCCAGCGCCAACACGCCGAACACCGCAGTCAGCGCGAAGATCGCGCCAAACCCGTAGCGCCATCCCAACCAGCCGGCCAGCACTGCGGCCAGCATGTTGCCGGCGTGATTGGCGACCTGGTTGCGCGCCAGTTGATGATCGAACCCGCGCGCACGCACCAGGCCCAACGTGATGCCGGTGAGCGCCGGGCCGATGCCCGCCGCAGCCAGCGCCGATGCGATCTGTGCGGCGACCACCCCGGAAGCGGTCGGGCGCAGCCAGATCAACGCGGTGGCGAGCAGGATCGCCAGACAGCCGATCACCACCACGGCGCGCTTGCGCCGGGTGGCATCGACCAATGCGCCTGCCGGCGTGGTGGCGAGCATGCCGGCAATCCCGCCCACGCTCATCACCGTGCCGATCGCCGCCACCGACCAGCCCTTGGACTGCAAAAACACACTCAAAAATGGCCCCAGCCCGTCCTGGACATCGGCCACGCTGAAATGCAGCGCTTCCAGCGCGCGCGTACCAGGCGGTCGGCGTGCGGTGCTCATGCGCATCGCCCTGTTGCCTGTTGCCAGGCACGGCCTGCCTGCATGACAACGCCGATGACGACCTGCTCATTCCAGCGCAGCGGACACATACGCGGCGCCTAGTGCTTGGGCTTGGGCTTGGGCGCGCCCGGGCCATGCGGCGGATGCTCGATCTGCTTCAACCCGGCGGCCTTGCTGCCCAGCGCGTGCGCGTGGATCAACACGCCATGCGGTGTCGCCTTGGTATCGCCTTCGACCACCAACGGCTTGCCGACCACCAGTTGCCTGGCGAAGTCGGCGCCGGCATGCGGCGGGAAGCGTACCGTCACTTCATCGTCCAACAGCACGCCATGCACCTGCCCATGCGGACCATGCAGCAGCCGCGCGATGGTGCCGGCGTGCTGGGTGAGCTGCGGCTTGGGCGGCTTGCCGGCCGGCGGTTTGGGCTTGGGCTTGGCATGCGGCCCATGCGGGCCTTCGTCGAGGATGCGCTTGCCGCCGGCCGGATCGATCGCCAGGGCCACCAGCATGTCCACATCGCGTGGCTTGAGGCCGCGTACGGTCAAGGCGCTGCCCGGCTTGAGCGCCTTGAGCAGGGCTGCCGACAGATGCGGCGGGGTGTGGACCTCGGTGCCGTCGGTCAACAGCAGGCCATCGATATCGGCCTTGGGATTGAGCAGAAAACGCGCCAGGGTGCCGCGGGTTTCAGGGAGGAAATCAGGATCGACCCAATGCATTGTGGACTCCAACTAGGTAGGACCGGCCAACGCCGGCAAGCCGCACCCGCCGCCACGCAAGGGGCGCGGCGGAGGTGCGTAAACGAATGCTGCGCGTGGGCGCCGCCGTCGCCTTCGCGGCGGCGCCCCGGGTCAGCGCGGTGTCGGCGGTGCGGCCGGTGGCACGGGCGGCCCCGGTGGTGCCGGCGGCGGTGGCAGCGGGCCATCCGGACGCGGAGCCGTGAACAACGCACGCTGCGAGGCGCGGTCGCGGCCCACCTCGGTAGCCTCGATCGAACGCCCGGCGGCGGTGGCGACGCCGAACCCGCGCACGCTCAGCGGTGCTCCGGTGCGCAGCAGGTCGCCCAACTGAAGTGCCAGATGCGGCGGCATCCGCACCACGGTGCCGTCGCTTAGCAACGCACCGTTGGTTTCGCCGCCCGGGCCATAGACGAGGCGCTCGATGCGACCATCCGCTGTTAACGGCGTCAGTGCAGCAGGCGGGGGCGGCGGGGGCGGCATGTCGCCGGCCAACGGCGGGCGGTCCACTACCTCACGCTTGCTGCGCGTGGAGCGGATGCTGCTGGCACGCAGCACCGGCAGATCGCCGAGGCGATAGCCCTGCACGCTCACCGTATCGCCGCGGCGCACGGCTGCCTGCAGTTCATCGGACCGATGCGGTGCAAACCCGATCTGGGTGCCGTCGCGCAGCCACAACCCCTCCACCTCACCATTGGGAGTGAGCATGAACCGCTCGACGGTGCCAGTGACCTGCACCGGCGCGGCGGCCACCGGTGCTGGCGGCACAGGCGGCATCGGCGGCGGTGGCGGTGGCGTGCCCACCGGCGGACGCGGTGCGGCAGGCGCGGCAGGCGGCGGTGGAACCTGCGCCGCAGCGGTGGCCACGCTGCAGGCCAATGCAAAGGCAAGTGCGGTCTGACGAAGCATGTGATGTCTCCAGCGCGGCAAGGAGTGCCGCTCGCAGTAGGTACAACGCAGGCATCGTGCCAACTGTGGAAGCCTTGTTTTTCAAGGCGGAGGGCCTGGAACGGGGCGAATGGACGTCTGCATTTCATCCAACCGCGTCCGTTTTGCAGACACCCTGCGCTGCGCTGTCCGCTGTCCGGGCAGCACTGAAGAACGGCGTCAGCGCTTGCAACCTGCGGGTGTGGCTACGCGGCTGACTGTGCTGGCCCATGGCTGCCTGGCCGATTCACTGCCTGCGGAATGCATCGGCATGCAACCTTGTGCCGGCGCGGGTCAGCACGGGCCGGCGAACCGTTCGATGAGCACCACCTGATCGCCCATCCGCACCGCTGCACTGGTGCCGCCCGCGCGCCTACTGCAACCCGTAGTCGTCGAGCTTGCGGTACAGCAGTTGGCGATGAATGCCGAGCCGGCGCGCTGCCTCGGCACGGTTGCCGCCGCTATGCGCCAGCGCGTCCTGGATCATCTGTTTCTCCAGCCGCGCCACCGCCTCGGGAAGCTGCATTTCCGCAGCCGCCGGCATCGCCTGCGGCGGCGCCATCTCGCCGAGCGCCTCGTCCAGATCGTCCGCCTCGATGCTGTGCCCGCGCACCAGCACCTGGCTGCGCTGCATCACGTTGCGCAACTCGCGCACGTTGCCCGGCCAGGGGTAGGCCAGCACACGCGCCTGCGCGGCCGGCGACAGCGTGCGCGCACCGCCTGGCCCGGTCCGCAGGAAGTACTGGGCCAGCAGCACGATGTCCTGCCCGCGCTCGCGCAGCGGCGGCAGTTCGATCGGTACCACGTTCAAGCGGTAACGCAGGTCGCTGCGAAACTGCCCGGCCGCCACCCACGCGGCCAGATCGCGATGGGTGGCCGCCAGCACGCGCACGTCCACCTTCTGCGCACCGCGGCCGCCCAGCGGCGTCACTTCGCCTTCCTGCAGGAAGCGCAGCAGCTTGGCCTGCATCGGCAGCGGCATGTCGCCGATTTCGTCCAGGAACAAGGTGCCGCCATCGGCCTCGCGGATCAGGCCGATCCGGTCGCTGGTCGCACCGGAGAAGGCGCCCTTGCGATGGCCGAACAACTCGCTCTCCATCAACTCCAGCGGAATCGCGGCGCAATTGACCGCCACGAACGCCGCCTCCGCGCGCGCACTGGCACGATGCAACGCGCGCGCGGCCAACTCCTTGCCGGTGCCGGTCTCGCCAGTGATCAGCACCGGCAGCTCCGATGCGGCCGCCAGCCCGATGCGCTTGTGCACCGTGCGCATCGCCGGGCTGTGGCCGACCAGCGCATCGTCTTCTTCGGGCAGCGGGATCGGCGGCTCGGCGGTCGCAGCATCGGCGCGGCTCAGCAACGCGCGCTCCACCACATCGACGATATCGGCACGCCCCACCGGTTTGACCAGGTGGTCGAACGCACCCAGCGTCATCGCCTCGATGGTGTTGCCGCTGGACACATGGGCGGTCAGCATCACCAGCGGCACCTGGGCCGCCTGCGCATCGCCTGCCCGCGCGCGCAGCACCTCGATCCCATCCATGCCCGGCATGCGGAAGTCCACAAAGGCCAGGTCGATACCGCCTTCGCGCAACTGCGCCAGGCCCTGCGCGCCGTTGCTGGCGGCGATCACGCGATGCCCGAGCGAGCGCAGCGTCGCCTGCAAGGTGGCAAGAAACGCTGCGTCGTCGTCGATGATCAGGATGCACGCCATGGCAGCTCCACAATGAAATGGGTCATGCCGTCGGCATGGGTGTACTGCGCCTGGCCGCCGTGCGCGCGTGCGATCTCGCGCACCAACGCCAGCCCCAACCCGTTGCCGTCGCTGCGACCGCTGACGAACGGTTCGAACAATTGCGCTGCGATCGGCTCGGGGACCGGTGCACCGTGGTTGCTCACCTGCAGATGCAACGCAGCTTCGCGCTGCTGCGCGCGCACTGCGACCTGCGTGCCGGGGTCTGCATGCTGCAGCGCATTGCGCAGCAGATTGTGCAGCGCGCGTCCCAGTTGCTGCGGATCCAGTTGCCACTGCAGCGGCGCATCCGGCACCTGCAGCTGCAGTCGATGCGCGGCGTGCGGCAACAGCGCCGGATCCAGCAGCTCTTCCAGCCAGTCCTGTACCACCACCGTTTCCAGCTGCAGGCGGATCGGCTGCACCATGCCAAGCAGGCTTTCGACCACGCCATCCAGGCGCCGGATCTGCGCCAGCATCAGCGCACCATGCGCCGCATCGTCGGGGGTGAGATCACGGCGTGCGATCTCGTTTTCCACCGCAAGCCGCATGGTGGCGATGGGGTTGCGGATTTCATGCGCGACCGTTGCGGTCATGCGCCCGAGCGCGGCGAGCCGCTCATGCCGCGACAGCTCGTCGGCCAACTTGCGGGTCTGCGAAAGCGCCTGCGCAGTGCGCTGCGCGTACCCAGTGACCGCAGCGCCGAGCCGGTCGAGTTCGGGCGCGCCGGTATGCGGAATCTGCGGTATCTCGGTGTCGGCCGCCAACGCGTGTTGAATCTTCTGCAAGCGCTGGCTCCAGCGCCGCACCACCACCCCAAGCGCAATAGCCGACACCGCCACCATCGCAAAGATCAACACCATGCCGATCGCCAGCGGCCGCCACGCGTCCGAGCTGCTCGCCGGCACTCGCGACATGGTCCACGCGGCGGTACCGGCCGCCAACGGGCAGGCGCTGATCAGCAGCACCTCGCGACTGCCATCGCGACGGAACTGCACGGGCTTGCGTCCCTGCGCGCTTTGCCGCGCGGTGCCCACGATGGTTGCCCACTCGGCCGCCGGGATATCGGTCTTGTGATCGCTACCGTCGTAGGTGGGGTAGGCATAGGCGATGAAACCCTTGTCCACATTCCACACGCCGCCTTCCACACCGGGCGCATCGGCCAGCACCAATTGCACCACCACCGCAGCCAACCCGGCGCCGTTGTCGCCGCTACGCGCGGCCTCGCTTGCGCCGGCATAACGCTGCACGATGCGTGTGCACTGGTTGCCCAACTGTTGGCGCGCATCTTCCAGCCGCACGCCTTCGGTCTGACGGTACAAGCCGTACAACATCGTGGCCACGCCCAGGCAGGCGGCCACGATCACCACCCAGATCAGCAGCAGTTGCCGCAGCAGCGAACGTGGCATGAAGGCAATCCGAGGAAAGTCGACCGATGATAGAACCGGCAGTGTTAGCGCAGGTTGGTCTTGACCAGCTCGATCACCTCATCGCCCCGCCCGCTCATCACCGCCTTGAGCAGATACAGCCCCATGCCTTTGGCCTGTTCGAGCTTGATCGCCGGCGGCACCGCCAGCTCCTGCGTGGCGATGCGCACATCCACCAGCGCCGGACCGGAATGCGCAAATGCCTGCCGCAACGCGCGCTCCAGCTGCGCCGACTCATCCACGCGGATACCCAGGATGCCCATCGCATTGCTCATCGCGGCAAAATCCGGGTTGCGCAACTCGGTGCCGGTATCCAGGTAACCGGCTGCCTTCATTTCCATCGCCACAAACCCCAGCGAGGCATTGTTGAACACCACCACCTTCACCGGCAGGTTCAACTGCGCCAGCGAAATGAAATCGCCCATCAGCATGGCAAAGCCACCATCGCCCGACAGCGAAATCACCTGACGCCCTGGAAACGCCGCCTGCGCGCCCAGCGCCTGCGGCATCGCGTTGGCCATCGAGCCATGGTTGAACGATCCCAGCAGACGGCGCTTGCCGTTCATGCGCAGATAGCGCGCCGCCCATACCGTGGGCGTGCCGACATCGCAGGTGAACACCGCATCCTGGTCGGCGATCTGGCTGATCAGCCGGGTCACGAACTGCGGATGCAGCGGCTCGCCCGGATCCGCCGGCACTGCCAGATCGTCCAGCCCTTGGCGCGCCTTGCGATAGTGCTCCAGCGATTTTTCGAGGAAACGGCGGTCTTCGCGACGCTGCAACTGCGGCAGCAAGGCCGCGATGGTTTCGCCGACATCCGCCGCAATGCCCAGCTGCAACGGCGTGCGCCGTCCTAGCGCGCCGGGGTCGCGATCCACCTGCACGATGGTCGCGTCCTTCGGATAGAACTGCCGGTACGGGAAATCCGTGCCCAGCATGATCAAGGTGTCGCAGTTGAGCATCGCGTGGTAGCCGGAACTGAAACCGATCAAGCCGGTCATGCCGACATCGAACGGGTTCTCCCACTCCACATACTCCTTGCCGCGCAACGCATGCACGATCGGCGCGCCCAGGGTATCTGCCAGTGCCACCACCGCATCATGCGCACCGGCGCAGCCGCTGCCGCACAGCAGGGTGACCGCCTTGCTCTGCTGCAACACCTCGGCCAGCTGCTGCACATCGTCGGCAGCGGGCAACACGCGCGGCGCGCGCAGGGCCGGCCATGCGCTGGACAGATGCTTGTCCACCTCCAGCAGCGCGATGTCGCCGGGGATCACCACCACCGCCACGCCCTGCTGCAGGATCGCCGTGCGCATCGCACGATGCAGCACTTCCGGCAGCTGCGCCGCATTGGTCACCAGTTCCACAAAGTGGCTGCACTCGCGAAACAGTTCCTGCGGATGGGTTTCCTGAAAATAATTCAGCCCGATCTCGGACGAGGGGATGTGTGCGGCGATCGCCAGCACCGGCTGCCGGCTGCGATGGCAGTCGAACAAACCGTTGATCAAATGCAGGTTGCCCGGCCCGCAACTGCCGGCGCACACCGCCAGCTCGCCGGTCACCGCCGCCTCCGCGCCTGCGGCGAACGCGGCAACTTCTTCGTGACGCACATGCATCCACGCGATGGTCTGCATCTCGCGCAATGCATCGGTCAGGCCATTGAGGCTGTCGCCGGTCACCCCCCAGATCCGCTCCACCCCCGCGCTCTGCAGCGTCTCGGCCAGATACCGCGCCATCGTCTTCTTCTTTGCCACGATGCTGCTCCACGCCAACGTTGAGTGGATAGCTTGGCAGCGTGGATGTATGTCCAATGTCTAGTGACTGCAGGTGACCGGTCCGGACTGCACGTCATGGACAACTTCTTCGCATACCGACCGGTCGAACAGCCCCTGGCCGACGGTCAGGATCGCTCCCCCAACCTAGACACGCGATGCCAGCCACCCAGGACGCGCTCGGGGCGGATGCTACAGAAAGTCGCCTTTCTGGAAACATCCCTCGTTCAGGTGCGCGCGCAGGATTCCTAGCCCTTGCGAATGCAACTGGGAGACCCTGCCCTTGGTCACGCCCAGCTCAGCTGCGATCTGAACGAACGGCTTGTGCAGGTAGTAGTGGGACATGAAGATCTCCCGTGTCCGTGGTGCCAGCTGCAACATCGCCTGCGCAAGAATGCCGCGCGCCTGTTCCTCTGCAAGATCCCGCCCAGGCCACGCATCGGTGGCATGCTCGACCAGATGCTGGGTGGCGATTTCCAGAATCGAGCCGATGAAGCCCTCCAGTCCGCCGATGTCGTCGGCAACGACATCGATGGAGTCATCGGCCCGACTGGAACGCTTTTGTTGTCGGACGCCATTGAATACAGCACCCCGCACACGGCGTTTTGCGTACAACGTGAACGGAATCGCACGTGACGGGTCATACCGGGTCATCGCCTCCAGCATCCCGACATGCGCATTCTGCAGGTGATCGGCCCAATCCAGGTCGCGGCGACCAATACGCCGATACACATCCGCAGCAACCAGCCTGGCCCAGGGCGAATACTCCGTCACCAGAAAATCCCTGGCCTGCAGATCGTGGTCAGCCTTGAATCGTCTCCAAAGCTCGGCGACAAGTGCCTCCCTGTCCATCGCAATTCAGGACCAGATGCTGCCCAGCAGCGTCCTGGACACGAGCACCCATCCGTCGATCAAAATGAACAGCAAGAGCTTGAGCGGCAGGCTGACGGTTGCCGGGGGCAGCATGATGATACCGAGCGCCATCAGCACCGCCGAGACCACCAGGTCGATCATCAGAAACGGAAGGAAGATCACGAACCCCATCTGAAACGCAGTCTTCAGTTCGCTCAAGATGAAAGCCGCCGCCAGATGGGTGAAGCGGATGTCCTCTACCGTCCTGGGCGGCGCAACGCGTGCCATTTCAGTAACCGCCAACAGATCGGACTCGCGCGTCTGGCGGACCATGAAGTCGCGTAGCGCCGGCGTTGCCCGCGATACCGCCTCCGTTGAAGTGATCTGGTTCGCCAGATAAGGTGAGAACGCATCGCGCTGAACCTTGTCCAGCACAGGCCCCATCGAAAACAGGGTGAGGAGCATCGCCAAGGTGATCAGCACGCTATTGGGCGGCGTCTGTGGGATGCCCAGCGCATGTCGCAGCAAGGCCAGGACAACGATGATGCGGGTGAAGCATGTCATCCCGATCACGATGACCGGGATGAACGAGAGCATCGTCATCAGCACGAAGACGCGCAACGTTGACGAAAACTCCTGTTTGCCTGCAGCGTTCATCAGCTCGCCCAACGGATCTGCGCAAGCATTGGTGGCGACGACCAACAAGCCCACTGCGGCAAGTCCAGCCAATAAACGGCGACCGGCGTACAGGCGCGTCACTTGGAGGCTCCTGCCGTCGGACCCAGGCGTTGCAGACTTATCTGGCCCCTGGACTCGGCAACCACTATGTTTTCGCCCTCGATTTCCAGCAAATGCACGACCGTGTGGCGGCTTACGCGGTATTCCGAACGCTTTACGATGGCCCCAGGCGCAACGGCTCCCTGCGCCCCACCTTGCCAACGCGCAATCACGCCTTTCTTCTTGAGCCACAACAACACGGTGATCAATACCGCCAACAGGACGGTAGTCCAGATGAGAACAGGACTGAGCGATGCTGCGCTCAGTACCGTATCGCTGCGGTAGGGAATGGCAGACGGCATGTTCTTGCTCAGAGCAGTTCCTGGATGCGCACGCCCAACTTGTCGCCGACCGCCATCAGTTCCCCTCTGGCGACCGCCTTACCGTTGAGCATGAGAGTGACCAGCGCCTCGCAGGACTCTTCCAGCGAAACGACGTCGCTCTGCTTGAGTGCCATGATCTGGTCAACGCTCATCTCCACCTGCCCGATATGCGCTACGAGCTTCGCCTTGACGTGAGCGAAAATCGAAAGGTCGCGCGTCACAGTGGTCGTTTCCATTTTCATCTTCATTTCCTCGATCTGATTCTTTGGTCACTGCACTTCGAGCGCACGCTGGCCGTCCGCGACCACCAGCCGTGCGGCAGCCAGCACATGGGTTCCGCTCATGAGCTGGACTGGAACATGGGCATCGGTTTCGACGACCAGGAGCTCTCCCACGCGCAACGTGGAAAACTCGCCAAGTTCCACTTCGCCCAGGATCAATTGAGCATGTAGCGCCACGGATTGACTGCGCAGTGCTTCACTACGTGCCGTCAGCACAGGCAGCTGCACTGGCTCGACGCTCTCATCCTGCGCTGCGCACCACACCGCATCGGCCATCAATTCGACCTGGAAGTCGCCCCATTGCGCGCGTGCACAAAGCGCGCCGTATCTCGGCAGGAACCGAGGTGGATCGACGGGATGCGTCGGCGTCGAAGCCCCGGCAGGGCTCGTGTCGGCCAGCGTAGCCAACAGCGCACGCAACGCCTGCTCACCGACATATCCGCACAACTTTACGTCGGCGGCGCCGGGAAGACCCATCAACACCGCACCGAGCGCCGAGGCCGTTCCCTTGCAAAGACGAAGCCCGAACAGGCCGCCAGTGCGTGTCGTCACGATTTGGTACTGCACGACATCCGGAACCTCTTCGGTCACGGCGACTTCAGCGCGATCAACAGTATCGACCTGCCCATCCGAAGCCGACCACTCTCCAAGCCATGCACCGAAGCGCATTTGCAACATGCCGCACAGCGCCTGTGCGCTGGCAGGACGTATCCAACCAAGGCGTCTCATGGGTCAGCCGCCCCGTGTGCTGTTGTAGAGCTGTTCGATCATCTCGTTGCTGACCGTCATCACACGCGAGCTGGCCTGATACCCGCGTTGGATGATCAGCATGTCTGCAAATTCCTGGGTGAGATCGATATTGGACATCTCCAGGCTGCCGCCCTGGATGCTTCCAAACACGCTGGATCCGGCACGCCCAAGCTCGCTGCGCTGGCTGTCCACGTCCGACAGCATGCGTCCGCTGGACAGTTCCAGGGTGCTCTCGCTCTGGAACGCCGCCAACGCCAGTTGCGCGCCCTGGCGTTTTTCCGTCGAGCTGTAGGTGACCTGCAGGACGCCCTTGCTGTCGAACGCCAGCGCGTTGATGCCTAGCACCGGGCTACCGTCTTCCACCGTGGCGGTCAGGCTATCGGTCAGACCGGACAGGCTGGTGGTCCCGGTAAACGTGCCTGGCGTACCGAAGCCAAGCGCGACCTTCTGGGTGCTGGAACCCACCGAGAGGGTGACCTCAAGATTGCCCGAGCCCGTTTCCAGCATCCCGCTGGTACTAAAACGCAAATCGCCGCTACCGACCTGTGCGCCAGATTCATCGGTCACGGTGACACGGTAGGTCCGACCGGATCCAACCGATGCCACCGGCGCGCTGGTGGTGACCTTGAGGGTGTGGACCGAGCCTGCCGCGTCATAGACCTTGATATCGGCCACCGAACTGCCAGTGGACGTGGGCGACAGATTGCCGCTCAATCTCACACTTGTCGTGGGTTTTGCATCCAGTGTGCGCAGGCCGTCCAGGTTCAGCTGCGATAGTTGTCCAGTGCTGCTGATCGACATCACGTCATAGCGACTGACGCTGTCCACCAAGACGCCACGGTCATCGATGATGAACTGGCCCGCGCGCGTGTAATGCAGCCCGCCACTGGAGTCGCGCAGGACGAAATAGCCGGCACCGTCGACCGCGACGTCCGTCGCGTTGCCGGTCTGCCGCAGATCCCCTGCAGTGGTTCGCAAGCCAGAGCCCACGATCCGTGTCCCATGTTCGCCAGCCAGATTTTCGAAAAACGCGTCGCTTCCCCGAAAGCCGGGTGTGTTCATGTTTGCAACATTGTTACTCACCGTATCCAGGCTTTTGGAAAAGCTGAAAAGTCCGGAGAGCGAGTTGTAGAGTGCCTGAAACATGCGTCGCCTCCTTACTGCTGAACCAAAGTGATCTGCGGAAGGCGGATGCCCGTGAGAACACCGGCACTGGTCTCGACCGTCAATAGCGGACCTGAGGCGCTGAACTCGATCGCCTTGACCACACCCGTTGCGGTGTTGCCACTTGCTTGGGTGACTTCAATCCTGCGGCTCAGCAGACTGAGGCCCTGGCTGGTGGCATTCATGCTCAGCGCCCCTTCGGAGTTGAGGCTGAGCTGGCGCGATTGCTCCAGATTGCTGAACTGCGCAAGCTGCGCCAGGAACTCGCGGTTATCCACCGGTTCCAGTGGATCCTGAAACTGAAGCTGCGACAGGAACAGCTTGATGAAGCCATCCTGGTCGATGGTGTTGTTCGATTGCGCACTTGCACTGCCGTTGTTCACGATCGCACCGATCGAATCAATCGCCATTGTTGACTCCTTGAATATTGGAAGGGCGCTGCCAAACGGGTGCACCATTGAGCATGATCCGATCAGGCTGGCCTTGCCCGGAGTGCAAGAGCGCGTCGAGCAGGGCAGGAATCTGGGTGGCGGAAAGTCGGTAGTCGCGTATCCACCAGGTGGAGCGCCCCTGCGCATCGGAGATCTGTCTCATCGCGCGCGTCATCCACTCTGCCAACGCACCCATACTGCTCGCCGAGGATGCACGTGGCGACGAGTTGGCATCTGCTGCGGTATGCGCGGTCGAGGTAACCTGCAAGCCTGCTCCAGCTATCTGCGACCCCGACGCAAATGACGCCGGATGACTGGACTGTTGCAGGTTCAGTGCATGCAGGGCCGACCCGGCCAGTGCCGACGGCCGCGCGTTGACATCGAGTGCAGTAACGCTCGGCACCACCGCATCCTGACCACGACTGCGATGATCTACATACGACATCAGATACGTCGCCGTTGACATCCACTCGAACACGATCGAATCCAGTTCCAGGCTCTGGTCGACAGTATTTGACGCGCGCGTGGTCGACGCGGTTCCGGCATGCACCATCTGCTCGGAACTTGCGCTAGACGAACCGCCTGCTTCGCGCTCGGATGAAAGCCAGCGTTCAAACGCCACGGCGTCATTCGATGGGCCCTGCTCGCGCGGCTCGCCGTGGGGCCGTGGCGGAACCGCAGCAGGTGAGGGCGTTGCAGACTCAATGGCCATTGCATGCCCTCCTTGCAAGCCAGAGTTCAGCACAGGTGTCGGATTCGGCGCGTTCCCGCTCATGCAGTGTCTGCTCGGACAGGCGCCGATGGCGTTCGTCGACAGCTCGCTCCTGTGCCGAGGCACCACGATGAGCGGCTTGGTCGGTTTCCACATTGGCGTAGCAGGCATCCGCTTCTAGCGAGGCCTGGATATGTTCTGCATGCAAGGCAGCCTCGACCTGCAGCGCGACCTGATAGGTATCCAGCTGCAGCACGCCATTGGCTGCCCGCTGCTTCCAGTCAGCGACCGCGTGAACGCGCTGTTGGCTGGCTTGCTCAAACGCATGCGCTCTGCGGCTTTCCCGCAGCGTGCCCTGCAGCGCCAGCGACGCCTTGCGCGTCTGCAGATCGCGCACGCGCGCAAGCACGGCAATTCGTTGCAGTTGTCGACGCGCGTAATCGTCAGACATGCGCATCCTCCAGCGGTAGCGCGCGCTGCAAGGTCTGCAGGGTTTGCAGCCGCGTCATTGAGGGGAGCCCGGCCTGCTTGAGAACCGCCTCCACCTGCGGCCAGGCCTCCAATGCCTGGTCCAGCGCGGGATTCGCTCCGGATTGATACGCGCCCAGTTCCACCAGATCGCGAGAGTCCTCAAGAATGGCCAGCACGCGCCGAACGCGCGCCGCCACGTCCACATCGTCGCGGGTGGCAAGTTGGGTAAGTAGGCGGCTGACGCTGGCAAGTACATTAATGGCCGGATACTGCCCTTTTGACGCCAGCCTGCGATCCAGCACGATGTGCCCGTCCAGAATGGCGCGCATATGATCGGTAATGGGCTCGTTGAGGTCGTCGCCTTCCACCAGCACGCTATAGATCGCAGTGATTGCGCCACCCTGGAAGTTCCCGCAGCGCTCGGCAATCCGTGGCAACCATGCAAACACCGACGGCGTATAGCCTCGGAAGGTTGGGGGCTCGCCGCTGGCCAGACCAATCTCGCGCTGCGCCATGGCGAACCGCGTCATCGAATCCACCACCAACAATACCGATTTACCCTGGTCCCTGAAGAACTCTGCAACCGCGTGCGCTGCGTGCACTGCATGGGTGCGTACCAATGCCGGCTGATCGGCAGTGGCAGCCATCACCACGCAGCGCTTCATCGCCTCCGGTCCGAGCGTATGGCGAACAAAATCGCCAACCTCGCGACCACGCTCGCCGATCAGTGCAAGCACGATCACGTCGGCTGTCACACGCCTCACGAACATTCCCAACAAGGTGCTCTTGCCCACGCCGCTGCCTGCAAAGATGCCAACGCGCTGCCCCTTGCCAAGGGTCAGTAAGCCATCCACCGCATGGACGCCTGTTTCGAGAATCTCGGTGATGTCACGCCGCTCCAGCGGATTGGGTGGCGCTGCATGCAGCGGGTAGCGTCGATCGAGAACGCACGCCCCCAGCGTGTCGAGCGGGCGACTGAATGCATCGACGACGCGCCCGAGCAAGGCATGGCCCACCGGTACGTCCAGTGACCGTGTCGTGGTCTCCACTCTTGCCCCTGGTGCGAGACCGGCGATCTCTCCGTACGGCATGAGCAACAACTTGCCGTCCCGAAGTCCCACCACCTGCGCATCCACGCGCCGGTCGTCTGCCGCCAAAACCACTTCACAGAGATCCCCCACGCGCGCGTCAGGCCCATCGGCTTCGATCACCAGCCCATTGAACGCACAGACACGCCCGTAGCGACGCACGTAGCGCGCTGCCTGGATGGCTGTGGTCAGATGCTGGCTCAGGCTCATCAATCCGCCACTGGGGTATAGGTGGACAAGCCGTCCAGCAAGGCGGCCTGCAGCGCCGAAAGGCGCACATCCAGCCCGAATTCGGTTCTGCCCGCGCGCGTTTCCAGGATGCACTGCCCGGGCCGCAGCGCCAGATCGCAGTGGACCGGCAAGGCGGCCAGGTTGGCGCAGAACGAGAGGTCCTGCTCCGACACATGCAGCGCCACCGCTTCATGACCGGCATCCCGCACGGCCCGATGGCATAACTCCGTCAGCAGCGACCCCTTTGCGTACGCGGCCCCAACAACGTGGGTGACGGCGTGAAACGCCACCTCCACGGCAACCTCGCGACTGCGTTGTGCCTGCTGCTCGATGACCTGCGCCAACCCGGCAATCAGGGTTTGCATCTGCACGCGTACGCGCTCGGTTGCCTCATGCGCGGCGTGGGCCTGGGCCTGCAAGGAGGCCGTCACCTTTTCCAATTCGCGTTGCGCCAGCGTTGCGGCCTCCTCGTGCGCGCGCGCCAGACCCTCCTGATATCCCTTCGCACGTGCGTCTTCCAGCACCAAGTGCTCTTGCGCGACGGCGGACTCCCCGTCGTCCGATGCAGGCTCTGCAGGCGCATACCAGGGGCGGCAGTCCGACGTGATGGCAAGGCGCTTCATGGCAGTGCCCGCATGGATGGATGTGCAGCTGTGGTCTGCGCGTGTGCCGCGCTGCGCACGGCAGCCGCCAGCGCTGGCGGCAAGGGCCGGGCCGTCGCAAGCTCGGCGCGAACGTCCCTGGCTGTCGCAGGCGCTAGCGCGGCAAGGATGAAAGACGGGTCCGCCGATGTCGTTGCCATGACCACGCGACTCAAGGTGGCCGCACCCAATGTGCCGGACAGCTGCACGATCTGCTCCAGACCCAGCTCGGTGTCGGCGTGCGCGATCGACAACCTCGACATCTGCAGCGCCGGATCCACCAGCGCTAGATCGTCCCAGCCGTGACGGCGAACGACTGCGATCTGCTCACGCAACTGTGCCGCCATAGCCGCCGGCAACGATGCCAGCAAGCGCCGACGCTCGCCAGAGCGCATGACGCTGGCAAGCAGCGCTGACTTGCGCATGCACTCAGCCTCGCTCATGCGCAGGCCCCAGCAGCCAGTTTCGAATCTGTTGCGCTGCCTGCTCGCTCTGCTCCCTGCTCAGGCGCTTGTTGCGCGCACGCGTCACTGCCCTGCCTATCGATAGACCGGCGATCAGGCCAAGTGCTAGGGCGACCAGCAACCAGATCAACAGGCTTGCTGGCCAGGTCGACGCGATGCCACCACCAGCAACCGGGCGCTCGGGAGTGCGTGCAGCCAAGGTCGGCTGCACCGTCTGCCGGCTGGGTAACGCGGCCGCCCCCACGCCGATCTCGACGACATCGCCGCGCGCGGCATCGCCACCGATTGCCGCCATCACCAGACGCTGCAGACGCTGCTGTTCGACCTCGGTCAACGGCTGGCGCAGTGCAATCGCAACACTGATCCGCTCCACGCGTCCGGTAGCACGCGTGATCTCCTGCTTCTCGGTGCCGTGTGCGTACTCGACCTGCTCGTTCAAGACCGCACCGCTGCCGGCGTCGGTCGCGCGATCCGAGCTGGAGCTGCGACGCACCAGCGTCCCGTGATCCTGGCCTGGCGCCACCAGCGTGCGCTCGCTGGTGGTGCGTACCTTGTCGAAGTTCAGTGCGACATTGACCGAAATCGATGCGCCCGCGGTGGACGGCTGCGCCTCAAGAATCTTGCGGATATCACGTTCGTAATCGGCTCCCAGCTGGCGTGCCAGATCGCCCTGTACTCCGCCGGCGGCCTCGTTGGCGCCTGCTGCCAGTTGCATGCCCGTCGGCCCAACCACCACCACGGCCTCCGGTGCCAATCCGTCCACGGCCGAGGCAACCAGATCCCGAATTCCGCTGACCTGCTTTGCGGTCAGCGCGGCACCGGGCACAAGTGACACGGCCACCGATGCCTTTGACTGACTGTCTTCGGCCAGAAACACCCCGGGGCGGCGAATCGAAAGGTGCACGCGCACCGCTTCGACACCGGGAATCGTGGCGATGGTGCGCTCGATTTCGCCCTGTAGCGCACGTTGGTAATTGATGCGCTGGGCGAACTCGGTGACACCGAACTCATTGGTATCGAACAGCTCAAATCCGACATGCCCCCCCTTCGGAACACCCGCAGATACCAGGCGCATCCGCAATGGATGCACCTGCGCCTGTTCCACCAGGATGCCGCTGCCGTCTGCGGTATAGCTGTGGGGAATCTTCCATTCGTCCAGCGCTGCAGAAACCTCGGCAGCATCGGCTTGCTTCAATTCACCGAAGAGCAGCGCCTGGCGCGGCGCCAGCACCCACCAGATCGTGGCTGCCGTCAGCAGCAGCAAGATGCCAACGGCAGCCAGCAGTCCAACCCTGCGGGCGGGCGTCAATGCCGAGTAAGTCGTTTTGAGAGAGGAAAGCACGTCAGTGTCCTTACAGTTGCATCCGCGAGAGTTCCTGATACCCCTCGACCAGCTTGTTACGGACCTCGGCCAGCAACGTCAGGTGCATGCGCGCCTCTTCCAGCGAGATCATCAGATCGTGCGGCGCCACTTCTTGGCCTGCGGCCATTGCACGAATCTGCTGATCAGACGTCTGGATGGCGCTGTCTGCACCGGAGATGCCACGTGCGACCACATCTGCAAAGTTCACGCCTTCGGTTGCAACAGCCGGTGCGCCGAGTGTTTCCACCTGCGCAGGCCCAATCGCTCCAATTGCCTCGATCGCCATCACTTGGCTCCAATCTCAAAAGCACGCAACACCATGCTGCGCAGCACGTTGAACGAGCGCACATTCGCCTCGTAGCCACGACTGGCTGTCATCAGGCTGGTCATCTCGCTCACCATGTCCACCGCCGGGTAGTGCACCTGCCCGTGCGCGTCGGCCATCGGGTTCTTCGGATCCAGGACCGTGCGCGTTCCAAGACTGCGTGCCGCGTCCATGCCAGCACCCAGGCCCACCGTCTCGGCGAACGAACCGGTAGCCGGGACAGCCAGCTGGCGGGGATCGATCGGCTGATTGGCGACCGCAATATGCCGGCCGGCCAGGTCCATGCGTAGCCGCTCGTTCTGCATGCCTGCCCGGCTTGCGTCCAGAATCGCATCGATGCTCATGCGCCGCTCCGACCGGTCACCGCCAGGCGCATCAGACCGAAGTGCCGGCTCAGCGATTCGGTCAATGCCTGGTAGTTGAGGCCCGCCGACACCGACTCGGCGACCAAGTCGTCCAGGCTGGCGCGCTCGCGGTCGTAACGTTGGTCCACGATCGCCAGCGTGGGTGAATCCGGGTTGCCCAGCAGTGCGGCAACATCCTCAGGGCTGGCGCCGGCAGCGGCATTGAGTACACGATCGGTACGGCTGTGATCGATCACGAACACCGGCGCGTCCGGACTCGATGCGTTGGCGATATTCCAGCTGGTGACTTCGGCCTTGAGCTTGTTGAGGCTCAGGGCCATGCGCACGGCGTCGACGGTGAGATCTTGTGACATGGGTGACCTACTGAATGATCAGGTCGCCATCCAGGGCGCCTGCGGATTTGACGGATTGCAGGACCGCGATGACATCGCGGGTGGTCAGCTTGGCTGTACGCAACGCGGAGATCAGGTCGGCCACAGTGGCACCTTCTGCGACCGACACCAGCGGTGCGATCGGCTCTTCAGTGCTGATGGTGCTCTCCGGGACCAGCACGCTGCGCACCCCGGCGCCCGGACGCACCAACAGCCCATCCGGTTGCGAGACGCTATAGCGCGTGGAAATCTCCACCCGCAGGTCGCCATGGGAAATGCTTACCTGCCCCAGGCGGATATTGCTTCCGGCCACGACCGTGCCGGTGCGTTCGTTGATGATCACGCGTGCCGGCCGCTCACGCGACACACGTACATTTTCGATCTGCGAGATACGCGCCACCCGGCTAGGATTGTCTCGGTAGTGAACGACGACCTTGCCGGCATGCTCGGCCTCTGCGGTGACGCCCGGCAAGCTGGCACTCACTGCCTGCGCGATGCGATTGGCGGTGGTGAAGTCCGCTTCGTCGAGCAGGATGCTCAAGGTCCCTGGCTCACCGGCGACATCCAACGCGGCTGCACGCTCGACGGTGGCACCGGAGGGAATCCAGCCGACAGTGGGATGATTTTTCTGCACCGATGCGGTGATCGCCTCGAACTGATAGCCGCCGACCGAGATCGCCCCCTGTGCGATGGCGTAGACCTTGCCATCGGGCCCGCTCAATGGCGCCAGCATCAAGGTGCCGCCGGTGAGGCTGCGAGCATCGCCCGCGGAGGCGACCTGCACATCGAGCGGCTGGCCAGGCTCGGCGAACGCCGGCAGTTTGGCCGTGACCAGCACGGCTGCGACATTGCGACTGGACAGGTCGCCCAGTTCGACGCTGACACCGAAGTTGCGCAGCGTATTACCGACCGATTGCACGGTCGCGCGGTTACGGGCCGAGTCTCCGGTGCCGGAAAGACCGAACACCAGCCCGTAGCCGGTCAGCGGATTCTCGCGCACACCGGCGATGCGCGCGATGTCCTTGATTCTGACATCGGAGACCGGAGCGGCATACGCAGATGCGGCCGACAGCGTAAGCAGGAGCACCAGCAAGCGCAGATTCATAGCACCCTCAGCCACTTGAGCAGCCGGTAGGCCACGCTTTGACGTTGCGACTCGGCAACCACACCTTTGCCGTTGAATTCCACTCGCGCATTGGCGAGCCGATGTGACCACACGGTGTTATCGGCGAGGATGTCGTCCGGCCGCACGATGCCGCTCAGCGTGATGCGCTGATCTTCCTTGTTGATCAACAGCGACTGCTCGCCTTCGACCACCAGCGATCCATCACTCAGCACATCCTTGACCTGTACGGACAATTGCGTGCGTAACTCACCCACCCGCGACGTTTCCGCGCTGCCTTTGGTGGCCCCAGACAGACCGGCGTCGAAGCTGCCGCGATAGGCATTGTTGCCTGCGGTGCCACTCAGGCGAACATCCGAACCGGCATCGGTGGCTGCACCAGAGCGCGCCCTGGCTGCTTCCAATACGTTCACCGTCAACACGTCGCCCACGCGGTAAGCACGTCGGTCGGCAGCGATGCCGCGATACGTGTTCGGGTTGATGAGGCTTTCCTGCGCGAAGGCGCATTGGCTCGCAGTCGCCGACAGCAGCGCAGCGAGCACGAGCGTGTCTCTAGTGTTCAATGGACACCTCACCACTGGCGACCACACGTGCCTGCACCGGCGTGCGTGCGCCCTGCGGCAGGACGGCAATCGCCTCACCGGGTTGTCCATCGGCCGCCGCGATCGCCGGCAACTGCAGTTCGACCGCACCACGGCGAATGTGCAGGGTCACCGGATCACGTCGCGCGATCGCAGGGGCGGCAGCGAAATCCTGCATCTGCACCAGATCGCCTGCGCGCACCGCGTGCTTCAAGCGGACCGCCGCTGGTGCCTTGCCTGGCGCCGCCACCGCGTCGACGGCAAGCACACCGGCCACGTCCATGCGTTTAGTCACGACAACCACCTGCTCACCCGGTGTGCCATTGGCAAATGCACGTGCATAGGTCGGCCGCTCCAGCCACCATTGCACGGTGAACCAGACCATCCTGGTCTGTGTCGGCACGCCATCGAGCAGAATCTGGACGGGGACGCCCACACGCTTGCGGGGCCAGGTTCCGTCAATCGGCCCGGCCTTCAGCGTCATCTGTGCGGCGACCGTTTCCGTGTCCAACTGCGAGGCCGGCAGCGCAGACGCGGTCAGAATCAGTTCGCCCGGCAACGTACTGGACAACGCCTCCAGCGAGGCGCGCGCCGTCGCGATCAGTCGATCGGGCGAGATGTTGCCGGCCTGCGCGCTGGCACAGGCCATCAACAACCACAAGGCGAGCATCCTGGTCATCAGCGGCGCAGGTTGTTGATGGTTTCGAGGATCTGGTCGGAGGCTTGCAGCACCCGCGCGTTGAGCTGATAGGCCCGTTGCGCGAGCACCAGTCCGGTCATCTCATCGATCATGTCGACGTTGGCCGCTTCCAGATAGCCCTGCTGCACTTTCCCGGCCCCATTGCTGCCTGCGGCCAACGGAATCGCTTCGCCGGAACGGGCCGCCGCCTGAAACACGTTCTCTCCGCGCGACTCCAGGCCCTCGGTGGACACGAAGCTGACCAGATCGATACTACCCAGCACCGAACGCTCCTCGCTGCCATCGAGCTTGGCGCTCACCTCACCAGCCGAAGAGATCAGCACATCCGCAGCACCCTGCGGCATCTGAATTCCTGCCGACAGACGCATGCCGTTGGAGATGGCCAGATAGCCTTCGGCATCGACATGAAAACGACCCGAGCGTGTGTAGAACCGCTCGCCATTGGCATTCTCGATCTCGAAGAAACCATCGCCATCGATGGCCAGGTCCAACGGATTACGCGTGGGCTGCAGTGCGCCGGCACCGAACTCCACCGAGGTGGAGCTCACACGAATGCCACCGCCATGCACGTTGCCGGCCTGGCCGATACCCTGGCCGGGCAGCGGTGCATTGGCGATCTCGGCGAAGTTGACGCGTCCGCGCTTGAAGCCCGGCGTCTGCATGTTGGCGACGTTGTTGGAGATCACGTCGATCTGCTGCTGCTGACCGCGCAGGCCGGTGGATGAGATGTAAAGAGCGTCGATCATGAGGGCAGTCCTGTCAGTTGTCGCCAATCCGGTTGATGCCCGTATCCATCGCTCGGTCGTAGAGGGAAATCACGCGCTGTACCGATTCGGCGTGGCGCGAGAGTTCGATGAGCTGCAGCGTTTCGGCGGCCGCATCGACGTTGGATTGTTCGACGCTGCCCTGTTGCACGGTGCCGCCCCATGGTGCGGTCACGCCGTCATAGCGGTAGCCGCCGTCGCTGGGAATCAGGCGGCCCGGTTCTGCCACATCGACGATGCGCAGATGCGCCAGCAATGCTTCGCCATCCCAGATGCCGCCCTGTTCGTCGACACGGATGTCGGACTGCGGCAGGGTCAGCATGCCGGCATCGGTCAGTACCGCTGCTCCCTCGCGGGTCTGCAGGCTGCCATCGGCGCCCCGCACGAAACTGCCCATGCGCAGCAACCGCTGCTGGCCATCCTGCTGCGTCACGAAGAAGCCATTGCCGCGCAGCGCAAGATCCAGCCCGCGTCCGGTTTCACGCAAGGCGCCATCGCCCCGCTGCACGCTCATCGCCGTCGTCCCGCTGGCTGCGGAAAAATCACCACGGGCGCGTACGCTCTGATAACCGGGCGTGTTGAGGTTGGCCACGTTCTGGCTGACCGCGGTCAAGGCGTCGATATCCGCATTCAAACTTCGACTGATTGCCTGGATGGTGTCGCTCATGCTGCAACCTGCAAGGGTGTGCCAACCGCCGCGAACGAGCGGACCGGGGCAGTGGAAGGGACCTCATTGAGCGCCAGCACGGCAACATGCGGCAGTGAGCGTTGAATCAAGGCACGCAGCGGCCTGCGCAGCGGCGAAGGGCACAACAGCACCGGCAGGCGGTTCTGTCCCATCATCGCTTCTGCCTGTTTGGCGAGTTGGCGAATGAAACCATCCAGTTGCGCCATGTCGGTGAACAACGCGCTGCGGCCCTCACCGCTGCGCTGCTGGCCCATCAGCGTCCGTTCGATTCCCGGCTCCAGCGTCAACACATGCAGCTCGCCGCGTGCATCCTGGAAGCGCTGGCAAATGGTCGCGCCCAGGCGCTCACGTACCCGCTCGGCCAGCTCGTCGGGCTGCTTCTGGTTGCGGCCGGCATCGAGCAGTACTTCGACGATGGCTTCCAGATTGCGGATGCTCACCTGCTCGCGCAACAACAGCTGCAGTGTCTTTTGCACATCGGAATACGTCAGTACATTGGGGACCAACTCGGCCACCAGCGGCGCGCGATGCTCATCCAGGCGCGACAGCAGGCGTTCGGTCTCGCTGCGACTGAGCAGGTCCGGCCCATGCCGTTTGACCAGCTCGTTGAGATGCGTGACCAGCACCGTGTCGGGTTCGACCAGCGTGTAGCCGCCCGCGCGCGCAGCCTGACGCGCCTCCGGTGCGATCCATTGCGCAGGCAGACCGTATGCGGGATCTCGTGTTTCCAACCCTTCCAACTTGACGCGCGTGCCGCCTGGATTGATCGCCAGCAAGCGATCCGGATGAATCTCCCCCTGGCCGACGCGGTTACCCTCCACCAGCAGTTCGTACTGGTTGCGCTCCAGTTCCGCACGCAGGCTGCTTTGCACCTTCGGGATCACAAATCCAAGCTCGCCGGCGACCTGCTTGCGCAGGTTCACGATGCGTAGCGCGAAGTCGCCAGCCGGACCCAGCAGCAGCTCATGCAATGCGGCACCCATACGTATTTCGATAGGTTCCACCCGCATGGCCTGCTGCAGTTCTTCCTGCGCAGTCGGACCTTGCGATGCATCTTCCACACCCACGTCATCGCTGGGATCGCGTTTGATCAGGCTGTAGCGGATCAAGACCGCGACCCCAATCAACGCGGCGATCACCGGCAGCTTGGGAAAGCCGGGTAACGTCAGCATCAGCAACAGTGCGGCGGCAACCACCGCAAGCGCACGTGGATTGGACAGAATCTGGCGTGGAATCTCCGCACCCAGGCGCGCGTCCGCCGCAGCGCGGGTAATGATGATGCCGGTCGCCACTGCGATCACCAACGACGGAATCTGGGTCACGATGCCGTCGCCGACGGTCAGCAACGTAAAACGTTGCACCGCTTCGGTCCACGGCATCCCCATCTGCGCGATGCCGATCGCCAGACCACCGATGATGTTGATCAGCACGATGACGATGCCGGCGATCGCATCGCCCTTGACGAACTTGGTGGCACCGTCCATCGCACCGTAGAAATTGGCTTCCTTCTCGATCTGCTTGCGCCGCCGACGTGCCTCGTGCTCGTCGATCAGCCCCATGTTCATGTCGGCATCGATACTCATCTGCTTGCCGGGCATGCTGTCCAGGGTGAAACGCGCGGCCACTTCGGCCACACGCTGCGCGCCGGTGGTGACCACTACGTACTGCACCACCACCAGAATCAGGAACACCACAATACCGACCACGTAGTTGCCGCGGATCACGAACGTACCGATCGCGCCGATGACCCGACCTGCATCGGCGCCATCCAGGATCAGGCGTGTTGCCGACACGTTCAGTGCCAGCCGGAACATCGTCGCGATCAGCAACAGGGTCGGAAAGGTCGAAAAATTCAGTGGCGATTCTGTAAAGAACGTCACCAGCAATATCAACAATGCCAGGCTGATATTGATGATCAGCAGCAGGTCCAGCAGCGCCGAAGGCACCGGCACGAACAGCACCATCAAGATGCCGACAACCAGCCCTACCAAGGCCAGGTCGCGCTTGTCCTGCAGGAAGGCCGCAAGCACTCCCTTCATGCGGCGACCCCGGCACGTCGACTGGCGTAGAGCGTGCGATAGACAGGTGCCAAGGCGTCGAACAGATCTTCCGGCACCGGTGCGTCGATCGCGCAGTCGCGATACAGCGCACGCGCCAACGCCGGCATACGGATCACCGGCACGCCGGCACGCTGCGCGGCACGTCGTACGCGGGCGGCCAGCAATCCGCGTCCCTTGCTCAGCACGATCGGCGCCCGCATGCTGCGCGGCCGGTACTGCACCGCCACGGCGTAATGGGTGGGATTGGTCAGGATGACATCGGCATCTGCCACGCGCGGCAGCGAGCGCACCGTCTTGAGCAACTCACGGATCTGACGGCGCTGCTTGGATTTCACTTCCGGGTCGCCATCGCGCCGCTTGGCGTCGTCGCGGACTTCGCGCCGGCTCATGCGCATCTTCTTGCCGTGATCCTTGCGCATGAATGCCAGATCCGCCACCGCAACCACCAGCAGCACCAGCAAGACATAGACCGACGTCGTCCAGAAGCCCGAACGTAGTTGCTCGATCAGCAGCGCCGGTGGCGACAGCGCGATCTTGCCGACGAAATCCGCTGCGCGGCCGACCGCGCTGTAGGCAAGTAGCCCCAGCAAGGTCAGTTTGAGGAGCAACTTGCCCAGCTCCCAAAGACCGCGCATCGACAGCAGCCGCTTGATCGCGTTCATGGGATGCATGCGTTGCAGGCTCGGTGCAAGCGCATGCGTGCTGAAGATGGGCCCGGTCTGCCCGAGGTTTGCCACCACCGCAACCACCAGCAACGCCAGGATCATCGGGGTCATCGCCTGCAGCAGGCCGCTGTAGGTCTCGATCAACCAGGCCACCAGATCCGCGCCGATCCGTGGTTGCACTCCAGCCAGCTGCATGGTGTTGCGGGTGGCGTCGGCAAGCGCCACGGCAATGTCGCGCCCGGTCAACATCGTGACCACCACAAAAATCCCCAGCATCAGGACGGCGGTCAGGTCAGGGCTCTTGGCGACTTCGCCTTTGCGGCGCGCCTCTTCCAGCCGGGATTGGGTCGGCTGCTCGGTCTTGTCCTGGTCGGCGTCGGCCATCAGGGCGCTCCCAGCATCTGCGGTGCCTGATCCAACGCATCGCCGAACAACCGGCCGATCAGGCCTGGTGCATAGGCCAACGTCAATGCCAGCAACCCCAGCGCAACGGCAACCTTGAGTGGCAGCGCCAGAAAATACACGTTGGCCTGCGGCATCGAGCGCGACGCATAGCCCACCGCGACATCGACGAAGAACAGTCCCAGGACCACCGGCATTACCACCATCAGCGCGCCGACAAAGCTGCCTCCAAGCAATGCGAAGAACGCCTCCGCATCGATCGGCCGGCTCATGCGTCCAAGCGGCAGCACTGTGGTGCTCGCAACCAGACCCTTGAACAGCAGCACGTGCAGATCCAGCGAGAAGAACAGCACGGTGGCCGCCAGCATCAGCCCGTGGCCTAGCAGCGATTCCTGCGTGTCGGCGCTTGCCGGATTGAGCAGGGCGCCAGCGCCCAGACCTGCCTGCATGTCCAACAGCCAGCCGCTGGTGTGCAACGCGGCATTGGGAAGCATGAAGGCCAGACCGAAGATTCCGCCAATCATCAGCTCGCCAAGCGCGGCCACCAGCAGCGCCATCGGTTGCCCGATCGTCGGAGAGACGTAGCCGTCGGGCAGCGACAGCAGCGTCAACCATGCGAACGCCAGCATCGTGGTGATGCGCACCAACATCGGCGCCCATGCCAGCGGCGACAGCCCGGGCAACACCATCACCGGCAGGTAGCGCAGCGATGCGTAGCCAAACAACAGAGCCAGACCGGTCAGTGCTTCCATCGTCAGAGCCCGGCCGCAAAGTCGAACATGCGCTTGGCCAGCTCCACGGCGGTCAGCAGCATCCAGCTTCCCAGCACCATGATCACCGCACCCACTGCGATCAACTTGGGGATGAAGGTCAGCGTCATTTCCTGGATCTGGGTGACGACCTGCAGCACCGAGATCACCAGCCCGACCACCAAGGTGATCAGCAGGATCGGTGCCGAGATCTTGGCCGAGGCGAGCAAGGTCTCGGCAAGCAGATGCATGGCGGTATCGGCGTCCACAAGCGGGCCTTCAAGGCGTTTCTGCAGCGTTGGACGACAACCGCGCACGCAGCCGCCGCGCCATCTCTGGCGGCGTTTGCGCGCCAAGCGCGTGCGCACCTGCAAGCGCACCTTCGCGTATCAAGGCTTCAAAGACAGCCTCCGACTGCGCCTGCTCGCCATGGTCGGCAAGCGACAGCGACTGTGCGTAGCGACCACTGATACTGTTGGGATCGAGCTTCAGTGCACGCCGCAGATGCGCTTCGCCTTCTTCGCGCCGCCCATCCAGCAATGCCACCACTGCCAGACCTCCATGCGATTCGGCAAAGTTGCGATCCAGCGCATAGGCACGCCGGTAACAGGCTTCGGCAGCCAACCGCTCGCCGTCCAGCAGATGCAGCCAACCCAATGCATGCCAGGTACCGATGTGGTCCGGCATGGCCTGTGTTGCCTGCGTCAGCAATACCTTGGCCGGTGCCAAGGCGCCCTGCAGCATCTGCGCCTGCCCCAGACCGGACAGCGCACGGCCGGACATCGGAAAGCGCTCCAGAGCCCGCTCAAAATGCATCGCAGCCGCTGCGCCGTCTTGCGCGTATAGCGCCAGCGCACCGGCGGTCAGCAGCGCTTCGTGCTGATCCGGAAACAGCGCAAGGCAGCGCTGTGCCTGCTCTACGGCGCGTGTTGTATCGCCTGCATCCAGCGCACACATCGCACTCAACCCCAATGCGGTGGGATGCTGGGGTGTAAACGCCAGTGCCGCCGCCAGTGCCTCGTCGGCGGCTGGGTAATCGGTACGCATCAGGGCGATACGTGCGCACAGCACAGCGAACTCCGCGCTGTCGCCATGGCGTGCGCGTGCCTTTTCCAACGTGGCCATTGCACCCTGCAGATTCTGCTGGCACAGCTGCGCAAAGGCGATGTCATGATCCAGGGCAGGGGCGGCATGGCGCTCGGCCAACGGCTGCAAGCGTGCTTCGGCGTCCGCATAGCGGCCAGCCAGCAGATCCAGCCGCGCAGCACGGAACTGCACGCCCGCGAGCAGCACCGTCTCGGTCGGCAACGCAGCGACTACCGTCTCTGCGCGCGCGGACTGACCGGTTTCGATCAGGGCATCGAGCAGCTGGCAGGCAAGTTCCGGATTGGCCGGATCCTGCGCCCAATAAGCGTAAAGTTTATCGACAGACGGCATCGCCACATCCATGAGACGCAAACCACCATGCCAGGCCAGGCGGCCTAGAGAACGATGGGTGAAACCTTGGTACGTTTTGGACCCGTCGTTGCAGCGCTCGTGCGTGGCTATCCATCCTGATAGTCACTATCCCCCGAAGCGAGCTCGCCGCATCCCCCTGTGATGACGGTGTGAACTTTACGGCCTCCCCCGGGAGGCATGTCAAGCGATGCCGAGCATGTCAGTGAAAGATTTTTCCGAGGCTGATGTCACATTTCGAAAGACAAACCCTATGGCTCAGTTCGCTTCTGACTGAATTGCAGTAGCGCAAAGCGACGGCGTGGTCGAGCCGATCGCCTCGCTGGCGTTGAACGGCTTGAACGTATTGGCGTCGTCGGTATTGGCCTTGACGTCCGGCACGTTCAACGTCGCACCGGCCACCAGGCCGCTGTCGTCGTCGATGGCGTTGGCTTCGGCCAGCACGTACCACAGGTTGCTGTTGTCGTAGAGCCGTTGCGCCAGGCCGCGCAGCGTGTCGCCGGCCTGCACCGTCACCTTGTAGGTGCCCACGTCGGTGCTGGCATAGGCGTTCATCTGCCCCAGCACGTCGGTCTTGCGGCCGGACGCCACGTATTGCCCATTGGCGAACGCATACTGCTCGGTGCGCAGCCGCTCGGCATCGTCCTGGGTGAATTTGCCGCCCTCGAACGTGCCCTCGGTGCGGCGCAGGATGTTGCCCTCCGCATCCATCGTGAAATACCGCAGCCGGTCATCGACCTTGCCACCCGGCGTGTTCTCGCGCACCGACAGCAGCTTGCCCCAGGCATCGTAGGTGCTGGTGCTGTTGCTGGTCTTGAAGTCCTTGTGCGTGCTGGTGCCGGTCACCTGTTGAGTGAGGTAGGTCTCCGCACCCTGGTAGGTGTAGCGGTAGGTGTGGGTATAGCCCTCCGGCGTGGTCATGCCACTGCCCTGCTCGTTGCGCACCACCGAATAGCGGTAGCCGCGCAGGCGGCCGGCCGCGTCGTAGCCGGTGGCCGGCGTGCCGTCCTGGTAGTTGACCACGCTGAGCAGCTGCAGCCCTTCCAGCCCGTCGTCGGGCAGCGGCAGCGGGTTGCCGTCCTCGTCCACCGGCTGATACACCCCGCCCATCGGGATGCCGTAGGCGCTCTGGCTGATCAGCCGGCCATCGGCGTCGTAGCTGCTGACATCGATGCGCTTGGCCGAGCCGTCATCTGCGTACTGGCGACGCTCCAGCAAGCGCCCGGACGCATCGTAGCGGCTGGTCTCCAGCAGGCGGGTGACGCCGTCCGGCAACGTCTGCACGATGCGCACCACCCGGCCCTGGTCGTCGTAGAACAACTGCTGGCGCTTGAGCACCCCGTTGTCGTAGGACTGGCGCAAGGTGACCTTGCCGTCTGCGCTTGACAGCGTCCACGGCCGCGAGCAGCATCGTCATTGCTGTGGTCAATCCCGCAGCCGGGTTTAGCAGCTCGAACACTCCGAGGCGCACCAGCGCCCATCGATCGATGACAGGCGTTTTTTTATGTCTGTTGTTTATGCGATGGGCACATGCTTGCCAGCTTTATGGCGGGCGGTGCGCGGAGGCCGCAAGGCCTGCCGGCCCTCGGACCGGTCTGCTAACCGCGCATCGTCCGTCACCTGCGTTTAGCAGCGCGGTGACGGACTTCATCCTATCCGAGGAGTTCAGCATGGCCCGCTCAAAATCCGCTCGCTCAAGCGATAACGCAGCACCGTCTTCTGTAGACCGACAGACCAAGATTGACGGCGTCCAATCCAATCGCAGCGACGCACGCGAGGATATTTTCTTTCGTCGTCTGGCTGAGGCACGAGGTGCGGAAGGAAGTAACGGCATTCACTGGTCAGACCTTCCGATGAACTTCGGTCTCGCCCTGCACTGCGCTCATCTGGACCACTGCGTGCTTGGTCTGCATGGACTACTGGAGGTGTTGCATGCAAGCGAAGGAGCCTACCAAGGTGGACAGCCTAGATTGGATGGGGATCTGACCGATCGGCTGTTCTACGCCTCGCGTGCACTAGCAACTTCTGCCAAAGACACCGTCTACGCTATGCAGGAGCGGGTTGCGTCTTCGCGAGACTAATCTGACTGCACTGGGCTCATTCGCGCCCAGTGCAGTGGATTTATATAAAAATATACAACAACCGAATCTTTAGTAGTTAGTAAAAATAGGCGAAATTCATGAGGCCCATTCCAAAAAATCTGGCAACTTACCCGCTTTCCATTCGCGCATGATCTTCACAGAAGCACGATTGAAGCACTGATTTCTCTCATCGCCCGGCATCGGCTCAATCAAGCTTACCTCACCGGTCATTTTATTAAATCTGAGTGTGCCGCAACGATCATAATCGCTTTCAAAATAATAAATTACCGATGATTCAATCTCATCCGATTTTCTGATTTTTATGTAAAATGCCATGATTTACTAATGACTGCCTCGACCTCATTTCGGTTCGAACCCTCTAACTCTACCCGTATCTTTTTCGACCACGAATATAACTGGGCCATCCATTAAATTTCCTGAAGGAGTGTAAACGTCAAATATAACCCCCCACTCCCCCGGCCATTTTTCATCAAAACTAATGCCCACAAAACTATACTTATATCCACGAAGATCAAGCTTCATGACGTGCTCTATCGCCAATTCTTTAGCTTTATCTTTAGAAATTATATTTACCATAGTCCACCAACCTTATCAATGTACCAACGCGCATGTGATCTTTCCTCAGGGGTAAAGCTCCCCCAGCGCTTAGGCATCGACTCAAGCTTGTCAAAAACATATTGCTCCTTCATAACTCTTGTTTGTGCGGAATAAACATCTTCACCAAGCATTTTGTACTGTTGATAATGAGTCAATTCATGCCATACCTCATAGCTTGTAGGATCGCTACGAAGCACAAGAGCCCGTTCTCCGGCGCTAAAACCACCAGCATATCCTGGCGGCAGATATTCATCACCAACCTTAAGGGTGATACCACGCTTCTCAAGGTAAGAGCCTAATTGTGAAATTTTATCAGCTCCGTAGGTCTGCCCACCCAGTCGGCCTCCCTCAACGTAGTCAAGCTCATTAAGTTGGTTCGGAACCCCCAAATCCTCCCACGAATTTATCCGTGAAGACAAGCCGCCCACGGTCCCTCTGGCCTCAGCCAGCACACCCAACCGCGAGACCGGTGCCGCCATGCCGACCAGCATGCTGCCGCCGGCCAGTAGCCGCTGCTCATCGGACATGTTCATCCAGCCGTTGGCAGCGCCTCGTATCGTCTCGCCCGGGTGTGTCACCGCATGTGCTGCACCAAGAATCGCCTGCTTGCGCATCTGCGTGTTGGTGGCAAGACGTATCCCACTCGTGACACCTTCGGTCAGCGTTCCTGCAAGACTCACTACGGCATACGTGCCAGCACCAACTGCGGCCATTGCCGCATTCGGCGCATTGAGGGTGTAGTCCTTGATATCGGCACGTGTGCTCTGCATGCCTTCATTGATCGACCACGGCACTGCATCGATTGCATTGGCAGGATCAGTGATGGAGAGCACTGACGATTCTTGGCCGTAGATCCATTCCTGCAATTCGTGATTGGCAGACACCCAATCTGCGTACGGTGCATTGACCGATGGCAACAGCACAGGCATTGATATCCCTTGTACTGCCAACCCACGGTTGTATTCCAAGGTATCGAGGATCAGCTGATTGCCGGTGACGTCATCGATGTCGGCATTTGCCGGAACGTAATAGCCAACGGGCCGGCCCTCTGCATCCACCGACTTCGTTGGCAGCAGGCCACTGCGCTCCCGGACCATACGTTGCATCGCCTCGATTTCCACCAGACCGGTACCAGCGCCTGCTGGGCTGCTTGCAGCTCCATTGCCGTAAAGCCAGTCGGCCCGGTAGTCCGGATTGGTCAACGCAGCGGTACCACCAATCGACGCCGACAGCGAAGGCCGATCACTTTGCGATCTAGCGGCTAAAGCCGCCTGACCACGCTGCATCAACGCGCCATTGACCGCATTACCGAATGCATCGACGAACACATCCTGATAGTCGATTGCGCCGCCCACGATTCCTTGGCGCACATGTGCGCTGACAATGCCGCCAGTAATGCCGGAAACGATGGCTTGCCCATACTGCGTTGAATCGACACCGATGGAACGAGCTATCGTGGGCGCCAATTGCTGCGTGATGCCCGCCGCGACCGCACTGGCAGCGACGCTCTTCCAGCTGAAACTGGCCTCGTTGCCAACGAGCTTGTTGGCAGCGTAGTTACTCACGTTGCCGACTGCTGCCGTTGCCATCGCACCTACCAGGGGACTGGCAACACCACTCATCATTGAGCTAAATCCTGCAGTTGCTGCAGCCGCCACTGTGCTGGCCGCCACGTTGCGCCAGCTGAAGCTGGTCTGGCCCATCGCACTGCCGACGCCTTGGCTCACGAGACTTCCGGCGAAGCCACCGACAGCACCTCCCACGACGGCCGCTGTGGCCCCAAATGTTCCACCAAGCGCCGCAGCACCGGTTGCCATCGTTGCGCCGATCGTGCCGCCTGCGGCAGTCGTGGCGCTGGCCGCCGCCGCGCTTACAAGTCCGGATGCCGCACCGGCCGTATAAATCGTCACCACAATGGCCACCACCACCATGATGATCATCCCCAACGTGCCGCACCCACTTTCCGGCGGCTTGGGGATGTACGGCAGCGACGGCGTGGTCGAGCCGATCGCCTCGCTGGCATTGAACGGCTTGAACGTCGTGGCGTCGTTGGTATTGGCCTTGACATCGGGCACGTTCAACGTCGCACCGGCCACCAGGCCGCTGTCGTCGTCGATGGCGTTGGCTTCGGCCAGCACGTACCACAGGTTGCCGTTGCCGTAGAGCCGTTGCGCCAGGCCGCGCAGCGTGTCGCCGGCCTGCACCGTCACCTTGTAGGTGCCCACGTCGGTGCTGGCATAGGCGTTCATCTGCCCCAGCACGTCGGTCTTGCCGTCGAAACGGCCCGATGCCACGTATTGCCCATTGGCAAACGCGTACTGCTCGGTGCGTAGGCGCTCGGCATCGTCCTGGGTGAACTTGCCGCCCTCGAACGTGCCCTCGGTGCGGCGCAGGATGTTGCCCTCGGCATCCATCGTGAAGTAGCGCAGACGGTCGTCGACCTTGCCGCCCGGCGTGTTCTCGCGCACCGACAGCAGCTTGCCCCAGGCGTCGTAGGTACTGGTGCTGTTGCTGGTCTTGAAATCGCGGTGCGTACTGGTGCCGGTCACCTGTTGAGTGAGGTAGGTCTCCGCACCCTGGTAGGTGTAGCGGTAGGTGTGGGTGTAGCCCTCCGGCGTGGTCATGCCACTGCCTTGCTCGTTGCGCACCACCGAGTAGCGGTAGCCGCGCAGGCGGCCGGCCGCGTCGTAGCCTGTGGCCGGCGTGCCGTCCTGGTAGTTGACCACGCTGAGCAGCTGCAGCCCTTCCAGGCCGTCGTCGGGCAGCGGCAGCGGGTTGCCGTCCTCGTCCACCGGCTGATACACCCCGCCCATCGGGATGCCGTAGGCGCTCTGGCTGATCAGCTGGCCATCGGCATCGTAGCTGCTGACATCGATACGCTTGGCCGAGCCGTCATCGGCGTACTGGCGGCGCTCCAGCAACCGCCCGGACGCATCGTAGCGGCTGGTCTCCAGCAGGCGGGTGACGCCGTCTGGCAACGTCTGCACGATGCGCACCACCCGGCCCTGGTCGTCGTAGAACAACTGCTGGCGCTTGAGCACCCCGTTGTCGTAGGACTGGCGCAAGGTGACGTTGCCGTCCTTGTCGTAGCTCTGCAGCGAGCTGGTGTCGTCGTTGGCGATGACGATCTTGCCGGCCTGGAGCACACCGTTGCTGACGGTGACGCGGTTTTCCTTGTCGTACTCGAACCAGTACGCCTTGTCGACCGGCAACTCCTTGATGCCGGGTTCGACCGGGGTATAGGTCCACTGGAAGTCGTCGACCCACAACGGATCGCCGCCGGCGCCCTTGAGCGCGCTGGCACCGATGGTCATGAAGGCCGCACCCGGCGGCACCGTGGCGGTGACCGAGGACTGGTGCCAGCGGCCGTTCGAGCCGCTGTCCACGACATTGCCGGCCGACCACGACGAGCCCAAGCCGCCCGGCAGCATGTTGCCAGCGGCGTCGTACCAGACGATCAGCACCTGCGCAGAGGCGTCGCCGGCACTGGAGGCGCCTTGTTGCACCATCACACTGGCAGTGACGCTCTTGCCCGGCACAACCGGTACGCGCTCCTGGTTGGTGATGCTCTTGGGGCCGCTATTGGAGCCATTGAACTGCGCGCTGAAAGTGCCGGTGAACGCATCGCCATTCGCGCCTTCCCGACCGATCGTCCAGCCTTCGCCCAGGTCCCAGTTGGTGCTGCCCTGCTCCATGCCGGCGTTGATCGGGGCCGGGTTGGGAATCGGCCCAATGGTCCATTGGAAATCGTCCATCCAGAGCGAATTGGCGTTGGCGCGCTTGTTGGCGCTGCCGCCAATGGACATGGAAACTGCGCCGGGCGGGACGGTCGTAGTGACCTGCGACTTGAACCATTCGCCATTTGAGCCGCCAGTAATCAGGTTGCCGGCACTCCACGACTTGCCCTCGCCGCCTGGCAACATGTTGCCTGCAGCGTCGTACCAGATCACCAGTACGCGCGCCGTGGCAGCTCCTGCGGCCGAAGCACCTTGCTGGATCATGGCACTGGCCGTAATCGTCTGACCCGCGGTGACGTCAACCCGCTTGTTGTTGGTGATGCTTTGCGGCCCCTTGTTGGAGCCCTTGAACTCGGCGCCCCAAGTGCCGGTGGTTGCGGCACCGCCAGCGCCGCGCTGGCTAATCACCCAGCCTTCGCCCGACGTCCAGCCGCGATTGCCGTCTTCGAAACTCGCATTGGCCGGCTGCTCGCCCGCCGGGTTGAACGCGCTGCCCATTTCGACCAGGCGGCGATTGCCCACGGCGTCATAGGAATAACGCACATCCAATAGACGGCGCTGCGCCACCAGGTCGTCCTGGATTACACGCTCGATGCGGTTGTGGGCGTCGTAACTGGTGCGTGTGGAGACGTGCAGCAACTGGTTGTTGGCGTCGTAGCTGGTGGTTTCTTCCAGCGTGCGGTTGCCGTTGGCATCGTATTCGTAACGGGTGGTGTTGGTCCTGAGCGAACCGGTGGTGGGATCGTACAGCGCACTCGGTTCATCGACACGTACGACCAAGCCGTCGGCGTTGTAGAAATAGTTTCGTTGACTTTCAACGTAAGTCGGAATGGTTGGCTCTGGTTCGCCCGGATCTCCGGGAAATTCCGGATCTTGCTCCATCTGCGCAGAACTACTGGCTGTTCTAAAAAGCTCGCCCGGCCTGTCGCTTATCGAAACCGAAAGCAACTGACCGGACTGCTGGCCATAGGTGTAGTCGTAATCCAGACCGCTCAAATCGTTATGGTCGATAACCCGATTGAAAGCGTCATAGGCCCATGTCTTCTCGTCCAAGAAGACCTGCTGATTTTCCCTGTCTAGCTTCCAGTCCCAGCCCTCAGAAGGCTCCGACGTGTCACCACGAGAAAGTGCGTTACGCTCCAGGATCTTGTTGCCTCGCAGATCATAGGCGTACTCCATCACCACGCCGGTAGCGCTTTCCGAACGAATCATCCGGCCCTGGCTGTCGTAGGAGGCCTTGGTCACCTTGCCATTGCTGTCGATGCTGACCAGGCGATTGCCGTCCTGGTCCAGCACGTAACGTTCCATCTCCTGCCAGCTGCGGCTGCCATCGGCTCTATTGCCGTTGTCGGCCCACACGGACACCACGCGCCCAGCAGCATCCACCCGCTTTAGAGTGAGAGTGCCATCTGCATCGGACGTGAGTGTCTGGCGGCCTAGCGCGTCGTAACGGTAGCGCTTGATGCCGCCGGCGGCATCCTCTTCACTGGTCATCCGGCCCCGGATGTCGTACGTGTAACGACGGCCGTTGCCGTTGGCATCCCGCGTTCCCACCAACTGGCCCATTGCGTCGTAGAACCAGCGCATTACCGGGCGCTCGTAGGTCGTTGCGCCAGTCGCCGATACGACTTTGACCTCCGGCGCCGTCTGCGAGATCAGCTGATTCGCGTCGTTGTATGCAAACGACGTTTCATTGCCCTTGGCATCCCTGACCCAGGTCTGGTTACCCCAGCGGTCGTAAATGTGCTGGGTAACCGTATCAGCCGCGTTGCCATCCTGACCGGATGCCATACGCGTGCGTTTGATCACTCGGCCAAGGAGATCAAGCTCAAGCGAGTTCTGTACATACCAGCCATCCCAGGACTCACCGTTGGAGCCACCAACCTGATGCGACTCGGAGATCTGGCGATTTCCAGCGTCGTAGGTGAAGCGTCGCTCCACGCCATCGGCATTGGTCCAAACGACATTCCCATGATCGTCATACTGATATTGGATCGTCTGGTCCACTTCCGCACCGGCGGTATGCATGTCCTTGACAGCAATCTCGCCGAACGCGTTGTACTCCACGCGCTCGCTGGCCTCGACAACCTCGCCCAAGCTCTGGTTACTAACGAAGCTCTCGCGGAACGACTGTTTGCCGAGCTGGCGCCCGATGTTGTCGTAGCTATAGCGCGTGCTGAACCATGCCCACTCGCCCAGCTCGGCCGCCGCCTGCCAGGTGTAACTGAACTTGCCGCTCTCGGACTGCGAGAACGTTGCATAGTTGATCTTGCGCCGCTCTTCCAGAACACGGTCGGCTGCATCGAACGTACGCGTCAGCTCGTTGCCGAGCACATCGCGCTGCCAGACATTGCGCCCCTGCCAGTCGTAGCGGAAGGTTTGGGTGACCCAATCTGCACCATCGGCGCCACTGGATTGCTCGACCAGGTTGCCGAACGCGTCATAGCGCATCGTGGTGGTCGGAAGCACGTCTTGGTACAGCTTTGGATCGTCGATCCCGGAGAATTGCCCACTTGCCAGCAACCCGGGTGCAGCGGCACTGACCACGCCGCGCACAGCCTCTCGTGTTAGCACCATACGACCTAGTGCGTCGTAGGCCATACTGACAATCTGGTCTTTGATGCGCGACTGAGTGAGGCGACCCTCGCTGTCGTAAGCATAGGTATTGACCACAGAGCCGACACTTTCGGCGCCAAATCTGTCCTGCGCCCGACGGGTTACCGTTTCCGAGACTTTCCTTCCCAGTGCGTCATAAGCGTAAGTCGTGCTTCTATCATTACCGGATGGACTGATGTAATTGACGTCCTCAGGATTTGCCCACGTGATCGGTGAGGCATACTCGGTCTGCTTGGCGAGCTGACCTGTCGCCGTGTACTCGTAAGCGGTGACATAGCCCTGCGCATCCGTCCTTCGGATTTCGCGACCATTCGCATCGTAGACGTGGTACGTCATTGCGAACGTTCCGTAACCGAGATCGGTATAAGGCCCCCAATGATCCCGGTCAAGCAAAACCGCTTCTTTCCTCAAGTTTCCAAACGCATCATAGTAAAACGTCGTGCGCGAGGTAGCTCTCCAGTCCAGGTCTTGTTCAACCGGATCCTGGCCCCAGTAAGTTGCTTGCATCTGGTCAGATGCTCTTGCCAATGTTGGCACAGTCAAAACCATCGTACCGACACTGGACTTGCGGCCCGCGCGATCATAGAACGTATAAACCGTTCGATCTTCAGATGAGTCCATCCACTGCAGGTAGCGATCGATCGTTTCCGGATACTCAGCGGGGCCATCGGTGGGGATATTCGCCTTGTAGCCGTGTCGCGTCAGCCGCGACTGTTCGCCGAACGCGTTGTACCCGTAACTGGTGACATAGCCTTCGGCATCCACGTCATAGGCCAGCCTTCCTTCAGGATCGTAGGCCTTGTAGCTGTACTTGCCGCGCACGTCCTTCTGCATGATCGCGTTGCCGAACGCGTCGTAGGTGACTTCGACGGTTGCGCGTTGGCCGGATGCAATCAGTTGACCAGTCGCATCCAGGCGGCCGGCATCGGGAAAAAGGGTACGGATCTGATTGCCGCGATTGTCGTACTCATAGCTCGTGACGCGAGGCCGCCCACCATCGGCATCCTCGATCATCGAGGTGACATTGCCCTGCCCGTCGTAGGTATAGCGTGTGACGACGCTGCGCTGCGTACTGGTGACGACGCCGGAAGCATCGGCCGCTGCGATCGTAACGATTGGGCTGAACTGCGCGGTTCTGTTGCCGGCCGCGTCGTAGGTGTAGGTCCACACCGCCCCATTGCGGTCCTGGTGGCGAATCATGCGCCCCGCACCGTCATAACCAAAGGCGTCAACCTTCCCCAATCGATCTACCTGGGAGATCACACGGCCAGCGCCATCGTAGCGGAACAAGCCACCCTGGTAATTCGTGTCGGTGGCGACCCCGGCCTCGACCTCGGAGAGGGTGTTCGGTACGTTGGTCAGCAGCGTGCCGTAGCTGCGTTTGTCGATAACCCGGCCCATCGCATCGTACTTCTGCTCTGTAACTGCCCCGCTCGCGTCGATCGCGAAGCGCTGCCGGCCCGCCGCGTCGTAGTAATAGTTACGGGTACGGATCAGGCTTTGCCTGCTTTCGTTCTGGCCGAGCTCGGCCAACTCGCTTTCCAGCCGCTGCCCTACATCGATCCACGAATTCCCGAGAACCGGCTTGCCGCCATCACCCGGTGCCCGGATGCCCAGTCCATATATCGTTTCTGACGACAGTTCGCCTGCAGCCGTGTACACATATTCCTTCACCGAAAGCTTGCCGCTATCCCGATAACCGAAGCGATACTCGTTGATTGTTTGCAGTTCGTAGATGACCCGGCCTGCACTGTCGCGGATATAGCCGACTTCGCGATACCCGTAATCCTGGTCGTTCGCCAGACCGAGCTGCGACTCTGTATATCTTTGATTTGTATCATCCGCCTCATACTCACCGCGGTCGAGCCGGTTTCGTACAATTTGATCGACACCTTGGCTCGTGTACTGATCGAGGTCTATTCTCTGGGAGTATTCTCTACGACCCGAGAGCAGTCCGGATTGATTATAGAAAAATTCGGTGACCGCGCCGGAACCATCCACGGTCGCCGCGATAGCGCCACTGGCGTAGTAGGCTTTCCACTCGACAGCATCGCGCCCGTCCAGCTCTACCTCGATGCTGTCCATGTTCGATTCACCGCTCTCGAGGGCCAGTCGCTTAGTGCTATCTAGTGCGATTGGCCACACATGCCGAGTCGTTTTGACCTGGCGCCCCTTGGCATCGTACCGGTACGAAGAGGTCGCACCCGCACCGTCGATCGTGAGCGAAACCTGGCCGTCGGCATTGAAGACGACATACTGTTGTTGGTCGCGCGCATCGTTACGCACAACCAAGGCCTGCACCTGTGCGCTTGTTGCCTGAAGCGCAGTGCTGCTTAGCGCGACTGGTTCAACGTATGTCCTCGTCGCCACGACGCGACCCGCCGCATCGTAATGACGTTCGGTGACAGCGCCGACTCCATCGATCTGGAACCTTAGACGATTGGCGTCGTCATAGGTGTAACGCGTCAGGCTGCCGCTGGCATCCTGGCGCGCAACGAGATTGCTGTTGGCATCGTAGGTGTAGGTTGTGGTCAACGCGAGCTTGGTCGGGTCAACTACCTCCCTGATGCGTCTGCCGGCGGTGTCGTAGGTGTAGAGAGTGGTCCGCGCTGCGGTCGTGCCTGCGGCCTCGACGACGGAGATCTGTCGGCCGAGTTCGTCCCAGGCATAGGTGGTCTTGATTGCGAGCCCGCTCGGATCGACTATCGATTCCAGCAGCTGACCCGACAGGTCGTAGCGGAAATCGGTAATCGTTCCCCTGGGATCCACCACGCGAAGCTGGCGCCCGAGCGCATCATATGTATAACGGGTGGAAGGGCTGCCCGGCAGAATTTCGTCAGAACCCGTATCCGGGTTGTAGCCCCAGTTCGGCTCGATGCTGGCGATCTGCCTTCCAGCGTCGTCGTACGTATAGACAAAGCGCGGACCCGTTTCATCGGTAGAAACGAGCCTGCCAGCATCGTCATACTCACGATTCTTGCTGACTGCTCCATCCTTCCAGAACACCAGCCTCCCGTTCGCGTCATAGTCGTAACTCGCCGGCTTGGCACCATCCACCTGCCGCAGCTCGCCAAACTTGGTGTAACGCGATCGGGTGACCACACCCAATGCGGATGTCATCTTTACTTCCAGCGCCGCATCGTCGTAGCTGAAGCGTGCAGTGTTGCCGGTTGCGTCGGTAATCTCCAATGCACGCGCAAACGCGTCATAGCGAGTGGTCGTGGTTTCATCGCGCCCCTCTACCTGGCGCGATGTCTGGATGAGCCTGCCGTTCCTGTCGTATGCAAAGCTACTGATACCACCACGTGCATCGGTCTGGCTGACCGCGCGTCCGAAGGCGTCGTAGCGAACGCTTTGCGTCAAGTTGAGCCGTCGCGCTCCAGCATCTTGTACAGTCTGCAACTGCAGACCGCGACGATCATAGCTGTAGGTCGTGACCGTGCCACGTGGCGTGCCTGCTGCGCGCTCGATCCGCTCCAGTTGACCAAACACGTTGTAGGTCTGCAGCGTGCGTACACCGAGCGTGTCGGTCGCCGTGATGACCTGGCCGTTTGCGTTGTAGGTAAATTGTTGGCGCGCGTCGGTTGCGGCTGTGAAAGATAGGGTACCGAGTGCATCCAGGAGGCTCTGACGGCTGTCGGGCACGGCCAACTGCAGGCGGCCGACATAGCGGATTTGCTCCGTCTGATCACCAAAAGCGTTGTAGCGCCACTCGGTGACTTCGGCCTGTGCGTTCTTGACGCCTTCCGCACTGGACATGCCCTGCGCGGTGTAGCGCAGGCGCCCTTCGGCATCATGGATAAACCATGTCGCGACCCCGTTGGGATTGGTGCTGCGGATCATGCGACCCAGCGCATCGTACTGATAATGCGTTGCGTAACGGGCAATCAGCTCCTGACGCTCTTGCTCTGACTGCGCATCGACCAGTTTCTCGGAGCCAGCACCATCGAGCTCAGCGACCAACTCACCAAACGCGTTATAGAAGCGGTTATTTTCCCGCGTCTTGACGATCTCCCATCCCCACTCGCTTGTACGGCGGTCTTCACTGATGGCCTGCGCCAGACGACCCGCCGCATCGTACGTGTAGCGCGTCACCAGACCACTAGTGGAGACCTCGGTCTCCAGCTGACCCATGCCATTGAACTGCCGACGCTGCTGCCGATAGGCAGCTTCATCTACTACCGCTGCAACCTGCCCGCGAATGCTTGCCCAGTCACCCGTGCGAGACGCCTCCGGCACCTGCTTGTAGTACGACAACGTCGCACGACTATTGCCATCCTCGTCAAAGACGTACTCGGTGACGTAGCCTTCCGGATCGAGCTGGCCGACCAGATTCCCGCGTCCGTCATAGAACAGGCGAGTGGTCTGATCCCCGTCTGCGGCTGCTGGACGTAGCTGCTGCAGCGTGCCGGCGGCGCGCAGGCTAGCCGTTGTGGCTGTTGCATAGGCGATGGTGCGAATCAGCCTTCCCGCCTTGTCGTAGCCGCGTTCGACCAGGAAGCCTTCGGCATCCAGCGTCGCTGTGAGCAGGCCCGAAGCATCGTAGAAATTACGTGTAACCCGCGCCGTGGCCCCGGTACCGATAGTGGCAGTGATCAGGCGCCCGGCGCCATCGTACGCATAGCGAGTCACCGTACCGACCGCACTGGTCTCGGTCAGTACCCGACCTGCGTCGTCGTAGCTGCGACGGGTGACGCGGTCGTTGGCGCTGTCTGTCTGCAGCCCGATCTGCGACACCATGGCCGGGACCACTGCTCCGTCCACCAGCCAGGTTGAGGTCGTGACGCGATTCGCGTACGTCGTAGTGGCGACCACCCGGTCCGCGCCGTCGTAGCTATAGCCGATGACGGTGCCCGTGGCATCGACTTGTGCCGCCAGCCGGCCCTTTTCATCGTAGAACTGGTATACACGCCCACCCAACGCATCTTCGGATGCACGCAGCAAGCCTGCAGCATCATAGATGTAGCGTTGCGTGCGCGCGGCGCCCACGCTGGTGTGATCTTCCAACGTCGTCGTCGTGATCCTCCCTGCGCTGTCTCGCACCTGGATCTGCGTTGCGCCAGCAGTCTGCGCGATGGCAATGCGTCCCACGCTATCCAGATACTGGTATGTGGTTGTGCGGGTTGGCGGCGGGGCAATTGGCGGATCGACTGGATCCGTGGGATCTACCGGATCTACCGGATCTACGGGGTCTGCTGGAGCAGGCGAGCCAACGCCCGCTCCTGGACTCTGCACCGTGCCCAGCAGACGGCCCATGCCATCGTAGGAGTAGTCAACGATCTCGCTCAGCACCGATGCTTCCGCGGTGCCGCGCACGGTGGCCTTGCGCAGCAACAATCCCTGGCGGTTGTAGGTGGACAATGTGGTCAACGTGGCTTGATCGCGTACACCCGTACCGTCGGCGTCCACTTGCGCAAAGGCAACCGTCAGTGCCAGACGCCCATTCGGGTCGTAGCTGTATTCGACCAGCGAGGTGTCTGCCAGCAACGGCGCAGCCCAGGCCTGCAATGCCGCTTCGGTGTAGGTCGTGCCGGCGTAGCTTGCATTGACGAAACTGCGCGTGCTTGCCAACTGGCCGATCCCTGTGCCGCTGCTCGCATACGCCAACGCACTCACACGGCCTTCGGCATCGACGACGAAGCGAAGACGATCCTGGCTGTCGTAGACGTAACGCGTGCGTAGCGCGCCTGCGACGGGGGGCTCGGCGGTGCTGAAGTTCGTGGTCCCGGCAAGATAGCGGGTTTCGGAAAGCAGCTGGTTCTGCGCCGAGTAGGCGCGCACGGTGGCCTCGCCGGCCTTATTGGTCTCGCGCAGCAGATTGCCGCTGGCGTCGTAGATGTAAGTGACCTGGGTGAGCACGGCGCTGCCGCGTGCCTGCCTGGTCGAGAGCAGGTTGCCTGCCGCATCATAGGTGTAGCTGGTGACGTCGCGCTGGCCGCTCACCGGCGGGGCGAGGACTTCCAGCAATTGGCCGGACGCGTCGAAGCGATAGCTCCAGGTACGCCCCGCAGCATCGGTGATATCGGTCTGACGCTGATCGCTGGCATACGCCAGGGTGTACGCCTGTGCTTGCGCGCCTTCGCCATATGCGACGCTGGCCAGACGTCCATCGCTTTGATAGCTGTAACGGGTGACCACGCCATCGCTCTGGCGCACCGAGGCGATCCTCAGGCTGGTCGCATCGACATAGCTGTACTCGGTACGGAACAGGTGGCCATCGTTGGCCGCGCGGTCCGACGTGTTCCAGACGTTATCTGTGTCGTCCCAGGGGGTGAGGTCGGTGACCACGGCAGTCAATCGCCCCTGGGCGTCGTACTCGTAGGCGATCTGGTGCTCGATCACACCTGCCTGGCGCGTCCCCACCGATGCAAGGCGGCCCTGTGCATCGTAAGAGAAGACGAGCGCATCGCTGCCGCTGGTGCCGTCGGCTTGCACAACCGCGCCGATGCGGCCATCCATGTCGTACACCACATCAAAGGCTGCGGAGGCGCCTCCATCGGTGGTTCCGGCGATGATGCGCAGCAGCCGTCCCTGCAAGCTCGCATCGGCATGATCGGCGAAGATTTCCTGACGGCGCGTGCTGCCCTCGGTCAGGGTCCAGATCTTGGACTCGGCATCCCAGGAAAGCGTGTCGTGCGCACCGGCGCCTGCGGTGGACACGTACTTGCGTGTGGTCGTGTCGTACAGGAACTCGGTGGTGCTGCCATCGCCTTGTTGCAGGCGCGCGCGCGAACCGGAGGTATTGAGCGTGCCGAACAGACTGACCTTACGCTCGAATCCGGTCAGCCAGCCGTCTGCACCGACGTCGGAAAGCTGCCCCAGGCTGTTGTAGGTCCGGTTCAACCCGACCGACAAACCGCGGAAGTTCAGATGCTCATCTGCGGCCTGCAGGACAAGATTGCCTTGCGCCACGTTGACGTATTGCCGGTCGCGTCCTTGACCCAGCGAGGCGGTACCGCCGGTTGTCGCCCCGAGGGCAGCCAGAGAACTGTCGAACAGTCCCAGTCCATTGCCCGTAAACACTGCCACCATGCCCCTGCTCCTAATGGATTGTCGGTCGGCGTTCTTTCGCCGTTACCTCCCTACAATCCCGGGTCGCAGAAATTAGTTTAGGCCTGGCGTTACGCGCTCCCGGTGACGCATGAGGCTGCGCCGAAACCCGTAGCCCAGCGCTCGAAAGACGCCACGACCGCATCGAACGAAACCGCCGCCATCCCGTAGGCTTCCACGCACAAGCTGTTGTCCCAATAGGGGCCGGCCTCGCTGAGTCGGGTCCGTCCATGCAGCCCGATGACAGGGACATTCATTGCATCGCAGAAATACAACGGGCCGCTGTCCACCGTCACCACCAGACTGGCGCGTCGCAATAACGCCGGCCAGTTTTCCGGCGTATCCATGCCGACCAGATTGACGTGCGCACCGCCGGCGATGTGATCGGCCAGCGCCTGCGACTGTGGCGGGCCGAATACCGCAACCGGGAATCCTCTATCCGCCGCATACTGCGCAAATGCGCGCCAGCGATCAGGCTCCCATCGCTTCGGAGCAAAGTCGGCCCATGGGCTCAACACGACCCATGGCCCTCCCGGCAACAGGTGCGATACCCATGGTCCATCGTCGGTCGGGATGTCCATTCTGACCGCCCGTGCATCCTGCGACAGGCTTTGCAGCCAGACATCGGTGGGATGCATGTTCGCGCGCCAGTGCGGCCTGAGCACACGCCCACCATCGATGTGGAAGCGAAAGTGGATTGGCAATCGTCGTAGCGAGCGGTAGTAGTTCGGCCGCAGGCCTACCACCGCCACCGGGCCCTGCTGGAGCGCAGCGCCAATCGCCGGAAGCGCCATCACCAGATCGCCGGTATGCGCGCCTTCCATTGGAAACACGACGCCATCCGGCGACCACTCAGAAAAGATCAAGCTGGAAGCTGCATTGTTGCCCACGTTCCGCTACGCCTTGCGCTGCAATGAACGCACCAAGCCGGCGAAGGCACGTCCCTCAGGATCGGTCGCATCGAGCTGCGCTTCGATCCGCCGCATGATCGAGGCCCACTCGGAATGCTCGCGGAATGTCTGGCCGAACTCCCAAAGCAGCACTTGTCGAATCAATAGCGGCCGCGCCCGGAGCACTGCAGGCAGATCGTCACTTGGCAGCTCGCGAACGAGCTCCATCAACTGACGTTCCAGCTGCGCAGTCGACTTTGCCTGTTTGACCACTGACGCTGCTTCGGCCCTGCGGTTGTTCGATGACGCTGGAGCGACCCGACCCCGCCCTCGCACTGTCTCGCCACGGATCGCCGCGATCAACGCAGCAGTCGGAGAGAGCCGGCCCAATTCCATAGTCAGTTGTAACGGCTGTAGTTCGACAACAGCATCGATGCACCAGGCAATGCGCCGGCAGTGTCGGGCTGTGTTGTCTGCGCTGTCGCTTGACCCTCTGACAGCGTGCGCACGAGCCGCTGCATATCTGCCTGCAGTGCGACGACGGGCTGTGCCTGAGCCAACCCCATCTGCAGCTGCGAAATGGCAAGCTCGATGTGATCGTTTGCGATCGAGATCAAGGCACTGGCATAACCCCCGAGCGCTCCATCGACTGATTCGGACAATGGCGTCAACATCTGAATCGCTTCGTTATTGCGTGCGGTGACAAGTAGCAGCTGGCCGAGCTGGAAGCGCGCCATGACAAACCCCGGTGACAGCTGCAACGCCGCCCTGAATTCCTGCTCGGCAACACCAAGCTCTCCAAGCTGCGCCTGCTGCGCGGCCATTAGATAGTGAGCTTGTGCGCACATGGGGTCTTGCTCAAGCAGCGTGCCAAGCAGCGCAAGCGACTCTGCGTCCTTCGCGTCCAGCATGGCCTGCGTTGCACGTGCAAGAAGATCGTCTGTGCTCTGTGTCATGTGTTCTCACAATCGGAATATGGGCATCTCATGTGTCTATCCCCTTCCAGCGCAAATAGTTTAGCGGCCAGCAGCACAATCGCCGGACACAACCGCGATCACACTTTGGGTTTGACCCACTCGCATCGCGACCTTCACGCCAAAAAGCGCAGCTGAACCAGGCGCGATGATTCATATACCAGTCAGTTCAAAATTCAGGCCGCGTTCCATCGAATAACGGAGAATTTACATCTCGGCAGCGAACGGCATCCGCCTCAGCGCCGGCCCAAACCATAAGTACAGGTATTGATCATGAAGACTTCACTGCTGGCCCTCGGCCTCCTCGCAGCCCTGCCGTTTGCGGCCTCCGCTGCTGAAAACCTCTCCTACAACTTCGTCGAAGGCGACTACGTGCGCACCCCGACCGAAGGTCGCGATGCAGACGGTTGGGGCCTGAAGGCTTCGTACGCCGTTGCTCCGAACTTCCACGTGTTCGGTGACTACAGCAAGCAGAACGCCGACGACAACGACAACGTGTTCGAAAGCTCCAACTCCGACTTCCAGCAGTGGGGCGTGGGTGTGGGCTACAACCACGAGATCGCCACCAGCACCGACTTCGTTGCGCGCGTTGCGTACCGCAAGCTGGACCTGGACACCCCGAACATCAGCTTCGACGGCTACAGCGTGGAAGCCGGCCTGCGTAACGCCTTCGGCGAACACTTCGAAGTCTATGCCCTGGCTGGCTACGAAGACTTCTCCAAGAAGCGCGGCATCGACATCGGTGACAACTTCTACGGCCGCCTTGGCGCCCAGGTGAAGTTGAACCAGAACTGGGGCATCAACGGCGACATCCGTATGGATGGCGACGGCAACAAGGAATGGTCGGTCGGCCCGCGCTTCAGCTGGTAAGCCGCACGTTTGACTGCAACGCGACTCTCTCTCCCGCGTTGCATTGGAAGCCCGGTCCCCCGACCGGGCTTCTTTCTTTTGCGCGATCGGTCCGCAAAGCGCGTGCAGAAACGGCAGCAAGCCGATGCAACGCGTATGGCCTTCGATAGGGCAATGCGCGTGACCGGCTGCAGCCGCCCTGCGGGGTGCGGTCGTCGGCCAACAAAAAGCCCGGCAATGCCGGGCTTTTTGTTGATGCCATGCAGCGCGCAAGCCCGCTGCACGCCGATCAGGTAAACAGGGTCTGCGGGTACTCGGGCTTGCGCTCGCGGGCCAGCAGCCCCTTCAACCCGGCTTCCGGGGTGATCTCGCCATGCAGGACCGCGCGCACGGCGTTGGAGATCGGCAACTCGATGCCGTGATGCTCGGCCTGACGCATGACTTCATCGGCGGTCTGCACCGATTCCACCACCTGGCCGATCTCGCGGATCGCATCGTTCAGGCTCTGTCCGCGTCCCAGCGCCAACCCAAGCCTGCGGTTGCGCGACAGATCGCCGGTGCAGGTGAGTACCAGATCGCCCAACCCGGCCAGGCCCATCAGGGTCTCCGGGCGCGCACCGATCACTGCGGCCAGACGCAGCATCTCGTTCAAGCCCCGCGTGATCAAACCGGCCCGCGCGTTGAGGCCAAGCTGCATGCCATCGGCCACGCCGGTGGCCACCGCCAGCACGTTTTTCATTGCGCCACCGAGCTCGGCGCCGACCATGTCATCGCCAGTGTAGGCACGAAAGGTTGGGCCATGCATGGCATCGGCCACGACTTGCGCAAACGCCGCATCGTCGCCGTGCACGGTGATGGCAGTGGGCAAACCGAGCGTGACTTCCTTGGCGAACGACGGCCCGGTCACCACCGCCAGCGCAACGCCGGGGCCCAGCAGGTCACGCGCCACCTCATGCAGGAACCGCCCGGAACCGGGTTCGAAGCCCTTGGTTGCCCAGGCAACGCCAGCGCTGGCCGGACGCAACGGAGCGATCAGGCGGATGGTTTCGGTAAATGCATGCGACGGCACCACGACCAGGATCCAGTCCGCATTGGCAACGGCGGCCTGCAGATCGGTCGTGGCACGTAACGTCTCCGGCAGCGGAATGCCGGGCAGGTAACGCACGTTCTCGTGCGTGCGGTCGATGGCCTCCACCATCGCCGCATCGCGCCCCCAGAGCACGGTCGGGTGACCGTGTCTGGCGAGGAGCGCGGCCAGAGCCGTGCCCCAGGAACCGGCGCCGAGAACGGCGATCTTGCGGGTCGAATCGCTCATCGGCGCAGACAGTGCTTAGGCGTTTCCAGCCGGCTCGGAATCGGCCAGCGAGGTGCCTTCGCCCTGCGAACGCTGACGCAGGGTTTCGGCGTACAGGGCTTCGAAGTTGATCGGCTGCAGGTAGAACGGCGGGAAGCCGCCGGCCTGGATCAGGTCGCTGACCAGGGTGCGCACATACGGGAACAGGATGTTCGGGCACTGGGTGCCGAGCAGCACGTCGATTGCCTGCGGCTCCAGGCCGACCAGGCCGAACACGCCAGCCTGCTGCACTTCGGCCACGTAGGCGGTCTTGCCGCCGGCGGTGCAGGTCAGGGTCACGGCCAGCACGACTTCGAAGGCGTTATCGTTGAGGCGCTGGACCTTCTGATTCAGGTTCAGCTGCAGCTCGGGCTGGTTGGCGTCGTTGAAGACGGCCGGTGCATTCGGCGATTCGAAAGAAACGTCCTTGACGTAAATCTTTTCGATGGTGAAGGCGGGGCCAGCAGCGGCGTCGGCCGGCGCGGCGGCGCCGTTGAGGATTTCGTCGGACATTCCTAACTCCAGAAGCGGTTCGGTGGGTGCAGCGTTGAGTGATGCAGACGTGAAAACGCAAGTATCTCACGCAAGCAATGGGGGCTTGCGAGCTGCCGCACAAGGCGGATCAGCGGCCCTTGATCAGTGGCAACTCGGCCATTTGCCAGGCGGCGATGCCACCTTCGAGCCAGTACACCTTCTCGAAGCCGGCTTTCTTCAGCGTCTTGGCCGCGCCTGCAGAGGTGGTGCCGCTACGGCAGACCACCACCACCGGCGATGCCTTGGCATTGGCGAGCAGCTTGCCGGCCGGGTCGAACTTGGCCAGGGCCACGTTGCGGCTGCCGGCGATATGGCCTTTTTCGAAATCGGCGGTGGGCGACAGATCGATCACCAGCGCGTCTTCGCTGTTGATCAAACGGGTCAGCTCGGCCGGCTTGAGTGCGCGATACCCGCGGAACAGGCGCGCAACCTCGGTGACGATCAGGGCGATGGTCAGGCCCACCAGGGCCAGCGACAACATGGGGTTGCGGCCGACAAAGGCCTGCAGCTCTTCGAAATTCACGGGGTCAGGGTCAGTCGAGCGGGCGGGAATTGTCGCACAGCTGGCGCACGCGACGGCCAGCCGGGCAGCGGCCGGGCTACTGACCCTTCCACAGATCGGGCAGGCCGCTGACCAGCCACCAGCGCTTCTGTTCGGGGTTCCAGTGCCAGATCTCGATGCTGCGCACTAGCCGTTCGGCCTGGGTATTGCGGTTGATCACGCGCAGTTCGACCTCCCGGCGCAGGTCGCCATTGGGATCTTCGCCCACGCGCACCTCGCGGTAGCCGGAGATCTGCACCTGCTCATAGCGCGAGCGTTCCAGGTCGCTGAGCGGATGGGCCTGGGCGTAGGTCGGTTCGACAAACCCCTGCGCGGCATCGAAATCGCTCCAGCGCACCGCCGCCGCATAGGCGGCCTGGGTGGTTTCCAGCACACGCGCCTGGGCACGGCTGCCCGCAATGGCCACCCCGCTCAGCATCGCCAGCCCCAGCAGGACCAGCGCCCCAATCAGTGCACGCATGCGCATTTCCCCCTTGATCCAGCCCGCATCCTACCGTTTTGGAAACGCCACGAAGCGCCCGCTCAACGTGGCCGCCGCCGCGCCCGACCCGAGTGCAATCTGTGCACGCATGCCGATGCGCGCCTTGCCGCGCTGCCGGAAGGTCGCCAGAAAGGCATCCCAGCCACCCAGCTCCGCGGGCTCGGCATCGGCCACCAGGTCTTCGTACACGGGCGCGACATAACGCAGCTGGCTGTCGGCGACATACACGTCGGCTTCGTGGCCGGCCAGTTGCAGTTGCAGGGTCAGCCATCCCCAGCTGGCCAGCGTCATCAACGAGGCCAGGCTGCCGCCGAACGCATTGGCCTTGTCGTTGACGTTGGCCTGCAGCGGCGCACGCAGGCGCAGCGCGCCATCGTGCAAGCCATCCACCGCAATGCCCATCGACAGCACCGGCGGCATGGCGATGAACTGCTGCTGCAGCGACTGCAGGGCGGAGACGAGCGTGCAAGAAGGAGTCATCGACAATGGCTGGCTGACGGCGAAGGGCGGCATCATGCCGCAATGTCCGGCGAGCGTCTTGTGCATATGGATGACATGCGGTACCGCATGGTGAACGCGTGCAGCCTCGGGTGGTTGCACGGCGGGTGTTGCGTCGTCAAAACCGCAGATCCATCGGCATCAGCTGCCGCCGCTTGCGCGCGCAGCGTCAGCGCCCCAATGCGCAACTGCAAGACCTGCGATCACCACGGCGCCAGCGTGTCGAGCGTGGTTTTACGGTGCGAACACGACCTTGCGATAGCCCTGCGCCACGCGCAACAGCGTGGTTGCCTTGGCCTTCCAGTGCGCGCTGCGTTGTTTCTGCGCGCGCGTCAGCGGCACATCGATGGTGCTGGTGAACACGATCTGCTCCGGCGCTGCGTGAAAGAACTTGTCCTGGATGCAGGCTGCCGGTGCCAGCTGATAGGTGGACAGCTGCTGCGCCACCGGCGATTCGTTCCAGCCAAACAAGAAGATATCGGCCATCGTGTGCCAGCGCGCGTCGGCGGCCAGCAACAGTCGCGCCGCCTCGCGGCTGATGATCAGCGCACCGGCGCACACCGGCCAGCAATGTTGATAGGTCGATGGACGCACCAGGCGCAGCTGGCGCCCGGCGATGTCGGCGACTTTGGCATCGAGCTTGATCCGGTTGTAGGACGGTTCCAGGCGCACGACACTGCTGCCCGGCGGGAGCCAGTCGGTGCTGCGCAGCAGTGCGGGCAGCGCATCGGACAGGTGCATGTCGTCTTCGAAGATGGCGGTGTAGGCATCGTCGGACTCGGCTGCGATGCGCCAGGCCGCCTGATGACTGAGAAAGCAGCCGATGTTGGACGCAGTCCATTTGCGCGGGCCGGTGCTGAAGGCATCGCCGGAATTTTCCAGCGGGCGCTCACGCACGAAGGCGGCGATCTGCTCAGGCGTGAGCGTTGCGCCATCGACTGCAGGAAGGCGCTCGAACGCAATCCCCAACGCCTGGAACCGCGCCGACATCGCTTGCAGGCGATCGCCGCTGCGCTGCATGTTGATGAGGTAGGACTTGATCACGGCGCCACTCCAGCTCGATTGTCGTGGCGGATCGTGGGCGGAGGCGGCAATCGGCACAGACCCCAGCGCGAGGTTGTGGCCGCAGAAACGCAGGCATCCTGCTGAGCGGCACACAACGCAACACCAGGCGCGCGGATGAAGCGCGACGACCAGAGCGACTGCGTGGCCATCGGAGGGGCGCGACCAGGTGCCGGAATCGGCATGTACCGCGCTGACGCGCGGATTCCAGGGAGCCGTCGGCGCCCTTCTGGCAGCCGCGCGCCACTTCCGTGCAGACCGGTCTAGATCACCGTCCGCGCCAACACAGCACGCGATACCCGCCCCCAGACGGCAACGCTCTCGCATAATCGCCAGATGACCCGCCCTCCCCGGCTCGCCGATACATGGACCCTTCTCTCGCTCCGTCCCAGCGGCGAGCACGCGCCGTTGCGACGGGCGGTGGCGCGGCATGGCGGGCGGCTGCTGGCACTGTCGCCCTGGCGCCTGCAGACCAACGACACCATGCAGGCGCGCGCCGCCTTGCAGGGTGCGCTGGAGGCGCCCATCGCGGTGTTCACCAGCCCGGCGGCCGTGCGCGCCGCGCATCAGCTGCAGCCATTGCAGCAGCCGGCGCAGGCGCAGTGGGTGAGCGTGGGCGAGGGCACCGCGCGCGCGCTGCAGGCCTGTGGCATCGATGCGGTCGTGCGTCCTGCGCGCATGGACAGCGAAGGCCTGCTCGCATTGCCGCTGTTCGCAGCGCCGTTGCAAAGCGTCGGCCTGATCACCGCGCCGGGTGGACGCGGCATGTTGGCGCCTGCCCTGGAACAACGCGGTGCGCGCATCCTGCGGGCGGATGTGTATCAACGCGTCCCGCTGCGTTTGCGCCCATCGGCGCTACATGCCTTGACCGACGCACTGCCGCGCAGCGTACTGGCCATGAGCAGTGCCGAGGCGCTGACGCTGGTGCTGCAGCAGTTGCCCGCAGGGCTGAGCGAGGCAGTGCGGCAACGCCCGCTGGTCGCCTCCAGCGAACGCCTGTGCGACGCCGCGCATGCCGCAGGCTTCAGCCGGGTCGTCCGCGCCGCAGGTCCGTTGCCGGAACAGCTGGTCGCCGCTGCGGCAGCCATCGTGACGCCGTCGCGACCTTGCTGAACTGCGAACCCAAGCACAGCTTGCGGCGCTCTGCCAGCGCACGCCATGCTGTGCCAGATGACTGCGGCGCCTGCGCCGGTCGTGACTGCCCGAGGATGTTCGAATGACCGAAATGCCCGCACCCACGCGACGGTTTCCCTGGGCCTTGCTGCCAGTGGTGCTGGCCGTTGCCGCTGTGGGCGTGGCGCTGTTTCTCGGCTGGCGTGCATGGCAGGGCTATCACCAGACGCAGTTGCAGGCAGCGCAGGCGCAGCAGCAGCGCTGGGACGGTACCCAGCAAATGCTGGAAACACTGCGACGCGATCAGCGCCTGGCCAACGAGCGCCTGCAGGACGCTGCGGCCACCAATCGCGTGCTGCGCGATGAAATGCTGGGCCTGAGCCAGCGCAGTGCCTTGCTCGAAGACACCGTGCAGAAGCTTGCCGACCCGAACCGGCATGGCGCACAGGCGCTGCGGCTGGACGAAGTGGAACTGCTGCTGCGGCTCGGCCAGCAGCGGCTGAGCATCGCCGGCGACGCCGATGGCGCCCGCCGCGCCTACGCGCTGGCCAACGCCGCACTCAATGGCATCGACGATCCGGGCTACCTCAATCTGCGCCAGGCACTGGTGCAAGAGCGCGATGCGCTGGATCGCCTAGGCGCCGGTCCGCAGGCCCAGGTGGGTCAGGCGCTGGACCAGCTGGCCAGCGATCTGCAACGCCTGCCCGAACAGTCGGCGCAAGCGACCGAGGCGGCGCGGCCGTGGTGGCAGAAGGCGTTGGCACCGTTGGTGGACATCCGTCCCAGCCGTGGCGATGCCTTGCTGACTGCCGGCGACCGCCATGCCGCCAGCGATGCCTTGCAGATCGAAATCAGTCTCGCCCGCGCCGCCGCCGAACGCGGCGATCCGCAGGGCTTTGCACAATCGCTGCGCCGCGTGGACACCTGGACCACACGGTTGTGGCCGGAATCGCCGCATCGCCGCCAGGTGCGCGCGCGCCTGCGCACGCTGCAACAAGCGCCACTGCGTCCGCAATTGCCGGAACTGGGCACCACCCTGCTGCAACTGCAGGCCATGCGTGAAGGGAGATCCACCCAATGAAAGTGCTGCGTACCGTCTTGATCCTGTTGGTTGCCGTGGCCCTGGGCGTGCTCGGTGCGCAGTGGCTGTCGCATCAGAACAGCTACGACCTGGGCAACGTGGTGGTCAGCGTGGGCGGCAACGACTATCGCGCCGCGATGCCGCAGGCAGTGCTGATCCTGATCATCGCGCTGTTGGTGCTGTGGTTGCTGTGGACGCTGATCAGCCTGCCTTTCCGCGTGTGGGGCAAGTACCGCCGCAAGAAGGGCCGCGCGCGCCTGATCGAAGGCCTGCGCGCCGCCGACCACGGCCAGTGGCAGCGCGCAGAGCGGCTGCTGGTCACCGCCAGCGAAGACGACGAAGTCAGCGGCATTGCACTCGCCAGCGCGGTGCGCGTGGCCGATGCACGCGGCGACGAGGCAGCAGCCAATGCGCTCGCACAGCAGTTGGCCGAGCGCGACCCCACAGCGCATGCGCTGTTGCAGGGTGAGCGGCATCTGGCGCGGCAACGCCCGGTCGAGGCGATCAATGCGCTAGATGCCCCCAACGCGCAGCCGCTGCCGGCACGCGGCCTGTTGCTGCGCACGCATGCGCTGACGCAGATCGGACGTGCCGACGAGGCCTACGGCCAGCTCGGCGCCTTGCGTCAGCAGGCGGTGCTCGCACCGGAGGCTTACAGCGCGCTTGAGGCCACGCTGGCCGAACAGACCCTGTTGCAGGCCGGCGATGCCAATGCGCTGGCCGAGCGTTGGGAAGCGCTGCCCAAGCCGCTGCGCACCTACCCGGCCGTGGTCGGTGCCTATGCGCAACGTGCCGCGGTGCTGCATTGGGACGATGCCGCCGTGCACAGTCTGGAACAGGCGCTGGATACGCAGTGGGACGAATCGCTGGTGCGTCTGTACGGCGTGCTGCCGCTGGAAAAATACGACTCGCGCCGGGCCAGCGCGCAGCGCTGGCTGACCCAGTATCCGGACAGCCCCGGCCTGCTGTTGACGCTGGCACGTCTGGCCCGCCATCAGCAGCAGTGGTCGCAGGCCGAAGAGTTCCTGCACCGCGCGCTTGCCAACGGCGCCGGCAGCGAGGCCTGGGAAGAGTTGGGCCATGGATTTGCCGCCGCCGGCGACCTGCTCTCCGCGCAGCATTGCTATGCCAATGCGTTGCGTGCCGCCCGCGGCGAGCCGGTGCATGAGCCCATGCCGCAGCAGTCGTTGCGTGGGCCGTTGGTAGCGACAGGTTCGACACCGGTGTCCGACTCACTCGCGCAGGACGATCGCATCCTGTAATCGATGCGGCCCGTTCGACGTTGCAGCGGCGCCCACCCCAGGTGCGCCGCAGTGCATCAGCGCTGGCGCGATACCTGCGGCGGTGGCGGCAGGTCGCTCAGGAAGGCATCGCAGGCGCCCAGATAGCGCGCCTGCGCATGGTCGACCTGAGTCGGCGACAACACGCGCGCGCCCAGCCGTCCGATCAGCAGCATCGCTGCCATCACGCCGGCACCGATCAGCCAGCGGAACTGGCTATCGATCGACAGCCCGCAGACCAGCAACGCCACTACCGATGCCATCGCCACCGCGACATAGCGCACGCGGCTGCGCTCGTGTCGCGCGCACAAGGTAAGCACGTGCGCGCTGCGCTTGCGCAACGCAATGGCCAGGATCAGGTACGGCAACACGCCGAGCAGCAGCGCCGCGTAGATCACCGGGTGGTGCCAATGGAAGATGTAGCGACGCGGGGGCATGTCGGCCGGCGCATTGCACTTGACGCACCGCGGCGGCAGATTGGCGCCCGCCGTACACACCAGCACATCGCCTTCGCGCCACACATCGCCCTGCGCCGGAGGCAGATAGAGCGTAGGCGGTTCGTGTGAATCAACGTTCGACATCCATGCGTCCTTGCAGGTTTGGGATTCGGGATTGGGGATTGGTGAAATCAGGAGTCCGCGTCTGCTTTTGCGAATCCCCGATCCCGAATGCCCAATCCCACGCTGCGCAGCAGCGTCACCGCTCCACGATCGCCACCACGCCCATGCCGCCGGCGGTGCAGATCGAAATCAGCGCGCGGCCGCCGCCGCGTTCTTCCAGTTGCTTGGCGGCCGTGGCCACCACGCGTGCGCCGGTGGCAGCGAAGGGGTGGCCGGTGGCCAGCGACGAGCCCAGCGGATTGATCTTGTCCGGGTCGATACGGCCCAGCGGCGCGTCCAGTCCCAGACGCGTGCGGCAGTAATCCTCGCTTTCCCAGGCGCGCAGCGTGCACAGCACCTGCGCGGCAAACGCCTCGTGGATTTCGTAGATGTCGAAGTCCTGCAGGGTCAGGCCCTGGCGCGCCAGCATCTGCGGCACCGCAATGGTGGGCGCCATCAGCAGGCCTTCGCCATGCACGAAATCCACCGCCGACACCTGCGCATCGCGCAGATAGGCCATCGGGGTGTGGCCATGCGCCAGCGCCCAGGCTTCGCTGGACAACAGCACTGCGGCCGCACCGTCGGTCAGCGGGGTGGAATTGGCCGCGGTCAGCGTGCCGCGGCCGGAGCTCTTGTCGAAGGCCGGACGCAGCGTGGCCAGCTTTTCCAGCGAGGTGTCGGCACGCAGGATGTTGTCGCGCGAGACGCCGCGGAACGGCGCGATCAGCGTGTCGAAGAAGCCGCGCTCATAGGCAGCGGCCAGCTTGTGGTGCGATGCCACCGCCCACTCGTCCTGCGAATCGCGCGAGATGTTCCATTCCTTGGCCATGTCCTCGCAATGGTCGCCCATGCTCTTGCCGGTGCGCGGCTCGGCCACGCCGGGGAATTCGGGCTTGAGTTCGCTCAGCTTGAAGCCGCGCAGCAAGGCCTTGAGCTTGTCGCCGGTGGCCTTGGCGCGGTTGGCCGCCATCAGCCGCGCGCGCAGCTTCTTGCCGTAGACGATCGGCACTTCCGAAGTGGTGTCCGAGCCGCCGCCGATGCCCGAATCGATCTGGCCTAGCGCGATCTTGTTGGCGATGGTGATCACCGAATCCAGGCTGGTGCCGCAGGCGCGCTGAAGGGTAATGCCCGGCGTCAGCGGCGACAGGCCCGACGACAGCGCAGCCTCGCGGGCCAGACTCCAGTCCGAGGAGTGCTTGATGACTGCGCCCATCGCCACTTCGCCCAGTTGCTGCCCATGCAGGCCGAAGCGCTCGACCAGCGCGCCCAGCGTGCGCACCGACATGCCCAGGTTGCCCACGTCCGCGTATGCGGTGTTCTGACGACAGAACGGGATACGAACGCCGCCCAGAATGGCGACGGGACGGGCTGCGGGCATCGGTTGACCTGGCATGAAGGACTCGGGGACATGGCCTGCACAGGGCCGGCAGGCATAATGGCCGCAGTGTAGCTTCGACCCCGTGATGGGCCAACCGCGAATCATGAGCAAGACCGAACACGGCGTGACCGCCATGGGTGTGATGGCGCTGGAATTGACGGGCGGCACCGCCCCCGAGCGCGGCGCCCTGGCGCCTGAGCAGGCCGGCATGCTGGCCGAACGTATTGGCCGCGACCTGGCGCAGTGGATCCCCGAGGTGCGCGAACTCGAGCTCAGCGTGGGCATGGCGCACTTCGACCCGGCTGAAGTGCTGCGGCCGGGCTGGCCGCTGCACCGCCGCCTGGAAGAACTGCATGCCCGCGCCCCGGGCCGCGACCAGGGCCCGCGGGTGCTGGCCTTCGGCGCCGATGCGCAGGGCGAGATTCCGCTGCCGTTCCAGGCCGATGCGCAGCTCACCGGTGGCGGGCTGCGCGTATTGCCGTTCCTGCTCACCGGCAACCCGCAGATCGTGGCCACCGTGGCCGAGGCGATGGAAGAGGTGCTGCTGGCCCAGGGCATGGCGCAGGCCGACACCGCGCTGCTGGCGCAGGAGAGCTTCGGCGCGCGTATCGAACATGCCCGCTATCTCACTGCGCACGATCTGGCGGCGATGATCTCCATGCAGTACGACAACCAGGGCCTGGCCCCGTTGTGGCCGCTGATCGAAGCCGCCCTGCTGGCGCCGCATAGCGAAGAGTGGCTGGAACAGCCGCCCGAGCCAGTGCTGCGCTATGTCGATGGCGAAGTGCGCATCGCCCTGTTCGACCCGGCCGGCTGGTGCGATTACTACGCGCACGACCGCGAAAACTGCGAGCGCCTGCGCGGCGTCTACGAACAATTCCTCTCGCGCCAGCGGCAAATGGCTGCGGTGCTGGAGGCGCATGGCCTGCCGGTGCTGTATGTGCACGTGAAGCCAGGCCAGGATCCGCGGCAGGCATTGTCCGCATAGGCAGCACGCAGGTGTCCGCGATGCCTGCCTGACGACTGGGCGTGTTGGAGACCTGAGTGTCCGTGGCAGAGCTCGAGCGTGCCTGCGTCTTTCATGCGGGCGTGCCTTGCCTGCAGCAGATACGCCGAGACGCGCGCATGGCGACGTATGCGATTGCGCCCGCGCAGGTGTTGCTCCTGCAAAGCAGTACGACCACGGCTGTGCGCTTGCCCGGCAGCACCATTGCGCGCACGACGGATGCGGACACATCCACGACGCGTTGGCGATCGCCACCATGGATAGGAGCGCGCTTGCGCGCGATGGGGCGTGATCGGTGAGGGCATCTCTCGGGTAACGCTTCATCGCGCGCAAGCGCGCTCCTACGGTGCTACGTGTTCTGACAGCGTCGCCGCGGTCACGCCGGGGCATACCGCGGCGTGACCAGCGACATTCATTTACTTGGTCGGTGCGGGCGCATTGTCGGTGGTGATCACGCCGCAAGCCAGGCGGCCGCCCGCATTGCCGGTAGGCTGGGTTTTGTAGTCGTCGGCATCGGCGTGCACGATCACCGCGTGACCAGCGATATCGAACTGGTCGGCCTTGCCGAGGTTGACGTTGCTCGACACCGGTCCGTCGATACTGGCATTGCCTTGCGCGTCGGCCTTGATGTTGGGCATGTCGCCGCCGTGGTGCCACGTGTTCTGACAGCGTCGCTGTGGTCACGCCGGGGCATACCGCGGCGTGACCATCGACATTCATTTACTTGGTCGGTGCGGGCGCGTTGTCGGTGGTGATTACGCCGCAAGCTAGGCGGCCGCCGGCGTTGCCGGTGGGCTGGGTTTTGTAGTCGTCGGCATCGGCGTGCACGATCACCGCGTGACCAGCGATATCGAACTGGTCGGCCTTGCCGAGATTGACGTTGCTCGACACCGGTCCGTCGATACTGGCATTGCCTTGCGCGTCGGCCTTGATGTTGGGCATGTCGCCGCCGTGGTGCGGGTCGGCACTGACATTGCCGTGGTCGGACTGGGCTGGATTGAAATGGCCGCCGGCGCTGCTGCCGTCCGGGGCGCTGCAATCGCCCTTTTCATGGATATGGAAGCCGTGCTCGCTGTTGGGCTTGAGCCCACTGAGTTGACCGCTCACCCGCAATGCGCCGTCGACGGTCTTGAAGGTCACCGTGCCCTTGACCTCACTGTCCTTGGTCGGCTTGAGTTCGGCGGTGGCCGTGGTGGTGGCGGCCGCTTCGGTCACCATGGCGGCGGCGTGCTCGCCGCCGTGGGCCGCCTCTGCCGGCGTGCTGGCCGTCGGTGCGGGCGCGGGATCGGCCGGTGCGGGCTCGTCGCGTTTGCACGCGGTCAGCACCAGCGCGGTTGCCAGAAACAGGGTGGTGGGAAGAATGCGCATGGGAAAACTCCTGTAGAGACCGCAGTTGCGGCCATTGATGCCCCAACTCAGGGCTGCGAAGGGGGTGTGCGCCACTGGGTGACGCGGATGACGCCGCAGGCCAGACGGGCGCCGGCATTGCCGCTGGGTTGGCTGCGATAGTCGTCGGCATCGGTATGCACGATCAGCGCCTTGCCGATCACATCGGTAGGGGCGGCATCGCCGAGGGTGATGCCGGCGACGATCATGTCCAGGTGCGCGACACCTTCGGCATCGGCGCGCAGATTGTCCATGTCGCCGGCATGATGAGGATTGCTGCCGGCACGTCCGTGCGCCGAACCGGTGGGATTGAAATGCGCGCCCGCACTGCTGGCATCGGCCGCGCTGCAGTCGCCGCGTTCGTGCACATGGAAGCCCGCCACGCCGCCTGGACGCAGGCCGCCGACCGTGCCAGTGATGCGAATACCCTGCAGCGCTGGCACCAGCACGACCCGGCCGCTGATCAGGCTGCCCGATGCCGAAGCCAGCGCGGCTTCGGCCTGCTGCACCGGACGCGCGGGCACGACGCGCGCCGCAGGCGGGGGCGGCGGTGGCGGCGGCGGGGTGGTGCTGCAGGCGGCAAGCGCCACAGCGGTTAGGGCAACGATCGTGGACGACCGATAACGCATCGAGCTGTTCTCCTGATCAGGCTGAAAACCTATGCGGGCGCGTGTTCACATGTCATGAAATGCGCTCGGGGCAGCTCACGAGTTTACGGGGCTGGTGTGGCGGGCCGGGATGTGCGCAAACAGCGCCCTCACCCCAACCCCTCTCCCGCAGGCGGGAGAGGGGCCCGAGCATGACGCTCACTGCTCGCCTTCCCCGCGTTCCCGCCTTCCCTGCTCGCCTTCCGGGTTGCTTCCTTCCCTGCTCGCCTTCCGGGTTGCTTCCTTCCCTGCTCGCCTTCCGGATTGCTTCCTTCCCTCGCTTGCGGGGGAAGGTGCCCGAAGGGCGGATGGGGGCGTCGTGCGCCGCCAGGTCATCGAGACAGTAGTGCCTGCGTGCAAGAACGCGGCGCGCTCATGCACGCTTGCCGCGGTGATGCTCGTCAATCTCGTCTGGTTCGCTGCTTGGCTCAACCACCTGCGCACGCAGCGCGGCGCTTCGCAGGCGCCCCTCACCCCCACCCCTCTCCCGCAGGCGGGAGAGGGGCTCAAGCATGACGCTCACTGCTCGCCTTCCCCGCGTTCCCGCCTTCCCTGCTCGCCTTCCGGGTTGCTTCCTTCCCTGCTCGCCTTCCGGGTTGCTTCCTTCCCTGCTCGCCTTCCGGATTGCTTCCTTCCCTCGCTTGCGGGGGAAGGTGCCCGAAGGGCGGATGGGGGCGTCGTGCGCCGCCAGGTCATCGAGACAGCGGTGCCTGCGTGCAAGAACGCGGCGCGCTCATGCACGCTTGCCGCTGTGATGCTCGTCAATCTCGTCTGGTTCGCTGCTTGGCTCAACCACCTGCGCGCGCAGCACGGCGCTTCGCAGGCGCCCTCACCCCCACCCCTCTCCCGCAGGCGGGAGAGGGGCTCGACTCCGGGTGTGGGCCAATCAGCGGCGCTTGCGCCCCGGCCCGAGTTTGCGGGTCACGGTGTTGCGGCCCAGCCCCAGGCGCGCGGCCGCTTCGGCACGACGGCCCTGGGTGAGTTGCAGGGCGGCTTCCAGCAGGGTCTTGTCCAGGCGCTCGCGCGCTTCGGCATGCAGGCCCTGGGCGCCTTCGCTCAGGCGTTGCGCGGCCCAGCTGGACAGCATGTCGTCCCATTGCCCGGCGCTGCTACGGCCGGTGCGCTGGCGGCCGCGCGCCAGGGCCGCGTCCACGTCGATCACATCGATGATGTCGGCGGTGGCCAGGGCGGCCAGGCGCCAGCAGACGTTTTCCAGTTCGCGCACGTTGCCGGGCCAGTCGTATTGGCGCAGATCTTCCAGCGCGGCCGACGACAGCCGCTTGGGAAGCATGTCGAGCTTGCGTCCGGCCATGGCCAGGAAATTTTCTGCCAGCTGCGCGATGTCGCCGCGGCGCTCGCGCAGCGGCGGCAACTGCAGGCGCACGACATCCAGGCGATGCAGCAGGTCGGCACGGAAGCGGCCTTGCTCGACCAGCGCTTCCAGGTCCTGGTGGGTGGCGGCGATCACGCGCACATCGACCCGGATCAACTCACGTCCACCGACGCGAAAGAATTCGTTCTCTGCCAGCACGCGCAGCAGGCGCGTCTGCAACGGCAGCGGCATGTCGCCGATTTCGTCCAGGAACAAGGTGCCGCCATCGGCTTGTTCGAAGCGGCCGATGTGCCGTTTGGTGGCGCCGGTGAATGCGCCGGTTTCATGGCCGAACAACTCGCTTTCCAGCAACTCAGCGGGGATGGCGGCGGTGTTGAGCGCCACGAAGGGTTTGCGCGCGCGCGGCGATTCGTTGTGCAGCGCGCGCGCGACCAACTCCTTGCCGGTGCCGGTTTCGCCGTTGATCAGCACCGACAGCGGTGCCTGCGCCAGGCGGCCGATGGCGCGGAACAAGGCCTGCATCGCCGGGGTATCGCCGATCAGCGCGGCCGACCCTTCGGCCAGCGGCATGCCGATGAGCTCGTCGACACCGGCGCCGGCGTCGGGCAGCGCGCGGGCAGCCAGCGCCACCGCATCGTCCAGATCGAAGGGCTTGGACAGGAATTCGTGCGCACCGCCGCGGAAGGCGCCGGCGGTGCTGGCGACATCGGTATAGGCCGACATCACGATCACCGGCAACTGCGGGTGCTTGGACTTGAGCTTGTCGAGCAGGCTCAGGCCGTCTTCGCCGGGCATGCGCACGTCGGTGAACAGCAGGTCCGGGGTGGGCCGCATGGCCAGTGCCTGCAATGCGGCGGCGGCACTTTCGAAGCCATCCACCGCGTAGCCTGCGTCGCGCAAGGCGGTGGACAGCACGAAGCGCACCGAACGGTCGTCGTCGACCACCCAGATGTGGTGGGATGCGGCGGCGGCCTCAGCCATGCAGATGCTCCTTGTCGTGATCGCCGGCCAGCTCGGGCAGCAGCAGGGTAAAAACGGTATGGCCCGGACGCGAGCGGTAGGTCAGGGTGCCGTGGTGTTCGCGCGAGACCTGCTGGGCCAGGGCCAGGCCCAGCCCGCTGCCTTCTGCGCGGCCGCTGACCAGCGGCAGGAACAGGTGTTCGGCCAGTTCTTCCGGCACGCCGCCGCCGTCGTCGATGATTTCCAGCCGCAACGACATCGCATGCACGCGGTCGCGGATGCGCTGGCCGTGCTCGACGCGGGTGCGCAGGGTCACCCGCGTGGCGCCGGCCTGGAACGCGTTCCGCACCAGGTTCCACACCGCCTGGGTGAGCCGGTCCACATCGCCGAGGATGTCGGGAATGCTGGGGTCGTAATCGCGTTGCACCTGCACCGACCAGCCGCCTTCGGCCTCTGCCAGGCGCAGCACGCGCTCGAGTACCACATGGATGTTGAGGCGATCGTGCGGGCGCAGCGGCGATGGCGAGAGCAGGCGTTCGAGCAAGGTGTTGAGGCGTTCGATCTCGGTGCCGATCAGCTCGATCAGCTCGCGCTCGTCTTCATCGCGACCGGCCGAGCGGCGTGCCAGCAACTGCGCGGCGCCCTTCAGGCCCGCCAGCGGGTTACGCAGTTCGTGCGCCAGGCCCTTCAACGCAGCGCTCAAGGCATTGGGCAATGCGTGGGTGGGGTCCAGCGCGGGGAATTCGTCGACCGGGTGCGTCTCCAGCAACCAGCCACCATCGTCCAGCCGCGACAGCCAGCCTTCGGCAAAGCGTGGCGCGTCATTGGGCAGGCCCAGCGCCAGCCGGTGCAGGCGCAGCACGTCGCGTTCGTCGTTGAGCAGGAAGCGCGCCAGTGCGTCGCCCTGCACTTCCAGCGCGGCCAGCGGTTGATCGACCAGCCGCCGTGCGCTGACGCCGAGCCAGCGCGCGAATGCCGGGTTGACCCCCAGCACGCGGCCTTCGCGGTCGGCCCAGGCCACCGGGGTGCCCAGGCTGTCGAGCGACGGTGTTGAGGTCGTCATCAGCATTGCACCAATTTAGTGCAAGCAGCATCGGCGTGCGCAACCGGCGCGCCGACCGCAGCCTGCAGCGAAGTGTCTCGGGCCGGGTCGCAATGGCATGGCCAGACCCGGCTCGCATCCGCGCCGACAGCGACGGGCGTGGGGCTGGTCATGCAGGCACCTCGGCAGTTGGTCCGCAGCCAGCAGGGCGGCGGCGGGAAAACGGACCCGGCGGGTTCTCCCGGCCGGGTCGTTGCGCCACCCGCGGCAGCGTGGCCGCGGGTGTGCATGCTCAGGACTCGTATGCGGCTTCGCCGTGCGAGGTGATATCCAGGCCCTCGCGCTCGGCTTCTTCGGTGACGCGCAGGCCGAACACCAGCTTGGCGACCAGGAAGCCCACCACCGACACCACGCCGATCCACACCACGGTGATGCCCACGCCCAGGGCCTGGATCTTCACCTGATGCAGGATGTCGTAGTCGCCGCCCTTCTGGCCGCCCAGCGAGGCCGCCGAGAACACGCCGGTCAGGATCGCGCCGATGATGCCGCCCAGGCCATGCACGCCGAACACGTCCAGGCTGTCGTCCGCGCCCAGCAGGCGCTTCAGGCCGGTGACGCCCCACACGCACAGCACGCCGGCCGCCAGGCCGATCACGATGGCGCCGAACGGACCCACGGTGCCGCAGGCCGGGGTGATGCCGACCAGGCCGGCGACCATGCCCGAGGCCACACCGAGGGCGGACGACTTGCCCTTGATGATCTTCTCGGTCAGCGACCAGCCCAGGATGGCAGCGGCAGTGGCCAGCAGGGTGTTGAGGAAGGCCAGCGCCGCACCGGCATTGGCTTCCAGGTTGGAACCGGCATTGAAGCCGAACCAGCCCACCCACAGTAGCGAGGCACCGACGAAGGTCAGGGTCACGTTGTGCGGCTTGATCGCCTCACGCCCCAACCCGGCGCGCTTGCCGACGAAGTAGGCACCCACCAGACCGGCGATACCCGCGTTGATGTGCACCACGGTGCCACCGGCAAAATCCAGCGCGCTCAACCCGAACAGGTAGCCGCCGGTGGCCCAGACCATGTGCGCCAGCGGCAGGTAGCCGAAGGTGAACCAGATCACCGAGAACAGCAGCACCGCAGCGAACTTGGCGCGTTCGGCAAAGGCACCGACGATCAGCGCGCCGGTGATGCCGGCAAAGGTCGCCTGGAACGCCACGAACACGTATTCCGGCAGGCTGACGCCCTTGGTGAAGGTGGCCGACAGGCTCTCGATGGTCACGCCCTTGAGCAGCGCCTTGTCCAGGTTGCCGATCCACGGACCTTCGCCGGAGAACGCCAGGCTGTAGCCGTAGAGCACCCACAGGATGGTGAGCAGCGAGAACACCGTTGCGACCTGGATCAGCACCGACAACACGTTCTTGGCGCGCACCATGCCGCCGTAGAACAACGCCAGGCCCGGCACCACCATCAGCAGCACCAGCAGCGTGGAGGTCAGCATCCAGGCGACGTCGCCCTTGTCGACCACCGGCGCGGCTTCGGCCGCGGCGGCCGGCGCGGCGACCGGCTGCGCAGACGGCAGCGGTTCGGTGGTGACCGGCTCGGTCGGCAACGGGGTGACCTGCGGGGTGGACTGCGCTTGCGCGCTGCCCATGCCGCCCACCACCAACGCGCTGAACAGCATCAGCATGCACACGCTATAGAACCGGGCTTTCCACCCGGCAAACAGAGCTGTCTTCATACGACCTCCGGAGGTGGGGGACTCAGAGCGCATCGGCGCCGATTTCGCCGGTGCGGATCCGCACCACTTGCTCGATCGCAGTCACAAAGATCTTGCCGTCGCCGATCTTGCCGGTGCCGGCCGCGTTCTGGATCGCTTCGACCACGGCATCCAACCGGTCGTCGGTGACCACCGTCTCGATCTTGATCTTGGGCAGGAAATCCACGACGTATTCGGCGCCGCGATACAGCTCGGTGTGGCCTTTCTGCCGCCCGAAGCCCTTGACCTCGGTGACGGTAATACCCGACACGCCAGCGGCGGACAGGGCCTCACGGACCTCGTCGAGCTTGAACGGCCGGATGATGGCGGTGATCAATTTCATGCGCATACCCCGAAAGGTGGAAGGAACCGGCCGGCATTGCGCCGCCCGGCGGTGTCATTCACCTGGATGCCAACCCCGGCATCCAATCGTTCGCGGATCGCGCAGACCCCGACGGATGCCAGGCATCCGCCTCGTGGGAGAGGTCAGGCCCGCGCGCCGCGAACTGTGTGCTCTCTCGTTCCCCTCGACTCCACGGCGGTGCCGGAGAGCCATCGAACATGTGCGGCGATGGCGGAGGTGGGAGGGGGGGCCTCCGCCATCACCGCGGTGGAACTCAGTTGCCGTAGTACAGCTGGTACTCCAACGGATGGGTCGCAGCACGGAACTTGGTGACTTCCTGCATCTTCAGCGCGATGTAGCCGTCGATGAAGTCGTCGCTCATCACGCCACCGGCCTTGAGGAACTCGCGGTCCTTGTCCAGCGCTTCCAGGGCCTGATCCAGGCTGGAGCACACCTGCGGAATCAGCTTCTCTTCTTCCGGCGGCAGGTCGTACAGATCCTTGTCGCTCGGCGCGCCCGGGTCGATCTGGTTCTTGATGCCGTCCAGGCCGGCCATCATCAGCGCGGTGAAGGTCAGGTAGCCGGACTGCAACGGATCGGGGAAGCGCATTTCGATGCGGCGCGCCTTGGGATTGGTGACCCACGGAATGCGGCACGAGGCAGAGCGGTTACGCGCCGAATAGGCCAGCATCACCGGCGCTTCGAAGCCCGGGACCAGGCGCTTGTAGCTGTTGGTGCCGGAGTTGGCGAAGGCGTTGATCGCGCGGGCGTGCTTGAAGACGCCGCCGATGTACCACAGCGCCAGCTGCGACAGGCCGCCGTAACCGTCGCCGGTGAACAGGTTGCTGCCGCCCTTGGCCAGCGACTGGTGCACGTGCATGCCGCTGCCGTTGTCGCCGACGATCGGCTTGGGCATGAAGGTGGCGGTCTTGCCGTTGCGGTAGGCGACGTTCTTGATGATGTACTTCATCGTCAGCAGTTCGTCGGCCTTCTGTACCAGCGAGCTGAACTTGGTACCGATCTCGCACTGGCCGGCGGTGGCCACTTCGTGGTGGTGCACTTCGGTTTCGATGCCGACCTGTTCCAGGGTCTTGATCATTTCCGCGCGCAGGTCGTGCAGGGTGTCGGTCGGCGGAACCGGGAAGTAGCCGCCCTTTACGCCCGGACGATAGCCGCTGTTGCCGCCGTCGTACTTTTCACCGGTGTTCCAGGCCGCTTCTTCGGAACCCACCTGGAAGAAGGTGTGGCCCATGTCGTTGGCGAAGCGCACCGAGTCGAAGATGAAGAATTCCGGTTCCGGGCCGAAGAACGCCTGGTCGGCGATGCCGGAGGACTTCAGGTAGGCCTCGGCGCGCTTGGCGATGCCGCGCGGGTCGCGCTCATAGCTCTGCATGGTGGCCGGATCGAGGATGTCGCAGGTCAGCACGATGGTCGGATCGGCGAAGAACGGATCCAGGTACGCGGTGCCGGCGTCGGGCAGCAACACCATGTCCGACTCGTTGATGCCCTTCCAACCCGCGATCGAGCTGCCGTCGAACATCTTGCCTTCTTCGAACAGCGCCGGCTCGATGATGTTGGCCGGGAAGGTGATGTGCTGCTGTACACCACGCATATCAACGAAGCGCAGGTCGACAAACTCGACCTTGTTGTCCTTGATCAGCTTTTCAACGTTTTCCACGGACATCGGAAGAAACCTCGGATTGGAGTGAAGTGGCTCGTGGGCGGAACTACAGCAGGGACCATGCCAAATGGCAGACTTTCACAAGTCGTTGATTTTGCTTGCGTCGCTTGAGGTCGCTCGTGGCTCGATAGCACCATTCAGGTGCTATCCGCGCAGAGGATGCACCGATATGGTGCATGCCGCAATGCACTATCCTGACGCCTCCCCCAATCCCCTCCTCACGTCCGATGTCCGATCTGATTTCCGCCCTGCTGTTGGGCATTCTCGAAGGCCTCACCGAATTCCTGCCGATCTCCAGCACCGGCCACCTGTTGATCGCCGAACAATGGCTCGGACGCCGTTCTGACTTCTTCAACATCGTCATCCAGGCCGGCGCGATCCTGGCCATCTGCCTGGCGCTGCGGCAGAAGCTGTGGACCCTGGCCACCGGCCTGGGCGAGCGCGCCAACCGCGATTACGTGCTCAAGATCGGCGTGGCCTTCATGGTCACCGCGGTGGTCGGGCTGATCGTGCGCAAGGCCGGCTGGCAGCTGCCGGAAACCGTACATCCGGTGGCCTGGGCGCTGCTGATCGGCGGCCTGTGGATGCTGGTGGCCGAGCACTTTGCCGGCAAGCTGCCCGAGCGCGATGTGGTGACCTGGAAGGTGGCCATCGCGGTGGGGCTGGCGCAGGTGGTGGCCGGCGTGTTCCCCGGCACCTCGCGCTCGGCCTCGGCGATCTTCCTGGCCATGCTGCTGGGCCTGAGCAAGCGCTCTGCGGCGGCGGATTTCGTGTTCATGGTGGGCATCCCGACCATGTTCGCGGCCAGCGGTTATGCGCTGCTGGAGATGTACAAGGAAGGCGGCTTCGGCAGCGAAAACTGGGCCGATGTGGCGGTGGCCTTCGTGGCGGCGACCATCACCGGCTTTGTGGTGGTGAAGTGGCTGCTGGGCTACATCAAGAAGCACCGCTTCACGGTGTTTGCGGTGTACCGCATCGTGCTCGGCGCCGCCCTGCTGCTGTGGTTGCCGGTCGCGGCCTGAGCCGCGAATGCGCATGCCCTGCCGGTCGCCACAGCGGCGAGCGGCGGGGCAACTGCACGGGCAGTGACGCCGGTCATTGCCGCCGCCGCGCGCTGGCGGTATCACTGGTGCCTTGACCACCGGGAGCCGCCGATGCGTGCCGTGTTCTTTGCCCCAGCCCTGCTGGCGGCGGGCGTGACGGCCTGCGGCTCGGGCGCAACGCCCGGTGCCGACGGCGCCGCGTCAGGCGCAACGTCCGCCTCGACCGCAGCGACCGCGCCCGTCAGCGACAACGCCCCGTTGCGCGCTGCCTTGCAGGCGCAGCACTGGCAGCTGCAGCAGGCCAGCGATGCGCACGGCACGGCACTGCGCAGCCTGTTCGTGGCCGGCAGCGCGCCGCTGCAACTGGACTTTGCCGATCAACGCATCCAGGTCAGCCAGACCTGCAACGCGTTGGGCGCCAACTACAGCGTGGCCGATACGCAGCTGCAGATCGGCCGGGTGGTATCGAGCAAGCGGCTATGCGCGCAGCCGCGCAAAATGTCCCAGGAGCGCGCCGCCAGCGAACTGCTGTCCGGCAGCTTTGCGGTGACGCTGGACACCGCGCACGCCGCGCCCCGGCTGACCCTGATCCGCAGCGATGGCACCCGCCTCCTGTTCAACGGCGTGCCCACGGCAACCACCCGCTACGGCGGGCCCGGGCAGACGCTGCTGATCGAAGTGGCGGCCGACACCGTGCCCTGCGCCTCCGACCCATCGCGCGCCTGCCTGCAACTGCGCGAGCGCACCGACGGACAGCCGGCGACTGCTTCCTGGCGCCGCTTCGACGGCAGGATCGAAGGCTTCGACCACGAGACCGGCATCCGCACCCTGCTGCGCGTCACCCGCTATCCGCCGGCGGGCGGTCAGGATGGCGCGCCGGTCTATGTGCTGGAGCAGATGATCGAGGCGAGCGGCTAGCGGGTGATAAGCCGGGATTGGGGATTGGGGAGTCGGGATTGGTCTGACATCGAGCCACTGCAGGTTCGGCCAGGCAATGGCGCTCTGCGACGACCATGCCGATCGGCCAGGCGCGACGAGCCGGTGCTTGGCAGAACCGGCGGCCGCTTCGACGGCCCGAGGCATCACTTCGCTCATGCACACCGATCGACGTGCCGGTACGGTGCGGCGGGTACGCCAGACGCGCAGCGTCGCCTGCGTGCGAAGGCCGTGCACGACTCGCGTTGACTGGGCAGCCGACTACTGGCTCGATCGAGCTGGCATTCGTTTCGTTCCGACCGCAGAGCCGCCGGCCACGCGGCCAGCTTCGCGGTCCTGGCGCAGCGACGGATTCAGCATTCGCGTGCCCTGCAGCGCCGCTTGAGCGAGACGCCATGCACGCAGGACGCGGCTTGCCATGCGCCGGATCGAGCGTTCGACCCGAACGCCCTCCTCCCCTGTGCCGACCGCGAAGCCAGCGGCCACGCGGTCGGATTGCGCGGTCTCAGCGCAGCGACGGATTCAGCGTGTACGTGCCATGCAGCGCCGCTTCGGCCAGCACGTGGCCCTGAATGGCCGACAGCACATCGGCTGCAGTGAAGGTGGCGGGCAGGCTGAGCTTTTCCACATCCAGCGCAAACACCCGGAAGAAATAGCGGTGCAGGCGCAGATCGTTGAACGGCGGGTACGGGCCGTCGTAGCCCAGATAGTCGCCGGCCATGTCGGGATTGCCCGCGAACCACTGCGTGTAGGAGTTCAGGCCCTGGCGCGCACCGGCGGGACCGGCCGGCTGCTGCTTGCCCTTGGCCACGAAGCCGTCGCTGCAGCTGCCTACGGCAATCTCGTGCACGCCAGCGGGGATGTCGGCCATCGCCCAATGCACGAAATCGGTGCGTGGCTGCTCGACCGGGATCTGCAGATCCTCACGGCCCACCGTCTCCGGCACCGTCGGCACATCCGGGTCCAGACACAGCAGCGCGAACGAACGCGTGCCTTGCGGGACATCGCTCCAGGCCAGATGCGGGTTGCGGTTGGGCGCGAAGCCGTCCGGGGTACCGGCAGCAAATTCCGCTGCGATGGGCTTGCCGTTTTCGATGCTGGTGCTGGTCAGACGCATGCAAAGTCTCCGTGGATCCAAGCGCCCAGCCTGCCTGGATTGGCACCGCAACGGAAGCCGTCGCAGTGGAACCTTGTGTGGCACAGCTGGCGTCATCCGGGTCTCCGAATCTCCGTAGAAACGGACCTGGCCGCGACGGGCTTCACTGGTATCGGCAACGCCTTGTCGCGGCCGGGTCCGCTCCTACGACAGCCCTGCGCACCGGGGATCTCCCGGCATGGGTTGCAGGCATCGTTGAACGCCATCGGCGTCCACGCGTGCCGCGTCGTCCGGGCTCTGGGTCTATGTAGGAGCGGACCTGGCCGCGACAGGCTTCACCTGTATCGGTAACGCCTTGTCGCGGCCAGGTCCGCTCCTACGACAGCCTTGCGCACCGGGGATCTCCGGGCATGGGTTGCAGGCATCGTTGAACGCCATCGGCGTCCACGCGTGCCGCGTCGTCCGGGCTCTGGATCTCCGTAGGAGCGGACCTGGCCGCGACGGGCTTCACCGGTATCGGCAACGCCTCGTCGCGGCCGGGTCCGCTCCTACAACAGCCTCGCGCACCGGGGATCTCCGGGCATCGGTTGCAGGCATCGTTGAACGCCATCGGTGTCCACGCGTGCCGCGTCGTCCAGGTCTCTGGATCTCCGTAGGAGCGGACCTGGCCGCGACGGGCATTACCGGTATCGGCAACGCCTTGTCGCGGCCGGGTCCGCTCCTACGATGGCGTCGCGCTTGTGGGATATATGCGGCAGGCCGCGCGTCAGTCCTGCGGATACCCGAAGCGCACGGCGATCAGCGTCAGCAGGTCGAACTGGGCGCCGAGCACGCCGCGATAGTTGCGCCAGCGGCCGGCGGCCAGGCGGGCCGGGCCGCGTGGCTCGACCAGCGGGAAGCTCAGCCCGAACGCCTGCTCCAGCGCGGTGGAGATGCCCTGCGGATCGCTTTCGATGCCATCCAGGCGGATGATCCGGTGCGGATACAGATCGCGTTCGTGCAGCACGGCCAGCTGTTCCAGCGCGGCCAGCAGCCAGTCGGTGGCCTGCTGCGGCGACTGCACCGCCAGCGGGGCGGACGCGCCAGCCGAGAGCCAGTCCAGCAGCATGTCGCGCGGATCGCGCAGCGCGATCGCCAGCCGCCCCTCGGGCAGATGCGGGCGGAGCGCGGCGAGCAGGGTGTTGTCCCACCACAGCAGCCAGTCGATGACGTTGCCATCGTCGATGCCGCGGCGCGGCAGCTGTGCCTTCCAGCCTTCCACCAGGGCCATCGGCGCCAGTTCGCCGGATGCCAGCTGCTCGACGCTGCGATAGCTCTGCAACGCATCGGACGGCGGCGTGGCGCCGTAACGGTCGCCGCGCACCAGCGGGGTGGCCGCGTCCATCACCGCGATCAGGCGTTCGACATGCGAGCCAGGCGTGCCCCAGACGAACAGCGGACGCGCGGTGACGGTGTCGGGAATGCTGCCCAGCGCCGGCCACTGCATCGGTTGTTTGGCAGCCTGCGGCGGCAACGGCAGGCGGTGCTGGGCCTGTTCGCGATGGAACTGCATCCAGGTAGCCAGGGCGGCGTCGGGCTGGCCGGCGCGGTCCTGCACATTGCCCAGCCAAGGCCGCAGGACGGTCTGCTGCGGTTCGGGCAAGGACTCGATCAAGGATTGGACACAGGCGATCGCTGCCGGCGGATCGCGCTCCAGCAGCGCTTCGACGATGCGCTGCTCACCGCTGATGCGGCCCGGCTCCACCGCCACGATCTGCCGCGCCACCATTTCCGCTTCGTCGGCATGGCCCTGCATGTCGTGCACGCGCATCAGCGCTTCCAGCGCGGGCAGGTGCTCGGGCATGCCCAGCAGCCAGCGCTCGATCACCGCCTGCGCCTGCGGCCCGCCGACCGGCTCCACTGCCAACCGCGCCAGCCACAGATCATGCGCATTGCTGGAGGTGGCCAGCGCCGCATCCAGGGTGTCGCGCGCATCGTCCACCGCGCCCAGACGCTCCCAGGCGGTGAGCAAGGCGTGCAAGGTGCGGCGGTCGGCCGGCCAATGCGCCAGCGCCAGGCGCAGATGCGCGGCTGCCTGGTCCGGGCGACCGGCCTGCAGTTCCATTTCGCCGGCCAGCCGGCGCATCGCCGGACCATCGCCGTCGGGCTGCGCCAGCACGCCCTGCATCGCGGTCAGCGCATCGTCCAGGCGGCCTTGCCGCTGGGCCAGCTGGGCGATGAAGGCGCGCAAGGCAGTGCCCGGCGGATTGAGCTCGACCACGCGCTCGAAGGCGCGCTCGGCGAACGCAAAATGTTCCTTCTGCAGGTAGGCAAAGCCCAGCGCGAACATCACCCGCGGGTCGTCCGGCAGCTGCTCGGCGGCGCGGGTCAGCAGCGACAGCGCGCGGTCGCTCTGGCCGCGACGCATCTCCACCACACCATCGACCGCCAGCAGCTGTGGGTGGTCAGGCGACAGCCGTGCAGCGGTGCGGCTCAGCCGCTCGGCATCGTCCAGATCGCCGCGTGCCACGGCCAGATCCGCCTGCATCACGTAGGCGTTGAACTGATTGGGATCCAGCGCGGTACTGCGCGACAACGCGGCATCGGCCGCGCTCAGATCGCGCGTAGCCAGCAGCAGCCCGGCACGCAGCAGATGCAGGTCGGCATCTTCCGGGGTCAGCGTCAGCGCGGTTTCGATGCTGGTCAGCGCCAGCGCCGGCTGACCTTGCTGCTGCAAGGACAGCCCGAGCCAGCGGTGCGCGGCAGCGTTGTCCGGCTCGGTGGTCGCCCACTCGCGGGCCAGCGCCACCGCATCGTTGGCCGCATTGCGGCGCAGGGCTTGAAGAATGGCGTCTTGCATGGCGGCGGCGTGTCCCGGACAAACCGCTATTGTAACGATGCGCGCTGCGGCGGCTTGGTGTACGCCCGACACTGCGGTCTATTGCCGCCCGCTTGCCGTGACTGCCCGAGAGTGTCTGCAAGGGCCGGCGTCCATCGCCACTGCGGCTGTCAGCTCGAGTGACCGCATGGGTCGGACGTTGGCACACGCGCCCACATCCGGCCAGGCACGCTTGCGTCGCAGGCCACAGAGCATCCCAGGGACCAGATGCCCCGCATACCAGAGCGCAGCCTGGGCGCCGATGGCGGCCGGTCCTGTCTGTGCAAAGAACAGGATCTCGCCGGTCTGCAGCTAGGCGTGGAGCCTGAGAGCGCTGTCGTAGACCATCAGGGCACCGGCGAGCGCCGATGAAACCGCGGCCAGGGCATCCAGAGGCGGATGTCCTTTCAGCACGATTAGCGCGGCCGTTAGAGCGCTGCGGTGAGCCGTTCGGCCACCCAGCGCTCGGCGAATCCGTCGCCGCGGGCGTTTTCCAGAAAGCCGCAGTGGCCGCCCCAGCGCGCGATTTCCAGGTGCGCGTGCGCCGGCAGTTTCCAGCCGGCGAAGTCCTCGAACGGAATCACCGGGTCGTCTTCGGCCATAAGGATGTGCGAGGGCACCTGCAGGCCGGCCAGACGTTCGCCGGCGATCGAATAGCTGTCGAAATACGCTTCCAGCGAGCCGTGGCCGGTGTGCTGCACCGCCAGCCAGGCCATCAGCTCGCGCATGTCCAGCGCCAGGGTGGCGTCGTCGTAGCCGTGCTGGTCCGGGAACAGCTTGCGCTTGCGCAGCAGCGATTCGCGCCATTTGCGGCGGAAATACCAATCGTAGAACTGCGGACCCTTTTCCAGCTGGGTCATGGTCGCAGCCGGGTCCAGCAACGGACACACCGCCGCCACCCGCGCCAGCGGCAGGCCAGCGGCCGGTGCCCGCAAGGCCAGCCGCAGCGCGAAGTTGCCGCCCAGCGAATAGCCGGCCGCCAGCAGCTGCGGCGCGGGAAAGCGCCGCCACAGATCGCCGGCCGCGTTGACAACCTCGTCGATGCGATCGGAGTGGAACAGGTCCACATTGAGATGGTGGGTGTCGCCGTGATCGCGGAAATTCAGCCGGAACACCTGGTAGCCCAGGCCAAGCAGGCGCGCGGCGGTCAGCCGCATGTAGTTGGAATCGGCGCTGCCTTCCCAGCCGTGCAGCAGCAGCACGGTGCCGCGCACCGGCGCATCGCCCGGCGGCACGCTCATCCAGCCCTGCAGGCGCACGCCGTCGCCGCCGTCGAGAATATGTTCGCTGGTGACCGCACCGCTGGCGCTCAGCAACTGACGGCTGCGCAGCCGGCGCAAGGCGCTGCTGCCCAGCACCGATTGCACGTGCGGATTGCGCAGCCAGCGCGGCGGCTGAAAGTCGGAGGCGTTCATGCGCTCATCGGGCCGGGCAGCAGGATGCTGGCCCCTGGATGGATGAGCGCGTGCATCGCCGGCTCAGGACTCCATCGCGGCGATGATGCGTTGACGCGAGGTGTCGGCCAGGCGGCGACGTCCTTCGACATCGAACGCACCGATCGGCTCCAGGAAATGCACTTCGGCCAGACGCGACGGCTCGCCGAGCAGGCGCACGATGTTGGCGAAGAAACTTTCGCGCTCGCCAAAGGCCACCACCGCCTGCGCATTGCCGCGCGCGCCGTAGCGCAGCGCCACCGGTTGCACCGGCACGCCGGCTTCCACCGCTGCCTGGAAGATGCGCGCATGGAACGGGCCAACCTCGGTGCCGCCGCGGGTGCGCCCTTCCGGGAACACGCCCACCGGCTTGCCGCTGCGCAGGCGCTGCAGCATTTCCAGCAGCACCCCGCCCAGCGATTCGGTATTGCCGCGCTGATGGAAGATGGTCTGGCCCTTGGCCGCCAGCCAGCCTACCAGCGGCCAGCCGGCGATTTCCCGCTTGGCGACAAAGCCCATCACCCGCTGGCTGTGCAGCATGGAGATATCGACCCAGCTGACGTGATTGGCCACGAACAAGGTGGCGCCCGATAGCGGCGTACCGAAGCGGCGCAGCCGAAAGCCGAAGATGCGCATCAGGTTGCCCTGCCACCAGCGGATCATCAGCTCGTCCAGGGTGTCCGCGGGTCCGGTACGGATGCGCGCCAGCGGCGGCGTCACCACGCACAGCATGGTGATCGGCAGGCACAGGCACAGATGCAACAACAGCAGCGGCACCCGATACAGGTACCGGAACCAACGCAGCGGGCCGCCAGCGTCGCGCGTGGCGTCCAGGGATGACTCGCTCATTCGACGAACGGGACCGGTAACGGGAGAAGGAGACACGACTATTGTGACAGCAGCTCGGCCGCGGCGCAGTGCCGGCAGCGGGTGGTGCTGTTCCACTGATGCAACTGCCAGGCGTACTCAGCCATGGGTGCGCGCCACCACGGCCAGGGTCAGGCGCGAGACGCAAACGCGCTTGCCGGCCGGATTTTCGATGACGATGTCCCAGACCTGGGTGCTGCGCCCTACATGCACCGCGCGCGCGGTGCCGGTGACCAGGCCCTCGGTGGCCGCGCGCAGGTGGTTGGCATTGATCTCCAGCCCCACGCACATCTGGGTGGTCATATCCACGCACAGGTTGCCGGCGCTGCTGCCCAGGGTTTCGGCCAGCACCACCGAGGCGCCGCCGTGCAGCAGGCCATACGGCTGTTTGGTGCGCGCATCCACCGGCATGGTGGCGCGCAGCCAGTCGTCGCCGGCTTCGGTGAACACGATGCCCAGCTGCTCGATCAGGGTATTTCGGCTGGAGGCATTGAGGGCGGCTAGATCGACGGGAGCGCGGAAGGTCATGGCTGGGGAATGGGGAATGGGGAATGGGGAATCGGGAATCGGGAATCGCATCGGCGGGAGCGTGGCTGGTGCAACGCCTGCCGCTGCCTGGTGGATTCAAGGCTACTGCAATCGTCGGGGTCGCTGCTTGCCCCGGATTGGCGGGAGTGGTCGCGCCGCCCGGCTGACAGGGCGGTCCGACGCCATGCCGGCAACCAGTGCGCCGCTCGTTTCCGTCGAAAGATGCAGCCTTAGAGCGGCCAACACAACGTAACGACCAGTCGTGGGCGGGTGCGGACGGCACGCCCGGAACCGGCGGGTGCGAGGGCCCCATGCCGTACCGGGCAAGGCCGCGCCCGCTGGGCGGTGAGCACGGCCACCTTGTTGGCTGCTCTTAGCGGTCGATCAGAGAATCGGCACCAGGCCGGCGCCGAACGCGGTCAGCATGCGCACCAGCAGCCATTTCGGCCCGACGTTGACCTCGGGGAAATCGCCTACCGCCACATAGCACTGCCGAAACTGCGGGTCCTGGCGCTTGAGCGGGAACGGGCAACCCGGGCCCGGCTGGAACTCGTAATTGGTGGCGTAGCGCCACGGCCAGAAGTCCAGCACCGGCAACGCTTCGGAGACTTTGCCCACGCTATAGTTCAATCCGCTGAGCACCGGCGGCTTTTCGCGCGGAGCCACTGTCCAGGCATTTTCCGGGCGCATGTCGCGCTCGATGCTGGCGGCCAGCGCCTGCGCAAAGCGCGCATCGTCGATCACCACCGCCGCTTCGGTGTTGTAGTTCTCGCTGCGCGGATCGAAGTTGTGCGTGCCGATCACGCCGATGCGGCGATCCACCACCAGCGATTTGGCGTGCAGCCCCATGCGCGCGCCGGCGCGGGTGACCGGCAGCGGCTTGTTGACCGCGCGCGTGCCCAGAAACGACGGCCGGGTTTCGGTACGGAGCACGCGGCGGTCGACCTCGCTGCCGCCGGGCGCGCGGCCGGCGCCGCTGCCGCGCAGCGCACTGGCCGGCGCCGTTTGCCCGCCGGCATCGCCACCAGCGCCACTGCCACGCATCGCGTTGCCGGCCGCACTGCCGCCGATCAGGCGATTGGTGCGGCTGTCTTCATTGACCTCGGAGGCTGGATTGAGCGGGTCCGGCACCAAGTTGGCGTAATCCACCGGCGCATCCAGCGGAAATGGCTTGAATTCGTACAGGTTGAAGCCCAGCTCGCGCATGTTGCGGCGTTTGAACTTGTACGACAGCGCATACACGATGGGGTTGTCGGTGGCTGCCAGGCTATTGGTCGACACCACGATGCGCGGCGGCTGCGGGCGACTGCGCAGCGCGCGGAAGATCGCCTGAGCCTCGTCGGACAACACCAGATACGGTGTTTGCAGCAGCACTTCCTGCTGCGCGCCGGCGATCAGGCCGTCCAGTTCCGGCGCCGTCGACACCGCCTTGGACGCATGTTCCTTGCGATGCTTTTGCGGCAGGTCAGCTACGTAGAGCACGCGCTGCACCGACATCGCCGGCGCGACGAAGGCATCGCGCACGAACTGCGGATCGCGCGCTTCCTGGTCCACCCGCGCCACCCGATCCGGGCGCCGGAACTGTGCCGGCGGCATCTGCGGGGCGCCCTGCTCCAGCAGCAGCCTGCCCACATCGTTCAGGCGCTCGGCCGGCACGCTGCGCCGTGCGCGCCAGAACGCATCGAAGTTGGCCGCCATCGCGCGCACTTCCGGGCCGGCCAGGATCACGTCGCGGTCGCGGAAGTTGTACTCGCTGTCCCAGTCGTAATAGTCGTCCTGGTAATTGCGCCCGCCGACCACCCCCAGCACGTCGTCCACCACCAGCAGCTTGTTGTGCATGCGCTGGTTGAAGCGCCGGAAACAGCACAGCACGCTGCCGGCGTAATCGAAGTAATTGAGTTTGACCTTGCCGAAGGTGGGGTTGTAGATGCGCAGCTGCAGGTTTTCGTGGGTGCTGGCCAGCGCGCCGAGAATCTGCAGGTCGGCGATTGCCGACAGCTGATCGATCAGGATCCGTACCTTGACCCCGCGCTGCGCCGCATCGGTCAGCGCGTCCAGCACCATGCGCGCGCTGTCGTCCTTGTCGAAGATGTAGGTCTGCAGATCGATGCTGCGGGTGGCGCTGCGGATCAGGTTGAGCCGCGCCACCAGGGATTGTTCGCCGTGGTCGACGATGGTGGCGTAATGGCGTGGCGCGGCCGCGGTGGAAGCGGTGATGGCATCGCCGCCCAGCGTGCGCAGCGGCGAGGGCTGGGCGCAGTGATTGGCCTGGGTGCAGCTCACCACGGTGCTACGCGCCGCAGCGGCGACGCCGGCAGCACGGTTGCGTTCGACTTGCGACAGGCCGGCGCATCCGGTGCCGAGCAACAGGGTTGCCAGCACAAGCAGCCTCAACAGGAGCCTCACGGACGCCGCGCCTCCTGCAACCGCCCACGCAGAATGAATGTCACCCTGTCGCCCAGGGCCATCTGCCACGCATTCATTCCGTAACGTCCACGCAGGACCGTACCTCGACTGATCACATCGCAATCATAGCCCGGCCGCGCGCATTCAGCCGGTGCAACGTGCAAGGTCTCGACGTGGGTGATTCCACGGATGGTCAGGTTGCCGGTGATGTTGCCGCCGTCCTTGATCGCTTCCTCGGTGTAAGGCAGCGACTCGAATTCCACCACCGGGTAGCGCGCCACATCGAAGAAATCCTCGCCACGCATCCAGCCGGTATAGCGGTCCTTGCCCGGAATCTCCACCTGGGTGGCATCCAGGCGGAACCTGACTTGCTGGCGTTTGTCGGGCAACTCCACCACTTCACCGCGGAAACGTGGGAAGAACCCCTCGATCTTCATGCCGAAGCGGGTCTTGATCTCGAACCCGAAGCGCGATTGCACCGGATCGATGAGGTGCACTTTCTGCTGCGCAACGCAGGGGAGCGCGACCCAGAGCGCGAGCCAGGCGAACCAGCGCAGCGACGATGACACGGATCAAGGCCACCAGAAGGCGGTCAGGCGGGCGATCCCTGGCTCGATGGTGGCGTCCAGCGGCAGGGCCAGCAAGGCGATCGAGGCGGTCGGCATGCCGCGGTAATCGCCGGTCTGCCCGCTATGCATCAACGCGGCCAACCGCTCCAGGCCCGGGTTGTGGCCGACCAGCAGCAGGCGCTCGGCCTCGCGGTGTTCGTCGACCAGGCTGGCCAGGGTTCCCGGTGTTGCTTCGTAAATGCGCTCGTCCAGACGTTGTTCGATATAGCCGGTGAGCTCGAGCACCGCTTCCAGGGTCTCGCGGGCACGCCGTGCCGGCGAGCACAGCACCCGGTCGGGCACCAGCCGCTGTTCGCGCAGCCAGCGCCCGGCCGATTCGGCCTCGGCGATGCCGTGCGGGGACAGCGGGCGGTCGAAGTCGGCCTGACCGGTATCGGCCGGCTCGGCATGGGCGTGTCGCAACAAGATCAATTCGCGCATAGGAACTTTCCGGTTCTAGGACTTCTTGAGCCACTTCAACAGCGGCTCCCAGTCCTGTTGATGGTCGCGCACCTGCGCCGAGCGGTAATCGAACAAGCTGCGCCCCAGCCCGGCCATGACCACGTAGGCCTGGGTGTCGCGCAACTGGGTCACCAGCGGATAGGGCCAGGTACCGATCATGTCGGCGGCCTGCTGCGAGGTCTGCGTCCAGGGACGGGCGCGGTTGAGCACCAGACCCACCGGGAGCTTGCGCTGGTGCACGCGCGGCACCTTGGCCAGCGTGTTGAGGAATCCCACCACCGCTTCGATATCCAGTGCCGACGACAGCACCGGCACCACGATGGCGTCGACATGGTCCAGAAAGCCGCTCAGGTCATCGGCCATCGCACCGGCCGGTGCATCGATGATCAACTGGTCGGCGCCATCGGGAACCGCAGCCTGCCAGTTGCGCCGCTTGGTGGCGTCGATCGGCAGCACTGCACTTTCGAGGCTGGCGCGTCGTTGCGCCCAGCGTGTGGACGAGCCTTGCGGATCGGCATCTGCCAGCACGGTGCGCTGGCCTTGCAATGCCGCGTGAGCGGCCAGATTGGTGGCGATCGTGGTCTTGCCGACGCCGCCTTTGGAGGCGGCCACCAGGACTGTCTTCATGCACGCCTCGCTTCCGGGAGCAAGCCGGCAGCGTACACCGCGGCAAGGTGAGGAAGTAGTCGAAACGCGTTAAACGCGATACGCGCGTTCGTCGTCGCAGTGCAGCATCGGCGCACGGTTCAGCCGCGCCCGCATGCTGCAAGGCCATCTATCAACGCAGTGCCGCGACCGGATGCCAGTGTGCCGGTGGCACGGCGGCAATGCCGTTGCGCCGCAAGTACGCGCGCAGCGAGGGGATTTCACCTTGCGTCAAAGTGGTCTCAAGCTCAGCGGCGGCGGTGGCAACGCCGGGCGGGCGGCTGTATTGATGTTGCTGCAACCAGCGCAACTCGCGCACCCGCGCGTGCCAGTACGCCGCATCGCCGCCGGTGCTCAGCGCCGCCATGCGCTCGGAGCCGATCAACGCCGTTACCAGCATTGCGTCGTCATTGCCCAGGTTGCCGAGGATGGCCATGCACTCATCGCGCAATGCAGGTGCGGCGATGGGCGGGGTGCATCGGCGCGTGATCTCGACCAGCGACGGAATCACCTGGGCCGCCCAGGCGCCGACCGCGTAGCTCATCGCCATCTCTGCGCCGGTAGACGGCAGGCCTTGTGACTGTAGTTGCGCGCGTAGCTGCACCGATTGCAGTTGCGGCCATTGCACCCCGGCATAGGCCGCGTGCAAGGCCTGCCCCAGCGCAACCGCGCCGCTGTCGAAATGGTCCGCGCGTGCGGCGGCCTGCCAGGCAGATTCGGCGGCAATGCGATCGCCGCGTCGCTGCGCGGCGGTAAAGGCACGCAACGGCGCATCGGCGTTGCCGGCATCGGCCTGTTCCAGAAAAGCCAGTGCGCCAGCGGGGTCGCAGCGCAGCTCTGCAGGACAGCCGTTGGCCTCTGCGCGCGCGACCAGCAGATCGCGTGGCCGTGCATCCAGCGCTCCCTGCAGCAGTGCCCGCTGGGCCGGCGCATAGCCGGTGGCGGCGGACTGCGTATCAGCCGGCGTGTCATTGCCGAGCCATAGCAGGCCTGCAACATAACGCTGACCCGGCTGTCCGCTGACTGCCAGTGTCTGCAGCCGCGCCTGCATGGCCCGGCCAACCTGCTGCACCCACTGCTGCACCTCGGGTGCATCGGCGGGGTCGGGGGTGCCAGGCGCTGTTGCCGCAGAGGCGGACAGACTGGCGCCAAGGCACAGTAACGCGACTCCGATTCGACGATATCCCTGCATGTGGTCGTCCTGCGTGTGGGCGCGGCACCATGCCGCAGGCCAGCATTCCATGCGGCTGCGGGCCGATCAAGCCACCAGGCGCGCCAGCAGCCAGGACCAGGCGGGCAAGGTCAGCAGCGACAGCAGGATGCTGTAGCCGACCATGGCCGCCGCCAGCCGGGGGGCCAGGCGATGGGAGATCGCCAGCGCGGCGGCGGTGATCATGGTGGGCATGGCCGATTCGAGGACGTTGGTCTGCAGCATCAGCCCGCGCAGGCAGAGCGCCCAGGACAGCGGCAGCGCCAGGATCGGCATCACCGCCAGCTTGAAGACCAGGCCCACCGCCAGCGGCTTGAGCTCGTCGGCCGGCAGGCGCAACTGCAGCGAAAACCCCACTGCCAGCATGACCAGCGGCAACATCGCATCGGCCAGGCTCTTCAGGCCCGAGCCGATCCAGGCCGGCGGCTGCTCCGGCATCAGCGTCAGCGCGAACAGCAGCGCCCACAGCGGCGGGAACCTGAGCACCCGGGCCAGGATCATGGCTGCGGTGGGGGGCGTATCGCCGCTGTAGCGGGCCAGCACGTACAGCCCGAAAGTGGACAGCAGCACGAAGGTGCCGAACTGATCGTAGACCACCGCGTACGGCAGGGCGTGGTCGCCCAACAGCGCCCGCACCATCGGAAAGCCGATGAAGCTGGAGTTGGTGAACACCACGCACATCAGCAGCGCGGCGTACTCGGCACGGCCAAAGCGCAGCAGGCGACTGCAGCCCCACAGCAGTGGCACGATGATGGCGGTCAGCAGCCACGGCGTGGCGATCACCCCGCCCAGCGAGGCGTCCAGATGCAGGCGCGGCACGTAGGTCAGCACCGAGGCCGGCAGGCAGATGTACAACACGATGCGGTTGAGCACATCGGCGCTGTTGTCGGGCAGCACCTTGAGCCGCGCGAACACCAGGCCAAGCCCCAGCATCGCCAGGATCAACGCAAATGCATCCACCGCCATGCAGGGTCAGGTCCATTGGAAATAGAGGCACAGGATCGCATGACGCTGCGCGGGCGTCGGCAGAACGCTGGCGTGGCGCGCGCCGTCGCCGCACCAGACAGTTGGCTGGTGGTTCTGTCGAAGAACGAAGACACCGCGTCGCGCGGCTTGCCGTTACGGGTTGAAAACCCTGCGCACCGACCAACTTGACTGGTCCTTGCAGCAAACGTGCAGACCACGCTGTCATCCCACGCATCAGCTTCGCGACGTCAGGAAGTCGAGCTTCAACCGTGGCGACGCTCAGGCGCACGCACCTGAGCGGCCTTCCACTCAGATAGCGGAGTCGACGTATGAGTCCCGTTCCTGGAAAGCGGCAGGGCGGCGCACCAGATCGATGGTGAGCCACAATGACACGATGCCGGCGCAACATCCGCCCGGTGCACGGCCCGCTGCGCGACATTCCCGCAGCGGGGCCAGGCGCTTACGGGAACGCGGGCGGGTTGGCCTGCCAGGCCGCGAAGACCTCGGCCAGGGTGGCGCGCTCTGCCTCACGCCAGTCCGGCAGCAGGCCGGCGTAGTTGGCGGTGCTGCCCCAGCGGTCGGGCCAGGTGCGCACGGCCGCCGCATACCACTCCACCGCCTCCTGCTTGCGCCCGGCCCGCCACAACGCCAGTGCGGCGGTGGTTGGCAGCCATGCCGGCGTGGCCGGACGGCCGTTGGCCAGGTTGGCCCACTGCTGCAGCGCCTTGTCTGCGTGATCGGCACGTAGCAGGTCCCAGCCATAGTTCCAGGTGATGGCCCGGTACTGCTGGCTGCCATTGGACACCAGGGCCAACGCGCCCTGGTACAGCTCATCGCCCAGTTGCGTCCGTCCGCCGGCATAGGCCAGCGACGCCAGCTGGGCGCGGGGCTCGGCGGCGCGTGCGTCACGCTGCACCATCGCGGCCAGGCGGTCGACCACGGCATCGCCCTGCCCCGGCACCGCAACCACCGTCTTGGTGGTGCTGCGGTCTTCGTCGAAATAGAACTCCTTGGGCTTGGGCAGGCTCTGTGCCTGCGCCAGCGACCACGCGCCTCCAAGCAGGGCCAAGGCGGCCCATGCGTATTTCCTTTTCACTGTGTTTTCCCCTGACAGCAAACGACCCCTTCCCGTCCCCATCCTACCCGCAGCGCGACGGCTGCGCATCCGCATGCGAACGGGCGCGTGAAGGCTGACTGTTACACTTTGCGCCGCCGTTTTGGAATCCGTCGGGCGCGTCATTGGTTTCAAATGATACGCACCGGGTCCCAGCCACCCTTTCCGGGCACGCCATGACCAGTACCGCTGCACTCTCTTCTCCCGACTCTGCCAACACGCCGGAGCTCGGCCGGGTGGATGCGGACTACACCCTGGACCACAAATACACGCGCACCGACGGGCGCATCTATCTGTCCGGCGTACAGGCCCTGGTGCGGCTGCCGTTGCTGCAACGCCTGCGCGACGACGCTGCCGGCCTGGACACCGCCGGCTTCATCAGCGGCTACCGCGGCAGCCCGCTGGGTGGTTTCGATCTGGAGCTGTGGCGCGCACGCAAGCACCTGGATGCGGCCCGGGTGACCTTCACGCCCGGACTCAACGAGGATCTGGCCGCCACCATGGTGTGGGGGACCCAGCAGACCAACCTGTTCCCCGGCGCCAAGGTCCAGGGCGTGTACGGCATGTGGTACGGCAAGGGCCCGGGCGTGGATCGCAGCGGCGATGTGTTCAAGCACGGCAACGCCGCCGGCACCTCGCCCTACGGCGGCGTGCTGGCGCTGGCCGCCGACGACCACGCCTGCCGCAGCTCCACGCTGCCACATGGTTCGGAAGAGGAATTCGTCAGCGCGATGATGCCCATCCTCAACCCGGCCGGGGTGCAGGACATCCTGGACATGGGCCTGCTGGGCTGGGCGATGAGCCGCTACACCGGGCGCTGGATCGGCTTCAAGACCATCGCCGAGACGGTGGAATCGTCGGCCTCGGTGCAGGTGGACCCGTTCGCGCGCAGCATCGTGCTGCCGGAGGATTTCGCGCTGCCGCCGGGCGGCTTGAGCATCCGGTGGCCGGACCCGCCGGTGGATCAGGAAATGCGTCTGCACCGCTACGCAGTGGGGGCGGCACAGGCATTTGCGCGGGCCAATCACATCGACCGGATCGTGCTGGATTCGCCGCGTGCGCGGCTGGGCATCGTCACCACCGGCAAGAGCTATCTGGATGTATTGCAGGCGCTGGAGTACCTGGGCCTGGATGCGCAGGCCTGCGCGCAGATCGGCATCCGCGTGTACAAGGTCGGCATGACCTGGCCGCTGGAGCCGGTGGGCATCAGCGCGTTTGCGCAAGGGCTCGACGACATCGTGGTGGTGGAAGAAAAGAAGGCTTTCATCGAGCGCCAGATGAAGGAGCTGTTCTACAACTGGCCGGCCAGCGCCGGTGCGCGGCCGAGCATCGTCGGCAAGTACGACGAGCATGGGCAATGGATCCTGCCCTCCACCGGCGAGCTGACGCCGGCCACGATCGCCGCGGTGATCGGCAAGCGCATCCAGCGCTTTTTCACGACCGATTCGATCGAGCAGCGGCTGCGCTGGATGGACAGCAAGGAAGCGGAAATGGCCTTGCCGCGTGCGCAGTTTCCGCGCGTGCCGCATTACTGCTCCGGTTGCCCGCACAACACCTCCACTGTGGTGCCGGACGGCTCGCGCGCGCTGGGCGGCATCGGGTGCCATTACATGGTGACCTGGATGAACCGCTCCACCGACACCTTCACCCACATGGGCGGCGAAGGCGTGACCTGGTCGGGGCAGGCGCCGTTCACCGACACCCCGCACGTGTTCCAGAACCTGGGCGATGGCACGTATTTCCACAGCGGCTCGTTGGCGATTCGTCAATCGGTCGCCACCGGCGTCAACATCACCTACAAGATCCTCTACAACGATGCGGTGGCCATGACCGGCGGCCAGCCGGTGGACGGCACGCTCAGCGTGCCCGACATCGCCCATCAGCTGCGCGCCGAAGGCATCCACGAGATTGCGGTGGTCAGCGACGACATCGGCAAATGGACGCGGCGCCGCGATCTGTTTCCCGCCGACGTCGCATTTCATGATCGTGTCGAACTGGAGGCGGTGCAGCAGCACCTGCGCACGGTCAAGGGCGTATCGATCCTGATCTACGATCAGACCTGCGCCACCGAAAAACGCCGGCGCCGCAAGCGCGGCAAGCTGGTCGACCCGCCCAAGCGCGTCATGATCAATTCGCTGGTCTGCGAAGGCTGCGGCGATTGCGGCGAGAAAAGTTTTTGCGTGTCGGTGCTGCCGAAGGAAACCGAATTCGGGCGCAAGCGGCAGATCGATCAGTCCAATTGCAACAAGGATTATTCGTGCGTGTCGGGATTCTGCCCGAGCTTTGTCACCGTGCATGGCGGAGCGCCGCGCAAGGGCAAGAAGCGCGATGCCAGTGCGTTGCTGGATACCCTGCCCGAACCGCCACAACGCACCACGCTGGAGCAGCCCTGGAACATCCTGATCACCGGCGTCGGCGGCACCGGCGTGGTGACCATCGGTGCGCTGCTGGGCATGGCCGGGCATCTGGAAGGCAAGGGCGCCACGGTGCTGGACCAGACCGGCCTGGCGCAGAAAGGCGGCGCGGTGACCACGCATATCCGCATCGCACGCACGCCCGGCGACATCCACGCAGTACGCATTGCCGCCGGTGAAGCCGACCTGGTGGTGGGCTGCGACATGGTGGTGGTCAACGATTATTGGGCGCTGTCCAAGGTGCGCGATGGCCGCACCCAGGTGGTGCTCAATACCTACGAAGCGATGCCGGGCAGCTTCACCACGCAGCCGGATCTGCAGTTCCCGGCCGCCGAGATCATTGCAGGCGTGCGCACCGCGCTCGGCGGCAAGGACCCGTTGTTGCTGGACGCCACGCAGCTGGCCACCGCACTGCTGGGCGATGCGATCGCCAGCAACCTGTTCGTGCTGGGCTATGCCTGGCAGCACGGGCTGGTGCCGTTGTCGCATGCGGCATTGATGCGTGCGATCGAGCTCAATGGCGCGGCGGTGGCGATGAACCAGCAGGCCTTCGCCTGGGGCCGCCTGGCGGCAGTGGATCTACCGGCGGTGCAGCGCGCGGCCGGCCTGGGTACCGCGCACGCCTCTGCACACCTGCACGGCGACACCCCGGCCGCGCGTGGGCCCGGCAGCTGGGAAGACCACGACCTCAGCGGACAGAACGCACCGCGTGCATTGGCGCAGACCGATGGCAGCACTCTGCATGGCGAGGTGGATGCACCGGTGCATCCGCTCGACGATGAGCAGCTGGCGCAGTCGCTGGACGAAGCGATTACGCGCCGCATCGCATTTCTGACCGACTATCAGGACGCTGCCTACGCGCAGCGCTATCGCGCGCTGGTGGAACGGGTGCGTGCGCAGGAGGCCCAGCGCGCACCCGGCAGCAGTGCATTGACCGAAGCGGTGGCGCGCTACGCCTTCAAGCTGATGGCCTACAAGGACGAATACGAAGTGGCGCGGCTATACACGCGTGGCGATTTCCAGCGCCGGCTGCAGCAGCAGTTCGAGGGCGACTACACCGTGCGCTTCCACCTCGCACCGCCGCTGCTGGCCAAGAAAGATGCGCACGGCAATCTGATCAAGCGCGAATACGGGCCATGGATGTTCAGCGCCTTCAAGCTGCTGGCACGGCTGAAATTCCTGCGCGGCGGCAAGCTCGATGTGTTCGGTTACACCGCCGAGCGGCGTAGCGAGCGGCAGCTGATTGTCGATTACCTGACCACCGTGGACGGGCTGCTGGAGCGTCTGGATCCCGACAATGTGGGGCTCGCTGCGCAGATCGCCAGCATTCCCGAACACATCCGCGGCTATGGCCACGTCAAGGAGGCGCATCTGCATGAGGCCAAGGCGCGCGAGGCCGCGCTGCTCGCGCAGTGGCGCAATCCGAAGGCGTTGCATGTGGTGCAGACGGCCTGAAGGCAGCAGGCATGATTCGCTGCTGCGCGGCTGTGGCTGACGCTGGCCAGGGGCTGGCTTGTTCGCCAGCGGCGTGGGCCACTTGCGCGGGTTGAAGTGAGAGGCTTGCAAGATAACCAGCTGGAGCTGGCATCGAGCGCTCCGCCATAGCTCAGCGTGAGATCGACCTGTCAGCCGCTGGTCGCGCACGCCAGTCCTCAGTCGAACTGTGGCCCGCGCATCAGGCGAATCGGTCCGCGAACCTCCGGCAGCTGCACTGTCCTGCCTTGCTGGGTGACACGGACGACGCCGGCGCGTGCGGCTGCCGCGGCCACCTCGCGCACCTGCGGCATCAGGTTGCGCCACACGGCAGCGTCGTCGCTCAACGCGCGCGCTACTTCCGAGGGGCAGAGTGATTGCTCGGGCTGCCGTTGTGCGAGCAAGTGCCGCATCAGCGCGGCGATCTGCGCATCACTGGGCGGTTGCACGCCTGCCCCGCGTGATCACAATGGGCGCAGCAGGCGCAGGCCAAACCAATCCTTGGTGTCGTTCCAACCGTGCGTGACCTTGAGCCCGGCGGCCGCGGCCAGTTCCGCAAAGCGCGCATCGGTGTACTTGTAGCTGTACTCGACCTGCATGGCTTCGCCATCGGCAAAGGCGAAGTCCTTTCCGCCCACGTGCACGCGCTGGTCGCGTTGACTGATCAAGAAGGTTTCGATGCGCCCGCGCTCGCGCGCATACACCGCATGGTGACGGAAGCCGTCCAGATCGAAGTCGCTGCCGATCTCGCGGTTGAGTCGCGCCAACAGGTTCAAGGTGAACTCGGCCGTGACACCGGCCGCATCGTTGTAGGCGGCTTCGACCAGGCCGGCGTCCTTGTCCAGATCGATACCGATCAGCGCGCAGCCATCGCTGCCCATGGTCTGGCGCATCGCGTCCATCAGGGCAATGGCAGCGGTGTCGGTGAAGTTACCCAGTGTCGAGCCGGGGAAAAACACCACATGGCGGCGCGAGGGTCGCTGCGCAGCGGGAAGGCGCAACGGCTTGGTGAAGTCGGTGCAGACCGGCAGCATCTGGATCTGCGGGAATTGCTGGGCCAGCCGCGCGGTGCTTTCCAGCAGTGCAGTGCGCGAAATTTCCAGCGGCGTGTACGCCACCACATCGCGTAACCCCTGCAGCAGCAGCTCGGTCTTGCGGCCGCTGCCGCTACCGTATTCGACCACGTGCACTCCGGCACCGATCGCTTGTGCGATCGCCGGCATGCTGGCTTCCAGCAGTCCCAGTTCGGTGCCGGTGAGGTAGTACTCCGGCTGGCGGGTGATGGCTTCGAACAGCTGCGAGCCGCGCGCGTCGTAGAAATATTTCGACGGCAGTGTCTTCGGGGTCTGCGACAAGCCGGCCAGTGCGTCGGCGGTGATGTCGTCTGGTTGCGGGCGCAGGTCCGTCAGCGCGGCGTGCGCGCGTTGCATGGCATGGGCGGCGGCGTTCAAGGCAGGTCCTTGGCAAGGCGCACGCCGGCAAACTGCCAACGCGCATCGGAGGGGAAAAAGTTGCGGTAACTGGCGCGCATATGACTGGCCGGCGTGGCGCAGCTGCCGCCGCGCAGTACCCACTGCGCATTCATGAATTTGCCGTTGTATTCGCCCAGCGAGCCGGGCCAGGGCGCAAAACCGGGATACGGCAGATAGGCGCTGCCGGTCCATTCCCAGACATCGCCGAACAGCTGCTGCATGCCGGTGTCCACTGCCTGGGCAGCACACGGATGCAGTGCGTCGGTATCGACGAAATTGCCTTGCACCGACACACCGACAGCAGCCTGTTCCCACTCGGCTTCGGTGGGCAGTCGCGCACCGGCCCAGCGGGCGAAGGCATCGGCCTCGAACAGGCTCAGGTGACAGACCGGCGCATACGCATCACGCGCGCGCCAGCCATCCAGGGTGAATTCGCGTCCATCTGTGTCCCAGTACAACGGATGTTGCCAGCCCTGCGCCTGCACCATCGCCCAGCCATCGCTGAGCCAGACACCGGCGCTGCGGTAACCGCCAGCGTCGATGAACTCCTGAAACTCGGCATTGGTCACGACGCGATTGGCCAAGGCGTGGGCACCGATCAGCACGCGGTGACGCGGCGACTCGTTGTCGTAGGCGAAGGTGTCGGCCTGCGGCCATGCCGCTGCGCCGATCTCCACGATCTGTTCGTCGCGCGCCTGCCAGCGCAACGTGCTGGCGACTGCAGCAGGCGGTGCCGGCGCATCGCGATAGGCCGGCTGCAGCGGATTGCTCCACAGCGCGTGCTTGATGTCGGTCAGCAGCAACTCCTGGTGCTGCTGCTCGTGCTGGATGCCCAGTTGCACGATGGTGCAGGCCTGCACATCGAGCGCGCCATCTTGCAGGCGCTGGTGCATGTGAGTGTCCACAGCCGCGCGATAGTCGCGCACCTGCTGCAGCGATGGCCGCGACAACACCCCGCGACGTGCGCGCGCATGCATCGGGCCGACGCTCTGGTAGTAGCTGTTGAACAGAAAGTCCCACGCCGGATCGAAGACGCAGTACGCAGGGTCGGCCTGCAGCACGAAGCGTTCGAAAAACCAGGTGGTATGCGCCAGATGCCATTTGCTGGGGCTGGCGTCGGGCATGCTCTGCACCATCGCATCTTCAGCGCTCAGGGGTGCGGCGAGGCGATCGCTCAGCGCACGGGTCTGCGCGTAGCGTTCCAGCAGCGTCAGCTGCTGTTGCTGGTGGTGGCCCAGCAGAGGTGAGAGTGCAGACATCGCCATATGCTTGAGGAGCGCCTGTGAACGCGCCGTGTCGGCGGCATGGCAGCCAGCGGTAAGCTGTTGGCATGTCATCGTCTTCGCTGCCCAGCTCGCTCCCCGCTCCTGTCCTCTGGGAACATCGACAACGTGCGTTTGCGCTGTCCGGCGATGTGCTCTATCTGGATGCCGCCTCGCGTGGGCCGTTGCTGACTGCGGTGCAGGCCGCGGCGCATCAGGCCGTCGATGCGATGGCCACGCCATGGCGGTTGCCGTTCGATGCATGGCTGCACGACATCGAGCGGTTGCGCCGCTTGGCCTCCGGCCTGTTCGACAACGATGTCGATGCGGTGGCATTGGTGCCGTCGGCCGCGCACGGGCTGGCCACGGCCGCACGCAATCTGCCACTGCATCGCGGCGATGCGGTGCTGCTGCTGGATGGGCAGTTCCCGTCCAACCTGCTGATCTGGCAGCGGCGCTGCACCGAGGTGGGCGCACGCATCGTGGCGGTACCGACCACTGCCGGCATGGTGCTGACCGATGCGGTGCTGGAGGCGGTTGAACAGACGCCTGCGCTGCGCATCGTCAGCCTGCCGCATGCGTACTGGCTGGACGGGCGGCAGCTCGATCTGGACCGGATCAGCGCCGCGGTACAGGCGCGCGGCGCGGCGCTGGTGCTGGATCTGAGCCAGAGTCTGGGCGTCATGTCGACCGACCTGTCGCGTTGGAAACCTGAATTCGTGGTCAGTGTCGGCCATAAATGGTTGCTGGGACCGATGGGCCTGGCGTGGCTATGGGTGGCGCCTCAATGGCGCACGCACGGCGTGCCGATCGAAGAACACTGGATCGGTCGCGATGCCGGCAGCAGCTGGGAGTATCCGGTGGCGCAGGCACCGGACTATCGCGAGGGTGCGCGGCGGTTCGATGCCGGCGGCGTTGCCGACCCATTGCGGATTGCGATGGCGACAGCCGCCTTGCAACAGGTGACGGCCTGGCAACCTGCGCGTATCGCCACGGCACTGGGCGCATTGACCACGCAGTGGGATGCGGCCTTGTCCGCACGCGGTCTCGGCCATTGGTGCACGCCCGGTCATGCGCCGCACCTGACCGCGTTACGGCCGCCAGCGACACAGTTGGATGCAGTGGCGAAGACGTTCGGCGAACAGGGTGCGATCTGCACGCGGCGGCACGGACGTTTACGTATCGCGCCGCACGTGGGTGTCGCCGAGGATGCGCTCCTACGCCTGATTGCGGCGTTGCCGGGCGAATGAAGCGCCACGCCAGCGCATGTAGGAGCGGACCTGGCCGCGACTGGACGCGATCCGGGTAAGGCGGTGTCGCGGCCTGGTCCGCCCTACGGGCTCAGGCGCATCGGGGTCTGCGGTTGAATCGTTGCTCAACCGCGCTGGCTGAGTCGCAGGCCGCGCGGGGTTGCCCAACGCTCCAGCCCCTCGAATGCCGCCTGCACCAGCAGTGCGAGGACGGCGGCGGGAATCGCGCCTTCCAGAATCAATCCGATATCGTCCAGACGGATGCCGGTGAGGATCGGCTGGCCATATCCACCGGCGCCAATCAATGCGCCCAGCGTGGCGGTACCCACGTTGATGACCGCCGCGGTCTGGATACCGGCCACGATGGTGCGACGTGCCAACGGCAATTCCACACGCCACAGTCGCGTCCAGGCGGGCAAGCCGATCGCTTCGGCGGTCTGACGTAGTTCGCGCGGAATCGAGGTCAGCCCGGCATGCGTGTTGCGCACGATCGGCAGCAGGCTATACAGAAACAGCGCGGCAATGGCCGGCTTGGCGCCGATGCCGAACAACGGGATCATGAAGACGAACACCGCCAGTGAGGGCAAGGTCTGCAGTACGCCGGTCAGCGACAACACTCCCTGGCCCAGGCGCGGCCGCCGCGCTGCGAGCACGCCCAGGGGCAGCGCGATCAGCAAGGCAAAACCCAGCGAGATACCCACCAGCGCCAGGTGCTCGCGGGTGTTGCGCAGCAAACGGCCGCCGCGCGAATCGCCTTGCGCGGTGGCCGCAACGCCCAGCCATTGCGCGGCCACTGCAGATTCGCTCTTGCGCTCCAGCTTCACCTGCGCATTGAGTTGCTGCATGGCCGCTTCGTCGATGCGTCCCTGCAGGCCTTGCAAGGTCTGCAGCATCTTCGGCGCACGCTGTGCCAGATCCTTGCGGTACAGGAACACGGCCTGGTAGTCCGGGAAATACTGGCGGTCGTCGCGCAGCACCTGCAGTTTGTAGTACGGAATCTCCGCATCGGTGCTGTACAGATCGGTGACCTCGATGGCACCGCTCTGCAGCGCGCGGTAGGCCAGATCGTGATCCAGGCCAGTGGCGGCCTGCGGCAGGGCATAGGCGGCGCGCACGCCCGGCCAGCCGTCGGCACGCTGCATGAATTCGTTGCTCAGCCCGATCTTCAAATCCGGGTGGCGCGCCAGTTCCGACAACGCGGTGATGCCCAACGCCTGGGCGCGCTCGCGCCGCATGCCGAACGCATAAGTGTTCTGAAAGCCGAGCGACTGCGTCATCGCCAGCCCGCGCGCGTCCAGTGCGGCGCGCAGCTCAGCGTGGCTGGCCTTGGGTAGTTGCAGCAGTTCCTGCGCCAGGGTGCCGGTGTATTCGGCATACGCATCGATCTGACCGGTTTCCAGCGCGCGCCACAGGATGCGCGTGCCGCCGAGCTGGGCGCGATGCTGCACATCCACCCCGTCCCGCTTGCCGGCGGCAGTGGCGATTTCGCCCAGGATCACTGCTTCGGTGAAGTTCTTCGAGCCTACGGTGACCTGCGCAGCGTGTGCCCCCAGGCTGCACAGCAACAACAGCACTGCCATAACCGCACGCGCGCTCATGTGGCGTCGCCGATGCTGCGCTGGGCAGTGAGAAACCGCTGCACGAACGGGTCGGCCGGGTGCTCGAGCAGCGCGCGCGCACTGCCCTGCTGCACGACGCGGCCGGCGCGCATCAGCACCAGGGTGTCGGCCAGATACGCCGCCTCGGCAACATCGTGGGTGACCAGCACCACGGTCTTGCCGAGCTGCGCAAACAGCCCGCGCATCTGCGCCTGCAGGTCGTAGCGCACGATCGGGTCGAGTGCACCCAGCGGTTCGTCCAGCAACAGCGCCGGCGGGTCCAGCATCAGCGCGCGGATCAGGCCAACGCGCTGGCGCTGCCCGCCCGACAGCTCGGCCGGATAGCGCCCCAGCAACTCCGGCGGCAGCTGGCACAGCGCGCACAACGTCTCCAGGCGGGCATCGATGCGCTCGCGCGTCCAGCCCAGCGTCTGCGCCAGCAACACCACATTGCTGCGCGCATCCAGATGCGGAAACAGACCGCCCTCCTGGATCACATAGCCGATGCGCTGACGCTGCGCCTGCAGCCGCTCGCGTTGCAGTGGCGTGCCATCGAAGGCGACCGTGCCGCTGTCGGGCCATTCCAGCCCCACCAGCAGGCGCAACACGGTGGACTTGCCTGCACCGCTGGGCCCGATCACCGCGGTGGTGACGCCGCTGTCGAACGCCAGGCTGACGTTATCGAGTGCGAGGGACTGGCCGTAGCGTCGGCTGACCTGATCGAGTGTGAACATGCGCTCGAGCTTGCCGAAGGCGACGTCAGCCGGGCGCGAAGGCGCGCGTCAACGCGGCGGCGCCAGCAATTCGCGTGCGCTCAGATAACCATCGCCGTTGGCGTCCTGGCGTGCGAAGCGCTCGATCAAGGTGGTGCGATGCGCAGCGCGGGTAATCGGCTTGCCGCGCCGGCCAGGCAGTTCGTCGCCCTGCAGCACACCATCGTGATCGGCATCGCGCTGATCGAAGGCGTAACTCATCCAGGCCAGATATTCATCGCGGCTGACCCGGCCATCGCCATCGGTATCCATGCGCTTGAGATAGTCCTGGCTGTCCTGCACCTGTGCGTGCGCTGCGCACGCGCACGCACAGGCGAGGCATGCCATCGACAACGCGCGCGCCACCAGGCCCTTCCAGCCGCGTGCGCACACCGCAGCACGCGTACCGCTGCGCTTACCCGCCACTCAGCGCATAACCCTTGAGCCGCGCGGCATACGCCTGTAGCGCAGCATTGCCGCTGGCTTCGGCCTCATGGCACCACTGCTGCAACTGCTTGAGACGCTCGGACGCATCATGGCTGCGCGCTTCCAGCACCGCGGTCAGGCGCGCGCGGTACTCGACCAGCGTGCGCATGCGCGGACGCTGCGCCACCCAGGCCTGCAACTGCGCGCGCGCATCCGGCTTGAGCCAGCGCCCGTCATCGACCAGGCCTTTACGTAAACGCCGCGGCAACAACTCACGCAACTTGGCGCCGGTCGCAGCGGCCTCCTCGCGCAAGGCCGGCTTGAGCACGTTGCGCTGGTAATCGGTCATGGCCTGGAAGCGATGCGACAACAGCGCCTTCAGCGTGTCGGCATCGGGCACGGCGATATTGGGGCGGATATCCAGCGATGGCGCCACGCGCAGCACCTTGGCCAGACCCACGGCCTGCAGCCCGCGAATCACAATCCAGCCGATATCCAGCTCCCAACGCCGCATCGAAAACCGCGCCGAACTCGGGAACGCATGATGGTTGTTGTGCAGTTCTTCGCCGCCGATCCATAGCGCCCACGGAGTGAGGTTGGTGGAGGTGTCGGCGGATTCGAAGTTGCGATAGCCCCACCAATGGCCCAGGCCATTGACCACGCCGGCCGCCCAGAACGGAATCCACGCCATCTGGATCGCCCATAGCGCAATGCCGGGCAAACCGAACAACACACCGTTGAGAACCAGCAGCGCGATCGGCCCGGCATTGGCGTGCGGGGTGTACAGATGCCGCTCGATCCAGTCGCTGGGCGCGCCCTTGCCGTACTGCTCGATGTCGGCGCGTTGCGTGCGCGCCTCGCGATACAGCTCCACGCCGCGCCAGAACACCTGCCTGATGCCCTTGGTCTGCGGGCTATGCGGGTCTTCCTCGGTCTCCACCTTGGCGTGGTGCTTGCGATGGATGGCCACCCATTCGCGGGTGATCATCGAGGTGGTGAGCCAGGTCCAGAAGCGGAAGAAGTGCGCCACCACCGGATGGAAATCCACGCCGCGGTGCGCCTGGCTGCGATGCAGATACAAGGTCACCGCAAAGATGGTGAGCTGGGTAAACACCAGCAGCACCGCCAACATGCCCCACACACCCAGCCCGGCCACGCCGGCGGTCAGGAAGTCGATGATCGGATCGGACAGCATCGGCAGTTCCACGGTGGCGGTGTCTCGTTGGTCGATGCAGACATGATGGGGGCGATCGCGGCAAACTTCACCCTTCGGATGCGTAGGGTGACGTCCGCTTTTCTAAAGCGGTTCACACGTGTCTTCTCCTCCACTGCCAGATGTCTTGCGTATGACTGTTGCCACCGATGTTGCCGATGATTTTGCCGATGCGACTGCATTGATCGAACTCGACCAGGCAAGTGTGATGCGCGGCCAGGTCCGTGTGCTGCACACGTTGCGTTTGCGCATCGCGCTTGGCCAGCACACCGCCATCCTCGGCCCCAACGGCTGCGGTAAATCGTCCTTCATCAAGCTCATCACGCGCGAGTTGTATCCGTTGGCGCGTGGCGATGGTCAGCCTGCGGTGAAGGTGCTGGGGCAGGCGCGCTGGCAGGTGGACCGGTTGCGCTCGCAACTGGGGATCGTCACCGGCGACCTGAGCGTCAACCTGGCCGACATGCCGGGGCTGGATGTGGAAAGCGCGGTGCTGTCGGGGTTTTTCGCCAGCTATGTGGTGCCGCCGCATCGTGAGATCAGCGACGACATGCGCGCGCGGGCGCGCGAGGCCCTGGCACTGGCGCGTGCCTTGCCGTTGCTGGACCGCCCCTATGCCGAGCTGTCGGCCGGCGAGACCCGCCGCGTGCTGATCGCGCGTGCCCTGGTCAATCGCCCGCAGGCGCTGCTGCTGGACGAGCCGTCCACCGGGCTGGACCTGGTGGCGCGCCAACACTTGCTCGACACCTTGCGCGACCTCGCCCGGCAAGGCATCACGCTGGTGCTGGTGACCCATCACATCGAAGAAATCGTGCCGGAAATCGCGCGGGTGATCCTGCTGCGCGGCGGCAAGGTGGTCGCCGACGGCCCGCGCGATGCGTTGCTGACCGATGCCGGCCTGTCGGAAGTGTTCGACGGCCTGGTGCGCGTGCACCGCGATGGCGAGCGCTACTGGGCGACAGTCGGGGAGTGAGCCGGCGGCGCTGCTGCAACGATCAGGGTGACGCCCCGGCCGGAGACAGGCGCCGACCAGGCCCACGCCAGCGCCAGCGCAACGGCTTGACCACGACCGCGACGGCCGCGTGCAGGTCCGGCAGCACGCCTGCGACGTCCAGCGGTCGCAACCGCGCCTGAGCGTCCTGCACGGCATGACCTTGGACACGGGACGCGGTGGCCGTTGCTGCGGCTAGACTCGCCGCACACACAGACAGGAGTCGTCCCGATGGCCCAGTGGTATTTCCATATTCCCGGACAGGCCGACCGCATCGGCCCGCTGGACGATGCCAGCGCCCGCGCGTACGCCCAGCGCCAGCCCGACGCACTGGCCTGGCGCGATGGACTCGATGGCTGGACGCCGGCGCGTCAGCTGGCCGACCTGCAGGGCGCCGGCAGCGCACCGCCACCGCTCGGCAGCGTCGCCGGCGCCGGGCGCGCCGATGAGATCGACTACCGCATCGTCGGCAACGACATGCAGTTTGTCGAAGTGGAACTGGACCCGGGTGAGAGCGCCATCGCCGAGGCCGGCGCGCTGATGTACAAGGATTCGGCAGTGCAGATGGACACCGTGTTCGGCGACGGCTCGCATGATGGTCAAGGCGGCAGCAGCGGCGGGCTGATGGGCAAATTGCTGTCGGCCGGCAAACGCGTGGTCACCGGCGAAAGCATGTTCACCACCGTGTTTACCCACGCCGGCAGCGGCAAGGCCAAGGTGGCCTTCGCTGCGCCCTACCCCGGCACGGTGCTGGCGCTGCGACTGTCCGAGCATGGCGGGCGCCTGATCTGCCAGAAAGACAGCTTCCTGGCCGGCGCGCGCGGCGTGTCGCTGGGCATTGCCTTCCAGAGGAAGATCCTCACCGGCCTGTTCGGCGGCGAGGGCTTCATCATGCAGAAGCTCGAAGGCGACGGCTGGGTGTTCGTGCATGCGGGCGGCACCGTGATGGAACGCGAGCTCGGCCCCGGCGAGCGCATCGACGTGGACACCGGTTGCGTGGTCGCCTATCACGCCGGCGTGGACATGGACGTGCGCCGCGTGGCCGGATTGAAGAGCATGTTCTTCGGCGGCGAAGGCGTGTTCCTGGCCACCCTTACCGGCCCCGGCAAGGTATGGCTGCAATCGCTGCCGTTCTCGCGCATGGCCGGCCGCATGCTGCAGGCCGCCCCGCAAGCCGGCGGCCAGCAACGCGGCGAAGGCTCGGTGCTCGGCGGCCTGGGACGGCTGCTGGATGGCGATAACCGGTTTTGATGGGGGTGAAGCGGCTGGCGGGTGTGCTGCCACCCTTCTCCCGCCGGGAGAAGGTGGCGCGTGGCGCGGGATGAGGGGACGGGCGAGGCCTGCTGTGCGCTCATTCCCATCTGGCTTCGTTCCGTCCCCTCACCCCAAGCCCCGCTCCGCGCCCCGGCCCGCGCTTGCGGCGCGGGGGAGAGGGGCTCTGGTTCCGTGCTGGATGCAGGTGGCTGCACCCATCGCATGAATGAACCGGCTTGCTTCTCCCGCCGGAACAAGGGAGTGCAACGCCTGCCGACGATGCCGTTGTGAATGAGCTCCACTCACGCCAACCACCAGCGCCACAGTGACGGCGCGCGTGTATTCTCCCTCGCCTTTCCCATCGACGTTTTCGCCATGACTGCGCTCCGCCGCCCCCGCTCGCTTGCCCTGTTGTCCATGCTCGGTCTGCTCTGCGCCTGCGGTGGAGAGCCGCGCCCGGCAGCGCCTGCGCCGGTGGTGCAGGTGCCTTCGGCGGCTGCGGTCAAGCCGGTGAAGATCGGCATCGCGCTCGGCGGCGGCGCGGTCAAGGGCTTTGCGCATATCGGCGTGATCAAGATGCTCGAAGCCAACGGATTTGCGCCTGTGGTCGTGTCCGGTACCAGCGCGGGCAGCGTGGTCGGCGCGCTGTATGCAAGCGGCATGGATGCGTTCGAGATGCAGGAAAAGGCGGTCGCGCTCGACCAGACCAGCATCCGCGATGTGCGGCTGTTTTCCGGCGGGCTGGTGCAGGGCCAGAAGCTGCAGGACTACGTCAACGATCAACTCGGCGGCAAGCCCATCGAGAAATTGCGCAAGCCGTTTGCGGTGGTGGCCACACGCCTGGAAGACGGCGAGCGCACCGTGTTCGTGCGCGGTAACGCCGGCCAGGCGGTGCGTGCATCCAGCAGCATTCCCGGCGTGTTCGAGCCGGTGACCATCGGCAAGTTCCATTTTGTCGACGGCGGCGTGGTCAGCCCGGTGCCGGTGGATGCCGCGCGTCAGCTCGGCGCCGAGTTCGTGGTGGCAGTGGATATTTCCAGCAAGGCCAGCGGCAAGAATCCGGGCGATCTGCTGGGCACGGTGAACCAGTCGATCTCGATCATGGGCCAGCGCCTGGGCGAAGCCGAACTGAAACGTGCAGACGTGGTGGTGCGCCCCAAGGTCAACGATATCGGCTCGGCCGATTTCAATCAGCGCAGTGTCGCCATCCTGGAAGGCGAACGCGCCGCGATGGCCGTGATGCCGCAGATCCGCGCCAAGATCGCGCAGTTGCAGGCCGCGCGCAGCAGTGCCACGCGCAACGCGGCCGACCAGGCCGCAGCGGCGAAACAACAGGCCTACCAACGCTGCCTGGAACAACGTTCGCGCTGGCAGAAATTGCGCGGCAAGGACGAGGACTGCGTGGCGCCGTAAGGCGGTTGTCGTGCCGCGGCAGCTGCGCTGCGCACGATGCGTTGTCCGGTTCGAGGCAAGGGTGATCGCGGGGCGTTGTAGCAGCCGCCGGATGCTGCGGTCACTACTCGCTGCGTACAAGCGCGCCTTTGAGTGCAATGGCGACCTGCATTACGCACGTTGGCGCGCGTGGGCGGGCTCTTTGCTGTCTGGTAGATAGTCTTGCGCATCGGCGCTATCGGGACGGCGTCGCGGCCAGGTCCGCTCCTACGAAGCGTGGAATCTCGGCCGGATGGTGGGTGGCGGTGTCTGTCTGTGTGTCGGCGTTGCACGCCGTCGCGTGCGATGCAGTGATCCAGGCGAATGCGTTTCTTTTTGCATTGGTCGATGCTTGCAGCCGAAGCGCGGGTGCTGTGTCGGGACGGCGTCGCGGCCAGGGCCGCTCCTACGAGGCGTGGAATCTCGGCCGGATGGTGGGTGGCGGTGTCTGCCTGTGTGTCGGCGTTGCACCCCGTCGCGTGCGATGCAGTGATCCAGGCGAACGCGCTTTTTTTGCGTCGGTCGATGCCTGCTGCCCAGGCGCGGATGCAGTGTCTGTCCGGCGTCGCGGCCGGAGCCGCTGCGATGCAACAGCAACATTACCTTGGGTGCTGTTTCAGGACCTATGGTTGCGACATGACCTGCGATTGCGATGCCGGGCCGATGATCGTGGTGCATGCACCGCGCGGTGATCGGCCCGGCATCGTGGTTTCTTCAGTACCGCCAGCGCAGGGACACGCTGACAAAGCGCGGTTCGCCGTAGTTCTGGTAATCCAGGTTGGCCCAGTAGGTCTTGTCGAACGCGTTGCGTACCGCCAGCGTGGCTGTCCACTGATCGCTGATGCGGTAGTTGGCGTTGAGGTGCACCAACGCATACGGGTTCTGCACCACGGTGACCGGTGTGGTGGCGCCGCTGCCGTCGCCGGTGGGGCGTGCGATGTTGAAGCCGCGCACCGCGCTCTGCCAACTTACGCCACCGCCGATGCTCAGGCGGTCCCACGCGCCGGGCAGGCGTACCTGGGTGGACAGCTGCAGATAGTCCTCGGGCAGGTTGGCGTAAATCGCATCGGTGGGCGGGCGCGTCACCTTGACGTGGGTAAAGCCGGCGTTGACGGTCCAGCCGGGCAGGATCTCGCCGTTGAAATCCATTTCCCAACCGCGGCTCTTGGTGCCGTTGATGCCGATGTAGGCCGAATTGCCGTCCGGCAACGAGGATTCCGGCTGGGTCATGTCGCGCACCGCGAAATTGTCCTGCTTGGCCTCGAACACGGCGGCGGTGGCCATGGCGCGACCGTCGAGCAGTTGCGCCTTGATGCCGGCTTCCAGATTGGAGCCTTCCACCGGTGCGAGCAGATTGTTGTCCTTGTCGCGGTAGTTCTGCGGATTGAAGATCTCGGTGTAGCTGGCATAGAGCGACACGTCCGGCACGATGTCGTAGACCAGGCCCACGTACGGGGTGACTTCATCGCTCACCTGGTACCGGCCGCTGGTGCCGGTGTAGGCGCCGTTGGTGTTGAAGGCCTGGGTGCGGGTTTCCCAGGAACTCAGGCGTGCGCCGGCGATCAGCGACAACGGCTCGGCCAGGCGTAACCGAGTGGAGGCGTACACGCCGCGCTGGGTGGTGCGCGCTTCTCGGCGGGAGCCGGTGCGGCTGTAGGTCACCTCGGGGGCATCGCCATCCCAGTTGCGGATGTTGGGAATCCGATAACAGCGCTCGGGCGCGCCACTTTCGTTGATGCACGTTCCCCAGCCGCTGGGGTACTGCTGGGCAAGGCCGTACGTGGTCGATTGCAGATCCTGCCAGCTGCCGCCCAGCACCACGTCGTGCCGGCGGCCGAACAGCGAGAACCCGCCCGACAGGTACACATCCACGCCATCGCGCGCATCGCTGGTTTCGCCGGTGCCGGTGCGCAGGAACACGCCGCTGCCATCGGCGGCCGGGTAGCCGGTGCCGTAGACGCGAATGCTTTGCACATCGCCCTTGGTGTGCGCGTAGTTGACGCGCAGCAACCAGTTCTCGCCGAAGCGTTGTTCCAGATTGGCGAATGCAGTGCTGGTTTCGCGCTGCCAGCGGGTCCATTCCGGTGCCATGTTGGTCGAGCGCGATAGATTGGCCAACATGCCATCGGCCGCAAAGAACGGCACCGTGCCCCAGGTCGAACCGACCGGGCTGTTGTCCTGGCGCTGGTAGCCCACGGTGAGCGTGGTGCTGTCGGTCAGGTCGCCTTCCAGCACCGCCATGCCGGACATCTTGTTGTCGTGGTAACGATCGTAGTAATAGTCGCGGTCCTGCCAGGCCGCAACCACGCGGCTGCGGAAGCGGCCATCGTCGGTCAGCGGGGCGTTGACGTCGGCCTGCATGCGGCGGAAGTCCCAGGTACCGGCGCTTGCGGCAACCGAAGCGTCGAACGTCTTGCCCGGGCGCTTGCGCAGCAGGTTCACCGTGGCCGAGGGAATGCCCGCACCGGTCAGCAGGCCGTTGGCGCCGCGGATCACTTCGATGCGGTCGTAAAACACCGTGTCGTATTCCTGATTGGTCGCGCCGCTGTAGGTGGGCAGGCCATCGACCTGGAAGTCGGTGATCTGGAAACCGCGCGCAAAATACAGCGGGCGCTGGGTGTCGTAGAACGACACGTTGACGCCGGTGACATTGCGCATCACGTCATCGATGCTGAAGAGCGACTCGTCCTCCAGCCGCTGCAGCCCGATCACGCTCACCGATTGCGGCGTCTCCTGCAGCGTCAGCGGCAAGCGCGTGGTGGTGGCCGGTTGCGCGCGGCTGACCGCGCCATTGACGGTGACCTGGTCTAGCGTCTTGGCATCGGCCAGGTCGGCGGCGTGCGCAGCAGCGGGCCAGGTCAATGCGCACAGCAAGGCAACAGACAGCGGAGTCAGTGGGTGGGTCGGTGCAGGCATCGGTCTCTCATCGATCGTGGGGCGCACGCCAGGGCGTGGCGACAGGAAGCAGGCATGCGTCGGCGTGCTGCTCGGGCGACGAGCTGGCTGGCCTGGCGAGGCTGGCGGATCGACGAACAGGACGTGGCCGGAGGCGGCCGGACGTTAGGTAAATGTAAATCGTTATCGTTTGCAGGGCAAGTGCGGCGTGGTTGGGTTACGTGGGGCGAGCTGCGTGGCGGCGCCAGACAAGCGGGCGTCGCAGGTCAGCCAAGCCGCTTGATCGCGCCAGGGCTCCGCGCGCTCGGGTGCGCCTTACGTCGTCGAGAACACGCTTTGCGCGCCCAGGCAAGGCAACTGCCGCGTCACGCCAGATGCGACAGCGGCAAGCCTTCGGGCGCCTTGACGGTGCGCAGGACGAAACTGGAATTGACGTCGGACACGCCGGTGGCGTTGAGCAACCGGTCCAGCAGAAACCGCGAAAAATGCTCCAGATCGCGCACCTGGACCTGTAACAGATAATCCATGTCGCCGGTCAGCGCCCAGCACGCCACCACTTCGTCCCAACCGCGTACGCCATCGGCGAACAACTCGATATCGGCCTGACCGTGCTGCTCCAGCTGCACGCGCACGAAGGCCTGCAGACCCAGCCCCAGCGCGCGCGCATCCAGGCGCGCACCGTAGCCGGCGATGATGCCCGCGGCCTCCAGCCGTTGCGTGCGCCGCAGGCAGGCCGATGCCGACAGATTCACCTGCACGGCGAGTTCGGCGTTGCTGGTGCGCCCCTGCGTCTGCAGCAGGGCCAGCAACCGCAGATCGGTGCGGTCAAGAGCGATAGGTTGGTCCATATGTTGCGCAGCAGCAGATCGATACGCACAAATCTTGCGCGATACCGGCAGCGTTGCGCAAGATTCGCAATCCTGTTGCGCGGCGATCCGGCTAAGGTGAATCCCTGTCGCCACGGAAGTCCTGCCGCATGAATACTGCCCCGCGCCGCGTCGAAAACCAGCTTACCGACAAGGGCTACGTGCCGGTCTACACCACCGCCGTGGTCGACCAGCCATGGGACGGCTACAGCAGCGACGACCATGCCACCTGGGGCACGCTGTACCGCCGCCAGCGCGCGTTGCTGGTGGGCCGCGCCTGCGATGAGTTCCTGCAGGCGCAGGACGCCATGGGCATGGACGACAGCCAGATCCCGCGCTTCGACGCACTCAACGCGGTACTGCAGGCGGCCACCGGCTGGACATTGGTCGGCGTGGAAGGCCTGCTGCCGGAGCTGGATTTTTTCGATCACCTGGCCAACAAGCGCTTCCCGGTGACGTGGTGGATCCGCCGCCCCGATCAGATCGACTACATCGCCGAGCCGGACCTGTTCCATGACTTGTTCGGCCACGTGCCGCTGCTGATGAACCCGTTGTTTGCCGACTTCATGCAGGCCTATGGCCGTGGCGGGGTCAAGGCGCACGGCATCGGCCCGGACGCGCTGCAGAATCTCACCCGGCTGTACTGGTATACGGTGGAGTTCGGACTGATCGCCACGCCGCAAGGCCTGCGCATCTACGGCGCCGGCATCGTGTCGTCGAAGGGCGAATCGCTGTATTCGCTGGACTCGCCCGCGCCCAACCGCATCGGCTTCGATCTGCAGCGCATCATGCGCACGCGCTACCGCATCGACAGTTTTCAGAAGACCTACTTCGTCATCGACAGCTTTGCGCAGTTGATGGAGGCGACCAGCCCGGACTTCACTCCGATCTACGCTGCATTGGCGCAACAGGCGCAGGTGCCGGCCGGCGATGTGCTCAGTAGCGATGCGCTGATCCAGCGCGGTAGTGGCGAAGGCTGGAGCCGCGACGGCGACGTGTGAGGCGGTGCGCTGGTGACGCGGTGGCAGCGGTGGGACGGCGGTGAGCTTGACGAGCGCGGCAGGTTGGTCGTGTTGGCACCGTACTGCGCTCGCTGTGGGACGCAATGCGGTGCGATTGCTGGATTCGGCACGCAATCGCGCGCGGGCCGAGTGCGTTGCCCTCGCGCGCCTCGCCCAAGCGACAGCCTGACCCTGGCCAGGCGCTGCGCCGTCGCGCGACGGGAATATCGGATACGTCGCGGCTCGACACCGCCGCCAGCGCGGACTATGGTCCAGATTCCCCACCTCGCCTTCGCTCAATGGACCTGACGCATCTGCGCATCCGGCGCTTGGAGCTGGACGACACCCGCCTGCTGTTCACCCTGGCCAACGGCATCCGCATCGACGAGCCGATCCAGGCGCATCGATTGTTGCTCAAGGCAGCGCCGCCGCAGCGCGCGCAATGGCAGATCACCGAGGACGGCCATGGCGTGAACTGGCCCGCGATCGCACCGCCCACACCGGAAGGCCTGCTCAACATGCCCGAGCTGCTGTGGCGCCGCCGCGCCGCACGCGCGCAGGCAAAGCTGGCCAGCTTGCGCGGACGTCTGGATGGGCTGTCGCCTGGCGAACGCGAGCTGGTCGCACTCGCGCGGCTGGATGCGGACATGACCGAGAGCGGCTACGCCCGCTACTTCGACCGCTGGGATGCGGCTACCCGCAGCGACGCGGTGCGCGGTCTGGCAGCGATGGGCGCAGCGCAGACCCGCCAGGCGATCGAAGGCCTGGGCGCAGTGTTCGAGCGGCTGGAAGAAGACCCCGACCTGCTCAGCATCGAGGACATCCTCGACGCGATGAACGAAGCCGACCGCCAACGCGTGCAGGGCTGGGAAGAGGTCTATTACCGCCGCTCCGGCGACCTGGCGCGGCTGGGGCTGGTGCATTACGGGGTGGACAAGGCCTAACGTCGTCTGGGCGATGCGCAGCTGGCAGGACGCATTGGCCAACGCCAGCGGCGGGAGTGCACAGGCACGCTGCGATGCCCGCCCAACCAGCGCGTGGATGCACCCGCTAGTGCATCCACGCGTTGCCGCCGCATCTATCGGTGATTCGAACGGCACTGTGCGGGGCAGCGCGGCTGCGCAGTGCGGTCAGAGCGCGCAGCGATCGTCGGGCACGCCGGGGACGCGCTCCCATTGCCAGGTGTCCATGGTCTTGCCACGTGGCAGATAGTCCACATCGAACTCCTTGCCATCGCGACGCAGGCGCAGATGCAACCGTTCGGTTTGATTACCCTGGATGCCATCCTGCGGCACCGGCCGCACGATTTCATCGCCATTGCGCACGCCGGCCACGGCGGCCGCCGAGTCGGGGACAAGACCGCGCACGATGCGCCTGGGTTCGGCCAGCACGGCCGGCTCGAATCCCAGAACGTATTCGCGCAAGGGCTTGCTGGTGCGGCGGAAGCAGGGGCCGAACGCATCGGAAGCCGGCAGCGGCGGTGTTCCGGCGAGGAAGGCGTGGAAGTCCTCGACCGCGCCTGCACCAAGCTCCTGTGCCAGCTGGGTTTCCCAATCCGCCTGCGTGGGTCCGGGACGCTGTCGGCCGATTTCCAGCAAGGCGCGCAGCACGTCATCCAGCGAACGCTGCCCGTGCGACTTCTTGCGTAGCGCATCGTTCACCGTGGCCAGATACAACATGCCGCGATCATAGGCGAGCGTGCGGATACGGGTGTCCTTCCAGAATTCCTCGTCGATGCGCGCGTTCGGAAGATTTCCCAGCGCATTGGTGTAGTAACGCGCTGCGGTGATGTTGAGGGAATCCAGAAACTGCTGTGGGGTGAGCAAACCGAATCGCAACGGCAGCAGCGCCTCGTAAAACACCGCCGAGCCTTCGCTGAACCAGGTCGTGGACTCGGACCCGTGCTGGGCAAGGCGCGGCTGGTAGGTATGGAACATCTCATGCGACAAGGTGATCTTGACCAGGTTGATATCGGCGCCGTCCCCTGCACCATAGGTGGTGACGAAGGATTGGTTCAGTGCGGTCCCGCCGCCGGCGTTGACCGGGTTGTAGCGCAGGAAGATCGTGTAGGGCCTGGACTCGCGCTGCGGAAACGCCAGCTCGAACTGGTCGTGCAGCTTGCCTACCCACGCGGACAAGGCATTCGCGTCGAAGGGAGGTTCCCCTGCCAGGCGACCGAAAACCTGTCCGCACGCGGCACGCCTGGCCAGTGTCCGATCTGCCCGGCCATGAAGAACAGCCCGGACAAACCGCCGCTATCGATATCCCCGACCTGCACATCGCCCTCGCCGAACGAGCTCACGCCTTTGGCACCATCGGGCAGATGCGACAGATCCCAATCGATGTTCAGGACGTAGGTCTGCCGCTTCGGCGGCACCACCAAAAACACACTGGACGCCGCAGAAAATGCCTGGTCATCGTTGCGGAACTCGATCGGCGGTGCCGGGCCGCGCGGAGGCCGCGTCGCATTGGCAGGGACCCGGTAGCGCAAGGTCAGCGGGCCGCTGAGGGCACGTGGCGCAGTCCACACGCGCAACGGCTGATCCTCGCTTTCTTCCGCAGTGGAGGCGCGTGCTGCAAGTTGTACCGTGCCCTGCGCATCGCTCGCCTCGATGGAGGCAATGCTTTCGGCAGCGGTATCGACGTTGGCCGCCATCATCGGCAGGGACACGACGATCTCGTCGCGCGCGATGGTGGCTGTCGCAAAGCGCAGGCGCACCTCCAGCGTGTTCACCTCGCCCTTGTCCGCGTAGGGAACAAGTTGCAGGTCCAGGGCGACCGGTGCGGGGACAACCGGCGCCGGGCGGGCCAGCGCGCCGGCTGCCACGGTGGTGAGTACGAACAGCAGGGACCAGGGAGTGTTCATGGGGCGCGCATTCTGGGTTGGCCGATCATGCCGCCGGTCGCGCCCGCCTGCCAGCATGCCGAAGGTCATGATGCCTGCGGCGCTTGCGGCAGACGGTGGCGGCTATCTGAGCCAGCTCGGCGCCAGATCCAGGCCCGAGAGGTCACTTGCGCAACGCTTGCCGTCTCACCGCCACTGCCCGGACACGCAACCCCATCCGCTTGTCACGCCGGCGTTGGATGCCAGTTTTCAGGTCCCTTCACACCCTTGCCGGTCATCGGCAAAGCACCGTCGACGTCCCCTGCAGTACATCCGCGTTTGCGCTGGCGGACCAGCCGAGTGCCGAGGCATGCCGCTTGGCGATCTGCCCAGCACTGCTGCCTCCTGCCGGCACATTGGCCACCAGGCACGATGCAGCGCCTGGCTGCTGCGGCTGAACCGCATGTCGAGCTGTGCCTAGCGGGATGCTGTGTACGCCAGCAACAGCACCAACGGGTCTTCCCCGGTTTGCTGTAACGCGTGCGTGCTGCCCGGCCGCGTCAGCAGCGCATCGCCTGCAGCGACCCGGTATTGCTTGCCATCCAGCGCATACAGGCCACGACCGCTGACGATGTAATAGATCTCGTCCTTGTCGTGCAGGTGCAGGCCGATGCCGGCGCCCTTGTGCAGCACGCGTTTGCGCAGCACGAACTTCAGCTCCGGCGCGTCCGCGAAGAATGGATACGCCGTGGTGGGACCGGCGCCGCCGTGTGGCCCGGGCTGATCGCGGGCCAGGTCGCGCTCGTGCACCACCAGCGACGGATGCGCCTGTGCAGCGCGTTGCGCGGCGGTGTCGGGAGCTGCGCCGCAGTCGGCGTCGCGACGCAGCCGGGGTTTTAGCTCAGGCTGGAGCTGCGCCCAGCCGTGCACGACCAGGCAGGCGACTGCGGTGGCACCGGCACGGCTGAAGTGGGTGCCGTCTGCCTTGTTCTGCCCGGGCACGAACAGGAAATACGGCTTGGCAGCCTGTTCGCCGAGCGCACGAATCCAGTCGCTGGAACTGGCGTTGAGATCGATCAGGCCGACGTGTTCTTCGGCAGCCAGTTGCTGCATGGCCACGGTGTAGCGGCCATGCGTGTCGAGCAATGCACCGAAGTCGTAGAGCAGGCGCGCGGCCGGGGTGATCAGGATGGGCGTCGCCCCCTGATCACGCGCAACGGCGATATAGCGGCGCAGGAACTGCACGTAGTCGGTCGTTGGGTCGGTGTAGCGGGTGGGATCTTCGCGCTTGGCGTCGTTGTGGCCAAACTGGATCAGCAACACATCGCCGCGTTGCAATTCTTTTGCGATGGCATCAAGGCGCCCTTCGGCGATGAAACTGCGCGTGCTGCGCCCACCTTTGGCGTGGTTGTGCACCCGCCACTGGGCCGGATCGAACCAGTCCTGCAGCATCTGCCCCCAGCCGGCCTGCGGTGCGCGCTCGGCGCCGTATTCGGCGGCGGTGGAATCGCCGGCGATGAAGATCCGTTGGGGCGCCGCGTGGGCGAGGTTTGTGGAGAGCAGCAGCAACGATGCGAAGAGCAGCAGACGCATGGTGGACTCCGGGGAAATGCTGAGTGCTTGACGCTGTTCCTTCTCCCACCGGGAGAAGGTGCCCGGAGGGCGGATGAGGGTGCGACTGCATTGGAACTATTGGACAGTGCCGGCGTCGTCCAAGCCTTCTCCGTTTGCAGTGCTGTCTGCCGCCGTACCCTCACACCCCCCGCTCCACGCCCCTGCCCGCGCTAGCAGCGCGGGCGCTCCAATGGCGCGCAAGCGGTACCTTCTCGCCCCGGAGGAAGAGGGGCTTTAGCGCTTCGGGGGCCGATTAAGCTGCCGCTGCTGCAGCGGCTTCGGGCTTGCCCAGTACACCGGCGACGAAGGCGCGGATCTCGGCGTCCTGGGCATTGTCGAAGAAGCACTGCTGGAAGCGCTCGCCGCCGATGGCCTGCTTGATCAGTTCCGGGTCGATGGCGCGCAGGCCGTCGAGGTAGGACTTGGCAGTGGCCTGCTTGACCTGGGTCAGGATGCCGGCGTTGGCGGCCTGCGATTCGCGACGCTCGGCCGGGTAGCCCAGGCCGCGCTCGCCGCTGAAAGCCTTTTCGAAGATGTAGCGCACGTTGATTTCCGCGCCCCAGCCGTAGCCCTTGGCGAATGCCAGCGACAGCGCGTTGCCGTTGTTGACCTGCGCGAACAGGTAGGCGTCGGTCGGCTCGATGCAGTAACCGCAGAACACACCCGGGTGGGCATTGAGCGACATCATGGCGCCCTGGCCGGTGCCGCAGCCGGCGACGACGAAGTCCACGGCCTTGGAGTTCAGCAGCAGGCTGGCGACGATGCCCAGGTGGATGTAGGTCAGGCGGTGGTCGTTGTCGCCGTCCATGCCGACGTTGAAGACGGTGTGGCCCTGCTCGCCGGCGACGTCGTTGAGCTGCTGCAGGATCACCGGGTTCTTGGCGGCCTGGCTAAACTCGTTCATGAGTGCGATTTTCATGGGAATGCTCCGATTGGTTGGGGAAGTGGTTCGGAAAACGTTGGAAACGACGGTGTTGCTGCCAGATGCTTCGATGGCCGGCCCCTACGGCGTCTTGGCGCCAAACGAACAAGGCGTGACCCAGGAGCCGCGTGCCGTTGGTCGTGGTTGCGGGCGGGTAGCTGCCCTCATCCGCCCTGCGGGCACCTTCTCCCGCGCGCGGGAGAAGGACGTGGATCGCGGGATGGCGAGGACGGCTGCGCGCCTTGGAGGGTGCGCGCCATCGCCGTGCGATCTGGATCAGCGCGCCAGCCAGCCGCCGTCGACCGGGATGATGGCGCCGTTGACGTAGTCCGAGGCGCTGCTGGCCAGGAACACCGCAGTGCCGCCGAGGTCGGCCGGCACGCCCCAGCGCGCGGCCGGGATGCGGTCCAGGATGGACTTGTTGCGATCTGCATCCGCACGCAGCTGCGCGGTGTTGTCGGTGGCCATATAGCCCGGTGCGATGGCGTTGGTGGTCACGCCCTTGCTGGCCCATTCGTTGGCCAGCAGGCGGGTGATGCCGGCGATGCCCGACTTGCTGGCGGTGTAGGACGGCACGCGGATGCCGCCCTGGAACGACAGCATCGAGGCGATGTTGATGATCTTGCCGCGGCCCTGGGCGATGAAATGGCGGCCGGCGGCCTGCGCCATGAAGAACGCCGACTTGAGGTTGACGTTGAGCACGTCGTCCCAGTCCTGCTCGCTGAAATCCACCGCGTCGGTGCGACGGATCAGGCCGGCGTTGTTGACCAGGATGTCCAGTCCGCCCAGGCCGGCGATGGTCTCGTCGACGATGCGCTGCACCGGCTCGATGCTGATCAGGTTGGCTTCGATGGCGAGGAAGCGACGGCCCAGCGCCTTGACCTTTTCTTCGGTCTCGGTGGGCGCCTGGATGCCGGCGGCGGCGATGTCGGCGCCGGCCTGCGCCAATGCCAACGCAATGCCCTGGCCCAAGCCGGTGTTGGCACCGGTGACCAGTGCGACCTTGCCTTCGAGACTGAACAGATTGCTCATTACCTTATCGCTCCTGCTGGGTGTGCCACGTTGTGATGGGTGAGCCGCGCGGGGCGCGGCAGAGTGCGTTGATGTGGTTTGAACTGCTGCACCGCCAACGCCCAAGGTGGAGCGCGCCGACGGTGCCGGTGCCGGCCTGGATTGCAGACGTCACCCAAGCGAACGGAGTGCGGGAACCGGGCTTACTTGAGCTGGCAGATGTCCAGCACGTGCATGTCGGTGTAATCGAGGTTTTCGCCGCCCATCGCCCAGATGAAGGCGTAGTTGCTGGTGCCGGCGCCCATGTGGATGGACCACGGCGGCGACACCACCGCTTCGTTGTTCTGGATCACGATGTGGCGCTGCGCGTCGGGCTCGCCCATGAAGTGATACACACGATCGTTGGCGCCGAGGTCGAAATAGAAATACACCTCGCTGCGGCGGTCGTGCAGATGCGGCGGCATGGTGTTCCAGACGCTGCCAGGCTTGAGCACGGTCAGGCCCAGCAGCAGCTGCGAGGACTGGCAGGTGGCCGGCACGATGTACTGGTAGATGGTGCGCTCGTTGCTGGTTTCCAGCGCGCCGCGGTCCAGCGCCACGGCATCCTTGATCGACAGCTGTTTGGTCTCAAAACGCGCATGCGCCGGCGTCGAGGCCAGATAGAACCTGGCCGGGTTGGCGGCGTCGTCGGAGGCGAAGCTGACATCGGTGCTGCCCATCGCTACGTACAGGCCGTCCTTGGGGCCGAGCGTGTAGGCGGTGCCATCCACGGTCACGGTGCCGCTGCCGGCGCCGACGTTGATGACGCCCAGCTCGCGGCGCTCCAGAAACGGGTGGCCGGCGGCGGAGGCCGGCTCGGTCTGCCTGGGCAGCTCCAATGCGGTGCCCAGCGGCGCTGCACCACCGAGCACGAAGCGCTCGTAGTGGGTGTATTTGAGCGTCACCGCACCGTCGACGAACAGGCCGTCGAGCAGGTACAGCTCGCGCAGGTCGTCGTTGCTGGCGCCCTTGATGGCGTCGGGATGGGTGGCGTAGTGGGTCTTGCAGTACAGGGACATGCGCGATCTCCGGTGCCAAGCGCGGGGGGATTGGCTTGTACCAGGCCATTCTACCGGTACTGGTTAACCGGTGTCATTGCGCAGTGCACGATGGGGAGCTGGCCTTGCGGCGACTTGTCCCTTCTCCCTGCGGGAGAAGGTGGCGCGCAGCGCAGGATGAGGGTGCCAGGCCGCGCGTCGTGTTGAAGAGCGCGGCCTGGCAGTCGGTGTGCGTTTGCGCGCTTGGTTCATCCCGCGCTTCTCGGATGGCTGCCTGCTGCCGTTTCAGATGGCTGTCTGCCGCCTTGCCCTCACCCCAACCCCTCTCCCGCAGGCGGGAGAGGGGCTTCACGGCAGCGACCGGCCGACTGCCTTCCCCCGCCTGCGGGGAAGGTGCCGGAATGACGAACTGCCTTCTCCCGCCTGCAGGGAAGGTGCCGGAATGACGGACTGCCTTCTCCCGCCTGCGGGGAAGGTGCCGGAATGACGGACTGCCTTCTCCCGCCTGCGGGGAAGGTGCCGGAATGACGGACTGCCTTCTCCCGCCTGCGGGGGAAGGTGCCGGAATGACGAACTGCCTTCTCCCGCCTGCGGGGAGGGTGCCGGAATGACGGACTGCCTTCTCCCGCCTGCGGGGGAAGGTGCCCGAAGGGCGGATGGGGGCAAGCCGTTGGCCGATCGAGCCAGCTGTTCTCACCTCGACGGGCGCACTGTCCTGCAAGGTGGAGCGGAAGGCCGGCACCACGTGGGGCCGCGGCGCGCGGCCCTCAATCTTCCGGCGCGGCCCTCAATCTTCCGGCGGTTGGCAGGAGTCGCGCACGATCAGGTGCGGGCGCACGCTGGCGGTGGGCAGCTGCGGGGCGTTGTCGGGCTGGATCAGCATCGCCGCGGCAGTGCGGCCGGTGTCGCGGGTATGGCGGCGCACCGAGGTCAGCGGCGGCCACAGGCGCGAGGCCAGCGAGCTGTCGTCGTAGCCGATCACCGACAGCTGGCGCGGGATGCTGATGCCGGCGCGCAGCGCCACCTTGTAGATACCGGCGGCCATTTCGTCGTTACCGGTGAAGATGGCGGTGGGGCGCTTCTTGCCCAGCAGCAGCTTTTCGGCCGCGGCCACGCCCGACTCGAAGGTGTAGCCGGCTTCGACGATGCGCTCGGGCGGCAGTTCGATGCCGCGCCGGGTCAGTGCATCGGCAAAGCCGGAGGTGCGCTCGATCGAGGAGCGGTAGGCGCTGGGGCCGGTGACCAGGGCGATGTCGCGGTGGCCGAGCGAGAGCAGGTAATCGGCCGCTTCCGCTGCACCGTCGCGGTCGTGGGTGATGACCGTCTGCGAGGTGGTGTCCAGCGCGATCGAGGCGATGCGGGTGTAGCGGCAGCCGATCTCGGCCAGCATGTCGGCCAGTGCCTGGTCTTCGGAGGCGCGCGGCACCAGGATCACCCCGTGCAGCTTCTGCGCCTGCGCGAAGCGGCGCACGCCTTCGATGTAGCCGGGGCTGCGGCTGTCGCAGGGGTGCACCACCAGCTCGAAGCTGGAGCCGCGCAGCGCGTCCAGCGCGCCGTACTGCATGTCCACGATGTACTGCGCGGTGGGGTTGTCGTAGACCATGCCGATCAGGAACGAGCGCCGGAACGCCAGCCCGCGCGCGAGCGGGTCGGGCGCGTAGCCGACCTCGCGCATCAGCGCCTCGACCTTCTCGCGGGTGTCCTGGCGCACCAGCGGCGAGTTGTTGATGATCCGCGACACGGTCTTCTTGGACACGCCCGACATCCGCGCGATGTCGTTGATCGTGGCTACCTTGCCCTTCGGCAGGCCGGGCATTCCCTCTTCAGGCATCTTGCGGGCGGGCATAGCGGTCAACCAGTGAAGTTGATTGGATTCTACCGGCCCTGGGGCCGGCAGACCTGAGCGACGCCTGCCGCTGCACCGGACCTGCCAGGCCGGGCCTGCCGCAGCGGGGAGCGCCATGGCATGCCCGGCAGTGCAGAACGGTCAGTCCAGGGCGCGGTAGCGGAAGTTGCGGAACTCCACCTGGCCCTGCCCGGCGGCGTACAGCGCCGGTTTCAGGGCCAGGAACTTGCCGGCCACGTTGTGGTGGTAGCCGGACACTTCCATCTGCACCGGGTACTTGGTCCAGGTGGTGCCGTCGGTGCTGCTGTGGATGGTGACGATGTGGCGGTTGTTGGTGACCCGCAGCCACAGGGTGCCACCGGTAGCACTGGGAGCCAGCGTGCCGGGGCGTTCCTCGCCGTAGCGGTGCATGACGAAGTTCTCGCCATTGCTGCCCACGCCGGCGTAGAGCTTGTCGCTGTAGAACAGCAGTGCCCCGCCCTGCCCGCCCGGCGCGACGGTCATCTGCACCTCGAACTGGTAGGCCTGATCGGTGGCGATCACCGTCAGCGGCGAGGCGTTGCGCGGGGCGGTGCCCTTGCCCTGCAGCCGCAACACGCCATCGCCGACCTGCAGGCGCTTGGCCTCGTCGGCGGCCGGGTTGAAGAACGCCCACTGCGGGCCCAGCGTGCTGGCGCGGAAGTCGTCCGACAGCGCCAGACCGTGCGACAGGGCCTGCCCGCTGGGCTTTTTCAACGGCGTGCCCAGGTCGCCGCCCTTGGCGACGAACCAGCCGTCCGGGGTCCACTCGATCGGGTCCAGCAAGGCCTGCCGGCCCAGCGTCCAGTAGCCGTGCTCGTAGCCGTGGTACAGCATCCACCAGCGCTTGTCGGTGCCTTCCACCAGGGTGGCGTGGCCGCGCGACCACCACGGCTCGTCGGCGCTCCTGGTGCGGGTGATCGGGTTGTTGGGCGCGTTCTGCCAGGGGCCGTGGATCGAGCGCGAACGCGCGGTGATCACCATGTGCCCGGTCGGCGGGCCGGCGGTGCCGCCGACGGCGGTGGTCATGTAGTACCAGCCGTTGTGGCGGGTGATCTTGGGGCCTTCCTGGGCGTAGCCTTCCACGTCCCAGCTTTCCGGGTATTTCCAGCCGTCGTAGACATGCTTGGGCGTGCCGACCACCTTCAGGCCGTCATCGGAGAGCTGCACGTAATCGCCACCGCTCAGGAACAGATAGCGCTTGCCGTCCTCGCCCACTGCGTGGCCGGGGTCGATGTACTTGCCCAGGCCGATGTCGATCGGCGCGCTCCACGGGCCCTTGATGTTGTCGGCCCAGACCACGAAGTTGCTGCGCTCGCCCTGGTCGCCGCGGCGCGCCGGGAAGTAGATGTAATAGCGCTTGCCGTGCTTGATCAGGTCCGGCGCCCAGATCGCGCCGACGTTCTGGCTGATGGCGTGGCCCAGCGGCTGCCAGTTGACCAGATCGCGCGAATGCCAGATCGGCAGGCCCGGATAGGCGTCGAACGAGGACAGCGTGAGGTAGTAATCCTCGCCATCCTTGAGCACCGACGGATCAGGGTGATCGCCGGCCAGCACCGGGTTGAGGAAGGTGCCGTTGCCCTGATCGGCAATGCGCTGATGTTCGATGCCGCGCTTCCAGTCGGCCGCGCCGCCCAGGCCGGCACACAGCAGCAATCCGGCAGCAACCAGCCAACGCAGCCGGGATGAAGTGATACGTACACGCATGCTGTCTCCTAGTCCCCAAAGGATGGGGCGATGCGGTCACCGGCAGGCAGTACCACCGGTTAACCGAATGAGGCGGAAACCTCCCGCCAGCAGCAACGTCCTGCACGCTCGGCAAGGCGTCGCACGCGCCCGGCAGGTGGGGCATCGATGCGGCATCACCTGCCGCATCGATACCGCCCATCCACCAGGCACCCGATCGCTCAGCGCGTCATGGCCTTACGCGCGCAATGCGCGTGGCAACCACAGCGACAGTTCGGGGAAGAACGCCACGATCAACAGCACGCACAAGGCCGCCAGCCAGAATGGCCAGATCGTGCGCATGCTCTGGGCGATGGTGATCTGCCCGATCGAGGTACCGATGAACAGCACCGAGCCGATCGGCGGAGTGATCAGGCCGATGCCGCCGGCCAGCACCATCACCAGACCGAAGTGGATCGGGTCGATGCCGTAGGCCTTGACCACCGGCAGGAAGATCGGCGTGCAGATCAGGATCTTCGGTGCCAGGTCCATGAACATGCCCAGCAGCAGCAGCATCACCACGATCATCAGCAACACGGTGTTCTTGCTGTCGGCGATGGCCTGCAGGAACTTCACCGCCGCCGCCGGCACCTGCAGATAGGCCAGCAACCAGCCGAACACTGCAGCCGTGGCGATCACGAACAGGATCACGCCGGTGGTGCGCGCCGCATGCGTGACGGCCGCGAAGAACTCGGCCCAACGCAACTGGCGATACAGCAGCGCGGTGACGATCAAGGCGTACACCACCGCGATCGCCGCGCTCTCCACCGCGGTGAAGATGCCGGCGCGGATACCGATGAAGATCAGCGCGACCAGGCCCAGGCCCGGCAGTGCGCCGAACAGGCGCAATGCCACCGCGCGCCAGCCGGGGAACGGCTCGGTGCCGTAACCGCGATGGCGCGCCACCGCATAGCCGGTGACCATCATCGCTGCGGTCATCAGCAGCGCCGGCACGATGCCGGCCGCAAACAGATCGGCAATCGACAGGCCGCCACCGGCCGCCGCGGAGAACAGGATCAGGTTATGCGAGGGTGGCACCAGCAACGCCACCAGCGCTGCGGTCATGCTCACGTTCACTGCGTAATCGCGGTCGTAGCCGCGCTTGATCATCTGCGGAATCATGGTGCCGCCGACTGCCGACACATCGGCAATCGCCGAGCCGGACACGCCGCCGAAGAACAGCGACGACAGCACGCTGACCTGACCCAGGCCACCGCGCACGCGACCCACCAACGAGGAGGCCAGCGCGATCAGGCGCTCGGAAATGCCACCACGCAACATCAACTCGCCGGCGAAGATAAACAGCGGAATGGCGATCAACGACGCCGAGCCGCTGCCGGCGGAAATCTGCTGCACCAGCACCACCGTGGGCAGGTCCAGATACAGCAACGTGGCCAGTGCGGCCGCGCCCAAGGCGTAGGCCACCGGCACGCCGATCAGCAGCAGCACCACGAAGGTTCCCAACAACATGGCGATGCCCATCAGCGCACTCCTCCGGTGTGGATCGGGCGCAGCACACGCCACAACTTGTACAAGGCAAACACCACCATCAGCGCACCGCCGATGGACAGCGGCAGGTAGTTGATGCTCTGCGGCATCTGCGCGCCGGCCATCTTGATGTCCAGGCCATCGATCAGCAGCGCGGCGCTCCACCATGCCAGCACCACGCCGATGGCGATGATCATCAGCGGGCGAATCACCTCGAATATCTTGCGCACCAGCGGCGGCACGTGTTCGCCCAGCAGATAGAAGCCGAAGTGGCGGTTGGTGTGCACACCGGCGGCGGCGCCCAGGCTCAGCGCGGTGCTCAGCAGCAACAGCGTCACCGGCTCGGTCCAGCTGGGCGAGTCGTTGAGCACGTAGCGAGTGAACACCTGCCAGCCCTGCACGACCACCAGGCCCAGCAGCGCCAGCGACGCCACGCCAATGGCGGTATCGGAAACGCGGTCCAGCGCGCGCTGCAACGGCGCGACCGGGACGGCGACGGTCTCGGGTTCGGTCATCGGGATACCTCTATGCGAAATCGCGGATGCGGCGGTACAGCGCTTCGATCTCCGGCTGCTTGCGGTACTCGGCCAGCAGCGGTGCGGCGGCGGCGCGGAACGCCGGCATGTCGACCTGGTTGAGCTTCACGCCGTAATCGATCACCTGCTTGCGCGCGACCGTTTCAGACGCATCCCACAACTGGCGCATCACCGGCACCGACGCACGCGCCAGTTCCACCACCAGGCCGCGATCGGCCGGGCTCAGCGATTCGAAGCTCTTGCGCGAGATCACCAGGATGTCCGGCGCGTAGGAGTGCTCGCTCTGCGACCAGTAATGCGCCGCCTCGAAATGCCGGCTGGACTGGAAGCTGCGCATATTGTTTTCCGCACCGTCGATCATGTGCGTTTCCATCGCCGAAAACGTCTCGCCCAGCGACATCGGAGTGGGGTTGGCGCCCAGCATGCGCATCAGCTTGAGGAAGATGTCCGACGAGGCCACGCGCAGTTTCAGACCCTTGAGATCTTCCGGGCGGTGCAGCGGGTGCTTGGTGTTGTAGAAGCAGCGCGCACCGGAGTCATAGATCGCCAGGCCCACCAGATCGCGCTGTTCGAAGCTGCGCAGGATGCTGTCGCCGACATGGCCGTCGATGACGCGGCGCAGATGCGGCACCGAGTCGAACACGTACGGCAGGCACAGCGCCTGGGTGAGCGGGAAGGTGTTGTTCAACGCACCCGAATACACGCGGGTGATGTCGATGGCGCCAAAGCGCGCCATGTCGATCGCCTCCGACTCGCGACCCAGCTGGCCGGAGTGGTACTGGCGCAGCTTGAGCCGGCCATTGGTACGCGCTTCGAGCTGCTTGCCGAACCAGCGCACCGCTTCCACGGTGGGGTAGTCGCCGACGTGCACGTCGGTGGCGGTCAGCAGCTGCCCGCCGGGAATCGGCGTGGTGGCGCCGGCACCCAGCCAGGGGCCGGCCGCGGCGGCGCCGAGCCCGGCACCGAGGAAATGTCTGCGAGTGATCATTGGCGCCCTCCCAAGCGTCTGGTCACCGGGTCCACCGTTACTTGGCGGACACAGCCGTACAGGAAATGTCGCCGATGCCGGCGAAGCGAATCAGGGCACGCTGTCCCACTTCAATGTCATGGATACCGGTGGCATTGCCCGTGGCAATGAGATCACCGCGCTTGAGCGGACGCCCGCGCCGGGCCGAACGGCTGAGCGCGAATGCGTAGGCCGCGCGCAATCCGCCCGGCAGCGTGGTGGCGCCGCCGGTGCCCACCACCTGGTCGTCGATCAGTGTTTCGGCGGTCAGCGCGGTTTCCTCGCGGCCCAGCCAATCGGTGACTTCCGGCCCCAGGATCAGCCCGTTGTTGTTGCCGAAATCCGAAATCACCACACGCGGGCCCAGCTTGTTGATGGTCGCCAGCGGGCTGCTGGCGATCTCCACGCCGATGAACAGCGTGGCCGGCAACGCAGCAGCCTCATCTGGCGTGTAGTCGATCTTGTCGCCCGGCGCATCGGCCTCCAGCCGAAGCACATACTCCGCCTCCACTGCGCCGAAGCCGCCGACATAGATCGGAAACTCGGTTGTTCCACCGGTAGCATTCCAGAGCTTCTGAGAGAAGATCGGGCCGAGCAGACGCTCGTCGCCGGAGGCATCGCGGCGCTCGGCGGCGATATACCCCACCTTCCAGCCAACCACGTGGTCGTGCCACTGGCTGATGGCGATGTCCTGCACCTGGTAGGCAGTGACCAGATCGACGGGAATTTGCCCGGGAAAGTCGGGAAGCGAGGCCCCTGCACGGCGTGCCTCCACAAAGCGCTGGGCGATGTCGGACAGCGTGGATGTGGACGTTGGCGGGGTGGCGGCGTCGTTGCTCAAGGGTGTCTCCCTGATAGGTGTTTTGTTGCACTGCCAATCGACAGCGGCACGGTGTGCTGTATATGGTAAACCGGTGTCATTGGCAATGTGCAGTGCGACATTGTGACCGCGATACCGAAGTGGCCCTGGGAGGGGTAGATGCAGCAGACACGCCAGAAACACCTTGGAAACCTGGCGGTGCGGGCCCTGCGCCGCTGCCTGGCCACGACCCTGGCCGTCCTGGCAATGGCCAGTGGGACGGCCTGGTCGGCAGAGCGCGCCAGCGCCGACACTGCTGCCGAGCAGGCCAGCCGGATCCCGCTGTGGCCGCAGGCGATGGCACCGGGGGACACCCCATTGCCGCAGCCGCAGCGCATCGTGGACCGCAACAGCGATGACGCCCTGCCCGACCGCTACATCCAGAACATCAGCCAGCCCTACTTGGTGGTCTACCGCCCCAAGCGGCCCAACGGCACCGCGCTGCTGGTCACGCCCGGCGGCGGCTACCAACGCATCGTGCTGGACAACGAAGGCAGCGCCCTGCTGCCAAGCTTCGTCGACCAGGCCGGCATCACCTTGTTCGTGCTGCGCTACCGGCTGCCCGGCGAGGGCCACCCGCACGGCGCCGACGTGCCGCTGGCCGATGCGCAGCGCGCGCTGCGGCTGATCCGCGCCAATGCGGGCCGCTACGGCATCGATCCGCAGCGGGTCGGGGTGATGGGCTTTTCGGCTGGCGGCCACGTCGCCGCCAGCCTGGCCACGCGTTATGCCGCGCAGGTGTACCCGGCGCAGGACGCCGCCGATGCATTGAGCGCACGGCCGGACTTCGCGCTGCTGATCTACCCGGTGATCGACATGGACAGCGCCAATGCGCATCTGGGTTCGCGCGAGCGCCTGCTCGGCAAGGCGCCCAGCGCTGCGCAGGTCGGCGCGTATTCGCCGCAACGGCACGTGGATGCGCGCACGCCGCCGACGTTCTTGCTGCATGCGCAGGACGACACCGTGGTGTCGGTACGTAACAGCCTGCTGATGCACGACGCGCTGCTGCGCGCCGGCGTCCCTAGCGAACTGCATGTCTTTCCGCAGGGCGGGCACGGTTTCGGCACAGCGGCCACCAGCGGGTTGACCGTGGCGGCGTGGCCGCGGCTGGCACAGGCATGGATTGCGCACCTCGGCAAGGCACCGGCTACCGCGCAGGACGCGGCGCGATGACCGTGCCATCCACGCCCGACGTGCGCCGACGCACGCTGCTGCGGGGCGGCTTGCTTGCCACCGCTGCAGCTGCGCTGCCGGGTTTCCCAGGCGCGGCCGCAGCAGCCCCTGCGCGCGACGACAGTACGCCGCTGGCACACGTGCGTGGCGGCGCACTGCGCGGTTATCGCGATCAAGGTATCTGCGTGTTCAAGGGCATTCCGTACGGCGGCGACACCGCGGCGCGGCGCTTTCAGGCGCCGGTGCCGGAAACGCCCTGGCAGGGCGTGCGCGATGCCAGCGCTTTCGGCGCCGCTGCACCGCAGCCCAAGGCCAGCGAACCCACCAGCGAGGACTGCCTGTTCCTCAACGTGTGGACGCCCGGCCTGCGCGATGGCGGCAAGCGCCCGATCCTGTTCTATATCCACGGTGGCGGCTACACCACCGGCTCCGGTAGCGACCCGCTCTACGATGGCGTGCGCCTGTGCAAGCGCGGCGATGTGGTGGTAATCACCGTCAATCACCGGCTCAACCTGTTCGGTTACCTGTCGCTGGCGCAGCTGGGCGACGCCAGCTTCGCCGACTCCGGCAATGCCGGGCAGCTGGACCTGATCCAGGCCTTGCAGTGGGTGCGCCAGCATGCGGGCGAATTCGGTGGCGATGCCGGCAATGTCACCGTGTTCGGCCAGTCCGGCGGCGGCGCCAAGATCGCCACGCTGATGGCCATGCCCGCCGCGCGCGGCCTGTTCCACCGCGCCTGGACCATGAGCGGGCAACAGGTCACCGTGGCAGGGCCGCGCGCGGCCACCCAGCGCGCGCAGCTGCTGCTGGACGCATTGAAAATTGCGCCAGCCGATCTGGCGCGCCTGCGCAGCGTGCCGGTGGCGCAGCTGTTGGCTGCCGCGCAGGTGCGCGACCCGTCGCGGGTGGAAAACAGCGCGCTGTACTTCGGCCCGGTGCTGGATGCGCGCAATGTGCCGGTGCATCCGTTCTGGCCTGACGCACCGCTGCAGTCGGCGACGATTCCGATGGTGATCGGCAACACCCGCGACGAGACGCGCGCGTTTCTCGGCAATGATGCGGCCAACTTCGCGCTGACCTGGGACACCTTGCCCGCCAAGCTGGAAGCGCAGCAATACGTGGATCTGTTGCCGCAGGTGGTGATCGCCGAATACCGCCGCCTGTATCCGCACTATTCGCCGTCGGAGGTGTTCTTTGCCGCCACCACCGCCGGCCGCTCGTGGCGCGGCGCGGTCGAAGAGGCCCAAGCGCGCGCACGCCAGGGCGCACCGACGTGGGTGTACCAGCTGGATTGGGGATCGCCACTGGATGGCGGCAAGTTCGGCGCCTTCCACACCCTGGATATTCCGCTGGTGTTCGACACCATTGCCCAGCCCGGCTCACGCACCGGCGATGGCCCCGCGGCGCAGCAGATGGCCGAGCAGATGAGCGCTGCCTTGCTCGCGTTTGCGCGCCACGGCGACCCCAATCAGCGCGGCCTGCCGCGCTGGAAGCCGTATTCGCTGGAACGTCGCGAGACGCTGTTGTTCGATGTGCCGAGCCGGCTGGCAAACGACCCGCGCGGCGGCGAACGACGGCTCTACCAACAAGCCCCCTTCATCCAGCGCGGGACGTTCTGACCACGTCTGTTCTGCGAAAACCAATGGACGTGCCGGATGGTCGCCACTCGCATGAGGAGGTTGTGCGTTGAAACGCAGGGAGTCGGTGATACATGCCGGTCCAGGCACCGACCGCGCCCTGGCTGCGCTGCGCAGCAGCGTCTATTCGATCTTGCAGCAGTGTTGATTCGATCTTGAGGTGATCCATGCGTTGTGACTGCGTTGTTTCATCGCTGCTGCTGACTGCGCTGGCAGTGGCATGCCTTCCGTTCGCTGATGCCGCCGCTGCCGCGCTGGTCGACACGCCGCGCGCGTCTCCGGCATCCACCACCGATACCTCAAGAAACAACGCACCTGCCGCGGCAGCCGCGTTTGCCGCCAGCAAGATCGTGCTGGTGGGCGACTCCACCACCGCCGTGCAGGGTGGTTGGGGGCCGAGTTTCTGCGCGCAGCATGTGACCTCGTTCCTGAGTTGCGTGAACCTGGCACGCGGGGGGCGCAGCACCTCGAACTATCGCGCCGAAGGATCGTGGGGCATCGCCCTCAAGGAGTTGCGCAGCGGTGGTTACCAGCAGGTGGTGGTGCTGATCCAGTTCGGCCACAACGACCAGCCCGGCAAGCCAGGGCGTTCGACCGACCTGGCGACCGAGTTTCCCGCCAACCTGCGCCGCTATGTTGCCGAGGCGCGTGCTGCCGGCGCCGTGCCGGTGCTGGTGACGCCGTTGACGCGCCGGCAGTTCGAACGCGGCCAGTTGCTGGACGACCTGGGCCCCTGGGCGGAGGCCACGCGTGCGGTGGCGCGCGAACTGCAGGTGCCGCTGATCGATCTGCACGCGCGCAGCCGCGCCCTGGTGCAGGGCATGGGCCCGGTGCTGGCAATGCGCCTGGCGCAGCGCCCGGCCGACCCTGCGCAGGTGCTTGCCGCGCAAGCGGGGACCACCATCGGCAAGACGCCGGCGCAGACGGTTGCGCCATCTACCGCGTCCACCTCGCCGTCGAAGAACGCGCCCACCACCAACGCCGCTGCCACCGCGCAGGACAACGCCAGCGCCGAGCCGATGGGCCAGGCCAAACTCGCATTCGACTACACGCATCTCGGCCCGGACGGAGCGGACCTGTTTGCTGCGATCATGGCCGACGAACTGGCGCAGCAGCTACCTGCGCTGCGGCCGTTGCTGATTCCCTAGAGCCAAGCCGGCAAGGGCCAGACCGGCCAGGAGCCGGCGCGAGCGCGGGCGGCAAAGGACGATGGCCTCGAATTGCATGTGACCAAGCTGCAAGAACCCAAGCAAGGAAGGCGTTGTCTTGGGCCGCGCTTGTGGGTTTGTCGAGCACCACCTGGGATGGGTCAGTCGTTTCAGACGACTGCTACGCGACTACGAGCGACTGCCTGAAACCTTGGTTAGCTTGCATGTCGGTATCTTCAGGATCCCCATGCTGGGAAATACAGCAACGCTCTTTCAACATTCATAACACGCTCCCGGAAGGATCTGAGCAACGCCCCCGTGAGCTTTCAACCGACAACTGAGACAATCTCCATCAGGCACAGTGTGGTTTGTCAGCAGATCGAAGACAGGCTCCTGATCGCGTCGTCTGCCAGGGCTTCTTACGCGGGCAACCGATGATTTTTCCTTAGATAAATCCATCTCCGCCATCAACCCTCACCGACTAGGGAATGGATTCCAAACCTGGCGTGCTACGGAAAACCGGAGAAACGCTGGTATACCCAGTAAAGCCTTGACGTCTCGGTGTCATAGGCCATGACGTTGATTGCCTTTGAAGAAGCTGGAGTGTTCGGACCAAGATCATCCGCTGGGTTCGGCACCAAGGTGAAGAAAAAGCGCGACGAATTTATTCCAGGTGCGACAGGACACCCCTGGAGGTCATCTGGCGGCATTTCGAATTTAAATACATCAAATTCATCATACGTGTCAGGACCTCGGTGCCAAATCCCGCGCGCCGCGCGACCTTGCCAGAACGCGTCCGGAATATTCGCCACATCGACAGCGTACAAGTAGTACATGTCTCCGAAAAAGTAATCGTTTTTCCCGCAGGTTTGCGGTATCCCGCGCAAGGACGTGACCTGCCCAAGTCCACTGCGCTGCAATTGTTCGTGCATGCTGACGATGGCATCAAGGCGTTGCTGTAGTCCCAAGACCATCCACAGATGCACACCCGCTGCTGCGACGATCCCGCATACCAGCACAAGACGTTTCAATAGCTTGATCAGACTGCGCATCGATCACCCCGAGAGTCGATGGTATTACCATCGCATGGCAGCGCCCGCCACACTAGCGACCGGGATTTCCAGCGGCATCGAATTAGCTGGCAAGGTTGCGCTTGGGTCGCAGACCGTTGCTTGCGCCTGCGCAAGCACAGCATCTTCGGATAGCACAGCGGCAGGCCGGCGGAACGTGCGCGTGCTGCCAGGGCTCGCCAATCGCCACTCTATTGCAGTCGCCCATGGAATCAATGCGATTGGAACACCTGCAATGCCGCACGCGGCGGGCCATCACCCAGCCACAGCGTGCCAATGCTGATCGGCAAGCTGAAGCGACGGGGACCGGCGCTACCGGGATTGATGTACAGCACACCGTCGTGCGTCCGTATCGATGGCTTGTGCGAATGCCCGCTGATGATCACATCTGCAGCAACATCCGCTGCCAGCGTTTTGAGATCGTGCAGCACATGGATCCGCACGCCTGCGATCAACAGGTCCAGCGTTTCCGGAAGCTGCGCTGCCCAGGGCTTGTTGTCGATATTGCCGGCGATCACATGCAGCGGTGCCAGTGCCTGCAGGGCGGTGAGGATCTCCGGCTTGCCCACATCGCCGGCATGGATGATCGTCGCGCAGCCCTGCAATGCAGCCACCGCCTCGGGCCGCAGCACGCCGTGCGTGTCGGAGATCAGGCCAATGCGTAAGGCTGAAGCCGTCATCGGTTATGGGTGAGGGTGGCGGGCGATGAGGATGCACTGCCGGGTGATGCCCTCGCGTCAACGTGCTACGGAGTCGAGGCGGCAGCACCTCCAGCAGCCCAACCCCGCCATGGCAGCTGCCGCCCGCACCGTGGCGTGCCGGGTATCAGTCGACTCAGGGCATAGCCTCAGTGCGGTGCACGCGCTTTCCAGGCCCAGACGCTGTTGGGATCGCCCTGCAGTCCGCGCCGTTTGCTTGCACGCGCCAATTGCCAGTATGTCCATGCCAACACCAGCGCAATCAGGTCCACGCCGAGTACCGTGGCGTCCTGCCATGGCAGTACCAGGCCGCGCGCGGAAACACAGCTGGCCAGCGGAATCAGCGCCGTCAGACCTGCGCAGACCAGCAGCACCTCGTGCGCACCCCGGGCGGTGGGGCGGATCAGCGCCCACACCAATACGGCCGCAAAGACCGCGTAATAGACGTAACCCTCCTGTCCGGCCGGCAACAAACGCGCCGCGATGAACAACGCCGAGATGCCGGCCACGCTGCCCAGACAGACACCGACCGTGAGCCGCGCCATCGCATGGGTGCGGCGTGGCTGCGCGGGTTGGCGGCGCTTGCGCCGGGTTTCGATCCACAGCAGGTTGCCGCTGTAGAACAGGAAGGCACCGCCCAGGCCGAGCAGGAAGTACAGCCAGCGTACCGGCGTATGCCCGAAGTTGCCGAAGTGCAACGCCTGCAGGCCGCGTAACGCAGCGGTGCCTGGCGACATGGTGGCCGGTGCCAGCACGCGCAGCACCTGGCCCGTGGTGGCGTCCAGCGCCACACCGCCCAGCGTGTTGAGCCGGCGTTGGTCGTGATGGCCATAGACCTCCACCCACGCATTGGCGTCGCCGGCATCGTGGAAGGCCAGAGACTCCGGCACAAAGCCCGGGCTGGCCGCGCGCGAAGCGTCCAGCAGGGTTGCGATCGGCAGCAGCGGTGCAGCGCGTCTGGCCGGCGCCACATGCGGTGCGAGCTCGAAATCCGGCTCCAGGATCTGCATCAGCTTGCCGTCGAACACCAGGAACTGGAACGGCGCCAGCAGCAACACGCCCAGGCACAGCACCGCGCCGGACCAGGCAAAGATCACATGGAACGGCAGCGACAGCATGCCCACCAGATTGTGCGCGTCCTGCCACAGGCGCTTGAGGTTGGCGCCGATGCGCAGTGCGAACAGGTCCTTGAAGAACACCGGCGCATACAGCACCACGCCGCTGACCAGCGCCAGCCCGTACAGCACGCTCACCACACCGAACAGATAGGTGCCGAAAACGCGTGGCAGGCCGGCGGTGAAGTGCAGGTCGTAGAGAAAATCGGCAAAGCCCACACGCTGCGGCAGCTCCAGCAGGCCGCCGTCCGGCGCGGCCTGGTACTGACGCATGCCACCGCTGGCATCGGCCTGCGCGCCATACCAGTACAAGCGCGGTATCGGCCCGTGCTCGCCGGGCAACAGCAGCAGGAACGATTCGGCCACCTGCGGGTGTGTGGCGATGACCGTGTCCAGCAAGGTCTGCGCAGCGGCAACCGGCTCGGCAGGCGCCTTGTCCGCAACCACCGGCGCAGCCTGCCAGGCGCTGAGCTCATGGGTGAACACGGTGATCGCGCCGGCATAGAAGGCGATGAACAAGGCCATGCCGGCCAACAGACCCATCCAGCTGTGGACCGACAGAAACGCGCGCAAGGTCGATGCTTTCATGCGCCCGGCTCCATCCAGCCCACTGCCTTGATGCCTGCAAGCGCGAGGTAGCACAGCAGCGTCAGCCCACCGAGTGCGACCCAGGCACGCGATGCGCTACGGAACACGAACGGCAAGGCCATCGCACCGATCCATACCGGAAACATCAGCAGCAACCATGCCAGCGTGTAGCTTTGCTGCGGCCCCGGCAGCAACAAGGCGCACAGGCCGACCACGCCCACCGCAAGCGGCAGGCCCAGCACCACTGCAGCCAGCCACCTAGCCCCCATGGCGCACCTGCCTGCGTTGCGCACGCGCCTGCTGCCAGGCATCCAGAGACGGCAGCGCCACCGCCGCCAGCATCAGCGCCGTCGCCGCGGCGAAGATGCCGGCCCAGGTGCCCAACGCTTGCGTGGCGCAGCCCAGCGACAGCAGCAGCAATGCGCTGGCGCCGATGCGTAGTGCGCGCACGGACAGCCGGCGCTGCGGCCACAGGCGCTGATGCCTTGTTGCCATGTAGAACCCGAGCGCCGACGTCGCAGCGGTGAGCAGATAGCACAGTGTCAACAGGCCGCTCATGCCTGCGCCTGCGTCGAAGCGGAAAACGGCACCAGCGCACCGAGCTGCACAGGCCGCGTGCCGACACCTTGCGCGCCGACACACGGTGAACGTGCAGGCCACATGGGTGCATGCGCGCACCCAGCGATGCGCACGGCATGGATAGAGGACTCAACCAGCGAAGCAACAACAGCAATCAAGACGCCCACGCACACACTCCCGTACAAGCGGTCGACGGAAGGCATGGCGGCGGCTGTGCCCGGCAGCCCTCCCCGGGCCACCTGATTCGCGGATGACAACCTTGCTGTGCCGCCCAGTGGCGCACGCAGCAAGGTGTTGGCCGCTCCAAGGCGCGCAATCTAGCAGGTGCCACAGCGCCGGACCAGCGGTCCGGCGCTGTGTGCGGTGCATCAGCCGTGCGGCGTGAGCACGATGACGCCCAGCGGCGGCAGCAGCAGCGGCAACGATTGCGCATGCCCATGCATGGATTGATGCTCGGCAGTCACCACACCGCCGTTGCCAAGATTGGCACCACCGTAGATGCCGGCATCGCTGTTGAACACTTCGCGCCATTGGCCGCCCTGCGGCGCGCCAATGCGGTAGCCGTGCTGCACCACCGGGGTGAAGTTGATCACCACCAATACCGGGGCATCGCCGCGTTTGCCCCTGCGCAGGAACGCCACCACGCTATTGGCCGCATCATCGCCCACCACCCACGCAAACCCGGCCGGATCGTCATCCTGCGCGTGCAGCGCGGGGTATTCGACATACAGCCTGTTCAAGTCACGCACCAGGGTCTGCACACCGCGGTGGCGTGGGTCGTCGAGCAGGTGCCAGGGGATGCCGCCGTCGTGGTTCCACTCGGTGGGCTGGCCGAATTCGCAGCCCATGAACAGTAACTTGCGCCCCGGGTGGGTGAACATGAAACCCAGGTAGGCGCGCAGGTTGGCGAAGCGCTGCCAGTCGTCGCCCGGCATCCGCCCCAGTAACGAGCCCTTGCCGTGCACCACTTCGTCGTGCGAGATCGGCAGCACGAAGCGCTCCGAATACGCATAGACCATGCTGAAGGTCAGCTCGCTGTGGTGGTAACGGCGGTAGATCGGATCCAGTGCGGCGTAATGCAGGGTGTCGTGCATCCAGCCCATGTTCCACTTGTAGTGGAAGCCCAGGCCGCCATGCGCCACATCGGCAGTGACGCCGGGAAACGCGGTGGATTCCTCGGCAATCATCACCGCACCCGGGGTGTGCTCGCGCACCACCTCGTTGAGCCGGCGCAGGAAGGCGATGGTCTCGTAGTTCTCGCGCCCGCCATGGATATTGGGCACCCACTCGCCGGCATTGCGGCTGTAGTCGCGGTACAGCATCGACGCCACCGCATCCACGCGCAGGCCGTCGACGTGGAAGCGTTGCAGGAACTCCAGCGCACTGGCGATCAGGAACCCGGACACCTCGCGCCGCCCGTGGTTGTAGATCAGCGTATTCCAGTCGCGATGGAAGCCCTCGCGCGGGTCGGCATGTTCGTACAGCGCGGTGCCGTCGAAGTGCGCCAGGCCGTGCGCGTCGGTGGGAAAGTGCGCCGGCACCCAGTCGACGATCACGCCGATGCCTTCGCGGTGGCAGCGATCGACGAAACGGGCAAAACCATCCGGCGAGCCGAAGCGCGCGGTCGGCGCGAACAGGCCCAGCGGCTGGTAGCCCCACGAGCCGCCGAACGGATGCTCGGTCACCGGCATCAGCTCGACGTGGGTGAAGCCCATGTCCGCCACGTATGGGATCAGGCGGTCGGCCAGGCCATCCCAGTCCAGGTCCACGCCTTCCTCGCGCAACCAGGAACCGGCATGGATCTCGTAGATGCTCATCGGTGCGTCGTGCGCCTGGCGGCGCGCGCGCGTGGCCATCCAGCCGTCATCGCTCCACTGATGCGGGGTGGGATCGGCCACGATCGAGGCGGTGCCCGGCGCCAGCTCGGCGCGACGCGCGACCGGGTCCGCCTTGGCCGGCAGCTCATGGCCATGCGGGCCGCGCAACTGGTACTTGTAATGCGCGCCAGGGCCGACGTCGGGCACGAACAGCTCCCACACGCCGGACTGGTGCCGCAGCCGCATCGGATGGCGGCGTGCGTCCCAGCTGTTGAAATCGCCCACCACCGCCACGCGCGAGGCATTGGGTGCCCACACCGCAAAGCGCGTACCGCGCACGCCGTCCACCTCCACCACGTTCGCGCCCAGTGCATCGGCCAGCTGCAGGTGGTGGCCTTCGCTGATCAGGTGCAGGTCGAAGTCGCTGAGTTGCGGCCCGAACGCATACGGGTCGGCAGTGTCCTGCTCGCCGCCGGGCCAGCCGATGCGCAGCCGATACGCACCCTGCGCCGGCAATTCACCGGCAAACAAGCCGGCTTCCGGGCCAGCCTCCAGGGCGATCGTCTGCCCGTCATCCAGGACGGCGCTCACCCGCTCGGCGCCCGGCAGGTAGGTGCGCAACACCCGCCCTGCGTCGGTCGGGTGCGCGCCCAGTACAGCGAAGGCGTCGCCATGGCGTGCTTCGGCCAGGGCGCGTACCACGCCGGGATCCCATCGATTGGTCACTGCTGTCATCACTCCACTCATCATGTGTCTCCTGCACCGGCACGTGCGCGTTGCAGGATGCGTCGCAAACCTTCGATCGGCACCATCAACCAGCCCGGGCGATTGGCCGCTTCGTAGCGCACTTCGTAACAGGCCTTCTCCACCAGGAACAGCAAGGTGGCCGCGTTGAACGCCGCCGGCGCAATCCACGGATGGGCGCTGGCGTCGAGCACGGCATGGTAAGCGTCCAGGAAGGCTTGTGTGGAGCGCCGGCGGAACTGCACCAGAAATTCATCCAGATGCGTGTCCACCCCAACGCCCGCGCGTGCGGCGGTACCTTCTTCGCCACGTGCCGACACTTCGCTGGCGTAATCGAGCGAGCGCAGGAAGCCGGCCACATCACGTAGCGGGCTGGCCTTGGCGCGCCGTTCGGACAGCGGCCTGGCCGGCTCGCCTTCGAAATCGATCAGCACCACATCGTCGAAGGCCACCAGGATCTGGCCCAGGTGGAAATCGCCATGCACGCGGGTCAGCAAGGAATCGGCCAGCACGCTCGGCGCCTGGGCGAGCAGGGCATCCAGCTGCGGGCGCTCTGCGAGCACCGCTTCCAGTGCCTCGCGCTCGCCCGGTTCTTCGCTGCCGGACAAGCGCGCGTTGACCATCTCCCACATCTCTTCGACCTGCCGCGCCACACCGGCCACCACATCGTTGGCGGTGGGCAGATCGATCCGCTGCGGCGCAAAGTCCGCATCGTCTGTCTGCCGCGACAGCGCTTCGTGCAATTCCGCCAGGCGCTTGCCGACCACCGCCGCAAACGCGTCATAGCCGGCGATGGCTTCGGCACGCGACTCGTCGGTTTGCGCGGTGGCGTATTCGTCGAAACTGCGCGCCAGATGGTCCAGCGTCCAGCGCCAGGCATCGCCCTGATTGCGGATGAAGCCCTGCAGCAATGCAATCGTGGTCACAGTGCCCTGCCCGTCGACGCGGCTGACGCTGCCCAGCAGCGGCGCCGCATTGGCGTAGCCCAGCTCGGTCAGGCGGCGGCCGATTTCGATCTCCGGGTTCGCACCGATCGCAACATGCCGCAGCAGCTTGAACACCGCCTTGTCGGCGACCACCAGCGAGCTGTTGCTTTGTTCGGCCGACAACCAGCGAATGTCCGGATCGGCCGGGATTTCCAGCCTGGCCAGCGCGGGCGTGGCTTCGAATCGCACCTGGCCTTGCTGCGAGGGATCGTCGCCATCGCAGAAGTCCAGCGTCGCATCGGTCCGCAAGGCGTCGATCACCCCACGTACCATCGGCTTGAGGGCAAACGCGTCGGTGAGATAGCCCACCTCGCGGCCTTGCCGCACGCGCGCCAGGGCCAGCTGCTCGGCCAGGGTGCTGGGCTGGTCGCGCTCCCACACGATGCCGATCGGCAGCATGTACGAGGCGTGGTGGCCGTCTTCCAGCTCCACGTCCAGCTCCAGCAGGCTCATCGGCTCATCGCCCGGCAGCGGTGTGCGGCGCGAAATGCGCACGCTGCGCAGCGCCTGATCCTTGGCCGAGAACCAGCGCCGCGCCGACAGCCACGCCGGCAGGATTTCGCCTTCCAAGGTGGGCAGATGCGGCAGCAATGCATTGCTTTCGTCGGTGTCGCTGCGCAATACCAGCGTGCGGTAATCCGGCAATGGCACCGGGCTAGGCACGTGCCAGTCCGGCAAGGTGCCTTCGCTGACCAGCTGGAACGCGTAGAAACCGAACGGCGGCACCGTGAGCAGGTAGGTCAGCCGGCCGATCGGCGGGAAGCTGCCGCCGCCGATGATGTCCACCGGTACGCGGCCTTCGAACTCGGACAGATCCAGCTCCACCGCCTGCAACGTATGCGACAGGTTGGCCACGCACAGCACGGTTTCGTCCTGATGGCAGCGCAGGTAGGCCAGCATGCGGCGGTTGCCCGGGTACAAAAAGCGCAGCGTGCCGCGACCGAAGGCCCGGTAGCGCTTGCGCACGCTGAGCACGCGGCGGGTCCAGGTCAGTAGCGAATGCTGGTCGCGGATCTGCGCTTCCACATTGACGGCCTGGAAGCCGTACAGCGGGTCCATCACCGGCGGCAACACCAGCTGCGCCGGGTCGGCGCGCGAGAAACCGCCGTTGCGATCGATCGACCACTGCATCGGCGTGCGCACACCGTCGCGATCGCCCAGATGAATGTTGTCGCCCATGCCGATCTCGTCGCCGTAATACAGCACCGGCGTGCCGGGCATGGTCAGCAACAGGGAGGTCATCAATTCGATGCGGCGACGGTCGCGCTCCAGCAGCGGCGCCAGACGGCGACGGATGCCGAGGTTGATGCGGGCGCGGCGATCGGAGGCATAGGTCTGCCACAGATAATCGCGCTCCGAATCGGTGACCATTTCGAGCGTCAACTCATCGTGGTTGCGCAGGAAGATTGCCCACTGGCAGCTCTCCGGAATCTCCGGGGTCTGGCGCATGATGTCGGTGATCGGGAAGCGGTCTTCGCGCGCGATCGCCATGTACATGCGCGGCATCAGCGGAAAGTGGAATGCCATATGGCATTCGTCGGCGTTCTGGCCGAAGTATTGCTGCGTATCTTCCGGCCACATGTTGGCTTCGGCCAGCAGCATGCGGTCCGGGTATTCGGCATCCAGGGTGGCGCGGATCTTGCGCAGGATGGCGTGGGTCTCGGGGAGGTTTTCGTTGGAAGTGCCCGAACGCTCGATCAGGTACGGCACCGCGTCCAGACGCAAGCCATCCACGCCGCGGTCCAGCCAGAAGCGCATCACCTCCAGCACCGCTTCCAGCACCGCGGGGTTGTCGAAGTTCAGGTCCGGCTGATGCGAGTAGAAGCGATGCCAGAAGTACTGCCCGGCCACCGGGTCCCAGGTCCAGTTGGACTTTTCGGTATCGCAAAAGATGATCCGCGTGCCTTCGTATTCCTGGTCGGTATCGGACCATACGTAGAAGTCGCGCTCGGGCGAGCCGGCCGGTGCATTGCGTGCGCGCTGGAACCACGGGTGCTGATCGGAGGTGTGGTTGATCACCAGCTCGGTGACGATGCGGATGCCGCGCGCATGCGCCTGCGCCACCAGCTGCTCGAAATCTTCGATGCTGCCGTAGTCCGGATGCACCGCCATGTATTCGGCGATGTCGTAGCCGTCGTCGCGGCGCGGGCTGGGGTAGAACGGCAGCAACCAGATGGTGTCCACGCCCAGCTCGGCGATGTAGTCCAGCTTGGAGATCAGGCCCGGAAAATCCCCGATGCCATCGTCGTTGGAGTCGAAGAACGACTTGACGTGCACCTGGTAGATGATCGCGTCCTTGTACCAGAGCTGGTCGGCGACCACCGCCGACTGTTCTGCGTCGGCTTGTAAAGCGGGAACTGCATTCATGCGACCTCTCCTGCGCGGATGCGCCATAACGCGAACGGTCGCGTTGCCTCTACACGGATGTGCTGGTATTTGCCTTGCCACTCGAAGCGGTGCCCTTCCCACAGATCTTCCACGGCAACGGTGGCGTGATCGGGCAGGCCCAGCTCCCACAACGGGATTTCGATATCCGCGTCCTGGCCCGCCTGCGGGTCCAGGTTGATCGCCACCAGCACCATGCTGCGGCTGCGAGACAGGTAACCGGCGTCCAGGAACTTGCCGAAGTACAGCACCTGATCGTTGTGCGCCTGATAGAAACGCGTGCCCAGATGCGACTGCAATTCCGGGTGCATGCGCCGCAGCTGGTTGAAGCGGGTGATCTCGTCGACGATGTCGCCGGGCACGCGCTCGGGCCAGGCACGCAGCTGGAACTTCTCCGAGTCCAGATACTCTTCCTTGCCCGGCGCCAGCGGCGTGGCCTCGCATAGCTCGAAGCCCTGGTACATGCCCCACAGCCCCGACAACGTGGTTGCCAGCGCGGTGCGGATCAGGTGCCCGTTGCGCCCGCTGGTCTGCAGGAACAGCGGATTGATGTCCGGTGTATTGACGAAGAAGTGCGGGCGGAAGCACTCGCGTGGCACGCCCTGGTTCAACTCTTCCACATACTCCTGCAGCTCGTGCTTGTGGTTGCGCCAGGTGAAGTAGGTATACGACTGCGAAAAGCCGCACTTGGCCAGCCGGTACATCATCTTCGGCCGGGTGAAGGCCTCCGACAGGAACACCACGTCCGGCCGGCGCCCGCGGACGTCGGCAATCAGCCACTCCCAGAACGGGAACGGCTTGGTATGCGGGTTGTCCACGCGGAACAGGGTGATGCCTTCATTGACCCAGAACAGCACCGCATCGCGCAGCGTGTTCCACAGGTCCGGTACCGCGCCGCTGGCGTAGAAATCGACGTTGACGATGTCCTGGTATTTCTTCGGCGGATTTTCCGCATACGGGATGGAGCCATCCGCACGCCAGGTGAACCAGTCCTTGTGGTCCTTCAACCACGGATGATCCGGCGCGCATTGGATGGCGAAGTCCAGCGCCACTTCCAGCCCATGCGCACGCGCGGCCTGGATCAGGCGACGAAACCCGTCCAGCCCACCGAGCTCGGCATGCACCTCGGTGTGGCCGCCATCGGTGGCACCGATCGCATACGGGCTGCCCGGCTCGCCATCGACCGCGGTGACCGAGTTGTTGCGACCCTTGCGGTTGTTCAACCCGATCGGATGAATCGGTGGCATGTACAGCACATCGAAATTCATCGCGCGGATATGCGCCAGCCGCCCGATCACATCGTCGAAGGTGCCGTGCCGCTGCGGGTCACCGCTTTGCGAGCGCGGAAACAGTTCGTACCAGCTGGCAAAATGCGCCGCGCGCCGCTCGGATTCCACCCGGTAGGTCACCGGTGTCTCGGAGCGGAACGGCTTGTCGTCGGCCAGCGCCATCGCCTGCGCGGTGTCCGGCTCCAGCACGATGGCCAACTGCTGCAACGGCTCGCGCTGCGCACCGATGCGGGTGAGGATGGCCTGCAGGCGCTCGGCCAACGCACCGCTGCTGCGTGCGTGCGCGGCCTGCACCACGGCCACCGCCTCCTGCACGTCTACCGGCAGCACCGTGTTGGCCGCACGCTTCTTTTCCAGATCCGCATGCAGGGTGGCGAATACATCGCGCCAGCCTTCGACACGGAATTCGTAGGTGCCGATGCGCTCGAGCGGAAACTCCGCGCGCCAGCGATCGTTGCCCAGCGCGCGCATTGGCGCAATGGACCAGGTCTTGGCATCGGCCGGCCGCCACAGCACCGCGACTGCGATACGGTCGTGCCCGTCGCAGAAGGCATCGGCTTCCACGCAGATGCGGTCGCCCACGGTGCGCTTAACCGGAAAGCGACCGTTGTCGACCGACGGCGTCACCGACTCGATGCACACCCGTGGCCAGGTGGCCGCGGTCTGCGCACGCGGGCGCATCCGCGGCACCGCCAGCACATGCCGTGCCGGCACGCTGCGATAGACCCGCACTTCGCCGGGTTCCAGTGCGTCGAGCGTTGCGCCGGACAAGGTGCGGCCATCCTCGGCCAGCAGCGCCTCGGCATCGCCCAGCAGTCGCAACAGGTCCGATGCCGGAACCGGCACCACATGCCGGGTGTCGCCATTGATCAATAGCAAGGTGGGCAGACCGCCCAGTGGCTCCACCGCAACGGCGGTCAGGCCGGTGGATTCGCGCAGCAGCGGACGCAGCCGCAGGCCGGCGTGGCTGGTCGGCAGGCCGTCAGACACGCTGATCGGAGGCGGCAAGGTCTCCAGATGCGCTTCGTCGAGCAACCACGCCCCACCCAGGGCACGCGCCAGCTGCCAGTGCTGCTCGGGCGAAGCCGCACGCTTGCCATCGGGCGCATCGAGCACCGCAACGACCTGCGACGCCAACGCACGCAGCGCCGTGTCTTCATCGAAGAACCAGCTGCCGCGCCCGTCCCACCACGCCAGCGACGAAAACGCCGCATCGAAACCGGCACCGGACAACTGCTGCAAGGCGTCCAGGCCCAGGCCAGGGGTCCACGCTGCAAACACCACCTCCGGTGCCTGCGCATGCACACGTGCGATCAGCTCGCGCCAGCGCTGTGCCGGCACCTGATGCGGCTGCAGCAGCCGAAAGCCGCCCACGCCCTGCCCCACCCACTCCAGCAGGCGCGCGCTCCACCATTCCACCAACGCCGCACCTTCCTGCGCGTAGGCAAAGCGCGCCTCGGCGACCTCCGGCGTGGCACGCGGCTGGCGTGGGTCAGGTACTGCCGTGCTGCGCGCACGAAACCACTGCGGGTTATCGCGCACCACCGCGCTGGCGCCGCCGATTTCATCCAGGCGCACATCGATCAGCAACGTCACACCCGCACGATGCGCTGCCTGCGCCGTCTCGCGCAGACGGCCGTCTTGTGCGTCCGCACCGGCCGCCGGTTCGATCAAGCGCCCCTGCGCATCGCGCGCGAACGGCGCCGCCATCACCACGTAATCGCAGCCCGCCTCGCGGGCCGCACCACAGCGCTGCTCCAGCCCGACAGACGAAGACGCATCGTTGAGAACACAGATCCGCATGGCGCCCCCTCAGCAGACAGCGGCGCGCGAACGCACCGTGACGATGGAAGCCATGCCGCACGCGCCGTGCCGCCGCGTTGCAGCGCCGTACCGATGTAGCGCCGATCCAATATCCGCCTGGATCACGCCGAGCCGCCTCGACCCCTGTCGGATCGACGCCCGACCGACCCTGCTACCTGTGACTGCACTCATGCGCAACTCCGCAACGATTCTTGACCCATGCAGTCAAGCACCTTGGTTGCGAATACCGTGTGTCGGTGGAGTTGACGAAAATCAAACAAGCGCAGCGGTGAAGCAAGGCGGGCGCAAGAGCGAGCAGTGGCTGAGGTCGGGTAAGTCACAGAACGTGGCGCAAGACATGTCTTGGGACATACCTGTTGTGTCATGTGCACGACACCATCAACCCAGCGTTTGAACCACGTCGATGCCTTGCGGGTGTCGCCCTGGCCTTGCCGCAGACCCTGGCCGGATATTCAAAGCGGTGGAGTGCCATCATGGCAGACGTGATCCGGCCCGATCACGTCAAACGCAGCGCAGATCAACAAACACTCCGGGCAGCGCAGCCAGAATTTCAAGCGATTCAATCCGGACGTCAAATGACCGCTGGCGTGCAGAAGGCAAAACAGCTGGACCCAGCGGCTTTATTTGAATAACCGCCTTCCATAGCTTAATCAAATGGATCCTCAAACCAGTATTTCTGGAAAACAAGGATCCACCGTAACGAGGCTATATCTTTCATTTCGACAGATTAATTAATCGTGCTCGTATAACGCCCGGCGATAGAAGGTCAGGATTTTTCCTACAGGCAAGCTCTTCCGCCTGCATTAAAATATCGTTAGGGGCGACGCGAAAGCGTCGGTAGGTCGTTATCGAGTCGGGCGGTTATCTGCACATGGATTCAGGCACAAAAGGAAGGGCACGCATGCGTGCCACGTGGTGCATTGCGCTTTTTGCGGGCACGGCAGCCCAGGTTTCTGCGCAACAGATCGCCGATCCCGCCGCGCAGGAGTTGTTGCGACAGCAGGAGCGCGAGCGTGTGCTCCGCGAGCAGCAGGAGGCGCGGCCGGATGTGCGCCTGGAACGTACCCCGGACGATGGTGTGGAACGGCTTCCCACCCATGAGTCGCCATGCTTCCGGATCGGGCGCATCGTGCTCGATGGGCAGGATGCGGATGAATTTCGTTGGTCGCTGAAAGCCGCCGATCCCCGGCAAGATCCCGCCACAGGCCGCTGCCTGGGCACCGATGGCATCAACCTGGTGATGAAACGCGTGCAGAACGCGGTCATCGCACGCGGCTATGTGACCACGCGTGTGCTTGCCGCGCCGCAGGATCTCACCGGCGGCACCCTGACGTTGTCGCTGGTCCCCGGACGCGTGCATTCCGCTCGCTTCAGCGACCCGGCGTCCGCACGCGCCGCGATCGCCAATGCCGTGCCTGCACGCAGTGGCGATCTGTTGAACCTGCGCGACATCGAGCAGGGCCTGGAGAACTTCCAGCGTGTGCCGACGGTGGTCGCCGACATTCAGATCGCCCCTGCCCAGGGCCAGGGAACCGGCCCTGGAGAGAGCGATCTGGCCATCTCATGGCAACAGCGGTCACGTGTACGCGCCAACCTGAGCCTGGACGATGCCGGTAGCGATGCCACCGGCAAACTGCAGGCCAACGGTACGCTGTCGCTCGACAATCCGCTGGGCCTCAACGAGTTGTTCTACGTCAGCCTCGGCAAGGGCGTGTTCAACGGTGCCGGCAAGGACACCGATAGCTGGACGGTGCATTACGACGTGCCCTACGACTACTGGCTGTTCGGCGTCACCGCCAGCGCATACGACTACAGCCAGGCGGTGGCCGGCGCGATCGAGACCTACGATTACAGCGGGCGCAGTCGCAATGCCGAAGCGCGCATCGATCGCCTGCTGTTTCGCAATGCCACGATCAAGGTCGGGGCATATGGGCGCGGCTGGTGGCGGCAGTCCACCAGCGCCATCGACGATACCGAGATCGAAGTGCAGCGGCGGCGCACCGCCGGCTGGGAGTTGGGCCTGAATCATCGCCAGTTCCTCGGCAAGGTCACCCTGGACGCGAGCGTCGCCTATCGGCGCGGTACCGGTGCGTTCGATGCATTGCGCGCGCCGGAAGAACTCGCCAACGCCTTCGATCCTTCGATTCCGCTCGAAGGCACCTCGCGCCTGAAACTCATCGTCGCCGATGCCCAGCTGGCGGTGCCGTTCCAGCTTGGTTCGCAACGCCTGCGCTACAGCGCCTCCTGGCGCGCGCAGTGGAACCGCACCCCACTGGCACCGCAGGACCGTTTTGCGATCGGTGGGCGCTTTACCGTGCGCGGGTTCGATGGCGAGTTGACGCTCAGCGGCGACCGTGGCTGGTCGCTGCGCAATGACCTCAGCCTGGCGCTCGGCGGCGGGCTCGAAGCGTATCTGGGCGCCGATTACGGGCACATCGGTGGGCAGTCCGCGCGCTTTCAGAGCGGCGACCATCTGGCCGGCATGAGCCTGGGCCTGCGCGGCGGTTGGCAGCACGTGTCGCTGGACGGCTTTGTCGGTTCTGCAGTGGAAAAGCCCGCGAACTTCCCGACCGACTACACCACCTTCGGTTTCAGCCTGTCCTGGCGCTACTGAACATTCCACAAGGATTAGTGACATGAATCGCATCTATCGCCTGGTCTTCAACCGTGCCCTGCGCGTGTGGCAAGTGGCATCGGAATTGGTACGTGCCCCCGGTGGCAGCAAGGGTGCCGCTACCGCGCGTGTGCACAGGCGCACGATGGAGCCGCTGCAATTTGCGCTGTTATGCGCCCTTGGCCTGGTGAGTGTGGTCGACATCGCTCAGGCGCAGTCGGCTGGCCGTATCGTGGCCGATCCCGCTGCGCCAGGCGGCGAACGCCCGACGGTGCTGACCGCTCCCAATGGCGTGCCGATGGTCAACATCACCACGCCGTCGGCAGCGGGCGTCTCGCGTAACCGCTACTCGCAGTTCGACGTCGGCCGCGAAGGCGCCATCCTCAACAATGCGCGCGGGCAAACCCAGACCCAGTTAGGCGGCTGGGTGCAGGGCAATCCGTGGCTTGCCACCGGCAGCGCCAGGGTGATTCTCAATGAGGTCAACGGGCCAGCGAGCCGGCTCAACGGATACGTGGAAGTCGCCGGACCCCGTGCGGAGGTGATCATTGCCAATCCGTCCGGCATCCAGGTCGACGGCGGCGGGTTCCTCAACGCCAGCCGGGTGACGCTGACCACCGGCACGCCCATCCTCTCCGGCGGGGCGCTGGAAGGCTACCGCGTGACCGGCGGCGCCATCCAGGTAGGCGGCGCCGGCCTGGATACCAGCGGCGCGGATTACACCGATCTGATCACCCGCTCGTTGCAGGTCAATGCGGGCATCTGGGCCAATCAGTTGCAGGCCAGCCTGGGCAACAACGTGGTCAGCGCCGATCAAACGCGTGTCGCGCCACAAGCCGCTACCGGTCAGGCACCCACCTTCGCACTGGACGTCGGCGCGCTGGGCGGCATGTTTGCCAACAAGATCTGGCTGGTTGGCAACGAACAGGGGGTCGGTGTGCGCAATGCCGGCAACATCGGCGCACAGGCCGGCGAACTGGTTGTCACGGTGGACGGCCGGCTGGAAAACACCGGTGCATTGCAATCGCGCCAGGACACCCGTATCACCGCCACGGGCGGTATCGCCAATGCAGGCACGTTGAGCGCCACGCGCGAATTGCGCGCCTCTACAGCGGCCGATCTGGACAACAGCGGCGGCGTACTCAATGCGCAACGGCTGCAGATCGATGCAGCTGCATTACGCAACCAGAACGGCACGATCGAGCAGACCGGCGTGCAGGCACTGGCGTTGAATGCCGGTAGTGTGCGTAACCGTGCCGATGGCAGCATCGGTGCAATCGCCGCGGTCGCGCCAAGCGACGGCGCAACGCCCGGCAACGGCAACGGCGGCAACGGCAATCAGAACACCGGCGGCATTGATGGTGGAAGCGGCGGCACGACGCCTCCCGTCAGCGGGCCGGCACCCGGCGTCGCGCCGCTTGCCGCAGGCGCAGTGACTATCTCCGGCGTGATGGACAACGATGGCGGCCGCATCAACGGCGGCGGCACAGTGTCGCTGTCGGTTGCAAATGGGCTGGACAACAGCGGCGGGCGGCTGGGCGTGTCCGCACTCACTGCGCGCGGCGATCTGGGCAACCGCGCCGGCACGCTCGCCGTCTACGGTGATGCCGACCTGCAGCTTGGCGCGTTGGCCAATGACCAGGGTCGCTTCACGGTGGCCAATACGCTCGGCCTGGATGCACAGTCGTTGAGCAACCGCGGCGGTGAGCTGCGCCATGCCGGTAGTGGGGCGGCCGCCTGGCAGGTGCGGGGGCTTCTGGATAACCAGGGCGGCGTGCTCTCCAGCAATGCCGCAGCGCTGCAACTCAGCGCGCAAGCAGTGGTCAATGCGCAGGGCCGCATCGAACATGCCGGGACGCAAGGTCTGACGTTGTCGGCGCAGGACTGGTCCGGTGCCGGCGGCAGCATCGCTACACCGGGTGCGCTCACCTGGCGCGCAGGTGCAGTGGATCATCGCAATGCCACGGTGAGTACCACACAGCTGGACTTGCAAGCGACCAGCATCGATAACCGCGGCGGCGCGCTGCTCTCGACCGGCAACCAGCAGGCGGCCTTACAGGTGCGCGACCGCCTCGACAACGGCGATGGCGGCACCATCGCCGGCAATGGCGATCTACGCATTCGCGCTGGCACGGTGGGCAATGCGGGCGGCCAGATTCAACAGGCCGGCAATGGCATGCTGGCCATCGATGCCACTGCACTGGAGGGTCGCGCAGGACGCCTGATCAGCAATGGTGCGCTGGCAATCAATGGTGGGCGCATCGATCTTGCACAGGGCATCACGTCCGCCCAGCAGATTGGCATCGATGCGGATGCGCTCAGTACCGCGGGCGGTCGTGTGACATCGCTGGGCGATCAAGCGCTACGGCTCACCGTGCGCGATGGCCTGGACAACCGCGATGGCAATCTCGCCAGCAATGCAGGCATTACGATCGCCGCAGGCGCTGTCGATAACCAGCGTGGCGCGCTCCTGGCGGCGGGCAGCGAAGCCGTCACGCTGGTGGTGGGGGGCGCATTGGACAACAGCGCCGGAACCATTTCCGGCAATGGCGCGGTGCAGCTGCAAGCCGGCAGCGTGATCAATCGCGGCGGCACGGTCGTTGCAGCCAATGGCGCTGCATTGCAGGTCAATGCAAGCAACCTGCTGGACAACAGCCAGGGTGGCCGCCTTGCGGCCAGCGGCGATCTCATCGCGCGCGCGTCCATGTTGGATAACCGTGCCGGCGCGATCGAACATGCCGGTACCGGCACCTTGAACGTTGAGGCCAACGCACTCCAGGGCGCAGGCGGCAAATTGCTCAGCCTGGGGGCCCTGCAGCTGGGTGGCGGCGACATCGATCTGGGCGCCGGCAGCACCACCCAGGCCGAGCGCATCGTCGTCGATGCCGGCAGCCTCAGCACCGCAGGCGGCCAGCTGAGTGCGACCGGTACCGATGCGTTGCGCCTGACCCTCACCGGTGCGCTCAACAACGATGGCGGCACGATCGCCGGCAACGGCGCGTTCGCCGTGCAGGCCGCGGCCCTGTCCAACCGCGGCGGAAGCCTGGTCGCTGCTGGCAGCGCCAGCGGCCGTCTCGACATCAGCGGGCAACTGGACAACGCGAACGGCCGCATTGCCAGCAACGGCAATGCTCTGCACATTGGCGCAAATCAGCTGATCAATCAGGACGGAACGCTCAGCCACTCCGGCAGCGGCGGCCTGGAGATCGCCGCCACACGGCTGGACGGCAGCAAGGGCACCATCGTGACCGGCGGCGCGTTGTCGGTGGCGGCAACCGCGATCGATCACCGTGACGCAACCATCGGCGCAGACAGCGTGCAGCTGCAGGCGCAGACCCTGGACAACCGCGGCGGACGCATTGTCGCCAGTGGCAGCACTGCGAGCGCCCTCCACGCCGATACATTGAACAATGCCGGCGGCACCGTTGCAGGCAATGGCGATTTGTCGCTCACCAGCGATCTGCTGGACAACACACAAGGCACGATCCAGCACGCAGGCAGCGGCCAGCTGCAGATCGACGCACAGACACTTGCCGGTAACGCCGGCAAGCTGATCAGCAACGGCACCTTGCACGTGACCGGCCAGAGCACCGATCTACGCAATGCCACCACCTCTGCCCGCACCATTGCGGTGGACACCGGCAACCTCACCACCGCAGGCGGCCAACTGTCGGCAAGCGGTGACCAACAGCTGCGGCTGAGCATTGGCAACACGCTGGACAACACCGGCGGCACGATCGGCGGCAACGGCGTGCTGGCGCTTGGTGCACAGACGCTCATCAATACCCAAGGGACGCTGCAGGCCGCAGCTACGGGGCAGTCCACGCTGAGCATTGCCCAGGCCTTGCACAACCAGCGGGGCAAGATCCTGCTGGCCGGTGACGGGCACGTCACCGCTGCAAGCATCGACAACCAGGCCGGTACCTTGCACGCGGCCGGCGGCATGTTGCAGGTGGACGTGGATGGACTGCTCGACAATCGCGCACAGGGCGTGGTGTCCAGTGCAGCCCAACTCGTTCTGGAAGCCGCCACCCTCGACAACGCGGCCGGCAACGTCATCGCCGGCACCGACCTCACGCTCGTTACCGCTAACGCCATCGACAACAACGGCGGAGCCATCCAGGCGACCAACGCACTGCGCCTGGAATCGGCCGGTCTTTCCAACCGCGCAGGCAACATCATTGGCGGCAGCGCGCTGGTCGACACGCGGGCGCAACTGCTGGACAACGCCGGCGGCACCATCGGCAGCCAGATCGGCACGCTGGATATCCGCAGCGGCGCGCTCAACAACGCCGGGGGTCGCCTGCAGTCGCAGGCAACCTTGTTGCTGCAGACCAATGGCCAAACGATTACCAATACCGGCTCCGGCGCCAATGGCGGCATTCTCGCCAGCGGCCGCCTGCAAGTGGATGGCGGTGCATTGGATAACCGCGGTGGCGCGGTGTTTGCGCAAGGCGATGCGCGCCTGAGGGTGACCAGCGTCGACAACAGCGCCGCCGGCGCCTTGAGCGCCGCGGGCAATTTCGCGCTCACCGGCACCACCATGAATAATGTCGGTGGCCGACTGCAGGCCGGGCAGAACGTCGACCTTGGCTTGAACGGTGCGCTCGACAACCAATCGGGCCTGGTCGCTGCAGGCAGCGTGCTGACCTTGAATGCGTCGACCGTGGATAACCGCAATACGCGCAGCAGCGGTGCACTGGGTCTGCAAGCCGGCCAGTTGCAGCTGCAGGCGCAATCGCTGGACAACCGGCAAGGGCAGGTCATCACCGACGCGGCAGGCAACCTGCAACTGGCGTCATCGCTCAACAATGCAGGCGGCCAGATTTCCTCTGGCGGCAGTCTGGACATGCGGGCCGATGCCGTCGCCAACAGCGCCGGCCTGCTGCGGTCGGATGGCAACCAAAGCGTGACTGCACGCAACCTCAGCGGCGACGGGCAACTGCAGTCGCAGAGCAATCTCACCCTCAGCCTGCGTGAGGGGTTGACCAATACGGGGGAGATGGTCGCCAACGGCACCCTGACCATTCAGACCGAAGGCGACCTTTCCAACCAGGGCACCCTGCGCGCCGGCAACCTGGACCTGACCGCGCGCAATCTCGACAACGCCGTCAACGGGGAAATCAGTAGCCAGGGCATCACGCACATCAAGACCGGCGGCCAGCTGGTCAACCGTGGGCTGATCGACGGTGCGGTGACCCACCTGGAGGCAGCCACGCTGGACAACGTCGGCACCGGACGCGTCTATGGCGACCACGTCGCGATCGCCGCAGGTACCTTGCAAAACCGTGCCGAGACCATTGCCGGTGTCACCCGTGTGGCCACCGTGGCCGCACGCGAGCGCCTGGACCTGGGTGTCGGTCAACTGACCAATACCGATCGCGGCCTGATCTACAGCGATGGCAATGCCGCCATCGGCGGCGCGCTGGATGGCAATCGCCTCGCCACCGGCACCGCACGTCGGGTCGACAATCTCGGCTCCACCATCGAGGTGGCCGGCGATCTCGATCTGCAAGCCACCACCATCAACAACATCCGCCAGAATGTGGTGGTCACCCAGACCACCACCACGCTGGCCCCGGTGCGCCTGGATCAGCCGACCTGGCGCAACAATGGCGAGAACGACACCTCCAACATCCGCTCGACGAGCAACTATGCCGCGTCCGAGGTGTACTACCTCAACCCGCAAGACATCCTGGAAGACACCCCCTACATCACCCCGGATGGCTATCAGGTGCGCCGCGCGGTCATCCGCGTCACGCCGCAGACCAGCGCCTACTTCTTCGCGCGCGGCGGCATGTATCAGGCCACCGGCGAGCGATCGCGCATGGATCCTCAATCGGGCACGCTGACCATTTATTACACTGGCAGGCAGGACAATCAGGTCAATCCGGACCAGGTGTCAGCGGGCGCGGACGACCCCTTCCGCGAGCTGTCGCAGATTCAGCCCGGCTCACCGGCATTCCGCTACAACAGCGATACCTTGCGCTATTCAAACGCCTACGGCACCTGCACCACCAATTGCGTGCAGCTGTGGGCACAGTTCGCCTACACCGATCCCGACCACATCCTGATGAACCCCCAGGGCACCGGCGGCGGCAGGCTCAGCGACAACGAGCGTTATCGCATGGCGACGCGCACGGTGGTCGAAGACGTGCTGCAACCCGGCGCGGGGCCAGAAGCGGTCATCCATGCCGGCGGCACGATGCGCATCGGTACCGATAGCTTGCGTAATGAATACGCCCGCATTGCCGCAGGCGGCGATCTGTCGATCGCCGGGCTCACTCAGAACGCCGACGTGACCAACCTGGCCTACACGCTGTTCCGCACCCACAGCTTCAGCAACGTCACCACTGCGTACAACGGCACGACCCGCAGCTGGAGCAATCCAGCGATCTCCGAACAGATCGGTCAGATCGGCAGTGCCATCACCAGCGGCGGCACGCTGAGCATCGATGTCGGCGACCTGAGCAACCTCAATCAGGGGCGCGACGCACCCAACGTGCGCGATGGCGCCGCGGTGGCCAACCTCAACATCCGTGGGTCGCAGGCAGCGCCGACCGGCACCGGCATGGGTGGCATTGCTGGCCCGGGGGGCGTGGCCACCAATGCCGCCGACCGTGCGCTGGCTGCGGCAACGCAGGCCGCAGGACAAAGTGGTGCCGGCAGCGTCGGTGGCGTAGGGAGCAGCGGCCCGGTGACGGGCGCACGCGTAGTCGATGCCGCCGGCGGCTCGCCAGACCGCATCGCCATGGGCACGCCCGATACACGCGCCCCGACCGGTAGCCTGTTCACGCTCAGGCCCGCCAGCGGCACCTACCTGGTCGAGACCGACCCGCAGTTCACCGACTACCGCAGCTGGCTCGGATCGGACTATCTGCTCAACCAGATGGGCTACTCCGCAGACAGCCTGCAAAAACGTCTGGGCGATGGCTACTACGAGCAGAAGCTGGTGCGCGAGCAGATCGGCCAGCTCACCGGCCGGCGTTTTCTCGACGGCTACAAGAGCGACGAAGCCCAGTACCAGGCATTGCTGGATGCCGGCGCCACCGTCGGCAAGGCCTGGAACCTGCGTCCAGGTGTTGCGCTGACCGATGCGCAGATGGCCCAGCTCACCAGCGACATCGTCTGGCTGGTGGAGCAGACGGTCACCCTGCCCGACGGCAGCACCACCACTGCGCTGGTGCCGCAGGTGTATCTGCGGTTGCGTCCCGGCGATCTGGACAGTGGCGGCGCGCTGCTGGCCGGCGCCAACGTCGACATCGCGCTGGCCGGCGGCCTGAAGAACACCGGCACCATCGCCGGGCGCCAGCTGGTGTCCATCGATGCCGGGCGCATCGAGCACCTGGGCGGCAGCATCAGCGGCAACCAGGTGGGGCTGCGCTCGGCCAGCGACATCCGCATCGAAGGCGCCAGCGTCACTGCCGTGGATGCGCTGAGCGTGCAGGCGGTCGGCGATGTCACGGTGGCCTCCACCGTGGAAACCCTGCAAGGCGGCGGCTTCCACCAGTACAGCACCACCCAACTCGAACGCGTGGCTGGTCTGTACGTCACCGGCGCCAATGGCAGCGGTGTGCTGTCGGTGGTAGCTGGCCGCGACGTCAACCTGCAGGCTGCGCAGATACGCAACGCCGGCACCGATGGCCTCACCCAACTGGTGGCAGGCAACAACCTCAACGTCGGCACCCAAACGCTCTCGCGCAGCACCGACACCACCGCCAACGACCGCAATTTCCAGCGCAGCAGCGAGACTACCCACGCCGGCACGACCATCCAGGGCGCAGGCGACGTGGTGCTGGCAGCGGGCAACGATCTGAATCTAACCGCGGCGCAGGTGGGCGCAGGCAAGGCCATGGCCTTGCAGGCCGGGCGCGACATCAACAGCGTCGCGGCCGTGGACAGCAGCTCGCAGGAGCGCAGTACCGTCACCAAGAGCAATTCGCTGGCGACATCGAGCTACGACGAGAGCGTACGCGGCACCCAGCTCGGTGCCGGCGACAACATCGTCATGCAGGCCGGCCGCGACCTCACCCTGGCCTCGACCGCGGTCGCCAGCCAGACCGGCGGCATCGCGCTGGCGGCAGGCAACGACATCAAGCTGCTGGCCACGCAGGAGCAGCATGACGCGGTGGTGGATAAGGAAATCCGCAAGAAGGAAGCATTATCCGGCAAGACCGTCACCACCCACGACGAAACCCACGATAGCCTGGCAGTCACCAGTTCGCTCAGTGGCGAGAGCGTGCGTATCGCCGCCGGCAACGACCTGCTCTCCCAAGGCACGCAGATTGTCGGCACCGGTGATGTCGTGCTGGCAGCGGGCAACAACCTGACCCTTGAGACAGCGCAGAGCACGCACAGCGAGGCGCACGACAAGAAGACGGTCAAGACCGGGCTGTTCGGCAGCGGCGGCATCGGTTTCACCATCGGCAAGCAGACGGTCAAGACCGAGGCCGACATCGCCGATGTCAGCCACACCGGCACCACCGTTGGCAGCCTGGAGGGCAATGTCACCCTGGTCGCCGGCAACAAACTGGCGATCACCGGCAGCGACGTGATGGCATTGCAGGGCGACATCACCGCCAAGGCCAAGGACATCGCGATCACCGAAGTGCATGACACCTCGAGCAGCGAGCAGCGGACCGAATTCAAGCAAGGCGGCTTGTCGGTGACGTTGAGCGCGGCCGCGCTCAATCTGGCCCAGGCGGCAATGAGCAGTGCCGATGCCGGCAAGAAGGCCGAAGGCGACTCGCGCATGCAGGCCCTGGCCGGTGCGTCTGCCGCTTACAGCGCCTACGGTGCAGGCCAAGCCGCCAGTAGCGTCATGAACGCAGACACCGCCAAGGGTGCGGCACAAGCGGCCAATGTGAGCATCTCGGTCACCGTGGGTGGCAGCCAGAGCGAGAGCGAGACCAAGCAGCGCAGCTCCACCTCCAAGGGCTCCACCCTGCAGGCAGGCGGCAACGTCAACCTGATCGCTACCGGCGGCGGCGAAGACAGCAACATCCTGGTGCGCGGCAGCGACATCAAGGCTGGCAACAACCTGCTGTTGGCGGCCGACAACAACATCACCCTGGAGGCTGCGCAGGACACCTTCGAGCAGCACAGCACCAGCAAGAGCAAGAGTGCAGCGATCGGCGTAGCGATCACTTACGGTGCAGACGGCTTCGCCGCCGGTGTTACCGCCAGCGCCAGCGGCTCGCGCGGCAAGGCAGATGGCATGGACGTCACCCAGCGCAACAGCCACCTGTCGGCCGGCAATACCGCCACCCTCATCAGCGGCAACGACACCAACCTGAAAGGCGCGGTGCTCTCGGCCAACACCGTACTGGCTGACATTGGCGGCGACCTCAACATCGAGAGCGTGCAGGACACCAGCACCTACGCCAGCAAGGACAAGGCGGTGGGCGGCAGCGTGACCTTCGGGGTGGGCTTCAGTGCCAGCGCCAGCTACAGCAGCAACAAGGTCAACGGCGACTTCGCCAGCGTCACCGAGCAAAGCGGCATCCAGGCCGGCGATGGCGGCTTCAACATCCGCGTGGGCGGCAACACCGACCTGAAGGGCGGCGTGATCGCCAGCACCCAGGCGGCGGTGGATGCCGGCGCCAATCGCCTGCAGACCGGTACGCTGACGGTGAGCGACATCACCAACAGCAGCAGCTATGAAGCCAAAGGCATCAGCCTCTCGGGTGGTTACGCCGCCGGCGGTAGCAAGGATGGCGCAAAGACCGAGACCCAGACGCCGCCGACGACCAACAACGGCAGCAACTGGTCCTGGCAAAACCAAGGTAGCGGTGCGCAAGGCGCAAGCGCCGGCTACGCCAGCAAGAGCGGCAGCGAGACTTCGCTGACTACCAGCGGCATCAGCGGCGGCACGCTGGTCATCACCGACCAGGCCGGACAACAGGCCAAGACCGGGCAAAGCGTCGGCGACGTGCTGGCATCGCTCAACCGCGACGTGCTCACCGGCGACAGCGCCAACGGCCTGGTGAAAGGCTGGGACGGGCAGAAGTTGCAGCAGCAGGTCAGTGCCGGGGCCGAGATCACGGCGACGTTTGGGCAGCAGGCCTCAAGGGAAGTCGGCAAGTACGCGACCAACAAAGCAGCTGAATTGCGCTTACAAGGCAAGGAAGAGGAAGCAGCCAAGTGGGATGAAGGCGGTGAGTATCGCGTGGCCGCGCACACCGCGATGGGACTGCTAGGCGGTGGAACACAAGGTGCGCTTGGATCTGCCACGGCCGCCACGGCAGCGCCGATGCTCAACGAGCTGACCAAAAACCTGCCTGATGGCGTCCGAGAAGCGGTGGGTGCGGGCATCGCGGCTGGGCTAGGCGCTGCGGTGGGCGGCTCTGCCGGCGCAGCGACGGCGTTCAATGAGGACGCAAATAATCGTCTGCTGCACCCGAAAGAAGCGGATTCAATTAATAAGTTCTCAGAAGCGTTTGCCCGTTATTTAAATGACGGAGAGGAACCCTCGCCGGATCAGATTGAGGAAGCGAAGCGACGTCTGACAGAGCGCGCGCTTTATCAGATCGACAGCGCATTCTCAAACAATTCGTCGGCTAAGAATGATTCCAAGGCTGCAGGTTTTCTCAAGGGTCTTTCTGAACACTTCGGGCCAACCGTTGGCGATATCGGAGGTGGCGTCCTTTTTGATGCGCGCGGTACAGATACATATGCAAACCACATTACCAATAGCGAGTATATTCTCGGAAATTTTTCCACCTACAACAGCATCAACTCAAATAATATCAAGGGGTTCGCACCGGACTACTCAGGTGCGTATCTAGCTTACGCTGTGGCTGCAACTGATCGCGCATGGGGTCAGAATGGCACAACGATTGAACAGGCGATACAGTTCGTCAAGCAAGGAAACGTCTTAAAGCAGTTTGCGAGCAACGGAAAAGAAGCAACAATGATCGGGGCCGTAAACCAAGACCTTTTTTCCAGCTTGGAACATGGTGGTAAACTAGACTATCTGAGAGGAACGGATTGGTCTGACAACTGGGTAATCAGGCAACTAATAGCTGATAGTATTGAAGGTCCCATCGGGCTTGGAGAGAGTGGCGGAATTATTAGCAGCCGACCTGGTAAAGGCATCGACAGTCCTGAGGTTAGAACAAGTAGCACTCTACATTCAGTCGATACGGTTCCTGAAAATCGCAACTTTGCTACACAGGAAAAATTAAATGATCATTTTGAACGACATGGAAAAGAGTTTGGATCAGAGTCAGCGGATGATTACCTCCAGGCAGGAAAAGACATAATCAATAATGGCGATAAAGTAAAGTATCCCTACAAAGGCGAGGTGAGAACAGGATACGTTATGTTTATGGGCAACACATCTAAGGGCAAGGCAAAGTTTGGCTTTGTCGGGACGAATTCCAATGGTGAAATAACAACCATTCACGTCGAAAGTGGGAATAGCTTATGGAGGATGCTGAATGGAGATAATTCCAATAAGACAGTGAGGCCAAGAAAATGATTAAGCAGGTAACTATTATCGGCATGAGTGAAAATATTGAAGAAGAGTTGACGGTTAGCATAGATGGTCAACAACTTACATGCTTTGCCAGTTACCTCCCATATGCCATCGAGGTAGGAAAGACTTACGAAGCTGAAGTAATTGCGATGGTTTTTGAAGACTATTTTGTTGAGAAATCTGGAGAAGCGATTCCATCAATTAAATCTTGCGGAGATGACTATTCTTATATAGTCACTGGAACTCTACGGGGAAGCTGCGTAGATTGTGGTGAATTAGTTTTTTGTGACGACGCGCTCATAGAAGATTTTGGATTTCTTGATGGAAATATAGTAAATTGGAGAATAGATAGATTGGATTTATCATTCATTCAGTGAACCATTTGAACTGATGGCCACTGGCGAAGACAGCAACATGCTGGCAAAGCGGCATCCAGGCCGGCGATGGCGGCTTCAACATCCGCGTGGGCGGCAACACCGACCTGAAGGGCGGCGTGATCGCCAGCACCCAGGCGGCGGTGGATGCCGGCGTCAATCGCCTGCAGACCGGTACGCTGACGGTGAGCGACATCACCAACACGAGTAGCTACGAAGCCAAGGGCATCAGTCTCTCGGGCGGCTACGCTGCTGGTGGCAGCAACGGCAAGGATGGGGCCAAGACCGAGACCCAGACGCCACCGACGACCAACAACGGCAGCAATTGGTCTTGGCAAAACCAAGGTAGCGGCGCGCAAGGCGCAAGCGCTGGCTACTCGAGCAAGAGTGGCAGCGAGACCTCGCTGACCACCAGCGGCATCAGCGGCGGCACGTTGGTCATCACCGACCAGACAGGCCAACAGGCCAAGACAGGCCAGAGCGTCAGCGATGTGCTGGCTGCACTGAACCGCGACGTGCTCACCGGCGACAGCGCCAACGGCCTGGTCAAGGGCTGGAACGGGCAGAAGTTGCAGCAGCAGGTCAGTGCCGGGGCCGAGATCACGGCGACGTTTGGGCAGCAGGCGAGTAAGGAAATCGGTGACTATGCTGAAAAAAAGACCAAGGAAGCGTCGCTGTTACGTCTGCAAGCAGAAACGACCACCGACCCAGATCAACGTGCTGCGCTGTTAGGTCAGGCAGAGCAACTCGAAGGTCAGTGGGGTAACAACGGCACGTTGCGAGTGCTGGCACACGCAGCTGTTGGCGGACTGACAGGTGGCCTACAAGGCGCTGCGGGCTCGGCGGCAGGTACACTCACGGCCCCCGCTGTTGCCAGCGCACTGAAGAGCGCCGGTGTGGATGGCGTACTGGCAAATTCATTGACTGCACTGGCATCGACGACAGTCGGCGCAACCGTTGGTGGTACGGCTGGCGGTACGACAGCAATGAATGAAGTCGCCAATAACTATTTAAGCCACGAGCAACTTTCCATCGTTGAGCGCCTGCTAGAAAGCTGCGATGGCGATGCCTCCTGTAGAGAGGGAGTTATCGCGCGAGCCAGCGCTAAGTCACAGCTTCAAGACGCGCAAATGCAGTTCGCTTGTACGCTTGCGCCTTCCAGTGAGGCATGTGCTTCGCAAATGACGCAGGCGATCGGCTATAAGGAAGATTACTCAAATGCAGAAACACTTGGACTTCAGAAAGATTGGCTCAGGAGCGCACAATCGCTGAATTCTTATGTCAACACGGTGCAGGGAGCGCCATTTAGGCAATACGTTTTTGAAGGAAACGGCCTTGAGCCTGTTTACCTTCTGCCTATCGAGGGATTCGTAGCAACAACTGGTGAGCGGGCTGAATCCACTTATAATTCAATTGAGAGAAATGGCCTCTGATCTAAAGAAACCGCGCTCACGATAGGTTTTGGGCTTGCCGAAATAGCCTCCGCAAAGGTACGCGCAATCTTAAATGCGGCAAATACGAATGAGGGATTTCGTGTTGCGCCGCGTTCTAACGGAGATGAGAATTCCAGCTCAATATCGCAAGGGGCTCTTTCAGGAAGCAATCTGGGACGGGGCAGTCCTTTACCAGTAGCAGTCAATACAACTGCGGCCAATCAGCTCACTTACAGATCAAATGGAAAACACACACCGGGACAGCCAAGCTATAACTACTCAGCAGGAACCGAGCCAAAAAATTCGCTTGATTTTTTTGGAAATTCTGTAATTTCAGGTAAAAAAAGGTACGCTAAAGATGATCAGGGTAACGTACACCCATTCACTAACGCTAATGATGGCTCGTGGCACTGGGCGGGCAGTACTGGCGACAAGTCATCACCGCTTGAGAAATCCAGAATACCTAATGATGTAAGAAAATCCCTTGGCATACCTGGTAAAGGATGGTAACGAAATGGTTTTTGGAGACCCCCACAAATTCGCTATTCTTGCTGCCCCTGTAGATGAGTGGACTGATCCAGGGAGCCACGTGAATGGTATTTTTCATTTCATCATTGATGGCAACTTTTTACCAGAGAAAGCAAGGGTCGCCACTTTAGGCGGCGATGCATTTTGTTTCGATGCCAATCACCCGCTCATATCTCTCCCAGAGGATGAAGGTCTATTTAACAAACCTCCATCGATTGCATTTAAAAATATAATGGAGATGATACTTCCACAGGAACTTGACCCGCATGGCAATTACCCGCCTCCGGACGAACGATATAAGGCATCAACTTATAACTTAGAAGACGGCGGGTCTTATGTTTTTTCTGTTTGCTGGGGAGATCGAGTCAGGGTACTAGGTGCGCAAGTCAGCCATCAAAATCTTGACGCGGAAGGCGTGCTGCAGTGGGAGGAAATAATGCCCATAACCATTCATGAAGTCTATTTATCCAAGAACGAGGCTTCGAATATTGTGAGCGGATTTATTTCTAATTTTGGCATAATTAATGCCTGAACCCTTAAATCAGTTTAACTTTATTGTTACTTTGCGAGGACACCGGAGTAGGAGACAAGGCTGATGTGCGTTCGCTGTCGTCGGCTCAACAGTGCTTACTGAGGACGATGTGCGCCTGATCCCAGGCAACAACTTCACCATCGAATCGGCACAGGACACCAGCAGCGAAGCGCACAGTGTTCGCCAGAAGAAGTCTGGGCTGACAGGTAGCTCTGGTGGCGGTGTGGCGAGCGTGGGCTATTCCAAGTCCAGGAGTTCACGCAATCCGTCACCCAGGTCGCCTCATCGGTGGGGTCGACCGATGGCAACCTGGTCCTCAGCGCCGGCAACCAACTGACCATTGCCGGCTCCGATCTCGGGGCAGGCAAAGACCTAACCTTGGCCGCCAAGGACATCGCCCTGCTGGCGCGACAGGATACGGTCGATCATCAGGCCAGCCAATCGAGCAAGTCCAGCGGCTTCTCGGTGGGCGTGACCTACGACCCGGGCGCGTCGTACCGCAGCGCCCGCGATTCGACCACCAAGAACATGGTCGATACCGGTTCGACCATGAGCAAGATCAGCCGCGATGCCGAAGGCGCCGCGGCCGGTACCATGGCCGCGATCACCCCGGTGGTGATCCAGGCCAGCAGCCATCGCTCAACGCGTCGCAGACTGAAAGCACCAGCGATGCGCGCGTCAGCCAGCTGGCGGCGGGGAGCAATCTCACCTTGCTCGCCAGCGACGGCTCGATCACCAGCCAGGCTACCCAGATGTCGGCCGAAGGCAACGCTTCGTTGCTGGCCAGCAAGGACATCGTGTTCGACGTTGCGCACAACACCCAGTCCAGCGGCAACGCCAGCAACGGCAAGGGCTAGGGCTAGGGCTAGGGCCATTGTCGACTCCCCGTAAAATTGATCCATCCATAGTTGGAGGTCTCCGGGCACACTAGCCACCGAGGAGACCAACGATGCGCAAAAGCAAGTTCACCTAGAGCCAGATTGTCGCCACGCTGAAGCAGGTTGAGGGCGGACGCCAGGTCAAGGATGTGTGCTGTGAGCTGGGCATTTCCGACGCGACGTACTACCTCTGGAAGTCCAAGTACGGTGGCATGGAGGCCGCTGATGTGCAGCGCCTTCGCGACCTGGAGACCGAGCACAGCAAGCTCAAACGCATGTATGCCGAGCTCGCGATGGAAAACCACGCACTCAAGGATGTCATTGCAAAAAAGCTGTAGACCCGGCGCACAAGCGCCCGCTTCTTGCCTGGCTCGTCGAGCAACATGGCTGGAGCGAGCGCCGGGCCTGTGCGGTCGTTGGCGTGGCGCGCTCGACAGCGCGCTATCGGCGTCGTCCCGATCGCGACGAGGAAGTCATTGCGCTGTTGTCCGAATTGGCCGAGCGCTTTCCCGAGCGTGGTTTTGGAAAGCTGTTTCAGATCATCCGCCGTCGCGGACATGTGTGGAATCATAAAAGGGTCTGGCGCGTGTATTGCCTGATGAAGCTCAATCAGCGTCGTCGCAGCAGGCGCCGGGTCCCCACGCGCCATCTACAACCATTGGCATGTGGAGCACGCCCCAATGCCGGATGGTCGATCGACTTCATGTCCGATGCGCTGTGGGATGGTCGACGCTTCCGCACGTTCAATGTCATCGACGATTTCAGTCGGGAAGCCTTGGCAATCGAAGTGGACTTGAATCTTCCGGCCGCCCGCGTCATCCGCACCTTGGAACACATCGCAGCCTGGCGCGGCTATCTCGCTAAGCTTCGTCTGGACAATGGCCCGGAGTTTGTCGCATTAGCCTTGGCCGAATGGACTGAGCGCAAGGGTATCGCCTTGGACTTCATCGAGCCGGAGCGTCCGATGCAAAACGGTTTCATCGAACGCTTCAACGGCAGCTACAGGCGCGGCGTGCTGGACATGCACGTCTTCCGCACGCTGAGCAAGGTCCGCGAACAGACCGAACACTGGCTGGCCGACTACAACCAACAGATCACGCACGACAGCCTGGGCGGGCTAACGCCCGCCGAGTTCCGTGATCGACATCAACCGCAGACCTCTAGTTTTGGCTGGCATTGAATTGCGGGGAGTCGACATCACCATCGGCAAGCAGACGGTCAAGACCGAGGCCGACATCGCCGATGTCAGCCACACTGGCGATCACCGGCAGCGACGTGATGGCGCTTGCTGCGTCCGCCAGGAACGCGGCCAACCGAGCGAACAGACAAGGGCAGAGTGCGCGATCCAGCGGCGAACATGCAGGCAGCGGCTTCACTTGCCACTGGCAGATGCCTAGGAACCAAATGGCACAGAAAGTATTGCGATGCCCCTGGCGAGCAGGGGTCTGGCGGTAGGCAAAGACTCGGAAGCAGGTGCTTCTCTAGGTCAGCGGGCGATTCCCGTCAAGGTGTGTAGCCCCACTGCGAGATGATCGCTTCCAGGACCGCTTGATTCGGTACGCTCGCACCTGGACATGTCATCAGATATGTCCGGCGTGCCGCCGCCGTAGCCGGCGAGTCGAAGTACGGGTCCCATATCTGGATGGCGTGGAAGGCCGTTATCGGCGCTGCACATTCGGCACTCGGTGCACCGAAACCGGACACGGCGGCCATGCACAGAAACACCGAGCAAGGATCTACCGTCTGGGCGCGCGCAGGGGCGCTCAAGCCAAGGCCTAAAGCCGCAGCCAGTACGAAATTGGCGGCAGTGGTGCGTAGTTTCACGATGAATACCTCCCTGGTAGTGGTTGAAATGACATGCCTGTCTCCGAGCCGCTTACAATGAGCGTGGCTTAGCGGGACAGCCCCGGCACCGCTTGCGATGGTGTCGGCTGGGTCACCTGATTTTCCGTCTTCGCCAGAATGGCGGTGGTGAGGGTATCATGCGGCCCGCGCGGGGTGTGAGAATTCGGCACCGCCGGCTGTCCAACGCGCAGAGTGCTGTGGTAGCCAGTCCAGTGCTAAGGCGCGACGGACAAGCGCCTGCTCAGTTATCGTCCCTGGCTGCGCCACAGCCACGGCGGCCATGCTTATCAATGACCTACCCCGCGATGCGAAAGCTCAGGCGTCGCGACGGCCTGCGATCGTCAGACCGACCGTTTCAAGTTCAACTACTGGGCACATGCGTGATTCTATATGTCACTACAGCGTTTGCCGTTGAATCAGGAATTCCTATGTGGGGCGAGGCCGATTCACCCACTGCCAGAGGCTGATCAAACCGCTCGTATACTCCGGATCATGCGCGGGCGTGTACTGGATGTTGTAATGGCGGGGAGCGTTGCCGTCATCTGTAACGAAACGCGTCAGACGAATGGTTTTTCTCCCGCAGCACTCCAGCTGCAGCCGCAGCATCCAGATCCATGATCGAGGTGCTATCGAACGACCGATAGAAAATCTTTGTGTTTGTGTGGGGTGGCCGAGCGCCGCAGGCCATGCCTGCACAAGCGGAGAGCATGAGCACCATGCCCAAACGATTGCGCATAGGCGTCCTCCAGAACCTTACCCGTGATGGGAGCCCTGGGAAGGGGTAAGTTGACTTATTAACTGCACCGAGCCCTGCTCTTGGCAAAGGGGACTTGGCTTGAGCGAATGGTTAGACGGGCGGACACTGCTCTAGCACCTGCCGAACCTCAGCGTCGTTCTCGACATTGACAGTAGCTCCCAGGAGCCATGGATAAGACGTGCGGAAAATCGGCGCTTTGTCCGAGGACGGAGCGGCCAAAAAGAAGTAGCGAGGGCCGGACAAAAGATCCTTGCGGAGGTTGTCGACATTGAAAAGACCGCCGCCGAAGCGGTACGTGAGCACCGTCGGCGGATTGGATCCGACCGTCCGGAGCACGCGTTGGACTTCTACTTTTACCTGAACTTCCTCGCACATGGTGAGGTGCTTCCCATCGCCACGGGTAGCACAGCCTGGAACTCCAACCACCTTGAAGCGAGAAGCAACACCAATCAAGACACTTTCAGCGCGGCACACTTTTTCCGAGAAAGGGGCTGCGGGTGGTGGAGTCGTCGCTCGTGCGGGAGCTACGAGTACTACAAAAAGAAGCATACAGATGCGTTTCATTCTCTCTCGACACCTAGGTATGACTTGCCGAAGCGTGAAAAACATCATCTTCAGCAAGATGTTGGCCTTGATCAACCACTAAACCCCTTGAAACGAAGTACCTGACTGTTCTCACTGGAAAGCAGAAGGCATAGCTTGCTTTTTAAAGTGGGCCAGACCTCGCCTCTCAGCTTTTTGACTACGGGTTTGTTCGTATGTCAACCACTCCGGGTGGCAGGGCGCTGATAGGGATCCAAGATTGCGGTCTTTCGATGCGAGACGCGGAGATGTCTTATTGCCTATCTCGCTGACTTATAAAATAAGTGAACCTGACCCCATTTCTTTGAGGTTGATTCCTTAAGTGACCCTGCCCCCGTTCTTCGACTTGTTAGGCACTTGCCGGTCAAGCCACATGGTGTAGATGCAGCGCCCCTCCGATGCACGACAGAAGAACACCCACGTTGCCTGCTCCTTCTGCAGAGACCAAACCGAGTAGCCAAGACTTGCTTGCGCCGAGATGTTAGCCGAATACTCAGGGTACGGCACTGCGTCGGGAGGACCTCTGTGCAACCTTTGGAAAAGCTCGCCCGAGTCGACCGAGCGGAAGGAGAATTCGCCCTCCGATTGATTCAGGTCAACATTGTTACTGGTGCGGATATTGAAAGCTGACGCGGGGAGCACGTCGGGCAGCCATCCGCGACCAAAGAGTTGGTCAGCGCGAGCTTCGGCGAGAGTGGCGTAGTTGCTCTCCACAACATCCGATGTGCACGCTGCCAGAATGATGAAGCTCATAAGTGCGAGTAATTTTTTCATGGGCCTAAGGACTGTCGTACCGCCTAAGCACGGCATAAACCGATCCTCGCGAACTCCCTGACAGCAGTCAATTGCTACACGCATTTGAAGCTCATCGATTTTCCAGATATGCACATGCCGCTGCCAACAGGCGTTAGGCCGCATCCGTGTGGGCCCATCCTGTTACGCCTAATCATGCAAGGCATAACGCCCGGCAAACGGAGGCTATGTCGAACTACAAAGTGAACCTGACTCGGTTCTTCCGGCGTGTCAGCGCAGCTGGCCGTTATAGAAGGAATTGCTTTTTTCTCCCCCCCTCTTTTCAGGTGCCAAACGCTCCAAAAAAACATCGATGTCGCTGCCTTGCCGCTTGCAGACCCGGTGTGGCAGACCGGCGATCTGCCACACCCACGCTCACATCGCCTTCTTGATGGCTTCCGCCTTCGCCAGGTGCTGCTCGACGTGCGTCTTGGTCTCGGTCAGGTGCTGCTTGACCGGCTCGGTCGACGCCACCGTCATCATCTGCGTCTGGATCAGCTGCAGCGCATCCTTGTGCCCGGCGATCATTGCATCGATGTAGGCCGCCGCGTAGTCGTTGCCGGGCGTCTGCCCCAGCGTAGACAGGTCCTGCTCGCCCTTGCTCTCCAGCTTCTTGACGTCCGGGGTTTCGGCCAGCGTTCCAAGCGCCTTGGTCTTTTCCAGGTTCTCGGTGTGCTCTTTCTCCATCATCTTCGCGTACTCCAGCACCGCGCCGGTGACCTTCTTGTCCTGCGCCTGCTTCGCTGCGGCGATCTCGTGGTTGTTCACCGCCCCGAGCAGGCCCAGGGCGATGTCGTCTCCGGAACTCGCACGCGCCGCGCCTTCCGGCGCCGGGCTGGCCTCGCCAACAGGCGGCGTGGTCGGGGTCGCCGCGCCACCGGTCGGCGTCGGCTCGGTGGACGCGGCAGGCGCTGCGGCCTCCTTGTCGGCATCAGGCTTGCAGCCAGCGAGCGCCAGCGCTGCGACCATGGACAGGACCAACAGTGACTGTTTCATGCTCCACTCCCTCTCGATTGAAGACAGCAGCATCTGCCTGCCCAGGTGAAGAAGGCTCATACACGTCCACTGGGTGAATCAGACACAAGCATGGGATGCGGGACGCATGCGCAACGTCGCACCATGCGCGGCACCACACCGCACGTGGCAGCGCGCGACGATGGGGATCTCTACGCTCCGTGAGGGGGACATTGCTGTCAGTTTTTTTGGAATATAAACCACTTTAGGTGGCAAAGCGTTGATAGAGATCTGAGAGCGCTTCTCCGCAGATGTTGAGCGCGGAACATGGCCATGAGCGTTATCTAGTCGGTTTATCTAAACAAGGCAATCTGACCCCGCCTTTCTTTATTCGCCCTATTTCACCTACCAAATCTCAAAAGCTCCACCTCTAGCGAAAGCTATAAATTTCTCAATAAACCCATCTTCAGAATCAGGGATGGCTACAAAAACACCAATCTCTTCAAATTTCTTAGCAATATCCAATGCTCGCTCAGTGCGATTTGGATCCGATAGATAGCGTCCCAGTGCAGCAGTTAGCTCTCTTGCGTCTGACTCAGCGACAGATTGCCCCGCATTCCAGTCATAATGTGCTCCCCAAGGGTCTGCATTGATCCAGTCAAGAGGGGGCGATGTTCCTTCTGGCTTCCATCCATAAACCGAAGCCAAGTTCAAATAAAACGACCACCCTACCGTTGAGAAATAGAATTCAGTGCCAGCTTTATTTTTAAGGTCTACACCCATATCAATCACTTATCCTACATTGAGCCGACTCCGGCCCGTGGCGTGACGATCCTGTCCGGGCTTACCCGGGCGATTCGAGTAATCCGTGGTCCCCTCCCCTGCGACCGGATCATAGCAATGGACGAGGTCGGGGAGGTGGTGCCTAGACGGTCTTGAGACCGTCAATGGGAGCCGCACGCTTGCCCTGACCTGCCCTTCCGGTCATTGACCGCATACGCCCACACATCCGTGCTGGCGGGGGTGTGCCATCTGGGGAATGGGGTCTAGGAGATGAGGTCACGTTGACTTCTTAAGTGAACCCGATCCCATATTAATCATCTAAATCCTAGGGCACCGGGAAGTCAGAAATCACTTCCGTTGCAATGCATGAAATGCTCTCAAGCGCAGCCTTGGAAGGCTCTCCGTCGTACTCAGATCGCAACTGAAAAATGCTTGACCCGGATCAGCCTAAATCGATGCTTGTCTGAGCTGCGGATGGATCCAACCAAGCAAAGCACGCTGGAGAGATAACAGAAGAGGCGGGCAATCTTAAATATCTTTCATGCCACATACTAAATAAAATCTGACCTAAGCCGAGTCGCAAAGAGAATTTTATTAAGTTAATTCTCCGGGCATGCTGCAAGGATATCCTATCTCCTGTGCTTGCCCATACGTAAAATCGATGCCTGCTTCTGGGTTGAGCGTCAAGATGATGGACTCACTGAGAGGCTGACGATCAAATAACGCCTTCACCGCATCAAGCGCTACCGGAACCTCAAAGTAGTCTTCAGCCCACTCTTTGTAGCCGGAGGGCCCGGACACGAGCAACCACAGCAGCCAATCGGCTCCGTCATCGTCAAGACCGCCGATAACTTTGCTCCAGGCACTGTCCTCTGTCCTACGCCAATAGCAGAACGTGGCGTGCTGCATCGAAAACGCCGGCTCATTGAGAAAAGACGAAAACTCGGCCGGAACTTGGGCTCGAATTTCCTGTGGAATGATGGAGCCATCTGCAATTTCATGGGCAAAGCCCTTGATGGCTGCGCCAGCCTGGTCCAGGAGCAGGAACCATTCATCGCCAGACCCGTTGCGCATTGATGCCATTTCCTGTTCCGGCCCCCATGCGCTATTGAAGCTGTAGTAGCGGTAGTCCCACTCTGGGCTAAGGATGGCATCAAGCATGGCGAGTGATTGTGTCACGCGACGCAACTCCGGAATTGGCGGCAAATCGACTAATTCTTGCATAGTGCCTGAACATCCCAGCGGAGGTGTTTTCGGGTTTAATCTGCTACTGAAGCCGGAGCAGGCGGGCCTTTCGGGTGAAGCTGATGCCGTTGCCTCGGTCAGCGAGAAGATTCGTAGATTGCTGTACTCACGATCATCCCGGCGATGCCGGCGGCCGCCATGAAGAATCCCCGCCGGTCCCAAGTGGAACGAAATGGCCGCTTCTTGGGTGCGACAAGAAACGCGCCCCAGCGTATCAATCCACCGGCGCCAAGCGATAAACCAGCGATCAGCATGCAAAGAATGTAGACGATTTTCATGAAGAGCAGGCCGAGTGGGCAACGAGATCAGGCTCGTGTGCCTGCCTCCATTCTTACATGAGCGACGAGGGTGCGTGGCAAGTGGTCGAGGTGTTCCAGCATGAGATGCAAAGCGATGGCAGGATGCTCCATGTCTGCCCTCCTCCGCTCAAGGAACGGTGAGCGCGTATAGCGTGGCGACCGGCGCATGGCGCTTGATACAGCGCGTGCGGGTTCGTGCTGCGCGTGCGACACATCTGGTTAGTCCGCCACGCTGACGACTAGGGAATGAGGGAATGTAGGATATGGGGTCAAGTTGACTTATTAAGTGAACCTGACGCAGTTATTTCGGGTTGCACTCGGCCAGCGACAGCCGCATCGACGGCCAGCGTCACTGCCTTGGATGCGCTGAGCGTGCTTGCGGTCGGCGGTCGGCGGTCGGCGGTCGGCGATGTCACGATGGCCTCCACCTTGGAAAGGTTGCAAGCCGGCTTCCACCAGTACAACATCTCCATGGCTCATACGATCCCCAGGGAAACGCATTTCGCGACAGATCTGTGACACTAGAAACATTTCACGAGGCATGGACGGTTGTGGCTATTCCGGTGGCAGCACCATTTGCCATGGCCGAAACGCTTCCACCTTATGTCTGGAACGCAGTTGCAAAACTTGTATCGGGGTCTCTGTGATCATACTTCGCTCAATCTTTATTTTGATCATCCTCCAGGTCTCTGGTTGCGTGATTGGAAACGGACGCATATGCGGACCACAGACACCACTTGTGCTGTGCGATAAGGAGGCGGAGAAGGCCTTATATCACCCTACTCCCCTCAGGGATTATTGGAGAAACACGGAGACTCAGTCCGGCAGCTTAAACAGAGCGTGGATAGAGTGCGGAGGAGACGGATCTGGGAGCTATGTGAATAACCAGCGAAGACCAGGAGAGAGTATGGCCGATCTCTCAATGAGAGATAGAAATCTCTTTTACAACATTCAACGATGCATGATGATGAAGAACTATCGTTACGATGGACCTTGCGAGCCGTCAGTTTGGAGAGTTGCGCCAGCATGTCAGGCACGATTATCTGGTGCTCAATAGCGTCGTAGGGAACAGGGTCAGAATTGCGCTCGCGCCATTGAGCCAGAGTCAGTGCGAAAGATTCGAGGCCATCTTCCGGGTGGAGCTGGTTCGGATAGCCGCGCCAGCCCGAGTTACGTTCCAACGTGAGATGACCAGAACAGTCGGAGGGAAAGCCAGTTAGACCGGTTCCAGAAGGGAGCGATCCAACATGCGTGCGCGCGTGGATCCGTCTCGTACTCACTGCTCAGGCTTCGCTTCCATCAGCGAGATACAGAATCTCGCCCTCCGGATCGAAGACATGTACACCGTACTGCTTGGCCATGTCGCGCAGCTGCTGAAATCGCTCTTCATCGAACGCATCGAGTTCGAACACCATCTCAAGAATGGCTCCGGCCGGGCGATTGTGCGTGAAGTCTTCATACCATATGTCGCCCTTCGAGCCATCTTCCGGCCAGACCTGTAGCAGGTATGCAAAGAAAGCGGCAATGCGTTCGGTCGGTGCTTCACTACTGTCATGTGTGCTCTCGACAAAACCCGCTGCGGCCACTGCATCGCTGAGCTGCTGGCTATCGATCGCGTACAGGATTGCTTCGCTCATTTCCGTTCCTATGGGTCAACGTCATCGGTTGTTTCTGCTTCACACCATCAGTTGAACTGATTTTCGTAAGCGTCAACGTGGTGCGGGAATAGCTCGGCGTACAGCGGATATCCAATTCCGAGCACGGCGACTTCCAGACCTTCTGCTCCAAACTCAGAAGAGCAGTCGGTAATGGCAACGGCCAGGCACTGGATCAGTTGCTTGGTGCTGGCGACTCTGACCGCAAGATCGATACCCGCCACCTCACGCCCTGCGTACTGGGTGATGGCCGGTTGCACAGCGCTATAAGTAGCGATTGGTATGAATCTGCCGAACGCAGCCCCCATGGGCGGGTCTCCCGACTCAAAGGCGGTGTGCCCGATCAGCACGGAGTTTGCGAGGATGTCGAAGCGATGCATATTGCGCAGCCTTACCTCTGTTCTAGGTTTCGCTTTGGGACATCCGGAAATGATGTCAGGTTGACTTCTTAAGTGAGCCCGACCCCGCTCTTCGTTTGACCATGGGCCATACTTTATCGAAGGCAGCTGACATTGAGAATCCTTAGGCCTGCGGCTCGTAGCGCCGCTTGAACCAAGCGTCGATGGCAGCTTCGACATTGGGACAGCTTAATTTGGCCGCAGTCACGAGGTCCTCGCCCGTTTGTGGACAGGTGATGCCAAGCTCGGCTTCAAGCCAGGCGCGGAAGTTAGCCGCTGATGCCGGTTCGACTGGCGGCTGGCTCAGGTCATCGAAGCCAAGCTCGTTGTAGCCGATTCCAAACACACGAAGAAACTCACGAAAGTTCTTTGCCAGCACACAATTGTCGCTGCCTTCCGATCCCAGATGAACGATCGGGGCAGAGGTCGCATCCAGGCCGTCGCATAACCAGAAGGCGAGGATCGATCCGTCTGGGCCTGCGCCGAAGTAGGCAAACTGCGATGCCATTGCATCATCGTCGTCGAACCAGGCTCGTACCCCGCCAAAATCGTCTGGCCTTATCTTCATACAGCCGCTGATGGGATAGCCGGTCTTGTCCAGATAGTCGCAAACCATGCGTAACTCCATGGGCAAGACGGTTCCTGCGGGAACGTTTGCGGCAATGCGTTGGAACTTGGTCATCCTAGGTGTCCTTCAGCTGCGTAGCTGCGTGGCAGGATGCTCACCCGACTCCGTCACTGTAGTCAATCTGCAGATCTCCGATCTCCAGATCCGCATTGCTTGCGCGCGCTTATGGTGTCCAACCCAACATCTGGTCAAATTTAGCAGCTACTCCGCAAAACCAGATGCCTGCCAGTCACCTCCGTCTAAAACGCATGCAACGATTCGGGAGGCCGCAGTGCGCGGCGCAGTTCGACAAAACCGAAGTCACGGGCTTGCTCAGGAACACTCAGGTAGTGAACGCGAAAACGGGATCGGGTCGAATTTTTAAGTGAACCTCACCTTGTTATTCCGAAGCCTCCCCAGCCACGTTTTTATACGTCTCGAGCGTGCAGCCTTCCATGCGTTGGCCTTTCAACACCTCCAGGTGATCGCAGACGATCGTGACCTGCGCGTCCGGCATGACCGGATCCAGCTTCGCCTGCTCTTCCTTGTAGAACGTCGCCAGATAAGACTCGTGCTTCGGGTCCGGCGTCATGAGAATGGCCGGGCCGACAATCTCCTTCGATCCGTCTGCATGGGTCTGTTGCTGTTCCATGACGCTGGTGGCAACACCTGTGAGCCGGAACAGCTTCCCGCCGAATCGCTGCTTGAAGTTCCCGTCGGTGAGCCTGGCTTCCAGCAAGCCTTCATATTCGACATCAACGACCGGCATCTTCGCGCGGGCTGCAGGGTCCAGATCATGCATGTGGCTCATATAGCGCATAGCCATCCAACCGAACACGGCGAGGACGATCACGCCAATGAAATGCAGTGTGGACCGCTCCATGCGCGGGGCAGCCCTCGTGTTTTTACCGTGCAACATGCGCATGTAGTCGTCGACACTCATGCCTGGCGGAATGCCGCGTAAGCCTGGTGCCGTGCCGTGACGATCCTGTCCGGGCTCGCCCGGGTGATTCGAGTTGTCCATGGTCCCCTCCCCTGTGACCGGATCATAGCAATGGATGAGGCCGGATAGGCGGTACATAGACCGCCTCCAGGTGAATCAATTGGAGCCGTACACTTTCCCTGTCGTGCCAATCATTGACCGACAGCTTAGTTGAATGAATTATCACGGCACCCTGCCAGCGAACAGAGGTTCGCCAGGGAGCGGATTCAGGTTCACTTATTACGTGAACCTGACCGCTTACATCAGCTAATGAACCCGACCCTGCTACTCAACCCGACCTAACCTGATCCCGTTTCTCCCCCCGTTTGTCTTTGAAAAGTGCAGCCAACTTCACTTATAAAAAAACGGCCCTCCCCATCGCAATCAGTCAAACCATACTCCGCTTTGCATTACACAGGCACGTTGAGGCGGCTGAAATCGCCAGGCGCGTATTGAGCCCAGTAAGACCTCATCGTACTCAGCTCTAGACAAAGGGCCCTCGCCCTGAAGATGGACGTCGGAAAACGATATACGGGGATCTGTAACCCTTCCATCCCTGTCGATCTCGAAAACTAGATCCACTCGCCCAAGGGGTTTCTTCGATAAGCGCGGCAACTCAGGTGGCACTAATTCTCCCACTTGTCTCAAGTTCGGATCACATGAGGGAAGCGCTGCATCTTTTACGCAAGCAGCGATAAGTAGCGCTGGCACTAAAGCCAGGGGCAAATTTTGAATTAACTTCATACGGTTCGATTCATGAGATTTTTTACCAACAGTCTCAGCTAGTACTACCTATCGACATGTCAATGACAGTACAGGACGAATACACCCATATCTTTTCAGGAACCAATCGGTAGCACGCCGCGGCGAGCCAGCATGAGGATCAGGGACGTCAGCGTTGCCAGTGAAGTCAACCCGATGCCAACCCAATAGCCGGCCGGATCGTCACGCCGATGTGGACCAGGCAGCCCTATTCGCGTCATGGTGTGCCCGGTGACAAGCTGCAGGGCTAGGAACACCAGGCAGAAGACAACAAATAGCACGTCCGCATACTGCTCAGCTCTTCCCAGTGCGCTCAGGCCGACCGCTGCGAGAATGGCCGCGAGTGCGAACGATACATAGAGCCGGTTGGGCCTGCCAGCATAGTGATCCATTGCACTTGACCATGAAGGCCGTCCAGGCGCGGCGTCATGCAATCCTCGGATAGGTGCTCGAGATAGTCAATTTTCGGGCATTACCTGCATCAGAGCCTTGCTCCTCCCTCATCCACCACGCTGACGACGAGCTCGCCGTTGCGTAGGCGGATGTGGAGTTTGCTGCCGATGGTGAAGCCGAGTTGTTCCAGCCAGCGGCCGCGTAGGCGCAGCGTGGGGATGCGTTGGTCGCTGGCGGGGTAGTAGCCGTAGCCGACGGTGCAGTGGTGCGGGGCACGCGGGTGGCCTGGGCGGCGCGGTTTGTTGGGATCGGGGCGGGGCTCGGGGATGGGAGTACATTCGAGATAGAGCGTTGGCTTGATCGAGGGGTCAAGGGTGTGCCAGCCGATCTCGGTGGGCGGCGGCACCGTGGCGCCCTTGCGCGCTGGCTAGGGACTGGACGTGGGTCGACGCATGGCAAAGCCCTCCTTGACGAACAGGCCCCGCCGCCGGCTGGCAACGGGATGTCGAGAGGTTAGAAACCGCAGAGAGCCGGCGGGCGTATTCCACGAAGGGTGTTGCAGCCGCCCTCCCGACGCAGACATCGCGTCGGTTGCGCCGGCAAAACGCTGTAGGCACAAAAAATCCACCGGTTTGACGGAGGCGGGTACCGCTCTGTGAGGAGTTTCTATGATCCTTGAGGGAGAAATTACTGCGATTTTTTTGGGATTTCAGCTACTTGAGTTGGTAAAACGCTGATAATTATCTGGGAGCACTTCCCCGCAGATGCCGAGTGCTGAAGATATCCATAAGCGTTATGTATCCGGATTATCTAAAGATGCGCCCCTGATCGCGCCACTCTTTATGCGCTCTATTTAATCTACCATATCTCAAAAGCTCCACTTCTGGCAAAAACTATAAATTTCTCAATGAATCCATCCTCAGAATTAGGAGCAGTTACAGAGACACCAATCTCGGCAAACTTTTTCGCAATGACCAATACTCGCTCATTACGATGTGTATCCACTAAGTAGCGTCCCAGCGCAGCAGCCAACTCCCTTGCGTCTGAGTCAGCGACAGATTGCCCCGCATTCCAATCGTAATGTGAGCCCCAGGGTTCTCTATCGGTCCAGTCAGGGGGAGGTGATGTCCCTTCTGGCTTCCATCCGTAAATCGCTGCCAAGTTCAAATAAAAAGACCATCCTATTGTTGAGAAATAGAATTCAGTGCCAGCTTTGTTTTTAAGGTCTACACCCATATCAATCACTTACTCCTGCATTGAGCCGACCCAGGCCGCGGCATACCTGAACCCGCCCTCCGAATTAAGCCTAGCCGCCAAGCGGCTTGGGCTCGAATGGGTTGTTAACTGCAATCACGGGAAAAGACAGCGACGTCACTGGACAATGCGATAACGAGACTGTTGCCGACATAGGAGAAGCCACAAGCACGCAACTCTGACTCTGTGCCGATCTTGTGGAAGATGGCGGGCTTGCCGTACAGCGATCCGTAAAGAAAAGAAGATGGCTCAACTAACAGAATGTCTGTGTCCGGCCAATCGAGCGATACCAGCTCCACAGACCAACCGTCGAGAGTAGAGACAGGTAGCCCGCCACCAAGGAGCCCGGATATGCGAACAGTTTGCCCTTGCAACGGGCCGATGCCTTCCGCCTCCAGAAAATGTTCATGCTCGTAATAGTCATTATAGTCCCGTGCTACTTTGGTGCCAGTGCGGCAGTCAATGACCCCGCGCCCTGCACTGGAGATGACGAGCAGGAGTTCCGAGTTGCGGTCAAATCCGACCGAGCGCAGGCCACCGACGGCTATGGTAGCCACTTGGCGCCAAGGGGATGGCGGTGCTACTTGTTGCAAAGCACGCAATTGCTTTTTTAGTGGGTCTAGGTGATTTTTCAGCATGGCGGCAAAAGCCCAAACTTCGAGAGTGTATTGAGGTGCTCGCGATTCCGAGCGAATGGGCCTGCATAGTTAACGACAACCGAACCCAACATACCAGATCCCACCACCCAATCTTCCCAACCAACGGTGACTCGAGCGCATTCCAAAAACTTGATGCATCGCTGGATATCATGCCTCAAGATTTGGGCACGATTGAACTGGCGGTTGGCTAGCGTCGAACCCATTGCGCTCTAATGTGTAGGCAACCAGCGTCGAAGAGCGTATGCCTCGAACGATTTGCTAGGCCTTCACGTACATTGGCTCACCAGGTCGCGGCAGACCCGCAGTGAGCAGGTGCTTGTGTACTGAACAGAAGACCTCGTTGTACCACCCATAGTGCGGATCGTTGCATATGGCAGTTGCTAGACCCGGCGGCAACTCATCGTTCGGGATGCTAAGACTGGAGCGGAGATGTGCAACTACCGAGCCGGGCTCTGGCCAATCGCATAGCACCGGCTCACGCTCAACCATGTTTCCGCGAGCGATCTCCTGCGCTACGACCGCCGCAAGCTCATGACAAAGCTGTGCTCTTTGCTGGACCATTTCCTGCTTGCTTCCGAAGGGGCCTAAATTTTGACACGGAAAGGCCGGCCCCGGATTGCCGGCACTATGCTCTCGATAGATGCGTTGGGCGTCAGGACACGTGGGGTGGGGTGGCGTTAGAGTGAGCCTCCCCCGTTCTTGAACAGCAGCGCAGGCAGGAGCGACAACAGCCCGTCGCTTTAATCAGCAGGGTTGGCGGCAATCTCTATAAGCAACAGTCTCAAACTAAAGTTTAAAGTGAACGTGATCACGTTCTTTAGGCGCCATCCTACCCTTCCAGATATGGCAGCGGCCAGTGCTCCAATCCCTCTTTCCCGTACTCGCTCAAGTGTGGGTCTGCATGTTTCGCAAGCATCTCAAGGGATAAGCGAGATTCCAGGCTACCAATTCGGGCTAACGCGTAAGCACACTTACGCTGAAATGCGTGGAGACTACCCCACTCGACCATGTATTCAAAGGTGGTTACGGCAGCCTTCGCGATGTTTTCGACTGTACTTTGCTAACCGATAAGACCCAATTCAAAAACGATATCTTCGTGTGAATTGTGCCATTCCGCTAGCAATACCTCTGCAAGGAACGGAGCGCCCTCGCGTTTGTTGCGCTTCGCCAAAGCGAACAGCAAGGCATCAATATCTTGCGACGTAATGGCAGCACGTATCGCGTTAACTTCGGACATGGAGGCCTGACCTAAATTGAGTGCCGAAACGCGGTTGAACATGGCAGCCATACTGCCTTGGTTTAACAACCAAATCTAGCCAAGGATGCTTCCAGCATCATCGCTATCCACGACGTGCTTGTCCGACCGATAGCGCTGCAGCGATACGAGCCGTGGGTATTCTTGCTTTGAGCCCGGCCATGGGTTGAGACGTCTGGGCGCCCAGCCACGTGGTCCGCGGCGACTCGTTGGCCGCAGTCAATTGCCGTCGCTTCTTGTGCTGACTCACTTGCTGCTTTGATCGGCCACGCTGACGACCAGCTCGCCGTTGCGCATGCGGATGTTGAGCTTGCTGCCGATGGTGAAGCCGAGTTGTTCCAGCCAGCGGCCGCGTAGGCGCAGCGTGGGGATGCGTTGGTCGCTGGCGGGGTAGTAGCCGTAGCCGACGGTGCAGTGGTGCGGGGCACGCGGGTGGCCTGGGCGGCGCGGCTTGTCGGGATCGGGGCGGGGGTCGGGGATGGGGGTGCGCTCGACGTACAGTGGTGGCTTGAGCGTGGGATCGAGCGAGTGCCAGCCGATCTCGGTAGGCGGTGGCACCGTGGCGCCCTTGCGCGCTGGCTAGGGACTGGACGTGGGTCGACGCATGGCAAGGCCCTCCTTGACGAACAGGCCCCGCCGCCGGGTGGCGACGGGATGTCGGGAGGTTAGAAACCGCTAAGAGTCGGCGGGCGTATTTCCCCGAGGGGTGTTGTATTAGCCGCCCTCCCGACGCAGGCATCGCGTCGGTTGCACCCGCAAGACGCTGCAGGCACAAAAAACCCACCAGTTTGACGGAGGTGGGTACCGCTCTTAGAGGAGTTTCTACGCTCCTTGCCGAAAAGACTGCTACGCGCTGCGTGACATGTCAACTGGCTGATGCTGGCAATCTGGAAAGCGTTGATGGAAGATCCTTGCGTCAACGTTTGAAGCAGCAGGGTCAGAGTTGGATTGAACCTAGAGAGATTGCTACTCCAAGCGCATCCCTACCCTCTCGCAAACAGCTTTCCGTCCCTCGCTATCCATCACTATCGCGCCACTCGGGTTCGGGCTCGGTACTGCAGGACACCAACGGTGCGAATGACAATTGACCAGCATCGCGATGTCGCGTGAGTAGGATTCCAATGATAAAAATTAGCTTCCGAAACCTGCTCCCTTTGCTGCTGCTTTCACTAGCGCTGCCAAGTGCATGCGCTTGCGCGCCTGGTGAAGCAGGACGGGATGCAGCCACGCAATCTGCTGCCACAGCGACACCAACCTCTCCAGAGGAAGGCAAGAGCACTGATAGCCGTGCCGATTCCGTCTCTGCCAACACCACTCCGCAGGAGCTGGAGCGCCGGCTGCTGCGCTTCATCGATGGCCTGACAGTACCAGCGGATCTAGACTACCAGCGAATGGAATCTGCACTTGGCATCAAGCTTGGCCCACCGTCTGATCCGGTATACCCGTGGCGTGAAGCAAAAGACGTCGCTCTGGCCGATGGCTATGCGCTATACGCGACACATCGCCCAACGAAGGATGGCTTCTCGCGGATCGAAGTTGCGGTGTCTTTGCCTAACCACGGCGATCCCACGCGCGTGCCTACGCCGACCTGCATCTGGCAAGCCGAAGCATTGTCCAAAACGCTTGAGGGCATGGGATACACACGCGGCGGCCAGCGACCCTTCCAGGGTGGATGGCTACGCCAGCATTGGCGTGCAATGAATCGCGGTAGCCAGATGTTCTCGGTCTCATTGCTCATCTATCGAACCAGTGACCAAAGCAGTCCACAAGAGTGCGTTTACAGCGTGAAAATCGACGGAGGTAAGCCATGATCCCGGTTGATCCACGTATTGAACCCCTACTTGCCCAGATGGCAAAAGATCCGGCGCTTCCTGCCGGCGCGGAAGCGAGCATCCGGCAGACAATTGTTGAATCACCCTATCTTTCAAATCTGCTAGGTGATGCAATTGAGAAAGGCAGAATTGGCGCGATTGCTGTCTCGCATGGACAGAACAACGGGGGTCACTTCCAGGACGGTAAGGACGGCAAAGCGGGCACACTCAATATCAGTGAAGCAGCATTCAAAGATTTCGCAGGATCAGAGCGCATCGACTATCTGACCGAGGTCATGGGCCATGAAACAATGCACGGCGTGTTAGCCAAGCATCGTGCCGACGCTCTTGCCGAGTTCGGCAAGAGCATGGGCAACCGGATGCAGGAGGCTTACGACAATCGGGAGAATCAGGTCGACCTGACTGGACCTACGCGTGTTTACCTGGATTCCACCCGCGCAGACGAAGCACTGTCGGAAATCTCGGTAGGGAACGGAGTCAGGTTGACTCATTAAGTGAGCCTGACCCCGTTATTTCTGGAGAAGATCATGAAGGTCTTCCGGTCCAGGCGAGATAATTGATGTTGAACCATTGCATGTGGCTGTCAGCCTGAACTCAGACTTGGTTGGCTGGTCTTCGATAGTGCGAACACCGTCGATAACGCATAAGACCCCGAACAGTGTTGCGTCAGCCGCCATTCGTAATGCAGCGGCAACGTTGGCTTGGTTGGCAGAATCAAGACCACGATACCAAACTGACAAACCAACGAGAGATTGAGCGGGCCTGCGACCCGGCGGGGCTTTGAGAAGTTCCAAGCAATCATGAACGGCGACATCCGCACATTCGGTCTTTAGCGCATTAACAAAGATGTGTGGATTCATATCTTTAGCCCTGATGCCTGAATTAAACGGAATCGCGACGCGACATCAACTGCGAGGCTGCGGTTTGCCGCCCTACACCGCTCGCTGCTCCGCGGTATCGTGCACCGCATGGGCATTGAAGATGGTTTTGCTCGGCAGCGTCGGCTCGAGTGAAGAATTAGGCGTCATGCGCACGCTGCCATATCCGACGAAGAGCGTGCATCAGCACAATAACAAAAGGCACTATCACGAGAAGATAGAACACCTGAATTGTCGGAACGATGAAAAAATTCCAACCGCCGGTGCGGACACCTGTTACAGCCCACCACACGTTTGGTACGACTGAAAGAGCGACAAGAAAACACAACACGATCATCCTCAGCGTCGGACTCGCCTTCGATGCCGGTACAAATACCAAATAGATGGCGTATGGAGCTGCTCCAATCAACGCTGTAGTCACAAATGCAGCAAGTGCAGCCCACCAGTTGTCTGTACCAGCAAATACGCGCCATTCAATGGCCGTAGCCGTGAATGCGGCAGTGAGAAGCACGCAGCACCATGCAATGACCTTTGACGCCTTATCCAATCGGCTAACTGACCTTTTCATCGCCCTGACTACGAGTGGACCGCAGCAGTGCGGCATGCATGATCCTCACCGACTGATTGACGGCCGTCAATCGCTCCGCGCCTCTGTAGCCAATACCCGACCCGCAGCACGGCCACGGCCTTATCGAGATCCGATTCGGGCTCGCCGATTATTGCCAGGTACTTCTATGGGTCGCCGCAGCTATGCTCCATGCAGCGGTCAAAGATTTTGCGCACGGCGTTGGCCGTATCAAAGATGGCTTGCCCGAGCGTGGGCAGTGTCTGCGCCTCCAGGCACTCCGGTTTGCTCATGGCGATCACGTCGCCATGAGCGATGAGGGTGCGTAGCAGGCGGTCGAGCTGGTCGCGTTGGTCCAGCGTGAGATGCAAGACGACGGCGGGGTGCTCCATCTGTGTCCTCCTCTGCGCGGTGAGCGGGGAGCGCGCACGGTGCGGCGATTGGCGCGTTGCGCTCGGCGCGGGGCGTGCGGGTGCGTGCTGCGCGTACGCGGTGCACCTGGTTAGTCCGTAGGTGCGACGCTGACGATCAACTCGCCATCGCGCAGGCGGATGTGGCGTTTGCTGCCGATGGTGAAGCCCAGTTGTTCCAGCCAGCGGCCGCGTAGGCGTAGCGTGGGGATGCGTTGGTCGCTGGCGGGGTAGTAGCCGTAGCCCACGGTGCAGTGGTGCGGGGCACGCGGGTGGCCGGGGCGTGGGGGGCGGGCCTCGGTGCGGGGTTGGGGGATGGGGGTGCGCTCGACGTAGGGCCGCGGCTTGATCGAGGGGTCGAGCGAGCGCCAGACGACCTCGGTGGGCGGCGGCACCGTGGCGCGCTTGCGTGCGGATGTGGGACGGGACGTGGGTCGACGCATGGCAAAGCCCTCCTTGACGAACAGGCCCCGCCGCCGGGTGGCGACGGGATGTCGGGAGGTTAGAAACCGCTAAGAGTCGGCGGGCGTATTTCCCCGAAGGGTGTTGTATTAGCCGCCCTCCCGACGCAGGAATCGCGTCGGTTGCACCCGCAAGACGCTGCAGGCACAAAAAACCCACCAGTTTGACGGAGGTGGGTACCGCTCTTAGAGGAGTTTCTACGCTCCTCGTGGTAGAGATTGCTGCGGGTTTTTGGGGATGTCAACTACTTCGTGTAGTTGAGCGCTGATAAGCATATGAGCGTGCTGCCCTGCCGATGCGGCTCGCGGAAGATATCTCTTAGTCTTAATCTGGCCGACTTATCTGCAGAAGTGAACCTGAGCCCCTTTCTCGGAAGTGAACCTGACCCCGTTTCTCCGACCCCGTTTCTCCATTTTCAGATCGCACTGAACTCTCTCTTGTAGGGCATAATATCTGAGTCAAGCCGAGCCTCGAAGCAGCTTTAGATTAAATGAATTTTTAGGGCGTAACAGATGCTGCTGCCCGATGGGTCTCTGTAGCGAATGTGCCACGCGCGTATGTAGCGAGAGCTTGCAACTGCGGGATTATCTCAGTTTCCGCCAGTGGGTCATAAAGCCTGCTGCCTGCTACCCAGCCTGTGGCACTAGAACTATCAAGCTGCACGGGGTTTCGCTCCGCATCTGAATGCGCAATTACTTTGTTTCGCAGTTCCAGGATATGGTTATGCAGGGTGCGCTGCTCTTGGCTAAGGGCTCTCAACTTGAATGAGGTATTTGCTGTGGCCTTAGGATGATCGGTGTTACCGGAGAAGGGGCGGCCGTAGCATACGATTGCTGATGTGATGAGGGCTCGCGCTGCTTTGTAATCCCCACGGTCAAGCGCAGAAGACGCACATTCGAGGCTTTCGATGCATCGTTCCATGTCTTGCATCGAAATATAGGCTCGATTGAATTGCCGATTGCCAAGTAAACTGTCCATTGCGCCCCAACGTCTATTGGACCGCCCAGCGCGGCATAACATCATCCTCGCTGACTCCCTGACCGTGGTCAATCATTACAAGCATCTGAAGCTGATCGTTCTCCAGCCGCGTTTCCGCCTCTGGCGCCAGATACTAGGTTGCCTCCCTAACGGCTGATCCCTCTTAAGCCGAGTGTTTGCAGCCTAACGCCGAGATCTAGCAATCGGCCACTGGAGCTCGTTACCTACTCCACGGAACCGCCAGCCTGTCACGAAACGGGATCCACGAAACTGGGGCAGGTTGACTTTTTTAAGTGAATCTGGCCCCGTTCTTCTTGACTAAGCCATTTTCAGCTTCCGGCCTTGATTCGGTCTAACACAACTTCGTAGCCGCTGGGGAGATTGTTCGCTGATACAGTGGGATTACGCGGATTGCGGACGAGGTGCAAGTGGGAGTAGCTGACGAGATCTGGAACAGCCTTGGACCATAACTTCCAGGAACGCATTACCACGATTTCGGCGCCCCGGGCCATGGCTCCCCTGACCAGTTCAATGCCGTACAACTGGGACGGAATAGAGGTGGTATGAGAACCAAACTTACGGGAATGGTATGGAAAAAATTGAAGGCAGGAGATGTTCTTTGCGACTGCATCGAAGCCAGCATCAGAGATCAAAGGCTTAGTGATGCGACGCCACCACAAGCTACCTGGCGTGTCGCAAACCGGTTGCAAGTGAAGAAAGGGATATGGTGCAAGCGAGTGCGCCAACGACAGTTCGCATTGGGTGGCAAAATCTGGGCGACTATGCATGGCCGCGTCAAGAGGATTCCAGCCAGGGTTGAGAGCAAGAAACACTACTGGAGCGTCGAAGCGACCAAAGTATGGCTCGGGAAAAAGCGATAGATCATACCGCTTCTCCGGCACGGCTCGGCTATTAAATGCTTCGACCAGCGGGCGGTCGTCAGGCAGGATGTAAGGCGCACTTTTTGGAAGAGCCAGCCATGGATTTCTCAACTGGGATTCTCCCGAAACCTAAATCTTTAATTGGCCCGGACTGCAGGACGCGCAAGGTTGAATTTTAAGTGAGTAAAATTTAGCCAAGTTTACTTATTAATTGCACCTGACCCCGCCATTCAAACCACACTCGTTAGATGATTTTTTCCAGCCGAACTTTTTGCCGTTTGTACTGAAGCAACAGCTCGTCAAAGAGTGTGCAGAGCGCAGACATAAGTGCTGAATTGATCTTCACAAACTCGGCCTTACGCTCGGTGGTGAATGTTCTCACTCGCTCGGCACGATGTAGCGTCAGGCGCTCATAGGTCAATTTCGCATCATCCTTCCACGTTTCTTTAGAATGCATGTATAGCAGTTCGATCTTTCGAAGCTGAGGATCCATGTGAGAGTGCCTGTGAATCAGCTGGTGTCGATCTTGCGCTTTGTTCTCGATTGTTTTTTTGACAGCTTTCAACAGCTTCGGTATTGACGTGCGGGAGACGTGGAGATTGCTGACGATCAAACCATGCGTAACCATTTCATCTGAGATGCAAAGATGGAAGACAGTATTTGTCAGTTGCAGGCAACGATCGTATACTGATTGCAACCTAATGAGATAATTCTCGATGTTGTAAAGCAGATGGGCGGGGCGTTTGATTCCAAGATCTCTTGCTTTCTTGCCGTATCCAAAATCCGTCATAAAGTGCACGGCCTGATAGAGCTGCTCGACCCAGCCTATCGCGTGCGCAAGAGTGAACCCGACGCGCATCACATAGAACTGCAGTTCATCGACGGGGCTTGAGTCGTCAAGGTCGTCCATAAGCCCTATGCCAAGCGCTCTCTGCAACTCGACATTGTCTTTCGTCACCGTAGTGAACATAGCGTGCTGATAAAGATCGCCGAGTACCATCCATTTTCCCATTAGACCTGAAGCTAGCAAGTTGTAGTGCAGCCGCATAAGGTTCACATTTTAAGTATTGTGGACCACCCACGACTTTTTTAAAAAATAAATTCGATCTCATTCACCTGAATTTCTGGTGAGGGATTTGCCGCCAGAGCGCAGTCATCCGTTGATGAGTCGAAAAAAAATCTAACGGGGAACGAGGTCACTTTGACCCATTTACGTGAATCTAATTTCGTTCTTCGCGGCCCAAGCTTATAAAGCGCCATCTCACACTTCCTGTGTTGATTGGGACAAATCTAACATCCGAGTTAAGCCGTGCCGCGAAGCGGCGTCGGCTTGGAGGAATTGTTAAATCATTCCGATGATCTGCCGAACTTTGAATAGATCTCGGCTTCGGCTGCTTCGCATTTCATCAAGTAGTCATAGGCCTTCTCCCGCACACTACTTGTTACATCAGGCTCCATTCGACGCAAGATGTTCTTCTTGATCTTAGTGATTTCTTCCAGCGCCATCTCTGGTGGCATGCCGTGCTTGAGACTATGCATGACCTGCTCGATATCCGGTTCGAAATTGCGGATTCTAGGAGTTGGAATTCCAGTGATGGCAGATTCCGCCACTCCCGTCATCCGCGAAGTTGTCCGACGAAACTCCGACCGAAGTTCATTTATCTCGGCGCGAACAATTTGCAGTACTTCACCGATGTCGTTTTCTGATGCGTCCTGAAGCGCGGCAGGACGGGACAGCGAAAGAATCTTCACGATCGAGTTAACGCTCTTTCCAGATTTAGCCGCAGTCGCGGTCGAACGGATCGCTTCGGCGATCTGCTCTTGGTCTTCCAGCACATCCCGGTAGCCTAGCTGACTGCGATACTCCGTATATCGCAGCGGCGCAATATCGAAAATCTTCGGCGTGCCGATTTCCTGCACCAAGACTGTCGGCATGTCGAATGCTTGGCGCAAACCTAGTTCGAAGAGGACATTTGGATTACGCGAGCTCAGGTCACAAACAGCCATGGGTGACTCAATTAGCTTTTGCAGAATATCGAGATGAATGAGATTCGTCTGCTTAACCTCATCTGCCCTCACGGATTGATATCCCGATTTTTGGCATGCAGGCTTGAATACGTCCTCGTAGACACGCGTGAAGTGGCCTTTTCGTACCCATCTGGATCCGCGATTGGCATGATCAAGAAGCAAACGGGTAGCTCAGTGGTTGTAGCTTTTTTCTCGGCAGTAGCCATATAGCTCTAATGAAGTAATCTAACTAGTATTGGACGGCCTCAGCGCGGCATAACGTGATACTCGCCGACTCTCTGGGAATGGTATATCGCCACGGGTGCTTGAAGTCACCGCTTTTCAGCTATCTCCCTCTGACGCAGGTGCTATGCCCCATCCCTAGCGCGGCCACACTCAGCGCCACGATGCTCCATGCCTTGCTCAACATTGTTTCTTCCCCCTGACGAAATGTGTGGCTTTGCGGCTGCATTAAGTACTGCGTGTCTCGATCCTCGCCGAGTTTTTGGATTGCGTCAATGCGCTTGCGCGATTGATTGCTGGGTTTATCGGGTTTGCCCTCATCCGCCCTTCGGGCACCTTCTCCCGCGTGCGGGAGAAGGGATTGGTGTGTTGGGTTATTGGCTGTTTTTTGCGGTTGCCGGCTTGGCTGGAGTGGGTAGAGCGAGATTATTGTTGAGGTCGGTAATCTCTGGGGCGTTGCTTTCGGTCACCACACGCAATTGCGCGGTTTTTAGATTTGCCGCGTTGGTTAGTGGCAGGCGTACCTGGGTGGTGATTGGCTGCAGATCACGCGGTGCGGCAAGCGCCGGAAACGCGCCCCGCGCCAGCTCCTTGCCACGCGCATCCTCCAGCACCACAAACCCTGCCGGTGCATCCGCATGGCCGAGGCTGTGCACGGTGACCTCGATGGCATCGGCAGTCACGCGCACGTCGCCGTGGCCGATACCCAGGTCCGGGCGCAGTTCAACCGGAGTGGTGGCTGCAATGCGTTCGAGCTGCAGGACGGTGGTGCGGCCTGCGGGGAAGTCGATGTCGATGGATGCGCTTTTTTCGAAAGCGCGCTCTTGCGTCTTGGCGTTGCTGTCGAGCTTGCCGTCATTGCCTTTGCTCACGCCTTGGGTGATGCGCCATTGGCCCGGGGCGACGTTCCAGCCGGTCATGCTGGCGCGCTGCGCCTTGCTGGAGGTGTTGTAGGCGATGACGGTGAAGCGGTCTTGCTGGGGTGCGGGGATGGCGATGGCCACTTGGGTGGCGGCCTCTGGATCGGCGAAGCGCCAGCTCACGGTGTGGCCGGGGTAGGTCTGGTTGCGCTTGAGGGCCACGCCGCCTAGGCGGGCGCGTTGCAGGTTGACGGTGGGGGATTCCACGCGGTCGCTCCACCAGTGGCCTTCGGTGTTCATGTAGAAGTTCTGCAGTTTCTCTCTTGCCTCGCTGCGGTAAATGGCGGCGAGATACTCCAGGTTGCCGGTGTGCTCCCAGGCCACATGGTGCGGGAAGTCCGGGGCGCTGCCGTCGTCCTTGTTGGCGGCATCGATGAGCTTGCCGCTCCAGTCGTTGCGCTTGCCCATGACGTCGAGGAAGTTCTCGTTGAGCAGGGAGAGGCCGTTGGGGCCGCTGTTGGCCACGCGGTAGTCGATGGGCTTGAGATAGCGCTGCTCGCCGGTGAAGCGGTAGGCGGCCCAGAAGGTGTGCAAGGTGTCGGCGCCGCCGCTGCCTTCGAACAGTTCGCCGCCGCGGGTTTTGCCGGTTTGCCAGTTGATCTCGTTGGGTAGCGCCCAGTTGCCCTTGGCGTTGGTATGGGCGTGGGCGAGATAGCCGTCTGCCAGGCCGGTGACGATGCGGCGGCTGTTGGGGTCGGCGTTATAGCCGCCCAGCAGGATGGCCGGGTGCACGATGGGGAAGGAGTACGGTTTTTGCCATTGCCAGTTGGGCTCGCGGTAGACCTTGCGGCCGCCGAACCAGTTGCTGGCGAACAGCAGGTGGCCTTGCGGGTTGACCTGGATGATGGTGTCGAAGGCTTTCACCGTTTCCATCAGGCGCTCGACGGTGCGCGGGTCGCCCCAGTTGAGGTACAGCAGGGCGCTGTTGAGGTTGATGCCCTCCTCGTAGGCATGCAGCTCGTCGGTTTCGATGGTGGACAGGCCGTTGGTGAACATGCCGTTGCGGTAGTTGGCATCGGACAACGCCAGCATGGAGGCGTTGAGCATGTCCGGGTCCACACCCATCAGGGCGACGCCGGGCCATTGCTGCACCAGGTCCGAGTCGTCGGAGATACCGCCGCCGAAATCGCCGTAGGCCACCTGGCGCTGCTCGATCCACCAGCGGATGTAGCGGCGGGTGGCGCTGAGGTCTTGCAACTGCCAGAACGCCCAGGCGGGCACGCCCTTGGGCACGGTGGGCAGATCGACAGGCAACGCGCCCTGGTTGGCGTAGCTGATGTCGTTCCAGTATTCGCGCCCAAGCGCGTGGTCCGGGTCGACGCGCAGCAGGTCGGTGATGTCGGCATCCAGCCGCTTGTAGAGCAGCTGGCGCTTGGAGGTGGTGTGCTCTTCCACCAGAAAGCCCCAGTTGTCCTTGACCTGGTTGAAGCGGTCGGCGACGTGCTCTTTGATGGCCTCATTGCGCGGCTTGAACACCAGCTGCAGCTGGGTGCCGTCGAGCGCATTGGCATCGAAGCCGGGCGCGGCGGCGGCGATGCTGAGCATCAGGCTGTCGTTGCTGAGGATTCTGTCGCGCAGGTCCAGCCACAGCGTGCGCTGCTGGCCGGGGGCGACGGCGACCGAGACATCGATCATGTCGCGTGCGGGCCAGATGGGGTCCTTGATGCGGATGTTGAGCGGGATGCTGCCGTTGTGGGTGGCCGGCAGGTTGAGCGCAGGCAGGGTGATGGCGATGCCGTCCAGACCGTCGTGCATGTTCTCCCAGCCGTAGGACCAGCTGCGCATCAGCGCCTGGTCCGGCGGCGGGTTGCCCAGGCTGGACGGCACCAGGATATGCACGATGGGCTGCTGCGCGCTTGCTGCGGCCTTGTCGCTGGGGCGCTTGCGCGCCGGCGCCTTGGTGGGCAGCGCGACCACGGTCTGGCGCTCGCCCGGCGGGTAGCGGCCGGCGATGACATCGCGCAGCGGTGCGAGGTTGTCGTAGTCGGGCTGGATGTCGCTGCGCACGGTATAGCTGAGTTGCGCGCTGCCTTTGGGCACGGCGCCCGGCTGCACGTTGTAGGCCCAGATTTCCTGGATGGGGGTTTCCTGCGCGGTGTTGGCAAAGCGCAGGGTGCCGCCGCGGCGCTCGGGGAACTGGTCCACGCTGCGCACCACGCCTTGTGCGCGTGCGAACAGTGGTTGCGCCTGCGCGCTGCTTGCACCGGCGGCAGCGGGCGCGCTGTAGCTGGCCTGGCCATAGGCGGCGCCACGCAGCTCGATGCGGTTGACCGGCTCGTCCGGCAGGGTGAGGTCCAGCGCCTTGCCGCCTTCGACGTAGGTGTTCCAGTCCGGCAGCTGGAAGTAGTCGTTACGCCCCGGCAGGCGCGAGCGGTTGTAGACGCCGGGCCAGGTGGTCTCGGCGATGCCGTCGGTGGCCTTCCACATCCATTGCTTGAGGTCGCGTGCGTCGGCGAACTCCACCTTGCGGATGCGGGTGACCGGTGCGTCCAGCAGTGGCGGTGCGTGGCCGTTGTCCCAGCCGTAGCGGTGCAGGAAGGCGGCGTGTTGCGCGTTGCCGGTGGGTGCTTCAGCGGTGGTGGGCTCCTGCAGGCGCGCGAGTGCGGCGGCGCCGCTGGCATCGAGCATGCGGTCGTAGATGCGGATCTCGTCGAAGTCGCTGCCGCGCAAAAAGTTGTAGCGGCTCTGCACCTGGTGCGGCGACATCACGCGGCCGGCCAGGCCGAACTGGTCGAGCGCGGCGTCGAAGTCGAGTGCGCCGCCGTTGGCGCAGGGCGCGCCGCAGTCCACGCGTGCGGCCTCCTTGCCATCGACATACAGGCGCACGCCGCGGGTTTCGTCCCAGGCGAAGGCGATATGCGTCCACGCGTTGGCGGCGGGGTTCTTGTCGAGCTTGAAGGAGACGCGGGTGCGCGCGAGGTTGGCGTCGGTGACGAAGGCATCGAAGCCGTGGCCGTTCCAGTCGATGCGCAGCCAGGCCATGTCCCAGCTGGTGTGGTCGGCATAGCCGACGCGGAAGATCACGAACGGTGCTTCGCCAACCGGGTAGCGCGCGCGCCAGAAGAAGCCGAGCGTGCCGCGCTGGGTGTAGAGGTTGCCGGGCGCATTCCACGACAGCACGCCGTCGTCGGCCCATTCGATGGCGTTGCCGCGCTTGCCGGTGGGTACCAGCGTGATCTTGTCGCGGAAGTTGGGCACGCCGTCGCCGCGGGCGACATCGGCCTGCAGGTCGCGGTCGGCCGAGACCCGGAACAGCAACTCCGGGGCCGTGGGGGTGGCCGCACTTGCCGGCAGCGCGATCAGACACAACAAACCCATCCAAACCTTCAGCACACGCACCTCGTCTGGTTCAAAACCACTTTTCAAAACCACTGCTTCACAACCACTGCCGCCCCGCACGGGCGACAGCCACTGCAACCTGCCACCGCAACGCAGCACGCGGCGCACGCTTGGCGGCGGGCACGCGGGCCGGCACGTACGAGCGTACATGCCGTGCCTGCGTGCTGCGCGCGCCAGCATGCGCCGCGTGCGGTGGTGCGATGGCTGCGTCCACTACAGCCCGTTTGCGGCCTTCCACTTGGGAATGTCGTCCTTCAACAGCTTGTCCGGCCAGGTGCCGTGCCAGGCATACCCGACGCGGCGCTCGTTGGGCACCTGCATGTAGTCGGTCAGGGCCTTGCCGTCGCGGTTGGCATACAAGGGGCGTTGATTCTGCAGGTCGTAGAAACGTGCCCACAGCGAGGCGCCCGGCTGCGCGACGAGGATCACGTCCTTGCCAGTTTCCTGGGTGGGGTCGTCGATCTTCTTGGTAGCCAGGTCGCGCATGCGGTGGGTGTCGAACCAGACAGCGGCGGCCTGCACTGCGGTCTTGATCTTGGCCGAGGGGTTGGGCTGGCGCATCAAAAAGCGCACGATGCTGACCGACTCGCTGGAGGCCAGCGACGCCAGCTCGTACGCGCGCGCCTTGGCCGGCTTGAGCGTGACCTCGTCGTATTGCGCGCCCCAGATGGTGAGGGTGCCGCCGATCTTGACCTGGGTGGCGAGCACGCATTCCAGCCCCTTGGCCACCGCCTGGGTGGACTTGGCGCCGTGGCTGCCACGCAGCTGCGCGCCGGCATCGCCCTTGCCCTCGCCGATGTCCTGCAGCAGGTTGAGCACGCGCACCATGGCGTCGTCGTTGTAGGTGATCTGGTGGTGGTAGGACGACAGGTCCGGGTAGAACTGCGGCCAACCGCCGTTGGCGTACTGCGCCTTGAGCAGGTAGTCCACGCCGCGGCGGGCGGCGGCGATGTACTTGGCGTTCTTCTCGTTCTTGAAGGCGGTGGACAGGTACGTGATTTCGTACGTGGTGGCCTTGTTGTCGATGGTGGCGTCGTCCTTGCGCCCGGGTTGCTGCAGCTCGGCGATTTCCGCAGCGGTGAAGGTGCGGGTGTAGTCGACGGCCACGCCCTTGTACTGCTTGGACCAGCCGCCGGAGGCGGTCTGCAGCAGCAGCATGTTGTCGGCGATCTTGTCGGCCATGGCCGAGAGCGGGGCCAGCAGCAAGGCGCCGGTGAATGCCAAGGTAGAGAACTTGATCATCAGAACGGCCTCCAGGTGCCGAGGATGGTGTTGCGATCCAATGCAGCGGCTTGCGCGGCGCTGAGCTGACGCGACCACTTCACGCGGCGCGACGGGTTGGCGCCGGCGCCAGTGCTCTGGTACTCGCTGTAGCGGGCGGTGGCCTCGTTGGCGGTGTTGCCCCAGTTGTTCCAGCCTTCCGGCGGCACGTGCGCGCCGAGCTGGCTGCTGATGAAGCTCACGCTGGCGTACGGGCGCCATGGCCGGCCCAGGAACACGCGCGACACGCCGCTGGCAGCGGTGACGCGCGCATTGCGGAATACGAAACCGCGCGCACTTTCCTGCGGGGTGGAGGCAGCAGTGAGATAGCCATCGCCCAGCGAGTGCAGCTGTACGTTTTCGAACAGCGCGGTGCCGGCGCCGAACACGAAGTCGACGGTGCCTTCGACGTAGCAGTCGAGGAAATACGAGAGCTTGGCGCCGCGCAGGTACAGCGTGTCCTGGTAACCGAGAAAGCGCACGTTGCGGAACGCGGCGCGGTCGCCATCCACGCGCACCGCCACCGCCTGCCCCACCGGGCCGGCGTGATTGCCGAAGGCGAGTTTTTCCGCGGTGAAGTCGTTGCCAGCGATGATGACGCTGGACGAGCCGGAGGTACCGTATTCGGTACCGGTGGCCGGATTGATGCGCGAGGCGTAGTTGTCGTAGGTGATGATGGTCTGGGTGGGGCCGGCGCCGGTGAGCCTGAGTGCCGGGGCGTTGGCCGGCACCACGATCAGCTCCTGGTACGTGCCGGCGCCGATGTTGATCTGCGCGCGCTTGCCGCCCTGCACGGCCGCATCGATGGCGGCCTGCACGGTGCGGTAGCCGGCGCTGCCCTGCTTGGCCACGGTGTAGACCGGGTCGGCGGCGATGGCGGCGTTGCTGCACAGGCCTGCCACGGCCACCAACGCGGTGGCGGCCAACTGACGTAAGACGGTTCTGCGATGCGGTTGCATGTCGCTCTCCTGGTCAGAACTTGTAGCGCGCGCCGATGTAGTACTGGCGCCCGGTGACGGTGTACTTGTCGGGCAGTTCCAGCGTGGAATCGACGTAGCGGCGGTCGGGGGTGTCGAGCAGGTTGATGGCCTCGAAGGTCAGCGACAGCTGGTCGTTGAGCTTGTAGGACATGTTGAAATCCACGTTTTCCACGCTGTATTTGCCGGTCACGTCGGCCGTGACCAGGCGCTTGCCATCCAGGTCGTAGACGTCTTCCTGGGCGAGGATGTTGTTGATGTAGCCATCGCGATAACTGGTGGACACGCGCGCACTGAAGCGGCCGTCGTCGTAATAGACGGTGGCGTTGTAGGACTGCGGCGAGAGGTTGAGCAGGTCGCGCTCGGTGGCGGTGGTGGTGATGCTGGTATTGCTGCTGCCTGCGGTACTGAACAGGTAATTGATCTTGGAATCGACCTGGGTGTAGTTGAGCTGCACGCCGAAGTTGCGCCAGAAGCCGGGCAAAAAGTCGAACGCCTGCTGGTAGGTCAGCTCGAAGCCCTTGAGCGGGCCGCCAGGCGTGTTGAAGTAGCTCTGCACGTTGAAGATGGTGTCCGGCGTGAAGCCTGCGGGGAGCAGGTCCAGCGAGTAGCCCATCGCTTCCCAGGTGCTGAGCACGCGGGTGCGCTGCACGTAGCTGTCGATGTCCTTGTAGAACACCGCCGCCGACAGCAGCGAGCCTTCGCGGAAATACCACTCGGCGCTGAGGTCGTAGTTGGTGGAGCGGAACGGGTCGAGCTTGGGGTTGCCCAGGTTGATCGAGAAAAAGCGCCCGTCGTCGAAATACTGGGTGGGGCCGCCGCTGACGCTGGGCGACAGATACGCCAGCGTGGGGCGCGCCATGGTCTTGGCCGCGCCGAAGCGCAACACCACCTCGTCGCTGACATCCCAGGACAGGTTCAACGAGGGCAGGATGTCGCGGTAGTTGTGGTTGACGGTGGTGGGCACCAGCAGGCGCTCACCGGCCGCGGCAGTGGCGCTGGCCACGCCGAAGAACGACTGGCAGTTGGGCGAAATCGCACCGGCCGCAGTGGCCGTGCACGGCGCATAGCCGCTGGCGGCGATCTGCGTCTGCACATAGCGCACGCCCAGGTTGCCGCGCAGCGCGCGGCCCCACAGGTCGGTATTGAAATCGAGCTGCAGGTAGGTGCCCAGGCTCTTTTCGTTGACGGCGAAATTGTTGTTGGACGAGCCGAAGTGGCCGACATCGGCCAGCCGGTAGTCGCCACCGGGCACGCCGGTGTCGCAGTCGCAATTGATGTTGAGCAGGTCGGCGACTTTCTGGAAATCCGGAATCACCCAGGTGGTGGGGAAGTTGCCGTTCAAGCTGCGGCCGAAGCCGTCCAGGTTGGTACTCAGGTCGCCCACGCCCACACCGGCCGGCAGTGCCTGCGCCAGTCGCCCGTAGGAGATGTTGCGCGACTCCGACGTGTCCATGTCGTAGTTCTTGTAGGCCAGCCCGGTGCGAAAGGTGAAGGTGGGGCTGATGTTGAATTCCAGATCCACCTTGGCGGTGTCGAAGGTGTTGCCCACCGACTGCGGGTTGAGCCGCACCTCGCTGATGTTGGTGCCGCGCGCGGTGCCGTTGCTGTTGACCGGCACTGCGCCATAGCCCAGCCATTGCCAGTTATTCGGGTTACCCGCATCGAAGGGGAAACTCATGCTCGGGTAATCGCCACCACCGCGGCGGTCGAGCACGAAGCCATCGAGATTGGTGTTGTCGAAACTCACCATCGAGAACTCGGGACGTTCGTAGTCCGAGGTCGAGTGGCCGACCAATGCATTCACGCGCACCTGGTCGTTGAAGCGGTGCTGCAGGTCCAGGCTGAACTGCTTGAACTCGGTGGATTCTTCGATGTTGCTGGACTCGGTGCGGAAGTCGACGTTGTCGAACACGCCATAAGTGAGGCGGTTCTGGTCGTCCACCTGCGCTTCGCGCACGGCGATCTGGGTCTTGCCGCCGAAGTTGGCGGTGCGGTGCAGGTTGGCGCCGACCGAGTCTTCGCGCTGGTCCTTGTCCAGCTTGGAATACAGCATGTCGAAGTTCAGCAAGGTGTCGTCGCTGACCTTGAATTGCAGCGCGCCGGTGACGCCGAGGCGCTTGATCTCGTGGTCGGTGCGGATGTAGCGCGGGTAGCGCGGAATCCAGGCGTTGGTAGCGGTCTCGTAGGCCTGGATGTTCTCCGGCGTGTTGGCCGGGCGCGGGATGCCGGTGCCGCAGTTGGCGGCGCTGATGCCGTAACTGCCCCAGCCGTTGTTGCGGTCCTGGTTGGCCTGCGAGCCGACCCCGGCAGGGGTTTCGTTGGCCAGCGGGTTGCGCGGGGTCTGCGGGTTGTAGCCCACCGGCGAACAGAAACCGTAGGTGCCGTTGTTGGTAGCGGTGCTCTGGTTGGAGTTGCGGTAGTTGCCGTGCTCCCAGCGCACCGGGTTGTAGCCTTCCTCGCGCAGATGCCGCTCGCTGTAGGACACCGACATCAGCGCGCCGACGCGGCCATCGGCCCAGATGTTGCTGATCAGGCCGGAAAAGCGCGGGTCCTTTTCGCGCGAGAGATCGTTGTAGCCGTATTGCGTGGACGCGGCCGCTTCGAAGCCGTCGAAGTCGAACGGGCGCGAGCCGCGCAGGTCGACCGTGGCGCCCAATGAGCCTTCATCCATCTGCGCCGACTGGGTCTTGCTGATGGTGACGCGGCTGAAGAGTTCAGAGGCAAAGGTATTGAAGTCGAAACCGCGGCTGCGGTTGACGCCATCGCTGCCGCTGCCGGCGGTGGCCAGTGCTTCCAGCCCGTTGATGCGCACGCGGGTGAAGTCCGAGCCCAGGCCGCGCACGGAGATCTGCTTACCCTCGCCGCCTTCGCGGTCGATGGAGACGCCGGCGATGCGCTGCATCGATTCGGCAAGATTCAGATCGGGAAACTTGCCGATGTCTTCGGCGTAGATGGCATCCACCTGCTCCACGCTGTAGCGCTTGGCATCCAGCGATTGCTGCAGGCTTTCGCGGTAGGTGGCCTTGACCTGCACGCGGTCCAGGTCCACCGCATCGGTGGGCGTGACGGGCGGGCCGACGGTTTGCGCGACGGCCGTGGCCGCGTGCAGCGCCAGGACGATGGCCACCGACAGACGCGCGGTGGGCAAGCGAGCGGCCGCCCGTGAGGCGGAACGACGCGAACGGACTTGCATGATGCACTCACTCCAATGGCGCGGCTGCAAAGACGCGTGCAGCCTCCCCACGGGCCACGGGCGTCGACTCGTCACATCACCGGCCACCATGCGGCGCGACCTTGTTTGGCGCGATGCGGTGTCTGCGGCTTGAATCACGCCCACCGCGTTGCATGCGCGCACGGAACTCCGGCGCAGGCGGCAATGCGATCAGGCGTTGGAATAGGGCCCGCTGCGCAGGTGCGCAGCGGGCGGGCAACACTTAGAACTTGTAGCGGGCACCCAGCAGGAACTGGCGGCCGGTTTCGCCGTATTGCAGCGGCAACTGGCCGGTACGCGGCGAGGACACCCACTCGTCGGAGGCTTCGTTGGTCAGGTTGATGCCTTCCAGGCTCAGCTCCAGCTGCTTGCTGATCTTGTAGCGCAGCGAGGCGTCGATCATGGTGGTGCCGGTCATGCCGTGCACGCCATCGACGTTGAAGCCGGCTTCCGAACCCGGCGCCTGGGTCAGGTAGTCGTCGCGGTTGGTGGCCGACACGCGCCCTGCGAAAGATTCGCCCTCGTAGAACAGCGTGGCATTCCACGACGAACGCGACAGCCCGAGCAGGTCGTTCTTCATCACCGGTGCGCCGCTGCTGGCCAGGTACTGGATCTGCGAGTCGACCCAGGTGTAGTTGAGCTGCACGCCCAGGTTGGCCCACTTGCCCGGCAGGAAGGTGAAGGGCTGGGTGTAGTTGGCTTCCACGCCCTTCAATTCGCCGCCCGGGGTATTGAGCGGGATGCTGAAGGCGAAGTCGTCATTGACGGTGGCACCGGTACCTGCCAGCAGTTCGGCCGGCAGGCCGCTGCTGGAGTACGGGCGCACTTCGCGCGCGGTCTGGATGAAGCTTTCGATGTCCTTGTAGAACACGCCGACGCCGAGCATGGCGCCTTCGTTGAAGTACCACTCCAGGCCGAGGTCGACGTTGGTGGCTTCGATCGGGTCCAGATCCGGGTTGCCGCCGGCCACGGTGCGCGACCCGCCGGCCACGGCCACGGTGACGCCGGGGGTGAGGCTGCCCAGGCCGGGACGGCTCATGACCTTGGCCGCACCCAGGCGCAGCAGCAGGTCGGGCATCAGCTCGGCGACCAGGTTGAACGAGGGCAGCGTGTTGTCGTACTTGCGGCTGACGGTGGTCAGCGCCGGTGCGTTGTTGATCAACGCATACCCGGTGGACTCCTGCTCGGTTTCCACATAGCGCACGCCGAAGTTACCCGACAGCGGGATGGAACCCAGGTCGGTGGAGAACTCGCCCATCAACCACACGCCGCGGTCCTTTTCTTCGACGCTGCGGCTGTTGTTGACGCGCGGGGCCACGGCGAAGGTGCCGCTGTTGCTGTAGATGCCGAACTGGTCGGCCACCGCATCCAGGTTGGGCACCACCCACGCGCTGGGGCTGCCGTTGATGCCCTTGAGCCCGGCCTGCTGGGTCAGGTCCGCCGGCACGATCGGCGTGCCGTTGGCGAAGTTGGGAACCGCCAGCTCGTTGGCGCGGCGCAGTTCGACGGTGCTGAAGGTGTAGTTCTTGGCCAGCACGCCGCCCTTGAGGCGGAAACCGGGGCTGACGTTCCAGTTGAAGTCGATCTGGCCGGTGTCGAAGTCGTTGTCCACCGACTGCGGACGCAGGCGGATTTCGGCCAGTTCCCAACCGTTGGGATCGGTCGGGTTGATGCCGTAGTTCAGCACCGGCGCGCGGTTGTTGCCGCGGTAGTCGTAGCTGTACCCGTCGACGTCGTACTTGTCCATGATGATGGTGGTCTGGATCGGGTTCTCGTGCGCAGAGCGCGAGGTGCCGACCCGGGCATTGACGCTGAAGGCATCGTTGAAGCGATGCTCCATGTCGAAGCTGATCTGCTTGAACTCGGTGTTCCACTCGTCGTGGCGGTTTTCGGTACGGATATCGACATTGTCGAACTCGCCATAGACCAGCGCGTTGTTGCGGATCTCGCCGTTGCGCACGATGGTGGCGGGCTTGCCGTCACGCACCGCACGGCGCGGGGTGAGCCCGTCGCGGTTGCGGCTGAAGGAGATCGCTTCGATGTAGTGCTCGTCGCGCTTGGCATCGATCTTGGAATACAGCATGTCCAGCGACAGCGTGGTGCGGTCGGACGGCTTCCACTGCAGCGAGCCGGTCACGCCCAGGCGCTGCTGGTCGTGGATCTGCTGGGTGTAGCGCGGGAAACGCGGGTGATAGACATCGGCCGAGCGCGCGGCGGCGAACGGCGAGGCGGCACTGAAGCCGCCGTTGCTGGGGCCATTGGCCCAGCGGCCGGTGTTGGAACCTTCTTCCAGCACTTCGCGCTCGGTGTAGGCCACCGACAGCAACGCGCCGAAGGTGTTGTCGGCCCAGGTGTTGGCGATCAGGCCGGCCACGCGCGGGTTGGCCTTCTCGGCCATCGCGTTGTAGGCGGCCTGGCCGCTGGCGGCGAAGGTGAAGCCGTTGTAGTCGAACGGACGTGCGGTGCGCAGGTCGACGGTGGCGCCGAGCGAGCCTTCTTCCACATCGGCCGAGGCGGTCTTGCGCGCGATCAGCTGCGAGAACAGGTCCGAGGCGAACACGTTGAAGTCGAAGCCGCGGCCGCGGTTGGTGCCGCCGCTCTGGTCGCCGGCGCCGACGGTGGTGAGCGCTTCCATGCCGTTGATGCGTACACGGGTGAACTCCGGGCCCAGGCCACGCACCGAGATGGCGCGGCCTTCGCCGGCCTCACGGGTGATCACCACGCCGGGGATGCGCTGCAGCGATTCGGCGAGGTTGAGGTCGGGGAACTTGCCGATGTCCTCGGCGACAATGGCATCGACCACGCCGGCTTCGCCGCGCTTGATGTCCAGGGCCTTTTCCACCGAGGCGCGGTAACCGGTCACCGTGACGGTGTCCAGGTCCACGGCAGGCTCGGCAGGTGATTGGGCGGCCTCTTGTGCGGCGACATGGCCGCTCAGCGCCAGGCCGATCGACAATGCCAGCAAGGTAACCGGTGTCTTCCGGTTGGTGGTCCGAAATTGCATGTCCTCCCCTCCCAAGGGTCCATGAACAACATGAATGTCTGGTTGTGAGCGGTAATGACACCGCTGGTCAAAACGACGTTACCAGCTGAATCGTCGTTCAACATCTTGCAGCGCAGCAGAAAACGTCACCAAATCTGCCCCAAAGGGGTGCAAGCGGTCACTCCAGGTCGCATCATGCCCCTGGCCCGCCAGGTTTTGCGGCGGCTAGAATGACACCGATGGTCATCCTGTCGCGCAGCGGGTTCCCCACACCGTGACGCACCACACAGCCGAGGTATTGCCGCATGAGTCACGCCCGCATCCTGTGTTTTGGAGAGTTGTTGTTGCGCCTGGGGGCGCCTGGTCACGAACTGCTGCTGCAGCAGCCGCGGCTGGACGTGCACTGCGGTGGAGCCGAAGCCAATGTCGGCGTATCGCTGGCGCATTTCGGCCACGACGTGGCCATGGTCAGCACCGTCGCCGACAACCCGCTGGGCGCGGCAGTGCTGGGCGAGCTGCGCCGGCACGCCGTGGACACGCGGCATGTGCGGCGGGTGGATGGCCGCATGGGCCTGTACTTCCTGACCACCGGCGCGATCCACCGCCCCAGCGAAGTGGTTTACGACCGCGCCGATTCGGCGTTTGCGCTGGCGCCTGCCGATGCCTACGACTGGCCGGCCCTGCTCGAGGGCGCGCAATGGCTGCACCTGTCCGGGGTGAGCCCGGCGCTGGGCGCCGATGTCGCGCAGGCCACGCTGGCGGCGGCGCGCGCCGCGCGTGCGGCCGGGGTCAAGGTGTCGTTCGACGGCAACTACCGGCCCAAGCTCTGGCAACGCTGGCAGGGCGATGCGCGCGGCATCCTGCATCAGCTGTTCGACTGCGCCGATGTGGTGTTTGCCGACTACCGCGACATCGGGGTGGTACTCGGTGGCGAGTTCCCGCAGGACACGCTGGAGGCGCGCGTGGAAGCGGCCGCGCAGCAGGCGTTTGCGGCATTCCCGCAGCTGCAGTTGATGGCCTGCACGCAGCGCGTGGCGCATAACGTGGACCACCACAGCCTGGGCGCGATGCTGGTGCCGCGCAGTGGCGAGGTGGCGCGCGCGCCCGGCGAGGAACTCACGCCCATCATCGACCGCATCGGCGGTGGCGACGCGTTTGCCGCCGGCGTGCTGCACGGCCTGATCGAAGGCTGGTCGCTGGACGACACGGTGCGCTTCGGCCTGGCTGCCGGTTGCTTGAAGCATTCGATTCCGGGCGATTTCAATCCGCTGTCGGTGGCCGATGTGCAGGCCTGCGTGGGCGATGCGCGGTTCGATGTGCGGCGCTGACGCGCCGGGAATCGGGAATCGGGAATCGTAAGAGCTTAGGAGCGCTGGCTTTCGGCGCTCTGTCCAGGCTTGTTGCTAACGGAGCGCGGTGCGCTCAGAACTGACGCGTTGTTGCGGCCGCAGGGCGGCGTGCAGGTGCTTGCCAGGTGTTGTTCGCTGCGCTCACGCGTTTCAGGCGGGCGCACGGGTGCGGCGTTTGTTGGTAATCCATTTGAATCCTGCGCTCAGCAGCACCACACACAGCGACGCCGGGACGCTGAAGAACAGCGTGATCAGCAAGGCGTGGTTCCAGGGCGGTGCAGAGCCGTCCTGCATCACCACGGCGCAGACGACCGCCGTGGTGATCAACAGATTGGCGATCGCCTTCAATGACCAGTGCAACCTGACGAAGCGCAGCACTACGGCGCAGGCCACGCTGACCAGAACGGCCAGCACCAGAAAGGCGATCAGTTTGTCCATTGGGGGCGGGGATTTGGGATTTGGGATTTGGGATTCGTAACAGCAAGGGCAACCGGCATCGCTTGCCGATTGTCCTTGCCGCAACGCATTTGGATTCGCCGAAGATCAGCGATGCAGTCACCCACCGCTCTTGCAAATCCCGATTCCCGAATCCCTGCTCTCAGCTCAGCTCGACGCAGTCGAAGCTCACGTCTGGATCCACATCGGCATCGTAATCCACGTCGTCGCGCTCGAAGCCGAACAGCTTGAGGAACTCGTGCTTGTAGCCGGCGTAGTCGGTGAGCTGGAACAGGTTTTCGGTGGTGACCTGCGGCCATAGCGCCTTGCAGGCGTCCTGCACGTCGTCGCGCAGTTCCCAGTCGTCCAGGCGCAGGCGATTTTCGTCGTCCAGCTCGGCGGGCTGGCCGTCCTGGCGATACAAGCGCTCGCGGAACAGGCGGTCCAGCTGGTCGATGGTGCCTTCGTGCAGGCCCTTTTCCTTCATGATCTTGTAGACCATGGAGATGTACAGCGGCATCACCGGTATCGCGGCGCTGGCCTGGGTGACCACCGACTTGAGCACCGCCACGTTGGCAGTGCCGCCGTGCTTGCCCAGGCGCGCATTCAAGCGCTGCGCGGTGTGGTCCAGATCGACCTTGGCCTTGCCGAGCGCGCCATGCCAGTAGATCGGCCAGGTGATTTCGGTGCCGATGTAGCTGAAGGCCACGCTGCGCGCGCCGTCGGCGAGCACACCGGCGCCTTCCAGCGCGTCGATCCACAGCTCCCAGTCCTGCCCGCCCATCACGGTGACGGTGTCGTCGATCTCCTGCTCGCTGGCCGGCTCGATCGAGGCCTGGATGATGGTGTCCTTGTTGGTGTCGATGGCAGTAGCGGTATAAGTCTGGCCGATCGGCTTGAGCGCCGAGCGCTTCACTTCGCCGCTGCCCGGCAGCTTGCGCACCGGCGAGGCCAGCGAGTACACGACCAGATCGACCTGGCCGCCCATCTCGGTCTTGATCAGTTCGATCACCTTTTCGCGCGCGGCATCGGAAAACGCATCGCCATTGATCGACTTGCTGTACAAACCGGCGGCCTTGGCGTGCTTGTCGAACGCGGCCGAGTTGTACCAGCCGGCGGTACCGGCCTTGCTGGCGGTGCCGGGTTTTTCGAAGAACACGCCCAGCGTGTCGGCGCCGAAGCCGAACGCGGCGGTGATGCGCGAGGCCAGGCCGTAGCCGCTGGACGCGCCGATCACCAGCACCTTCTTCGGGCCGTCGTTGCGCACGCCGCGTGCGCGCGTTGCGGCGATCTGCTCGAGCACATTGCGCTCGCAGCCAAGCGGATGCGTGGTGGTGCAGATGAAACCGCGCACTTTGGGATGGATGATCAACGTGAACTCCTGGTCAGCAAGATGCTGGCGGCATCTTAATCGGTGCACCGCATGCGAAACAGCCTGATGCGCAACACACGCTGCTGTATGGAGGGCTGCGCGCCCGGCACGACAACCGGCCAGCACGTGCATCGCCGCACTTGCCGCCATTGCGCCACGCCCCGACACGCCAGCCTGCGCACAGGCGCCGCCGCGGCGAAAGCGCGAGATCGGGCGATTGCGACCGCAACGGCTGTGCTATTTTCCGGGCCTGCCGTGCCGTGTCTGTTGACGATTGTCCAGGCCCCTTCCAGTTGTACGACCGGTATTCGACCGATGTCCCTTCGTAGCGAGCGCGTCACGCAGCTGAGCTCCGTTCCGCGGTTCCGCCTGGGTCCGTTGCTGGTCGAACCGGAGCGGCTGACGCTGATCGACGACGGCCAGACCATCGCGCTGGAACCGCGCATGATGGAAGTGCTGATCGCACTGGCCGAGCGCGCCGGCGAAGTGATCAGCGCCGAGCAATTGCTGATCGAGGTGTGGCACGGCAGCTTTTACGGCGACAACCCGGTGCACAAGACCATCGCCCAGCTGCGCCGCAAGCTGGGCGACGACAGCCGCCAGCCGCGCTACATCGAAACCATCCGCAAACGCGGCTATCGGCTGCTGCCCAAGGTGGTGTTTCCGCAGGACTATCGCGGCGCGGTGATCGGCACCCAATCGTGGGCGCAGGGCAGCCCGTATGTGGGTCTGCAGGCCTTCGATCCGGCGCACGCAGAGGTGTTTTTCGGCCGCAGCCATGCGATTGCGCAGGTGGTGGCCGCGTTGCGCGCGCAGCTGCACAGCCAGCGCGGGCTGGTGCTGGTGAGCGGGGCCAGCGGCTGCGGCAAGACCTCGTTGCTGCGGGCCGGCGTGGTGCCGTTGCTGTCGCACACCGGCGGGCTGGATGGGCTGGAAGCGGTGGCGGTGACGTACTGCAACCTGGCGCAATGCCGCGGCGGCGACGTGCACGACACGCTCGCGCGCGCACTTGGCGAGTGGTCAGTCGCCGGGCGTGCGGTGTTCTCGCCCGCGCAACTGGCCCGGCTTGCCGAGTGGTTGCAGCACCCTGCCCCGCTGCATGCCGCCATCGGCGAGGCGATGCGGCAAGGCGCACCCGCACGCGATAGCGCACAGGCCCAGCGGCATCTGCTGCTGGTGATCGACCATGCCGAAGCCATGGTGGCCACGCCCGGCATCACCGATGCCGACCGCAGCGCGCTGGCCGCCACATTGCAGGCGCTGTGCAGCAGCGCACATGTGGCGGTGCTGCTGCTGACCCGCAGCGACTTTTATCCGCGCCTGATCGATGCGTTGCCGGACATCGTCGAGCTCAAACGCGGCGACGGGCACGTGGATCTGCTGCCACCGCGCGATGGCGAGATCGGCCAGATCATTCGCGTGCCGGCGGCCATGGCCGGGCTGCGCTTCGAAGAAGAACACGACAGCGCCAGCCGCCTGGACGATGTACTGCGCGATGCCACCGCGCGCCAGCCCGATGCGTTGCCGTTGTTGCAGCATCTATTGCATGCGCTGCACGCGCAGCGCAGCGACGATGGCCTGCTGACCTTTGCGGCCTATCGCGCACTGGGTGGGCTGGAGGGCGCGCTGGCGCATCACGCCGAAGCGACCTTTCGTGCATTGCCGGCCGCTGCGCAAGCGGCACTGGGCGAGGTGCTGACACAGCTGAGCGTGATCCACCCCGACAGCGCGGCGGTGACCGCACGCCGTGCGCCCTGGTCGGCATTGCCGGCCGACGGTGCGGCGCACGCGCTGGTCGCTGCCTTCGTGCATGCGCGGCTATTCGTCAGCGAGCTGGTGGCCGGCGAGCCGGGGTTTGCGGTGGCGCACGAAGCCTTGTTGCGGCAATGGCCCCGCGCGGCCGAGTGGATCCACGAAAATCGCCGGCTGCTGCAGGCACGCAAGCGCCTGCAGCTGGCCGCGCAGCGTTGGGCAAGCGAGGGCCGGCGTAGCGATCACCTGCTCAACAGCGGGCGCCCGTTGAGCGAAGCGCGCGAAGCCGCGCGGCGCATGCCGCAGGACCTGGATGCGGTGGACGTGGCATTCCTGCGCGCCTGCGAGCGCTCGCAGCGACGCCGCCGCGGCCTGTATGCGACAGCCGCCACCTTGCTGGTGGTGCTGGCCAGCGCATCGCTCCTGCTCGGTTGGCAGGCGCGACAGGCCCAGCAGGTGGCAGAAGAACGCCGCGACCAGGCGCAGCAACTGGTGGGCTACATGCTGGGCGATCTGGCCGAGCAGTTGCGCACCGTTGGCAACCTCAAGCTGCTCGACAGCGTGGGCAGCCGCTCACTGCGGTATCTGGAGGATTTGCCTAGCGCCGGCATGCAGCCGGACGAGCTGGTCAACCATGCGCGTGCCTTGCGCACGACCGGCGAGGTACTGATGAACCAAGGCAAGCTCGATCAGGCACAAGCGGCATTCCTGCGCGCCGCCACTATCGCCGAGCAAGCGGTGCACCATGCGCCGTCCTTGCTGGAGGCACGGGCAGAGACCGGGCAGGCCGCGTATTGGCGTGGGTATCTGGAGTATCAACGCAAGCAACCAGCGTTGGCGCGTGAGCACTGGTCGCGCTATCTGGCCATTGCCGAGGACTTGCAACGCACCGCACCGCACGACCCACGTTGGCAGTTGGAACTGTCCTACGCGCTCACCAATCTCGGTTCGCTCGCGCAAAACGTGGGCGATTCAGCCAGCGCCATCCCCTTGTTCACCCGCTCGATTGCGCTCAAACAGCGCGTGCTTGCCGCCGCGCCCGAGAACACCAATGTGCGATATGAGTTGATCAATGGCCTGTCCTGGCGCAGCTCGGCACAGGAGACGCAAGGTCTGCTGGCGCCGGCCGAAGCCGGGTACCGCGAACAGATCGCCATGCTGCGTACGCTGGTGGCGGCCACGCCCGATGCAGACACATGGCGACGTCGGCTGGCCACTTCGTTGCTGCTGGCATCCAACCTGGCGCTGGCACGCGGTCAAAACGCGCAAGCGCAGACCGATGCACAGGCGACCGTGGCAATCCTGCAACCGTTGGTGGCCCTGCAGCCGGATAACCTGCAATGGCAGCGCGACCTGGCCCATGCCTACGCGCAGATCGGCTGGGCGACCGCACTGGACGGACGGCCCGCGCAGGGGCAACGCGCACTGCAACAGGCCCGGCAACGCCTGGCACCCTTGCTGCAGCAGCGTCAGCCGTTGCCGGAATGGCAATGGCTGGACGCGGTGATCGCTCTGCGGCTGGCGTATCTGCAGCCGAATGCAGCGGCTGCCCGTGCGGCGGCATTACAGGCCAGCGTCGCCCGGCTGGAGGCCCTGCAGCGCGACCGGCCGCAAGATCCTCTAGGACCGACCACCCTTGCCCACGCACTGGTATGGCAAGGCGAACAACACGCCGCAGCCGGCAAGACAGCGGCAGCGCGCGCATGCTGGGAGCGCGCGGTGGCGGTACTCGGTGCCGACGCCGGTGCCAGCCACAACAAGGCCCTGCTCGATCCATGGGTCCGGGCGCAGATCCTCCTGGGCCGGCAGGCGGCAGTCATGCAACAACTCGGGTGGTTGTATCAGGCGGGCTACCGTCACCCGGGGTTCGTTTCCTTTTACGCCCCGCTCCTCAAGGAACAGACCTCGTCATGACGGAACAGGAAAACAAGATCGCGTGCCATCCCGGTACGAACATTGATTGCGCAATGTCGGTGGCCTATGTGGAGATCGGCGGCAATACCGGCCACGGGAAGTACCACTATCACTACCAGCCAGGGATGGTGCTGGTGCCGGGCCACCATCGCAACGTCACCATGCGTTACCGGTTCGACGAGGCGGTAGGCTTCAATTTCAGGATTCGCAAGCTGATCAGTTCCGACTCGCAGAATCAGATCAGCAACATCGAGTACGACCCCGACGGCCGCTGGGTCTCGTTTCGCAATGCCAACGATCGCTCGACACTGATCTTCTTCATGGTGGTCGTCGAGGACCTGCAGCGTGGGGAAACCTTCAGCTGCGACCCAGAGGTGGGCAACGATCCGCAGATCACTCCCTAGAGCTCAGGTCGTCCCCGCCGGCGGTCACCACCGTCACACGGATACCGACAGCCGCCGCATCGCGAGGGCCGCCAGTGGCGGTCCTCGCACAGCCGAGCCCCTCGCAAGGACAGGTTGCTCGACCAGACGTCGGCCAACTCCTCGTGCGCGACATTCGCTCCCGCGCTGCCGGCGGCATGCAGCCTGCCCCGACAGGCTCGCGGGTGCTGCAGCGACGGCGCATAACGCGGTTGGCTCAACTCGCAATTCACGCCGGAAGTGCTGCCTGGATCCATGGACCTGGCAACTCGGCCTGCGTCGGGGACGACCACGCGACTGCAACGGACACCATCAACAGCAAGCCAAGATGTTGGAAGAAGCGCATGACGAGCTCCGCAGCAGACCGGAGCGCGGCGCGTTTCCGGGCGGCGCCAGTGGCCGCCGGGACACCTTCGCGGGTGGCCCGCTGCGGGACCTGACGGCAATCTTACGGTTGCTGCCGGAGGCTGACGGATGCTGGAAATTGCTTTTGAAACAGCAAGATGGAGCAGGCGTCTTGAGCGAAGCCTGGTTGACCCGCCAGCGCGCCTGGCTTCGCACCGTACCCTCACCCCAACCCCTCTCCCGCAGGCGGGAGAGGGGCTTTAGGGTTCCCCTTATCTCGTCGACCATTCGCACGAAGCTGCCCAGGAGGGATGGGCGAAGCCCCGTGTTGTCGGGTTCAGCGTCTGGCTTCGCCCGTACCCTCACCCCAGCCCCCGCAGGCGGGAGAGGGGCTTTGAGCTCCTGGTTGCATCGGCTACTGCTTGTCCTCTGTCGCCTGCCGCTGCCGAAAGCGCTTGCCCCCCACTGCCAACTCTTGATCTCCCAATCCCAACCAAACGCCGCGCGGTAGCGCCTGTACCAATCCCAATCCCAATCCCAATCCCACCCTCACGCCGGCCCCGGGATGCGCTCTTACCAATCCCGACTCCCCAATCCCCGCCCTCAAATCACCCGCAGCGTGATCGCCTTCAACACCGCCCTGGTGCGGTCGCGGGTGCCGAGCTTCTCCAGGATGGTGGAGACGTAGTTCTTCACCGTGCCGTCGGCCAGGAACAGGGTGCGGGCGATTTCCTTGTTGGAATAGCCGCCGGCCAGCAGGCGCAGGATCGCCACCTCGCGTTCGCTGAAGGTCTCGCTCGGAGCCTGCTGGTCGCGGAACTGGTAACGCGCGCGTACCGGGTCGGTGCTGACCGGTTGCAGCAGGGTGTCGCCGGCGGCGACGCGGGCGATGGCATCGCGCAGGTCTTCGGGGGCGGCATCCTTGAGCAGGAAGCCCTGTGCGCCGGCTTCGGTGGCGCGCAGCAGCAGGTCGCTGTCGTCGAAGGTGGTCAGCAGCAGTACCGGGGTGCGGTCGCCGCGGGCGCGCAGTTGTTCAAGCGCCTGGATGCCGTCGACGCCTGGCATGCGGATATCGCTGAGCACCACATCCACCGAGGTGGTGCTCAGCGCATCCAGCAATGCCTGGCCGTCGTCGGCCTCGCAGACCACCTCCACGCCTTGTTGCTGCAGCAAGGCGCGCAAGCCGGCGCGGACCAGGATCTGGTCGTCGGCCAGGGCGATTCGAAGTGAACTCATACCGGAACCCTCGCAGTCAGATGCATGCCGCCCGTGGGGGTAAGGCCAAGGTCGAGTTGGCCGTGCAAGGCCGCCAGACGCTCACGCATGCCGGCGATGCCATTGCCTTCGCGGATGCGCCCGGCGCGAGTGGACTCATACCGGAACTCTCGCAGTCAGATGCATGCCGCCCGTGGGGGTGAGGCCAAGGTCGAGTTGGCCGTGCAGGGCCGCCAGGCGCTCACGCATGCCGGTGATGCCGTTGCCTTCGCGGATGCGCTCGGCGCGGCGGCCGTCGTCTTCGATGTCCACCCGCAGCTGCGCATTCTCGCATTGCAGATGCACCGCCACTTCGTCGGCATCGGCATGCCGCACGGCATTGGTCAGCGCCTCCTGTACCAGCCGCAGCAACATGTCGGCCACGCGGGCATCGGTGATGCGCACGTCCGGGTCGATGCGCAGGCGCAGGGCCGGACGCGGGAACGGTGCGGCCAGCGCGCGCAACGCGGTCTGCAGGTCCAGGCCCCGATCGTCGCGCATGGACTGCACCACGTTGCGGATGTCGGCCAGCAATTCGGCAGACAGCTGCTCCAGCACCGCAATGTCGTCGCGCTGCGCCAACGCGGGGTCGGCGCTGAGCAGGCGCAGATTGATGCGCATGGCGGTGAGCTTGTGCCCGGCCACATCGTGCAGCTCGCGCGCCAGGCGCAGGCGTTCGGCGTCGCGCGCGCTGTCGGCGAGCAGCGCGCGGGTGGCCAGCAGATCGGCGTTGACGTAGGCCAGCGCATCGCGCGCGCGCTCGGCACTGCGCGCGTAGTTGGCGGTCAGCGCGGCAAAGGCCTGGAAGCTGGTGTAGATGACCACCACCAGCAATGGGCGCGGGACGTGCGCCTGCACGAAGACCGCATACATGGCCGCATTGAGCGCCAGCATCAGCGCCAGCACCTGCGGCGGTTGCCAGCGCATCGCCGCCTGCGCGACCACCAGCACCAGCAGCACCGGCGAAGTGCCCGTGCGCGGCTCCAGCCAGACCAGGGCCACCGCCAGCACTGCCTGCAGCAACAGGGCGCCATGCTGCGGCAGCGGCCGTGGCGGCAGCAGGTAGCGCAGCAGGAACAGCAGGGTGAAGGCGATCACCGTGGGCCAGCGCCATTGCCCGTACGGCGCGAGCTCCGGGCCGAACGACAACATGACCCCGGCGATGGTGAGCACGCCGGCCAGGTTCAGCGGTTTGGTGATGTCGCGCAGGAGGCATGTCATATGGCGATGCTGACCGCCGCGTGGCCGCTCGGCAATGGTGCGCACGCAGAAAGTGACTTCCGGCAGGTGGGGTCGATGACCTGCGGCCCCTGTGCGGGGCGCAACGCCTGCGCACACTGGCATCACCCAGCCATCCATCGCCCCGGAGTCACGCCATGTCTGCTTCCAGTCTGTTTCTCGCACTCAATCTGATCTGGGGTGGCCATGAAGTGCTGCTCAGCCGCCGTCGCCGCGCCAGCGATGGCGGCGCGCACGATCAGGGCACGCTGCAGCAGCTGTGGCGGGTGCTGTCTGTGGCGCTGGCCGTTGCGGTGGCGCTGGCCTATAGCGGGCTGGCGCGCTGGCCGCAGGGCTGGTACGCACCGCTGCAGTGGGCCGGCTGCGCCCTGATCGTCAGTGGGCTGGCGCTGCGCGTGTGGGCCATCCAGGTGCTGGCACGCTGGTTCACGGTGGATGTGACCATCCAGCCAGACCAGCAACTGGTGCGCAGCGGCCCATACCGCTGGCTGCGTCACCCGTCCTATACCGGTGCGCTGATGGCCTTCTACGGGCTGGCGCTGGGCATGGGTAACGCGTTGTCGGTGGCGGCGATCGTGGTGCCGGTGACGTTGGTCTTCCTGCACCGCATTCGGATCGAAGAGGCCGCACTGCAGCGTGCCTTTCCGGTGGCCTACCCGGCCTATGCCGCGCAGAGCCGGCGCCTGCTGCCGCTGGTGTGGTGAGGTTGGCAGTCGCGGATGGCACGCAGCAGCGCTTCGCGCGCTCGCACACCGGTTCGGCATGCGCTGCATGCACGTGCGAGCAGTGCCGCACTGTCTGTCGTCGGTGTGCATCGGTCGATGTGCGACGGCCGCCACCGCAGCCAGGCTGGTGTGCTGCGTACCATCGAGCTCCACGCACCGCATCCCCATCGTTGCAAGGAGAGTTGCATGCTTGCCCGCACTTATGCCGCTGTCGCCCTCGCCGGACTGCTTGGCAGCGCTGCCGCCAACGCCGCCGATCTGGACGTGGGCGCCAGCGGCCTGCGCTCGCAGCAAGGCAAGCTGCGCGTTGCGGTGATCGCCTCGGCCGCGCAGTTCAACAGCGCACAGCCGCCGGTGCAGGCGCAAACGGTGCCGATCACCAGCGCTACGCCGCACATCCAGTTCAAGAATCTTGCCCCCGGACGCTACGCGGTGATGATCAATCACGACGAGAACAGCAACGGCAAGCTGGACACCAACCTGATCGGCATGCCGGTGGAAGGCTACGGCTTCAGCAACAACCCCACCGGCATGCGCAAACCCGACTTCGACGAGATCGTTTTCGATCTACCCGCTGCCGGCAAACGCATCAGCGTGCAGATGCGCTGAGGCCCACGCGCGAAAGGAGCCATGCATGCACCGCCGCCGCTTCCTGCAATCGTTACTGGCCGCCACCGGCAGTGCTGCGCTGGGCGGCTTTGGCATGCGCAGCCTGCCTGCACGCGCCGCGGAAGCTGCCGCATTCCAGGCCCAGTTGCAGCGCACGCCGTGGCTGCTGGGCTGGCGTAGCGTGGTCAGCCCCACCCTGGGGCCGGCCACCGCAACGCTGCACGGCGCATTGCCCGAAGGCTTGGTAGGCAGCCTGTATCGCAATGGCCCGGCCTGGACCGAGCGTGCCGGGTTCCGCTACGAACACTGGTTCGATGGCGACGGCATGGTGCACCGCTGGCGGCTGGGCGGCGGCCAGGTGCGGCACCTTGGGCGCATGGTGGCCACCCACAAGTTCACCCGGGAGCAGCAGGCCGGGCGCTTTCTCTATCGCGCTGCCGGCACCTCCGTGCCGGACATGCAGCCCGGCCGCAACAACGACGATACCAACACCGCCAACACCTCGGTGACGATGCTCAATGGCCGCCTGTTCGCGCTGTGGGAGGCCGGTTCTGCGATCGAACTGGACCCCGATGCGCTGGACACCCTCGGCCCGGTCACCTGGCGCGAGGATCTGGCCGCAATGCCGTTTTCCGCGCACCCGTTGACCGACCACGACGGCAGCGTGTGGAACGTCGGCTCGATCAGCGTGGTCGGCTCCACCGGCGTGGTGCTCTGGCACCTGGGCGCCGACGCCACGTTGCGCAACGTGCAGTTGCTGCACACCGACGCGCCTGCCTACCTGCACAGCTTTGCGATGACCGACCGCCATCTGATCCTGGTGATGGCACCGTATCGGCGTCTGGACGGCGACGGTGCGTTCTTCGAGCAACTGCGCTTCACCCCGGATGCCCCATGCCGGATTGCGGTGGTGCCCAAGGATGCGCTGGACCAGCCGCGCTGGTTCGAGGCCGACTTTGCGGTGGCCTATCACTTTGCCGATGCCTATGCGCAGCAGGACCGCATCGTGATGCGCGCCATCGTGCACACCGATCCGGAAGAAGCCCGCTCGCCGATGCGTGCAGCCATGCGCGGCGACCCGCAGGCCGCGCCGGCACCTGTGCAATTACGCAGCCTGCATCTGGACCTGGCCAATGGCCGCGCGCACTGGCAGGTGCATCCGGTGGACAACCTGGAATTGCCGCTGTTCGACCACCGCAGCCCGCGCACGCAGGGCGCGCGCCTGTACGCGCCGTGCATCGATGGCCCGAATCAGTCGCCGTTTCTCAATGCCGTGGCCGGCTACGACCTGGAACGCGACAGCCGCCAGGTGCATCGCTACGGCCCGCATGTGCTGGCCGAGGAACATGTGTTCGTCGCCAGGCCCGGCAGCACGCGCCCGGACCAGGGCTGGCTGGTGGGCACGGTGCTCGACACCCAGCGCGCACGCACCGGGTTGATGGTGCTGGACGCACAGCACATCGATGCCGGGCCGATTGCACAGGCATGGCTGCCTTATGCGATTCCGCTGGGATTCCATGGGCATTTTGTGGCGGCTGCATAACAGCGGCCGTCAAAACGGCGGTACGCAACGCCAGGCGGACGCGGCCGGTGCCCGGTGCGGCAGCTGCCTCTCGCACACGCCGATTCTTGCGCGCCGTGCGCGCCCAGCTGACGACTGCTCGCTAGGTTTTGCTGGCCGCCGGGTCAGCGGACCGGTGGCGAGTGCACGGCCGGCATGGGGTCGGTGCCAGTCGTGGCCTGTTGCCTGAGCTGCAGCGCGTAGCTCCATAGATCGTCGAACAGCTGCGCATTGACCTTGGCATCGCTGCTATCGAGCGAGGTGTTGCTGATCAGCACCACCGCATTGTCGTGCGCCAGGTCCGACAGCATCTCGGTGTGCACGCCCGGGTCCGAGCCGCCGTGGCCGATGCGGGTGACGTTGTACTTGGTGGACCAGAAGATGCCGGAGTTCTTCTCGTTCAAGGCGATGTTGTCGGGCTTGTTGGCGGCGGTGTACTGGAAACGCAGCATCTGCGCGGTGGTGGTGGCGTCCAGGATGCGCACGCCCTGGTACTGGCCGCCATCGAGCAGGGCGATGAACAGCCTGGAGAGGTCGTTGACGCTGGTGCGCACGCCGCCATCGGGATAGGTGATCAGCTCGTACGGCGGGATCGGTACGCTCACGCCGAACTGGTTCACATACAGCGTGGCCTGTGCGGCGGCCGGCAGATCGGCGGCATGCCAGGCGGTGTGCTGCATGCCCAGCGGCGCGAAGATGCGCGTGTGCGTGTAGCGCTCCAGCGACTGGCCCACCGCACGCGCAACGATGTAGCCCACCAGGCCGGCGCCGATGTTGGAGTATTCGCGATGCGTGCCGGGTTTGAGCTGCAGATAGTTTTGCGCCCGGTAGTCGCGCCCGCCGGGCGCCAGATAGCCGCGCAGGAACTCGCCCAGCGGCGCGACTGGCATGCCTTGCCAGCGATAGGTGTCGCGGTAGACCTCCCAGCGGTCGGTCAGGCTGGACGTATGCGTGGCCAGTTGCCGCAAGGTGATCGGCACGTCCGGAAACTGCGGGTTACGCACCGCGAACGGTAGATAGGTGTTGATGTCCGCATCCAGCGCCAGCTTGCCGTCCTGCACCGCCTGCATCAGCGCCACGCCGGTCACGGTCTTGCTGATCGAGCCGATGTTCATGACGGTGTCGGGCGTGAACGGCGTGCCGCGTGCGCGGTCGGCAAAACCGACACCGCCGGTCCAGACCACCTTGCGGTCGCGGATGATCGCCGCGCCCAGGCCGACGATGCCGGCGGCGTCCATGCGTTGCTGGAGTGTGCGCGTGATGGCATCCGGCGCAGGCGGCTGGCCTGGCCCGCTCGCCATCGCCTGACCACTGCAAAGCAGACCGATCGTCAGCCCGACCCGTACCGTCCATCCCGCTGCTGTGCCTGTACGCATGGCGCCCTCCGTCCGTGATGTGCTTGCTGCAGATGCCCGGCATGGGCGCGGCAAGCGGCAACGCCGCCGCAGCAGCGCACGCAGTCTTGCAATCCATCGATTCGGACGCCAGCGCGATGCGACCAAACCGCCCGTAGGCCCGACGAAACGCCGCGCGCTCGGCTTGTGCACCGTGCCGATCGCGCAGCCGTCCCCGCGCCACACCGATGGTCTTACACTCAGCGGCTACCCCGCAGCTGTCGTCCGTCTTCGATGATCATCTCTGCCGCTTCCGATTACCGCGCCGCCGCCCAGGCGCGGCTGCCCCCCTTCCTGTTCCATTACATCGACGGAGGCGCCTACGCCGAGCACACGCTGCGGCGCAATGTCTCGGATCTGGCCGATATCGCGCTGCGCCAGCGGGTGTTGCGCAACATGTCCGACCTGAGCCTGAGCACCGAGCTGTTCGGCGAAACCCTGGCGATGCCGGTGGCCCTGGCGCCGGTGGGGCTGACCGGCATGTATGCGCGCCGTGGCGAAGTGCAGGCGGCGCGCGCCGCGGCCGCGCGCGGAATCCCGTTTACGTTGTCCACGGTGTCGGTGTGCCCGATCGAGGAAGTGGCGCCGGCCATCGGCCGGCCGATGTGGTTCCAGCTGTACGTGCTCAAGGACCGCGGTTTCATGCGCAACGCGCTGGAGCGCGCCAAGGCGGCCGGCGTCACCACGCTGGTGTTCACCGTGGACATGCCCACGCCGGGCGCGCGTTACCGCGATGCGCACTCGGGCATGAGCGGGCCCAATGCATCGCTGCGGCGCATGCTGCAGGCGGTGACGCATCCGCGCTGGGCGTGGGACGTGGGCCTGCTCGGCAAACCGCACGATCTGGGCAACATCTCGGCCTATCGCGGCAGCCCCACCGGCCTGCAGGACTACATCGGCTGGCTGGGCGCCAACTTCGACCCGTCCATCGCCTGGAAGGACCTGGAATGGATCCGCGAGTTCTGGACCGGGCCGATGGTGATCAAGGGCATCCTCGACCCGGACGACGCGCGCGATGCGGTGCGCTTCGGCGCCGACGGCATCGTGGTGTCCAACCACGGCGGGCGCCAGCTCGATGGCGTGCTGTCCAGCGCACGCGCGTTGCCGGCCATTGCCGATGCGGTGAAGGGGCAGCTGAAGATCCTGGCCGACTCGGGCATCCGCAGCGGGTTGGACGTGGTGCGCATGCTGGCGCTCGGTGCCGATGCGGTGTTGCTGGGCCGCGCCTTCGTCTACGCGCTGGCGGCAGGCGGGCAGGCTGGCGTGGAAAACCTGCTGGGCTTGATCGAAAAGGAAATGCGCGTGGCGATGACGCTGACCGGCACCCACTCGATTGCCGAGATCGGCAGCGATGCGTTGAGCCGGGTGACGCGCGAGGCCGCGGTCTCGGCGTAGACGCCGTGCAGGCCTGGACGCCGTTGGCCGCGCCTGCGTGCCGATGGGCGCAATCGCCATGCATCGGCAGGGTGCGCGGGTTGCATGCGGCCTGCAGGTACCGCTGCAGCCGGTTTGCGCCTGTCGCCATGGCAGGCAAATGCGCCCGCCAGCAGGCTGCACTGCTGGCCCGACCGGACTGGCTGGAACGTCCTGTCTGCAGTGGCACAACGCGCAGCGGTCCACCCTGCGGCGTTACCGCACTCGGAGATGAGGCGCACCAGGTGCGCCTGCGCTATTCAATCTCCAGCATCTTGCCGGCCATCAGCGCCTGGGCAATGGCGAAGACGTTGCGCGTATCGGCAACGATTCCATCTGCGCCGAGCACCACGCGCTGATCCTGGGCGCCATCCATTGCCCGTTCCAGGACCTGGTTGTAGCGGAAACTCAGCAGCAGTGGACCCAGCAGCACGGCGCGCTGCGCTTCCGGCAGCGGGGCGCCGCCTGGCGATGCCTGGTGCTGGGCCGCATCGACCACCGCGTTCCACCCGGCGATATAGGCATTGGCCTCGATCGCCATGTTGTGGTTCAGCGCCTCCTGCGCCATCGCTGTTGCGTCGAATTCGGTTCCCCTGGCCTTTGCATCGCCGATACCGGCGGCCATCTTGTCCGCCAGCGTCCGCTCGAACTGTGCGTGCCGTTCGGCGACCGCCGCGTGCACTGCCAGGTGGGCAAGCACGAACACCAGGTTGTCTGCGGCCAGGTCGCCACTGCGCAGCGCATGTGGGCGCGGGGTCTCACGCAGTTGCCGGAGCAGCCCGCTGGTGAGGATCATCTCCTTGTCCAGAACCGCCGCGGCAAAAGGACGGTTCTTGATGACTGGCTGCGCGGTGTCGGCCACGACACGGATGCGCCTGAGTTGCCCGGCATCGACAAGTTGCACTAACTGCCCACGTAGCAGGGGCGCGGCGCGGACCGATGCCCGCACCTGCTGCGCCTCGTCATCGCTGCCTTGAATGCCGGCCAGTACAGGGTCGAGCTTGTCTGCTGCAAAGGCTGGCAGCACGCACAACCAGGTGAGCACGAAGACGCAAGCGCGCATCACTGACATTGCAGAATCCCTTCATCGCAATCCACGTGTCCGCAGGCTAGCACGGCCTGCGCTGCCGCTTCCAGGCGGTGTGGATCACGCCCTGGGCAACCGTTGCTTCACCGCCAACACCTCCGCCCACGGGTCAACGCGCTGGCGCCTGGCACGGTGGATGGCCTTGTCGATCGGGAACGCATCCGGCCCGCTGATCTTGCCGAGTTCTTCCCAGCGCAAGGGCACCGCGACGGTGGCTTTTTCGCGCGCGCGCAGCGACCACGAACACACGCTGGTGTTGCCGCGGCCGTTGCGTAGCCAGTCGACGAAGATCACGCCGTGGCGCTTGGCCTTGCTCATGGTGGCCACGTAGCGCTCCGGCGCTTGCGTGGCCAGCGCCTGCGCAAATGCCTCGCAGAAATCGCGCGCCTGCTCCCAGCCCGCATCGGGCACGATCGGCACGACGACATGCAGGCCTTTGCCACCGGACAAGCGCACCGCGCTCTCCAGGCCTGCACTGCGCAGCTTGGCGCGGATGTCGCGCGCGGCAGCCACCACGTCGGCCCAGGACACCCCGTCGCCGGGATCCAGGTCGAACACCAGGCGGTCCGGATGCTCCGCATCGTCGGTGCGCGATCCCCACGGATGCAGCTCCAACGCGTTCATCTGCACCAGCTCGAGCAGGCCGGCGGCATCTTCGACGTAGATGTAATCCTCGGTGCCACTCTTCTGCTGCAGCGGAATCGCCTTGATGTGCGTGCCGAGGTGGCGGCCTTCGTGCTTCTGGAAGAAGCAGTCGCCACCGGCGCCGTCGGGGCAGCGCAGCAGCGACAAGGGGCGGCGCGCGATCTCTGCCAGCACCAGCGGCGCCACTGCCCGGTAGTACTCGGCCACATCGCCCTTGCTGATGCCCAGGGCGGGAAACACCACACGTTCGGGATGGGTGATGGTGATACCGTCTGTGGACGTGGACGTGGATTTGGACGCTGTCGACGTGAACACCGTGGATTTCGATACGCTGGACCTGGACGCTGCCGCCTTTTTTGATGTCGGGGTCGCGCTCGTCTTCGATGCCGTCGAACGCGCGCGTTTGCTGGTGGTGCTGGTGGAGGCGTCGACTGTCGTTCTGGATGTTTTCCTGGTCGCCGTCTTGCGCGCTGGCGCAGCGGCCGTTGCCGCACCACGTTTGCCCGTAGCACGCGCCTTGCCCGGCGCGGCGCGGTCGCCGCCCAACTCGCTCATGGGCTTGTCCTCGCGCAGACGCTTGAACGCGGCCTGCCGCAGCAGGCCTTCCTTCGCCCAGCCGCGGAAAGCGACCTCGGCGATCAGCACCGGCCGGACCCAATGCACATCGCGTGGCCGCCCCGGGAGGTGCGTCGGCAATTCCAGCGTGGCGGTGTCGCTGTGCAGCGCCTGCAGCAGCGCGGTGATCTTGCCGAGCAAGGCATCGTCGAAGCCGGTACCTACACGCCCGACATAGCGCAGCGTGTTGCCCTCGCGCTGCGCCATCAACAAGGCGCCGAAGCCGCTGCGTGCGCCCTTGGGGTCGGTGTAGCCCACCACCACGAACTCGTCGCTGTCTGCGTGCTTGGTCTTGACCCAATCGGCGCTGCGTCCTGCGCGATAAGGCGCATCGGCGAGCTTGCTGACGATGCCTTCCCAGCCGGTGCCGGCGCTGGCCGCGAACACCTCCGGGCCGTGGCCGATCACATGGTCGCTAAACGCCAGCGTACCTGGCTCATCGCCCAGCAACTCGTGCAGCAATTGCTTGCGTTGCAGCAACGGGGTATCGCGCAGATCCACCCCGGCCACGCCCAGCAGGTCGAACACGATGTAGCGCAGCGGCTGCACGGCGCTGCCATCGAGCGCACGTTGCAGCGCCGAGAAATCGGTGCGTCCCTTGGCGTCCAGCACCACCAGCTCGCCATCCAGGCGCACATCACGCACCGGCAAGGCCTGCACTGCGCGCACCACGTCCGGAAAACGCTGTGTCCAGGCCTGGTCGTTACGCGAGCGCAGTTGCACCTGGCCATCGACCATGTCGGCCAGCAGGCGATAGCCGTCCCACTTGATCTCGTGCAACCAGCGCTCGCCATCCGGTGCCTGCTCGCGCAGCAAGGTCAGTTGCGCGCGAAGCTCGGTTGGGCTTGGCGCATCGCGCGCACTGTCAAGCGCCAGGGCGCGGGTCCGCCATTGCCTGGAGTCCGCACGCGCTGGACGTGCGCGTTTGCCTGCCGCCGTCGTCTTGGCGCTCGCCTTTGCCGCGGGCGCACGCCGTGCCCGGCTGGCCTTGGCACGGGTTGCAGGCGCCGCAGCCGGTGCGCCTGCGGCCTGCTGGGCCACCAGCGCATCGGCATCCAGATCGGCCGCGTACGCATCGGTGCGCTTGAACAGCAGCCATTGCGGTTTGCCGCCGCGCATCTGTGTGCGTACCAAGGCAAAACCGCCGCGCAGCAGCGTGCCCTGCAGTTCGAATTCCAGCTTGCCCGCGTCCAGCGCCGCCAACGCATCGCCTTCGCAGTGCCACTGTCCGTGGTCGAACACATCGACATGCCCGGCGCCGTAGTGGCCCTGCGGAATATCGCCCTCGAAGCTGGCATACGACAGCGGGTGATCCTCCACCTGAACCGCCAGCCGCTTTTCGCCAACGCGCAACGAAGGGCCCTTCGGCACGGCCCAACTCTTGAGCACACCATCGACCTCCAGACGGAAGTCGTAATGGCGCGAGCTGGCGTGGTGCAATTGCACGACGAAGATCGGCTGCTTGCTGGCACGCGCAGGCGTGTCGCCGGCCGGCTCCGGGGTCTGGTCGAAGCGGCGCTTGGCGTTGTAGTCGCGCAATGACATGGGCGGGGCCTATCCGGCCTTGCGGCGTGGCGCCGCCTTGCTGGCCGTCGTCTTGGCGGTCTTGGCTACGGTCTTCTTGATGGTCTTCTTGGTGGCCTTTTTTGCCGCTTTCTTGGTAGCGGTCTTGGCGGTCTTTTTGGCCGACCCCGCCGCCGGCGCGCTGCTCTTCTTGGCCGGGGTGCGCGTCTTGGCCTGCAGGCTCTTCTGCAGCAGCGACATGAAATCGACCACGTTGGTGCTGGCGTCTTCGTGCTGCGGCGGCTCGATATCCACCTTGGTGGTGCCGCCCTTGGCCTGGATGCGCTTGCGCAGGATCTGCTCGAGTTTGCCGCGGAATTCGTCGTGGTAGTCCTCCGGCTGCCAGGTGCCGGACATCGACTCGATCAGCTGCCTGGCCATCTCCTGTTCCTTGGGCGTGATGCGGTACTCGCCCACTGCGCCGGCCGGCAACTTGAAGTCCTGCGGGTCCACCACTTCCTGCTGGTAGCGCAACAGCAGCAGGATCAGGGCATCGCCTTGCGGCATCACCGCAGCCAGGTACTCGCGGGTGCGGATGACCACCTTGGCAATCCCCACCTTGCCGGTGTCGCGCAGCGTCTCGCGCAGCAGCACATAGCCTTTTTCGGCCTTCTTGCCCGGCACCAGGATGTAGGGCTTCTCGAAATAGCGCGGGTCGATCTCGGCCGCATCGACAAAGGTTTCCACTTCCACCGTCTCGTGGCTTTCCGGCGAGGCCGAGCGGATGTCCTGCTCTTCGACAATGACGTAGCTGCCCTTGTCGTACTCGAACGCCTTGACGATTTCCTTCCACGGCACTTCATCGCCGGTGTCGGCGTTGACGCGCTCGAAACGGATCGGCTTCTTGTCGCGCGAATCGAGCATGCGGAAATGCAGGTCCACCTTGCGTTCGCCGGACATCAACGCTACCGGCACGTTGAGCAGGCCGAACGACAGCGTACCGGTCCAGATCGGTCGGGCCATCAGTGCGCCGCTCCGTGGATGGCCGCGTCGGGGATATGGTCCAGCGCCAGCCACGCGTCCTCGACAATCGTGCGGGCGTGCGGCCAATCCAGACGCGAGTCACCGCGCATGCTTTCCCACTGCGCGGCCAGCGCCTGCTCGCAGTGCGCATCGTTACCGCGCGGCCAGTCTGCGGCGTGGGTCAGCCGGGCGAACGCGTAGGCCGGCGAGAGATCGCGCCAGGTCGGCCCGCCCCGTCGGCGGCGGCGCTGGTAGTCGGCCAGGCTATAGCACTGGAAGTCCTGCGCTACGCCCACTGCATCGATTGGTGGCCACTTGCGATGAGTCCGCTTGGCCGCTGCAGGGTCCGCCTGCGCACTGAACAGGCGACGGTCGGGACGGCGGTCCTGGGGGCGCATGGTCTGCTCCACGGTACGGCGGTGAGGGCCCACATCAGTAGCGCCGCTGCCGTGATCCAGCTGTGAGAAATCCGCATAGGTTTTGCGATTTGCGTGCCCTTCACCCCGCACGCGCTGAACTGATGGCCCTACCCAGATACCAGGAGCGGCGCCATGTCCCGCGACCCCTTACGCGAACAGCCTGCCCAGCCCGGCGAACAGCACGGCAAGCGCGACGCCGAGCACTACGAAGACCGTGGTGCCGGCGATACACCAGGCCGCCTGATCCCGGCCGATGACGACGCCCCTGCCAAGACACCGGGCACCGCGCCATCCACGGCGACGGATGAGTGAGTGCGTGTGCCGCGCGCTGTCTTGTTGGAAGCGTGTTGTTGAAGGGCGAACCGAAGGGCGTCAGCTTGCCGACTGGCAAGTGCTGCTGATCTCGATGCGCCTGGCTTACGCACGGCCGGCTTGCTGCAACCGTGCGAACTCATCATCCTCGAACAGCCGCGACCGCACCAGGAAACGCACGCCTTCGCCATTTTCCAGCGAAAACATGCCACCACGGCCCGGCACCACATCGATGATCAGCTGGGTGTGCTTCCAGTAGTCGAATTGCGGCGCGCTGATATAGAACGGTGCACCGCCGATCTCGCCCAGCAGCACGTCGCGATCGCCGACGATGAAGTCGCCGACCGCAAAGCACATCGGCGACGAGCCATCGCAGCAACCACCGGATTGATGGAACAGCAGATCGCCATGCCGCGCGCGCAGGGTGTCGATCAGCTGCAATGCCGCCGGTGTTGCCAAGACCTGCAATGGCAAACTGTTCTGGGTGATCGTGCCGTGCATCGTCCGCCTCCAGCGGCCGCGTCAGGCGGCCATCTCGCGCACGATACGCCTCTCGGCCATGCCGGCGCGCATGCAGGCGACTGACGTTGATGTGGCTGTGGGGTGCGTCGGCCGCAGCAGTCGTAGCCACCTTCCCGGGTGTCCTGCAGCCGCTGCGCACCGCCTGGGGTCACCCGGCACGCGGGCAGCTCACGCGGCCGGCCCGCCCACGACCAGCGACTGCCCGTGCCGGGCTCACACGCAGTGTCCGCGTGAGGCCGCTACCTGCGGCAGCGCGTACAAAGCGGCACTGGCAGAACGGCAGCGGCCACACGGATACGGCCAGTCGTCGCCGCCCTCACATGCCACTCGTACACTGCGCGCGTGTGCGCCACCCGCATCCACCCGACGCCTGCGCGTCGCATGTTGCTGGTCGCTGCGCGCCTCAACGCTCATACGGAGGGAACCACACCATGAAGCAACGCCTGCTCACCGCCGCCCTGCTGGCCCTGCTCCTGCAAGGCTGCCAGATGCCGGAGCCGGCTGCCGCCGCCGATCCCGCTGCGCCGACTTCGGCCGCCCCGGCAACCGCCACCCCGGCACCAACCACCTCGGCCGCCCCGGCAGCGGAGCGCCCCGCGTTGCCCCAGGCGGCCTGCGAGAGGACCGAAGACGGCTTCTCTGCGTTCTTGGAAGCGATCGTCGCCGATCCGGCGTTACGCGCGGCCTACAGCGCCCCGCACGTCGCAGAACGCGACCTGGGCGACCCGTCCAAGCCGGCGGAGCGCCCGAGCGCGCCGTTCCGGCTGGTCCTGATCGATTCGCGCTGGTCCTACGACGAGCCGGCCAAGCAACCCGAGCAACTGTCCCGGGTCAAGCTGGAGCTCAAGCCCGACGGCGAGCGCATGCGCGCAGAGTTCATCAGGGCCGAGTTCTCCCCCGACGAAGAGGTCATCAAGACCGTCGGGGCACCGGAGGCCTATGTGTTCGACTACACGCAGCAATGCTGGCAGTTGACCCAGCATCTGCGCTGATCGGCCGTCCGCCAGGCTGCCCGCGGCCTGGCCAGGTCAGCATCGGTTGTCTCGCTATCAATAAGGAAATTGCACATGCCCAGATACACCATCGTCGAATCGGTCGGACGCGGCGTCCAGCATATCCACGACTACGAGGACATCGAGCGCCATCACCCCACGCGCGGCAACGAGCGCGGGCGCGTGTACGGCACCGTCAATGGCGAACGCGAGGAATTGCTCGGCAATTACAGGGGTGCGGCAACGGTGTCGCGCGATGGCGACCATTACGTGTCCAAGGATTTCGTGCTGCAGGCCGGTGGGGTCAGTAGTGTGCCGGTACCGGCCATCGCCAGCGGTTATATCGGGCGCGTGGATGCCAGCGACGGCATCGTGCAGATCTACGACAAGCCTGCTTCCGACCCGAGCCGTGAAATGATCGCCCAGTACCGGCATCTGGACCTGCGCAATACCCAGCTGGAAACCGGTGCACGCATCGAGTACGGGCAGTCGGTGGGCATCCAGGGCGGCTTCAACAACGGCAATCCCAGTGCGTTCGGCAAGCATGTGCATGTGGACATCAACACCGGCTATCTGCCGCAGGCCGACCGCTACATCCGCGACATCAGCAGCGGCGCGATCACCACCGATCAGCGTCCGCAACATGCCCAGCCCAATCTCACCGGCACCGCCCAGGTGACCGACATTTCGGGCAATGGCCGCACAGTCGCGGCGCCGGTTGGCACCGCGGCGGTGAGCGCCGCTCCACTGGCCGACGGTGTGCTGCGCAAGGACGAACATGGACCTGAGGTCAAAGCCCTGCAGGAACGCCTCAATGCGCTGGGCTATACCGATGCCCAGGGCCAGGCATTGGGCACCGACGGCAAATTTGGCGATCGTACCCGGCAGGCCGTGCAGGCATTCCAGCGCGATCACCAGCTGAGCGATGACGGCATCGCCGGCCGGGACACCTTCAAGGCGCTGGCCGGCGCCCAGCCGCGCCAGTCCGACCCTGCCGCGGCCCGGCAACAGCCTGAGGCGCCAGCACGCCAACCGCTGGTGTCCGATCCGGCGCATCCGCAGCATGCGATGTACCAACAGGCAGTGGGCGCGCTGGAAAAGCTCGGTCCCGCAGGCGGGTTCAAGGACCGCAAGGAACTGGAGCAGGCCGCCGGCACCCTCACCCACGACGCCAGCATCAGTGGGCTGACCCGCATCGACCACGTCACCCCCAACAAGGCGGGCAATGGTCTGTTTGCGGTGGAAGGCAGGCTGGACGACCCGGCGCACCGCCGCGCCTACGTCGACCGCGACCAGGCGGTGCAACAGACCCTTGAGCAATCCACGCAGAAACTGCGGCAGGATCTGCCGGCCGGCATCGAGCAGGAGCCTGCGCGCGAAACCAACCGCGCGATGGCGATGTAGCTGATCGTCGCTGCTGGCAACGCCCCGCAGGCGGCGGGGTCTGCTGCCTGCGGCGCGTTGCCGTCTGCGCAATTGACCCACCGGGACACACGACTAGCAGCTGCGACCTAAAGGCGGACCGCGTGCAGGGGCTGCGTCCGGGTGATCCGAGCCGCAGCGTGCACCGGCAGTGCCGTCGCCTATAGAGTGCAGATGGCAGCCTCGACGCGGACGCGCGGTGCCTGCGCTGCTGCTGGCGTGCCGCCCGAACAGGCGGCACGCCATCGGCTCAGAAGAACCCCAGCGCCTTCGGCGAATAGCTCACCAGCAGGTTCTTGGTCTGCTGATAATGGTCGAGCATCATCTTGTGATTCTCGCGGCCGATACCCGACTGCTTGTAACCGCCGAAGGCGGCGTGCGCGGGATAGGCGTGATAGCAGTTGGTCCATACCCGCCCAGCCTGGATCGCGCGGCCCATCCGGTACAACCGCGACGCATCGCGGCTCCACACGCCGGCACCCAATCCGTAGAGCGTGTCGTTGGCGATCGCCAGCGCTTCGGCCTCGTCCTTGAAGGTGGTCACCGACACCACCGGGCCAAAGATCTCTTCCTGGAACACGCGCATCTTGTTGTGGCCCTTGAAGATGGTCGGCTTGACGTAGAAGCCTTCGGCCAGCTCGCCATCGAGCGTGTTGCGCTCGCCGCCGATCAACACTTGCGCGCCCTCCTGCCTGCCGATGTCGATGTACGACAGGATCTTTTCCAGCTGCTCGCTCGATGCCTGCGCACCGACCATGGTGTTGGGATCGAGTGGATTGCCCTGCTTGATCGCCGCTACGCGCTTGAGCGCCTTTTCCATGAACCTGTCGTAGATCGAGTCCTGGATCAGCGCGCGCGAGGGGCAGGTACACACTTCGCCCTGATTGAAGGCGAACAGCACAAAGCCCTCCACCGCCTTGTCGAGAAAGTCGTCGTCTTCGGCCATGACATCGGCAAAGAAGATGTTGGGCGATTTGCCACCCAGCTCCAGCGTCACCGGAATCAGGTTCTGGCTGGCGTACTGCATGATCAGCCGGCCGGTGGTGGTTTCGCCGGTGAAGGCGATCTTGGCGATGCGCGGATTGCTGGCCAGCGGCTTGCCCGCTTCCAGGCCGAAGCCGTTGACCACGTTGAGCACGCCGGGCGGCAGCAGGTCGCCGATGACCTCCATCAACACCAGGATCGAGGCCGGCGTCTGCTCGGCCGGCTTCATCACCACGCAGTTACCGGCCGCCAGTGCCGGCGCCAGTTTCCAGCACGCCATCAACAGCGGGAAATTCCACGGAATGATCTGCCCCACCACACCGAGCGGTTCGTGGAAATGATAGGCAATGGTGTCGCTGTCGATCTCGGAGATGCCGCCCTCCTGTGCACGAATGGCACCGGCGAAATAGCGGAAGTGATCCACGCATAGCGGCACATCGGCATTGAGCGTTTCGCGTACCGGTTTGCCGTTGTCCCAGGTTTCGGCATAGGCGAGCAGCTCAAGGTTCTGTTCGATGCGGTCGGCGATCTTGAGCAATACGTTGGAACGCTCGGTGGTCGAGGTCTTGCCCCACGCGTCCTTGGCCGCATGCGCGGCATCCAGTGCGGCTTCAATGTCCTGTGCGTTGGAGCGCGCAATCGAAGTGAACACCTTGCCACTGATCGGCGTGGTGTTGTCGAAATACTGACCGCCGGCCGGCGCCACCCACTTGCCGCCGATGAAGTTGTCGTAGCGCGGCTTGAAGATGGACTGCGGGTCGGTGTTGAGTGGCTTGGCAGAGGGAAGCGCGTTCATCGTGGTCTCCTGGCAGCGTGGTCCGATGCGAACGTGTATACCCGCGCAAGTGCTAGCGCAATGTCGTGTGATGCGCTATTGCGCTGCGTCATTGCAGCGCTGCAGCGTCAGCGTATGAAATCGGCAGAATTACGCTGCAGCGCGTCATCGCGTGCGACCACGGCCAGGCGCCATGTGCGAGCAACTGCAGCGTGCGATGGATGAGCTGCACCCAATGCGCCGCACTCGCCTCACCCGTACGATGCAGTCGGCTCGCCCGTCGTATGAGGGAAGCGCGGAGCGGCGGCGCCGCAATGGTCGATTCCTACGGCACCGACCGTCGGACCTGTCGTGCCGAGCGCAGCGATCAGATCCAGATGTCGTTGTCTGCGGTGTAGGCGCCACCCGCATCGCCGGTATTGACCACGCCGCGTGGCTCGACCAGCAGCACGCTGCACTCGTGCTCCGCCACTGGCCGGTGTTCGACCCCCTTGGGCACCACGTGCATCTGCCCGGCCGACAGCGCCACCACGCCATCGCGAAATTCGATGGTCATGTGGCCGTCCAGCACGATGAACACCTCGTCCGTGTCCGCATGCCGATGCCACACGAACGCACCTTGCAGCTTGACCAGCTTGAACTGGTAGTCGTTCATTTCCGCAACGACACGCGGGGACCAGTGCTGCGACAGCAAGGCGAGCTTGTCGCTGAAATCGATCGGGGCGTAGCGCATATTCAACGGAAACATCCTTATGCGGGGAATGCGCCTGCAAGCTTAGTGCATCGTATTGCGCACAGTCACTGCTGCAGGGTGCGGCGCATTGCAGCGACACTCAATGAACAACGCGACCAGTTTGCCCGGCGCGATGCGCGCTCATGTACCAGCGGTGCGGGTGTCTGCCGCGCGCCACGCTTGCACGGCGGCGCTGACCTGCGCACCATGACTGGCGCTTACATCGCGCGCGACAAAGGCGTACGGCTGCCTTTGCACCTGCGCGGCAAGTCGTGCGCAGGCGGCATGTCTGTCTGCCAGCACGTCGGCCTGCTCGGTTGCGTTCAACGGCAGCAGGAGCGAAACGCCTGTGGCCGAGATCGTGCAGTTGATGTCCAGCCAGTAGCGGTTGTCCTCGCGCAGCAAAAACCAGTCTGCGGTGGCGTGATCGACGACGATCATGGTGGGGCCTTGCGTGGTGGGCACAGGTGGGGCGTGTCGATGGCAAACCATGGGTTAGCGGGACGGCTTTGTCGCGCCCGGGTGCGCTCCTACGGTGACGGGCGCGCGTTGTTGAACGTGCGCCGCATGCGGCCGGATTCGCCGCCGAACTTCCATTACAGGCCGACCGGTTGTTGGAGAGACATCCGCATGCTGTTGTGCCGCCGCGTGGCGATGCGCGCGTTGGCTGGACGGCTTTGTCGCGCCAGGGTGCGCTCCTACGGTGGCGGGCGCGCGTTGTTGAACGCGCCCCGCCTGCAGGTGGCTCAGCCGCCAAAATCCCATTGCAGGCCGACCGTGTAGGTGCGGTCCGGGCCGGGTTCGTAATAGCGCCCGTTGCCGTCGTTGACGATCACCGAGCCGACATACTCACGGTCCAGCGCATTGTCGATGCGGGCGAAGGTACGCAGCCCGCCCAGCTTGGTGGTCCAGCGCCGGGAGGCTTCCAGGTTGACCAGCGCGTAGCCGGGCGCGTGCTCGGTGGCCAGGTCGTTGACCACGGTGGCATCGGAGGCCACCGTTTCGGCGGCGAACTGCCATTGCAACGGCTGCCACTGCCAGCGCGCAAACAGCTGCTGACGCGGCACGCCGGGCAGGCGCGACCCGCTCGCCACTGGCGCGGTGGGCGTGGCGCAGCCGCTGCTGGCGCAGGTGAGATAGCCATCGCGCACTGTGGCATCGACGAAGGTATAGGCCAGCTGCAACTGCTGGGTGGCGCCCACTGGTTGATTCCAGCTCAGCTCCGCGCCCTGGCGGCGGGTGGCGCCGATGTTGCGATAGGTGCTTCGGCCGTTGGTGTTGCTGGCCACTGCCAGCTCGTCGTCGGTGTCTGCGCGAAACAACGCCAGCTGCAGCGCCGCGCCGCTCTGGGCGCGCCACTTGCTGCCGACCTCGTAGTTGCGGCTGGTGGCCGAGCCCAGGTCCAGCGCCAGACCCGCGCCGCCGTCGTTGCGGTACCCCAGCTCGTTGAAGGTTGGCGTTTCGAAGCCGCGTCCAGCCGAGGCGTAAAAACGCAGATCGTCGGTGGCGCGGAACACGATGCCGGCTACCGGCGTGGTGGCCGAATAATCGCGCCGCCCGCTGTCGTCGGGATTGCGGCCCACGATGTAATGGTCGTCCGAGCGGAAACGCACCTGGCTATGCCGCACGCCCAGCAATGCCGACCAGCGCTCGCTCCACTGCCACCAGGCCTGCGCAAACTGATCCACGTTCTCGACCTGGTCGCGCTGATTGCGGCGCAGCGCGCCCTGCACGCCCAGCGTGGTGCCGACGAAATTCTCGTAGCCGGTGCGGTGCTGGCGTTGACGATCCACGTTTGCGCCCACGGTCAGCTGCAAGGGCCGGCCCAGGGCCTCGCCTTGCCAGGCCCAACGCGCGTCGGCACCTTCGTAATTGCTGTCCAGATCGATCACCCCGCCCGAATGCAGCGGATTGCGCTGCACCGCTATCGGCACCGCCAGGAACTGCTCCACGCTGCGCTGCCCGCCATAGGCCATCAGCCGCACCGTCTGGCTGTCGAACTGCTGGGTGAAGATCGCCCCGGCCTGCGATTGGCGCACCGATTTGCGGGTGTTGAACTGGGTGGCCACTGCCGTGGCCTGCGCCGGGTCGGCATTGAACTGCGCGCGGGTCAGGCCCAGCGGGTCCTGCGCATCGGGCGCGTCCAAATAGTTGAGCACCAGGTCCAGCCGGCTGCCGGGCGCCAGGTCGAAGCCCAGCTTGGCGTTGACCGAATCGCGCTTTGCGCGGCTATGGGCGCGGAAGCCGTCGGTTTCGAAATGATTAGCCGCCAGGTTGTAGTGCACCGCGCCCTGCTGGCCGAGCAATTGCGCACCCGTGTTGACGGTGGCGTTGCTGCCGTAGGTGGCGCGCAGCCGCCACGGGTCGCCCGGCGCGCCGTCGGCGCTCCACAGCTGCAGCACGCCGCCGGAGGAGTTGCCGTACAGCGCCGAAAACGGGCCGCGCAGCACTTCCACCCGCTCGGCGCCCAGCACGTTGAAGTGCGAGAGCTGGCCCTGGCCATCGGGCATGCTGGCCGGGATGCCGTCGACCAGCAGGCGCACGCCGCGCACGCCGAAGGTGGAACGCGCACCGAAGCCGCGGATCGACAGCTGGGTGTCCTGCGCGTAGTTCTGGCGATCGCGCGCCACCAGGCCGGGGATGCCGTCCAGCAGCTCGGACACTTGCGCGCCGCGGCGGTTGTCATCGTCGGCTGCCACCACGGTGAAGGAGGCCGGCAGGTCGAAGTCGTCCACCCCGCGCACACGCGCGGCGTCCACCTGCACGGTGGGCAAGCGCTGGATCGGTGGGGAGGCGGGCGGCGCCGCATCGGCGGCCAGGACGGGCGACGCGGCGCTCGTGGCGAACAGGCCGCAGGCGGCGGCCAACAAGGTCAGTCTGGGCATGGGCGTAGTGTCCCTCATCCGTACTGTGGCCGCATCGTTGCGTACGGAACGAAGCATGCTACGCCGGCCATGGGCTGCTACGATGAAGTGGTTTGGCCCAGCCGCGGCCGAGCATCCGGAAGTCCCTCACTCTTTCGTCCTTCAGCGAGTCATGCCGTGTCCTTCTTTGCAAACGTGGAACAGGTTCCAGGCGACCCCATCCTGGGCCTGACCGAGGCTTACAACGCCGACAGCCGCCCCAACAAGGTCAACCTGGGCGTGGGCATCTATTACGACGAGAACGGGCGCATCCCGCTGTTGCGCGCCGTGCACAAGATCGAGCAGCAGCTCGCGCTCGAGGCCAAACCGCGCGGCTACCTGCCCATCGACGGCCTGGCCGCCTACGACAAGGCCACCCAGGAGCTGCTGTTCGGCACCGAGTCGGCACTGGTGGCCTCCGGCCGCGTGGCGACCTCGCAGACCGTCGGCGGCAGCGGCGCCCTGCGCGTGGGCGCGGACCTGCTCAAGAAACTACTGCCCACCTCCACCATCGCCATCAGCAACCCGAGTTGGGAAAACCATCGCGCCGTGTTCGGCGCGGCCGGCTTCGAGGTGGTGGACTACACCTATTTCGATGCCGCCAGCCATGGGCTGAACTTCGACGGCATGCTGGCCGACTTGGCCAGGCTGGAGCCGGGCACGGTGGTACTGCTGCACGCCTGCTGCCACAACCCGACCGGCGCCGACCTGAGCAAGGAACAGTGGAAGCAGGTTGCCGGGCTGTTGAAGGAACGCAACCTGTTCCCGTTCGTCGATATCGCCTACCAGGGCTTCGACAAGGGCATCGAGGCCGATGCCTACGCGGTGCGCCTGCTCGCCGCCGAAGGCATCGACAGCTACGTGGTCGCCAGTTCGTACTCCAAGTCGTTCTCGCTGTACGGCGAGCGCGTGGGCGCGCTGTCGGTGGTCTCGGCCACTGCGGCCGAAGCCAAGGCCGTGCAATCGCAGGTCAAGCGCATCATCCGCACGATCTACTCCAGCCCGTCCACGCACGGCGCCGCCCTGGTGGCCGGCGTGCTGACCAGCCCGGAGCTGCGCGATCTGTGGGAGCAGGAGCTGACCGAGATGCGCGAGCGCATCCACGCCCTGCGTGCGGGCCTGGTGGCCAAGCTGGCCACGCTGGGCGCGCCGGAGTTCGAGTTCATCCAGCGCCAGGCCGGCATGTTCTCGTACTCGGGCCTGACCAGGACCCAGGTGGACCGCCTGCGCGAAGAGTTCGCCATCTACGCCGTGGGCACCGGCCGCATCTGCGTGGCCGCACTGAGCCAGCGCAACCTGGACTACGTGGCGCAGGCGGTGGCGACCGTCAGCCGGATGTAAGCAACCGCATCGCGATCGGCCACACCGGCCAATACCAGCAAACCGGGAGCGCGCCAGCCTCCCGGTTTTTTTGTGCGCGCAGCCGCCGCTCGCTCCCCTGCCCTCGCCGCGTCCTTCCCCCGCCTGCGGGGGAAGGTGCCCGAAGGGCGGATCGAGGCAAGCGCAGCGCAACCATCGCTGACCCACCACCACCCACGCACCGGCAACGCTCCCTTCCCCCCGCCTGCGGGGGAAGGCGCCCGAAGCGCGGATCGGGGCAAGCGCAGCGCAACCATCGCTGACCCACCACCACCCACGCACCGGCAACGCTCCCTTCCCCCCGCCTGCGGGGGAAGCTGCCCGAAGAGCGGATCGAGGCAAGCGCAGCGCCACCATCGCCAACCCACCACCACCCACGCACCGGCAACGCTCCCTTCAACCGCCTGCGGGGGAAGGTGCCCGAAGGGCGGATGGGGGCAAACCCAGCGCCACCATCGCCAACCCGCCACCCACGCACCGGCAACGCTCCCTTCCCCCGCCTGCGGGGGAAGGTGCCCGAAGGGCGGATGGGGGCAAGCGCAGCGCAACCATCGCTGACCCACCACCATCCCCCATTCGCGCACGTTCGATCAATCACGCTGCAAAACGCGCAGCAAGTGATCGAAATCTAACGGCGCAATGGCGACAATAGCCGCCCACTTCCTACACAGGCTGCCCGCCCCCATGTCGCGTCCCTCGCTGACCCGCTTCCTGATCGAAGAACAACACGCCGGCCGTATCGATGCGGAATTGCGCCAGCTGATCACCATCGTCTCGCGCGCCTGCAAGCGCATTTCCATTGCCGTGAGCAAGGGCGCCCTGGGCGGCGTGCTCGGCGATGCCGGCACCGGCAACGTGCAGGGCGAGGCGCAGAAGAAGCTCGACGTGCTCAGCAACGACATCCTGCTGGAAGCCAATGCCTGGGGCGGCCATCTGGCTGCGTGCGCTTCCGAAGAAATGGACCACAGCCAGCCGGTGCCCGACCAGTATCCCAGCGGCGACTTCCTGCTGCTGTTCGACCCGCTGGACGGCAGCTCCAACATCGACGTCAACGTCTCGGTCGGCACCATCTTCTCGGTGCTGCGCGCGCCCAAGGGCACCGAAAAGCCCGGCGACGAGCACTTCCTGCAGCCGGGCACGCAACAGGTGGCCGCCGGCTACTGCATCTACGGCCCCAGCACGATGCTGGTGCTCACACTGGGCCACGGTACCCACGCCTTCACCCTGGAGCGCGAGGAAGGCAGCTTCCTGCTGACCCAGGCCAACATGCGCGTGCCCGAGGACACCGCCGAATACGCCATCAACATGTCCAACCAGCGCCACTGGGAACCGGCCATGCAGTCCTACGCGGGCGATCTGCTGGCGGGCAAGGACGGCAGCCGCGGCAAGGACTTCAACATGCGCTGGATCGCCAGCATGGTCGCCGACGTGCACCGCATCCTCACCCGCGGCGGCATCTTCATCTACCCCTGGGACAAGAAGGACGCATCCAAGCCGGGCAAGCTGCGCCTGATGTACGAAGCCAACCCGATGAGCATGCTGGTCGAGCAAGCCGGCGGCGCGGCGACCACCGGGCGCGAGCGCATTCTGGACATCCAGCCCACGCAGCTGCACCAGCGCGTACCGGTATTTTTGGGCTCGAAGAACGAAGTCAACGAGGCCACGCGATATCACGTTGAGTTCGACAAGGCGCAGGGCTGAGGTTGTATCGGGCACTCACTTGTGCGACAAGTGGGTCGCCCGCCTCGCGCGGGTGACCCGCTCGTTTACTGCGAGATGACTTCACTATTTTACGTGTCTTGACGCAAGCTCAACGCTGCCCTCTATGGACGGCCAGCCTCAGCGTTGCTAGCATTTTATTGCCTATACACCATTGGACGGTCGATGAAACACCTATACGCACTTTTATGCGTTGCTTTTTTTGCTTCGCCGGCTTTTGCATATGACTGCAACCAGTCATTGAAGTATAAATCCGAATACGCGAGCCTGACCAAGACGCCTCCTGTCGACGTCGAGTCTCTTAAACTCGGAGTAGCGTTCTTGGTGGATCGAAAAAATATCACACCAACGGCAGCGACCAACGAAGTTATCGCTATTTTGAAGAATGGAAAGTCGCCCATCGCCACCCAGCTAGAAGAAGCGATCAGCGGCAGCGCAAACCAGCTCAAAGCTGCCAACCCCCAGTCTGAGCAAGAGTGTTTGGCTCTCATGGACCAGCGTCGTGAGCATCGCAGACTTGGCCAGCAGTTGACCAAGTATCAAGTAGCCAGATTGATGGCGGCGCAACCAGCTAAACAGTTGTCGGCACCAGAGTGCAAGTCGCAGAAGCTACCAGAAGACCACACCTCAGAAATGTGCCTTATCAAGGGCGCAAATTTCGATCACATGTATTTCAGGCTTCGTGTAGATGGCCTGGAGATTTTTACGCTGGCCGACGATTATGCGGAAGATGTCGTCCTCAAACACAAGGTCTCCCGCAGCGTATCGATTGAATTCCCCTTATCCTTACAGGGCCCAGAGGAATCGACAATTCGTGGCGGCTGCCTACCTGGAAGCAAGGACGGCGCATTGACAGCTTACATATGCAATTTCACCTGGGGCCAAGTGCAGCTAGTTAATAATCTTGAGTTCCAGATTCATTAGCACCCCCCAAATTCGCGACTTTGCGGAACGTCCGCTGTTGAGCAGAAGTGGAAGACTCTACAAGAGCATGAAGCGGACCTGGTGTTTATTCGCGCAGCAGCTGAAAAAAAATCTTGTGCCCCTCCCTTGTATTCGCAAGCGTGTCGACTGCCAGAAATCATCGATCCCTCCAGTGAATTCTCATCTGTAACAGGCCAGTAAACTGAACTTACGGCGTTGATTGCCACGCCGCTGTTGAGAGAGGCGCAGGCTCAGAGACCCTGGCGGCATACGCGGCAATTGCCGCATGACGACCGCATCCTCATCGGAGAACTCGCTTGCCGAGCGCAAATATTGTTTCCGCACCGCGAGAGCAGGCATGACCCACGTCTTTTTCGCGGCCGCACGCGCAGCAAAAGTGACTCTCATCTTTCTGGGCTCGGTGCTTCTTTCATGTGTCGCGGCAACGATTCTCAGCGGACTTTGTTTGACTCTCATTCTGGCGACGTCACGCGATAGTGAGACGGCCGGTGCGTTTTTCTTGTACTACTGCTTTTTCTCGTTTGGCATTGGCTCCCCCGCATTCTTCCTTGCAGGCGTTCCACTCCTGCACTTTTTCCCTGGACTGAAGCATGCACATCCCTACAGTGCGGGAATTGCGGGAGCGGCAATCACAGCAAGCAGCATGTTGATCCTGCGCTTGATGCATCACTCCTCAGTACCCTTTTCTTCCTGGGACACCATCGCGGTACTTGTCGCTTTCCCATCGCTTTGGGCAGGAATCGCAAGCTGCGTCTATCAGCGCACAAAGCAACTGGCGACGGAGGCGATATAATGGCGTTGTCCGTAGATTTCCGCCTGTGTACACGTGGCTGGCATCACCCATCAACCTTGCCCCCGTCAGCACTGACTGCCGGAATTATCGAAATGAGCTGATAAAGGCTCAAACAGCTTGGGGAGTGTTGAAAATGATCGAGATCATCGGCCCGTCCAGCGATATGAAGCTGGTACACAAACAGGGCGAGACAGTGGTCGTGAACACGCCTGTCCCGGTACTTGCCGACGCAGTCACTCTCGGAGAGGCATTGACTGCTTATACAGATTCCCAGGGTGCTTGCATCGTGCCTTACGATGGTTCCTGGGAGGACGTTCCGTTTGAGACAGGCGAGGAACCCAAGTACTTTGTGTACACGTCTACACAGGGTGGTCCTACGCTTGTGGACATCCATATCGCTCGTGCGGGTGACCTACTATGCCCCAAGCAGGATGTGTACTTCAGGCTTGAAGACGGCGACCGCATCCTCATTGGAGAGCTGGTGTGTTGATTCCGAAAACTTTCGGTGCGAGTGGCCGGGATGACAAAGCCACTTCAGTACAAGGCACTCTTACTGACCGTTGCGCGGATGGTGAGCGCGGGCTTTAAGATTTGGAAGTGTCCATTTACGCTTGCTTGAGTGCATCGGTTTTCAGTGGCATCGTCCTGTGCATGGCGGTGTCTATTTACGCCAGGGATGAGCGTTAGGCATGTTGTTTTCTTCCTTCTGCCTTCTCACTCATTTCTTTCGTCGTCGACGTGCCTGCATTTCTTGCTCTCGGCGTGCCAGTCTTGCACTTGGTATCTGGCTGAAGCGTGCGCGCGCCCACGCCATGCTGCACTAACCGGGCAATCACCGCAGCGATGATCCGCCTTTGCCTTTACCTGCTTGTCGGTCCGCAGAACATCGGCCCTTTGGTGAAGCGGTCGGCATTGTTCTACATCGCCACACCGCTGTGGGCCGTAATTGCCAGCTGCCTTTACCAGCAGACTGTCAGACCGTCCTGGGACGCGGCGCTGCAAAGCGGCAATGGGGAAACAAGCCTTGCCCGACTCAGTGATGCTGACCGCCCGCACACGTCTGATGATGGAAGCTCGCCACTGGGACGGTACGAAGGCATCCTGGACATCCAGCCCGCATAACGGCACCAGTGCGTGCCGGTGTTCCTGGGCTCACGCGATGACGTGACCGAGGCGACGCGGTATCGCGTTGGGTTCGACAAGGCGCAGGGCTGAGGTTTCGGCTTGCGCGACAAGCAACCTTGATTGATGCGAGACACCTGCCCGGTGTGGCTGCCTTTTTATGGAACGCATGCTGATTGCGCCGCTGGCGATGCGCTGGAGCGCGAGAACTGCGCCAACGGCCACCTGGTACCGCGAGTTGACTCACCGCCGCCAGGCGGTGAGTATCGCGATCGGGCCGGAGTGGGACGGTCTACGGGAAGTTGATCTACTCACAGTGCCTTGCGAACAGTCGCATGACTGCCCGCAGGGACCACGTATCGATCAGGGAGTTCACATGAAGACCGCATGTGTTGCACTGGTGGCTGCCGTCATGTTGCAAGCCACACCCGCATTCTCCGCATCAACCGCAACCTCGCCGCTGGTCGGAACCTGGCTGCTGGACACCAGCAGCCTGCCGATGCCACCTGCTGCACGACCCAAACGTGTCGTCCTGGATTTCAAACAGGTCCCCGGCAACAAATGGGCCACCAGCGCCGAGATCGTCGAACACGACAACAACACCTTGCAGGCGCAATCCACGCTGTCGCTGGACGGCACGCCGGGCAAGGCATCCGGCACCTACCTGGTCGATCGTGCCGCAGTCAAAATGCCCGAGCCCGGCGTGCTGGTCATGCAGTTGATGTATCAAGGCTTGCCGGCATCCACACGCACTTATACGGTCAGCGCCGATGGCAAGGTGATGACCGAGATCGAAGCGTACTTCAAGGACGGCAACCCGATGATGCGCACGGCGTATTTCAAGCGCGTGGCAAGTCAGACCAAGTGAGCACTGTCGAGCCACGCCGCACAGCGGCGCGGCTCGATGTATTTTTGGAGCAGCGGTAGCTTGAAGGCAGGGAGGCCGTATGCGACATCTTTTACCGGTTGATATTCCAGCTACGTTACGGCGCAACACGTCGGTCGAGCAGTTCCTCGGAAAAAGCCCAGTCGATGCAACGTACATTCGCCATATCGAGTTACGCCCGGCAAACGACTCCATCGAGGTGTGGATTCATGACGTGGAGGACATTGGCAGCCAGGACCATTCGGACCTGTATGACTTCATGTCTTTCGATCCGGATGGACCGGACGCCCCTGCTGCCATTTTTGCGGACGCTGCCTCTGCCGTGATGTATGCCAGCACATCCCTGGCGGCGGACCCCACGCGCTGGACCAACCTTGGGATTGCCGAGTCCGAATACCTCGACTACATTCGGGCCGGCCGGCCTGCCCGTTGGCCGGCTGCCACCTAAGCCTCGATCTCGATACCGACCAGGCAAGCGGTTGGGTTCAACAGGCACCAGTCGCGCCAAGCTGCCTGTGTCTCAATGCAAATCGTCCCGAGACCGTCGTTGCGCCGAGCCTCCATGACCAATATCAAATTCACCGAAGGCGAGCGGGCGGCGATCATCCGCAAGGTCCAGCTTTACTTCAGCGAGGAGCTGAAGCAGCAGATCGGACGCTTCGATGCAGAGTTCCTGCTCGATTTCTTTGCCGAAGAAGTCGGAGCCTACTTTTACAACCGTGGCGTCTACGATGCCCAGGCGATCATCGCCAAGCAGCTGGACGATCTGGGAGAGTCGATCTACCAGCTGGAACGTCCGACCGACTTTAAAAAGTGACTGGTCTCACCACGCGGATGCGATGACGAGAGCCAACATCCTCGTTCCTACCAGCAGGGATGGCGTGCGAATGACCATGCGGAGTTGCCGTTTCATGATTGTGCTGGTTGGTGTGCTGCTACCCTACGCGGCGCGCCTGCCGCGCGGGGTGGAATGGCTTGCGCAATACACCGACACGGCTATCGGCGCCTGGCTGCTCTTGGGCGCGTTCAATGCGATTGCATGGGGCGCGCTGCTCGGCATCAGCTTCCTGTACCGGCGTCCGATCTCGCTACTTGTCCCCTGTGCGTTGGGCTTCGGTGCGCTGGCCTGGGCGCACGCCACGCTGGATCTGCGTGCCGACGCGCAGTCGGCGCTGGCGCTGATCTTCATCCCGATCTATGCACTGCTGCCCATCGCCGTCGGCGGCGCGCTCGGCTATCTGCTGGACCGGCGATTGCGGCACACGGCAGCACGCTGATGCACTCAGCGCATACAGCCTGCCATCGCCAGTGGTCGTGCTCGGTTGTGCTGCGGCGCTTGACGTTTCGATGTGCCGCAACGCAGAAGTGCACAAACGGTACATAGAGATCTGGATCGATGCGTGCGCTGCCGCTGCCCGCATGTCGGCGCGCCTTTCGACAGCCGCCCGGTGTCCGCATCGTATCGCCACGCACCATGCGATCTGGACGCGGGCGCCGGCCCGCCGGCGCTGCCCCCTTGACCGCCAACGCCCACACCGGCCAGTCTCGGGGGCTGGCACGGCGGGGGTCGTGCCGCTCGCCTTCAACGGAGAACCGCCGTGGACCGTCGTACCTTCCTCACCCTGTCGGGCATCGGCGCTGCCGGCTTGCTGTTGCCGAACACGCGCCTGATCGCTGCCGAACAGTTGCTCACACCCAACGATGCCGTGCGCAGCCGGCGCTTGTCCGATACCGCGCTGAGCACCGCCAAGGCAGCCGGTGCCAGTTATTGCGATGTGCGCGTAGGCCGTTATCTGCGCCAGTTCGTGATCACCCGCGAGGCGCAGGTGGAGAACGTGGTCAACGCCGAATCCAGCGGCGTGGGCGTGCGCGTGCTGGCCGATGGCGCGTGGGGGTTTGCGGCCACCAACACGCTTACCAGCGATGGCGTGGCCACCGCCACGCGCCAGGCGGTGGCGATCGCCAAGGCCAACGCGCGGCTGGGTGGTACGCCGGTGCAGCTGGCGCCCGTGACAGCGGCCGGGCAAGTGCGCTGGCGCACGCCGATCAAGAAGAATGCGATGGAAGTACCGCTGCAGGACAAGGTGGCGCTGCTGATGGACGTCAATGCGGCCGCGCTCAACGCCGGCGCCACCTTCGTGGCCTCGCGCATGTTTGCCATCAACGAGCAAAAATACTTCGCCAGCAGCGATGGCTCCTATATCGATCAGGATGTGCACCGGCTGTGGCTGCCCTTCACCGTGACTGCGGTGGACAAAGCCAGCGGCAAGTTCCGCACCCGCGACGGGCTGTCTTCGCCGATGGGCATGGGCTACGAGTATCTGGACGGCGATGCGCGCGAGAAGCACGCGCTACCTGGCGGGCTTGTCGGGTATGGAAAAAGCTACGATGCGCGCGAAGACGCCATTGCCGCCGCAAAGCAGGCGCGCGCCAAGCTCACCGCGCGCTCGGTGAAGGCCGGCAAATACGATCTGGTGATCGACCCGAGCAATCTGTTTCTCACCATCCACGAGTCGGTCGGCCACCCGCTCGAGCTCGATCGCGTGCTCGGGTACGAGGCCAACTACGCCGGCACCAGTTTCGCCACGCTGGACAAGCGCGATGCGAAGTTCCGCTGGGGCAGCGACACGGTGACGTTCGTCGCCGACAAGACGCAGCCAGGCAGCCTGGGTGCGGTGGGCTACGACGATGAGGGCGTCAAGACCAAGCAATGGGACCTGGTCAAGGACGGCATCCTGGTCGACTACCAATGCACGCGCGATCAGGCGCATCTGCTCGGCAAGACCGCCTCCGATGGCTGCAGTTACGCCGACTCGTGGTCCAACGTGCAGTTCCAGCGCATGCCCAATGTGTCGCTGGCTGCGGGCAAGACGCCGCTGGCGGTGGCGGACATGATCAAGAACGTCGAGCGCGGGCTGTACATCCACGGGCGCGGCTCGTATTCGATCGATCAGCAGCGCTACAACGCCCAGTTCGGCGGGCAGCTGTTCTACGAGATCGAGAACGGCCAGGTCACGCGGTTGGTGGAAGACGGCGCCTATCAGATTCGCACGCCGGAATTCTGGAACGCCTGCAGCGCGGTGTGCGACGAGCGCGACTTCCGTCTGGGCGGCTCGTTCTTCGATGGCAAGGGCCAACCCAGCCAGGTGTCGGCAGTGTCGCATGGCTCGGCCACGGCGCGCTTCGATGGTATCAACGTGATCAATACCGCGCGTTCGTTAGGCTGAGAGCGGCTCATCATGATGTCGATTCGCAGCGTTGTTGGGTGCGATCAAAAGCTTGGTCAGTCGAGGGCGCGGTGCCCTCGCCGCTCGGGGGACACGCCGCAAGTACGTCCCTGTAGGCTCGGTGGCGGCATCCATGCCGCCACACGGTCCCGCAATCGGCGAGGACACCGCACCAGAGAGTGAGTCGGTTGCTTTTTTTTGAAGCCTCAGGTTGATCGCCTTGCGTTGCGAAGATGATCCGCGGCGTTCTTCAAACAAGGCACGTCATGCTTTGCTCTCACTATGCTTACCGACACTCTCGACTGGCCCTTGCCCGCCCACCGCCGCGGGACCTTACGCGGCATGGATGCCGCGTAAGAGCTTACAGGGACGTACTTGCAGCGTGTCCCGCGATGGTGGGCGGGCAAGGGCCCTGCAGCCAGCGCGCAGATCGCCCACGCAGTTTGTCAGCCGCTCTGAACCTGCGCAGCAGCTATTGAGCGTGATGGCATCGCATCGTCGTGAATAGGGCGAGCATGCACGACATCCACCACATGTTCCCGCGCGAAGCATCCATCGCAGGCAACCAGCCCCGCTCGCCAGACTTGCATGCAGATAGCTGTGCCAATCGATTCAGACGAGCACAGCGATTGCCGCTGCACCCCTGCCGAAAGTCATTTGACGCAGCGTTCATCGCCCGGCAAGAATCGGCGATACCGTGCAGATACCCATCTGTGCGTCACCAGACCACCTGCGCGCCGCGCGGGACTATTGGGGAGTTGCCGTGCAGCGACGTGATTTCCTTGCCCTGACCGGGCTTACCATGGGTGGGCTGATCGTGCCGGCCTACTTCGGCAAGGCGATTGCCGCCGAGCAGTTGTTGACGCCCTTCGATGTCGGCCTCAAGAAGCGCCTGGCCGATGCCGGGCTCAATGCCGCGCGGCAGGCCGGAGCGAGCTATTGCGATGTGCGCATCGGCCGCTATCTGCGGCAGTTCGTCATCACCCGCGAAGACAAGGTACAGAACGTGGTCAACACCGAATCCATCGGTGCCGGCATCCGCGTGATCGTGGGCGGAGCATGGGGTTTTGCTGCCACCAACGAGCTCACCGAACAGGGCGTGGCCAAGGCCGCGGCGCAGGCTGCCGCGATCGCCAAGGCCAATGCCAGGGTGCAGGGCACGCCGGTGCAACTGGCGCCCACACCGGGCGTCGGCGAGGTCAGCTGGAAGACGCCGATCAAGAAGAACGCGATGGAGGTGCCGATCAAGGACAAGGTGGATCTGCTGCTGGGCGTCAACGCTGCCGCCACCGCTGCCGGCGCCAACTTCGTCAACTCGATGCTGTTCGTGGTCAACGAGCAGAAGTATTTCGCCAGCACCGACGGCTCGTACATCGACCAGGATGTGCACCGCATCTGGGCGCCACTGAGCGTCACCGCCATCGACAAGGCCAGCGGCAAGTTCCGCACCCGCGACGGGCTGTCTGCGCCGATGGGCCTGGGCTACGAATACCTGGACGGTGCCGCCTCGGGCAAGTTCGTCTCGCCCAACGGCGTGGTCAATTACGGCCTGTCCTACGACATGAAGGAAGACGCGATCGCCGCGGCCAAGCAGGCGCAGGAAAAGCTCAAGGCGCCATCGGTGAAGCCGGGCAAGTACGATCTGGTGCTGGACCCCTCGCACACCTGGCTCACCATCCACGAGTCGGTGGGCCACCCGCTGGAGCTGGACCGCGTGCTCGGCTACGAGGCCAATTTCGCCGGTACCAGTTTCGCCACCCTGGACAAGCTCAAGGCCGGTTTCCAGTACGGCAGCGACAAGGTGCATATCCTGGCCGACAAGACCCAGCCCGGTAGCCTGGGCGCGGTGGGGTACGACGATGAAGGCGTCAAGACCAAGCAGTGGGATCTGATCCGCGACGGCAAGCTGGTGGACTACCAGGCCATTCGCGACCAGGCGCATATCCTCGGCAAGACCGCCTCTGATGGTTGCTGTTATGCGGACTCGTGGTCGAGCGTGCAGTTCCAGCGCATGGCCAATGTGTCGCTGGCCGCCGGCAAGACGCCGTTGAGCGTGAGCGAGTTGATCAAGAACGTGGAAAACGGCATCTACATCATCGGCGATGGCTCGTTCTCCATCGACCAGCAGCGCTACAACGCGCAATTCGGCGGCCAGCTGTTCTACGAGATCAAGAACGGTGCGATCACCCGCATGCTCGAGGACGTGGCCTACCAGATCCGCACGCCGGAATTCTGGAACGCCTGCAGCGCGGTGGCCGATCAACGCGACTACCGCCTGGGCGGCTCGTTCTTCGACGGCAAGGGCCAGCCGAGCCAGTCCTCGGCGGTCTCGCATGGCTCGTCCACCGCCCGTTTCGACGGCATCAACGTCATCAACACCGCCCGCTCGCTCGGCTGACAGGAGAAACCCACATGAGCATCCTTACCGAAGCGCAGGCCAAGGCCATCCTGGACAAGGTCATCAAATTGTCCAAGGCCGACGAGTGCACCGCCACGCTCACCGGCACCATCGACGGCAATATCCGTTTCGCACTCAACAACGTGTCCACCAGCGGCATCGTCGACAACACCGATCTGCAGGTGCAGGTGGCGTTCGGCAAGCGCGTGGGCATCGCCACCATCAACGAGTTCGACGATGCATCGCTGGAACGCGTGGTGCGCCGCGCCGAAGATCTGGCAAGGCTGGCGCCTGAAAACCCGGAGTTCATGCCGGCCGTCGACAAGCAGACCTACACCGCCAGCCCCACCTTCAGCGAATCCACCGCCGCCATCGACCCGGCGTTCCGCGCGCAGGTCGCCGCCGATTCGATCGCTCCGTGCAAGGGCAAGGGCCTGATCGCCGCCGGCTTTCTGGAAGATGGCCAGAGCTTTACCGCCTTTGCCAACAGCAAGGGCAACTTCGGCTATCAGCGCGACGCGCGCTTCGACTACACCTGCACCGTGCGCACCGAAGACGGCCGTGGCTCGGGCTGGGTGGGGCGCAACCTGAAGGACGCCGCCGACTTCAAGGCCGAGCAGGACATCCGCATCGCCATGCGCAAGGCCAGCGATTCGGCCGAAGCCAAGGCGCTGGAACCGGGCAAGTACACGGTGATCCTGGAGCCGGCGGCGGCGGCAGGATTGATCTCCTTCATGATGCGCTACTTCGATGCGCGCATGGCCGACGAGGGCCGCAGCTTCCTGTCCAAGAAGGGCGGCGGCAACAAGCTGGGCGAGCAGGTTTACGACCCGCGCGTGAACATCACCGCCGACCCGTGGGATGCGCGCGCAGCGGTGCTGCCGTGGGACGAAGAAGGCCTGCCGCGCGAAAAGATGTCCATCGTGGAAAACGGCAAGGTCGCCAACCTGCAGTATTCGCGCTACTGGGCGCAGAAGAACGGCAAGCGTGCGATCGGCGAGCCGGGCAATCTGCTGATGGCCGGCGGCGAGAAGAACATCGCCGAACTGGTGCGCGGCACCGAGAAGGGCATCCTGGTCACGCGCACCTGGTACATCCGCATGGTCGACCCGCAGACCGTGCTGCTGACCGGGCTGACCCGCGACGGCACCTTCTACATCGAGAACGGGCAGATCAAGTACCCGGTGAAGAATTTCCGCTTCAACGAATCGCCGATCATCATGCTCAACAATATCGACGAGCTGGGCAGGCCGGTGCGCGTGGCCGGCGATGAATCCAGCTACGTGATGATGATCCCGCCGATGCGCCTGCGTGATTTCACGTTTACCTCGTTGTCGGATGCGGTGTGACTGAGAGCCGGGAATCGGGAGTGGGGAATCGGGAATGGGGGAGCGGAGCAATCTCTTCGCAGCCCGATGCTTTTCCTGCACATCCCGTTCCCGGTCTACACGCACTGGCGGCGCCCGCGACTCGCCGTCATGTCCTTGGATTGCTGCTCGGTAGCGTCGCTGCGTTGGCGTTACCGCGGCGGGCGCGGGCGGCAGGCAATTACGATTTCTGGTTTACCCGGCTGCGGTATGACTCGGGAGATTGGGATGTGGATGCGCGTATGCCGTCCAACCTGATCACCTCGTTGATCGACTACACGCAGCTGCGGGTGGACCCGCAAGAGCACGTCATCGATCTGGCCGACCCGCGCATGTTGCAGGCGCCGTTCTGCTATCTGTCCGGGCACAAGCTGGTGGAATTCAATCCCGCCGAGCGGCGTAATTTCGAACGCTACGTGCGCAACGGCGGCTTCGTGTTCGTGGACGATTGCAACCACGATATCGATGGCTTGTTCGCCACCTCGTTCGCGGCGCAGATGACCGCGCTGTTCGGCAAGAGCGCACTGCAGAAATTGCCCAACAGCCACCGCCTCTACAGCGCGTTCTTCAAGTTCCCGGATGGCCCGCCGGCGACCAGCTTCGAGCTCAATGGATGGGGCGACGATCTGGTGCACGACTATCTCAAGGGCATCAGCATCGACGGACGCCTTGGAGTGCTCTACAGCAACAAGGATTACGGCTGCGAATGGGATTACGACTGGCGCAACAAACGCTTCCTGGCCGAAGACAACACCCGGTTCGCAGTGAACATCGTGATGTATGCATTGACCAACTGAAACCATCATGTAGGAGCGCGCTTGCGCGCGATGCCTTCCCGGTAACGCCACATCGCGCGCAAGCGCGCTCCTACAGGAAGTGCGGGAGATCTTTCCAGACACGACACCACCGCCAACCGTCCGCCGTCGCACTCACCAGCCCCGCACGCCTTTGTAGGAGCGCGCTGGCGCGCGACGAAGATTTACCGGTAAAGCATCGCGCGCAAGCGCGCTCCTACGCCAGCAGCCAAATAACGAGACTTCCCCCATGACTTCCCCCAGCGACGACACCCTCACCGCACAGCTCTCCCAACTCGGCGCGCTGCGTGCAGCCCTGGCCCAGGCGGTGGTGGGACAGGACGCGGTGGTGGAGCAACTGCTGATAGGCCTGCTCGCCGGTGGCCACTGCCTGCTGGAAGGCGCGCCCGGGTTGGGCAAGACGCTGCTGGTGCGCTCGCTCGGGCAGGCGCTGGAGCTGCAGTTTCGCCGCGTGCAGTTCACCCCCGACCTGATGCCCAGCGACATTCTCGGCACCGAGTTGCTGGAAGAAGACCACGGCACCGGCCACCGGCATTTCCGCTTCCAGCAGGGGCCGATCTTCACCAACCTGCTGCTGGCCGACGAACTCAATCGCACCCCGCCCAAGACCCAGGCCGCGCTGCTGGAAGCGATGAGCGAGCGCACCGTCAGCTATGCCGGCACCACTTATGCGCTGCCGGCGCCGTTCTTCGTGCTGGCCACGCAGAACCCGATCGAGCAGGCCGGCACCTACCCGCTGCCGGAGGCGCAGCTGGATCGCTTCCTGTTGCATGTGCGCGTGGACTACCCCAGCGAGCAGGAAGAGCGCGACATCCTCAGCCAGACCACCGGCACGGCCAGCGCACAGGTGCCCAAGGTGATGGACGCGGCCAGCGTGCAGGCGCTGCAGCAGCATGTGCGGCAAGTGCATGTGGGCGCGGATCTGCTGACCTGGATCAATCGCCTGGTGCGCGCCAGCCGGCCCGGCCCGCAGGCAAGCGATGAGGTCCGGCAATGGATCAAGTGGGGCGCCGGCCCGCGCGCGGGGCAGTCGCTGGTGCTCGCGTCCAAGGCACGTGCGCTGTTGCATGGCCGGCTCGCCGCCACCCGCGAGGATGTGCTGGCGCTTGCGGCGCCGGTGATGCGGCATCGCCTGCTGCTGTCCTTCGCTGCCGAAGCCGAACAACGCAGTGCCGATGATGTGATCGCCGCGCTGCTGCACGCCGTGCCGTTCCCGAGCTGAGCGCAGCGCCATGCACTCACCGCTGCCGGCCCTGATCCCCGCCGATGTGCGCAGCCGCCTGCGCGGCCTGCAGCTGCGTGCGCGTCAGGCGCAGGGCGCGCACGGGATCGGCCAGCAGGCCAGCCGCAGCCGCGGCGCCGGGCTGGAATTTGCGCAGTACCGCGCCTACGAGCCGGGCGATGCGCTGCGCCAGATCGACTGGAAGCTCTACGCACGCTCGGATCGCTTCTTCGTACGCGAAGCCGAGCGCGAAAGCCCGTTGACGCTGTGGTTGCTGCTCGATGCCACTGCCTCGGCCGGGCAGGCCGACAGCGCGCGGCCGGCGCACACCCGCCTGCACACGATGGCGACGCTGGCCGCCTGCGCGGCCGAAGTGGCGCTGCAGCAAGGCGATCGTGTCGGCCTGTATGCACTGCATGGCGGCGGCTTGGTCGCGGTGCCGGCCGGTGTCGGCAGCCGCCAACGCGACCGGCTGTGGCTGGCCTTGCACGGCTTGCGCGCCGGCGGCCGTTGGCCCGGGCTGGATGCGCTACGGCCGTTGTGGGAACGCATCGCCGCGCACGACCTGCTGCTGTCCATCGGCGATGGGTTCGATGAAGAGCTGGCGAGCGCACTGGAAAAATTCGCGGCCGCGCGCCGTGAAGTGCTGCAGCTGCAGGTGCTCACCTGCGACGAACGCGATTTTCGATTCAGCGGCGGGCACCGCTTTCGCGACCCGGAAACCGGCGAAGAACTGCTGGGCGATGGCGCGGCCATGCGCGAGGACTATCTGCAATGCTTCGCCGCGGCCCAGCGCGCGCGGCAGGCGCGCTGGCAAGCGGCCGGCATTGCGCATGCCGTGCATTACCTGGATGCGCCGGCCGATGCCGCGCTGCGCCAGCTGTTCGGTCGGGGTGCGGCCCGATGAGCACGTGCCTGTATGGTGTGGCGACTGCGCCTTCCATCTCGCTATCGGTCCGGCGTTGGAGCACGGCGGTGCAGCCGCCGCAGCGGCGAATGCGTGTTGCTGGCAGCGGGCACAGGCCGCAGTGGCAGCCACGCGTACCGGCGACCATCGTGTGCGGCATGTCGATGTCGGCACGGTATCCAGCACCGTGTGCTGTGCATCTGCATTGCCCGGGTATCCCCTGCGCATGAGGGCAGTGCTTACCAAAGTCGAGCATGCGCAGCTCTGCATGCCAATGCTGCGACCGCAGTTGCAGTTGCAAGCACAGCTCACTGGGCGAGGTCTTCGCATGGGTGCAACGCCGACCACCGTCGCGCCTGCGCACGCCATGCAACCGTGGATGCAACTCCCGCTGCGATTGCGGCTACAGCGGCGGTGGCAGCTCAGCCAACAACTCCAGCATGCCCACAGGCGGACGCACCACCGCAGTGCCACGAACGCACGCGCGCGCAGTGTCAATGCAGGGGCAGGGGCATGAATCTGCTGTTGCTGTTTCCGGCCGGGCTTGCGGCACTGGCTGCGCTGCTGCTGCCGTTGCTGATCCATCTGGCGCGGCGCAGCGAGCACCGGCCCACCGAGTTTGCCGCGCTGCGTTGGCTGCGTGCGGTGCCGCGCCCACGCCACCGCGTGCGCCTGGACGAACTGCCGCTGCTGCTGGTACGCCTGCTGCTGCTGGCCGCGTTGGCGCTGCTGCTGGCCGAGCCCGCGTTACGCGCGCTGCAGGATGCACGCCCGCGCATCGCGGTGAGCCCGGGTGTGGACCTGGCTGCGGCACGCGCGCAGCCACAGCCCAAGGATGCGCAGTGGGTGTGGCTGGCGCCTGGCTTTTTACCGATCGATGCCAGGGCCGATGCCACCGAGGGCACTGGTCCACACGCCGACAGTCCGCAACCGGTGGCTAGCCTGCTGCGCGAACTCGATGCCAGCCTGCCCGTAGACGCGCCGCTCAGCGTGATCGTGCCCGCGCAATGGGGCGTGGTGGATGCGCAGCGGGTACAGCTGTCGCGTGCAGTGCAGTGGCAGGTGCTGCCCGGTGCATCGCCGGTGGCCGCCACGCCTGCCACCGCGCCGCTGCGCTTGCAGGCGATTGCCGACGACCGCGCCGCACCGGCCCTGCGCTATCTACGCGCGGTGCATGCCGCCTGGGCGCTGCCGGGCAACATGCCGGTGGGCGTGCCTGCCGAGGCAGTGCCGGCGCGATGGGCGCCCGGCACGGTGGTGGCATGGTTGTCGTCCACCGCTCCGCCCGCGCCGGTGCAGGACTGGGTTGCAGCCGGCGGCCAGCTGCTGCTGGATGCGGGCACGCCGGTGCCGCCCGCACTCGCCGCCGCGCTGCAGCCCGCGCTCGACCTGCAGGGGCAGCCCGTACTCGACGCCGCCGCAGTCGGGCGCGGGCGTCTGCTGCGCTGGGCCACGCCACTGCAGCCGCAGCAGCTGCCGGCACTGTTGGACGCCGATTTCCCCACCCGCCTGCACGCTGCGCTGCAACCACCTGCCATCCCGCAACGCGCCCTGGCGCAGACACTGCCACCACAGCGCGGCAGCGCGATCCGGCTGAGTACACCGCCGTGGCCGCTGGCATCGTGGCTGATCGGTGCGGTGCTGCTGCTGTTCGCGCTTGAGCGTTGGCTGGCCACCGCCCCGCGCAGGAGCAGCGCGGCATGAGCACGCCGGTGCTGCAGCGCGCGTGGCAAGCCGCACGCCGGCGGCGCGCTGCCGGCGTGCTGGTGTTCGGCTGGCCGCTGGCGTTGCTGCCGGGTGCGCTGGCCTGGCGCATGGGCGCGCACGCAGCGGTGGTGCCACTGTTGCTGGCGGGCATCGTGCTACTGGCCATCATCGCGCTGCACGCAGCGCGGCAGCTGGATCAGACCTGGCTGATCCGTCGGCTGGATCGCGAACCGGACCTGGACGACAGCAGCGACCTGTTGTTCTTGCCGGCCGCGCAACTGGGCCCGCTGCAGGCGCTGCAACGGCAGCGGCTGGAACAGCGCCTGCGCAGCACTCCGCGCGATCTGCGCCCGGCCTGGCCGTGGCGACGCACATGGCCCTGGAGTCTGCTCGGGCTGGTCGCCTGCGGCGCGTTACTGCTGTGGCCGCCGCGTGCGCTGCCGCCTGCCGCCCCCGCCGACCGGGTGAGCGCCGCCGGTGCCGGCAGCAGCGCTGCGATGCTGCGCCAGGCGCAGCTACGCAGCACACCGCCGGCCTACACCGGCCTTCCCGCCGCGCGGCTGCCCGGCCTGGACGCGCGCGTGCCCGCCGGCACCCGGCTGGACTGGCAGCTGCAGGTCAGCCCGGCCCCGCGCAACGTGGCACTGCGCCTGACTGACGGCCGCCTCATCCCGCTGGCCCGGCAGGGCAGCAGCGATCAGTGGCAGGGGCAATGGACCGCCACGCGCGCCAGCCTGTACCGCATCCTCATCGACGGCACGCCCGCCGACCGCCAACTGCACCGGCTGGAGGTACTGCCCGACCGCCCGCCGCAGGTGCGCGTGCTCGCGCCCGAGCAGAGCCTGGTGCTGTGGACGCCGGCCAATGGCCCCTGGACCCTGCGCTTCGAAGCCGGCGACGATTACGCCGTGGCCACCAGCGCCGAGCTGCGCCTGACCCTGGCCCAGGGCAGCGGCGAGAACATCACCTTCAAGACCCAGCGCCGCCCGCTCACCGGCAGCGGGCCGGCCACCCGCCGCAGCTTCACCACCACGCTGCAGCCGCAGGCGCTGGGCATGGCCGCCGGCGACGACCTGATCGCGCAGCTCATCGTGCACGACACCCGCCAGCCCGACCCACAGGAAGGCCGCAGCGCCAGCGTGATCCTGCGCTGGCCGCCACCGGAACAGAGCATGGCCGCCGGCCTGGAAGCCAGCGTCAAACAGACCTTGCCGGCCTATTTCCGCAGCCAGCGCCAGATCATCATCGACGCGCAGGCGCTGCTGAAGGAAAAACCGCGCCTGGACGATGCCACCTATCTCAAACGCTCCGACGCCATCGGCGTGGACCAGCGCCTGCTGCGGCTGCGCTACGGCCAGTTCCTGGGCGAAGAGAGCGAAGGCGCACCCAAGGGCCCGCCGACCGCCGACGCACCGCCCACCAGCGACGCCCCGGCCGATGACTTGCCCACCGCCGACATGCCGACCGCCGATGCGCCGGCCGAGCACGCCCACGACGCCACCCATCCACACGCCGATCACGATCACGATCACGCCGCTGCACCCGCCAGCGGCGCGGCAGCCCTGGACGATCACGACCACGATCACGCCGATGGGGGCCACGAGCGCAGCGGCTTCGGACAGGCGCAGGACGTGCTGACCGAGTTCGGCCACACCCACGACCACGCCGAAGCGGCCACCTTGCTGGACCCGCAGACCCGTGCCCTGCTGCGCGCCGCGCTGGACCAGATGTGGCAGTCCGAAGGCGAGCTGCGCCAGGGCCACCCCGAGCGCGCGCTGCCGTTCGCCAACAAGGCGCTGGGCTTCATCAAGCAGGTGCAGCAGGCCGAGCGCATCTATCTCGCACGCGTCGGCACGCAATTGCCGCCGATCGATCCGAGCCGGCGCATGAGCGGCAAGCGCGACGGACTGGGCGACCGCCCCGCCGCCCTGGACACCCGACCGCCACCGGACCCCTCGGCGCTGGCGCTGTGGACCGCGCTGGGCGAAGACGGCGCGGTACCGGAGGCCGTCCTCGATCGCTACACCCGCTGGCTGCAGGGCGCCCAGGACCTGGTGCCCGACCCACTCGGCGTGGCGGCCGCGGTGGAAACCCTGCGCAGCGAGCCTGCCTGCCTGCGCTGCCGCGCGCAGCTGCGTGCGCTGGTGTGGCCCACGCTCAGTGCGCCACCGGCGCCGGTGGACCGACGCCCGGCCGCCGACGCGCGCGGCCAGCGTTACCTGGATGCCTTGCGTGGGGGGCCACCGCCATGACCACCGCACTGCCCTGGCTGGTGGCCGCCGTTCTGGCGCTGCTGGTGGTCGTCGGCTGGATCCGTCTGCTGCGCGCGCACGCAGCCCAGGCGCGTGCGCGCGCCCGGCTGTGGTGGTTGCTGGCTGCCCAGCCGGTGCTGGCGGTCCTGCTTTATCCGGTGCTGCTGCCGCCACCGCGGGCCGACATTGCCGGCGTGCTGCAGGTGGCCACCGCAGGCACCGACACGACGCAGATCCGCCCGGGCGCGCAATGGGTGGCGTTGCCGGAAGCCCCCCGCCTGCCCGGCGTGCCGCGCGTGCCCGACCTGGCGACTGCGCTGCGTCGCAACCCCGGCACCGCCAGCGTGGTGGTACATGGCGACGGCCTGCCCGCACGCGACCGCGATGGCCTGGCAGGGGTGGCGGTGCAGGCCGCGCTGGGCCCGCCCATGCGCGGGCTGGTCGCGGCCTGGGCACCGGCAGCCGTCGCGCCGGGCCAGCTGGTCACCCTCACCGCGCAGGTGCAGGGCGTCGCCAACGCCCAGGTGGACCTGCTCGACCCGTCCGGCCAGCGCGTCGATCGCGCCCACCCGGATGCGCAGGGCCAGGTGCGCCTGCGTGGCCTGGCGAATGCACCAGGGCAGGTGCTGTTCGCGCTGCAGCTGCGCGATGCCGCCGGCGGCAAGCTGGGCCGCCTGGATGTCCCGGTGCAGATCGCCGCCGTGCCGCCGGCCCGGGTGGTGCTGCTGGCCGGTGCGCCGCAGCCGGAGTTCAAGTACCTGCGCCGCTGGGCCAGCGATGCGGGACTGGTGGCGCGCAGCCAGGTCAGCGTCAGCGCCGGCCTGCAGCTGGGCGATGCGGTCAGCCTGGACGCCGCCAGCCTCGACCGGATGGATGTGCTGGTGCTCGACGCCCGGCGCCTGCTGGCCATGCCCATCCCGCAACGGCAGGCGGTGAGCGCAGCGATCGCGCGCGGCCTGGGCGTGCTGGTGCAGGCGGCCGATCCGGCCGATGCCGCCACCCGCACCGCCCTGGCCGCGCTCGGGCTGGCGGTGACCGGCGGCGACGCCAGCAGCGCCGTTGCCCTGGCACCGGCAGGCACGCCTGGCGATGCCGGCACACAGACCGCCCCGCCGTCGCTGCAACGCCGCAACCTGCAGCCGCAGGGCAGCGATGCGGTGATCTCCGCGCGCGCCCGCGACGGTACGGCCCTGGGTTGGTGGCGCAGTGTCGGGCGCGGGCGCATCGGGGTCAGCGTGGTCCAGGACAGTTACACGCTGGTGCTGGCCGGCCAGCGCGCGCTGCATGCGCAGCTCTGGGCGCAATTGCTCGGCGCGGTGGCACGCCCGACAGGCGCGCCAGCATCGGCGGTGCAGGAGGGCTGGTCGGGACAACGCATGCTTCTGTGCGATCTGGCGGCCGACGCGGCCGTGGGTGCGCCCGATGGCAGCCGCCAGCGTCTGTTGGTCGAACGCACCGGCAACGCAGCGCGCTGCGCAGGCTACTGGCCGGCTGCCACCGGCTGGCATCGGCTGCACGGCGGACCCAGCCCACGCTGGATCTATGTGCGCGCACCCGGCGAGGCGCCGGCGCTGTACCGGCAGCAACTGCGCGCGCACACGCTGGCATTGGCCGCAGCGCACGCATCCACGCCTGCAACGACGCGCCCCGCCTCGCAGCCCGGTCCGCGCTGGCCGTGGCTGCTGCTATGGCTGGCGGTGGCAACCGCCACGTGGTGGCTGGAGCGCAGGCGCGCCTGACGACCGAGGGCGTCGCTGCGAATGCCGTAGCCGATGCGCCCAATCGTTTCGTCGTCGCTGCTCTCGTACCCGTGACCCGGATGTCGCGCGCAAGCGATCCTGAGTAGCCACGGCAGTACGACAGGCGTGCTGCGGTAATGCGGTGCCCTTGCTTATTGCGTCCCAAGATCGCAGAACCGCACGCTGGTATACGCCAGCGCTGTAGCGACATGGTAAGTCGGGTGCTCGCTCTCCGCCGCAGCTTCACAGCAGCGCGTAGAGCATCTAATAAAACACTGCACGCACCGCCAGGCAGACGCGGACGCTGCTTGGTGCGGGATGTGCGGCTCGTCCGCTGCGGTTTTCGAACGTGCCGTCCACGCTCGCCGACGATGGCGCGCTGCATTTTGCTCGCCGTTGTGAAACATCGCTGACGCGCAGCAAAGCCCGCAAGCACCGGGCGTGACAACCATCGAACGCGCAGCTCCCAAGCGCGACCTCACCCCGCTGACGCCGCACTGCTATGCAGTCGGTGCACGCCTGACGCGCGCTCGTCAGCGTCAATGTGGCCACCGTTCGTTGGCCGCGCTTACTTGGGCGGCGCAGCGCTGTGCTGGATGCGTCGCGCCAGTGCCGCACCCAGTGCATCCAGGCCCTCGCGCGGCCGCAGCATCACCACCAGTTCCACCAGCTTGCCATCGGCATCGAAGCGCACCAGGTCGATTCCGAACAGCGTGCTGTCGCCCACGCGTGCGGTGAACTCCAGCGCATGCCCGTCTTCGCCACTGAAACTGCGCAGGTACGCAAAGCTGTCGAAAACGCTGAATACCAGGCGCAGCACGTCGGTCACTGCCTGCCTGCCGCGCAGCGGTTCCAGCTGCGCAGGGGTGTGATAGGTCGCCTGGGCGTCCAGCAGTGCCGGCAACGCATCCCAGTCGCGCTCCAGCACGATGCGATGCCACCGTTGCGCGGGCGCAGGCAGGGCGTGCGGGTGGGTGTGGGTAATGGAAGATGCTTCAGGGTGCATGACGACGCTCCGCAATGGCAGTGCACGGCGAGGGATGCCGCGCGTGCAGACAAGAAAGGCGCCACGGCATCGATATGCCGGGCGCCACTGGACTCAGGCGCCGGCCACCACCACCAGCTTGCGATTGACGAACTCCTTGATGCCCACATCGCCCAGCTCGCGCCCGAAGCCGGAGCGCTTGATGCCACCGAACGGAAGTTCGGGGCGCGAGGTGGTTGGAGTATTGATGAACACCATGCCGGTCTCGATCTGCGCTGCCAGTGCACGTGCGCGCGCGATGTCGCCGGAGTAGATCGTCCCGCCCAGGCCAAACACCGAATCGTTGGCCAATGCCGCAGCTGCGGCGTCGTCTTGGACCACGAACAACAATGCCACTGGGCCAAAGAACTCCTCGTAGAAGGCCGGGTTCTGCGGCGTCACATCGGTCAGCACCGTGGGCGCATAGAAAAAGCCGGGCCGATCGATACGCTTGCCGCCGGTCAACACGGTGGCGCCATGGGCGATGGCGGCGTCCACTTGTTTGCTCAGCCCTTCCAGCCCTTCGCGCGAAGCCAGCGGCCCCAGCAGGGTCTGCGCATCCAACGGGTCGCCCACCGGCGCCGACTGCATGGCAGTGACGAAGGCGTCGGTAAACGCCCGCGCAATGGACGCATGGACGATGAAACGTTTCGCTCCGGTGCAGACCTGGCCCGCGTTGCCCAGTCGCCCGAAGATGGCGCCTTCCACGGCCTTGCCCAGATCGGCATCGTCGAGCACCACGAAGACATCGCTGCCGCCCAGCTCCATCGTTGCCTTCTTGAGCATCTCGCCCGCCCGCGCGGCCACCTTGCTGCCCGCACCTTCCGAACCGGTCAAGGCCACGCCCTGGATACGGTCGTCGCCGATCAGCTCGGCCACCTTGGCGGCGGAAATGTACAGGTTGCTCACCGCGCCCTGCGGTGCGCCTGCGCGGAGCACCAGCTCTTCGAACAAGGCCGCGCATTGCGGCACGATGCTGGCGTGCTTGTAGATGACCGGGTTGCCCACGGCGATTGCCGGCGCGACCACGCGCACCAACTGATACAGCGGGAAATTCCACGGCTCCACCGCCAGCAGTACGCCGATCGGGTGCAATTCCACAGTTGCCTGCCCCACATCGGTATGCAGCGGCTGCGGCCTGAGCAAGTCCTCTCCCATGCGCGCGTAGTAGCGTGCGATGTCTGCGCACAGATCCGCTTCCATCAGCCCTTGCAGCAGCGGCTTGCCCATCTCTTCGGCCATGGTGCGCGCCAGCAGATCGCGCTCGCTGGCGATCACCTCGGCCAGCGTGGTCAGCACCGCCAGACGCTGGCTACGGTCCTGCCGACACCAACTGGAGCGGTACAGCGCGTCGGCAGCGGCAAGCGCGGCTTCCACCTGCGCATCGGTGTGTTCGGGAAAGACGCGAGTCATTTGTTCGGTATAGGGGTTCAGCGTTCTGTACGTCATGTCTGATCCTTGCGCGGAGGGATGGAGCGGAAGACAGCGGGCAACAGCGTGGCCGCAGCAACTGCGTTGCACGCCGGTATGGGAGGTTGAGAAGCGGTGCCGGCGGCAACTGAGCCTGGCGCGATCAAGGGCGATAGCGTGCGGCCGGTTCGGCATGACTGAAGCCCTTGGCAAGGGTCATGCGGGCCTGCTCGAAGGCATCCCAGTCGGCGGAATTGGGCAGCGGTGGAATGGTCACCAGCTCCTTGCGGTCGAAACCGACCAGCGCCGCATCCACCAGCGCGTCCACCTCCATCACATCCGGGACGCGGCTGATATCCATGCCGGCACGTGTGTAGATCTCGGTACGCGTGGCGGCCGGCAACACCGCTTGCACCTGGATACCCCGGTTACCCACTTCTACGTGCAGGCTCTGCGACAGTGCCAACACATAGGCCTTGGTGGCGGCATAGATGCCTGGCGAGTACTCCGGCAACAGCGCCAGTGCTGAGGCGATGTTGATCATGGCGCCGTGGCCGCGCGCCAGCATGCCAGGCAACGCAGCACGTGCAAGCAAGGTCGGCACCAACGCATTGAGGCGCAATAGCTGTTCGAGTGCGGCGGGCTGCGCGTGCAGCAAGCCCCCGTTGAGGCTGGCACCGGCGTTATTGACCAGGATGTCGATCGGGCTGTCGCTGATGCGCTGGGTCACGCTGTGCAGCTGCGCCGGGTCGGTCAGGTCGGCGGTGACCACCTCGACGGCGACCGCATGTTCGACGCGCAGTTGTGTGGCGAGTGCGTCGAGCCTGTCGGTGGCGCGCGCCACCAGCACCAGGTGATGGCCACGTGCAGCGAACCGATGTGCGTAGACTGCGCCGATGCCACTGGAGGCACCGGTTACGAGTGTGGTTGTCATGACAATGCCTTGGTGACCGAATGGCGGAGAACGCTGCAGGGCTGGCGGGGTGCAGTCGTGTCGAAGGGCGCTGCCGCTGCCGCGACCGGCACGTAATGCGCCATCTTCAAACGGATGCGGGCAACATGCTTGACCCTGCAGCGTCCGCGAGCGGCATGCCGATCCCGAGCGATGTACGCGGCCACGTGATGCCGCGCAGCCGAATGGTACGCAGCGCTTGAAAGCGGGCAACAACGCGTCGCGAGCCGTCTTCAGGTGGGTGCGCAAGGCACCGAGCAACCCGAGCCTAGGAGTGACACATGCCGCACCAAGCATCGACGACGCACGCCTGACGTCATTACAGAGCTCTGTCAGCTGCGCTTAATCGCGTGCCTTCAGATGCAGCATCGGGTAATGCTCGTAGTGGCCGGCACCATTACGCACGATCGGGTCCTGCGCAGTGAGCTGCTCGATCTGCTGATCGTCGGCAATGCGGTACAGCGACACGCCATACCCACCGGCCGGGTCCATCACCGGCCCATGCGCGACGATGATGCCTTGCGCCAGCAGGCTGTCCAGGAAGACGCCGTGCTGCGCCATCCAGGTCTTTTCATCTGCGCTCATGGTCTGCAGGAACTCTGCGCGCGGCGGCATGTACTTGCAAAGATAGTATTTCACTGCGGTGTCCTTGGATCGAAGGCGGTGATACGCAATGCCTGGCCGCTCAGGCGGCGCCGGCAACGCTCTTGAGAATCGAGCTTTCAAACATCTTTGGCGCATAGCTCTGCAGGAACAGGAACATGCCTGTCATCTTGCCGACCGGGTTGCTGAACTTGGGTTGCGTGGAATCGACCAGCTCGGAAATCTTCTTGACCACGGCATCGGGCTGTTCCGCCTCGTCCAGTCCCTTCTGCGTGGCAGCCTGTGCCTTGCGACGATACGCATCGTAGGCGGCGATGCCGCCGCTGGCGGCAGCCACCGCGTTCTTGCCCAGATTGGTCTTGAACCAGACCGGCTCGACCATCGCCACCTGGATGTTGAAGGCATTGAGCTCGAACCGCAGCGACTTGAAATAGCCTTCCACCGCATGTTTGGAGGCGGTGTAGAACGCAAGGTTCGGCGGGCCGATCAACGCGACGATGGAGCTGACGGTGATGATCTTGCCGGAGCGCTGCTCGCGCAGGTACGGCAGCAATGCATTGGTCACCTTCACCGTGCCCCAAAAATTGGTTTCGAACTGCTGACGTGCCGCATCCAGCGGCGTTTCTTCGGCCAGGCCGGTGAGCATGTAGCCGGCATTATTGACCAGCACATCCAGCTTCTTGATCGTGCGGAACAACACGGTCGGGAATTCCTGGATGGAGGCATCGTCGTCAATGTCCAGGCGCAGCAACTTGAACGGCACCTTGGTGGCATGCCGCTCGGGATCGCGACTGGTGCCAACAACCGTGTGGCCCTGCTTGTGCAACATCGTGGCCAGCATCAAACCAAATCCGGACGAGGCGCCGGTGACCAGAATTGTCTTCTTCATTGCTCTCTCTCCGAGCGCCAGGTAATGGTGATGAAAAAAAGTTGGATCGAATCGATATGGTGTGGCGCAGCAGCCAGGCAGTGGCCATGGCTGCCAAGCAACGACGTGTTACTTTCCCGCGCCTTCGTGCACTCTGCGGTTACCTTCGCCGATGTAGTAGCCCATGCGGCCTTCCACGGTGGCCGGGCCGGCCTCCTGAATCAGCTTCCCGAACACCGGCATACGCGCGCTCAGGCCCGGCCACGACAACGAGCCGAGGAATTTCTGGTTGGCCGCCAAACGCTCGGCTTCCGTCGGCAAGGCGATCGCATCGATATGGCGTTTGGTTTCTACCAGTGCGGTCTTGTCGAAGCTGGCGATGCGTGCAGCAAGCGTGCTGACGAACGGCTCCAGCGCTGCGGCAGGCAATGCGCGTGTCACCCAGCCGAAACGCTCTGCGGTGGCCGCGTCGTAGTCATCGCTGCTCAGGAATGCCTCCAGCGTCTTGTCGCGCCCTGCCAGCCGCACCAAATGGTCGGGACCACCGCCACCTGGGAACAAACCCAAGCCCACTTCCGGCTGGTCGAATACGGCATCGGTGCTGGCATAACGCAGATCCATCGCCAGGGCCAGTTCGTTACCACCGCCCTGCGTGCGGCCATCGATCTGCGCAATGCTGATGAACGGCGCTTTTTGCAGGTTGGAGATCAGATCGACCCATAACGGCTTGGACCCGGCGCCGGTCTGGCTGGCAAAGCCGGCAAACTGGCTGGTGTCGAAGTGATTGATGAAAAAGCCCGGCGTGGCGCTCTTGAAGATCACCACCTTGAGCTGTGCGTCCGCGCTCAGCTTGGTCACCAGCGCATTCAATTCCACCAGGGTGCGCGGCTCGATCAGATTCAACGGCGGGTTGGCGTAGGCCACTTCGCGGATGGCCGGCGAGATCTCGCGCACCTGCCACAGCGGCATCGCATCCTGGTTGGCGGCCGAGCGATGCGCGGGGGCCGCTAGCGCGCCCGGCAGGCCGGCGGCACTGGCCATAGCAACGCTGCCAAGGGTTGCGGCAGACAACACGATCATGCGTTTGAACAGGTGCACGTGGATTCCCGAAAGGACGTGGAGCGTTGCGTGATGGATGGACATCTTTGCCAGGCAGCGGGGGTAGCGGGGCTGCCGGAGCGCACTATGCGCGGCGATCGGCGCCAACGCTCTAGCCGATCGCGCCAACCGTCATGCCGATCGCGCCAACCTGTCGAGATCGGTTTTCTGCGTGTTTTTCAGTTGCTTACGCTGCGGGCGACACCTAAGCTTTTTCGATGATTCCTCAAAAAAACTCAACGTCCGTGCGCTCCGGCTCGATCCTCGATTACGCGATCTGGCCAGGCTGGAGATTGCTGATGCAGGACGCGGGCCTGGCCACGGCACCGGTGCTACGGCGCGCGCAATTGCCGGGCGATCTGTTTTCGCGCGACAACGTACGCCTGACCCCGGCGATGTTTTTCGACCTTTGGCTTGCCATCGAGGCCGAAGCGCGCTCCATCGATGCGCAACTGCCCGCGCCGCTACGCATCGCGCGGGTGATGACCAGCGACTGGTTCGACCCGGAGCTGTTTGCCGCGTTATGCAGTGCCAATCTCGGCAACGCACTCGATCGTATCGGCAGTTTCGTCAAACTGATCGCACCGATGGTGATCGGCGTGGAGCGCGGCAAGACGCAGGCCAATGTCACCATCGGTTTTCTCGACCAGACCAAGCCGCCGCCCAACGTCTTTATGGCGTTCAAACTCGTGTTTTTCGTGCAGTTGGCTCGCCTTGCCACGCGCACGCCGGTGGTGCCGCTGCAGGTGGGCTGGCCATTGTCCGATGACGACAGCGATGCCGACAGGGCGCTATATGCCGCTTTTTTCGGCAGGCCGGTGAAAGTCACGACCGCACCGCTGCTGGTGTTTTCGATGGCCGACATCGAGCGCCCGTTTCTCACTGAAAATCACAAGCTCTGGGAGTTCTTCGAACCTTCGCTGCGCCAGCGGCTGGCCGACCTGGATCGCACCGCCAGCATGGTCGAACGTGTCAGGAGCGCGTTGCTCGAAGCCCTGCCTGCAGGCGAGGTATCGATGCAGGCAGTAAGCAAGCGCCTGGGAGTGAGCTGCCGGACCTTGCAACGCCGTCTGCATGATGAGGGCACCACGTTCCAGCAGACGCTGGACAAGGTGCGCGCGGCGCTGGCCGAGCATTATCTGCGCAAGACCATGATGTCCAGCGCGGAAATCGCCTTGCTGCTCGGGTTTGAAGATACCAACTCGTTCGTACGCGCGTTCCGGGTCTGGACCGGCAAGACACCGCAGGCGGTTCGCCGCGATCCACCGCAGCAATGACATGCAGCGATGGCGCAGCGTAGGATCTGGCAGGCGGTGCCTCGCGGCCACGACGAGGGCACCGCAAGCGATCACGCAGCGTTGCGTGTTCGGCAATGCGAGGACGGCAGGCGCTGGCGCGGATGCGATGCAGCGCCCGCAACTGCACTGCCTGACGCGCCTCAAGCGGCAGTACGCCCTAACTCCGACGCCACACCCGGCAGCGGTTGTTGGCCGGCATTTCCACATCGTCCACCAGCTGCAGGCCCACCTGCGCGGCCAGCGCGTCCACGTCGGCGGCATCGCGGATACCCGGCGCCGCATCGCGTGTGCGCAGCATCGCATCGAAGTCGCGATTGCTGTCGCTGGTGAACTGACCATCGCGATTGAACGGCCCATACACCGCCAGCACCGTCTGCGGTGCCATCACCGCGGGCAGGCCCGCAAACAAGGCCTGCACCTGCGGCCAGCCCATGATGTGCAAGGTGTTGGCGCTGTAGATCGCATCGAAACCCCGCCGGCCATCGGGCTGCACGGGCAAGGTCGGAAGCGGTGCCAGCCCGGGCGAGGGCGTCAACACGGCCTGCATGGCGATCGGCGGCGGTGTGTTGGGTAGCGCGGCCTCGTCCAGCCACTGCCGCATGCCCGGCAGATGATCGGCGTGGTCGCTGGCCTGCCACTGCAACCACGGCATCGCCGCAGCGAAATGCACCGCGTGCTGGCCGGTACCCGCGCCGATTTCCAGCACCTGGTGGCAATCGGCAAAGTGCCGCTGCAACACGGCGAGAATCGGATCGCGGTTGCGTGCGGAAGCGGGAGAGAATGGCTTGGACATCGGAAGTGGGCCTTCGAAGGCGCTCGATTATGCACGGCCGCAGCAGGATGCGAGGTCATGCGATGGGTCTCACAGGCATTGCCGTTCCCGGCCGCACGCCGGAGGAATTGGCGATGCGCATCTCATCTGGATGGATGCGCAGCATGCACTATCGCGGTGGGGGACCTACTCACGAGGATATGTGCATGAACAAGGTTGTTGCTAGTTGCACCGCGAGTCTTTTCCTGGCTGTTGCCGGCATCGCCGCCACACCCAGTGCCCAGGCGCAGGCGTCCACGGTCCTGCTCGACTGCACCGGCAGCGACTATTGCTGGGCAGGCGTGGATAGCCCTGGGTCGCCACAACCGTTCAAATACGCCTGGAGTTTCAGCAACACCGCAGGTGCGATATTCCCCAGGAACTGCAGCAACAGTTCCGATTGCTCGTTCTACTGCCCCCGCACCAGCACCTTCATAAATGCCACCGTCATGGTGAGCGACGCGAACAACCAGTTCATCGGCTCTGCCACGGCGCGCGCGCTGTGTACGCCGCAGCCCATCTGAGCAGGAACTGACAGCACCCCGTTATCGATAGATCCACATCGGATCGACAGTCCTCCTGTCCCCTGGCCTGATCGATCCGATGCTTCTAACGTGGGTGCGGCGCAGGCGGCAGCGCCTCATACGCCCGCCGCACCGCCTCCTCGCCGAACTTGCGTTCCAGCCGGCGCACGATGAAGTGCCCGCGGGCCATGGCCTGGAAGTGGCGGATAAAGACCGTGTTGAGCGTGGCGCCACTCACCGCGCCCACCAGCGGCACCGCCTGCACGGCGAGTTTTTCGCCCACGTTGACCGAAAACTTGGCGGCGATGCGCGAGACCAGCGACACCAGGGCCGGCGCACCCTTGCTGGCGAAGCCGTGCGCGGCGACATGGCGGGCGGCGGCGCTGAGTTGCTGTGCCATGGCTGCGCGCACGGCGAAATAGCCCGATTCGGCGCCATCATCCCCCACGCTGCGGCCGCCATGCGCCAGCACTTCCAGGCAGGCCAGCGCGGTGTCCGGGCTCTGCAGGGATTCGCCTTCGGCGCGCGCGATGTCGGCAATGGAGCGCAGCATCACGGTCGTGGTCAGCGGCAGCTCCACCATCAGGCCCGGCAGGCCGAAAAAGCCACCGGCGCCACCGGCCACCGCCACCGCCAGGGTGTGCTTTGTGGTGGAGGCCGGCTGCACCGCCTCGCGCTTGCCGCGCAGGCTCAGCAGTGCCGATTTCATGGCCACCTGCAGCGCGCGGCGGGTGAGCCCGTCGATGCTGCGGGTCACCATTTTCGGCAGCCGCCTGGTGATCAGGCTCTCGATCGGCGCGCCCAGTGCATTGGCCAGTTGGGCTGCTACGCCAGGGTTTTCCAGCAGCGCGTGCGCCGTGGCCAGGTCGCGCTGCGCGGCCACATCCATCACCGGTATCGGAAGCGTCGTCATGCCTGCTCTCGTCATAAGGGGCTGCGCCGATGGTACCCAGCGCCGTGTGAGCGCGACGAGCGGCTGCCCGCAAATCTTCCAAAACTGCAATTGGCTGGCAAAATGCGCGATCATCGGCGTCCACGCAGGCAATGCCCATCAGATGAACCGTGAGATCCGCCACAGCATCGTGATCGCCGCCGCGCCCGAAGTGGTGTCCGCTGCGCTGTCCGAGCCCGTGCAGCTGGCACGCTGGTGGACGCGCGAGGTGCAGCAGGCCGATGACTGCGTGCGCCTGGACTGGAGCGGCCATGGCTGGCAGGTGGTACTGCGTATCGACGAAGGCGCCGACCATCGGTTGGTGCGCTGGCGCTGCGAGCGCTCCAACATGCTCGACACCGCAGCCTGGGAGGGCACGGTGATGCGATTCGATCTGATCTCCACCAGCGAGGGCACGCGGGTGGAGTTCGTGCAGTCCGGCTACCGCGACTCGCCGTGCCTGGAGGCCTGCACCCAGAGCTGGCGGTACTTCCTGGGCAGCAGCCTCAAACGCTATGTCGAAACCGGGCGGGGCATGCCCTACCCGGACATGCCCGACACCCGCGACCCCGCGCTGCGCTGAGCGCCGCGCGCGCTCATGCGGTGCGCGGCTGGCCTACCGGCGGCGCGCCGGGGACAGGCAACTGCGCATCCACCGTGACCGGGCCATCGGCCTGCAGCAGTGCGCGCGCTTCCGCCTCGCTGGCCACCGCTGGCGGCGAGCCACGCAGCGGCAGGCCGGCGGTCTCGCGCACGAACAGCATCGTCACCAGGCCGATCGCCGCCGCACCCATCAGGTAATACGCCGGCACCAACGGGTCGCCGGTGCGCTCCACCAGCCAGGCGGTGACCAGCGGCGTGGTGCCGCCGAACAGCGACACCGATACATTGAAGGCGATCGACAGGGCGCTGTAGCGCACCGGCGTATAGAACAGCGCCGGCAACGTGGACGGCATCGAACTGGTAAAGCACACCAGCGCCAGCCCCAGCAGCATCAATCCAAGGAAGATCAGCGCATCGGAGCCGCTGCCGATCAGCAGCAGGCATGGAATCGCCAGCGCGAACAGGGCGATGCACGCGCCGATGATCATCGGCCGACGCCCCAGCCTGTCGCTGAACAGGCCGCCGACGATGTTGAGCGGCATCATCACCAGCATCACCAGGATGATCAGCAGCAGTCCCTTGCTCTCGGCATAGCCCATGGTGACGCTGAGATAGCTGGGCATGTAGGTCAGCAGCATGTAGTCGGTGACGTTGAACACCAGCACCAGGCCGACGCACTTGAGCAGCTGCGGCCAGTGCAGGCGCAGCAGGGTCATCAGGCCCTGGCCCGCAGTCTCGCGCTCGCGTTGTTCGGATTGTTCGGTGTAGGCGCGGAACGCCGGGGTTTCTTCCAGTTTCATGCGCATGTACAGGCCAAGCAGCCCAAGCGGGCCTGCGATCAGGAATGGCACCCGCCAGCCCCAATCGAGCATCTGCGCCGGGGTCACGCTCATGTGTAACGCGGTCACCGTGGCAGCACCGGCGATATAGCCGCCCAGCGTGCCGAATTCCAGCCAGCTGCCCATCAGGCCGCGATTGCGGTCGGTGGCGTATTCGGCAATGAAGGTGGCCGCGCCGCCGTATTCGCCGCCGGTGGAAAAGCCTTGCAGCAAGCGTGCGAGCAACAGCAAGGCCGGTGCCCACAGGCCGATGCGTTGGTAGGAGGGAATCAGGCCAATGCTGAAGGTGCCCAAGGCCATCAGGATCATCGTGGCCGCCAGCACCTTCTGCCGCCCGTAGCGATCGCCCAGCGGGCCGAACACCATGCCGCCGATGGGCCGCACCAGGAAGGCGACGGTGAAGGTGGCGAAGGTGGCGATCAACTGCGCGGTGGGATTGCTCGCCGGGAAAAACACCTGCCCCAGCGTCACCGCCAGGTAGCCATAGACGCCGAAGTCGAACCACTCCATCGCATTGCCCAGCGCCGCGGCGCTCACCGCCCGGCGCAGCATGCCGCGATCCACCACGGTGACATCGTCGAGCTGCAGTTGGCGGCGGCGTTTGAACCAGCCGAAGTGCGAACGGATCGCGCGTGTGTCGTGCATGTGTTGGTCTCCAGGTGCTTTTCAGCTGCGGGCCACCGCTGCCCGCTCGTCCTGACAACCCACAGGACACGGCACATCACACACACACGGCAGGAGCACATGCACTGGAGAGGCCGGAGGCATTCCCGGACGGCCGCGTCAACTCAGCGGCGCTGCGGGACAGATGACCAAAGGGATGGGCGTGCGCCCAAGGGCTTGATCAGCGCGTCATGTTACTACAGCGTGCAAGTCGCTGCAGGCGCGAGCGCGCGCAGTGCAGGATTTGCTCTGATTTCAGGCGTTTGCGTGATGTTGCGCAGTGCCCAAGACCGCGGCAACGCCGGCTGCGCGATGCCAATAATAGGCTTCTGATGCTTGGGCACGGCGGGTTGCGTGGCGCTGCAGGCTCGGAACAGCCCACACAGCTGTGCAGTTGCCAGATGGGCGCGGCACGTGCTCGGCGTGGGCATGTACGACTTCGTACACTGCAGTTCCGGGTGCGTCGTCTGCAGCACTAGTTGCATCGTCTGCACGAAGCTGACGAGTGCTCGCCACGTGTTCCTGGCCGCTCCCAATGCGACGACGCGCGCAATCGAGACAGCTGCAGTGCATAGGCAACTGCAGGCTACAACAGTTGCGACGCGGGTTAACCTGCGTCCAGCACCGCCAGCAGGTCTTGCAGATCGTCACGCGTCTGCGGGCGGACCGCGCGGGCGACTTCCTGGCCATCGCGCAGCAGGATCACCGTCGGCCAGAGCTTGACCCGAAACGAGCGACCAAGCGGCCGCCCTTTTCCATCTTCGAACTTGCGGTACACCATCGCGTCATAGCCACCGAGCAGCTTCTGCAACAACGGTTGCGCCGCGATGCAATGCCCGCACCAGTCGGTGCCGAACTCCAGCACCTGCAGCCCGGCCTGCGCGTCGATCTCGTCACGCTCAGGCGCCTGTGCGGCGTATTCGCGAACAAACCCCATCGACACTGCCTCCGTTACGGTGGGCGACTGAACCACGACTTCGCTGTCGATGGCGGTGCGCAATACGCCCGGAACGGGAGTGTACGAAATTCCTCCCGATGCCGAGCGCCGGGCTTGCGCGATGTGATCGGGGCGCTTACGACAGTGCGCGCTGGATATCTTCCAGCGGCAGGTTGGTCAGATCCTTGGCCAGATCGCCAACCAGGCGCTGCTGTGTTTCCTTGTGCAACAACGGGCGAATGCGGCCCAGCGTGGTGGGGTCGGCCACCAGCACCAGATGCGCGTAGTCGTGCTTCAGCGCGCCATCGTTCAAGGCCTGCGACAGCTGCTTGGCGAAGGTCATTTCATCGCGGTCTGCTTCGGTGAGATCCTGCGGTGCCTTGCCGGCCGGGCCATCGTCGTCGACGTTCTGCACGTCGGTGCGCGCATGCTGGCGCAACACTACCTTGGCCTCGTTGCCGGTATTGGTAAACCAGCGCGCTTCGCCGCCGTCGGCCACGACCACCAAGGCTCCCTGGGGAATTTGCAGACTCATCCGATTTCTCCTGTTTCGATGATCGATGCAGCAGGTGCCGCATCCGGTCGACTCCAACCTAGGCGAGAAGATGTAAGCACTGTGCCTAGCCGGTGTCAGCGCCGCGTTAGCGAGCAGCTGCCGACGCTGGCACCGGCAGGCCCAGATGCCGGCTGAAAAAGCGTACGGTCACGCGCAACGCCTGTTGGCTTTCCGGCAACGTATCGGTGAGATGGAACGCGTGGCCCAGCCCGTCCCACACGTGCAGGTCCGACTCGCGCCCCAGGTCGATCAAACGCGAATGCGTGTATGCGGCCGCGCTCAGTTCGGCCGCGCGCGTGGCGGTGATCAGCAGCGTCGGCGGAAACTGCCGCAGCACCGCATCGGAAAACACCGGAGACACCAGCGGGTCGTGAAAATCCACGCCATCGCCGTAGTACAGGTCTTCCATGATCGGCAATTGGCCGGCCGCGTCCGGCAGCAGCGCATCGTTCACTGCGGCGACCACATAGCGCGAATCGCCTCGGTAGCGGGCATCGCCGGCCGCGCAGAACATGCCTGCCGCTGCCGGCATCGGCAAACGCTCCTTGGCAAACCACGCCAGCGATTCGCCGGTGAGCACGCCACCGGCCGAGCAGCCGAACAGGCCGATGTGGGCGGGCGCATAGCGCGTGAGCGCAGCGCGATACACCGCCGCCACGTCTTGACTGGCCGCGGGGAAGCGATGCTCCGGGCCCATGCGCTAATCCACGGCAATGACCGTCATGCCGGTCATTGCCGCAATCGGGATGGCCTCCATCAGCCCGAACGATTGCGCGCTACCCATGACAAAGCCCCCGCCATGCAGCTCGATCAACAGCCGCCTGGCCTGCTCTGGCGTGCGCGTGCGTGGTTCCACCCGCAGCACGGAAACCGCGTTCCAGCGCTCGCGCGTGACCTCCACGGCATAGCGCGTGCGCAGCTGCGCGATCACCTCTTCGGCCCAGCGTTCGGTGTCGGCGCGAATGGCTGGCAGCTGCTGCAGCAAGATGGCGTTGTCGGCCTTGGCCAACGGGTCCGCACGTGCCACCTCGGCCTGCACGTGGGCGCGCGCTGCGGAGCTGAGATACTCGGAGACCGGCAGGGCAAACGGCGCAACCTGGCGAACGCCTTCGGGCGCCGGCGTGGCGGGCGCGGCTGCAAGGTCTGCAGCCGCTGCACTCAAGGCGCAGGCGGCACCGATCAGCGCGATCAAACGACGTGTCTTCCACCACGGTGATGTCATGCAAGCCCTCCCAGGCGTGATCCGCCGTGGAGCATAGCGGCCGCGCGCGCTGCAGCGCTGTGCCGGATGTGTCGGCGTTGCCGCCGTCAGCGGCTACGATGCGGCCTGCGTACCAACGCACGCCTGGCATCCAAGGCCACGTGCGACGCTGGGCGTACAGCGGCCAACACAACGGCCGTGCGCACGACCAGCCGGGCGTGGCCGGTGCTCGCTGCGACAGTGGCCATGCGCACGCTCCGGTGTTGGGCGCGCCGTCCACACTCACCCGGTAGCCGCTTGCAACACCTTGCTGGCGCGCTCAGTGCGCTTTTTGCCCGGGGATGGTGGTGGGCGTGCCCAGCGCTTCCTGCACGTACAAGCGCTTGATCAGCACGTATCCCACCACCGTCAGCGGCGCGGCCAACAAGACGCCGGGCAGGCCGAGCAGCATGCCGATGCCGAACAGCGAGAACAGCAACAACACCGGCGGCAGATCCACCGTGCGTTGCTGGATCACTGGCAGCAGCAGGTTGCCTTCGATCTGCTGCACCACCACAAACAGCGCCGCAGTGGCCAACGCCATCTGCGGGCTGACGGTGAAGCCCAGCAGGATGGCCGGAATCGCCGCCAGAATCGGCCCCACGATCGGCACGAAATCCAGCAACCCGGCCACGATGCCGAGCGCCAGTGCACCGGGAATGCCCAGCGCCCACAGCCCCAGGCCAGTGAGCACGCCCACCACCGCCATCGCGATCAACTGGCCGCGCAGCCACAGCCGCAAGGCGGTGCCGCTGGCCTGCAACGCATCGTCGGTGGTGGCCCGCACATGCGCCGGCAGCAACAACAGCGCGCCGCGCCGATACAGCTGCGGCTGCGCTGCCAGATACACCGCGCCGGCCAGCACCAGAAACAGATTGGCCACACCGCCGGTGATGCTCAGCGCAAAGGCACCGGCGCGCGGCGCCAGGTTGGATACGCGCGCCGGCGCCTGGCGTGTCAGTTCGTCCAGGGCCGGGCCCAACGGCCCGGCGGCGAGCCAGTCGTGAACGCGCGTCCAGGCCTGCGGCAAGGTGCGCTGCAGGGCGCCCACTTCCGAGGCCAGCTGCGACCCGAACAACCACAGCAATGCGGTGAACCCCAGCGTCAGCACGATCACCACCAGGGCCAGCGCCCAGCCGTCCGACAGGCGCGTGCGTCGCCTCACCCAGCCGGACAAGGCACGCAGCAATACCGCCACCACGATCGCACCGAACACCATCAACAACAGATCCGACAACGCCCACATCATCCACGCACAGGCCACCAGGGCCAGCACGACGATCACACGGACGACAAAGGCGCGAAGCTCGGAAGAGGGCATGGCTCACTCGCAAAAACAGATCACACCCGCCAGCCTAATCACGCTGACGAGAAGATCCCGTTGCCATGCCAATGCGCGTGCCACCGGCCGCGGCGCGGCCGTCGGTGGGACGGCAGCCGCGCACATGGCCCGCCTGGCTGGTGTGGCGATCAGCCCAGGTACGGCCGCTCGCTGGCAAACAGCACTTGGCGCGCAGCGTTGCGCCAGTGCGTGGGGCAACGTTCGCCCAGCACGACCACCGCCATCGTGTAAGCCATGCCGCGGCCGACCAGGCTCACCCGCCCCAGCGCCGCCTCGGCCTGCTCCGGGCTGCGCCCGGCCTGCACAGCGGCGAAGAAGCGCTCGATCCCGGCCGCATCCTCGTCGGCTTCCTGCAGGGTGATGGCCCGCGCCGCATCGGCCTGCCAGCCCTCGCGTGCGGCCAGAGCCCAGGCGCTCGGTGCGGTATAGACATCCAGCCCGGCCCCGGTCGGCAGCGCGCGCACCTGGTGCAGCAGGTCGGCCCCGGCCCCCTTGGAGGCGGCCGCCAGGCGCAATAGCCGCGCGTGGACATCGGCATTGCCGGAGGCCTTGAGCACGGCGGTGCGCAGCTCGCCCTGGGCAAGCGCGTGATACCCCTCATACGGCGTGCCCTCGGTGCCCTTGCCGCTCTCCAGTGCCATGATCGAGGCCAGCGCGGCCGATTGCTGCGCCAGCGCCGGCAGGTCCGGGGCCAAGCCGCGGTAGCGCTGCAGGCGCGCCAACATCACGATCACCTCGTCGCTCAGCGCCGGCGCACGCACGGCCTGCTCCAGCAGGGTTTGCGCCTGTGCCAGCTGGCCTTGTTCGATCTGCACCGCGGCGGCGGCGCGTTGCAACCACGGATCGCGCGGCCAGCGCTGCTGCGCCTGCACGAAGGCCTGGTCGCGCTGCGGGCCCTGGGCGCTGCAGCGGATCGCCGCATAGGCCAGTGCCGATGACTGCGGGGCAGCCTGGGCACTGGCGGTGTGCCGCGCACACACCTGCCCGCGTTGCGCCGGCGCGGCGATGTCCTGCTGCATGCGCAGGGCGGCCACGTCCTGCCGATCGCGCTGCAGGCGCTCGTCCAGCACTGCCGGCAGCATCTCCGGCGCCACCCGCTGCAACTGCGCCAGCCACTGCAGGATGTACGGTGCGTCGCCGGCATCCCAGCGTGCGTGCGCCTGCATCAGCGCCAGGTCCTGCGCGGGTGTCAGCTCGCCCAGCAGTTGATGCGGCGGCCGGTCGGAAACGGCCGTCACCACATCGCGGTACTGGCTGCCCTTGCCGCTGACCGTTTGCGGCGGCTCGTCGAAGACCGCCTGCGCGGTGGTGCGTTCCCAGCGTGCATTTTCGAGATGGCGTGTGCTGTCTTCCGCTGCCGCGCCATAGCTGGCGCGCCAGTGCAGCAGCAGCGCGGCACCGGCCACGTTGTAGGCGAACTGGCCGCCGTGCCCGCCGCTGGGCGCATCGAAGGTTTCGATCAGCCCGCCCGCGGCCGAGCGCGTGCTGACGTGGTGGCTTGCACGTTCTGTCAGCTGGAACACGTGGCGACCGTTGGGCGGCAGCGAGGCGATCTGGTCGTCGATGGTCACCGTCACCGTCTGCTGCAAGCCGTTGTAGGCAACCACCTCGGCCAGGCCGACTGTGCCGCCGGCCCACAGGACCCCGGCCACGATTGATGCGGCCACCGCCACGCGCGCGACGGAAGGAAACAGGCCGTCGGCGGCCAGGAAGCGCTGCCAGAGGTTCTGTTTGAGGTTGCGCTGGCGCTCCTCGCCAGGCAGACGCACCGGATAATCCGCAGGTGCCGCCGCCGGGGTATCACTGCTGGACGCAGGCGCAGCGTGGCGCAACTGCGCGGCCACCGCATCTTCGGCACGCAGCAACTGCTCCATACTGGCATCGCGCAGCTCGCACAGCGCCCCCATGGTGACCTGCACCCAGCCCTTGGCCGCGTCCATCCACGGGTTGATGTTGCTTTGGTCGGCCTCGGCCAGCCGGAACTCCGGCAGGCACTGCTGCCAGTGTTCCTTCCCCAGCGCCGCGGCCAGCGGGGCATTCAAGTGCAGGCGCGCGGCTTGCTCGTACACCCGGCGCAGCCCCCGTTGCAGCTCGTTGCACGCAGCCACCAACTGGCGCAGCTCCCTGGCAGACACCCGGCCATCGGCGATCACGCTGTGGAAGGTCTGCAGGTACAGCAGGTGCGCATCCTCCAGATCGGCGATGGTGTGGTCGGTGTAATGCAGCACGGCCAGGTAGCCACGCAACAGCTCGGGCCAGCCGCCGCCGAGGGTGGTGGCCGCGGCCAGATGCACGCTGCGGCAGCGGCGGTCGTGGCCGCTGACCCGCGCTCGCAGCACCTGCAGTTCGCCATCGAGTTCTGCGATCACCGCAGGCAGCTGCGCGCGCGTCAGGCTGGTGCCCTTCCAGGTCACCACGCCGCCGTTTGCGCGCAGCCCGCCGTCCATCAAGGCCTGCAGGCTGGCGCGTTGCCGCTCGCGTTCGCGCAGTCGCTCGATGGCCTGGCCATCCTCAGGCAGGTACAGCCCATCCAGCGCCTGCAGCAGATCGCCCTGCGGCAACGGATCGGCGTACAGCTCGGCCACGGTTCGCCCAGCGCGCGTGCAGGAGCGGCCCAGGTACAGGCCTTGATAGCGCCGCGATAACGACAAGGCCGCAAACTCGCGCTCCAGCGCTGCCAGCGACACCTCGATGTCCACACAGCTGGGCGCCTGGCCGGTGAACAGGCCGAGCGAGACCTGCTCGCGCAACGCTTGCGCGTTGCGCAGCACGTCCATCGCCGGGCGTGCGTCGATCGGGCAGGCGATGTAGTGCCGCTTGAGGTTTTCTTCGCGCGCTGCGCTGGGCGGATGGGTGGCCCACATCTGCGACGGCTGCGCGATGTCGTTCTGGAACAGCCGGTACGCGTGCGCCGTCTCCTCCGGCACCGCTGGCACCACGCCGTGGCCGGGGTCGTTCAAGACCACGCGCATGTGCTCGATGATGCGCGACTGGATGGCGAACAGATCCTTGGCCGGCCGGTCCTGCGCAAACTCGCGCCCGGCAAAGCGCAACGCGCGCTGCCAACCGTCGTCGGCCGCTTCCAGCTTGTGCAGCGCATGCACCAGCGCGTCGCTGCCGGTGAGCGAGGCGGCCACCAGGTCGGCCTGGTATTCCATCTCGCGCGACAGCGCGCGCTGCGCCAGCACCACGCCGCGAAAGGCGATTTCGACCAGCGAGCGGATCGACCACACGATCAACGACAGCCCCCAGCCGATCCACGCCACACGCAGGTCGATCCGCGACAGCGTCGCCAGCAGCTTGTCCAGTGCATCGCGCTTGCCCACGATATGCGCGGCGATCTGCTGGGCGATGTAGACCCAGCGGCCGACCGCCATCGTGCGTTGGGCGAAGTGGCCGAATTCGTGGGCGAGCACGGCCTTCAATTCGCCCAGGTTCAGCACATTGACCAGGCCCAGGCCGATATCCAGATTCTTGCGCGAAGGCAGCAGCAGATTGAGCAGCGACAGGTCGTAGAACACGCCGGCGTTGACCTGCGCCGACAGATAGACCTTGTGCGGGCGCGGCGCGCCGGCTTCGTCGGCCAGCCGATGCAGGAACGCGAACAGCTCCGGTTGCTCGGCCGGACGCAGTTCCAGCGCGCGGGTATCGCGTTCGGCGCGCTTGTTGAACACCAGCGCCTTGGCCATGAACACCGCCAGGAAGGCAGCGCCTGCGGCCACCAGCCATAGCCACACGGCCTGCTCGCCGCTGGAGCCCTGCAGCAGCCCGGAGGCCAGCCGATACGCCGTCCAGGCGAACCACCCCAGCAATCCCAGATACACGGCAATGAAGCCGCCCAGCCCGAGCATGGCCAGCCAGGCATTGCGTCGGTATTTACTGCTGGGTGCAGTCAGCCGCTCCGGCACCACCGCCGGGCCTTGCGGATACAGCGATTCCATTCTTCAGTCCCTGTGATGAGTGACCGGGCCACACGCAGTCAATCGGCATCCCGGCCGTATGGTCGAGTCTCCGGGCGCGATCTCCCCTCGCCCCGGCAGCGCCGAAAATAGCGGACTGGCGCAGCAAAATCCATGCGCGGCGACGGGCGTGCGCTGGCGGCCACGCGCTGCCCGCCGGCGACACCACGTTTCAGTCGTGCTGCACGCGCCGCTCGGCCTGCACCTGCTGGACCGCCTGCAACGCCGAGCGGGTCAGCGGCGTGGGGAGCGCATCCAACGCAAACCAGCCGATATCCAGCAGCACCTGCGGCTCGCGTCGTTGCGCCTGTTCGCTACCTTCGATGGTGGCCAGATACACCGGCGCCACCCAGTGCTGCGGCGGATCCATGTCCGGCTCGAAGTGGCTGACCACGCACAGCACGCGCTGCGGATGCACCTGCAGGCCGGTTTCTTCCAGCACTTCGCGCACCACCGTGGCCTCCACCGTTTCCATCCAGTCCACCTTGCCGCCGGGCAGGCCCCAATGCTCCTGCTCGGGCGCACGCCCGCGCAACACCAGCAACAAATGACCATCGGCGCGTTGGATGAAGGCACCGCAACCAACGCGCGGGCGCCACTCGGCAGAGTTGGACATCGACAGGTCTCGCAAGCTGTGGCGCGCCAGTGTCCCAGATCTGCGCGTGCGGGTAACGCGGTTACACGCAGTTTGGCACTGGCCCGGCGTGCATGGCCTGCCTGTCCAACCTGCACGACGTCCAGATGCAACGCACCGTGCCTGGGCGTCGGCGGCTGGCTACGGCGATGCGACGCCGGGCCTGCGCGTCACGCCTCCCGCACGCCTAGTGACCAGGAACCGCTGTGCGCGCGCCAGCCGCAAATCCGTGGGTGCGGGCGGACCATGCAATTGCCCATCCGATTGCCAGCAACACTGCCATGGCAGTCGGGAAGCTCTGCGCTCCCCAGTGCTCCAGCAGCACCCCGCCCAGCACGCCACCGCCGGCGATGACGCTATTCCAGGCCACGACATTGAGCGACAGCGCGACATCGGCGCCATCGCCTGCGCTATCGGCAAGCGCGGTCTGCAACAGGGTTGCTGCACCGCCGAAGGTCAGCCCCCAGACCGCGACGCACGCATACACGACCGGCTGCACTGCCTGTAGCAGCGCCAGGACCACCGATACCCCGAAGAACGTGGCCAGCGAGACCAGCACGGTGCCGCGCAGATGCCGTTCCACCAGTCTGCCGGCGATGCCGATGCCCAGCAGTGCCGCCATGCCGAAGGTCAGCAGCAGCACGTCCACGCGCTGGCCCAGCCCTGCGCGCGCAGCGAACGGTGCCACGTAGGTGTAGAGGATGTTGTGCGCCAGCATCCAGGCCATCACCGTGGCGAGCACCGGGCGTACACCGGGCGTGACAAGCACCTTGCGCAATGGCACCCGCTGCGTTGCCGTCTGGCCGGGATAGTCCGGCACCTTGAGCAACACCCAGGCGATCAGCGCGACCGTCAGCGCCGACATGGCCGCGAACGCGGTGCGCCAGCCGATCAGCCCGCCCATCCAGGTTCCCAGCGGCACGCCGAGCGACAACGCGATCGGCGTGCCCACCATCGCGATCGCCATGGCCTTGCCCTGCTGTTCCGGTTGCACCATGCGCCGGGCATACCCGGCAAGCAGGCTCCACGCCAGGCCCGCCGCTGCGCCAGCGAAGAACCGTGCAACCAGAGTCAGACCATAGTGGGTGGACAGGGCAGTGACCGAGTTGAACACCAGGAAGCCGACGATGGTGAGCAACAGAACGCGACGACGGCGCCAGTGCTGGGTGGCGATGGTCAACGGGATGGCCGCCAGCAGCGAGCCCACCGCATAGGCAGTGACGGTCTGGCCGGCGAGCGCGGGGGTCACCCCCAGGCCCTGGGAGATCTGCGGCAGCAGGCCGGCCGGCAGCGTTTCGGTCACGATGCAGATGAAGCCGGTCATGGCTAGGGCCAGCAGGGCGGCGATGGGCAACGGAGCAGCAGGCGCAAGTGCCGGTGGGGCCTTGGAAGCGGTCACAGGATGTCCTTGGTCATGAGCAACGGAAATTTATGTACCGAACGATATATATGTAGGCAAAAAAGAAACCCGCTGTGCGGGCCTGTCGATATCCTCGTCCAGTGACATTGCAAGATATGTATCGATAGATATAAATCTAGGCCGGCGGCATCCAGTTGTCAATGACTTATGTATCGAATAGTATTGATCTAGCAAGTGGAGCGCGTGATGGCACAGATGGGCAGACCACGAACCTTCGATCGCGATGTCGCGGTCGAGCAGGCCCTGCACCTGTTCTGGGAGCAGGGTTACGAGTCGACGTCGCTGAGCCAGCTCAAGGCTGCCATCGGCGGCGGGATCACCGCGCCCAGCTTCTATGCAGCGTTCGGCTCCAAGGAAGCGCTCTACAGGGAATGCATGGAGCGTTATCTGGCGACCTATGCGCAGGTCACCCACTGCTTGTGGGATGCCTCGCTTGCGCCAAGGCAGGCGCTGGAACTTGCCTTGCGGCGCTCGGCCAAGATGCAGTGCGAACGCGGGCATCCCAAGGGTTGCATGGTTGCCTTGGGGGTCATGAGCGCGCCATCTCCGGAACTGGCTGCAATCTCGAGCCCGCTGACGCGATCGCGCGCGCGGACACGTGCGGGCATCCGCGCCTGCGTGGAGCGCGCCATCGCCAGCGGAGAATTGGCAGCCGACCTCGATGCAGCCGCCCTGACCTGTGTCTTCGACAGCTTCCTGCTCGGGCTTTCCACGCTCGCAAGAGATGGTGTGGGTTTCAAGCTCATGGAGGCAGCGATCGCGCAGGTCCTGCAGCTTTGGGATCACAACAGCGCTGGATAGCCCATGCCTGGCGATATCCCGGTGCGACAGCGCACGTATCGCCTGCCGTTCCCTCACTGAGCGGCAACACAAGACGAGTAGCCCTCAGCACCGGATGGACTCTTTCGCGCCTTCGCAATTGTGCACTCTGCACACGGCCTCCGTTCGCTGACCTGGTGCTTCGCGCCCGCACGCTTTGCCCATTCGCTCCATCGATGAACGCGCTGGCCAGCGCAGCACCTGCACACCTCTGCGCTGACATCGTCTTAGCGTCGCATTGGCGAGGATGATCGCCTTCGGCGCTGTGTCGGCGCGCATCGGTTGGAGTTGTGCATGTCTCGTATCCTCGTCATCGGCGGCCACGGCAAGGTGGCACGTTTGCTCACCCCACTGCTGTTGACCGGCGGCCATCACGTCACCGCGCTGTTCCGCAATCCCGAGCACGAAGGCGATGTGATTGCCGATGGCGCCACGCCGATGGTGTTCGACATCGAACACGCCGATACGAATGCGATTGCCGCGCAGCTGGCAGGCCACGATGCGGTGGTGTGGTCGGCCGGTGCCGGCGGCGGCGATGCCGCACGCACCTATGCAGTAGACCGCGATGCGGCGATCCGCTCGATGCATGCGGCCGAACAGGCACGCGTGCGCCGCTATGTGATGGTGTCGTATCTGGGCGCCGGGCTGGAACACGGCATCGGGCCGGACGACGGCTTTTTCGCCTATGCCCAGGCCAAGGCGGCGGCCGATGCGCATCTGCGCAGCACCGGTCTGGACTGGACCGTGCTCGGCCCCGGCCGGCTGACGCTCGATGCGCCTACGGGCCGCATCGCCCGCGACCCGGGCAGCGATGCCGACGGTGGCGTCTCGCGTGCCGATGTGGCCCAGGTGATCGCCGCAGCACTGGCAACGCCGGCCACCATCGGCAAAACGGTGGGCTTTATCGACGGCCAGACCCCGATCCAGGACGCCTTGTCGCAGCTGGAATGAACGCCAGCCCTGTCGCAACCCGTTGCATGCGCGCAACACGACCAGGCCTAACGTTTTCCTAAACCCGGCCTGGGCATAGTCGCGTGCGCACCCCATTGTGGAGTCCGCTCATGTCTGCGCCCCTCGCCCCGCGCCGTGCCGGCATCCTGCCGCCGTATCTGCTGGACCATGTGGCACAGGCGGCGCCCGAGCATGCACGCCATTGCGCGCAGCTGTCCCGCCAGATCACCGCCCACCTGCGCCAGCAGCGCGCGCGTGGGCTGCTGGCACGCGCAGAGGTCCTCGCAGCGGATGCCGCACCGGCCACGCAAGCGGTGCGGCGGCGTATCTACGATGCGCAGCAAGGCACCGCCTTGCCCGGCATCCTGGTGCGCGACGAAGGCGCTGCGGCCACCGGCGATGTGGCCGTGACCGAGGCCTACGATTATCTCGGTGCCACGCATGATTTCTTCCAGACCGTGTACGGGCGCAATTCCATCGATGGCGCAGGCATGCCGTTGATCGGCAGCGTGCATTACGAGCGCGGTTACGACAACGCATTCTGGGATGGCGAACAGATGGTGTTCGGCGATGGCGATGGCGAGGTCTTCAACCGCTTTACCATCGCCATCGATGTGGTGGGCCATGAGCTCGCTCACGGCGTCACCGAACGCACTGCCAACCTGATCTACCAGGGGCAATCGGGCGCGTTGAACGAATCGGTGTCGGATGTGTTCGGGGTGCTGATCAAGCAGTACAGGTTGCGCCAGAGCGCAAGCGAGGCCGACTGGATCATCGGTGCGGGCCTGTTGATGCCCGGCATCAACGGTGCGGGCCTGCGCTCGATGCGCGCGCCGGGCAGCGCGTACGATGACCCTGCACTGGGCAAAGATCCGCAACCGGCCACGATGGCCGACTACGTCAACACGCAGGAGGACGACGGCGGCGTGCACTACAACTCCGGCATCCCTAATCACGCGTTCTATCGCGCTGCGGTCGCGATCGGCGGGGCTGCGTGGGAGAAGACCGGCCGCATCTGGTACCGCACGCTCACCGGTGGCGACCTGGCCGCCGGTGCCGACTTCGCCACCTTTGCCGCACGCACCGTCACTGTCGCCAGCAACGATTACGGCGCCAACAGCGCAGAGGCACGCGCCGTGCAACAGGCCTGGCGCGACGTGGGCGTGCTGGCATGAGTCCACAGCGGCCGCCAGTGGAGTCGGGCGTGACCCTGCGCCTTGCACGCGAGGGCGGCGTGGCGGCATTCCCGGCCATGCGCCGCGAGCGGCAACTGCCGATGGATGCATTGGACGATGCGCAGCGGCTGCACCTGCGCGCGTTGCTGGACCAATGCCTGGTGCATGCGTTGCCGCGCCCGCAGGCGGGTGGCGGCGACCGGCGCTATTTCAGCATCGCCTGGGACGGTGCCAGCGAACCGCTGCGCATCCCCGAAGAACATGCGCCGGCCGAACTCGTGCGGCTATGGAAGCAGGGCACGCTGTAGCGCGAGGTGTGCTGCACTGATCGTGCTCTTGGTGCACCGCACGCGTGCGCATCACGCGCAGACGAAGACACCGCGCAATGCGCGGTGTCTTCGATGGAAGGTGGTCCAACTGCGGATGCCTGCACCCTTTAAGCTGCCTAGATGCTCTAGAACTGCACAGCTGGTGACGCATGGTGCAGACCCCTGCGTTAGCGTGACGTGCAGCGCAGTGGTCAGCTTGAAGACACACCCATCATTGCTGCAGTGCAGCCATCGCAGCCGACATCGCCCCGCCCCTTGCAGCAGCTGGCGCCACGCATGTTGCGCACACCCAACCTGCCGTTAGACGCGCCTGCGACACGATGCACGCCCGATGACTGCCGGTGCGCAACACGCCCGCACTTCAGCTTCCACGCGGCACCGATGACGGTGCGCTCAGTGCGCCGGTTCCGCTTCGACCAGATGCGCCAGCAGCGTCAGCGAGTCCTGCCATCCCAGGTAGCAGGCGTAGAGCGGAATCTGCTCGGGGATGCCTTCCTGCACGATGTGCACATCGGTGCCGCAGGGCAGCGCATGCAACTGCGCGGTAGTCAACATGGTGCCCGGCAACGCCGGGTCGTCGAACACGTCGTTGTAGCGCAGCAAGGCGTTGGGCTGCAGCTCCAGGTAGGTGCCGCCAAAGGCATGGCGCTGGCCGTTGGCGAAGTTGGTGAACGCCATCCGGAAGGTGCCGCCAACCTGCGCATGCAGGTGTTCGACGTTGCCGGTAAAGCCGGCCGGTGGCAGCCACTTGGCCAATGCATCGGCATCGAGGAAGGCGCGGTAGATGCGCTCGGGGCTGGCACGCACGACGCGGTGCAGCGTGACGGTGGACATGGCGCACTGGCTTGGCTGGCAGAGGACGCCCAGCATGCTACCGCGCGATGACCCTGGCGCGCAGCTGCCGCAGCTTGCGCACGGCGGGCGCCGCCGCATGCGCAAGGTGGCGCGCGCGCATCGCATGCATCGGTGACGGCCGGGCGTGAACGCCTGCCCGGCCGCGCTCGTCCCTGGGCACTGACGGTCACGCGATGTACCCGCCACGGCGCGCGACATTGCCGCCACGCCCGCCATCGCCGATAGTCGCTGCACTGATCAGACAACTTCCTATGATGCTCGCGATTGTGTTGCTGCTTGTTGCCGGACTTGTTGCCGTGGCGATGATTGTCGGAGCCATCGTGTGGTGGATGCGCCTGCGCCAGGGTGCGCCCGAGCCCGCGGCCCCGGCAGTCGGTGGTTCCGCGGCCTCCGATGCGCCGGCCGCGTCAGGCGCGGTCGCGCCGGCACCCATCGCGATGGAGACGCAGGTGCCGCCGCCAGCGCCTGCCGCGGCGCAGCCCCTGCAGGCCGAGCCGCCGCCGATGCGTCCGCTGTTGCGGCGCATGTATGCCGCGGTGATGGCCGCCCCGTCGCTGGCCGACGGCCGCCTGCCCGGCGATCCCGCGCAGGTCGCCGTGCTGGACGCGGCGACCGCCGCGCTCGACCACGTCGACCTGCGCCCGCAGCTGTTGCCGCGCCGCCCGCACCTGCTGCCGCAGCTGATGCGCGCGGTCAACGACCCCGATGCGTCCGGGCGCGGTATCGCCGCGATCATCGCGCAGGACCCGGCGCTGGCGGCCAGCCTGCTGCGTATCGCCAACAGTGCGCTGTATCGCCCGCAGGGCGCTCCGCTGGAAAGCCTGGAGCGCGCGGTGGTGCACATCGGCACCGAGGGCGTGCGCCAGATCGTCGCCGCGGCGGTGATGCAACCGGTGTTGAGCCTGGATGGCGGCCTGCACGCGCGGCTGCCCGCGGCGGTGTGGGATTACGCGCTGCGCACCGCCACCGCGGCGGCCGCCTACATGCGCGGACGCGGCGGCGATACCTTGTCGGCGCAGCTGGCCGGCCTGCTGCAGGGCCTCGGCGCGGTGGTGATCCTGCGCGTATTGCGCGATGCCTATGCCGAGCGCCCCGGCCTGCCCTACAGCCTGGAGGTGGCCGCGGCCCTGGTCGACCGCCACACCGCCGCAGTGGCCAAGACCATCGCCACCACCTGGGAGCTGCCGGCAACGCTGGGCACCGCGCTGGACGAGCAGCGCCCCGAACACGACAGCACCTTGCTGGCCACCTCATTGGGCCGCGCACTGCGCTACGGCCGCCTGGCCGCTGCGCTGGCCATGCTGGCCCGGCATGGCGCCGAGCAGGAAGACCATGCTCTGAGCGTGCTAGCCACGCTGGAGCCGGACGACGCCGCCAACGCGGCCTTGTGGCAACGGCTGGTGGCTGCCAGCGTGGAGTAGCACGTGTCTACAGCGGCCGTGATGCGGACTTCACTGACTTCGATGACCCGGGCGAGTTATTGTTACGGCGTTCTTGCAGATCGCGCTTTATCGATTTCTGTCGTGATCTTTGGATACAAAACGCCGGATTTCGTCCTTGGGGCCAACGACCCAAGACACCGTCAGCGACCAAAATTGAATGGGGGTTGTCTCATGTGGGTGAAGATGCGATCCAGGTGCATGATCTGCACAATCTCTGCCTCCCTTTTGCTGCTTAACTCATTGACGGCCTGTGCCATGCAATCCAATCAGGAACTCGATACGGCCTCCTGGAAATCGCAACGAGGCGTTGACTTCGAAAAAAATAATCGCATCTATATGATGGAAGCCGTCGAGGGTGTAATCCATGTGGGAATGAGCAAGAAAGATGTGCTCATTCTGCTGGGCCCTCCCGATTATTCCGAAGACGGTGAGGGCACATCAACCGATGTGTACTATCTTGGAATTTCTCCATACGCAGGAGACACACAAGAGTACGACATTAAATACAAAGACGGGAAAGTGGTCAGCCACAATATCGTGCAAGGTTAAAAGGAGATAACAGGGATGTCAGACAGACTCGACCTCGATCGGATCCGCAGCACTTTTCAGGTGCAAGACGATCAAATGATCGAATACCACCCAAGGTTGGCCGGGAAACTGGATATACCGTTTTCGCCCTCGATTAAAGTCACGGCGACAGAGGGAAAGCTCATGGATGAGATGACCTGGAGTAGAGGCTTGCAAGGTCTGTTCGAGCTCAAGAACACCCAGGATCTCGCATTCAGCGAGAGTGGACGCCGATTCCCGAATCAGCCGGTACCTGACAATGTTCCAGACAATCGAGCAAAGGAGTGGCAACTCAACGATGGCCACCGTGATGCTTTTCGTCATACGTACTGGAATGCCTTGCTTGTCAAAGAATTTGGAAACGAATGGGCAGAGGCGCTTGCAACGGCACACGAAGGAACGCCGGAAAACCCTGCAAACCGCGAAGCGATGGATCTATACAACAATAAGATTGGCAGAGGCATCGCGGCGGACAATCCCGGCGCATCCGAAGAGCAGCTTGCGCAATTGGTGGGTAATGCACTGAAGGAAGGCAAGTTGATTCTTATGGATCGTAACGGGGCGCTTGCGTGGAGCGATCAAGTCCAAGTTGGCCAACACGGACTTTCACCCAAAGAAGCGATTGAAGGACACCTGAAGACGCCGGAAGTCGTGCCAGCAGCACCGCGAGCATCTGGCTTTTTCGGTGCCGCTACGCCGAGCGTCGACGAGTTGACACCACAACATCCAGATCATCCTCGTTACGCCCTATATCAGCAATGCAGAGCCGGCGTCGGTGCGCTGGACCACCAACTTGGACGAGAGCCAGATGGGAAAAGCGCGTGTATGGCGGCAAGCCTTACCAACCTTGCTGTGGCAAATGGCCTAGAGCGCGTCGACCACGTAATGCTGAGCGATCAAGGCAAGCAGGCTAATCTGGGACAGAAGGTGTTTGTCATGCAGGGTGAACTTAACGACCCCGCTCATTTGCGCGCGCATATGTCGACAGATCAGGCCATCTTTACGCCTGTAGAAACTTCGTTTCGCGAGATGGCGCATGTGGAACAGCGCAACCAGGCTTTGCAAAGTCAACAAGCCATGGCGCAACAGCAGGACGAGCAGGTCAAAGCCATACAACGGGTATAAGTGCAGGCTGCGGCACTTGATGAGCACTCGCATCGAAACGGACGGAAATGAATGGTTTTGGTGACACTGTGCTTACTGCATCGGTAGAGCTAGTAGGTGCGCCGGCGCCCGGAGCCATAATGCCATCGTCCAAAAGTAGGAGCAGCAGCACCGCACTTCAGGCGGACGGCCCGGGCCCAGGCAATCTGGCCTTCTTCTCGCTAGGACGCAGAGCGCGGCGGCATCGCTGGCGGCGGCCTTGCGGTCATTGTCCGCATCCTGGAAGTCATCCTTGAAACGCTATGCTTCAGTTCGGCCTTGCAGGTGTGGTATTGCTTGGGCTGCATGCTAGCCACTCGTGTCCCACGTCCGTTCGATGCTCCGCTTCCTGATTTCATGCAGAGCACCGGTGAGCGACTCGCAATCCTTGGCCGATCCAGCGACTCCCTGCCGACCACGCGACACGCTGGAAGACCAGGCGCAACAAAGCATCCCCGGCAAGCCCTGCGAGCGTGGTGATTGGCGTATCGCGATGCGCTCACCAAACAGCTTGCGCGACCAGCGCCGCGACAAGTGATGCAGACCACTGCAACCGGCAACCAGCGCCGCCGGCCATGGAAGCACGCTGCAACGGTCGCGGCGCAGGATGTCGCAGCGTAGGTGAGTGCTTGTGCCGGCGCACTCATGCCTGCGCGGCGATCAGCTCCTTCACCCGTGCGGTCAGCACGCTCACGCTGAACGGCTTGGTCAGCACCGCCATGCCCGCTTCCAGGTGGCGGTCGTCCAGCAAGGCGTTCTCGGCGAAGCCGGTGATGAAAAGGACCTTGAGCCCGGGGCGGTGAGCGCGGCCGGCGTCGGCCATCTGACGGCCGTTCATGCCGCCGGGCAGGCCCACGTCGCTGATCAGCAGATCGATGCGCGCTGCCGATTGCAGCAGGCCCAGGCCGGCCACGCTGTCGCCGGCTTCGACGACGGTATAACCCAACTCCTGCAATACCTCGCTCAACAGCAGACGGATGGACGGTTCGTCGTCGACGATCAGCACCGTCTCGCCGGCATCGGTAGGCGTGAGTTGCAACGGGTCGGCGTGGGCATCGGGCTGGATTGCATCGCCCAGGTGGCGCGGCAGATACAGGCACACGCTGGAGCCCTTGCCCACTTCCGACTGGATCCGCACCTGCCCGCCGGATTGCTTGGCAAAGCCATAGATCATCGACAGCCCCAGCCCGGTGCCTTCTCCCAGCGGCTTGGTGGTGAAGAACGGGTCGAATGCGCGCGCCACCACGTCCGGCGGCATGCCGGTGCCGGTGTCGCCGACGCATAGCCACAGGTACGGGCCCTGGCGCATGCCCAGTTGCCGTGCCAGGTCGTGGTCGATCCAGTGGTTGCCGGTCTCGATGTGCAGCCGCCCGCCATCGGGCATGGCATCGCGCGCATTGATGCACAGGTTGAGCAATGCGTTTTCCAGCTGCGATGCATCCACCAGCGCGGGCCACAGCGCGGCATTGGGGGTGTAGTCCACCTGGATGCCCGGGCCCACCGTGCGCTGCACCAGCTCCAGGATATCGGCGATCAACTGGCTGACGTCGGTCGGCTTGGGCAGCAAGGTCTGCCGCCGCGCAAACGCCAGCAAGCGGTGCGTCAACGCCGCAGCGCGCGTGGTGGCGCTCTGCGCAATCCCCAGATAGCGCGGCAGTTCCGGGAAGCGCTGCTGCTCCAGGCGCAGCGTCATCAATTCCAGCGCACCGGAAATGCCGGCCAGCAGATTGTTGAAGTCGTGCGCCAGCCCGCCGGTGAGCTGCCCCACCGCTTCCATCTTCTGCGATTGGCGCAGCGCTTCTTCGGCCGCCATCAGCTCGCGCGTGCGCGCGGTGACGCGCTGCTCCAGCGTCTGGCTCAGGTCGCGCAGCGCGGCCAATGCACGGTCGCGTTCTTCGGACAGGGCATGGCGTGCGTCGATATCCAGCAGCACGCCGGGAAACCGCAGCGGCGTGCCATCGGGCGCATGTTCCACACGGCCGTTGGCTTCCAGCCAGTAGTAATTGCCATCGCGTCGCCTGACCCGGTACTGGTGCGCATACGCACCGCCACGCGCGATCGCAGTGCTGATCGCCGCACGCAGGCCATCGCGATCGTCCGGGTGCACGGTGGCGATGACCTGCTCCAACGGCAGGCCGGTGCGGCTGATGGACGGGTCGAAGCCGAAGGTCTCGGCAAAGGCTTCGTCGACCGAAAACGCATCGTTTGGCAGATCCCAGATCCAGGTGCCGATGATCGCGCCGGCGGCCAGCGCCAGCTGCAGGCGTTCGGCATTGCGGCGCGCAACGGTCTCCGCTTCCAGCGCACGATCGCGCTCGCTGGTGCGGTTGACCACCTCATGCACCAGGTGGGTGTTCTCGTCGCTCAGCAGCGCATGCTGCATGTCGCGGTTGCGATCGGCCGCCACCTGCGCAGTGGTTTCGATGGCGATGTTCATCAAGCCCACGATGCTGCCGTCCTCGCCGCGGATCGGCGAGGCAGTGGCATTCCAGTAGGTCATCTCGCTGATGCCGTTGCGGCGCATCGGCAAGGCGATGACCCCCTGGCCGAAGCCTTCGCCGGTCTGCATCACCCGGTCGAAGTCCTGCGCGATGGGCGCATAGGTTTCGCCCCAGACCTCGGCCACCGGCTGCCCCAGGGCATGCGGATGGCGGTCGCCCAACGATTGCAGGTACACATCGTTGTACAACATGCGCAGGTCCGGCCCCCACAGCACTGCACCCAGCAACTGGGCGTTGAGCACCATCGACAACGCCGAGCGCAGCGATTGTGGCCAGCAGTGCGGGTCGCCCAGCGGCGTGGCCGCCCAGTCGTACGCACGGATGGCCGCGCCCATGACGCCGCCGCCGGACAGGAATTCCAGACCGTTCGGCTCGATGGCGGAGTGCGCTGTGCTCACGTGGTGGCGGCCGTGCCTGGTTGGAAGTGGGCGCATTGTTGCATGCGCTCCTGCGCGCGATGTGCAGTGCGCGTGCGGCGTCGGCTGCCTGAGTCTGGGTTGGCCCGATGTCTGCGATGGCGCAGGCAGCATGCTGGCCTGCAGGGTGCTGGCGACGCGGCTGCGGCGGACCCGGCTTGTCGGCACCCACGCCTGCTCCGCCCGCCACACACAAAAAAACACCGGGCCATCCCTGGATGGCCCGGTGTCGAGCGCGTCACGGCATCCATCCGGAAGGGTGGCCCCTGCAGCTTGCTCAGGTCCTGCACCTTCGGCAGCGCCGGCTTGCGCACGGTGCCCTGCTGCAGGCCACGGTTCCCCACCGTGTGCCTTCGACGCGAGGGCTTACACCTCGACGATCGGGTCGCTGCGGCGGCCGAAACGGCCCGCGCCAAACGCGATGCCGGCACCCAGGATCAGCAGCACCAGGGTGGTCCAGGCCGCGCGCGACACGCCGCGGGCGGCCACATCACCGGCCTGGCGGGCCTTCTGCTCGGCGGTGCGCTTGAGCGCGGCATACTGCGCCATGGCCTGCTGGTAGGTCTGCGCGTAGTTGTCGGCAATCTGCTCGGCCTGCGCGCGCGGCTTGCCGGTACGGGCCATGATCAGGTTGACCAGGGCATCGCGGTCGGCGGCATCGATGGCCGGCTTGGCCTGGGCACGCACCCGGTCGAACCAGGCGGCAAAGGCATCCGGCGCCGCCTGCGGGGTCTGCGCCGCGGCGCTGGCGGTGGCCTTGCCGTCGGTGGTGGCACCTTCGGCCTGGTCCTTCAGGCGCTCGGGGGCGAGCTCGGCCTTGCCGGTCTGGCGCAGCGCCGTTTCCAGCTGGCCGCGCAGGTCGCCCCAATCCAGGTCGATGCCCTGCTTCTTGAGCTCATCCTGCACGCCGTTGCCCAGCGTCGGGGCGGCGGCGGCAATCCCCTGCCCGGTCAGCGACAGGCCCTTGCCCACCACGCCGGACACTGCACCCACCGCGCTGCTGGCCAGCGCGGCCACCAGCCAGGTGGTCAGCAGCGAAGTCAGCGCCCAGCTCAGCAGGCCGTGCGTACCGCCGCGGGAGGTGGCCAGCCGGCCGGCGACGAATGCACCCACCGCAATCGAGATGAGGGTGCTCAGGCCCAGCCAGATGCCGGCGCCGGTACCCAGCCCGCTAACCGGGTTGGCCTCGCGCAGCGGGTCGATGGTGGACGCGCCGATCGCGGTGCCCAGCACGCTCAGGGTCAGATACGTCACCAGCGCGATGGTGCAGCCGGCGAGCACGGCGCCCCACGACATGTTGGGGGCGTAGGAATGGCGGACAACCTGTGCCATGGAATGGCCTCATTGCAGTGAAAGTGCCGCCAGTGTGGAAGCGGCGCCGGCTCGACGCCTGAGCCGGATGCACCAGCGCAGCTAGTGCATTCGCGTCAGGCAGCCGCTACCGTGAGCGCCCACTGTTGCGCTCTACCGCCATTGTTTGCCCGAGGGTCACCCATGTCGTCAGGCAGTGAAGCCACACCTCCCAGCAGCCCGCCCAGTTCCACCAACCGTCGCCAGCTGCAGCAGATCATCACCGGCCTGAGCGAAGGGGTGATCCTGATCGAGCCGGATCAGACCATTGCCTGGGCCAACGAGGCCGCGCTGGCCATGCATGGCGCCAGCGAACTCTCCGAGCTGGGCGCCACCGTCAGCGACTACCGCGCCCGCTTCCAGCTGCGCTATCGCAACAACCACCGCTTGAACGCCGGCAACTACCCCATCGACCGCGTGATTGCCGGCGAAGTGTTCAACGACGTGGTGGTGGAAGTGTTCCGCGAAGGCACCGATGCGCAATGGGTGCATCGCGTGCGCAGCCTGGTGCTCACCGACGCGCAAGGCGAGCCGGATTGCCTGGTGCTGATCGTGGCCGATGCCAGCGACTGGGCCAGCGCCGAACAACGCTTCGAGCGCACCTTCAATGCCAACCCCGCACCGGCCTGCATTTGCCGGCTCGAAGACAAGCGCTATATCAAGGCCAACCAGGGTTTCCTGGAAATGACCGGCTACACGCGCGAAGCGGTGGTGGGCAAGAGCGTGTTCGAAGTGGACGTGATGGAGATGGCCGACCGCCGTGAGCTGGGGCTGGAACGGCTCAACGAGGGCGCCACCATCCCGCAGATGCAGGCCGAACTCAGCCTGCCCGATGGCACCACCAAACTGGTGGTGGTGGCCGGCCAGCCGATCGAAATCGGCGAAGAAGCCTGCATGCTGTTCACCTTCATGGACCTGGAACCGCGCCGCCGCGCCGAGGTGGCGTTGCGGCAAAGCGAGGAACGCTTTGCCAAGGCCTTCCGCATCACCCCGGTACCCACCCTGATGTGCAATGCAGAGACCTTGCAGATCGTGGAGATCAACGATGCCGTGTCGCAGATCACCCAGTACGCCACTGAAGACATCGTCGGCAAGCCCATCGAGGAAATCGGCCTGTTTCCCGGTCGCCAGGCCTACCAGCAGTTTCATCGCGCACTTGCCGAAACCGGCAGCATGCTCAATGTCGAATACGCCATTGCACGCAAGGACGGCGAGCAACTGGACTGCCTGGTCTCCGCAGAAACCGTCAGCATCCACGGCGTGCAGTGTTATCTGCTGTCGCTGATGGACATCACCGACCGCAAACGCACCGAGATGGAACTGGTGACCGCCATCGAAGCGGTGATGCAGGACGCCTCGTGGTTCAGCCAGAGCCTGCTGGAAAAACTGGCCAACGTGCGCCGCGCCAACCGGCCCAGCCAGACCGCCGGCTGCGGCATCGCCGACCTCACCGACCGCGAACGCGACGTGCTCGGGCACCTCGCCGAAGGCCTGGCCGACAAGCAGATTGCGCAGGCCCTGGGCGTGGCGCCCAATACGGTGCGCAATCATGTGGCGGCGTTGTATTCAAAGATCGACGTGCATAGCCGCGGTGAAGCGATCGTGTGGGCACGCGAACGCGGCTTTGCCGGTCGCAGCGGCAAACCGGCAACGCGCAAGAAGTAACTGCATCCATTGGCGCGAATGCACCAACGCGGTTAGTGCATTCGCGACTGGGCTGGCCGAATGCGAGCGCACATCATGCTCACACCGGCCCAGACAGACTGGCCGGGTTCCCCAAACTACGAGAAACGTCCCATGGATAAGAACCGTATCGAAGGTACTGCTAAGCAGGTCAAGGGCTCGGTCAAGGAAGCCATCGGCCGCGTCACCGGCGACAAGAGCACCGAGCTCGAAGGCGCTGCCGAAAAGAACGTGGGCAAGGTGCAGCGCAAGGCTGGCGAAGTGGCCGACAAGGTCCGCGACGCGTCCAAGTAAGCGTGACGCGAGGGTTTGCGAGATTGGGAAGTGCAAGAGTGACGCGATACGTCAACCACGGTTGTCGAACAGCAACCTGTCGGCGACTTCGGTCGATGCGTAGCGTTGTTCTCCCAAGCAGAAGTTTGGCTAGTGGGACCGTCGTTGTCATTATCAAATAGCAATTTGATAATGCGGGTTATGTATCTTGATCACCTACCTGGTGCGACAACTATGGGCCCGCAGCAGCTTGCACTCTCCATCAACTCGCTTTGCGAGCGCTCAAGCGCAGCGCACTTTCCCTGTTAAGCGACAAACAAGCAACGACGCCCCGACTCAATCGGGGCGTCATTGTTTTATCATATCCAGTCACAAGCCAGGTTACCTGGCCAAGCGATAGCCAGCCAATGCACGCCCCGCAAACCAGCCGAAGCACCTGCAGCCGCTCCCTTCTCCCCTCGGGAGAAGGTGGCCCGAAGGGCCGGATGAGGGTAGGTGCAAAGCCTGATGCAACTAGGCAACTACGCATAGTCCGTCCCCTCGCCCCAACCCCTCTCCCGCGAGGACAGGGGCCAGTCACCGCTCACCTCGAGCGCCTGCATATGCGCCGCTCCCAACCTTTAACAGCGCACACACGGCCTCGCTAACGTACGCATGCTAGGCGCGCGCCTTTCGCCCACGCGTGGTCGGGCGCTTGGCGATGGTCGTCCCATATTCCTGCCACCACACCGTCAGCGCCTCCATCGTCGCACCAAGTCCGCGCGCCTTGGCTGTGATTGCGTATTCAACACGCGGCGGCACTTCTGCAAACACCGTGCGGGTGATCAAGCCATCTGCCTCCAGCTCGCGCAACTGTGCGGTCAGCATGTGTTGGGTGATGCCCGGGATCGCCTTGCGCAGCTCGCCAAAGCGATACATGCGTTGATTGAGCAGCCACATGATTTCCAGTTTCCATTTGCCCGAGAGCAGCGCGAATGCACGGCGCATTTCCTCGTGCATGTTGACCGTGCCGGTCTCAATGGTCTGCTTTTTCATACTAAGCACCAGCTATTCATCCTACTTTTCAAGGGTCATCTTAGTCGACATTCTGCGTGCATCTCGCAGCGGCGTCTCGCACACCAGATGGCCATTTACGTTTATTGGATCAGCACCGTATTGCTGTGTTTGCTCTATCTGAGCTCTGCCGCCTTGTATCTCGCCAAGGGCGAGTTCGTGCACAAGGCGCAGGCTGAGCTGGGCTATTCGGCGCCCCTGTTGGTGCCGTTCATGATCGCAATCAAGCTGCTGGCACCACTGGTGATCGTGTCGCGCTTCAACGTGGCGTTGAGCGATCTGGCGTATGCAGGTGTGTTGTACCACCTGCTTCTGTCGGGGATGGCACACCTGGGTGTGCGTAAGCCCAAAGGCGCGCTTCCTGCGGTGCTGGGCCTGGTGTTTCTGGTCGTCTCGTTCGGCACCCAAAACCTCGCCCGCCAACCGCCTTCACCTTACGCGCCGGCCATCGCCGCGCTGCAGCCGCTGGCGCCCTCATCCAACACTTCATCGCACTAGGAATCCCGCATGACACGTCTCAACGGAAAGGTTGCCATCGTGATGGGTGGCGGGCGCGGCATTGGCCGCGCCACGGCCAAGCTGTTCGCAACAGAAGGGGCCAAGGTCGCGGTGCTCTCCCTCACGCAGGCCAACATCGACGCAGTGGTTCACGACATCAACGTGGCTGGCGGCACGGCCATTGGCGTGCGCTGCGATGTGCGCGATGCAGACAATATCAAGGCAGCGGTCAGGACGGTGGTCGATACCTGGGCGGGCATCGACATCCTGGTGAACAATGCCTTCGACCCGTCAGCGGTGTTCTCGCCCGTCATCAACCTGTCGGCGGAGCAGCTGCAGCGCAACTTCGACATAGGCCCACTGGCGTACCTGCGCAGCATGCAGGCCTGCCACCCGTATCTGAAAGCCAGTGGCCAGGGCCGCGTCATCAATCTCGGTTCGGCGGGCGGCTTGCTCGGCATGGCGGGCTACGCCCCCTATGGCATGGCGAAGGAGGCGGTGCGCGCACTGACACGCGTGGCCGCGCGCGAATGGGGCGCCGACGGGATCACCGTCAACAACGTCATGCCCATTGCCGACACCTTCGGCAGCGACCGTCCGCCCTTGCCCAATGTGTTCGACCGCAACGGCTCGCCCGAGCATGACATTGCGCCGGTGATCCTGTTTCTTGCCAGCCAGGATGCGCAGTTCATCACCGGCTACAGCCTCACCCCGGACGGCGGCATGGTCATCGACGCGGCGCGCTAGGTCACGCACGCAAGCTGCGCCCGCGAGGCCGCCACGCGATGGGCCAGCGTCTGCCGGGGAACCGTGTGCTGAGTGATCCAGGCAGCACGCGGTGGCGCGTCGCTGCGATGCACCCCTGGATGCGCTCGCAGCCAAGCATCAAGGCGACCCTTCCTCACGCTGCGCCGCCTGATCCACACCGAGGGTTGCCATCGCGGCTCCCTTCATCGCGCGGCCGGTACCGTCCCAGCTGTGCGCACCCTGCCAGCAGCGACGTACCAGCACTGACGCCGACGTACTCGCTTACACCGGCCGATACGTCTGCGCCATGAAGCCGCTGGGAAAGGTCTTGGTGCCGACCAGCGTGAGCGCACGTGGTGCGGGCAGGTCATCGAAGATCGGCAAGCCCTTGCCCAGCACGATCGGGTACACGCCCAGGACATACTCATCCACAAGATTGTGCGCAATCAAACTGCGCGCAAACGCCGCGCCGCCATGGGCGATGATCGGCTTGTCGCCCTGCATCTTGAGCTTGACCACTTCCTGCGCAAGATCGCCACTGGCCACATGGGCCTGCGACCAACTCTGCGCGCCAGCCTGCAATGGCGCGCCAGCAACATCGGCCCGTGCCTGCGCTGCCGCGAGCGCGCTAACGGCCGCTTCCAGCACTCCAGCACCCCGCGCAGAAAATACCGCCTTGGGGATCTGATTCATCGGCGGCGCAAATGGCGAGTCGGCCGTCGGCCAGAACGACGCCATCCCTGCGAACACACGGCTGCCCATGATGTGCAGGCTGGCTTCCCACGCAGTGGCGACCTTCCAGGCGATCGCCTCCTGGTCGCCGCTGAACATCCAGTCCACCTCGCCATCCGGCCCGCTGACAAAGCTGTCCAACGACACCGACATCATCAATTTCAGCTCGCGCATTGCAGGTTCCTTGTGCGCCCGGCAGGCGCGATACGGTGGTGGGCGGGACGCCAGCCTTGCAACGATGACGAGCCGACTGTACGGAATTCGCCATGCGCGTGCACTGCGTTGCCTGCGGCCAAACGCACCCTCCGGCAGCAGGCGCGGCCGTGCGGTGGGGCTGGGATAGTCTTGGTTCCCGCTTCTGACGATCAAGGCAGCTTCGCTGGCATCTTTTTTGGGTGCCGCCGCGGCATATGTCCAGGCACACCTCATCGACTCGCAAGCGGGAGCAACAAGCAGATGGCTGCAGTAAGCTCAGCGCCACTACATGACTGGGTCTGATGGGGTCCCGTGCCATGCCAGCAGCCGTAGACACCAGACGTTACTCACCTTCAGCTCGACGCCCGCTGCCGGTATTGCGACGCGCACGCGCAAGGCTGATCCGATGACGCACGCCGTGCCGGCACCCATGCGACCAAGCACTGCGCTGGTGGTGATTATCCTGGCGCAACTGCTGGGCACCTCGTTATGGTTTTCGGCCAACAGCGCGGCCGACGACGTGATGCGGCAGTGGGGCGTAGGTGCAGCGGCAGTCGGGTGGCTGACCATGGCCACGCAGGTGGGTTTCATCCTGGGCACGTTGAGCTTTGCGCTGAGCGGGTTGGCCGACCGGTTTGCGGCCAGCCGCATCTTTGCCGTCTGCGCGATAACGGGGGCGGCGTGCAATCTGGGCTTTGCGATCTTCGCCAGCGATGTCGCCACGGGAATGGTGTGGCGCTTTGCGGTTGGGCTGTGCCTGTCTGGCATCTACCCGATCGGGATGAAGCTGGTGGTGCAGTGGGCGCCGCAGCATGCGGGCAAGGCGCTGGCGTGGCTGGTGGGCATGCTGACGCTGGGCACGGCGTTGCCGCAGGGCATCAGGGCGGTGGGTGGCGCGTTGCCATGGCAGGCGCCGATGGGGGTGGCATCGCTCCTGGCCGTGATTGCGGCGGTGATGATCCTGCGCCTGGGGCAAGGCGCGGCTGCACCGGCACGGGCAGGCGGCAAGCTGGCGTTCGGCGCGGTACTGCAGGCGTTTTCATTGAAGGACTTTCGCGCCGCCACGTTCGGCTACTTCGGCCACATGTGGGAGTTGTATGCGATGTGGACGCTGACGCCGCTGCTGATCGCGCGCGCCGGCCTGTCGCAGGCGCTTGGGGTGAGCACGGCCACCTTGGCGTTTGCGGTGATTACCGCAGGGGCGGTGGGCTGCGTGCTGGGCGGGCAGTTGAGTGCGCGCATCGGTAGCGCGCGTGTGGCAGCGGTGGCGTTGCTGATCTCGGCACTGTGCTGCCTGGCGTTTCCAGGGGTGGGTGGGCAATCTGGCTATGCGGCACTGGCGTTGATGCTGGTGTGGGGCGCCAGCGTGGTGGCCGACTCACCGCAGTTTTCCGCATTGGCTGCACGTGCATGCCCGCCTGCCATCGTGGGCAGTGCGCTGTCGATGCAGAACGCGATTGGTTTTGCGATCACCGTGGTGGCGATCGGTGTGACCACGCGGTATGTAGACGCGCTGGGGCTGCATATCGCCTGGGTGCTGCTGCCTGGCCCCGTGCTTGGGTTGCTGGCCTTGATGCCGTTGTGGCGCAGTCGGCCCGCACCATCGGGATGATGTGAGTCGGGAAGCAAGCACCACGCGATGTGGCGCAGTGCCCTGCGCGGCAAGGGCCGTTGCAGTCGCCACAAGCGTGGCGCCAGATGCCGGGCATACGGTTGAGGTGGCCTATCTGACGTCGCGGGCATCCTTGCGTCGTAGAGGCGACGGTCGCCTGATTCAGACCCTGAGCACCAAGCGGGCTGAACCACCCACGCCGGCGATGGGTGGGCTAGGATCGGTGCGGACAGGGGGAGCACCATGGACAGGATGACCACCGCGCGCGGCGTCGCGCTGATACTGACAGCGCTGTGTGTGCTTGCGTGCGGGCAAGGCGCCTACGCACAAAGCATGCGCTCAGCCACAGGCAAGGCGAACAGCAAGTACGTCCCGCCGACGCGGCAGCCGTACAACTCGATGGCGCGCGACACCACGCCGTTCAATTGCGAGCAATACCGCGCGCACCCGCATCCGGGCATGGTGCGTTACTGCCAGGGCGTCGAGAACATGATGCTGCGCAACGAGGCACGCAGCCAGGGGCGCCCCGCCCCATCGGATTCCATCATCGCGCTGCCGGGCCTGGGCACGGCAGAGGCCAAACAACTGGGCTACGCCTGCGTGGGCGGGCAGGCGATGAAGCGGCTGCGCAATGGATGGGAGCAGGTATCGGCTGCTGCGGGTGGGTGGCAGCGGTGTCAGGGTGGATAAGTGAACCTACTCTACGCTAGCCCTGAACAAGGCGAACATCCGCCAAGAAACCGCGATGCTGATCAGAAATGAAATCCCTACCGCTAGCACCGGAGCGAAGCGCAGTGGCGCACGGCTAAACCCTGACCACGGGAATGCCCGCTTGATCAGCAAGAACGGATATCCCAGAAAAACCGCAAACAGAGTGGGATCCCAGCTGAATCTGCTGCCGCTTGGCACGCCATTGAAGACTACGTCAAGGCCAACATAAAGCGTGTAGGCAGCAAGGCCCATGAGCATGACAGCATGGACTTTGAGCGCGGCTACAAGCTTTTCTCGTCGAATCAAGGCCAGCGCCGAGAATGCCAATGAAACGATCACGGCAGGAATGGAGACGTAGGCAATCGCAACCTCCTGCGCCATCTCCGGCACCTTGCCGGTCCTTACCAAAAGCAGGGCGCCCCCATGCGCAAGCAGCACAAATACGCACAGTACCGAGTTTATGCAGAGCATCGTCAAGGAACTGATGCTGTCCAGCTTATCCATCAATGAGTTAAGAATTTTCACCAGTACCCAATGCGTTGTGCTGTGGCGCGGAGCGGCGATTTATCGACTGACATGTCAAGCATGCCAGTTCACGATGTTGCGCGCGACGTGCTCTCAGCCGGCAAGTTACGCCCTGCCAAGAAACCGACTGGGCCTGAATGGATTGTCAGGACGCGTGGACGGTTTCCACATGACCGACACCTTCTTGAAACATCAAAATTCGACCGGGATGCACAACCCATGGAACGTGATTGCGCCACCAAGCCGCTGCCGCCGGACTTGATCGCTCAAGAACCTCGATTGCGGCCGCGGAGTACACGATGTAGCCCGATGCATGCCTCACCCGGCCAGTCAGCTGTGCCCAGTAGTACCCAATGCGAGTCTTGGGATGTGAGATGACCCCAACGGTGGGTAGCGAATGCACAGCGCCCGCCTCGTCCGCAAGCGGCAGCGACAGACCTACCCATTTCTCGCGCACCCATTCGGGCGCTTCTCCAGGCGGGACGGAGGTAATGACCAGAAATAACATCGAGTGTGCCTAGAGGCCCTGACACCTTGACCAAGCAGAACTGCTGAGCAGGTTCTGCACCAATGCACCGTCACGCCCTATCCAACAGCTCGTCAGGACGTGGCGGACGCACGCGAGTGAGATATGCCTTGTGAGAGGCGCCAAATGCTTTGTAGTTGGAGCGCCCCTCGGTAAGGCTGATCTCTCCATTTGGGCCGCCCCATACCTCATCCGCATCGTCGTCATCCTGACCATCATCTTCCCAGCAACACACGGCACATATCTCGAAAGCTACGCGCGCGTCGAGCGTCTTATAGCCGCAGCATGGGCATCGCAGTGGAAGATCTCGCATTTTTTCCATGTGGCCTGAGGCCTGAACTAAGCCAGGCCGCAAGGCGGCATCGGCTTGATTGAATTGTCAGAAATTCTATCCGATCAACACCTGTAGCTTGCGGACATTCCGCAACGAACTGTGCAATGAGCTCGTCGCAAGACCCCATGTACCAAAGTTCCTTGCGGTGGATGTCGCTTATCTAGGCCCTATAGACGGATCAATCGGAGGGACACAGCAAGTACGGGCAGGTGCGGCCCATGTCGTGGGCAAGGTCATAGCCGCATACCCAGCCAGATGACCGCCTCCGTGGAGGCGGACACGATGGGTGACAGCAGACGGGGCCAGAGCGTGCCCGCCTGGACATGGCTGGCAGAGTGATCGTGGTGCTGCTGCTCTTCCGCAACAATGGAAGAGATCGCAGCGACGGCGGCAGGGTCAATCCCTTGCAGCGCCACCAGCTGCTGTTGCAGATGCCGGAGTACGACGCTCTCTACCGCCACCGTTGTGGCCGCGATGGCGCCGGATCCAAGAAGACCCGTGATGAGGCCAAGGACCAGACCACCGAAGCCGCACAGCCAATAGCTGCGACAGCGTGGGCGCTGACGACGGCGCAACTCTGCCCAAAAGATGGAACGATGGCGCTGCTCGTGCGAACGAAACTCCTTGAGCTCATCGACCAGGCCGGGTGCGGTCAAGCGCGCCATGAAGAGTTGCCCGCTATAGATGCTGATGGCGCCATGCTCGCCGGCGTGATTCACCTTGAGGATGCGATCGCCCAGGTCATGCGATGCCGAAGAGCGCGCGGTTGCTTCCATGCAGTCAGATGCCAGTTGAGGCTACCCGCGAAGCGGGTGGGGCTTGCGTGATTATCAAGGCGCACCTGCGGCTTGCGCATGAGCGTGACCTCACCGGGCGGCTACTTGAACGGATCATGCGATACACCAGCTTCAGGACGTGATGGCGTCGTAGCCGGCAGCGCTGAATTCGATCAGGCAGTAGCCATGCCCAAAGGGATCGGCCATCAACGCGATGCGACCCCAAGCATTGTCGCGGATCGCGTTCTCCTGGGTGGCCCCAGCGGCGATCGACCGGGCAACCGCCTGCTCGAGGGTGTCCACAACGAAGTCCAGGTGGACTGGCGTCCAGTGTCGTGCATAGGAGCGCACTGAACCCGCATTGGGAAATGCCAGGGTTCCTTCTCCTTTGGCCAGAAGATACAGCTTGGAGGAGGCGCCAATGAGTTCAATCGCATCTGCGCCGAAGCGACGCCCTGGGCGCAGCGCAAACGCTGCGCAGTAGAAGCGCTCGGCAGCCTCCAGATCATCGACGTCGATGTTGACGAGCATATCCGACATGGCGCCTGACTCCGGGGATCAGCCAACTGCGAAGTGCAGCATAACGCCTGAATCAGCCAGCGCCATAGCGCGGCGCTGGCTGGAATGCAGTGTCAGGGCACGTCTTCATTGGCGCAAGCTAGCGCATCGGCGGACCAGGCTTCACGCCTGTTATCGGCAAACCCGATCTTCTGTACAAAGGCCACAGAAACAACTGTGGCAACAGCCGCCGCCAATGTTTACTGCGCCACCCTGCCGCTCGCACTGGGCAGACATCCATTGGGCGCTGTAGGACAGCGCCAAGCGGCACGCTTGATCAAGCCACCTGATGTTGGCGCAGCAGGGACCTGCGACATCGCGCGCCTCAGGCCGCCGGAGATCCCTTGCCCGCTCGGGACTACCTGCTGACGCTGTCCGGGTCGGCTCTGGGGCCTGCGTTGGCGGCCACCGACTTGGCGACGTCGTTGGACATCATCGGCCTGACGCTGCCTATCGCATTCTTCCAGGTCGCGTTGCCGGCAATATTCGCCATCACCGTGGTATCCAGCAGAAACGATTCCTGTCCGGTTTCCGTGTAACTGGTGACACAGGAACGCCCCAGCGTCTGCGAGCAAAGCGACCCCGTGGAGGACACGTTCTCGTCCAGCGGCGCGAACACCAGATCGCCGGGTGTACTGGCGATAGGAAAGAAGTATTGGCCCTCTGGATTGAAGTAGTTCCCTTCGGCCAACAGGTTGACGTCCCTTGACGCAGTGGCGCCAAAATAGAAGTTGGACGTATACAAATTGTTCACCAGATGAATCATGCCGCCCGTGCCGATTTCTGGCGAACGCCCTGCGGTGGCGTGGAAGTGATTTGCCAGCAGGGTGATTTCTTCAGCTTCGCCGATCAGCAGCAGGATCCAGGAGCTTCGACCGTTGCAGTAGTGCCCATACGCGGTCTCGCCATCAAACATGTTGTTGGAAATGGTGACTGCCTTGGCCGGCCCCCAGCCCGTCACGATCATTTGCCGGCCGATGCGTGCGAACGCGTTGTGGTCGATCCAGATCCTGCTTGCGTTATCGATGCTGATCGCATCGCCGCCAAAGACGATACCCTCATTGAGATCGGTGATCGACAGGTTCCGCACGATGATGTTCGACACACCGCCGGTCATCGACAAGCCCGTGCCCTTAATCCCCGCCAATGCCCCGATACCGATCAGCGTCTTGTTCGAACCCACGGACAGCAGTGACTTCGCTGCGTTGTCGTAGGTCAGTGGGAACGTTGTACGACCGCTGCAGTATGACCCGGTGTCCAGAACCATCTCCTGCTTCCCGCTCGGCTCTGCACACTGTCTGTCGGCGTAAACGCAGCCCGTTGTGGACGTGGTTCCCTGCGTTGCCGTGAAGTCGATGACGGTGTTCAGGCGGATGATGCGAGGCGTGTCGTCTATGCAGGTATAGCCCTGGTAACGCTGGCACAAGGCATTCTTGAGCTCTGCCGGTGTGGAGACATCGACCACCTCGCCCCCCGCGCCTCCGGTGGTTCCCGCGCCGAAGCCGACCGGCTCGCTTGCCATTGCCGCGGTTGTCGTTCCAGCCACTAGGGTGGCGGTAGATAACACGAAACCCATCACCGAACGTCTTGAGAAGATTTGCCGCTTGATAACACCGATCATGAAGAACCTTTGCGCTAGGGGCGCTACGTTGTGGGGGGGGGGCGATGCGCGTTTGTCTGGCAATCGGCGACGAGCCGAGTGGCCGCGTTATTCCGTCGCTGCATGTCATAACGATAGGGAAATTCTCGCGTCGGGTCCCCGTTACGCGTCACAGTAGTTGGCGCTCAAAGAGAACCCAAGGAGACGGGAGCGAAGGGCAAAGAACGGAGTCTTAACAGGATGATGTGCACACCCTGCGCTGCACCTGATTCAATCGCTCTTGATCTGTTTCAGCTTCGCCGCTGGTTCAAACACGATGGCGTGCTCTTGCACACACCAGGCAACGGCATCGCTATGAGCAAGGCACAGCGATGATCGACCTTGGCCACTCGACGCGCGACCGGGCCAGTGCCCCATCACTTCGGCACGCATCAATCAGCGAAGCGCACCAGGTGGCGATTCAGCGCATGATCGCCGCAGGCGCGAACGTGATGACCTGGCTTGCGCTCGCGGCGGCGTGGCAACGCGATTGGGCGCAACTGGAGACCACCGGCCTGAGCGAGGTGATGAAGTACCACGCTGCGGGCAGTGGCATCGCGTTTCTTTGGGAGCAGCAACTCCTGCACACGCCCGTGCCTGCCAGCTAAGCGGTGCTCGCTCCACACCGCCTGGCGCACGTTAGCCGAACGTGCGCCGCCCTATCGCAATCAAGATCAAGTAGAGCCTATCAATGATCAGCGAGATGCTCCGCAACCCACAGACCGACCACCTGTTATCGCCCTAGAATGCGGCGCTGATCATCATCGACTATCAGCAGACCCAGGTGTCCTCGATCCGCTCCATCCGTTGACAGCCTACGTTAGCACGACTAACCTCATGCCTTTAGCCGTGAACAATGCACGCTAGTCAACCGGCGAGCACCGCACGTGCTGTGATCTCGCTTTCTTGGTGGCATTGCTAGACCGTGCAATGCTTGCAATCAGGTGTTCGGTAAGCTGTCAGTTCGGCCAATTCATCTAGTGAATTCTTAACGGTCTACATAGCACATGGCGATGCGTTTGGCGTGACGCTAAAAAGTTAGGGATTAAGGCAACCTCCAGAATTCCTTTGATCTAGCCTCTCAGAGGCGACCACGGCATTTTGCAAAAAGTGGTCTAACGATGGGGTGCCAGCTTTTTTTACGTAATTTGTCAGACCATGTCACTGCAATCGATGTCCGCGGCCCACAAGATGCACGGATGCGGCGTACGCTTCTTTGTCAGCCTTTCAGGATCTGCTGATGCGTTTCCCCCGAGTCGCCCTCCTCGTTATAACCATACTTTGCGGGCCTGCCTCGAGCGCTTGTGCCCACACGCCAGCCCAATCCACGAAGCCGCTATTGAAGGAGCATGCCGACATGACTTTGCCGGAGGCCGCCATGGCTGAGAAAATTGCGCTTAGCGCGGAGGAGATGGGCGTGCGTTTCTTGAAGCTTATTACTAGCCTAGATTCGCGCGAAGACATAACTCCAGGGCGCATTCAAGATGTCATGGGCTTCCGGATCTCCGTTGCTCCCAGTGCGCTTGGCGCGGTGATCCGGAGTGAGGACCTGGGTGACGGTTGGCGGTACGCATTCGACTACGTTCCTGCATCTCCATCGCTATTACCAGGGATAGGTCTTTCATTCGAGAACACTGCTGGTCGCTTCTCTGATATGGAAGCGATTTGCAGCCTGGATTTTCAGCGCTACGACAGTGCGTTGAAGAGTGCAGGATTTGTTGCTTCTCCCACATACGGACCAATTGGCCAGCTTGAGAACTGGCGCTATGCAAAGTTTGCGGAGCGCGGAAGTATCGTCTTGTCTGTCATTCCACAGGATTCAGCTGCCGGCACTTCAAGCCAGGTATGCGTTAAATCCATCACTACATTGAATGGTCGCTAAGACACGACGGAAAGCCTCTCGTGGCCAGTCACAGCCCAGACCTCGAAGACACGTGTTCCATACAGCCAAGCACAGATGCTGATGAACCCACTTACCTTTTGAGAAGAATTTGCATGCGTAGCGTGCCTGCATGAGCAAGAAACTGGCGCCGCTTCCAACTTGCTAAAGTACGACGACTAGCCCGCGTAGACGGATTGCTGATGAGACCCATAAGAGCCACTTTCCTCTCACTTCTCGTTCTCTGCCAAAGTACGCTTTGTGCGTGTGCGCATACGCATACCAACCCAACTTCGCCACTCCTAAAGGAGCCACGCGCAATGACGACGCCTGAGACATCGACGATCAATCCCGCGCTCAGCGCAGTTGAAATTGGCGAAAGTTTTCTGAGGCTGCTCCAAGGGTTGGAATCTAGAAGGGATCTGACAGTTGAACGTGTGCGTGAAGTTACCGGGATTTCTCTGAGAAAAGTCTCCTTCCCCTCTGAATATATTGAGACATATATCCATGGCCAAGCACTTGGCAACGGTTGGAGCTACGCATTGGAGCTCATCCCCGAATCTCGCTCGCTGAAGCAGGGGATAGGTTTGTCTTTCATCAACGAAGAGAATGAGTATTCCAGCCTGGAGGGCAACTGCATCGATTTTGAGAAATATAAGAATTCGCTTGTAAAGGCTGGATTCGTCGATTCACCCGTATACGGGGAGATAGGTCAACTGCAGAGCTGGCGGCCTTCTAAGTTTGCGAAAGACGGAAGTGATACCGATATTGTTATGTCGATAGTTCAACAGAACGAGACACCTGGCTTTCCTAGTAGACTCTGCATCAAATCAATTGGCACATTGAATTAGCAGAGCAGGGAAGCTGATGACGACCTCCAATAAAAAATTGAAGTAGAGTTAGCTTAGGTTCTCCGGGCTTGGTGTTATTAAGGATGAAATTGCACAGCTGCTCAGAGCGTGCTCGCCAAGCTTTTTTCCTCAACCCGTCTTTGGGATCTGCCATGCGCTTCCCCCGAACCGCCCTGTTATTCCTAATCGCATTCTGTGGGACTGCCATGAGTGCTTGTGCTCATACGGCAGCCCAACCCCTGAAGCCACTTCCGAAGGAGCACGCTGACATGACTTTGCCGGAGGCCGTAACGGCCGACAAGATTACTCTTAGCGCGGAAGAGATCGGCGACCGGTTTTTGAAGCTAATCGAAAGCCTTGATTCTCGAGATGACCTGAGTCCTGAACGTATTCGGGAGACCATGGGAATCCCGCTCAAAGTGCCTGAGCAGGGCAAGCTGTCGGTGGGCTACTGGAGTGTCGACCTAGCCGATGGATGGCGCTATGCATTCACATATACGCCAGAATCGCCCTCTCTTTTGAAAGGCGTCGACTTGACGTTTCAAAATAGCGTGGACGACTTGGCAAGTATGTCCAGCGTATGCAAGCTAGATTTTGAATACTATGATCGTAAGCTCAAGGCAATGGGATTCATGGCGTCCCCTACCTATGGCCCAATTGGGCAGTTAGAAGACTGGCGCTATACAAAGTTGGCAAAAAGCGGGTCTGCAGGAAATATCGTGATCTCTGTGATTCCTCAGAACCTAGTTCCCCGTGAGGAAACGCGCCTCTGCGTTAAATCAATCGGAACATTAAACGGGCGCTAAGCCTCGGGAGAGATTACATGGCCAGTCCGAGCCCACAGCTTGAAGCCGCACTCTCGCGCTTTTCTGCAACCCAAGGTGTGAGTAGTGACCAAGCTGCCCAACTGCGTAATGCAATCACCGGTGATGCTGGGTTGCTGGCTCAGTTTGAACAGCAGGCTCAATTGGGGCAGCTCAAGGAATTCACGATACAGAATTCGAACAGCACTCAGCCGAATTTGACAGGAACTTACGACAAGCAACATGGCGTCATCACGCTCCCTGCAGCGAATCTACAACCCTCAGGTACAGCTGCGACCAGCGATCTGAAAGCTTCACTGCAGATTCAACAGATGTCTGTGGCGCTCGCTCACAGTACCTACCAAGATGCTGCGAGAAATCAGCACCCTGTCACGCAGGACATGGTCGATAATCTGCAATCCAGCATCAACAGGTCACCATATCTAGCCGATGAGATAAAAAAGGCTGCAACGACCGTCGATACGTCTGACACTAGCAGACCACAGCGGGCTCAGCTGGAAGGCTTTGGATTTGTTGGGCCCGGGGTGTCTGCGGGTGGGACATACGATGGCAACCGAAAAATAATGAATCTGCCTCCGATCGGTCTGCAATCGGCATCGCAGTCCACACCGGGCGGCAGCTTCAATGCACAAGACATGACGTTTGTCTTGGGACATGAAATACAACACAGCTTCAACCATGCGGCCAAGGCACACGCAACCGCGCAGTTTCTAGCTGAAATCGAAAAGCAATCTAAGATCAAGGGTCCGGTGCATGACTATACCGATGAGCTCAGGGCTTACATACAGGCGGGGCGGGAGGACGAGGCAAAAGCGGAAATTGCTGGTTGGAATGCTCTGCTGAGCCGCGAGAAGCAGCTCAATCCCAATGCAAATGGCCTCGACGTGATGCTTGCCGCCCGGACCACCAGGCAACTGGACTTCATATCAAGAGATCCTTCCAATCCCGCAGCGGCAGTTGCCAAGCCTAACCTTACGTTCAATCAGGACGGAAGCCTCGCCCAGACACCCGGCAACATTGCGGCAATGGGTCAAAACTACTTCGATCGTCCATCTCCCCTATACGCACAACCAGGTCAGCGCCCAGTAGGTATAGGCGAACACCGCAGTCAAGCAGGTCAGCTTCAGCCCACTGCGGACTACGCCAACTACTACGGCACCTGGGCCATCGAGCAGATTCTGCAGGCAGAAGACCGTGCAAACGTGATGTATCAGGGCGCCCGGCCGCGCGTCACCATCGATATGGCAGGGCTGGGGCTAAAGGAACACCTGATCGAGAATGAAGGCCTGGACCGCGGACCGAACAAGGCGCCGTTTCCTTACCATGACAGGAGTACTGCGCCGCCCACGCTGCACCATTTCGACCATACCCAGGACGGCAGCGTGAACCCGGCACATGACCATAACTATGTTCCGGTTGTTCCTAGTGCGCCTGCAGCCGGCCTGCGCGGCCCGGACGACCCTGCGCATCCAGACCACGCCATGCTCGAGCAGATCCGTAGCGGTGTACGCAAGATCGACGAGAGTGTGGGCAAGCCCTACGACGAAATGAGCGAACGCGTTAGCCGCAGCCTGCTGGCTGTGTGCAAAGACAACCGAGATGCGTATCCCGATTCCAATGACCGGTCGCTGTCAGGCAGTGCACTTAGCCGTGTGGACCATGTAGTGATGGGCAAGACTGGCAATGTCTTCGCGATCGAAGGCCGGCTGGACGACCCTGCACATCTGCGGGTGCATGTGCACATTGATGAGGCGATTCGCACGCCTGTCGAGCAGTCTGACCAGAAGTTATTGGCAGCTAATCAGGCTATCGCACAGGAAAGAGTGCTTATACAACAGCAAGAGCTCGCGCGTGGGGTTAACGAACCGAACCAAGGCATGCACATTCGCTAGGGCATCAAGTCACCCTACCTACATGTGTTAAACCTTATTGGTATTGGTTGCACCCCCTGGAACATTGCCTGCGGCCACCGCTACGCGGTGACCATACGAGCGAAGAGACCTACCCAAACAACACGCTTGACCCTGCTGGCAGGCAGCTGCACACTCCCGATCAGAGCCTAGAAACTCTTCATGCAGCGGTTTTCCACCTCCGAGATGGTGGATGTTTCTCCTATCTGCGGAGGATTTCATGCGCCCATTGAGCGAACCCGGCTACTGGATGTCCGAAGGCACGCAATACCAGCTGCTGCGCGTACGCGACCAACTGCGCCTGCTCGCTACCCTGGCCACACCGCGTTCGCGCGACGAAGGCTCGCTCGGTGCACCAGCGATTCCACTGCAGCAATGGGCGCACTGCCTGCAGCAGTTGGCTGAGCAAGTGGATGATGTGTTGGACGACTTGGGCACTGCTGGGTAGTGCGTTTCCTTCGATGCAAGCAAGGTGCCATGCGAGCCCCCAAGTATGCGGCGATCACCAAACTACCTAACCCACCCACGTGCATACCGCCCGGGCTAGGATCAGTGCGTACAGACGGAATGCCATGGACCGCATCACCACCATCGCGCTGCTTCGTACTGGCATGTCAGCGTGATGCGTAAACGCGTGCGCGCATGGGGTGCACACACAAGGCATGCGCGTCAGCCACCGGTATAGCAACGAACAAATACAGAGCGCGAGCGCCGCAATCGTATAAATCGGTTGTACGCGACACCATGCCCTTCAACTGCTAGCGATTGGGTGAGAGCAGAGATGTCCGGCGCTGCGGGTTGATAGCAGGGTCGTCGAATTGGATAAGCGAACCCGACCCCGTCATTCGGCACGCGACACCACTCCTTCAACTGCTAGCAATTGCGTGAAAGCAGGTATTGGACGCTGCGCGCTGGCGGCAGGGTCATCGGATTGATAAGTGAACTTGACCCCGTTCATGCTAGATGAATCCTTGCAACTCACTTCTTTGCTTATCAGAACTCCAAGATTTAACCTTCAGTCAAGGCCAAGCTTTCTAATAAAATAACTAAATGAAGCACTGTATTTTGATGCCTCCTCCACTCGAATTAGAGGGAATAATTCTGAGGAGTGCTTTACTTCATTGTAGTCAAACCCTGCAACGAAATGTTTTTTTATCTCCGATTTGCCGTTAGTAGACTCATATTTTTTTTGGCTCCTTACCCCTTTTAAATATTTTTTCTTTTTAGATAAATAGGCTATGTCCGCCAATAGCCAGTTCTCGATCATCTGGTCTGCAACAATAACAGTCACATCCAAGTTTGAAATTTTTATCGCTTTCCTCTGAATTTTTTCTGCGAAGCTTTCGAGAGCACACGTCCTGCCCTCGAAATCGGTCAATATGGCAATTTCTGTGCATCCGAATGCAGAAAGTAGCGCCACTTGCTTTTTTGAACTTTCAGCAATGGCATCTTCGGTGGCTGTGTGCCCTCTAGGACCATCTGATTTAACCACTCTTACCCTTCCTTTGTAACGCGCGGTCAAAGCAGCGTAGTCGCCTGCTCCATCAACAATGAGCCCAATCATTAATTTTCTCCGGCAACCGCACCAATTGCGCCGCTAACCCACATATCGCCCAATCCGAAATTTGTCTTATTTAATACCGCTTGGACTTGATCCACGTCTTCAACATTCTGCACACTGGTTGCACCACCCTCGTGCCTAACAAGAAGTAATTCGCTTACCATCAGCGCGTTGAGAATTGTTGCGCTATGAGTGGTCATAATAACCGCGGTATTCAGTTTCTTCCCCTGCTCGCGCAGTATTGATACAAAGCGTTGTTGCATCCATGGATGCATAAAATTCTCAGGCTCTTCAAGAAGAATAACTTTTGACTGCGGGACGTAAATTGCGACGAGCAGGCAAAGCCACTTCATTGTACCGTCGGAAATTTCTTCAGGCCTAAAGCGATTCGCGCCTGATTTGAAGACAACAAACCTTCGTCCCGTAGATGGATCTAGTTCAGTGCACAAACCGTCTATAGAAGATACAGCCGCGCTAAGATGCTCAATAATTTTTTCTAGCGGGTTACTTTTTGTCAAACTGTTAATACTGTAATAGTTCCCCCAACCAAATCCAAAATTACTTTTAAAACCATAGTACCCCCCTCCGTAGGCGTTGTTCATTAGACGATGATATTGATGCGATTCAAGAGCGTTAATCACCTCACTAACAGCTTTTCCGTCGTTCCCCATCCTCGTAAATGGCAATGGATCCACCGCTAAACGGGCAACATCTGGTTGGATGTTGTACTCGTCAAAAGACCCAATCTCGGTCAAAAGGCGCCTGATCGAATCATGTAGCCAACTGAAATGCGGCAAGAAGGAAGCGTCCGATGGACGCTTCTTCATGCTTGAAAATGCTTCACTAATATTCTTATTAGCGATTTTAAACTGTTCGCTTTTATTAGAAACGTTCTGCGATGCGACCATCTTCTTGGTTAGGTTAGAAGACATGATCTCATCTGCCTTGAACTTAAGTGCTCCTGTCGAATTTCGGACCACCTCCATGTGAATTACAGGCTTTCCTTTCGAACTTGGAAACACAGATAATGACTCGCCACTTATTTGAAGGACATTATCGCCCTGTGTTAGAGATAATTTTACATGCCACTGTAGCCAGAATGCGGTTTGCTTGCCTTCGTAAAGAGTTGTTTCATATTCAGTAACTACAATGAAAGATATTTCGGTACTGCCTCGTCTGAAATTTCTTGCTGGGCCACCAGCTTTTCCTAAAGCAACTGCCCCTCCGTCATGAAGAAGGGATGAAAGGAATCTGAGTGACTGGAGCACGTTTGATTTTCCCGCTCCATTGGGCCCTACAAGTACATTTAATCCGTTTCTTATTGAAAAAACAGACTCCTCGATGGATCTGAAATTTTGAACTAATACAGTAGTCGGCTTCATATTTTCACTTGAATTATTTGCTTTTAAATGCTGGAGCTATGCGCGGCACTATTTGCGCCGTTATCCGCTTTCGATAGCTAGAAACCACTAGTACGTTTAGAGCGTGCCTTCAAGGTCCGGCTCTAACGAGTGCGACCGATGTCCGTTTGCGGCGTCCGACGCTACCGAGAAGCAAGCGAAAACGCCGACAAGAGATGTCGAGTATCTGCGACACAGTTGGGGGGCAGGAGCTGCGCGGAGACCTCGTGCAAGGCGTGCCGCTTTGCTGCGACCGAACCCAAGACGCGCTATTACGGATGAAAAAAAGCGACGGCTCCCACGGCGAGGCCTACAGGCCATGGCGATTGCCCGCACAGTAGTGAATCCGCTAGTCCTTTGCCTGCATGTCATGCATGAAACCCCCGTTCCAGTCTCAACAATACTGCCATATACGGGTTTTGTCAGTGGGCAACCCTAGGTTGTGTACCAGCGATGTCATCGTCGCGACTACGTCATTGTTGCTGTGCTCGCTTACTCGGATGACCGGATGTTGTAGCGGTACTGCGCCCAGGGATCACAATTACTTGTAAATGGATGAACTCGCTTCGGATACAAACGTACTCGACCTGACTCCGTAGCACTTTACTTTGTCAGCACTAATAGCCGCCCGCCCTTGCTCATAACCCTTGCGCCCCATAGTGCTTGCCCCACGCGCAGCAGCCGTGCACACGTCCATCCGCCAACATTCTCATCAGCACTCGGAAGTGACCATCGGAGCCTTCGTCATTGGAGCCCTTACCTGCATGCATGCACTGACTTTCGTTGCACATTCCCAGCCCAGCTTGCACACGCATGCTGTGGCGGGGCGGGTACAGGCTGAGTTGGTTGATCACGGCGGCGCCCATACGGTTGAGCTACCGACCTGGCGCAAGAGAGCTTCGACCCGCGCTTTATACAGGCCGATATTGCGCTTTATGCCCGGCAGGCCAGCCCTACGCCGGATGTGGCCGCCAGGCATGCATGGCTTGACCGTGCGGATACGTTAGTGCTGGTGTTTCCGATCTATTGTTGGGGATGCTAACGCTGCTCAAGGGCTGGATCGATCAAGTGTTTACGCTGGGCTGGGCGTTTGAGGAGGACCCAGAAGGCCGGATCCGCAAGAAGCCGCAGCACGTGGACGTGAACATGCTGGCTATTGGCGGTGTGGACGAGCGCACCTATGCGCGCCACGGCTACTTCGGTGCAATGAAAACGCAGATCGCCCACGACATCTTGCTGACGGTGCCGGATGCGGGGTTTCCCATTCGCACCTGGACACGGCGCACGCACTTGGCGGGCAGCTGTTTGATCGCTGAGTTGCGAATCGCACTGCTAGAGAACACTCGGGCCGCGCCTAGTCGCCTTCTGCCTGAAGTCGAAACACCATGCCTCCCTGTTCCGTATCTTCGCCAAAGGTGACTGTGACCGTTGCGTCTGCGTTGATGGCCTGATGACGAAAGGACAGCTCGGCGCTATGCAGTCTCAGGCTGCTATCAAATGTGGTGCCGCTCGATAGGCAGGCCACCGAGTCCGTTACCGTGGCGTCTGCAAACTCTGTTTGCCCATGCTGCATCAGGTAGGCGCAGACGGCTTGCGCGGCGGGGTCCCCTCCGTGATCACACCGTTTAGCGGAAAGCGCCTGCTCTTGCGCATGCTTGAAGTTGGTTCCCCATGAGGTGTGGAACGCAAAACTGCGTGTCTGGCCCGGCTGTACTGCACCGACAAAGGCGCGCAAGACCTCGCATAACTCAGCGGCAGGGGCCGCGTGGGCGGTTGCCAACGCCGACAGCAGAATCGAAGGCGCCGCAACATAGAGAAAGAAGGCGCGCATGGCACTCTACTGAAAGAAGACCTGCGCAGTATTGGCTCAGCCGCCTTGCGCCGCAATGTCGTTCCGCGCTGGAGGCGGGGTTGGGATGCGCATGCGCCAGGTGGCTGCGGCGTGGCGAAGGCATCCACCCATTCTCGCCGCTTCGATGTCTGCAGGGCCCATGCGCAGCTTGCCAGACGAGCGGTGGCGGCTACTCGGAGCATCCTGTACCGGTGGAAATCGCCTGGCCCGCACTAACATCGAAGTAATCACGCCAGGCGACGATACGTCAGCGGTCCAGCTTGAGGATATCCATCACCTCAACGCCCGGTGTCCCACGCGCCATCGGCAGAAGGATCGATGACATGGGCATGGAAGCCTAGGTGAGGCTGGCGCCTGTCGGCATGTGATCGCGGATGTACTGCTCGATATATGCCATCACCAATGCCGCGCCGGCATCGTGTTCCAGCAGGTCGATCGGTCGCTGATTGCGCAGATACGGGTTGTGCGTGTCTGCCCATTGGAAAAAATCTCTGGGCTTTGGCTTGATCGGTTTGGCAGCGATCATGGCCGCCTGTAGAAGATCGGGGCGCGCGTACCAGGAGATGGGTTTGGTGGCGTCCTTGTTCTTTCCGGGGATCACGCGTGGCAATTGCGAGGCAGCGAGTTCTTCAACTGTTATGTGCTTGCGAACCCAGTGCGCATGCTTGCGCAGCTCCCCGTTGGGCTGGCGTTCTTTCTTCATTGGGTTGTTGTCATCGCGCCTGGTTGGAATCACCAGACCAATGATCAGGTGGGTGGCTTTTCTGCGAATCAGCTCCAGTGCTGGTGCGATGTCGGTATCGTTGGTGACAACCACCAGCTGATCGAGCTCGCGGCAATTGATTGCATCGTCATACAAGGACAGCGCCAGATTGACGTCTGACTGCTTCTCTTCCAGCTTCCACACGGTGATCTTCCCGCATTCGCGTGGATCTTTGTCAGGATCCGCTGCATCTACGACGTACTGGTTCGACTTGCTGAGCGAGTAATAGCCCGATGTGATCGAAATGCGGTCGTTTGTAGCCAGGGCACGGTGGTATTGAAGTTGCGATGCAACCGAGTCGGTACCTTTTGCAGCCCGGGGCACAATGGGGGCGGTGAAATAACGGATTGCGCAGTGGTCCAGAACCATGCGAGAAGCAGGCGCATGCGGCGCGGTTCGATGCAGAATCGAGGGCAATATGTGCTTGCCGAACAGTTCGACTAGATCCAACCACTTGTAGGGTGTCTTACGCAGACACCCGTAATACAGGTTATAGCCGTCTATATAGACGCGCGTCCTTAGCGTTGCCATTTCCGCTTCCCTGAAATGAAAAAACCGGCTCAAGGCCGGCTTTTTCTCCCTGACTCCTATGGTGCAAGCCCGTAGCAATGAGGGTTAGTTGTTGGGGCAGACGTTAGCCGGGACCGAAAGGCCTGTCAACCAGGCATGCGCCTGCCATGACAAGACCGGTCTGTGCATCTGCTGTGTTGCTTTACGCGAGCCCGATTAGCTCCACCGCACCCAGCGCGCCACGGCGCCGTTCGCTGCTTACGCCGGCACACGCACCGCCTCTGCCAGCAGGGCATGCTGCCTGTGCAGATGCTGCTGGAACCGGCTGGCGTAGTCCTGCGCCACCGCGCCGATGACGCTGGGCCGGGCGGCCAGGGCGGCGCGCCAGGCGCCGATGCGCGGCAGCCCTTCAAAGAGGGGTGCACAGACATCGGCGGGCAGCAGGCCGAAGTAGCGCAGCAGCGGGGCGAACACCACATCGACCATGCCGAAGGTGGGGCCGGCGAAGTACGGGCCCTGGCCCAGCGCCTGCTCAAGCTTTTGCAGCTTGCCGCGGAAGGCGGCGCGGGCGGTGTCGGCACTGGCCTGGTCGCTGGCGTTGAGGAACTGCCATGCATCGGCAAAGGTGGGCGCGGCAAACTCGATCCAGGCGCGTTGCTGCGCACGTTGCAGCGGGTCGCGCGGGTACAGGCTGGTGCTGCCGCTGGTCTCGTCGAGGTAGTCGCAGATCACCACACTCTCGAACAGGGTAGCCACGCTGCCGTCCGGCTGGCCGATGCGCAGCAGCGGCACCTTGCCGGTGGGCGACAGGGCCAGGAACCAGTCCGGCTTGGCATGCAGGTCGATGTCCACGCGCTCGAAGGCGACGTCATGTTCCAGCAACACGATGGCGGCGCGTTGCACGAACGGGCACAGCGGGTGGCTGATCAGGGTGAGGGTGTTGGGCATGGGCAATGGCTCGCGTTGCGAAAGGGGGGTGCCAGGGCAGCCGTGGGCCGGCCTTGCCTGCATGGCAAAAACCGCCTGCGCATCGCCATGCAACCGGTGCATGGCGATGCGCAGGCGAAGGTGGGTGCCGGCAGGGCGGCGGTGCGCGCTGCCTGCCGGCGCCTGGCGGGTGTGCGCCAGGCTCAGCCGTTGAGCAGGCGCCCGCCGTCGACCACGATTTCCGAACCCACCGTCCAGCTGGATTCGTCCGAGGCCAGGTACAGCACGGCCTTGGCCACCTCTTCCGGGGTGCCGAAGCGGCCCATTGGGATGCTGGCGGCGATTTCCTCGTTGAGCTTTGCACGGTAGGCGTCGGGCACGCCGAGCTTGTCGTAGAGCGGGGTTTCCACCGGGCCGGGGCTGACGGCGTTGACGCGGATGCCGCGGCCCAGCAGTTCGCTGGACAGGGTCTTGGTCATGCTGAGGAAGGCGGCCTTGGTGGCGGCATACACCGACGAGCGGGCCATGCCGGCATGCACGTTGACGGAGGTGTTGAGCACCACCGAGGCCGGGTTGGCCAGCACCGGCAGCAGCGCCTGCAGCAGGAAGTACGGGCCCTTGACGTTGATGGCGAAGGAGGCGTCGAAGGCCTGCTCGGTCCACTCCTCGATCGGCACCCAGACCGAGACGCCGGCGTTGAGGAAGACGACATCCAGCTGGCCGTAATGGGCCTGCACCGCCTGCGCCAGCTCCTGCTGGGCGGCAACGCTGGCCGAGTCGGCGCGCAGCACCGGCACGTCGGGCCCCAGGATGGCCTGGGCCTTGGCGATGGAGTCGGGGTTGACGCCAGTGACGATGACGCGGGCGCCTTCGGCGAGGAACTGCCTGGCGGTTTCCAGGCCAATGCCGGTGGTGCCGCCGGTGATGAGGGTACGTTTGCCTGCAAGACGTGACATGGTGTGCTCCTGATGGTGCGGTGCCCGGCCGCCGCATGGCGGCCTTCGATGCGGCATCGTCGCCCCATGCGCCGGCTGCTATAAGATCCTGCGGGAACATAACCTTCATGCACTGTGCGCATGAATCGAGGACGCATGGACCGGTTTCTGCTGATGACCTGCTTTGCCCGCGCGGTGGAGACGGGCAGCTTTTCCGCCGCCGGGCGGGACCTGGGGCTGGGCCAGCCCAACGTCAGCCGGCATGTGGCGGCGCTGGAGCAGCACCTGCAGACCCGGCTGCTCAACCGCTCCACCCGCAAGCTGGTGCTCACCCCGGAGGGCGAGCGCTATTACGCGGAGGTGCGCCGCATCCTGGATGCGGTGGGCGAGTCTGAGATGGCGCTGCGCGACGACGTGCAGCCGTCCGGGCTGCTGCGGGTGGCCTGCCCCACGGCGTTGTCGCACACCTTCGTGCTGCCGCTGGTGCCGGCGTTCTTGCAGCGGTTTCCGGCGCTGGAGCTGGACCTGCAGATCAACGACCGCTACGTGAACCTGCTCGACGAAGGCGCGGAGCTGGCCATCCGCATCGGCCACCTGGACAGCAGCGCGCTGCGCGCACGCCGCATCGGCGCGTTCACGCGGGTGACGGTGGCCAGCCGCGCCTACCTGGCCAGGCGCGGGGTGCCGGCCGTGCCCGAGGACCTGCGCCACCACGACTGCGTGCTGTACACGCTGCTCAGCACCGGGGCGAGCTGGCGTTTCCGCGATACCGACGTGCCGGTATCTGGCCGGTTCCGGGTCAACTCGCCCGAGGCCGCGCGCGCGGCGGTCAGCGCCGGGCTCGGCATCGGCCTGGGCCCGGCGTGGCTGTACGAAGAAGGCCTGGCCTCGGGCGAATTGCAGACCGTGCTGGATGCCTTTGCGCCGCCGCCGGCGCCGATGCAGATTGTCTACGCCGCCAACCGGTTGGTGCCCAAGCGCGCGCTGGTGTTCATGGATTTCATTGCCGAGGCGTTTGCAAAGATTCCGCAGCTCAACCGTTAGCGCCACCTGCGCTGCGGTGGTGCCGGCGCTGGTGCGCCGCCAGCGCTTCGCTTTCCTGCACGCATGTGCCGTTGCGGACGCGGGAATGCTCAACTTTGTTCGCCCGCGCGCGGCCTGCGCGCAAGGCTCGCCTAAGCTCGCGGCACCTTCCCCATGCACGGCTGCCACGACCATGTTGAGCAGACACATTCTCGCGCTTGCCACCTTCATGGCATTGAGCGGTTGCAAGCAGGCCAGCGAGCAAGCGACCGCGCCCACCGCATCCACGCCTGCGGCGGCGGCGACCACTGCGGCTGCACCGGCATTGGATATCAGCGAACTGGATCCCGCTGCCGACGCCTGCAAGGATCTGAATGCCTTTGCCAATGGCAAGGCGCTGGCCAAGGGCATCCCCGACGACGAGGTGGGCATCGGCACCTCGTACGACGTTTACAACGCCAGCTATCGGGATCAGCACGCCATTGCAGAGGCCTTGCTGAAGGCGCAGCCGGCCAGCGGCTCGGTGGAGCAGCTGGTCAGGACGTTCTACGCCTCGGGCATGGACGAGGCGGGCATCGAGCGCCTGGGCGCGGCGCCCATCCAGCAGCGGCTGGCGGCGATCGATGCCTTGACGGATGCGGGCGACATTGCCGGCTTCATCACCCAGCGCCACGCCGAGGGCGACAGCGTGGTGTTCCAGTTCATTGCCCAGCCTGATGCGCAGGATGTGTCGAAGATGGTGGGCTATGCCTTGGTCCAGGGCATGACCCTGCCCGCAAAAAATTATTATGTGGATGCGCAATACGCCCCCATCCGCGAGGCCTACCTTGCATATGTGCAACAGTCGTTCGTATTAGCTGGCATACCGGCCGCGCAAGCAGCCGCACAGGCCAAGCAGGTGCTGCAGTTGGAAAGCCGCCTGGCCGCCGCGCTGCTCACACCGGCCGAGCAGCGCGAGCCGAAGAACATGTATCACTGGCTCACCACCGCGCAGGCCAATGCGCTGACACCGCACTTTGCCTGGGACCGCTTCATGGCAGCGCAGGGTGTCAATGGCGAGAAGGGCCTTGCGCTCTCCCAGCTCGCTTTCTTCAAGACATTCGATGGGCTGTTGCAGACCGTTCCGGTGGCGCAGTGGCAGGCCTATCTGCGCTTTCATGCCATCGACACCGCAGCGCCGGCACTGAGCAAACCCTTCGTCGAGAATCGCTTCGCTTTTTACTCGAAGACGCTGGAGGGCCGGCAGGTGCAGCCGCCGCGCTGGAAGCAGGTGATCGATGCGTTGAACACGACGATCGCCGAGGCGATGGGCCAGCTGTATGTTGCCCAGAAGTTCCCCCCGGCCTCCAAGCAGCAAGCGCTGGCGCTGGTGGAGAACGTGCGCGCCGCCATGAAGCTGCGCATCGAGCACGCCGACTGGCTGAGCGCTGCGACCAAGGCCAAGGCTTTGGACAAGCTGGCCCAGATGATGCCGAAGATCGGGTATCCGGACACCTGGCAGGATTGGTCGGGCCTGCGGCTGGACACGGGCACTTATCTGCAGAACATCGAACGGGCCGCCGCCTTCAATCATCGCGAAAACATGGCCAGGATCGGCAAGCCGGTAGACCGGGCGCACTGGGATGACGTGGCCCCGCAGACGGTGAATGCCTTCTACTATCCGCGCGAAAACAGCATCTACTTCCCCGCGGTGATCCTGCAGCCGCCGCTGTTTGCGGCAACGGCCGACGATGGCCTCAACTACGGCGGAATCGGCGGCATGATCGGTCACGAGATCAGCCATGCCTTCGATGACGAGGGCAGGCAGTTCGATGCCATCGGCGCCACCCGCAACTGGTGGTTGCCCGCGGATGTTGCCGCGTTCGACGCGCGCACCGGCAGGATCAAGCAGCAGATGAGCCGCTATGTGCCGCTCAAGACCAGGCCGGACCTGCACGTCAACGGGCAGCTGGTGCTGGGCGAAAGCATCGCCGACTTCACCGGGGTCACCATCGCCTACGACGCGCTGATGCTGGATCTGCAACAACACCCCGAGCGCAATGTCGCCGTGGACGGCTACACGCCCGAGCAACGCTTCTTCATCAACTGGGCCCGGCTGTATCGCAATGCGCGCCGCGAAGAAGCCCAGGTAAAGGCACTCAATGCCGACCCGCATCCGCCCAGCGTGGTACGCGTCAACGCCGGGCCGTCCAACATGCCGCAGTACGCCAAGGCGTTCTCGTGCAAGGCGGGCGATGCGATGGTGCGCACCGATCAGGAGCGCGTACAGGTCTGGTGAGGCGGACGTTCGGCGGTGTGGCGGGCGCGCAGGCCGCGGTGGTGCGTGGACAGTCCGCAGGGCAGGCTAATGATCAGGATGGTCGCGGCCAAGCCCCGATCCAGATGGCCGACGCAGACCAAGGTCGTGAAGCTGCATCGGCTGTGCGTGCAAGGCCCTGCAGTCCCCGCGTACACGCAGATTGCGTTGGCGGCAGCCTCTTGCCAGGCTGCCCGCAACGCATCTGGCGTGCTCCCGGAAAATGCGACTCTTGGCCTGTTCACATGGAGGACCGCACTTCGCAAACGCGCCGGGGCATTTGCTGCGATCCCGCAACTCACTGCGGGACGCTGATCGTCCGAACACGGCAGGCACACCAACGCGAGCGCGAGAGCTCCGCTTGTCTCCCTCGCCGGGTGGATGACACCCGTCTCTCAGCCTGCCCGCATCGAGGGACGCTTGGGGCGGCTAACAGCACGTAGCGGGCCGTCGTCAGCGGGGTGTGGACGGCGCGCTCGGAACCGGAGTGCAGGCGTGGCACATGCCGCACCGGGCATCGGCCGCGCCAGCCTGACGGCGGCGCAGGCGTGTTGTTAGCCGCTCTTACTCCAGCGGCCGTGGAGACGGTTGCCGGTTCTTGGCGAAGGTCTGGTACAGCCCTGCAGCGCGCTCGTCGGCAGCGACGTTTTCGACGCTGCTCAGCCCCTTCGCGGCGATCGCCGAGGAGGCCTTGCCATCGCCCAGCAGGTAGGCCAGCCGCAGATACGCCGCGCTATCCAACAGATTCTTGTGTTCGGTGTCGCTGGCGTAGACCTCGGCCAGGCCGTAGTAGGCGTAGAGGTTTCCGGTGGCTGCGGCCTTGCTCAGGATCGCCAGGCCTGGATGGAAGCGGCCGCTCAGCGCGGTCCTGGTGCCATAGAGCACCGTTGCCGCGTGATTGCCCGCCTGCGATTCGGCCTTGAGCTGGGCCAGGTCCATGCGCTCCAGTCGCGCGCGTTCGGCCTGCGAGGGGTAACCGTGGGTCAGCAGCCACTGCGCTTCTGCCTGCGAGTTGGCCACCAACGGGCTGCTGATGGGGCAGGCATGTGCGCCACGCTCGCACAGGTAGAGCGTTGTGTCCGCACCGGTTGCCGCTGGACGGGTAACCGCTGCCGGCATGGGGTCGCTCGATGCGGCGGTGCGGTCAGCCGCCGCTGCGTTGCCGCCGGGCTCACTGGCTGCTGCTGCATCGGCTTGGGTGTGTTGCTGTGCGCGTCCGCAGCCGGCCAAGGCCACTGCAACGATCGCGGCGAAAAGCATGCCGGTCGGTTTCAACTCACTCTCCTTGTGGATGCGGTGACGACGGCAGTTGCCGGTCATCGCCGCCGTTGCGCCAGGCTGACGCGTGCCCACCTTGGCGTGCAGCGGCTGCGTGGTCAAGACCGCTGCAGCCGCCCTGCATGCGATTACGCCGGTGCGCCACCGTCGCCGTTGATCGCCCACTGCGCTGCGAAGGCGCGCTGATAGGCCGGGCGGGCTTCGCCGCGCGCGACATAGGACTGCAGTGAGGGGAACGCGTCCAGCAGGCCGGTGAGCCGGATGCGGAGCAACACCGAGATCATCAGCAGGTCGCCGGCGCTGAAGTCGTCTTCCAGCCAGGTGCTGTCGCCAAGATGGGCGCTCAGATGCTGCAGACGGCGGTTGATGCGTTTTTGCAGCAGCGGCAAGCGCTCTGCCATCCACGGTTTGTCCGCTTCCAGCAGCAGGGCGTTGCCCAGCTCCAGCATCGGCGGCTCGACGGTGTTGAGCGCGGCAAACATCCAGGCGGTGGCACGGGCACGGGCGTTGTCGTCGTGCGGCAGCAAGCCGGGATGGCGCTGGGCGATGTGCAGCACGATGGCGCCGGTTTCGAACAAGGCCAAGCCATCGTGCTCGAAGGTGGGGATCTGACCGAACGGGTGCAGGGCCAGGTGCGACGGTTGCCTGAGCGCGGCGAACGGCAGCAGGCGCACTTGATAGGGCTGGCCCGCTTCTTCCAATGCCCAGCGCACGCGGGTGTCGCGAGCCAGGCCCTTGCCGCCATCGGGCGAGCGCTCGAACGCAGTGATGGTGATCGTCATGGGTGGAAGACTCCCTGCGGCCCGAGGCTGAGGGCATAGCGTACGCCGCACGGTCCACGGCTGCGGCGGGCGTGGCCTGAGTGAAGCGCCAGCCGGTTGCCACCCCGCCCGCGCGCGTGCACAGACCACCGCGGGCACCGCGCGCGCGGAGGGCTTGCCCGGGTAGGCGACCTCAACCTTGGCGGTGGCGCCAGCTGCCCGCCCACTGCCCGCCCCGCCCACGCCATCCAATACCTCCAACACCGGGCACCGCGCCGCCCGCCCGAATCGCTTTTGCAATGCACAACGGTCGCGGCCGGTTACCCGGTTGACGGCGTGTCTTTAGGCGTAAACCGCCAATCCCTTTGCGCAATCAGGCCGATTGAGACGTTTTGCCATCCTCGTCTCACTTCTTAGGTATACCGTGCATCGAGTCACATATTTATGTGACGCAATTCACATTTATTGCCGGAGGGAGAACTGTCATGATCGATCAAGGGATGGGGTTGCAGGCGCAACTGATCGGAGCACGGGGTACAGGGGTGGGCCGGGGGTGGGCCGCGTTTTTCCCCGGTCTGGCGGCACCGTGTGGCGACATCCGCCCGCTGCGCCTGCCGCAGGCGCCCGCGCCCAGACCAATCCGGCCTACCCTCAAACGCGTGTTGCGCAAGGGTGCGCGTTGCCTGGTGCGCACGCTGCCCTGGCGGCATCAGGACCGGCTGTATTTCCTGAACACCTTCGGGCGGCTGCCCAATCTGTACCACCCCACCTGCTTCAACGAAAAAGTGCTGTACCGCAAATGCGTGCACGGCGATTACCCGCTGTATCAGCGCCTGGCGGACAAGGTGACGGTGCGGCCGTATGTGGCGGCGCGGATCGGCACGGCGCATCTGATCCCGCTGCTGCTGGACACCGCCAATCCCGACGATCTGCTGGGCCTGCCGCGCTGGGCGCAGACGGTGATCAAGGCCAATCACGGCGCGAGCATGGTGGAGGTGGTGCGCGATGAGCCGGATGCGGCGCAGCGGCAGCGCATCGTGGCGCAGTGCAAGCACTGGCTGCGCACCGACTTCTCCGACATGGAGCGCGAGATCCATTACCACAACATCCCGCCGCGCATCCTGGTGGAGCAGTACATCGGCGACGCGCAACAGGTACCGGTGGATTACAAGTTCCACATGTTCCGGCAGCCGGATGGCAGTTTTCGCTATGTGCTGCAGGTGATCTATGGCCGCTTCGATACGCCGAAGCTGTCGATGACATTCTTTGTGGACAACCTGCACACGCCGTTCCACCGCATCCGCGATGACGGCCGCTCGCCGCCGTGCACACCCGCGTTGCTGGAACAGGCGCTGGAGCTGAGCAAGGTGCTGGCCAGCGACTTCGATTACGTGCGGGTGGATTGGTACATCCAGCAGGGGAAGGTGTACTTCGGCGAACTGACCTTTACCCCGGGCGCGGGCATGGTCACCGGCCTGGAGCGTGGGCTGGACCGGATGATGGGCGATATGTGGGTGCAACGGCGCACACCGACGGAAGCGCGACTGCCTGCGTATGGCATGGGCATTGGCATGCGGGTGCCGGTGCGGTGAGGCGCCCTGCGCGCAGAGGTCACCTTCTGCGTTCGGAAGATGGGAACTTCTCAGCCTGCTGTTTGCCTACAACGGCGGGGCACGCCAACCCTCAGCGCACCGCGCCCGGTACCTCAGTGCCAGCGCCTAGTCTGGAGCGCAAGAGTTATAAAGGCAGGCCTAGGTGGGTAAAGCTTGATAGAGGGCGTTCAGCCATAGTCGGCAAGCCAGTAGGTTTCGAATACAACGTGCAAGCAAAGGGCACGCTGCATTGGATATTCGTGCTCCCCGGCAGCATCGCGCCGAATGCGGTGGTCGAAGCGAAAATGAAGAGTAACTCCAGCGTTAGGTGCGTAAAAAATAATCCAGTGGAATAACTGATAACTCCCTCTCTTGTGGAACACCGCCAGTGCTCATTCAAATTTTTAGCTCGGCAATATACTAAGTTTCACTTGAAGTAAATAGAAAATTCTAGTTTTTCAGTCTTAGATGGCGCTCGGCATCCCTCACACCATCTAAGATTTTAGTAACTCTAGCGCCGATTAAAATCCTGAATATGACCAGACTTGATTGGCATCTCCGGTGCATTCCCAGATGTATGTCCTAGATCCATTCACTGAGCCGCGGCCAGGATCGGCAAGACACTTGTTGCTAGCATTGCTTCGAAGCTCTCCGATTAGCTGCCACTGCTGATGTGCGCCGGCGTTGCAACTCCACATTCTAATCAGAGATCCATTATTTGCTTCACCATTAGCTACCTCTAAACATTTACCACCAAACTGCACTGAGCCATTACGACCGAGTCTCCACTTTTGCTGTGGAAAGCCATTGCAGTCCCATAGTTGGACATTTGCACCGTCAGCCGTAGAACCATTTTCAACATCTAGGCATTTCCCACCAACCCCACGAATTTCGCCGCTGATTGGATCATAGTTCCATCGCTGTTGAGTGTTACCCAACCAATCCCATAGCTGCAGCTTAGTACCATTCGCGCTGGAGCCGTTAACGGCATCTAGGACTTTCCCGTTGATGCCAACAACTGATGCAAATGTGAAATTCCACTGTTGATTCTTCCCGCCCAATTGGTCAAATAGTTGAAGTATGGATCCATTCGCTGTGCCGTATCCTGCCACATCAAGTACACGCTGACTTGGAACGCTTCGCAAGTACCCCGAACCAGCTTCAAGTGACCAAATTTGTTGCTCATTACCATTACAAGAATATTGCTGAATTGATGCACCGTTTGACTTAGCCCCACCTTCAACATCGAGGCATTTATTGCCAATGCCGATAAGAGCTCCAAATACCGAAGGAGTCGGTGTAGGAGTCGGGGGCGTTGTAGGGGGCGGGCTTGGAGGAGATGGATTTTTCGCGAGGACAAGTCCGGACGGAAAGTTGCTAGTGCATGAATTTGTAGTAGTCGTTCCAGATTGGTACCACCCACTTGGAATTGGAGATACAGGGCAAACCACAATCCCGGTGTAGGGCACCTGGATAAAATATTGCCCTAAATCGCAAGTTTGGCCATTATTGTTATAAGCCTGAGTTATTACATACCCGTTTGGCACTGGTGAGTCAGCGCAAATCAGCATCTGGTTTCGCGGCAGCTCATATCGCCGAGTAGTGCCAAGTAGCGAACCACAATTCAATGAGTCACTGTTTGAGGTAAAGACGTACCCCTCTGGTGTAGGGCTATTCCCGCACCCCAGAATGCCATTACGAGCCTGCTGGATTGTAAATTGCCCCGCTAAGCAACCTTGGGGAACTGAACTTACGTTTGTTATCACGTAGTTCTTAGCTATAGGTGAGTCAGAGCATATCGTGATGTTGTTACGGGCGGCATTGATACGTACTCGTGACTCGCCACAAACCGTCGTATTGTTGTCTCCATAAGGAGTAATTACATAAGGATCAGGTATCTTTGAGCTACGGCAGATCAACTTCCCTTCGCTCGGTGATTCCACTGCCCATGCCAGACCTGAGCCACAGTTCGAAGCGCGCTGCAATGCAGTTTTTACGTATCCTTCTGGCACGGCACTATTAGTGCATATTTGAAGTTGGGCGAAAGCTTCTTTCGAATATGTTAACGCAAAAATCATTACAAACGCTACTAATATGTTTACTAGCTTATTCATAACATTCCCCATTAGCCCTTCGGCGATAATTCCCTTACTTTCACCCATTTAGGTCACTCCGGTCACATAGCAACCTTTTGCATTGCCCCCCGCTCTGAGAAATAGAAGCCCATTCGGCAAGCATAATAAAATTTAATTTTTATTTGCTTCAACCAAAATTCGACCATACACCCCCTTCTCCACTACCCAAGATATATTTATCACACTGCTCACCGTTGCGTATAAACCAGTTTATTTTCCTCAAAAATTTGAGGGGCCCGGTTTCGGGGTTGCATTTTAAATTTTGCCATTTTTATTTGTAGAATACGCTTATAAAATGCACTTAATAGCAGCAGTTCACACCAGCCGTCAGTTAACTACCACCGGCCGCAGGCACAGCCAAATGGCACACCAGTGCGACAGCGCGCCGCCCAGCACGTGGGCATGCCAGATGGCGCGGTTGTAGACCATGGATTTGCGCACGTAGAAGGTCACGCCCACCGTGTAGAACGCGCCGCCGGCGACGATGAGCCAGAGCACCGCGCTGTCCAGGCCGGCGATCATCTGGTTGACCACCACGATCCCGGCCCAACCCAGCAGCAGGTAGATCGCCACCCAGAAGCCCTTGGCGATACCGGGCAGGCACAGTTTGGCGAACACGCCGAACAGCGCCACGCTCCAGACGGTCAGGATCATGGCCCAGCGCCAGCTGCCATCGAGCGCGACCAGAAAAAACGGCGTGTACGAGCCGGCGATCATCACGAAGATGCCGGCGTGGTCGAACTTGCGCAGCATCGGTTGGCGCAGCGGCGGGGCGAAGTTGTAGGCCGCCGAGCAGGCGAACATGGTCAACAGGCCCAGCGCATACACGCAGGTGGCCAGCAACATGGTCTGGTTGGCGTGGGCACGCCACACCATCCAGGCGCCGCCGACGATGGCAAGGAACAGGCCGGCGGCATGCACGATCACGTCGGCACGGCGGGCAGCAGGGGTCTTGTAGTGTGGAGCGGTGATACTGGGGGGAACGGGCACGGCGGTTCTTCAAGGTGGGGGAGCCCACGCCGTGCAGGGCAACGATGACGCGGCGGGGGCAACAGAATACCCGGCTTGCTGAATCCACTCAGTGAGGCAGGCTGGGCGGTTGGGCGCTGGTCTCATACCCTGAGACCTCTCTGATGTTTGATCTCCCGCTTTGGGAGCCAATGCCGTATGCCTCCGTTTGCCCTCGCTCCCCGCACCGAAACCGCCGAACGCGCGCTGGCCACCACCGATGGCCGGCCCAGCCGCGATGGCGCATTGCTCACCGAACGCCTGGAACGGCGCTACCACGACCGCATCACCGGCAGCTTCACCCTGCCCGGGCGCGAAGGCAGCTACGCGCCGATTCCGGACGATGTGCCGGCCGCGCTGGCCGATGCCTTGCGCGCGCGCGGCATCAGCCAGCTTTACAGCCACCAGGCCGACGCCTGGGCGGCCACCCAACGCGGCGAGCATGTGGCGATCGTGACGCCCACCGCTTCGGGCAAGTCGCTGTGCTACACGCTGCCGGTGGTGAGCGCGGCGATGACCGCAGGTGCCAAGGCGCTGTACCTGTTCCCCACCAAGGCGCTGGCGCAGGACCAGGTGGCCGAGCTGCTGGAATTGAACCGCGCCGGCGAACTGGGGGTGAAGGCCTTCACCTTCGACGGCGATACGCCCGGCGATGCGCGCCAGGCGATCCGCCTGCATGGCGACATCGTGGTGAGCAACCCGGACATGCTGCATCAGGCGATCCTGCCGCATCACACCAAGTGGGCGCAGTTCTTCGAAAACCTGCGCTACGTGGTGATCGACGAGATCCACACTTATCGCGGCGTGTTCGGCAGCCACGTCACCAACGTGCTGCGCCGGCTCAAGCGCATCTGCGCGTTCTATGGTGCCAACCCGCAGTTCATCCTGTGCTCGGCCACCATCGGCAACCCGCATGCGCACGCGCAGGCCTTGATCGAAGAACAGGTGCATGCGATCACCGAGTCCGGCGCGCCCACCGGCGACAAGCACGTGTTGCTGTGGAACCCGCCGGTGGTCAATGCCGATCTCGGCCTGCGCGCCTCCGCACGCTCGCAGAGCAACCGCATTGCGCGCATCGCGATCAAGTCCGGCCTGAAGACGCTGGTGTTTGCGCAGACGCGCCTGATGGTGGAAGTGCTGACCAAGTATCTGAAGGACATCTTCGACCACGACCCGCGCAAGCCGGCGCGGATCCGTGCCTACCGCGGCGGCTACCTGCCCACCGAGCGGCGCGAGGTGGAGCGCGCGATGCGCGCGGGCAATATCGACGGCATCATTTCCACCTCGGCGCTGGAGCTGGGCGTGGATATCGGCGCGCTGGACGTGGTGATCCTCAATGGCTACCCCGGCAGTGTGGCGGCCACCTGGCAGCGCTTCGGCCGCGCCGGGCGGCGCCAGCAGCCGGCGCTGGGCGTGCTGGTGGCCAGCTCGCAACCGCTGGACCAGTACGTGGTGCGGCACCCGGATTTCTTTGCCGATGCCTCGCCCGAGCACGCACGCATTGCGCCGGACCAGCCGCTGATCCTGTTCGACCACATCCGCTGCGCAGCGTTCGAACTGCCGTTCATTGCCAGCGAACCGTTCGGGCCGATCGACCCGCTGGTGTTCCTGGAAGCATTGGCCGAAAGCGAAGTGATCCACCAGGAAGGCGACCGCTGGGAATGGATCGCCGACAGCTACCCGGCCAATGCGGTGAGCCTGCGCTCGGTGGCCGACGGCAACTTCGTGGTGGTGGACAAGAGCGATGGCAAGCAACAGATCATTGCCGAGGTGGATTACTCGGCCGCCGCGCTGACCCTGTACGAAGGCGCCATCCACATGGTGCAGAGCACGCCGTACCAGGTGGAGCGGCTGGACTGGGAAGGCCGCAAGGCCTATGTCACGCGCACCCACGTGGACTACTACACCGACAGCATCGACTACACCAAGCTCAAGGTGCTGGACCGCTTCGACGGCGGCGTGGCCGGGCGCGGCGATTCGCACCATGGCGAGGTGCATGTGGTGCGGCGCGTGTCCGGCTACAAGAAGATCCGCTACTACACGCATGAAAACATCGGCTACGGCCCGGTGAATCTGCCCGACCAGGAACTGCACACCACTGCGGTGTGGTGGCAGCTGCCGCAGGCCACCCTGGGCAAGGCGTTCGCGTCCAAGCAGGATGCGCTGGATGGTTTCCTGGGTGCGGCCTATGCGCTGCACGTGGTGGCCACGGTGGCGGTGATGGCCGACGCGCGCGACCTGCAAAAGGCAGTGGGCAATGGCGACGGCGCATGGTTTGCGGTGGCCGACCAGACCGGGCGTGGACAACTGCGCGGCGTGGAGGAAGGCGAGCACGACGCGGTGGAACTGCAGCAGGCCTTCGTGCCCACGGTGTATCTGTACGACAACTTCCCCGGCGGGGTGGGCCTGAGCGAGCCGCTGTGGCTGCGTCAGGCCGAGCTGCTGCAGCGCGCCGACGAACTGGTGCGGCGGTGCGATTGCAGCGCCGGCTGCCCGGCCTGCGTCGGCCCGGTGCTGGCCGCGCATGAGGAAGGCAAGGGCGAGTCGCCCAAGTCGTTGGCGTTGACGGTGCTGGCGCTGTTGTTCGATGCGGACGCGCCATTGCGGCACGGCACCCAGGTGGACGACGACCTGGCGCTGGATGTGCTTGCATGAGTGTGAGTGCAGAGCGGCTGCGGCGGCTGCGTCGGCAGGCGGGGCATGCGGATGTGCGTGCGCCCGTGGTGGTTGCTGACAGCGATGCACTGCAAGCTGCAGCAGCGGCGGGTGCGAAAGCTGCCGACGCCGCGCTTGTGCGTGAGATGCCGCAGACAGCTGTTGATGCAGCCAGGCCGTGCACATCGTCTGCGCCGATGGTGCCAGCGGCCGCAACCTCTGCTGCGGCCGATGTGCCCGCATATACGCCGGCCTTGCGGTTGTCGGATGAGCCAAGTCAGGCGGACGCAGCGCACCATGTTGAAGCCTTGCGCGTTGCTACGCCGACGATCACGCAGAGCGACGTGAACGCTGTGGCGCCTGCATGGGCGAGCGAGCGCGCGACCAAGCCGTCTGCGCCACAGACGCAGCCGGCATTGCTCAGGCGAGCAGCCGTTGAGACAGCGACGGTTGGCGCTATCTCAGGCGGTACGCATGCAAGCGGTGCGCACGTGGCTGCCGACATTGCGACGCCGCCAACGCAGGACCAGGCAACGCCTGCACCTGGCAGCGCCTCGGGCGTCAGTGCGGAACGTCTGCGCCTGCTGCGCCGTCAGGTCGGCGGGCTGACACCTGCATCGCGCAAGGACGATGCAGCGATACCGACGCGTGCGCAGCGTGCTGCGGTCTCCAGCGCCGCGTCACCTGCTGCACGCGCGCCTGCTCGCAATACGGCGCCTGCACGCGATGGTGTCATGGCCGGCCGCTCGCACGATGTGCACGCACAGACCGCCGCCCCGACGTTTACGCGCCGCGCCTTGCTGTCGCCCACCCCTGCACCGCCTGCGCGCGAGGCATCGGTGTTTGCGTGGGTGGAGCACGATGTGCGCCACAAGCCGGCGTTGTCATCCGCTGTCGATGTCGATGTCGAGGCAATCGATGCCGTGGAGACAGATGTCGCAAGCCGCTCGCCAGCAGCGCGCAACACAACCACGGCACCGCCGCTGCAGCAACGCACCGACATTGCCGGCTTGCGCAAGATGATCGGCCTGCGCGAACGTGCGGTGTCGACGCATCCGCCAGTACGCGCGGCGTCCACCGATCGGCAGCTGCCGGGCGACGAAATCGCACCCGGCCTGCATCTGATCGAAGTCTTCCTGCCGCAGCCGATTCCCGGCCAAGCGCTCTCGCTGGCGTTTGCCCAGCGCGAGGACGCGGTCGACCCCCTAGACCTGCTGTTCTTCGATACCGAAACCACCGGCCTTGCCGGCGGTACCGGCACACGCGCCTTCATGATCGGGGTGGCGCAGTGGTGCACCGATGCCGTGCAAGGCAGCGGCCTGCGCGTGCGCCAGCTGATGATGTCCACGATGGCCGCCGAGAGCGCCATGCTGGATCTGTTCCGTACCTGGCTCACGCCGCGCACGGTGTTGTCCAGCTACAACGGCCGCTGCTATGACGCGCCGCTGTTGAAGACGCGGTACCGGCTGGCGCGACGCGGCGACCCGATTTCCGCGTTGGATCACGTGGATCTGTTGTTCCCCACCCGCCGCCGGTATCGCGGCACCTGGGAGAACTGCAAGCTGTCCACCATCGAGCGGCAGCTGCTGCGCGTGGTGCGCGAGGACGACCTGCCCGGCTCCGAAGCGCCGGCGGCATGGCTGAGCTATCTGCGCGGCGGCAGCGCGCGCAACCTGCGCCGGGTGGCCGACCACAACCACCAGGACGTGGTGACGCTGTCGCTGCTGATGCAGCGGCTGGTGGAGGTGGAGGCGCAGGACCGGGAAGTGATTCCGTTGATGGAGTCGGTCTAGCCCTCTGGGCGAGCGCGGGGCGCATTGGCGTCGGATCGGGTCGGATCCGGATATAGGCGATGCGGTGCGTGGGTGAATGTTTGCCCGGCACCGGGGCGCCCTCTTCTGTCGCCTCTCATGGAAGCGCAGCCGCTTGCGCGTTGTGTCGAACGTGGTGATCGGCATCGGCATGCGCAGGTGCGCTCGCTCGTTGTGCGAGGGCCAGCGCTCTGTCCCTCCGCAACGTTCGCCGGATGTGTAAGACGCAATGCCGCGGCGGTGCGTCGGGTTGTCGTGTCATCGGCGGCCTTCGGATGGACCGGCCACACGACACCTGCATCCACCTGCTCGCCCGGGCCCCCAAAGGCTGCAACCCGAAGGCGTCGCCGCATTCGCGAAGAAGGCAGCGGGTTCATGGCGAAAGACGGTGCGTTGTCATATGCGTTTTTACCGGCAGTCCTAGGCTTGCCGTGGCTGTTCCATTTGCAGCGGTGTTTGCCGGCATCTTGCAGGCCTGCACACTGGCTCGTGTGCAGCGCGTCTCATCGCCGCCGCGCTGCGCTGCCGGCCGTTGTCGGTTCGTCAGCTCGCCGCAAGCGCCGCTATCGATACACACCAATGCACTGCGACGTGGCCGGGATTATCGCGCATGTCGTGGCTTGACCTGGAATTTGAAGGATTGCCGCATGCCGTCATTGTTGGATACACGCATCAGCCGACGTCGCCTGGTGGCGGCCGCCGCTGGCGCCTCGCTGCTGGGCTCGGCCTTGCCCGCATCAAGCGCCACACCGCCGCCGGATCTCGGGCGCAAGTTCTTGCGCTCGCGCCGGCCGATGGCATTTGCCGGCAATACGTTTCTGGGCCATCTCCAGCAACAGGGCGATGGCTACGACAGTTTCGACCGGGTGCTGGATATCTACCGCGAGCTACCCGGGCACGGCTTCGCGAACAAGTTCGCGCTGCTACCGCCCAGCAGTTATCACGCAACCCTGCTGGGCGGGGTCAACGAGATCGACCGCGCAAGCGGGCCGTGGCCAGGCGACCTGGCGCGCGATGTGGCCTTGAGCGACATCCATGCGGAGTTTCTTGCGCGGCTGAGGCAACGCACGGCGGCGCCGCTGGGTGCGTGCAGCTTTGTGGTGAATCCGGCTGCGGCCAGGACCGGCAACAACGACAACCTGCTCATCCCGCTGCGACCTGCCGATGCGCAGACCGCGCAACGCCTGGAAGCGGCGCGCCAGGCGCTGATGACGCTGACCCGCCTGCAGCGCCCGGACTACGTCGATTTCCAGTTTCATATCTCGCTGGCCTACCTGTGTCAGACGCTCGATCGCGCAGAGCAGGCCGCCTACCGCGTTGCCGTGGGCAACTGGCTCAAGCGACTGGCGGCAGCGGGCCCGATCACCATCCCGCGGTTTCACTTTTGCACGTTTGCGGATATGGAGGCGTTTCGGACGGTGCGGGAGGTGTGAGGTTGAAACACGCCATCTGCGGCAGCTTGTTGCGTACCTGCCGCACGACACTGGAAGCCGCTCCTCGTGCGGCCAAAGCCCGCCAGCACGCAAGCGATGTCGCCTCTCACCAGCGGATGCACAGCGTTACGTACTCGACGCTGTGCACTCCCGATGCCCTTGTGACGCGTGGTGTGGCGAGAGCGGTTGGCGGTTGGCGGCAGGCGGTCACTGCCGCGTCTGCGTCACTTCGGTGGTCATCTGCCATGCGTCGAATTCCTGCTCGAACTCGGCCAAGGTCAGCAGGCCCATGCAGGCGTACGCACCGCTTGGCATCGCCTGCCCTGCCGCAAGTTTGCGCACCAGCAGGATCGCGGCAAAACAGGGGATCTCCGGTCCGTGCAACATCGCCGCGGTGAGATCCCAACGCACGGTGAGCGGCTGTCCATCGCACTCGCCGGCCAGCTCCACGCGCATGCCGCCCAGGTCGGTGCCGAAGCGATCGAACCAGCGCCCCGCACGTGCGAGCGCTTGCGCCAGGCGCGACATCGGCAACGGCACGCCGCGCTGGCGTAACCAGGCCAGCGCGGCCAGGCAGCGCTGCAGGAACGTCACCTCCAGCGCGGCGCGGAACTGCACGCTGCGCACGCCGGGGTAGCGCTGCGGCAGCAGGTCGTGGTCGGGCACATCGCAGGGCGATGCCAGGCGCGGTGCCAGCTGTGCGAACTGCACGCGCTGCGGCCCCGCCCACCCCACCACGGTCTGCCAGCGACCCTCGCTCCACCAGGTAAACGGCGTGCCGCAGTACGACAGCACCGCGCGTACGGTGGCCAGCCCCAGCGGCGTGCCCTGCGCGGGCGCGATCACCATGCCGATGGCATGCAGGGTCGAGAAGCGCGGCAACAGCGCATCCACCACCGCGCTGGACAACGCGGGCAAGGTGCTGGCACCGCTGATCGCCACGCGGCCGGCCTGCCGTGCCAGCGCATGCAAGGCGGCCGGGAAGTCGCGCACGAACGCGCGGCCGTCGGCCAGGTCGATGTAGTGCATGCCTGCCTGCAGGCAGCACCGCGCCACCGCGTGGTCCTGGCCCTGGAACGGCCCGGCGGTATGCACCACCACATCGGCTGTGGTGGCTGCCAGGCGCGTGGCGAAATCGTCGGCAGTGCTATCCAGCCGGCATGCGGAAATACGACCGGGCGCAGCCTCGGGCCAGGTTGCCGCGATCGCGCCGGGATGACGCCCGGCGGCAATGACATGCAGGTGCGGCAACGCGGCCAGCGCCCGCACGATGCGCGCACCGAAGTGCCCATAGCCGCCCAACACCACCACCCGGTACGTCATCGCCTGCTCGCTTTTGCGCCAATGCTCTGCAGTATCGGCGAACCGCGGCCGCCGCGATCAACGCGCCACAGGGCTTGCCAGGCCGTTCCGGATGGCCTCGCGCATGACCTGCCGCGCCTGGCCATCTGCACGCGCGCTTGCCGCCGCCTGCTGCGTGGCCAGATCGGCCTGCTGCGCGGCGAGCGCTTGCTGTTGCGTGGCCAATGCCTCGATCTGCTGCCGGCTGCTGCGCTGGCTGGCGGCGTTGGCTTGCTGCGCGATGGGCGTGGTGGTGCGCGCCGCCGCATGGTCGCGTGCCAGCGACGCGCGCGCCTGCGCAGCGGCAGCGGCCGCATCGCGTGCGGCCACGGCGGCCATCTGCGTCCCCAGCACCGCTTGCTGCTCGCCGAGCCGGCCCTGCCGCTCGCCCAGCGCGCCTTGGGCCTGACCCAGCTGGCTGACCGGTGCGTACAGCACACGGATGCGCTGCAGGGTGGCCGGATCGCGCACCACGTAGCTCTTGCCGCCGCTACGAAACCACAGCAATGCGCCGGTGCTGCCGGCCAGGCGACGTGCGTGGGCCAGGTCTTCGGCGGAGCCGTGCATCAGGGCCTGGCCGCCTTCCATCAGCACGTACGCGTCCTGGTCGGGATGATCGGACAGCGTGAGATGGCCGTAAGTGGTCACGTCGCTGGACGGCGTGCGCGTGGGTGTCGCTGGCGCTGCCGGCGCGTGCGGCGCGACGGGCATCGCGGTCGCGGCAACTGCAGCGACTGCGGCAGATGCGATGCCCGGTGTCTGCGTACCGGGCACCGGTGCAGGCGCGGGTTGACCGGCTGATCGTGCGGCCAGGCATGGCGTCAGCACGCTGGTGAGCGCGATCGCCAGGATGGCCGCCACGCCAGCGCGCGTCGATGCAGGGGGAATGTGCAGCATGGGAATGTCCTTGTGTGGATAAGGTGGGCAAATCTGTCGTGTGAGGCGCAGGTGCTACGCACTGCGTCGTCGTGCGGCGCTACCGATTGCAATGCTGCGCAGCAGGGGCAACTGCAGGGTTCTCGCGCATGCGGTTTCGTGGTGCCCAACAAGCGTTGCTTGCCGTTCCTTGTGCCGGTGCTGTCTGGAAACATGCGTGGCGTTGCAGGCGTGGCGCACTGCCCGCAGCAGTACGTGCGCGCCGCCGAAGAACGCAGCGGTAGCCGCAAGCTGCGTCCATGCCTGTTTGCTCCTGCAGCGCTCAACCCGTCACCCGCGTCGCCCGGCCGCTGGCAAGTGCCTCGCGCAGGATGCTCAGCGCCTGGCGAGTGGCCAGCCGCGTGGCGCCGGCCTGCTTGCTGGCCAGCACGGCCTGCCTTTGCGTCAACAGGCGCTGCTGCTCTACCAGGGCCTGGGTGTCGCTGGCAGCGCCCTGTGCCGGTTGCGCCGCTGTCGCCTTGGACGCCGCGGGCAGACCGACTGCGGATGCGGCCAGCTGCGCGGCAAGCGCCTGCTGGCGCGCTTGCAACCTGTCCTGGGCCGCGCGCAGTTGCAGGCTGCGTGCATAGCCGGTGCGCAGCCGATGCAGCAGGCCCGGATCGCGCACGACGTATTGCACGCCGTTGGCCCGGAACCACAGCACCCAGCCATTGGCGTTGGTGTAGCGACGCGCGGTCTGCAGATCGTCGGTGGTGCCGTGCATCAGATGGCGCTCGCCCTGCACCAGCACATAGGCATCGCCATCGTCCTGGGCGTCCTGCGCGGTGCTGTGACAAGCGGCTTTGGTCGATATGGCGCCGGATGCGGGGTGCCTTCGGCGTGGCGTCGACAGCGCAGACCTAGCTGCGGGCATTACTGGAAAGATCGGCGCAGCGGGCGGAGCGGGACGGGCAGGTGGATGCGCGGGCTGTGCAGGCGCGGACGGTACCGGTGCTGCGACGGAAGTGGCAGAGGCCGATGGCGGCGAAGGAGCGACCAGCGCAGCACCGGGCGCAAATGCCGGAGCTGCACGTGGCGCAGGTGGCGCAGCGGGATGCGCCGGCGCGGGCGGCGCGGGCGGCGCGGGCAGTAGCGGCATCGCGGCTGCGTTGGCTTCCAGTGCCGGTAATGTTGTTCTGGATGGTCCTGTTGTTGCTGTTGTTGCTGTTGTTGCTGTTGTTGCTGTTGTTGCTGTTGTTGCTGTTGTTGCTGTTGTTGCTGTTGTTGCTGTTGTTGCTGTTGGCGCTGTTGGTGCTGTTGGTGCTGTTGGTGCTGTTGGTGCTGTTGGTGCTGCCATCAGCATGGGCGCAGCGAGCGCGCCGAGGGCAAGCAGCAAGGCACTGCGCAGGCGCCGTGGTGGGAACGTGATCTGATGCATGTGCGATCTCCTTGGGGACTTGGGTGCCGCCGGCCGGTCGCGGCCAGGCGGATGGGGAACAGCGAACACACGGCCACGGCGTTGCCGACGCTGGTTGCGTCGACACGTGCTGAGTCGATGAGCGGGCGCGTGGCCTGACCCGCCCGAGTGGGTACGGCGCCAGGTGGTGTGCGCGATCACTGCAGTGGTCGCGATAGATGGAACGGTCGATCGGGTGGAGCGGTGACGCAACGCCTGCACTGTCAGTGGACGATCCAGCGGCTGCCGGCGCTGTCAGGCCCGGCGACAGGCTGCGGTGCTGACACGCCGGTCGCCGCAGGCGCAGGACAATCGGCGATCGGCGATCACCAGCGCCATGCCTGCCAGCCACGGCGCCGCCCACCTGACGACTGCAGGCCTTGCCTCACGCTTGGGTGGTGCTCGACGCGTTGATCCATCTGGCGCGCACTGCCAGGGCAATGCGCGCCGTGGTGATGCAGGTCTCTAGTTGTCTTCGTCCGTGCCCGCAGCCGAAGGTTGGGCACGCGCGGCGTTGAGGCGGTCCTGGCGTGCAGCTTCCTTGTCCATTTCGGCCTGATGGCGGCTCAACTCGGCGGCCTGACGCGCGGCGGCGACATAGGCGTACTGCGCGTTGCGTTGTTGCAGCGCCACCTCACGGATCTGCTGCGCCGCTTCGCGCACCTGCTGCTGGGCGTCCTGCTTGGCCTGCTCCAACTCTGGTCCCAGCGAGTCCAGTTGCTCGCGTGCCTGCGCCAATGCGTCCTGCGCCGCCTGCAGCTCGTCCTGCCGCATCTGTGCATGCAGGTCGCTCGCGTCGATGGCCTGCTGTGCGGCGGCGCGCGCTTCCACCTCGGCAGCCTTCGCGCTGCGGGTGGCCTCGTCGATGGCGTCGCGTACGCGTTGCTGTGCGTCGGCGTCCCAGCCGGTGGCATCCATTTGCCAGCTGTCTTGCGCGTCCGGCGCATCCAGCACACCCGCCAGCACGCCGTTTGCCGGTGCCGCAGGGGCGGCCGGCATGGCCGGTGCGGCGGGCGCTGCCTGCACGTGCAGTTGCTCGGCGCCATCGGCACGACGCATGCCGTGCGACATTGCCGGCGCTGCGCTGGCCGTGACCACGATCGGCTGCAGCGCGGGCGACGGCAGCGGCGCGGGCATGGCGACCAGGCGCAGCGGTGCCACCCCCAGGACCGCCACGGCGACCAGCGCGCGCGCGCGCCACCCCGGCGTGGCGTTGGTGTTCTGCAACATGATCAGGCGGCGCTTGAGGCTCAGAAAACTTGGCGATGCGCTGGACACCCCGGCCACCGGCGCTGCGGACACCCCAAGGCTGACCAGCAGGCGGCCATAGTCGTGACGGCAACGCACGTGGCCGGCGACCACCGCCGCATCGCAGGCCGCTTCGCGGGCGATGGCGTATTCGCGCGCAGCCAGATGCAGCAGCGGATGGAAGAAGAACAGGTGCTGCGCCAGTGCCGGCAACAGTCCCCACAGCAGATCCTGCCGACGCAGATGCACCAGCTCGTGGGTCAGCGCCATGTCCAGCTCATCGTCGCTGATGCTGGCCAGGCGGCGGGACGGCAGCAGCAGCACCGGCCGCCACAGGCCGATGAGTTGCGGCGAATCGATCTGTGCGCTCAGGCGCAACGGCGGCGCATGGCGCAGGCCGTGCGCATCGGCGGCCAGTTGCAGGGCCGCCAGCAGCGCCTGGTCGGTGCACGGCTCGGTGGCCTGCACCTGGCGGCGGCTGATGCGCCACGCCACGGCGCTACGCGCCAGCATCACCACCACACCGGCCAACCAGGCCGCCACCACCCAGCGGACCCACAGCGATGGCGAGGCACTCGGCAGGGCCGTCACCGTCGCCCCAACCGCCTGCGCCACCGGCGCGGCAGCCGGCAATACCGCCAGCTCGACCGGCGCCACGAACAGGCCCAGTACCGCCTGCAGCCCTACCATCCACCACAGCCAGCATTGCGTGGACGCCGGCAGGCGCGGCATGGCCTTGCACAGCAGCCACACCACTGCCACCAGCACCGCCGATTGCAGGCTGGTCATCGCCAGCCGCTGCACCACCACTTCGAACAGGCTCTGCATGACTCAGCTCTCCTTGCGCTGCGATTGCAGCTTGGCGACCAATGCTTCGAGTTCGGCCAGTTCGGTATCGCTGACCTCGTCGGCGCGCTGCGACATCCACGCCACGAACGGCGATACCGAGCCCTGCAGCGTCTTTTCCACGAATTGCCCCACTGCACCGCGCACCACGTCGTCCTGCCCGGCGGTGGCGCTGTAGCGGTACATGCCATCGACCTGCTTGCGCCGCAGGAAGCCCTTGGCGCGCAGCCGCTCCATCATGGTCAGCACCGTCGAGCGGGCCAGCCCGCGCGGCTCACCGAACGCGGCCGCCACTTCGCCCACGCTGGCGTGGCGCTGTTCTTCGATGTATTGCAGCAGGGCCAGCTCCTGGTCCCCGATGGTCTTCGCGCTCATGTGGTGCCCCATGACTACAGATGTCGCTACCGTAGGCCTGACTACAGCTGTCGTCAATAGGTCGGATGGCAGGGGGTCGGATGTCCGGCATGGGGCCGCGTGTCGCTGTACAGGCACGCTCGGTCGGCCAGGTCGACGAGCCTGCCGGTTCCGCTTCGCAATGCCGTGCGCGCCGCTCGCTCCGGGCACGCGCGGTGCCGAGCGCGTTTGAAGAGGGAGACGATGCAGAGGGCCGGCGTCGGGGGCAAAGGGCCACTGCATCGAATGAGCGCGCCATCGTCGATGCCGTGTTCGCGCCATGGCCACCGGCGGCTCGGCCAACCACACGCGCCCCTGGATGTCTGGCGTCTGCAGCGGTGTTGGCGTGGGCGCTGCGGCGGTTTGCTCACGCTTGCATCGACGATGGTTGGGAGGAGGTTGCAACCCAGCCTCCCCCACTGCGGTAGATTCCGTAACATTTGAGGTATGACCAACGGAGCTGTGGCGGATGGACCTTGAGACGACGAGCAGAGCATTGATGCCCTTGCCGTATCAGCGTGACGTGGTCGACTACCTGAAGCAGCACGAGCCTGAGGTCTGGGCGTGGGCCGGGTCGCAACAGGTCCGCGATGCGCATCTGGCACAGGTCCGCACCCATCTGCTGCGCGACACGTATCGGCTCGAACCCGAAGCGCATCCGGAGGTGCATGCGGCGCTGACGCTGGCCATGCAGCGGCTGGGGATCAGTGCAGCCGCCACGCTGTATCAGTCCGGCGGTCAGGCGATGAACGCGGCGCTGGTCTATGTGCCAGGCGAAGTGCATATCGTGCTCGAAGGTCCGGTGCTTGAACGCCTGTCTGCGCACGAGCAACTGGCGCTGTTCGGTCATGAACTGGCCCATTACCTGCTGTGGTCGCTGGAGGGCGGGGCGTTCCTGTGCGCCGAGCGCATCCTGCAAGATGCGCTCGGCGCCCATGGGGCCAGCGATAGCCACCGGCAAACCGCACGGAGTTATGGCCTGCATACCGAACTGTTCGCCGATCGCGGTGCGGCGCTCGCAGCCGATGCGTTGGCACCTGCGATCAGCACGCTGGTCAAGGTGCAGACCGGCATCGGCAATCCGGACCCGGCGGCGTACCTGCGCCAGGCCACCGAGCTGGAGGGTGCGCTGGAGGACATCAGCGCCGGCACCACCCATCCAGAGACCTTCGTCCGTGCACGGGCGCTGGAGTTGTGGTGGCAGGACGATGCGATGCTGGACGCGTGGACCGATAGCAAGCTGCGCGGCGTCCTGCGTCTGGCCACGCTGGATCTGCCACGACAGGTCCAGCTGCAGACGATGACGCGCGCGTTCGTCAACTGGTTCCTGGAGAGTGCGCAGCTGCGCAGCGACGCGGTGGCCACCCAGGTGCGCATGCTGTTTGCCGACTGGGTGGCCGACGAGCCGGTCGCGCCGCCCGACCAGTTCGAAAGCCTGCAGGCCGCCGACGACGTGCGTGGGTATTTCAACGCGCTGATGCTGGACCTGGCACTGGTCGATTCCGAGCTGCGCGAGTTGGCCCTGCAACGCGCCATGGTGGTGGCGCGGGTGCTGGACAGCGAAGCGCAACTGCTGGCGCAGCTCAAACGCGACGCCGGGATGGGCAAGCGCGAGATCGACAGGCTGCGCAAGCAGGTCTGGGAAGTGCAGGCATGAGCGCATCGGACACGCCGGCGGTGCCGGGCGGCAGCTTCGCAACGGTGATCCAGGCGCAGGCTGGTGCCGCGTTTTCCACCGACGATGTGGTGTTGATGGTGCTGCCCCTGTTCCAGCAGGTGGCCGACCTGCATGCGCACGGCAAGGTCGCCGCACTGGACACACGCAGCATCTTGCTGGGTCAGGAAGGTGGGCTGCAGCTGGCGCAACCACAGGGCCAGGCGCCGGTGATGGACATCGGCGCCATCCACCGGGTGCAGCCGCATCCGGCCTCGGCCCTGAACATCGTCGGCGAGCTGCGGCGCTCGCACGACGCGAACGGCATGGAAGACCTCGCGTTGATGGAGGTGCAGGACGACCTTGCCGCCCCGATCGAGCGCCCGGTGTACCTGCCGGCGTTTGCCAGCTGGGAGTTGCAGCTGGGGCATCACGACGAAATCACCGACGTGTTCCGGCTGGGCCTGGTGCTTGCGGCGTTGGCCTGCGGGCTGGATCTGGGCGACGTGGATGACGTGCGCAGCTTCGCCGCACATCGGCGCAATCTCTTCGTGATCGCCGAGCGGCTGCACCCGGTGGTGGCTGCGGTGATCGTGGAGATGACCGCGCTCAACCGGCATGAGCGCGCCACCGACGTGGCCAGCCTGGCCACGCGTCTGCGCACCTGGCGCGACCAGCCCGAGGTACTGGATGTGCAGCGTGCGCTGGCCGGTGCCAGCGGCGCAGTGCCGCGACGTACGGCGGTGCTGTCGCATCTACGCGATCGCTTGTTCGACCTGTCGCGCCGCAATCGGCTGCTCTACTTCAAGCCAACCGCCAGCAGCGTCAACCTGACCGTGTCGAGCGTGCCGTTGATGCTGCAGGTGGAGAGTATCCAGCCCGACCACATCTGCACCTGGAGCGGGCCGTTCGCCAACGATCTGGTCAGCGGGCGCGCGGTCGATCTGCAACGCTGGCTACGGTTCGACGACCAGCCCTATCTGCCGGTGGCCTTGGACAAGCTGATCCAGGACACGCGCCGCGACCGCGCCGAGTACGGTTTCGGCACGCTGCGGCTGGTGGCGGCCTTCCTGCGTTGGCATAACCTCAAGGAAGACCCTGAGGAACGGATCGTGACGCCCCTGCTCTGGCTGCCGGTGGAGCTGACCAGGCGCAAGGGCGTGCGCGACCGCTATGTGCTGCAGGCCGAAGACGACGAGGCCGAGTTCAATCCGGTCCTGCGCCACCAGTTGCGCCAGCTCTACGACATCCGCTTGCCGGAAAAGGTGGATCTGCAGAAGACCTCGTTGGCCGAGATCCACGCCGACCTGCTGGCGCAGATCCGTCGCAGCGAACCGTCGGTGGAACTGCGCCTGGTCGACAAGCCGCAGATCCGTCTGGTGCGGCAGAAGGCGCTGCAGCGCCTGCAGCAGTTTCAGCGCCGGCGTTCGCTGGCGCGCACGGCCGCCACGACGGGCGGGCTGCCCGACTACAGCTACGCGCCCGACAACTACCGCCCGTTGGGCCGCGCGCTGTACGAACAGCGGGTGGTGCCCAGCCCGCTGCCACAGCGGTTCGAGGCCGGTGCCGCGCCGGTGGCAGGGCCGCGTCACGCACGCATGGCCGCCCCGGTCGAGGAGGTCGCCGACCGCGTGGGCTACGCACTGGGCGAGTCCGAAGGCCATCGCTACGCCTGGGACCTGGATCTGACCCAGGTCAGCCTGGCGAACTTCAACTACAAGAAGATGTCGCTGGTGCGCGACTACGCGCAGTTGATCGACGCCCCCGACGCCAATCCGGCCTTCGACCGGGTGTTCTCGATCGAGCCACGCGCTGCCGACCCCGCAGCCGCCGCGCCGCTGCCGACGCGCGCGCAATGGAACGTGGTGGATGCCGATGCGACCCAGAACGCTGCCGTCGCGCTGGCGCGTACCCGGCACAGCTTCATCATCCAGGGCCCGCCGGGCACCGGTAAATCGCAGACCATCACCAACCTGATCGCCGACTACGCCGGCGAGGGCAAGCGCGTGCTGTTCGTCTGCGAGAAGCGTGCGGCGCTGGATGTGGTGTTCCATCGCCTCAAGCAGAGCGGACTGGATCCGCTGTGCTGCCTGATCCACGATTCCCAGACCGACAAGAAGGCTTTCATCGCCGAGCTGGGCGAAGGCTACGCGCGCTGGATCGCCCAGGCGCATGGCCGCGAGGCGCTGATGGCCCAACGCGACCGGCTGGTGGCGCTGATCGATGGCAGCCAGCAACGCATCGATGTCTTCGAGCAGGCCATGAGCCGGATACCGGAGGCGATCGGCACCACCGCACGTCAGCTGGTGCGGCAGCTGATTGAGCTACCGGCCGCGCCCGCGCTGGATGGCCAGGCCTGGGAACGGCTACCGGATCTGGCCGTGTGGGAGCGTCATCGCGCGTTGGCCGCACGCATCCATGCGCAGATGCAAACACGCTTTGGCGTGCAGGGCCTGGCCGAGCATCCCTTGGGTCGACTGCACGCCGACGTGCTGGCCGATCCGCGTGCGCATGCACGGATAACCCAGCTGCTGGACGACAGCGAGGCACTGCTGGCGCAGCTGGACCCGCTGCTGGAAAGTGGCTCCAGCCTGCTCGACGCGGACATGTCGCTGGCCCAGGCACGCGCGTTCGCCGATCAGGCGCAGTGGCTGGTCACCCAGGGCCTGGCCGCACATCTGGACCTGCTCGACGACGACTCGCCGGCTGCGAGCGACTTGCGGACCCTGCGTGCGGCGCTCGACCAGAAGACCGCCGTGCTGAACACCGCGCAGCAGGCCACCGCACACTGGCGGGACCGGCTCGACCCGGCCGATGCCCGGGCGGCGCTGGCGCTGCTGGAGCAACTGGAAGGCTCCGTGCTGCGTTGGGTGAAGCCGGCATGGTGGCGGCTGCGTGGCGAGCTCGTTCGTCGCTACGATTTCGGCCGCCATGCCGTGCACCCTGGTTACACGGCGGTGCTGCGCGCGCTGGTGGCCGAGCAGACCGCGGCTGCCGCGGTCCAGACCGAGCAGGCCGCCGGGCAGGCCCGCTACGGTGTGGCGCGGCTGCAGGACCTGATCGATGCAGTGGCCCAGTTATGTGAACGTCTGGGCGCCTCAGCCGCGACCCGCACGCTGGTGGCGCATCTGCGCGCGGCCATCGCACCGCTTGCCCTCGCCCGTGCCGACGCCGACGCGCGCGGCCCGCTGGAGCGGCTGGCCAGCCGCATCGAGGAGCACCTGGAGCTTCCGCGCGAAGCCAGTCTTGAGAGTATTTCCGAATATCTGCGCGACCTGCGCGAATGCCTGGACGAGCTGGCCGACCTGTTGCCGCTGCTGCGCAGCGTGCATGCCGCGGATGCGGGCAGCGCCTTTGTGATGCGCAATGTCGCTGCAGCGCCTGCAGGCATGGACGCAATCGTCGCGCATGCGGCCTGGCGGCGGCTGGAAGCCGCCACACCGGCGCTGGCAGGGTTCGACGGGGCCATGCTGGCCCGCGCGGCGGCCACGGTGGCCCAGGGCCAGGCGCGCCTGCTGGCGCTGAATTCGCAGGTGATCCAGGCGACCCAGCACCAGCGCTTTGCCGAACACGTGCGGCAGTCGTCGCTGTCTGCCAGCCAGCTCGACCAGGACGGCAAGGCGTTCAAGAAGCTCTATGCCACCGGCCGCCGCGAGCTGGAGCATGAATTTGCCAAGAGCATGCGTCACCGCTCCATCCGTGACCTGTCCGATGACGAGACCGGCATGGTGATCAACGACCTCAAGCCGATCTGGCTGATGAGCCCACTGTCGGTCTCGGACACGCTTCCACTGTCGCCGGACCTGTTCGACGTGGTGATTTTCGACGAGGCCAGCCAGATCCCCACCGAGGAAGCCGTCCCGGCGCTGAGCCGCGCGCGCCAGATCGTGGTGGTCGGCGACGAGATGCAGTTGCCGCCGACCAGCTTCTTCTCGAGCGCCGGCGATGGCACCGACGCATTGGTGGTCGAAGACGACGGCGAGCGCATCGCCATCAATCTCGATGCCGACAGCCTGCTCAATCAGGCCGCCCGCAATCTGCCGGCTACCCTGCTGGCGTGGCATTACCGCAGTCGCCACGAGGCGTTGATCAGTTTTTCCAACGCGGCGTTCTACGACGGCCGGCTGGTGACCATTCCGGACCGACGGATCGAACCTGCCGACGAACAACCGGCCACGCTGCGCTCGGATCGGCCCGATGCCGGCATTGCCGGTGCCGATGCGGTGCTGGCGCGTGCGGTGAGCTTCCATCGCCTGGACGATGGCGTGTACATCGGCCGGCGCAACGCGGCCGAGGCACGCTACATCGCCCTGACGGTCCGCGAGCTACTGCGCCGGGAGACCGGCCTGAGCATGGGTATCGTCGCCTTCTCCGAGGCGCAGCAGGGCGAGATCGAAAGCGCACTGGAGATCCTGGCCGCCGAGGATGCGGACTTTGCGCTGCGCCTGGACCGCGAGTACGTGCGCGAGGACGATGATCAGTTCAACGGACTGTTCGTCAAGAACCTGGAGAACGTGCAGGGCGACGAGCGCGACGTGATCCTGCTCAGCATCTGCTACGCGCCTGGACCGGACGGCCGCATGCTGATGAACTTCGGCCCGATCAACCAGCGCGGCGGCGAGAAGCGGTTGAACGTGATCTTCAGCCGCGCACGTCATCGCATGGCAGTGGTGTCCAGCATCCAGGCCGAAGCGATCACCAACGTGCACAACGACGGCGCCGCCGCGCTGCAGGCGTTCTTGCGCTTTGCCCAGGCCAGCGCCATCGGCGACCATGGCCGCGCCCAGCACGTCCTGGGCACACTCAATGCCGGTGCGCGCGAGGCCTTCGTGCGGCCGGCCAGCGCCGATGCGGTACGCAGCGCGCTCGCCCGTGCATTGCGCGAGCGTGGCCACCTGGTGCACGAGTGCGTCGGGCGCTCCCAGTTCCGCTGCGACCTGGCCATCGTCGACCGCAGCACCGGCGACTACCGGCTGGCGATCCTGCTCGATGCACCCGACCAGGCCGTCGCCGACACGCGCGAGCGTTACGTGTTTCGCCCCGGCGTGCTGCGGCGCTTTGGCTGGAACGTCATCGATGTACCGGGACGTGATTGGTTGCGCGCGCCCGATGGCGTGCTGCTACGGATCGAAACGGCGCTGGCTGGCGAGAACATCGAGGAAGACGCCGAGCTGGATCTGGCCCTGGATGACATGCTGCAGGCATCGCTGCCGATCGCCCCGACCGACAGCCCGGCGCCCCTGCCGACGCCGACGCAACCGGCGACGTCGGCGCCATCGCAGCCCCCGATGGCCGATGCGCTGCGCAGCCTGCGTTTCGAGCAAGGCAGCTCCCGCAAGTTCTGGCGCGTGGCGCGTAACGGTACGGAGCTGAGCGTGTCCTTCGGCCGGATCGGCACCACCGGCCAGACGACACTCAAAGCCTTCGATACCGTCGAACGCGCGACCCGCGAGATGGACAAACTGACGGCTGAAAAGCTGCGTAAGGGCTATGTGGAGGATGCAGATCCGCCGGCATCTTGATGGCCAGCAGGATGGCCGCCAACGCTATGTGACGCTGCGCGCTCGGCGAATGCTGAGGGCGGTACCGCAACCTGTGGACGTTGCTCGCCGCATGCGGCAGCGACGGGCACGCATCCGCCCGCACTTGCCCGAAGCGCTGCAAATTCGTCCCACCATGCTGCCGATTTGTATCGAGGATGCTCGTCTGCCCTGGGGCAGCTTCCGGACACCGCACGTAACGATTGCCGTTGTTCAATGCCGCACACCAGGCCGCTGGAGCCGTGTTGAAACCGGCGCGCTAGGTCTGCAGGTGCCTGCGTTTGAGCAGATGCTGCCTGGCCAACCGGATGATGCGCACGCCCACGTAGGCCCAATGCAATGCGCCGGGCAACGGCACGGCCTGGCGATCCATGTCGGTCGGAGCGAGCAGGATGGGTAGCAGTTGCACACGGCCGCGCCAGGTCGATTGCAGCGATAGCAAGTGTCTGACGTAAGCAAACAATCCCAGCCGTACCGCCAGATCCGCACCGCGGTCGGATCCGAGCGCATCCATGCACGGCAGCAGCGCGGCGGCGGCCGGCCGGGCCTTTTGCAGCAACGCAGGCTGCCGCTGTAGCGCGGCCGGTAGAGCGACACCCAGGCTCGCTTCTGCCAGCAACGCACTCAGCGCCAGCTGTCGTTCCACGCCAAGCCGACGTGCCAACGCGAGGACCGCATCCCAGTCCACTTGCGCGCTGCGCAGCGCCTGCGCCATGTCCACCAGCCAGAATGCGCGGTGCCAGTGGTGCTTGGTGCCGTGGAAGGCGGCATAGACCACGGCCGCTGTCGGCGACAGCGTGGGTACCTGCGTCCCGGCCACCACGACAGTGCTGAGATGATCGCGCCAGACCTGTTGACTGAGCGGAAACTGGCGCTCGTGGTTAGCCAGCCGCAGATGCAGTTCCAGCACCACGCCGGTCGCGTGGTGGTGCAATGGCAAGGCATGGTTGTGGCGGCAGTACTCCACCGGATCGAGCGCGGCCTCCGGTTGCAGTGCGTAGCCCAGGACGCTCAGCGCAGAGAGCGCATCTTGGGTGGCATGCGGCTCGATCAGCAGATCGATATCGCATGCCTCGCGGCGGTGCAGTTGACCGAAGTGCGCCGCATATCCCAGACCCTTGAGCAGGCAGCAGCGGATGCCCGCCTGCTGCAGCGCCGCGACCATCTCACGGATGGCAGCAGTCTGTTGCAGCGACTGCAGCAGCATGCGCTGCTGCCGCCGCCGCAACCGATCGCGCACTGCAACAGAAACATTCGACGTCAGGGTGTCGGCAGCAGGCAAGGCCAACGCCATTCGGTGCTGTGCAAGCGCGCGTTCGAACGCGACCGCATCTGACGGTGCGGCCGGCAGTGGCCGTCCTGCAGCCGCACCCTCGTGGTGTCGCCACAGCGAAAGCACGTAGCCGAATGCGGGGGACCACGCCGCACAAGCGCTCTCGACCGTCACGGCGCAATGCGCCTCAACGTGCGGCCGCATGAGAATCGCAAGTGGTGAACGTGCTCACCTTAGCGCGTCTGCGGCATGTGCTACGTTCGCTGTCAGGGGTCATTTCTGCATCTGCAGATTGCGGGGAAACTGAGTCAAGTCCTGATCCGTCCACATCGTCGTGTGCCTGACAAGCGGCTTTTTCGGCGTGCCGCCAAAGACGTCCTGTGGCGCACGTCTGCACATTAATAGCATAGCGTTCGCGGCGCCGGCCGTTGCGCAGGTGCCCCATCCGCAGTGTCACGCATCTCGTATGCGTGACGTGCGTCGTCGTGGTTTTCACATCAAAGGAGTGCACGGATGACAGATGCATATGTTGGCGAAATTCGCTTGTTTCCGTTTGATTGGACCCCGCGGGGATGGCTACCTTGCGACGGCCGTTCTCTGCCGATCCAGAGCAACCAGGCGCTGGCGTCGCTGCTCGGTGCCCAGTACGGCGGCGACGGCAGGACCAACTTCAATCTGCCGGACCTGCGCGGCCGCGCCCCGGTCAGCCAGGGCATTAATCCATCGACCACGCCGACAGTGACCTATGCCGTCGGCAATTACGGCGGTCTGGAAGGTGTGGCACTGACCGCCGCGCAGATTCCTCCGCATACCCATAGCGTGAATGCGGTCAATGCACCAGCGACCACTGCCGCGGTCGTGACTGCCTCCAACTTACTGCTCGCCCAGACCCCCGCACCGCACACCCTGTATGCGCAAAGCGGATCACTGGTGGGGCTGGCCGCCGATTCGGTAAGCCAAGAGGGTGCAGGCGCCGCGCACAACAACATGCAGCCGTCGCTGGTGCTGAATTTCTGCATCTGCACGATGGGCCTCTATCCGCAGCACCCCTGACGCGGCGACAAAAGGAACAACATCATGGACGCTTATACCGGTCAGATCATTGTGTTCGCCGGCAACTACCAGCCCGAGAATTGGGCATTTTGCGACGGACGCCAGTTATTGATCAACGATTACCAGGCGCTCTACGCGCTGATCGGCACTACGTATGGCGGCGATGCCAGAACCACGTTCAATCTGCCTGATTTGCGCGGCCGGCTGGCGGTCGGCCAGGGTCAGGGCGTGGCGCGTGCACCCGCACCGCAATTGACCGCACGGGTGCTGGCACAGCAGTTGGGCACCGAGACGGTGTCCTTGCAACTGCCGGAAATGCCCGCGCACCGGCATACCTTGCAGGCACTCAACACACCAGCCACCGCATTGACGCCGGCCAACCAGTTGCCCGCCATTGCGCAGAACGGCGACGCGTCGTATTTCACGCCGCCCAGCGGAAGCGCGCCCGCGGTCAACACCTTGGCGACCAACGCGGTGAGCCCCAGCGGCGCCGGTCAGGCGCATGACAACCGCATGGCGACACAGACGCTGAACTACCTGATCTGCCTGAACGGATTGTTCCCGGATCGGCCGTGATCGGCCATCGCAAAGGAGTTCGACATGTCCAACAGTTTCATTGGTGAAATCCGTGCGTTTCCCTACAATTTCGCGCCGGAAGGCTGGCTCGATTGCATGGGGCAGACGGTCAGCGTGCAGCAATACCAGGCGCTGTTCGGGGTCATCGGGTTCGCCTACGGCGGCGACAACCGCACAACGTTCGGCTTGCCCGATCTGCGTGGTCGGGCCGTGCTGGGTCAGGGTCAGGGGCCGGGCTTGAGCAACTATACGATCGGCCAGTTGCAGGGCGCGGACAGCATTGCGCTGGTCTCGCAGATGCAACTGCCGGCGCACACCCACACCATCACCAGCAAGTTCATGCCGCCTGGCACTGCCCCGGGTGCATCGACCAGTACACCGGGTGCCAATGCCTACCTGTCGCGATTGCTCAACCCGACCCCTTCGCCACCTGTCACCACTGCCGCGTTCGCGCCGAACTCGACCACGCCGCTCACGCAATTGGCGCCGAACGCGCTAGCGCCGTTTCCACCCACCGCGGCCCCGGCACAGGCCCACGAGAATCGCCAGCCGTTCGCGACGTTTCGCTACTGCATCTGCGCCACCGACGGCATCTTCCCGCCCCGGCCATGATGCCGCCGCAGTTCGCCTGCCCTGCGCCATTGCTGGCAGGGGGCATGACGGTGCGCCCGGAGTGCGCGATGGACCTGCCGGCGCTGCGTACGTTGTTCAGTGCGCAGCGCTGGGCAGAATTCGCGATGCTGCCGTGGGACGATGCGGCGAAACAGGTCTTGCTCGACCAGCAGTTCGACGCGCAGCAGCGCCACTACACCAGTGCTTACGCGCACCGGCAGTTCCTGGTGCTGGTGGATCGGGAGCGACTGGCAGGCCGGCTCTATCTGGGCGACAGCGCGGCCGGGGATCTCTGCGTGCTGGACATCCTGTTGTCACCGGACCATCGCAACCGTGGCGTCGGCACGGCGCTGCTGGCGGCGGTCCAGGATCAGGCCGCGACAGCAGGCCGGCGCGTGTTGCTGGAAGTCGACAAAGGCAATCCGGCGGCCGAGCTTTACCGCAGGCTGGGCTTCACGGCAGTGGGCGACACCGATACCAGCTGGCGCATGGCGTGGTCCGCGGCAGCGACACAGAGCTAGCTAGTGGTAGCCCAGCCAGGCCATTACCACACCATGGTCTGCGCGCAAGCGCGTGACCTGTGCGGCATCCAGGGCGGCATGCCAGGCACCGGCCTGGCCTTGGCGAAAGAACCGCTGCTGGCCGCGGCGACGCTCGCTGAAGCCATCGCGTTCCTCGGCAGCGCGTAGCGCGTCGAAACGGCACGCGGCGACAGCACGTGCGATCCGCGCCGGGGCGGTGGGCAGGCCGAGGAATGCGGCCAGCCGCGCCGCTTCGCGCAATGGATGTGCAAGCAAGGTTTCATAGCGCAGCAACAGATGGGGCCCCGGTGCTTCCTGCAACCACGACACCACGTGACTGGACCAGGCGCTATAGCGCTGCGGGGTCTGTGGCTGATAGCCGGCCGAGCCCCGGCTCATGAACAGGTCCGCATCGCCCATCTGCGCGATCGCGGTGTCCACGTCGACGCGCATGTGATCGGCCCACGACGGCGCGACGTCGCGCGGATCGCGCACGATATACACCGTCCCCAGGGTCGCCGCTGCCGGGAACAGCCGCCCGTCGTAACGATCGTGCACCTTGAGCAAGGTGCTGCCCTGGGCTGCGCAACATCGGTAGGCGCTGGCACGCAGGTGCTCCAGTTCTGCCGGAAGCAGATCGCCGTTATCCACTTCGACGTAGCGTTCAAGCCAGGTCCGCGAGGCGGCGTTGGGCATCGCCTGCCCAAGGTTGGCGAGATCGACACATGACGCGCCGCTCTGCAAGCTGGAGATCAGGCAACGCACCCAGGTGTTGCCCGATTTGGGATAGGACGCGAGCCAGACGATCCCCCGCCGATTCACACCAGGCCGCTTTCGATGAGTTCGGCGGTGGCGGCCAGCGCATCGAAACGGCGCGGCCGCCGTAGGCGCCAGGTCGGCACCTGGCGGGCGATCGCCGCCGCCTGCGCGAATGTGGTTGCACGCAGCCCCATGCGCGCGGCGGCCTGCGGTCGTGCCAGATTGGCGTGCAGCAGAGGCAGCGCGGCGGCGGGACTGCATCGTTGCAACTGCGGATCCGGCGCATCCTGCAGCAGCAGGATGGCGTCCAACCATGCAGGCGTGGCATCGAACCCCGCCTGCGGGCGCAGATCGAACTTATCCATGCCCAGACGCACCCGCGACAAGCCGTCGCTGGGGATATGCAGAGCATGCAGCGCGTCGTGCCACAGTTTCAGCCGCGGGAAAGCCGGCAGCACCTCGATGCTGCGCTCGTCGCAACGGAGGACGGTCAGATCGTCGCTGAGTAGACCATGGCCGCGCTTGAGCAAGGCCGCAGATAGCGTGGATTTGCCGGCACCACTATGGCCGGCGATGGCCACGGTCTTCCCGCCGACGCGCACGCACGCCGCATGCAGCGGAAACAGTCCGCGTTGCAGGGACAGATAGCCCAGCGCCGATCCCAGCAAGAACAGCCGCCACCCCTCATCGTGCGCGTTCAAACGCTGCACACGGATCGATCGGCCTGCCTGCACGTGGAGGCGGACCAGCTCGGGAATCTGCAGCAGCACCGAACCGTCGCGACCGACCTCGAACCACGACCCGGGCGGCTGGGCCGGATCGAGTCGCTCAGGCACCGGCGCCTCCTCGATGGTCACATCCACGCCATCTCTGTCGTCCGCCAGATTGGTTCCCGACCAGGGCGCGAGCTCGGGAAGTGCCAACGTGCTGCGGACCCGCCAGCCACACAGCAAATAGTCGTGCTGGATCTGCCCGGAGGCAGACACCGCTGCGCAGGAGTGGCCCTGGATCAAGTGCGGATCTCGACCGCACCGGCGCCGTGCAACGTTTCCAGCAGCGCGATGACGTCTGCTTCGATGATGGATCTGGCCGTGGCGTATTCCGCGCTGAGCCGATCGCACAGATCGCCGAGGGTGCGTGGCGAGGCAATCTGCGTCCAGACATCCTTGCCAACCGGATCCAGCGACAAGTACAGGCCGCGCTCGGTACTCATGATCACCAGTTCTTCGCCCATTTCGGCGGCAAGACACCCCGGGGCTTGTGCGATCAGAGTCGTCGGAGCGATGCGCATGACAGGGCCGATAGCGTGGGAAACCAAACCTTACCTGGGAAGCGCGGTGACTGGAAAGACGGCGCGGCTTCGACGGACACTCAATCGCGGGGAACCGCACGGCGGCGGAACACGGCCTGGTCGTCAGACTGTACCGGCAGGCGTCGGTTGTCGGGGCCGAACAGCGGCGTGTCCGCGCGCGCCGGGGTCGGCATGCTCAGTACCGGTTCGAACCAACGCGCCGCCTGGGTATCGCGTAGACGGAAATTGGCGTGGCGCAACACCAGCAACCCGCCTGGACGCAGACAACGGGCGAAGTCCTGCAGCTGCGCCTCGACGTCCCGGAACCGGATCAGGTGATCGCACCGCGCGCCGCGGTGCCGCGCAAGGTCGCCGCGGCGCAGAACCGCGAGACAGAAGATGGCGTCATAGCCCGCCTCGCCCTCTCCCGCCGTATTGCCGGCCACGGCGAACCGCAGGCCGGCATCCGGGTGCGTCCCAAGCCACTGTCGGCACAGCGCGATATGGCCGGGGTGAATATCCAGCCCGGTGATCTCGGCATCCGGGAAGTAATGGCGCAGGCTGATCACTTCTTCACCCGTCGAGCAGCCGAAGGACAATAACCGCGGTGCGCTCGTTCCGGCGAGCGCGCCCTGCACGTAGCTAAACAGGGCCGGATAGCGATCCAACGACGTGGTGCCATAGTCCTGGAACAGGGGCGCCTGCGCCGTGAGCTGCAGCCGGGCGTACCCCCTGCATTCGCGGTTGCGCGCCGCTCGATACAGCAATCGCAGGCCGGTCCGGCTCAGCAGACGATGCCAGGGCATCCGTGGCGGGCTCATGCAGGCACTCCAGGGCAAATCCGGCGTTGATCGTGTCTGCAGCGCCGCGCAAAGAAAACGCAGCCGTCGGCGGCGTGCTGGACTTGGTGACAGGTGACCGTGACGTACATGGTGATGCAGCTTATGATACGAAGCATGCATCCCCCGCAGCAGCCGCTGCGGCTCTCTGCGCGAGGACATCGTATGAACGCCAACGAATCGGCAGTTTCCGACCGGCTCACCCCGCAGCCAGGCCACAAGGTGTGGTCCACGCCAGTGGTGTCGTTCCTCTCCATCGACGAGACCGCCAACAACGCAACCACCGGCAACGATGGCCTAGGTCCGACCACCGGCTCCTGAGACCATCTGGCCCGACATCGTGCGGGCCGATCGGGAGATCGATGAGCGATTTTGCCGGTATCTGGCACCTGGATGGCCGCCCGGTCGAACCGGACGTGATCCAGCGACTGGGGAATGCGCTGGAAGCACGTGGCATTGGCCCTGCGAGAATCTGGAATGCGGGCGAGTTTGCAGTGGTGCATCGCCAGCATGTCTTCACTCCCGAAGACGATGATGAAAGGTTGCCTCGTATCGGCGCATCCGGGGCGTTACTGGTCGCCGACAGTTCGCTAGTAGCGCGTAGCGAGCTCGTGCATGCGCTGGGCTGGTCGACCTTGCCCGCGCAGCCGGACGGCGAGTTGTTGCTCGAGGCTTTGCAACGCTGGGATACGGCCGCGTTACCGCGGCTGCACGGCAGCTACGCCCTGGCACTGTATCGACCGGACCAACGTCGGCTGTTGCTGGCGCGCGATCCGGTCGGCCAGCGGTCGCTGTTCGTACACCGTGGAACACGCCTGATCGCCTTCTCGACCCGATTGCCGGCCTTGCTGACGCTGCCCGGTGTTCCCAGGGATCTGGACGAGCAGAGTTTGGCCGACCAGCTCGTGATGGACCGCAGCCGGCCGCAGCGCACGGTCTACCGCGCGATCGGCCGGGTGCCTGCCGGGCATGCCATGCAACTGACACCGGAGGCGACCTGCACCGAGCGCTGGTGGTTTCTGCCTGAGGCAGGCTCGCTGCAGTTGGGCAGCGATGCCGATGTGGAGGCCGCCGCGGCCGACGTGCTTGATCGCGCGGTCGCCGATGCCTTGCGCGCCAGCAAGCCGGCAGCGGCCTGCCTCACCGGCGGACTCGACAGCGGTTCGGTCGTGCTCTCGGCCGCGCGACAATCGGCGTCGGTCCCATTGCTCACCCTCACGCGGGTGCCGCAAGCAACCACGGCGGCGGCGAACGCCACCCACTGTTACGACGAATCTCCGCGCGCCCGTCTTCTGGCCGCCAGCCATCCGGGGATCGATTGGCACATGGTCGGCGACGATGACGGCGACTGGGGTGAGTACGACGCCGAACGCTGGTGGCAGGTCAATGGTCAACCAATGCGCTCGCCCTTGAACATGGCCTGGTTCTTTCCGCTGGACCGATTCCTGCACGCGCGCGGCGGAAATGTGTTGATCGGAGGCGAGATGGGGAACGCCTTCTTCAGTTACGACGGTCTGGTGCGTCTGCCGGAACTGCTATGCGCTCGCCAGTGGCGCACGCTGCTGACGCAGACGCGCGCGCTTGCCCGCAATCAGGGGTTGAGTTCGCGTAAAGCGCTGCAGCGGTTTGTCTTGCGCCCCTTTGCACCGATTGCGGCGCTGCGGTATTGGCACGGCTTGCCGGCCGCGCCCTGGATGCAATACGCGGCGTTGCATCCGGATTTGGCACGCAAGCTTCGCATGCACCGTCAGCTGGACCGGGATCGCTACCGGATCCGACTCGGCGGACGCCATCGCTCTGCGCATGCCCTGCGCGAATGGTTGCTCGGCCATGCAGCGGCGATGGATGGTTGGGGCACGCTGCGGGCGATCTCCGGCGTTGATTTCCGCATGCCGCTCGCCGACCGGCGCGTCATCGAGTTCTTCGGCAGCCTGCCGCTGGACCAGTTCCTGCGCGATGGTGTCACCCGCTCGTTGCCGCGACGCTTGCTGGCCGCACGTGGCGCTCCGCCGGAAATCTTCGCCAACCGGCAAGTCGGCGTGCAGCATGGCGACTGGTTCGCGCATCTCACCGCACAGCGCGCGGCCATGCAGGCGCAACTCCATGCACTACGCGATTCGGCGCTGGCACGCCGCGTGCTCGACCTGCCACGCCTGCAGGCGTTGATGGACGACTGGCCGCGCGATGCGCAGGCGGCCGAATCCAGACGCGAAACCTATCTGCAGATGCTGGTGTTCGGCTTGCAGACCGGCGGATTTCTTGCCTGGCACGAACGCGGCGGCAGCTGATCGCAGTCGTCGGACGATCGCTTGGTCATGCGCTCGGTTTGCCGTAGCCGCACCACCTCCGATCATGTCCACGCCAGCACGCCAGCGCGCGCGTTTGCTAGGCTAGCAGCCACCGGCCACGGCAAGCCGTTCCGGGTTTGCGTGCCGGCATGGGCTTGATCGCGCAGGCCGCCCCTCCTCCGACAGCGTGTCTCTGCCATGCTCCTTCTGCGGTGGGTCCTGCACGTGCGACAGCGGACAACCTCATGTTCCAGCGCCAGTACGCGGTGCAACCGCCAGGCATTACCGCAGCGGCCCGCCAGCTGTAGAGAGGACGGCTGGCGGTGAGTGTTTCCCGTGCTGTCGCCGGCGTGCGCCACAGGCTGCTTGCGTTCGCCCGCCTGCCTCGTTTCGAGCGCCTGCTGCTGGTGCCGACCTGGCTGCTGCTGGGCGCGGCACGTGGCGCCGTGCGGTGGATCGGCTTCCGCCACCTGGCCCGCTGGGTGGGCCACCAGATGGCGGTACCGCCGGCCCTGCCGCGCCTGGACGAGCGCGCGCAACGTCGCGCCCTGCAGATCGGCCGGACGGTGAGACTGGCTGCTCGCCATACGCCCTGGCGATCCAACTGCCTGGCGCAAGCGCTGGCTTCGCATTGCCTGCTGAACGTGTTCCGGGTCTCTCATGTGCTCTGCCTGGGAGTCGCGCGCTGTGCAGACGGGACGGCGCTGCAAGCGCATGCCTGGGTCGTCGCCGGCAGCCAGCACGTGACCGGCGGGCACGGCACCGACCGCTTCGCCCGCGTAGGTTGCTTCGTGCCATATGCATGGCGGTCCCAATGACGGTCTTCCGCTTCCTCGCCGGCGTATTGCGTCTGGCACCGCGCGACCAGCGCATCGGGCTGTTGATGCTGATGGTGCTGGCCGCTGCGACGGAGGGCATCGGTGTGCTGTTGCTGGTGCCCTTGCTGAGTTCACTGCAGGGCGACGCCGCCGCCACGGGAGTGGCGCACCAGCTGTTGCGCCTGCTCGCGGCGCTTGGTGTCCGGGCAAGCTCGCCGATTCCGTTGCTGCTTCTGTTCTGTCTGGCACTGCTGCTGCGCAGCGCGATCCAGTTCGGCCGCGAACAGCTCGCGGCACGGCTGCAGCAAGACGTCGGCAAGCGGCTGCGCATCAGCAGTTTCGCTGCCCTGCTCGGTGCGCAATGGCGTTGGTTGGCGGGTCAGCGCACTGGGGACCACGCCAGTCTCATCCTGAGTGATGTGGGGCGCGCCGAAGTCGGGTTGGGACACGGTCTTGCGATGGTCTCCACGGCGATCACCGCCGCGCTCTATCTGCTGGCCGCCTTCGCGCTGTCCTGGGTGCTGGCGCTGGTCGCCACGCTGAGCGGGATTGCGTTGCTGTTGTTGGTAGGCAGCCAGCGTCGCGAGGTGGCGCTGCTTGGACGCCAGTTGACGCAGGCACACCAGGGCTTGCACGCGGGCCTGCACGACCGTCTGTCCGGTCTGCGCTTGGCCAAGATCCTGGGTGCCGAAACAACATATCTGGCGGCATTCGAACGCACGGCCCGGACCATGCGCGACCAGCAGCTGCGGTTTGCACGGGGTTTGAGCGTGTCCAAAGCCTGGCTACAGAGCGCCGGTGCGATCCTGCTGGCGTTTTTTACCTACCTCGGCCTGCAGTTCCTGCACATGGCGATGGCCGAGCTGCTCGTCCTGGTGGCGATCTTCGCTCGCCTGGTCCCGCTGTTGACGACAGTGCAGCAACAACGCCAGTACTGCCTGCATGCGGCGGCGGCGTTCGCCGAAATCGAACGCCGGCTACGGGAAAGCAGGGAGTGGGCCGAGCCGTCGCTGCCTGACGTCGCGCCACCGATCCACCTGACCACGTCGCTCGCGCTGTCCGCGGTACGGGTCCAGTACGCCGGGCGCAGCACGCCCGCGCTGCATGATCTTTCGCTGCGGCTGCCGGCGCGAACCACCACCGCCGTGGTCGGCGCCTCCGGTGCCGGCAAGAGCACGCTGGCCGACGTCCTGAGCGGCTTGCTGAGCCCGGATGGGGGCACGCTGGAGATCGATGGTGTGGTGCTGGATGCGGCCGCCCGGCGCAGTTGGCGCCGCTCGGTGGCCTACGTGTCGCAGGACGCGTTCCTGCTCAACGACAGCGTGCGCAACAACCTGTTGATGGTTTGCCCGCATGCCAGTGAGGCGGCCTTATATGCGGCCTTGGAGCAGGCCGCCGCCCAGTTTGTACATGCGCTGCCGCAGGGCTGGGACACCCCGGTCGGCGATGGCGGCATGCCGTTGTCCGGGGGCGAACGCCAGCGGCTGGCTCTGGCCAGGGCGCTGTTGCAACGTCCGGCGTTGTTGATCCTGGACGAAGCCACCAGCGCGCTGGACCACGAGAACGAGACACGCATCCGCAGCGCCATCCAGTGCCTGCGTGGGGACATAACCGTGCTGCTCATCGGCCATCGGCTGGCGTTGCTGGAACAGGCCGATACCGTGCTGGTCCTGGACCAGGGGCGGCTGGTGGCGCAGGGCCCATGGCAGGTGGTGGCGCCGGTCTGGATCGGCGCACGGTGAAACCGCGTCTGCCGCCTGCCTGGCGCAGCCTGGTGCGTGGATTGTCGGCGCAGTGGGTGTCGATCCTGTTCACCGCCGCCGTCTCGCTGGCGCTGTCGGTGTGGCTGGCGCGTGGCATGGGTCCGGCCGGCTTCGGCCGCTACGCCTACCTGCTCAATCTGGCGACCTTGCTGGCGCTGCTGCAGGATGCCGGCATGCGTACCCTGGTGCTGCGCGAAGGGGTTGCGGCCGGTATCCCCGCGCCGATGGCGCGCGCGCTGCCTGGGCTGGCACGCGGGCACTTGCTGTGGTCCACGCTGTTGCTGGCCGCCGCCAGCCTGGCAGCGCGCCACGCCGGCGGCGATCCCGCACTGGTCTGGGCGGTGCTGTGCTTCGGTGCGGTGACGCTGACCCAGTTGGTCTCCGCCCAGTTGAAGGCGGCGGGCCGCTGGCAACGCGACGCCAGCTGGCTGGCGGGTGCGCGTGCGCTCAGCGCGGTGCTGGTGGTGATGACGGTCCTGTTGCTTGGTCACGACCCCGGCGTGGTCTTCGCTGCCTGGGGATGCGGTCTGGTGCTGGCCTATCTCTTGTTGGGGCGAGGCCTGCGGGATCGACCGCAGTGGCGGCCGCAGCCGCTGGCGTACCGCGCGGCGGCCGGCTTCTTCTGGATCGATGCGGCCACCGGCCTGTACCGCCGCAGCGACGTGGTGATCTTGCAACACATGGTGCCTGCGGCGGAGCTTGGGCAGTACGCCGCGGCGTACCGCGTGTTCGATGGCGTGCTGTTACTGGCGATGCCGGTTGCCTTGTTGCTGTTCCGCCAGTTGCGGCTGGAACGCACGCAGGCCACGCGTGCGCGCCGTCTGGAGGATCGCGCGCTGTGGCTGGCCGGTGCGGCAGGGCTGGCGCTGGCAGCGGCCGGTGCCTGGCTCGGTACCTGGTTGATGGAGTTATTGTACGGAGCGGCGTATCGCGTGGTGGCCGGGCAATTGCTCGGCTGGCTGTTTGCTGCGTTCGTGTTCGTCCTGCCGAACTATGTGCTGACCCAGGCCGCCATCGCCAGCGACCGGCAGCGTTGGTACGTGCTCGGCGCCGGTCTGGCGGCGGTGGTCAACATCGCACTGAACCTGCTGCTTACCCGTCAGTACGGTGTGCACGGGGCAGCCATCGCCGTGATCGCCACCGAAGCGACGCTGACCGCCACGTTATGGTGCGGGTTGCGCGTTGCAGGGCGCGGCCGCGCCCACGCGTAGGTGCGTTGCCGCCGTTGCAATCGCTGTGGCACAGTGCTGCCGGTGCGGCGTGGCGCTCCCATGTCTCCTTGAACAACAGCGAAGACCCAATGCCGGGAATAGATGAGATCCCTGAACGCCGCGATGAGGTCTCCCTGGGCGATCTGCTGCTGGAGGTACTGCGCTTCTACCGAGAGTTTGGCCGCCTGCTGATCCCGGTGGCATTGCTGTTCGGCCTGTTGGCCGGCGCGCTTGTCGCCATGCGGCCCTTGCATGCGCTCACCGCGTTGCTGGAAACACCGCAGATGACGCTGGAGCAATGGCGCAAGCTGCAGCCCATGCTTGCCGACCGCCAGCTGGTAGCGGCGTCTCTCGCGGGCATGACCGATCTACCGGCCGAGCAGCGCGAACGTCTGCAACGCGCGTTCGTGCGCAGGACTTACTGGGATACGCGCGTGACCTACCGCAGTGCGGTCGAACGCGACGACATCCGCCAACAGGTCAACATCGATGCCAAGAGCGTCGGCGCGCTGGGCTTGGAGGTGTCGCTGTACGCACGCGACGATGCAGCCGCGAACCAGCAGCTGGACGCCATTGCGCAGCATGTGCGCCAGGTCGTGTTGTGGGTCGGGCTACGCGATTATCTGGACAGCCTGCGTCAGCAGGCGCTCGAACAACGCCCGCAACTACAGATCGACCAGGTTCAGCAGCGCTTCGCGATCGAACAGAACGAGCGACAGGCCGCCGACATGCAGCAGTTGCTGGAGCGTTATCCGGAACTGCGGCGCAACGAAGTGAACACGGTCGTGTCGGTCGGCGATGGCGGCGGACGCTACCTTTCGCCGCTGGCGCAGATTGTCGCATTGCAGTCCACCATCGCCGAGACGCGTACCAAGTTGCGTCAGGTAGAGCGCGAACTGGAACAGCTGGATGGCAAGCAGCGCTTCCTGACGCGGGTGGACCAGCGCGCGCAGGCGCTGCATCTGGGCCGCGCACTGGCAGATTGGGTACAGAGCTGCCGAGCGGCCGTGTTCGGGACCGGCACTCCGTCCGGCTCGTCGCTGTCGCAGGTCGCCAGCGAAATCGACCTGGCGCTGTCGCAACAGCGCTGGCGCGCGCAACTGGTGCGCTACCGCGCCATCCCCGCGTTGTCGCCGGCGCCGATACCTTCCCGCCAGCCGGTGCTGGTCGGGCTGGCGGTGTTCCTGGGAGTGCTGGTGCTCTCATCCATGGCGCTGTCGGTCTACGTGATTGCGCGTCGCCACGGCGACCGTCACGCGCCATGGTCAGCGCATGACGATCCGTTATTCGCCTGGTTGCCGCAACGCGCGCGGCGCAGCTTGCTCGGGCGTGCAGGTGCACGCACGCAGGGGCCTGGATGAAGCGGGTGCTGGTCACCGGCGCAGCCGGGATGATCGGGCGACGCGTGGCGGGCGCGTTGCTGCAGCGTGGCGATGCGGTGGCGGGGTTGGACGATCTGTCCAGCGGCATGCCGTTTCCGGAAGATCTGCATGCGGCGATCGTCGCCGACGTGGGCCAACGCGAGACGGTCGCTGCCGCACTGCGTGAGTTCCGTGCCGATGCGCTGGTCCATCTGGCTGCCATGCATCACATCCCTACCTGCGAGACGCAACGCATGCGCTGCCTGCAGGCGAACGTCGTTGGCACCGAAAGCGTGCTGCACGCCGCCAGCGACGCGGCCGTGCGACACGTGGTGATCGCCTCCAGCGGTGCGGTCTACGCCTGGGGCGAGGGCGCGCTGGACGAACACGACAGCGCGACCGAAGCGCGCGACAACTACGCGCTGTCCAAGCTCTGCAACGAAACGCAATTGCGGCTGTGGTGCACTGCCGACACTGGCCGACGCGGGCGCGCCGCACGTCTGTTCAACACGATTGCCCACGACGATCCCAACGCGCATCTGATACCGGACGTGCTGGCGCAACTGGCCGCCGATCCGGCAGAAACGCCACGGCTGCAGCTGGGCAACCTGCAGCCGTGCCGGGACTACATCCATGCAGACGACGCCGCGGCAGGACTGATCGCGCTGCTTGACGACGCGCGGCCGGACCCGGCCTTCGATGTATTCAATCTATGTTCCGGGGTGGAGCATTCGGTCGCCGAACTGGTGGAGCAGATCGGTGCGCTGCTTGGGCGATCACCGCGCCTGGAGGTGGACCCACAACGTCAGCGGCGAATCGACCGTCTTCACCAGCTGGGCGATCCGGGCAAGGCGGCCCGCGTGCTGGGGTGGCGCGCACGCTGGAACCTGCGCCAGGCATTGCAGCGCGTGTTGGCGGCGACCGACGCGGCCGCCGGACAACACGTGTGAGCCTGCTCAACGCGGTCATGCTGTCTGCCGCCGATCTGCCCGCGATGCCTGTTGCGTACTTGATCAAAGACGAGGTTTGCAGAGGAACCGAGCCGCGCCACGTCCGGCATCTGGCGCTGGCCAGACGCGATCCACCGTCTCCATGGTGAGCATAACGGTGACCATTGCGTTGCCGCACGCCCAGCCCGGATACTCCTATCGCATGGTTCCCCCGTTCCTGCGAAGGTGTCTGGCTTGTCTGTGACGACCATCGAACGCCTCAAGTTCGCCTACCATCGGTTGCGTGGGGGCGCGAACCTGCATCGCAACGATGCACTCGGCGCACTGTTTCGTGCATGGGCTTACGTGCATGCGACCCAGCTGGCAGGCGACTACTACGAATTTGGCGTGTATCGCGGTAACAGTCTCGCCCACGCGTGGTTGAGCTATCGCCATCATCGGCGCCATCTGGAGCACAGCGCGCGGCTGCCTTACCGCAGGCAGGGAACGGTGTCTGCGTTTCTGGCGCAGCGCCCACGCTTCTACGGCTTCGACACGTTTGCCGGGATGCCGGCAAATCTGGAAGGCGAAGACAGCCTGGCTGCCGGCAGCTTTGTTGCCACGCAGGCACAGGCGCAAGCGCGCTGTGCGGCGGTCGGTCTGAAGGCGCCGGATCTGCAACTGGTACCTGGATTGTTCGCCGACAATGCGCACGCCATCGGCCACACGCATGCGGCGATCGTGCATGTGGATTGCGATCTCTACAGCTCGGCACACGACGCCCTGACCCTGATCGCACCGCGTCTGGTGCAGGGCAGCGTCATGCTGTGCGACGACTACGATCTATTTCGCGCCGACCACCAACAGGGCGAGCGCCGGGCGCTGCAGGAGTGCGCCGCTCGCTTCGGCATCGCGTTCGAACCCTGGTTCGCCTATGGCGCCGCCTCGCGTGCCTTTCTGTGCCATGTCCCGACGCTTGCACCTGCCCCGCAGCCATGACCGCCGCGCAGCGCATGCGCGCGGGATTCGTTGCCGGCGCGACGCTGTACGCGCTGGGTCAGGGCTGCGCCCTGTTGTTCCAGTGGCTGTTGCTGCGCCGGTTCGGCCTGCAGAGCTACGGCGAGGTGGGACTGGCACACCTTGGCCTGCTCACCCTGCTGTTCCTGGCCGATCTGGGCTACGCCTCGCTGTTCCTGCGCGAGGACCCCGACGCCGCGGGCTGGAACGAACGCTGGCGCCAGGCACTCTGGCACCGCCTGCTCGCCACCGTGCTGCTGGACCTGCTGTGGATCGCCGGTGCCTGGTGGCGGAGCCGCGGACAGGGCGAGGGGTTTCACTATCTGCTGGCGGCGCTTCCGGCGACGGTGTTCGGGCTGGTGGGCTATTCGGCACCGCTGCTTGCACAAGGGCGGCGGCTGGCGGGATTCATGGTGCAGCAGGTGGCGATGCCGGCGACGATCCTCGTCTGGCTGGCGTTGCAACGGCTGCCAGGCTGGAACGGCGGTTTCGGCGCCGGAGTGGCGGTCAGCCTGGGGTATCTGCTGCAGGCCTTGGTCAACATTGCCGTGTTCGGTGCATCGCTGCCGTTGCTGTGGCCGCGCTGCGGTGGCGGTCGGCGCATGCTGCGCCCGGCGCTGCAGTTGTCGTTGCTGAGCATCGCCGGCACCTTGCACGATCGATTGACGCCGTTCCTGCTGGCGTCGGTCGCGCCGGCATTCCTGCCTGTGTATTTGTTTCTGAACTATCTGCTCAATGGGGCAAGCGGTGTGTTCAACCAGTTCAATCGCCTGTTGGTGGCCGAAGCGCGCGGCCCGGCCGGAGAGCGTTGGGCCGGCACGCTGGTTTCCTTGGTGCTTGGCGCAGCCGCCGTGGGTGCGTTGGTGCTGCTGTTGGCAGCCGCCGCCTGGGGCAGTGCCGAGCAACGCGCATGGCTGCCATGGGTCACCCCGGTACTGGCCGCAGGCGCGACCACATTGCTCGGCAGCGTGCTGTCGGCCCTGTTGATCGGACGCCATCGCGAGGCGACGCTGGTTCCGTTGTTGTTGGTTGGCGTGTGCTGCAGCGCGCTTGTGCAGATCGCGGCGGCAGCGGCGCATGCGCCGCAATGGCTGCTATGGCTGCGATTCCTGTGCGTGCTCGCCATCGCGGCGGCGAGCCTGCACCTGTGCGGATTACGCTTGAACGCCGGCGGCTATGCGGCGCTGCTGTCGGCAGTGCTGGCGGTCTCGCTCGGTGGCAGTCCGGTGGCCATGACACTGGCGGCGCTGCTGCTGGTGCCGGTGGCGTGGATGGTGTGGCGATGTCGCAGCCTGCTGCACACCACCTTGCCGGCGCGCGCGTAATGCCCGCTTGCACCTTGATTGAGATGTCCAGCCACCAGAATCGGAGGCCACCATGTGCGGCATAGTCGCGCTGCGTAGCTTCGTGGCGGAAACGCCGCTGCAGGCACGCGCCGAACGCGCGCTGGATGCCTTGTCCCGCCGCGGTCCGGACGCGCAGGGTCTGCTGTGCCTGGAGCAGCCGGTGCCCACTGCGTTGGGCCACCGTCGCCTGGCGATCCTGGACCTGACCGACGCCGCCACCCAGCCGATGCGCTGCACCGAGACCGGCAACACGGTGGTCTTCAATGGCGAGATCTACAACTTCCTCGAGTTGCGCCGCGAACTGGAGGCGTTGGGTCACCGATTCCGCACCGACAGCGACACCGAGGTGATCCTGCACGGCTGGCGCGCCTGGGGCGAGGACCTGTTTCCACGTTGCAACGGCATGTGGGCGCTGGTGCTGCTGGACCAGGCAAGCGGCGACCTGATCTATTGCCGCGACCGGATGGGTGTCAAACCCTTGTATCTGCACCACGACGGCCGGCAGTTGGTGCTGGCCAGCGAGATTCGCGCCATCGCTGCCTGCCTGGGGGGCTACCCGCCACCCAATCCCGCGGCGGTGTTCGATTTTCTAGTCACCGGCCTGTCCGACCACACCGGCGAGACCTTCTACGCGGGCATCCGCGCCGTCCCGCCCGGCTGGCTGTACCGGGTGTCGCCGGCTGGTCACAGCCGGCGCACGCCGTACCACCAGTGGCCACTGCCCGGTACAGTTGCACCGCTGGATGCCGCAGCCACCAGTGCGCTGCTCGAAGACGCCACCCGCCTGCGGCTGCGCTCGGATGCTCCCACCGTGTCGCTGCTGTCGGGCGGATTGGACAGCTCGATCCTGACCACTCTCAGCGTGCAGGCCGGTGCGCTGCCACGCACCTGTTTCGCCGGCGCCTTCACCTATGGCTACCACGACACCGAACAGGCCGGCTTCGACGAAACCGACGCGGCCGCTGACTTGATGCGCAGCCTCGGGCAGAGCGAGCGTCACTTCCTTCATCGCGTCCACGCGATTCCCGACGAGGAGGAATTGCTGGCACTGGTGGAGGCACAGGAAGAGCCGTTCTGTACGCCGTCGATACTGGCGAGTTTCCGCATGTATCGCGCCATCCGCGCCGCCGGTTACAAGGTGGTGCTCAATGGCGAAGGCGCCGATGAGCTGTTCGGTGGATACGTGCGCCTTTACCTGGCCCTGAGCGCACGCAGTGCACTGCATCAGGCACGGCTGCCGACCGCCATCGGGCTGCTATCCACCGGTGCAGTGGACCCGCGCCTGCTGCTCAATCGTCTTGCATGGGATCTGCCGGTCGGCCCGCTGGGCGCACTGCTGCGCCGGCATCGGCCGAGCGTGGCCTGCATGTCCTCGGCGTTGTGGCACGACCAGGCGGCCCGGTTGCGACTGCTGCAGGTTGATCGGCGGGCGGACGTCCAGACGCGCCTGCGCAGCGACGTGCTGTCGACCAACCTGCCGATGGTGTTGCGCATGACCGACCGCAACAGCATGTCCGCCGGCGTGGAGGTGCGTGCGCCGTTCCTGGACTACCGCGTTGTCGAACGCGCGTTGTCGACGCCGGCGCAGCAGCGCATGGGCGACTACCATGGCAAGGCGATGCTGCGACACGCGTTCGCCGATCGCCTGCCGGCGCGCGTGACCACGCAGCGCAAGAGCACCGGCTTCGGGCATGCCGAGCAATTCCTGGTCGACCGCATGCCGTTGCAGCAGGCACTGGCAACGCTGCCGGCAGGGGTGAACGCGCTGCTGGATGTGGCGCGGCTCCGCAGGGAGCTTGCCAGCGGCCGGTCCCACAGCACGCTGTGGTTCGCAGTCTCGGTCGCACTGTGGTATCGGAGCGTGTATGCGTAGCGCGCTGGCGACATCGCAGGAACCCTGGACGCCCGATCATGGGCATTGCCGCTGTTGTGGCGGTACGCAGGCGCAACGCACCATCTGGGCAGAGGTCTATGTCGGAACAGGCCAGGAACTGCGCCGCTGCGGCGCGTGTGCAGCGGTGTATCTGGCACCGGACCTCACCGAGGCGGCGCTGCAGCATTTCTATGTCCACGACTATCGCCGGCTGTTTCCCGCAGAAATCCCCTGGGGTAGCCAAGCACGTTTCTTCGCCTGGCGCGGCGATCGCTGGATCGCGCGCAGCCGGCTGCAGCGGATCGCGCCCGCGCTTGCGCCGGCAGCCAGGGTGCTGGAGGTCGGCTCCGGCTTCGGTGCCTTCCTCGGTGCCGCTGCCGCCCTGCGTCCGGACCTGCACCTGTCCGCCTGCGAGCCGGATGCTGCGCATCGCGACGGATTGCTCGACGGCGCCGCGGTGACGTTCCTGCCCGCACTGGACGCAATTGCCGATGGTCAATTCGACGCGGTTGTCGCCTTCCATGTGCTTGAGCACCTGACCGACCCGCGCGCGTTTCTGGCGGCATTGGAGCGCATCTTGGTTCCCGAGGGACAGGCCTGGATCGAAGTCCCGGACCTGATGAGCGGATGGCGCTCGCGCAACTACGTCCACCCAGCCCACCTGAGCTATTTTTCGGTGCCATTGCTGCGGCGCCTGGTCGAGGCGGCAGGCCTGGAGGTCGTGTCCTGCGGCCCGTATTCCGATCGCGGTGTCCTGGCCGGCAACATCTGGCTACAGCTGCGGCAACCCGCACAGCGGCGCAGCGCAGCGCCATTGGCGATGGCGGACGCGCACGAAATTGCCACGGTCGATGCACGCCTGGACCAGGTGGGATGGAGCAGGCGGGATCGACTGCAGCGGCGGCTCAAGCACGGCCTGATGCGCGTGCTCGGCAGAGGGCTGTTCGGTGAGCTGCAGCGCTGGCGCGGATACCGACAGCTTCGCAAGGAACAGGCAAACGATGCGCTTCGCTGAGTTCCAGCAGGCCGTGCATGCCCAGTTTGGCGCAGAGGCCGCCTCGGTGCGGCATGAAATCTACTTCCTGGCCCGTCGCCGTCGCGGCGCGTGGCTGCGGGCCGCGCTGGCCGTGCTGCGCGATGTCTGGCTGTGTCTGCGGCTGCCGCACGATGCGCCAGCGCTGTCCGCCTGGACAGCGCTGGCAACACTGCCGGGCAGCAATGGCTGGGGGGCGCTGGCTCCCTATCTGGCCGATCTGCACCAGCAGGGTGCTGAGTGCACGGTGCTGATCCATCCCCGGTTACGGGGCAGCGTCGATGGTCAGCTGCCTGCACGACCGACCTGGGCCAGCTGGCAATCGGCGCTGCGCGCGCTGGGCCTGCCCCGCCAGACGACCGAACCGGCAGTGGCCCCGCTCTGGATCGTGCGCGCCTGCGTGTTCCGGCAGCGCCTCTGGCATGGTGCCTGGCAACGTACGCTTCGCGCGCCATCCAGCGGAGCCACGCTGCTGCTGCACAACGATTTCGACATGTACGCGGCCGCGGCATTGCAGGCCGCCGGGGACGGCTGGCGTAGCGTTTGTGTCCAGCATGGCCTGCCGACCGACGAATTCTTCCCGGTCCAGGCTCGGCATCATCTGCTCTGGGGACCCAGCAGCGCGCAGGTCTACGGTAGGCATGGCGTCGCTCCGGCGGCCATCGGCTTCGGGCCGGCGGTTGCACTGACCGATCTCGATACCGGCACGGCGCCGACAACGCTGTATCTGATGTCGCAAAGCCACACGCCAATCTACGGGCCTACCCTGGCCGCGCAGCTGCTGGCCCTGGCACGCGCTCTGCTGCCGCTGGAGGCCGGCGGCGTGGCCGTGCGGATCCTGCTGCACCCGGAGGAAGTGCGCGGCACGCATCCCTATGCAGACCAGCCACTGCGCCAGCGCTGCCAACGCCCGCCACACGCGGTCCTGCAACCCGGTGGGCCTCCGGCGCTGGTGGTGGGTTTCTGCTCGACCGCGTTGCTGCAAGCCGCCTGCCGCGGCCACTATGTGATCGGCATGGCCTGGCCCGCGTCCGCCTCCCATGATGCGTTGGCGGTCGGGCGGCCGCTGCAACAGGTCGCCGATGCCGACGCGCTGTTCGCGTTGGTCGGTGCGCTGCGCAGCGATGCAAGTGCGCGGGTGCGATTCGCCGCGCAGCAAAGGCACTGGCTGCAGCAGACCTTCGTCGCCGATGCCCGATGGCCGCAACGCCTGGAAGCGGCATCGTGAAGCGCGCGTACCTGCTGCTGGCCGTGCTGTTATGGGTCCACCTGGGGGATCTGCTGGTCGCGTGGCTTTACCATGGCGGCGCGCTGCCGGCTGCCGCCATGCTGCGGCCGTTGCGGGATGGCACGCTCATCGTGCTGGCCGGCATTGCGCTGGTGACGGTGCGCATGCCACGTGTGTTGCTGGCAATGATCCTGATGTTCGGGCTGATCGCGCTCGCCTATGCACCGGTCGGGTACGCGCACGGATTGCCGCTCGGCATCGTCATCGGTTCGCTTGGAACGCTCCTGCTACCGATGCTGCTGGTGCTCGCCGGCTATTGGTGCATGCCGCATCGGGCGGACTTCAGACAAGCTGCCCGCTGGTTGGTGTGGTTGGGCATCGTCAGCGCCTTGTTCGGCATATGGGACCTGGCACACACCGATTTCTGGGTGCATACGGTGCGGCTGCCGGACTACCTGGCGCAGGTGAAAGGCGTGCTTCCCAAGGACACCGATCCGGACACCCGGCTGCCATGGAACTTCTTTGGCGGCGAGGATTACTCCCGCCGGGCCGGCGGGCTGGTGGCCGCCCCCTTGGCGCAAGGCCAGTTCCTCGTCACTGCGGCACTGACCGCGTTGGGTCTTTGGCAGCGGCGCTGGCCGTGGCGCGCCCTGCTGGTGTGCCTGGCGTTGCTGGTGGGCGTGTGGATGTCGGGCACGCGCGGCGCCATGCTGGCTGGCATCGTGGGGGTGCTGGGCTATCTGGTCAGTTCCCGCGGACTGGTGCGGTCGGCGTGGGCACGGCTGCTGCTCGTAGGTGGCGTCGCGCTGATGCTGGCTGCAGCGTCCTACGGCATCGTGGTCACCGCCGTGAACTTTCGCGACGGCTCCACCATCGGCCATTGGTGGGCGCTGCAGCGCAATCTGGCCGATCTGCACCAGGTCGTGTTCTGGGGCGGTGGGCTTGGCCGGCAGGGTGCGGTGGCCGCACGCCAGGCGCTGACCGACCTGGGCGGCGGCGAAGGTGCCGTGTTCACCATCGCGTATCAGATGGGGCTACCCGCAGCGCTGTTGTTCCTGGCCTTTATCGGCTGGGGCCTGCAGGTGCTGTGGCGCGCCTATCGCCAACACGACGACCATCTGGCATTGGCGATGTTCTGGCTGCTGGGTGGCATGGCGACGACCTTGATCTCCTCCGACAACGCGATGACCGTGTCCGGCGCCGGGGGATTCTGGTTGCTGCTCGGTGGTGCCTTGCGTCACTGCCACTGCCTGCTTCCGTCCCGACAGCCGCTCAGGCGCACGCGCAGAGGCGATCCAACGCGGGCAGCGCCGGCCACCGGCATGGCCGCGGGCTAAGCGATGCGCATCCTGCACGTGTACAAGGATTTCGCCCCCCATGGCGGTGGAGGTGGGGTGGCGCGCCATATCCATGGGCTGGCGGTGATCCTGACCCAGGCCGGCCATACACTGCGGATCCTGGCACCGCTGACCGACAGCAGTGTCTCGCCGCAGGGCTACGCGGTGGTCCGCGCGACGGCATGGCAACTGTGGCACCACGTCGGCTGGGCCAATGTGGTGCACGTGCACGGTGCGCGCACCCCCATTGCCGCCGCCGCCGCCGCAGTGGCCCGGCTGCGCGGCAAGCGTCTGATCTACACCCCTCACTGCTATTACGACGACGATCCTGCGATGAGCAAGCGCGTGCGCAAGTGGTGCTGGGACCACCTCGTCGAGAAGCCGCTGCTGCAAAGCGCGCTACCGACCGTGCTGTTATCCGCCTATTGGCTGGACTATCTCTCGCGACGTCGATTGTCGCCCAGGCGGGCACTGCTGCTGCCCAATGCCGTGCTGGCCGCCGAGCAGTGCCTGCCCGCGACGGCGAGCCCGCCACTGCGCGGCACGCCTGCGCTGTTGTCGGTCGGCCGACTGGATGCGGTCAAACGGCTGCAGGATGCGATCGCAGCGCTCACCGAGCCGAACATGGACGCGGCAGTGCTGCACGTCGTGGGTCGCGGACCGGATCGGGCACGTCTGGAGGCCTGTGCGGTGGCGTTGGGTGTTTCCGCACGCGTGCACTTCTACGGCTTCGTCAGCGATGCCGAGGTGGCGACGATGGCGGCACTGGCCGATGTCTTCGTTCTGCCTTCGGCAGTGGAAGGCATGCCGACCGTATTGATCGAAATGCTGCTGCTCGGCTGCCCGGTGGTTGCCAGCGACATTCCCGGCAATCGCTCGATCCTTGCCCAGATCGGCCTGCAGGCGGCATTGCACCGGCTCGGCGACAGCGCTGCGCTGGCCGCATGCATCGACGTGCAGCGACAGCAGAGGATCGGGCCCGAACGTATGGCGCACGTCCAGGCGGACTTCACCTGGGAAGGCCTGCGAGCGCAGGTGCTGGCACTGTACGATGGGCAGGCCGCACAGGAACCCGCAACGTGACCAGACCACCTGCTCGCCTGTCCTTTTTCGGATGTCCGTTGGACCTCGTTCCCCCCACGCAGATCCTGCTGCGTGCGCAGCATGCCGCCGAAGGCGGCGCGCCGATCCGGGTGGAGGGCCTGAACGTGGCCAAGCTGATCGATGCGCGTGCCCAGTTGCCGTTGCGACAGGCATTGGAACAGGCCGAAGTGGTGCACATCGATGGCGCAGGCATCAGCCTGGGCTTGCACTGGTTCGGGGCGGACGTACCCTCGCGCCGGGCCGGTATCGATCTGATGCAGGACATGTGCAGTCAGGCTGCCAGCAGCGGCGACGGGGTCTATCTGCTCGGCGCCCGTCCGGCGGTGGTGGCCGCCGCCGCCGAGCGCCTGCGCACAGCGTGGCCCGGGCTGCATATTGCCGGCGTGCGCGATGGCTATTTCAGCGATGCCGAAGAACACTCGGTCGTCGCGGCGATCCGTCAGTCCGGTGCGCGCTATCTCTTCGTCGGCATCAGCTCGCCAAAGAAGGAGCTGTTCCTGGAAAAACACTGGCAGACGCTGGGTATCCCGGTGGCCATGGGGGTGGGCGGCTCGTTCGACGTGCTGTCGGGAATGTTGCCGCGGGCACCGCGACTGATGCAGCGTTTTGGCATGGAGTGGCTGTTTCGGCTCGCGCTGGAACCACGCCGCCTGGCCTGGCGCTATTTGCGCACCAATGGTGCGTATCTGTTGCTGTTGCTGCGCGCGCGTCTCAGCAGACGCTACCGCGCGCAGGCGCTGACGACCTGGAATACATGACAACGGGCGCGGCTGCGCCCCGGCCAGCGCAGACCGGGCTGGTGGCCATCTGCCTGGGCATCTATCTGCTGTTCTGTCTGCAGCAAGTCGTGGTGACCGGGCGCTACTTCGGGGTCGGTCTGTCGTTGGGATCGATGGCCATCCGCGGCGCCGCGCTCGGCCTGAGCGCATGGGCGCTGTGGCGGCATGGCGTTCCCGCATGCCTGCGCTGGCCACTGCTGTCGATCCTGCTGTGCATGGCCGCGCTGGCAGCGTCGGTCCTGGCATCGGACCACCCGGCATTGGCATTCAAGTATGCCGTGCGTTACGCCACCGCCTTGCTGTGGCTATGGGCATTGCTCAATCTGGCGGTGGCTTCGCCACGCTGGCCACGCGCGGCAACACTGGCTGCGTTGATTGCGGTATGGATCAATCTGGCGCTGGGCATGGCCGTGCGGCTGCAGTGGCCGCCAGCGCTGGAGTGGTCGCTGGCCTTCCATGCACAGGACAGCTTCAAGTACCTGCCGCGGGTATCAGGCATGTACGACCATCCGGCACTGCTGGCGGCAACCTCCGTCATCGTGGCGTTGCTGACGATCCAGCTGTACCAGCGCAACGAGGTCGGTCGCAAGGTGCTGGCTGCGGCAGTGATGGCTGCCGTCGCCGCGCTGGCATTGAGTGAGGTGCGCAACCCGTTGTTGCCGGTGGCCGCGTTGATCGCCTGGTGGGCGTGGTCGCGCCGCGGCGGGCCACGCCCTGTCCGACGCACGGCCTGGATCGCCTCGCTCGGCCTGCTGGCCGTTGCCGCCTTCGTCCTGCGCCAACGCTACGCGGAGATGACCAGTGCGGTGCACGAAAACACGCTGACCGCGCTCACGCTGGGACGCACCTATCTGTGGTCCGGCGCGTTCGAGGCATGGCGCAGCCATCCCTGGTTCGGGCTCGGTGCTGGCGTGTTCCAGTTTCTGGTACCCGATTACACCGGTGGCCGCTTCGATCGTGGCGAACTGCATGCGCACAACGGTCTGCTGGCGGTGCTGTCGGAAACCGGCCTATGCGGATTGCTGGCATGTCTGTGCCTGCTGTGGGCGCTCTGGGCACCGCTGCTACGCAATCCCGCCGAACGCGGCTGGGCGCTGATCTGGTTGTTGTTCCTGGCCGGCTTGAACGTGTTCGATTTCTATCTGTTGTTCTATCCCTTTTCCCTGCATGCGGCGTTGACCCTCGCCCTGCTGTACGCCCGCCACAGCGTGCTCAGCGACGCACCGCAATCCAGGACTTATTGAGGCCGTACCAGCGCTCGGCGACCAGCGCAGCGTCCGGGAACAGGCGCGCCATGTCGCGCCTGCGCAGCAGGCGGATATCGTCCACGAAACAACGCGCCTGCGCCCGCGTCTGCGGTCGATCGATGCGGCCCAGGGGAACCCGGTACAACAACTCTGCCTGCCAGGCGCGTGGCAGGAATTGAACGCCGGGCGCCAGATAATGCGGCTCGACCGGAAACCAGTAATTGGGCGTCTGCACATAGTACTGCGGGGCCACGCGACGGATTTCGTCTGCAAATGCGCGCGTGCGCGCGGCATCGCCCACGTGCTCGATCACCGAATTGGAGTGAGCGATGTCGAACGCGTTGTCGGCGAACGCCAACGCACAGCCGTCGCCCTGCTGCGCACGCAGAAACGGGCGCGCGGTGGGCTGCGCGGAGTTGTCGAGATTGACCACGGTCACTTCGCAGGCGTGTTCGGCGAAGAAGGCATCCGGCACGTGCGCCCAGTAGGCGAGCGTGCCGCCAACGTCGATCACCCGGCAATGGCCTTGGCGCCGATGGCAGGCGCGTACCATTTCCAGGAACACGCGCAAGCGCCGTGCACGCAGACGCGCACTGAGCGAATTGGCGTCGTTGTAATCGGCTTGCGCAGTCAGTGCCATCGATGCGCCATGCTCACGCGTGCTGCAGGCGTTGAGGCGGCGCGTAGGCCCGTTCGTCCCGCGCCAGCAGCGTATCGAGGATGCAGCGAAACGCATGCCCATCGCCGAACGGGTTGCGCCATGTCACCGAGCGTCCCAGCAGACGATCGGCGGCGGAGCGCAGCGCAACCTCGTCCAGGCCGTGGGGGAGTTCCGCCCCACCGATCTGCAAGGTTTCCGGCCGCTCGGTATTGGTGCGCAGCACCAGACATTTGCGCTGCAGGATGCAGGCCTCCTCCTGGATACCGCCGCTATCGGTCATGATCAGGGCCGCGCCCTGCTGGAGTGCCAGCATATCCAGATAGCCGACCGGCCCAATCGCGCGCAACGCCCGATGCCGCTGGGCCGCAGCGCTTCCCAGCGCGTCCAGGCGCGGGTGCATCGGAAACACCAACGGCAGGCCTTCGGCCTCGGAGATCGAGGTGACTGCCTGCATCAGGGCAGCAAAATGCGCGGGGTCTTCGGTATTGGACCGGCGGTGGCAGGTGAGCAGGTGATAGCCGCCTTCAGGTAGCCCCAGGCGTTGCAGGATCGTCGACCGTCGCAGTGCGGTCTGGGCGTGCGCCAGCGTCGCATCGGCGACGGTGTTACCGGTGATGCGGATGCGTGCACCGGTCAGACCTTCGTCGTGCAGGATCTGCGCCTGCAGTGCGGTTGGGCAGAACAGGTAATCGGACAAGTGGTCGATCAGAACGCGATTGACTTCCTCGGGCATGCTGCGATCGCGACTGCGCAGCCCGGCCTCGACGTGGGCAACGGCGATCTCCAATTTGTTGGCAGCCATGGCGCCAGCCAAGGCGCTATTGGTGTCGCCTTGCACCACCACGACATCCGGCTGCAGCTTCGCCAGCACCGGCTCGATTCCGCACAGCATCCGTCCGATCTGCACGCCATGCGGCGCGGAGCCTACGCCGAGATTGTAATCGGCCGGAGGCAGGCCCAGCTCGTCGAAGAACACCCGGTCCATCGCTTCGTCGTAATGCTGATTGGTATGGACAATCGAAAAATGCAGCCCATCGCGCAGACTGGCAGCGATCAGCGAGGCCAGTTTGATGATTTCCGGGCGGGTGCCGAGAACATAGGTGATGTGCATGGGACTCCCGATCCGGGTTCAATAGGCGTCGCGGTCAAACAGCACGATCACGCAGGTCTGCGCGATGATGCTCAGATCCAGCCAGAGCGACCAATGCTGGATGTAGGAAAGATCGTGCTGGACGCGTTGGTGCATTTTCTCCACGGTATCGGTCTCGCCGCGTAGGCCGTTGACCTGCGCCCAGCCGGTGATGCCCGGCTTGACCCGCTGACGTTGCAGATAGTTCGGCACCAATTGCTGGTATTGCGCGTTGTGAGCGACCGCGTGCGGACGCGGGCCAACAATGGCCATGTGCCCTTGAAGAACATTGAGGAACTGCGGCAATTCGTCCAGGCTGGTGCGCCGCAGAAACGCCCCGAAGCGGGTGACCCGAGGGTCTCCCCGCCTGGTTTGCGGCGCTGCGATTGCCGCATCGTGCACCTGCATGCTGCGGAACTTCCATAACTGGAACGGGCGCCCGTCCCATCCATGACGCATTTGCCGGAACAGCACCGGCCCGGGGCCGGAGAGCTTGACGCCCGCGGCCAGAGCCAGCATGAGCGGGGCGCTGATCACCACGATCGCGGTGGCCAACACACGGTCCATCGCCTCCTTCAGCATGCGCGACATGCCCGTCAGCGGGCGTACCGACAGTGACATCATCGGCAAGCCAATTACGTCTTCCAGGCACGACTGACCCGGACGAACTGCGGACAGATCCGGAATCCAGCGTGCATCCACGCAGCACGCATCCAGTTGGGCGATGCTTTGGCGAAGCCGCGCCTCTTCGCGCATCGGCCATGTGACCCACACGTCTCGGACATGCCGGGCTTCCAGCCAGCACGACAATCCAGCCATGCTGCCGAGCGCGAGGTCAGACGGTACCTGGAGCAATTCGATCCCGGAGCACGGCTGCTGCTGGATCCTCGTCACCAGCTCGGCGGTGCGCTCGGGCGGACCGAGCAGGGCGATACGCCGCCGCCCGATGTTGTGGCGATACAACCAGGCAAGTGCACCCTTCATGGCTTGTCGCACGCCCAGCAGACCGATACCGCCGCATCCAGCCCAGTAAAGGAACCACAGACGCGAGAACGCCGCGCCGGTTGCGCTCAGAAAGCTGATCGACATCAACACGCTCAGCACGATCGCCCACCCCGTCAACACGCGCCCCGCTACCATCGTCGGCGCCAGCTGAGGCCCCTGGCGATAGAGCGACAGGCGCCCGAACACCAGCAGCGTCAGCGCCGCGGCAGCGAGCAGCGCGTACGTATAGCGGGGTGCCTGCGGCAATGCCGGTTGACCGACTCGCATGGCATAGGCAAACAACCCGGTGCCGACCACCACGCCCATGTCGGCGATTTTCGCCAGACCGGCAACTGACCCAAGCAGATCACCAGATCGCCTGGGCACAACGGCGGCGCGCGGCAGCAGTGGATCGAGCGAGCTCATCCAGTGACCGCAGCCTGGCGATGGACAGTCGAGCCTACGCGTGGATGGATCAGCATTCCTCTCCCTTCATCCCTGGTTTCCTCCAAGAGTGGCAGCTCCGCTCGCGGCACCGTGCACCTGGCGATAAAGCGTGGCATAGGAACGCACCATCGCCGCGCCGGTGAAGTACTGCCGATAACGGCTCAACGCCTCCTGCCCCAATGCGTTGGCCACCTGCGGATGGTTCCATAGATAACGCATTGCATCGCGTAAGGCCACCGGATCTGCAGGCGCCACCACCAGGCCGGTCTGTCCCGCCACGTTCACAAAACTGGTCCCGGTGCCGATTTCACAGGAAATCATCGGTTTGGCATGCATCGCCGCCTCCAGCAAGGTGATGCCGAACGCCTCCGAGCGCAGATGCGATGGAAATACCAACCCTTCGCACAGCGACAGCAAGGCATGCTTGTCGGCATCGTCCAGCACGCCCAGAAAGTGGACGTGGGCCAGGCCGAGCTGCCGCGCCTGCTGGCGCAAGCGCGCGCCTTCCGGTCCGTCTCCAACGATGGCCACCGGGATCTGTGTCTCGCGCAGGGCCTGCAGCAGGTATTGCAGACCCTTGTAGTAGCGCAACACGCCGACGAACAACAGGAATCGCGGGCCCAGGCGCATGCGCCAGGTCTGCGCACGTTCGGCGTCCGGAGTATGGTGGCTGGATTGGTCCAGTCCGATCGGTATCACGCTCAGCTTGGCCTGAAAATCGGCCAGAACCGGGCTGGTGGCGCGGTAATTCGGCGATGTCGCAACGATATGGTCGACGCGGTCGAGGAACCGCTGCTGCAGCGGCCGATACAGGCGCAGCAACCGTCGTTGCCGCACGATGTCGGAGTGATACGTCAGCACCGAAGGCGTTCGAACGGCACTCGCCAGGTGCAGCACATCCATGAACGGCCACGGGAAATGATAATGGATCAGGTCGAAGCCGCGGGCCAGGCGCGCGAACTGGCGCAGCAAGCGCAGCGACACCGGCATCGATGCCAATTCGAAGTCGCGTCGAAAGCGGTGCAGCGTGTAGGGTCCCTGCATGCTGATACCCGCCAGGCGTCCATCGGCGCACAGTGTCACCACCTCGCTGTCCACACCGTACCGATGCGACTGCGTAGCGAGCGTGCGCACCACTTGTTCGGTTCCGCCCATGGTCTCCGGCAAGCTGGTCTTGTAGACGTGCAGCACCCGTAGCGGGAAAGATGCAAGGCTCAAGCGGCCAACACGTCACGGTATGCATCGGCCGTCGCCGCCGCGCAACGCTGCCAGCTGAACTGGGCTGCGCGCTGCAGCCCCGCCTGCCGCGCGGCGTCACGCCAGGCCGCATCGTCCATGCCCCTTGCCAACGCCAGGGCCAATGCGCCGGGATCGGCAGGATCGAACAGCATCGCTGCATCGGCCGCCACCTCCGGCAATGCCGACGCCGATGAGCAAAGCACGGGCGTACCGCTGGCCATGGCCTCCAGCACCGGCAGGCCAAACCCTTCGTACAGCGAGGGAAACACGAACAGACGGGCACCTGCCATCAGCGCCGGCAGACAGTCCTGTGGGACGTAGCCGAGATAGCGTAGCCAACCGGCCTGTTCGGCATTACGCATGCGCGCATGCAACGCCTCGCTGGACCAGCCGCTGTGGCCTGCGATCACCAACGGGTAGCGCGCACGCCGGGCGGCGGGCATGGCCGCGTACGCCGTCAGCAGCATGTCGATATTCTTGCGTGGTTCGATGGTACTCACGCACAGACAATACCCATCGGCCTGCAGGCCCAGCGCCTGCAGCGGTGCGGCTAGCTCGGCCGGGGGATGCGACCGAAACGCCGGATCTGCTGCCAGCGGGATCGCACGGATACGCTCCAGCGGCAAGGCAAAGTGCGCAGCGATCTCCTGCCGCGAGAATTCCGAGACAGTTACGATCAATTGCGCGCGTTGCACCGCCAGTGCCAATTCCTTGCGCATGTAGCGCACCCGGTCGGCGCGGTGGCATTCGGGCCAGCGGTAGATCGAAATGTCGTGGAAGGTCGCAACGCTGGGACCGCCATACGAAGGGAGGTAGTAATTGCAGCCATGCAACAGCGCCGGCTCCTGGCCGCGAAGGGCGCGCGCCTTGGCCAGATTACCGAGGCGTCGATAGACGTCCGTCGCCGCTTCGATCCGCGAGAAACGATCACGCATCCACGACGCAACGGTCGAGGCCGGTCCGGGACTCGGTCGCTGTTGGAGCAGGCGTCGCCCATGCAGGTACTGCAACGATTCGATCTGCGGCAGTGCAGCCAGGTGCACCGCCAGTTCCTGCGTATAACGTCCGACCCCGGTAAGCGGGTGTCGAATCGACTCGGTAGCCAGGATGATATGCACGACGCGTGGCGACGATCAGGGCCGTTGGCAGGCGACGGCGCAGATGCCCGGGGCGCGCTGTACCGTCGGCGGTCTATCGGTACCTGGATGCAACGACTGGCACCGGCCCATTCCATGCTCCTCGTGGCGACCGACCCAGTCTACCCGCTGCCGAAGATGGCGGCGACCGAGTGATCCTCACTGCCACAGCGACGCCAGCCATGCACGCCGCGCTGTATCTTCGCTACAGCAGCGCACCTGCCAGCGCCGGAAGATCCGATCCGGCCATCGCAGGCAGCGACGTCAGGGGCTTCCATCGCCTGATCCGCTGCATCCGCACATGGCGAACTAGCCAACCTGCGGTCTGGCGCTATCGGCCCGTGTCGGCCCGTGTCGGCCCGACGCGCCACCCCGGCATGCGCCCCCCGGCTGCCGGATGGAACGACGACAGCTCAGTGATTCGGTACCCAGTCGCCTGGACGGATGCGCGGGGTTCGCCTGTAGGCATCGCACTCGCCTGTCAACGCCCGTGCAGCTGGCTCCGGTCGTCCCGTTACGCACAGACGGCATGACTAACGCGCTGCGGCAGGCAGCAGGTCGACAACCTGCTCGGTTGCCGCATCCACCGCAGCGCGCGTGTACAGCAGCGGGAAGTAGCTGCCCTGCAGCCACAGCGGCGCCAGGTCGCGGTAATGCGGGCTGGCCGGGTCGCCGGATTGGCCGGGGTAATTCATGGCGCGCGAATTATCCCAATCGCCCAGGTCGATGATCAGACGTGCGGACGGGCCGATGGTCTGGCGGAAGTCGCTGGGATCGTAACTGGATTGATTGGGCGTGTACGGGCTGCCGCCCTTGGCGAAGGGGCCGACATCCAGCCGCGCGCGTTCGGCGCCGAGCGCTGCGCTCATCGCATGGGTGACGGTGTTGGTGTGCAGCTTGCCCCACTGCCATTGCGCCGGATCGGAGCCCTGCCTGTCGACCAGCGATTGATAGGCGCTGCGCAGCGACTCCAGCAGCAACCGGTTGCGAGCCGCGACAGGGTCGGGCCCGAACGCAGCGCCCGGATGCTCCAGCGCCTCCAGCAGTACCGCGGCGTCGGGCATGCCGAACGTGGCTGCCTCCGCCGGGCCCATCACCATGGCCTTGTAGGCCGCGCCGAGGTCGCTGCTGAACCACACTTCCTCCAGCGCGGCAGCGGCAGAGGTTGCGCTGACTTCGCCGTTCCACGGCCGCAGCAGTGCCAACGCCGCGTTGGTCGCCGGGTCCTGCGCGTGCAGCGGCTGGATCAGCGCCACCAGCCGCTGCGCCGGCAACGACACCTGGTCGTTCTGCAACTGCTGCGAATCCTGCAAGGTCACCTTGGGCAGCTGCGAGAGCACCTGGGTGATGCGGGCGTGCCGCGCGTCGTTGGCCCATTCGAAGCCGATCTTGCGTGCCAGGGATGGATCGCCGTCCGGCAGATTCATCTCGTTGGAGGTGGTGATGAAACCGGAAGCGGGATTCTTCGATGACGGCAGCACATCGCTGTGCCAGAAGCCGCTCCACTCGTAGCGTCCATCGCCGGGAACCGGCAGCAGCCCATCGGAGTGCGCGCGGCGCGGGGGCGTGCCGGCCGTCGCCCAACCGATGGTGCCGTGCACGTCGGCATAGACCTGGTTGACCGACGGCGCGCCCCAGTGTGCGAGCGCGCCCTTGAACTGCTCGAACGATGCGCTGCGCAGATACCGCAGCGACCCCAGATACGGCGCCGTGCCGGGTTGACTCCAGACCGAGGCAATGGCGTAGGCGATGTGCTTGTCCGCATCGACATAGACCACCGGCCCATGCCGGGTGAATTGCAGCTCCACCGGCACCGGTTTGCCATCGCGCACGGCAATGGATTCGCGCTGCGTACGCATCGGCTCCCAATAGCCTTGATACCAATAGGACGCGTGATCGGCCGGATTCAGACGGTAGACGTAGAGATCTTCCTGGTCGATGTTGAAGATGGTCAGGCCGAAGGCGCTGGTACGGTTGTGGCCGATCGCGATCCCCGGCGCGGTGGGCTCGCCGGCACCGATGATGTCCAGCCCCGGACTGCTCAGATGCACGAAGTAGCGCAGGCTGGGCACGGTATAGGCCCGATGCGGATCATCTGCCAGCACCGCATGACCGGTGGCCGACTTGTGCGGGGCGATCACCCAGTTGTTGCTGCCTTCTGCAGCGGCTTGTTCTTCCGGGCGCAGCGACGCGCTGTCGGCGATGGCGCTGCGCGGCTGGGTATCGGCGCTCAGCCTGGGGCTCTGCGTGGCCAGTTCGTAGACCTTCAATACCGCGTCCGGAAGGCAGGGGTCCAATCCTTCGGGCACGTGGGTGGTCCAGGCCGGCTGCAGCTTCAGGCGGATCGCGTCGATGCGCAGCGAAGCCTTGCAGGCGACCTTGGCGCGTGCGACCTCGCTTTTGACGTTGCGGCTCAAGCCGGTGCTGCGGATGCGCAACACATCCTCGGTCGACCAGGTCTGCGGACGATAGCCGAAGGTGCGGAATTCGTAAGGCAGCGCCTGTGGATGCGCATCCAGCCAGGCGATATAGGCATTGATGCCGGCAACGAATCGGCTCACGTCGCGCTGTGCGTCGGGGCCGCAACTGGCCCATTCGGCGTGCATATCGCCGCGATACAGAAACAGCCGCGAGGCGCGATCCTGGGCGACGTAGGCCGGCCCGAACGCCTCGGCCAGATGGCCAAGCCCTTTACGTCGCAGCAGATCGAGCTGGAACAGGCGGTCGCGCGCGACATTGAATCCCTGCACGAAGAACGCGTCGCCATCGGTGCGCGCGTAGATGTGCGCCACGCCCCAACGATCGACGCGGATCTGCGCCGGCTGCTCCAGCCCGGCCACTGCCATGGACGATGGCGATGGCGACGACGCTGGTGCGGCATTGCCATGCAGGCTCAGGCTGCTCAGCAGCAGGCACAGCGCCCACCTGTGTGGTGTGTGGAGCATGGATGAGGCCTTGTGACTGCAGAAAGGACGATGCCGCACGCCTGCACGCCTGCACGATGACACCGACAGCCGTGCAGCGTGCCGCATTGGCGGCGTGTGCTTGCACGGATTGCAGAATGCACGGCGCAGCAAGCGAATCGTGCCGGGGGCGGCTGCGATGCAGTGTGGCTGCAGTGCCGTGCCCTGCGTTGCATGCACAGGCACACGCCCACAGGACTGTCGTGTCGGCTTGATCGCATGCTGTACGTGCGCATTCGCACGATGCCAGGCGTCGCATGCGCAACCATCGACAGCCGATATGCCATGGCATCGCGCGTCATGCATGCATGCATCGCCTGCAGCATCGCGGAATGCTGCCTTCACATGCGCCGTGGCGCGAGCGCGCATGATCGCGGTTCTAGCGGCACTGATGCCGCACAGGCAATGTCTCCATGCCGCCAAAGCGGAAAGCGTCTGCGTTCTCTCTCTGGTGGCAATCGATTACCCAACCAGCACCATCGCTGCAGACGCACCCGGCTCGGGATGCGGCCGTGCCCGGCGCTGCATTGCTCGGCGACGAGCAGATGGAAATGCTGGCGCGCGCGCTGGCAACGACGCACACGCTCTACACCGGCCCGGCACGCGAGCTGTTGTTGTCGGGACTGAAGTCCAATCAACGCGCGCTCGAAAGCGCGGCATCGCGCCTGAACGAGATGGCGGCCGCTGGCGTGCGCCTGCACCCTGCCGGCGAATGGCTGCTGGATAACGATTATCTGGTCCAAGAGCAGATCCGCCTAGCGCGCCAGCATCTTCCGCCTGGTTACAGCCGCCAGTTGCCGCGCCTGCGCACGCCGAACTCCATCGGTCTGCCGCGGGTCTACGAGTTGGGGTTGCAGGTCGTGGCGCATGGCGATGGGCGCGTGGATGCGATCACGCTGAGCCGTTTCATCGCGGCCTACCAACAGGTGGCACCGCTCAAGCTCGGCGAACTGTGGGCCATTCCGATCGTGTTGCGGCTGGCCTTGATCGACAACCTGCGCCGCGTTGCCGACGGCATCATGCACGACGGGCGCGACACGGCTCTGGCTGCGCATTGGGCCGCTATGCTCAACGCCACGGCCGCCGCGCAGCCCAAGGACGTGGTGGGAGTGGTGGCCGACATGGCGCGCTCGCAGCCGCCGGCCAGCGGCGCGTTCGTCGCCGAACTGACGCGCGGTATCCAGGGCCGCGGCCCGGTGCTGTCGATGGCCAGCGCCTGGGTGGAACAGTGGCTGGCGAGCGAAGGCCACAGCGTCGAGGGAATGGTGCATGCCGAAAGCCAGCGCCAGGCGGCCGACCAGGTATCGATCGGCAACAGCATCGGCAGCCTGCGCTTTCTGGACGAGATGGATTGGCGCGAGTTTGTCGAAACCATGAGCGTGGTCGAGCAGATCCTGCGCAAGGATCCGGCCGTCGTGTACGCGCGCATGGATTTCCAGACCCGCGATGCGTACCGGCACGTGGTGGAACATCTGGCCCACCGCATGAAGTGCGACGAACCCACGGTGGCCGACACCGTGCTGCGATTGGCCGCACAAGCGCACGCGGCCGAACCGGTGGCCGCGCACGTGGGTTACTACCTGGTGGATGCGGGGTTGCCGCTGTTGCGTGCCGCGCTGGGCGATCCGGCCACGCCCGGCACGCCGACGCCACCGCGTCTGCGCGTGCGTCGCGTCGCGCTGCCGACGTACCTGTTGCCGATCGCAACGATCGCGGCGCTGTGGACCGGCGTGTTGCTGCAGTGGGCCGGCGCATTGCCGCCGGCGCTGTGGTGGATCACTGCCGGCATCGCGCTGCTGGCGGCCAGCGAGTTGGGCATTGCCCTGGTCAACTGGGTGGCGACGCTGTGGGTACGCCCGCGCCCGTTGCCGCGCATGGACCTGCGTGCCGGCATCACGCCCGATTGCCGCACGCTGGTGGTGATGCCGAGCATGCTGGCCGGTACCGATGCCATCGACGAGCTGGTCGGTGCGCTGGAGGTGCATTACCTGGCCAACCGCGACGCGCAGCTGTACTTCGCGCTGCTCACCGATTTTCTCGATGCGGCGCAGGCGCTGTTGCCGGCGGACATGGCGCTGGTGGCGCATGCGGCGCAGCACATCGACCGGCTCAACGCGGCCTATGCCGACGCGCACGGCGATCGGTTCTTCCTGCTGCACCGCGCCCGCCAGTGGAATGCGGGCGAAGGCTGCTGGATGGGCGCCGAGCGCAAGCGCGGCAAGCTCGAAGCGCTCAACCGCCTGCTGTGCGCCGAGGATGCGCCGCTGCAGGCCGCCAGCGACTTCCTGCAGGTGCAGGGCGATGTCGCCGTCCTGGTGGGGGTGCGCTATGTGATCACGCTGGACAGCGATACCCATCTGCCCAGGGATGCGGCACGTGCCCTGGTCGGGGCGATGTCGCATCCGTTGAACATGCCGCGCCTGGATGCGTCCGGGCAGTACGTGGAAGCCGGCTACGGCATCCTGCAGCCCGGCCTGGGCACCGGCATGAGCGAGGGCGGCGAATCGCGCTTTGCGCGCATGTTCGGGATCGAACCGGGCATCGATCCGTACACGCGGGTGGTGTCGGACGTGTATCAGGACCTGTTCGGCGAAGGCTCGTTCATCGGCAAGGGCATCTATGCGGTGGCGACCTTCGAGCAGGTGCTGGCCGGGCGCTTCCCCGACAACCGCGTGCTCAGCCACGACTTGCTGGAAGGCTGCTATGTCCGCGCCGGGTTGCTCAGCGACGTGCGCCTGTACGAGCGCCATCCGCAACGCTATGCCACCGATGCCAAGCGCCGCGCGCGCTGGGTCCGCGGCGACTGGCAGCTGTTGCCGTGGCTGCTGCCGTGGGTGCCCGATCGCGGCGGCAAGCGCGCGCGCAACCGGTTGTCGTGGCTATCGCGCGGCAAGCTGCTGGACAACCTGCGCCGCAGCCTGGTGGCGCCGGCCGCCTTCGGCCTGCTGCTGATCGGCTGGCTGTGCTCGCCCACGCCATTGCGCTGGACAGCCTGGCTGCTGGTGCTGTGGCTGCTGCCGGGGCTGTGCTCGGCGCTCTATGCGCTGGCGCACCCGCCCGAAGGTCTGGGGTTGCGCCATCACGCGCGCCAGGTCGGCGTGGGGCTGCGTCAATACCTGTTGCGCACCGGCGTGGTGCTGGCCTGCCTGCCGTTCGAGGCCGGGCTGCAACTGGCGGCCATCGCCCGCACGCTGGTGCGGATGGCCATCACCCATCGCCATCTGTTGCAGTGGGCGCCATCCAGCGAAGTGGAACGCAGCGCGCGCAGCGGCAATGCCGAGCATCGCCTGATGGCCGGCGCCGCCTGCGCCGCGGCGCTGGTGGTTGCAGCGGTTGCGTGGTGGTCGCCGGTGGCGCTGTGGGTGGCACTGCCGCTTGGCGTGGCGTGGATGGGCGCGCCCTGGCTGATGGCCTGGCTGGGCGGGCAGCCCGCCGCCCCGGTGGCGCAATTGTCGCAGGAGCAGCGCGCTTTCCTCGGCGGATTGTCGCGGCGCACCTGGGCGTTCTTCGAAACCCATTGCACCGCGCAGCATCATTGGCTGCCGCCGGACAACGTGCAGGAATATCCGGTCACGGTGGTGGCCAACCGCACCTCGCCGACCAACATCGGGCTGGGCCTGCTGGCCAACCTGGCCGCCTACGATCTGGGCTACCTGACGGTGGCCGGCGTCATGAGCCGCGTGGCCGATACGCTGACCACCCTTGAATCGCTGCCGCGCCACCGCGGCCATTTCTACAACTGGTACGACACCGAAACGCTGGTGCCGCTGCTGCCGCGTTATGTCTCCACCGTCGACAGCGGCAATCTGGCCGGTCATCTGCTGACGCTGCGGCAAGGGTTGCTGGCGCTGGTGGAGGCGCCGGCGGTCTCGATGGCGGTGTTCGACGGGCTGGCCGACACCTTGAGTGTGCTGGCATCGCACGCCAGGGCACGCAACGTCACCGCCGATGCGCTGGATGCGCTGGATACGATGGCGCAGGGCGTGCAGGGCCTTTGCAGCCAGCCCGCGCCAAGCCCGCCCCAGGCCGACAAGGCGCTGCGCCTGCTGTTGGCGCAAAGCCAGCGGATCCTGTCGCTGATGCCGGTCAGCGGCGACGACGAAGAACCGTGGCCGCAGCGGCTGGTGGCCAGTTGCAAGGCCGCCCTGGCCGAGTTGAGTCACTGCGCACCGGCCCTTGCCGACACCGATCCGCACGCAGCAGGGACGACGGGCGCCATGGTCGCCACGCTGCGGCAACTGGCCGCCAGCGACTGCGCACCGAACGTGCAGAGCTGGGCCGCCAACCGTGTGCAGGAACTGCACCGGCTGGCGCATCGCGCCGGGCAGTTGGCGCAGATGGATTACGACTTTCTCTACAACCGTGCCCCGCAGTTGTTGTCGATCGGCTACAACGTCGACGACCGTCGCCTGGACAGCGGCCATTACGATCTGCTGGCCTCCGAGGCGCGCCTGGGGATATTCGTGGCCATCGCCCAGGGCAAGCTGCCGCAGGACAGCTGGTTCGCGCTCGGGCGCACCCTGACCGATACCGGTGCCGAGCCGACGCTGCTGTCGTGGAGCGGCTCGATGTTCGAATACCTGATGCCCGACCTGGTGATGCCCAGCTATCCGCAGACGCTGCTGAACCGCTCGATGCGCGGCGCGGTGCAGGCGCAGATCCGCTACGGCGCCGCGCGCGATGTGCCCTGGGGCGTTTCCGAATCGGGCTACAACACGGTCGATACGCGACGCAATTATCAATACCGCGCGTTCGGTGTGCCCGGGCTCGGACTCAAGCGTGGCCTGGGCCAGGATCTGGTGATCGCCCCGTATGCCAGCGCGATGGCCTTGATGGTCGACCCGGATGCGGCATGCCGCAATCTGCAGCAATTGCAGGCGCTGGGATTCGGCGGCCGCTTCGGGCTGTACGAGGCGATCGACTACACCCCATCGCGGGTGCCGCGTGGCGAACAACACGCCGTGGTCCGCTCGTTCATGTCGCACCATCAGGGCATGGCGCTGCTGGCACTGGACCACGTGTTGCGCGATGCGCCGATGCAACAGCGCTTTGTCGCCGATCCGCAATTCCAGGCCACGCTGCTGCTGTTGCAGGAGCGCGCGCCGCGTGCCGGCGTCTACGTCAAGGGATTGACCCAGGCCGCGGAGCGCCCGGTTCCCACCGAGGCGGGCATGGCCTTGCGCATCCATCGCGACCCCGATCTGGCCCAGCCGGCGTTGCAACTGCTCTCCAACGGGCGTTACCACGGCATGCTGACCTCGGCCGGTGGTGGCTACAGCCGCGCGCGCGACATGGCGGTCACCCGCTGGCGCGAGGACGGCACCCGCGACCACTGGGGCACCTTCTGCTATCTGCGCGATGTGGACAGCGGCGCGGTGTGGTCGGCCGCGCATCAACCCACCTGCGTGCCGGTGGAGCGCTACGAAGCGATCTTTTCCGACGCGAAAGCCGAGTTCAAGGGCAGCCACCAGCGCTACGACAGCCATCTGGAAATCGCCATCTCCGCCGAGGACGACGTGGAGCTGCGCCGGCTGCGCATCCGCAACCGCTCGCGGCAGACGCGCGTGATCGAAATCACCACCTATGCCGAAGTGGTGCTGGCGCCGGCGCAGGCCGACGAGGCGCATCCGGCCTTCAGCAACCTGTTCGTGCAGACCGAGATCCTGGCCGACAAGCAGGCGCTGCTCTGTACACGGCGCCCGCGCGGGCATGACGAGGCGCAGCCGTGGATGCTGCATCTGGTGGCCGTGCACGATGCCGACGTGGCGACGATTTCCTACGAGACCGATCGCGCCGCCTTCGTCGGGCGCGGGCGCAGCACCCGCAATCCGCTTGCCTTGCACGCGCACGCCAACCTGTCCGGCGCGGCCGGCTCGGTGCTGGACCCGATCGTGGCGATCCGCTGCCGCATTTCGCTGGCGCCCGACCAGCAGGCGCAGGTGGACATGGTCTATGGCGTCGGGACCCAACGCGAGGCCTGCACCGCGCTGATCGACAAATACCGCGACCGCCGTCTGGCCGATCGGGTGTTCGACCTGGCGCTGACCCAGAGCCAGGTCACGCGCCGGCAGATCGACGCCTCGCTGGAAGACGCGATGCTCTACGAGCGGCTGGCCGCGCGCGTGCTGTTCGTCGACCCGCAATTGCGCGCCGATAACGAAGTACTGCTGCACAACCATCGTGGCCAGTCGGCGCTGTGGAGTCATGCCATCTCCGGCGATCTGCCGATCGTGCTGTTGCGCATCACCGACCCGGACAATCTCGACCTGGCGCGCCAGCTGGTGCAGGCACACGCGTACTGGCGCCTGAAGGGCCTGCGCGCGGATCTGGTGATCTGGAACGAAAGCCAGGCCGGCTATCGCCAGCAGTTGCAGGACGCCATCCTGGGCCTGATCGCCGCCGATCCCGAAGCCAATGTCCTCGACCGTCCCGGCGGCATCTTCGTTCGCGCCATCGAACACATTTCGCAGGAAGACCGCGTGCTGCTGCAGACCGTGGCGCGCGCGATCCTGTGCGATGCCAACGGCACGCTGGACGCGCAACTGCAGCGCCACCCCAGCGCACGCGCGCAGCCGCCGCTGCTGGAGCCGATCCAGCAGCTGGACAGCGCCGACGCGTTGGCCAGCACCCACGCCGCCTATCTGGACCGCACCCTGCAGGCCGCATCCGACGAAGCGGTGCTGTTCGACAATGGCCTGGGCGCGTTCGCCGCCGACGGCCGCGAGTACCGCATCACCCTGGACGAGGGCATGCCCACGCCGGCACCGTGGTGCAACGTGCTGGCCAACGCGCAGTTTGGCAGCGTGGTCAGCGACAGCAGCGCCGGCTACAGCTGGGCCGAGAACGCGCACGAGTTCCGGCTGACGCCATGGCATAACGACCCGGTCGGCGATGCCTCCGGCGAAGCGTTCTATCTGCGCGACGAAGACACCGGGCAAGTGTGGTCGCCCATGGCGCTGCCGTGCCGCGGCAGCGGCCGCTACACGGTGCGCCATGGCTTCGGCTACAGCGTCTACAGCCATACCGCACACGGCATCGGCAGCGAGTTGTGGGTGTTCGTGGATGCGCAACGGCCGATCAAGTTCAGCCATCTGCGGTTGAAGAACCTGTCCGGGCGCCCACGCCGTCTCAGCGTGACCGGCTATGTGGAATGGGTGCTAGGTGACATCCGCACGCGCTCGCAGCTGCATGTGGTCAGCGAGGTCGACCTGGGCAGCAGCGTGCTGACCGCACGCAACCCGTACAACACCGAGTTCGACGGGCGCGTGGCGTTCTTCGATGCCGATGCGCCCAGCCGCAGTATCACCGCCGACCGCAGCGAATTCATCGGCCGCAACGGCAGCCTGGCCGCACCGGCCGCGCTCGCCCGGCAGCGGTTGTCCGGGCGCGTGGGTGCCGGCCTGGACCCATGCGCGGCGATCCAGATCCCGCTGACGCTGGCGGCCGAACAGAGCTTTGAGACGGTGTTCCGGCTGGGTGCGGCCAGCAACCGCGACGCTGCGCTGGAACTGGCGCGCAGCAGCCGCGGCGTGGCCACCGCGCAGGCCGCATTGCTGGACGTGCGCAGGCACTGGGAACAGGTGCTCGGCAGCGTGCAGGTGCGCACGCCCGACCCTGCCGTGGATCTGCTGGCCAATGGCTGGCTGCTCTACCAGACCATCGCCTGCCGCTTCCTGGCGCGCAGCGGCTATTACCAGTCCGGTGGCGCGTTCGGCTTCCGCGATCAATTGCAGGACAGCATGGCGATGGTGCACGCGCAACCGGCGCTCAGCCGCGCCCATCTGTTGCGCAGCGCCGCGCATCAATTCGTGCAGGGCGATGTGCAGCATTGGTGGCACCCGCCACAAGATCGCGGCGTACGCACGCAGTGCTCGGACGACTTCCTGTGGTTGCCGCAGGCGCTATGCCGCTATCTGGACACCACCGCCGACACCAGCGTGCTCGACGAACCTGTCGGCTTCATCGACGGGCGCGCGCTCAAGCCCGACGAGGAATCGTATTACGACCTGCCGCAGCTCACCGGCAACGTGCAGTCGCTGTACGCACATGGTGTGCTCGCCCTGCAGCGCGGCATGACGCGACTGGGCGAGCGCGGCCTGCCGCTGATCGGCAGCGGCGACTGGAACGACGGCATGAACCGGGTCGGCAAGGACGGCAAGGGCGAAAGCGTCTGGCTGGGCTTCTTCCTCTACGACACCCTGCTGCGCTTTTCAGCCGTGGCCACGCAACGCGACGATACGGTCTTCGCCGCCAGCTGCCACACCCATGCGCAGGCCTTGCGCGTAGCGCTGGAACAACACGCCTGGGATGGGCAGTGGTACCGGCGCGCCTGGTTCGACGACGGCACCGTGCTGGGCTCGCACAGTTCCGACGAATGCCGCATCGATTCGTTGTCGCAGAGCTGGTCGGTGCTGTCCGGAGCGATGGATCCGGCGCGCAGCGCGCAGGCGATGCAGGCCATGTACCAGCACCTGGTCGATGCCGATGCGGGCATCGTCAAACTGCTGATGCCGCCGTTCGATCGTACCGGCCACGACCCGGGCTATATCCGGGGCTACGTACCCGGCGTGCGCGAGAACGGCGGCCAGTACACGCATGCGGCGGTGTGGGCGGCGATGGCCTTCGCCCACCTCGGCGACAGCGCGCGCGCCTGGCAACTGGCCGGGATGATCAACCCGATCCACCACGCCCTGGATGCCGACGCCGCGCAGCGTTACAAGGCCGAACCCTATGTGCTGGCGGCCGATGTCTACGCAGTGGCGCCGCACGCCGGCCGCGGCGGCTGGAGCTGGTACACCGGCGCGGCCGGCTGGATGTACCGGCTGCTGACCGAATCGCTGCTTGGTCTGCAACGGCATGGCACCCGCATGCATATCGTGCCGTGCATCCCGGCCGGCTGGCCGGGCTATCAGCTGCGTTATCGCTTCGGCAGCAGCACCTACGTCGTCGACGTCACCCAGCGCCCGGGGGTCCAGCCACGGCTGGAAATCGACGGAGTGACGCAAGCCGAGCTTGCTTTCACCCTGGTCGACGACGGCGAGGTCCACGCTGTCGCCCTGGACTGGCCGGGAGAGGCGACATGAGCATGCGCACACGCACCCACACCAATCACCAGCTTTCCGACCTGGGCAGGATGTTGTCGGTGTGGCCGCAACGGGTACGTGACCCCAGCCAGTTCTGGCCGCAATTCGATGCCTTGGCCAAAGGCATCCTGGATGAGGCGGCCGAAGCCGATCTGCAACGCGTGCAGCGTCGCTTGCGGCAGCTGCTGCACCGCCACGGGCTGACGCGCGCGCAGTGAGCGTGCAGGCCGTCTCCACGGTCTCGTCGTCTGGTAAACAGGCTTCGGAGCGGGCAAGGCGCCGTCGCCAAACCGTAGCTTCGCTCAGCTGCAACCGACCCATCGCAGCGGTCATCACCGCTGAGCCGGCGAGAGGTGCGGCTTGGCGTCGTTTTGGTACAGCGTCAACTGCTCAGTCGGTCGCGCGCGCGATGCCCTCGCCGCTCGCGGGACACGCCGCAAGTACGTCCCTGTAGGCTCGGTGGCGGCATCCATGCCGCCACACGGTCCCGCAAGCGGCGTGGACACCGCACCAGAGAGGTATTCGGTTGCTCTCTTAAAAAGCTTGTCCGTTGCTCGGCTTGCATTGGCACACTGATCGGATGCGTCGTCATTCAGTGGGGCACGTCATGCATTGCTTGCACCCTGCATACCGACCCTCTCCACCGGTCCTTGCCCGCCCACCGTCGCGGGACCTTACGCGGCATGGATGCCGCGTAAGAGCCTACATGGACGTACTTGCGGCGTGTCCTGCGAGGGTGGGCGGGCAAGGGCCCTGCAATCAGGCCGCAGGCCATTCGCTCTGCATCTGATCTATCCGAAATATCCAATTCCATCGGGACACAAGATGCAAAAGCAGCCAAAGATTTGAGTCATAGAGGCATTTGGATACAGTCAAAAGCTGAGTGAGTCGAGCGCGCGGTGCCCTCGCCGCTCGCGGGACACGCCGCAAGTACGTCCCTGTAGGCTCGGTGGCGGCATCCATGCCGCCACACGGTCCCGCAAGCGGCAAGGACACCGCACCAGACCATTGGTCGGTTGTTCGCTTAAAGGGCTTGTCCGTTGATCGGCTCGCGTTAGGAGACTAGCGGACGCTTGCTTGTCAGAACTGCAGGGCACGGTACTTGCTCTTGCGATGCACACCGACCCTCTCGACCGGTCCTTGCCCGCCCACCGTCGCGGGACCTTACGCGGCATGGATGCCGCGTAAGAGCTTACAGGGACGTACTTGCAGCGTGTCCCGCGATGGTGGGCGGGCAAGGGCCCTGCAGCCAAACCGCAGCGTCCATGCTCTGCGCCTGACCCCTCCGCACTGTTTCGCCACTTCTGAGTGGCCGAGTTACCGCAGACAGCACTCCACACCACCATGATCGACGACGCGCAGGCGCCACGCTTAGACTCCGCGTTTACACGCGCCAAGGCCGCTGGTGATCGATCTCAATGACATCGCGTTGTACGTGCAGGTGGTGCGCAGCGGCAGCTTTGCCGAGGCCGCACGCCGGCTAGGCACTGCGCCCAACAGCGTGAGCCGGCGCGTGCAGCAGCTGGAAGCGCAGCTGGACACACGCCTGATGCAACGCTCCACCCGCAAGCTCACCCTGACCGACGCCGGCCAAGCCTTTTACGAGCGTTGCGCCGACGCAGTGGACGGGTTGACCTCGGCCGGGCAGAGCCTGGTGGCCGGTGGCGATGAAGCCGCCGGTCTGGTGCGGGTGGCGGCGCCTGCGGATTTCCTGGATTTTTTCCGCGTCGAATGGGTGGGCGAGTTTCTCGCCGCGCATCCGCGCGTGCGCCTGGAATTCGTGCTCAGCGATGGCAAGGCCGACCTGATCGCCGAGCGCATCGATGTGGCCTTCCGCGGCGGTGTGGTGACGGACCTGGGCTATGTCGGCCGCCAGATCCTGGCCGACACCAACGATGTGCTGGTGGCCAGCCCCGGTTACCTGCAGGCACGCGGCAGGCCGCTGCGGCTGGACGAATTGCCGCAGCACGACTGCCTCAGCTTCCCGCATCCGAGCGGGTACGCCACCTGGACGCTGGTCGGCCCGTCCGGGCTTGCCGAAGACGTCCAGGTGCAGGCGCGCATGGCCGCCACCACTGCGCGCGCGCTGCGGCTTGCGGCGGTGGCCGGACTCGGCATCGCATTGTTGCCGCAGGCGCTCACCTGGCCCGATATCCACGAAGGTCGCCTGACCGTGGTGTTGCCGGATTTTCAACGCAAGGGCCAGAGCCTGTACGCGCTGTATCCGAGCCGGCACCATCTGCCGCGCGCGGTGTCGGCGTTTATCCAGGCCGTGGCGACGCGACTGAATGCAGCTGAATGCAAAAAGGTGGCTGGCTTGGCAAACAGCGCCGCCATGCCGGGCGTGCGGTGATCGTGGCGCTGCGGAGTGCGGCGGTTTCAACGCCTTGATTCGATCCAGTCTGCGCACCTGGCGCGCACAACATCGCGCCGACCTTGCTTGAAAGCGGTTGACGCCCTGCCGCGCGGGCAACGCGTTGCATCGAGCGGCACGTTGTCCGCTCGATGCAGGGTCGGCACGTTTGAACCATCGGCACCGTGCAAACGGATGACATGATCGCCAGCGCACGCGATGCCCCCCGGACGGGCATCGCGTGCTGCATCACTCAGGCTGCAAGCCCTTCGATCTGCTGCTGGGCGCTGGCAATCCCCGCCTGGCGGGCGTCTGCGCCAGTGGCCAGGCCTTCGGCCACGATGACCTCGGGGGCGTGCACGCCGACAAAGCCCAGCGCGGTGCGCATGTAGGTCTCTGCATGTTCAAGCGATGCCATCGGCGAGCCGGCGCCATAGAAGCCGCCACGCGCCACCAGCAGAATCACCCGCTTGTTGCCGGCCAGCCCTTCGGGCAGGCCTTGCGCGTTGTAGCGGAAGGTCCTGCCGGCCACCAGCACACGATCGATCCATGCCTTGAGCTGAGTCGGGATGGTGAAGTTGTAAAGCGCCACACCGATCACCACAGTGTCGGCCTCCAGAAATTCCTGCAGCACCGCTGCACTGGTGGCCAGTTCGGCTGCCAGTTCCGGGCTCTGGTCGCCGGTGGGATTCTGCTGGGCCGCCAGGTGCGCGCCGGAGAGGTGCGCCAGCGGCGTGGCGGCCAGATCGCGGTAGGTCACTGCGATATCGCGGTTGCCGGACTGCAACCTGGCAACCGTGGCCGCCGACAGCTGACGGCTGACCGAGTAAGCGCCGAGGATGCTGGAATCGAGATGGAGCAGTTTCATTGGAATGCCTTTGGAAACGTAGGGGGTGTGAGGGTTCGACGATGCGTGGCGGTAGCGCCCACGCATCGACACGGTGGTGATGGACGTCGTTGAAGCTCTGACGCGCGCAGGGCGCGCCTTTTCAAAGCGCACGGCTCTCAGCAACATCGGCAGTGCGCTGGTTTGCTGGGCAACGCGTGTACCGTGAGCCGGCCACGCCGCCGCCCTGCATCCGCTGCCCGCGGCGGTTGCATCAGGCCAGGCGGCCCCTGGCGCGCAACTGCTCGCCGATGCGGCGGATCTCCGCCTCGCCCTGGGCCAGTGCCGCCGCGCTGGTGTGCACCGAGTAGTGGCCCATCACCAGCTCGTGCGGATGCTTGACCGCCGAGCCGAGCACGAACGATGTCGCGCCCACCGACACCACCTCGATGGCCTGCTCGGCATCCTTGAACACAGCCATCTGGCCGGCGCCGATGCTTTCGGCCGCTTCCAGCTGGCCGCCGTGCACCGCGATCCAGGCCACGCTGTGGCCGGCTGGCGGCACGTAGCGCCAGGTCTCGCCGTCGCGCAACTGCACGCTCAGGTAGGTCATGTCGGCCGGTGCCGGGATCCTGCTTTCCAGCGCGCCGTAGCGACCCAGCAGCACGCGCACCGGGCCGGCCACCGGCACATCCTCCGGCGACAGGTACTGGCTCTGCGCCGGCGCATTTTCCTCGGCCGCCGGCAGTGCGACCCACAGCTGGAAGCCCTTGGCCGACGCCTGGCCCACCGGCACGCCGTCGTGCCAGACGCCATTGCCGGCACGCATCCATTCCACCCCGCCGGTGGGCAGCGTGCCCTGCTGGCCGGTGCTGTCCTCATAGCCGACCTCGCCCTCCATCAGGTAGGTGAGCGTGGCAATGCCCGAATGCGGATGCATGCCCATCGGTGCGGCTCCTGCGGACGGTTTGACGGTGAACAGGTCCAGGAACACGAACGGCTTGACCAGCTGGCCCAGATCGCCCGGGCTCATCAGCCGGGTGATCGGTCCGCGGGTGGTGCCGCGGGTGCGAAACACCACTGGGCGCGGCGGGACCTGCACGCTTGGCGCGCGCTGCGGCTGATCGGCATAGACGGGGGCCAGTTGTGCGTTCATGACAGATCTCTTTGCGGTGGTGGAGCAAGCTGCTCCGGTGATGCAAAGCGTAGAGACGCGCCGATTGATCGACTAGCCGGGACATTTGGAGTGCAGTCGTCCAGAAATTGAAGCAATCCTCTCCACATGATCTTCCCGGCACGCGCGACTGGCGCAGCGGCCGCACCGCTTGCGCCGTGCGCGCGCTCGGGACGGGAGCGCTGCCCGGGGACTTTCGCTCGGTGATCCAGATGCTGGTCGCTCCCGGCCACCAATCCAGCGCGAACAGCTCGGCGTTGCCGTGCGCCCCGGCGGGCAGCCTTCATGCCGCGCCGACAACGGATTCTTCACGCTTGCGCCATTCTTCCGCTGGAGATCTCCGATGATCCGCACCCTCGCCCCGCTCGCTGCCGTCCTGTTGCTCTCGGCCTGTGCCTCCAACCAGGTGGCGCAGGTACAGCCCATCGATGGCGCGATCTCCGGCCAGTGCCATATCGAAAAGGTCCGCGGCATCGTGGGTCTGGCCGCAGCGGCGCAGACGGTGGAGCGTGCACGCGTCGATAGCGACAGCCTGCAGGTCAGCGTGCGGCGCGGCGAACGCGCCACCGGCGGCACCACCGCCAGCGGCCTGGCCGACCCGGCGCAGGGCGCCAGCGAGAGCGGTGGCGATCACCTGAGCATCGAAACCGGCCCGTACAACAACATCACCGCGGTGTATTGCGGCTGACGGCAACGCCTGGCGGCGAAGCGGCGGGTTGCAATCGCAGCGGCCTGGTCTGGCGAGTCCTGCGCAGGCGATGGCCCCGGACTGCAAAGTGACGGTGGCTGCAGCTGCGCTGCCCTTGCGGCCCTGCACGGACGACCAGCGCACCGGTCCCGAGGTACTGTCCGCCGGCCGGTCATCCGGAAGTACCTGGCGCGCTGCCACAGCGGCGGGCACGCCGTTGCCAGCGGGAGTCGGCACCGGGCAACCACACAGCCAACGCGTCACTGCGGGCACGGGCCGCGCTCGCCTGGTGGCTGCGTCGTCGTTTCGTCAGTCGTCCTCAGTCTGCCGAACGCGCCTGGCCGGCTGCATCGTCATCAACCCGGCCGAACGCGTCGCGCCAACGCCGATGCAGCCATGTCTGGCCATCGTGGATGCAGCTGAACACCGCAGGCACCACGACCAGGCACAGCAGCGTCGAACTGATCAATCCCCCGATCACTGCGATGGCCATCGGCTGACGGAAACTGGCATCGGCGCCGAAGCCCAACGCGATCGGCAGCATGCCGGCGATCATGGCAACGGTGGTCATCACGATCGGACGCGCGCGTTTGTGGCACGCATCGAGCAACGCGGCGTCGACGCAGGCTGCCCCATCGCCGATTGCGATCACCGCGTATTCCACCAACAGGATCGAGTTCTTGGTGACGATACCCATCAGCATCACCAGGCCGATCATCGACGGCACATCGAGCTCGCTGCCGCACAGCAACAGCGCGATGAAGGCGCCGCCGAGCGAAAGCGGAATGGCCGACAGGATGGTCAACGGCTGGAAGAAGTCGTTGAACAGCAGGATCAGCACGCACAGCATGCACAAGGTGGCGATCACGATCGCCAGCAGCAGGCCGGACGATAGCTCCGCCGCCACTTCGGCATCGCCGGACTGGATCAGCGCCACGTTTGCAGGCAGTTGCCGGATGGCCGGACGCGTGGTGGCCAAGGCCTGCGCCTTGCTCAACGGCATCTCGCCCAGGTCGGCACTCACCGTGACGTAGCGTTGGCGATCGTAGCGGTTGATCTCGGTCGGGCCGCTTTCCACTGCCAGGACCGCGACGCTGGACAACGGCACCAGGCCATCGCGCGATGGCACGCGCAGATTGGACAAGGCCTCCAGATCGGCACTGACCCGGTCGGGAACCTGCACGCGGATATTGATCTGCCGGTTGTCCAGATTGAGCTTGGCAAGTTGCGGTTCGAAATCGCCGCTGGTCGCGGTGCGCAGGGTCTGGCCGATATCGGCGCTGCTCACGCCGTAACGGGCGGTCTGGCTCTGGATCGGCCGCGCAACCAGTTCCGGCCGTTGCAGGCTTGCAGTGGTGCGCACACCCGACAGGCCGGCCGCGCGCAACTGGCTTGCGAACGCAGTGGCGGTGGCGTTGAGGGCGTCCTCCGATTCGCTGGTGAGAATCATCGACAGGTGTTCGCCCGGCCCGCCGCCGCTCACGGTGACCCGTGCGCCGGTGATATTGACCACGACCTGCCGCACTGCGCGCTCGATCTGCGCCTGCGCCGCGCGCGTCTTGCGCGGCGACAGCACCAAGGTCATCTCGGCGTTGCGCACCTGCGCCACCTGCGCATCGCGTCCACCCGCATCGCCGCCGATGCTGGTGAACACCGCGCCGACGCCGTCGATGCGGCCTACCGCCGCGCGCACCCGTTCGGTGACCTGGCGGGTCTGCCCGATGTCGCTTTCCGGCCCCAGCTCGACCTTGACGGTGATGAAGCCGCGGTCGCTGGGCGGCACCAGACCCTTGGACAGCAGCGGCAACAACGCCAGCGACAACAGCAGGAACACGCCGGCCGCGCCCAGGGTCGCTGCGCGATGCCGCAGGCTCCACTGCACCAGCCGCAGGTAGCCGGCAGTCACCACGCCGGTCGTCGGTTCGGCTGGATTGTCGTGCCGCGCGCCGAGAAAGGTGGCCGCCATGATCGGGGTGATCAGCCGCGCCACCATCAACGAGGCCACCACCGCAATCACGGCAGTCCACCCGAACTGCTTGAAGAACAATCCCGGGATGCCGCCCATCAACGTGGTCGGCACGAACACCACCACCAGGGTGGCGGTGGTGGCCATGACCACCAAGGCGATCTCGTTGACTGCGTCGGCAGTGGCCTGAAACGCGGATTTGCCCATGCGCCGGTGACGTTCGATGTTCTCGATCTCGACGATGGCGTCGTCGACCAGGATGCCGACCACCACTGCCAGGGCCAGCAAGGTCAGCGTATTGAGCGAGTAATCCAGCCACCACATCACCGCGAACGACGGCAGGATGGACAGCGGCAGCGCCGATGCGGCGATCAGGGTGGCGCGCCAGTCGCGCAGGAACAGCCACACCACCAGCACCGCCAGCAACGCGCCCTCGTAGAGCATCGACATCGACCCTTCGAATTGCTCCAGGGTGTAGGCCACGGTGCCGGAGACCGGGGTGATGCGCAGGGAGGTGTCGCTCCGTTGCAACTGCTGCAGCGCCTGCGCGACACCTGCGGCGATCCTGGTTTCGTCGAAGCCCTTGGTGCGATAGAGGCTGAGCCCGATCACCGGCTTGCCGTCCAGCAGCGCGGCCTGCCGACGGTCGGCGATGCCGTCGCGCACGCGCGCGATCTGCTCCAGGCGCACGCTGCCGCCGCTGGCGAGCGCAATCGACATGCCGGGCAGCTGCGCGGCCTGCCGCACACCGGCCAGCGTGCGCACCGATTGCTCGGCGCCGCCCAGTTGCACGCGTCCGCCGGAGGAGTCCTGCTGCATCTGCTGCAACGCGCGCGATACATCGGAGGTGGTCACCCCAAGCGCCGTCATCTGCACCGGATCCACCTCCACCCGTATCTCGCGCTGCACGCCGCCCAGGCGCTGCACGCGGCCCACACCTGGCACCTTCAGCAGCGCCTTGCTCACGCGGTCGTCGACATACCAGGACAGCGCGGTCTCATCCAGCGTCGTGGAGGTCACCGCATAGGTCAGAATCGGCGTGCTGTTTTCGGTCACCGCACTGATGGCCGGCTGCAGCAGTTCCGGCGGCAACGACGAACGCACGCGGTCGACCGCATCCTTGGTTTCGATCAACGCATCGGACAGCGACTTCTCCAGGCGAAATTCGGCCACGATCTGCACCTGTCCATCGCTGATGGTGGTGCGCAGGTGACGCAGGCCGCTGACGGTGGCGAGGGAGTCTTCCACCTTGCGCGCCACATCGGTTTCCAACTGCGCCGGTGCCGCCCCCGGCTGTGTCAGGACGACAGTGACGGTGGGCAGATCCAGATCCGGCAGCGCCTGGATGGAAAGATTGCGGAAGCCGTACACGCCCGCCAGCGTCAGCAGGAAAAACAGCAATACCGCAGGAATGGGATTGCGCAGCGACCAGGTAGCGAAGTTCATCGTGGCCCACGTGGAATCAGCTGCATGCCGACCAGCGGGCCGGCCGGTGTGGTCCTGACCAGCACCGTATCGCCATCGGCGAGCAATCCCGCGCCCTGCGCCACGATGCGCTCGCCATCAGTCCACGGCTGCAGCAGTTCGACCTCGCTACCGAAGCGCCGCCCCACCGTCACCGGTTGCGCGCGCACCCTGGCAGCGGCGCCGCTGCCGACGACGCGGAACACCAGGCTGCGGCCATCGCGCACCACCACGCTCGACGCCGGTACCACCAGCGCGCGGCTGGACGGCAGCGCCACCGCACCATCGACGTACATCCCGCCGCGCAACAGGCTGTCGGGCGGGATATCCGCATACACCACGCCAAGCCGGGAGCGCGCATCCAGCAGCGGCGCGATCTGGCGCACGCGTGCGCCCACGGTGCTGCCGTCGGGTAGCCGCAGCCGAACCGGCTGGCCCGGCGCGATCCGCGCGATCTGCTCGGGCGTGAACTCTCCGCGCCACTCCAGGCGCCCCTGGCGCACCAGGCGGAACAGTTCCTGGCCGCTGCTGGCCACCGCGCCCAGCGTCGCGCTCTGCGCGCTGATCAAACCATCGTCCGGGGCGGTGATGTCGGCTTGCTGCAGTTGCAGCCGGTTGGCATCCAGCTGCGCCTGCGCCACCGCGATCTGGGTGTTGGCCGTGACCGCTTCGGTCACGTAGCGCTGTACTTCCTGATCGCTCATCACCCCGGCCGCCTGCACGCGCACGGCGCGCATGCGATTGGTATCGGCCTGATGCGCGGCCGCCTGCGCCTTGGCCAGGCCTGCGCGCAGTTCTGCGCGTGCTGCCAACAAGGTTGCGGTATCGAAACGTGCCAGCAGCTGCCCGCGCGCCACCACATCGCCGACCGCCACGTTGAGCGTCACCAGCCGCAGCCCGTTGCTTTGCGAACCGATCACCGCTTCCTGCCAGGGCGCCACGATCCCGGTGGCCGACAGCGTGCTTGGCCACTCCACCTGACGTGCCGTTATCGCCGTGACCGACAACGCGGTGATCGGAAGCGCGTTGATGGGTGCTGGCTGGGCGCGCGTGGACCACCACCAGCCCGAGGCGATGGCACCGCTGCCCAGTAGACACCACAGCAGCGGCGTTGCGAAGCGTCGCGGTCCGCGCCTGGGTGCCGCAGCGGGGGTACGCGCGCGCGCTGTCGTGTCGGTTGGGGTCATGGTGGTTACGCGATCTGAGGCAAGGGAAAGGACATCAACACGCCGGACAGCCTCCGAGCGCATGGGCGCGTGGCGATCGGCCGCGTGGCGCCGAAGGGCAGTAGCGGTCGCACCACCTCTGCCGTTGCGCCCACGCTGCCGACGCGATGACGTTGGCAAGCTCGGCGCAGCGGGGAAGCGATCAGCGCATCGCAAGCGCCAGCGAACCGCTGGCTGGATGGCATCGTTGCAAGCAGCCGTTAAAGAACTTTTAGTCGGTTGAAGAATTCTTTAAGCGCACCGGGGTGGCTGTGCGAAGTGTTCAGCCCTGGCCGCCAGCGCGGTCGCGTCGATCGGTGCCAGGCCGGCGACCTGCAAACTCCCATCGCCGTGCACTGCGGCCGCCGCAGTGCACTCCAGCGCATCCAGCACGCGCAGCGAAGTCCCGCACTCCGTGCCTGCCCCACGTCGGAGCACCCATTCAGCCCCTGGCGCTGCCTGGAAAGACGATGCGCACGCTGAACCCACGCCCGCTCAGACCTTGCCCGGTTTCGATGCGCGCCTGGTGCAGATCCGCGATACCGGCGACCAACGACAGCCCGATGCCGCTGCCGCGGACGGGGGTGCCGGCCACGCGATGGAAGCGGACGAAGATCGCATCGCGCTCGGAGTCGGGAACGCCCGGCCCATCGTCGGCCACCTGCAGATAGACATTGCTGAGGGCATCTGCGCCATCTTCGCCCGCATCGACAACATAGCCGCAGCTGACCAGGATGTTGCCGCCCTCGGAGGTATAACGCATCGCGTTATCCACCAGGTTGCGCAGCAGGATGCCGATCTCGTCCACGTTGCACGCAACCACACAGCTGTGGATGTCCAGATACAGCTCACGCCCGTTCTGCGTCGCATGCACCTCGAATTCCTGTGCCACGTGATGCACCAGCACGCTGAGTTCGGTCGGTTGATGCAGCGATGCGCTACGTCCTGCGTTCAACCGCGCCAGATCCAGCAATTGTTCGGACAGGCGCGTGCTGCGCCTGGCCACGCGCAGCAGCTTCACCAGCGCCTGGTTCTTGCTGTGCAGATCCGGTGCGCCCAGCGCGATTTCGGCCTGCGCCTGCAGTGCCGACAGCGGGGTGCGCAGCTCGTGCGCGGCATCGCCGATAAAACGGCGTTCGCCTTCGATCACCGCATCCAGCCGCTCGAGCAGATGATTGAACGACGCCACCAGTGCATGTATTTCGCGCGGGAGCCTGGACAACGGCAACGGCGTGAGGTCCAGGTTCTTGCGCCGCCGCAATGCCTTGCCCAGCGCTCTGACTGGTTGCAGCGAGCGACGCACCACGAACCACATCACTGCGCCTGCCACCACCACCAACACCGTGGCCAGGGCGAGCGCGTGCCACGCTTCGTGGCGCAGGTCCGCATCGACCACGCTCTGCGGGTTGCCGACCTGCACGCTGACCCGCCCGGTCTTGTCGGTGATCGCCGACACCCGCCATTGTTCTCCATCGACGACGGTGGTGGCCGCTCCATCGGTAAACGACGGCTGCAGTGCCGAATCGGGCGCACCCGGCGTGCGCGCCACCATCCTGGTGCGATCGATCCAGACCTGGAATACCAGCTTTTCACGCGCACCGGTAAAGCCGTCCGGCAATTGCAGGCCGGGGCCAGCCCTGGTGTCGAACCGGCTCTTGGCCGGTATGGTGATCAGCATCTGGGTGGCGATGGCTTCGAGCTTTTCGTCCCAGGTACTTTCCAGATTGAGCGAGAGCAGCGTCAGCACCAGGGCGATGACCGCGACCCAGCACAGGGCGATGACGCTGACGATCACCATGAACAGCTGCGCGGTGATGGACTTCGGCCTCACGCGCCCGGCTGCCCCACCACATACCCCAGGCCGTGCACGGTCCTGATCAGGTCCTCGCCCAGCTTGCGCCGCAGCTGATGGACGAACACCGCGATGGTGTTGCTCTCCAGCTCGCTGCTCGGCCCGTACACCAGGTCCTGCAGGCGGTCGCGGGTGAGCACGTGCCCGGGCCGTTCGATCAACGCCAGCAGCGTGCGGTACTCGTGCGCGCTCAGCACCACATCGACGCCACCCCGGCTGACCGTGCGACGACTGCGGTCGACCTTGACCTCGCCGAAGCTGAAGATCGGCACCACGCTGCCCTGGCTGCGGCGGATCACCGAACGCACCCGTGCCCACAACTCATCGAACTGGAACGGCTTGACCAGGTAGTCGTCCGCCCCCGCATCCAGCCCGACGATGCGCTCGCTCAGCTGGCCGCGCGCGGTCAGGATCAGCACCGGGGTGGCATCGCAGCGCGCGCGCATGCCGCGCAGCACCGACAGCCCGGAGTCACCGGGAAGCCCCAGATCCAGCAGCACCGCCGAATACGGATGCTCGACCAGCACCGCGTTGGCCGCGGCCGCATCCAGGACATGGTCCACATCCCAGCCGCCCTGCCGCGCACCATCGCAGATGGTGTCGCCCAGCATCGCGTCGTCTTCGACAAGGAGCAGTTTCATTCCGTCCGCGTGCGTGCGCAAAGTGGGGGGCCAGCATTCCAGGGCGGGTTTAATTCTGCATTAAGACGCCCGGCGATCGGAGCGGCGCGCCGTGGCCCGGCTGCAGCGCGACAGGGCGCGCAGGATGTGTCCCCGCCAGCCGGCGCCGCTACGGCGAGCCCAGCGGCACTCCAGCACGCTTCCTGCCCGCCTGCCCGTCGCAGCGGCATCAGGGTAGCCTGGGGCTCCGGCGTGCCAGGACATGTTCAAGACAGGTCGCTGGTGTAGAAGGACGGGGCCACCGGCGGCGGGAGGAAGCTCATGAAGGTACTTTTGGTCGAGGACGAACCGGAGATGGCATCGGCCATCCGTGACGTCCTGGCGAACTACAGCATGCTGGTGGACCACGCGCCGACGCTGGCGGCCGCCGACAGCGCCGCCGCCCTGGGGAGCTTCGACGTGGTGATCCTCGATCGGCAATTGCCCGACGGCGATGGCCTGCGGTTTCTGAAAACCCTGCGCGAGCAGGGCAACGTCACCCCTGTCCTGGTGCTCACGGCGCTGGGCGAGTTATCCGAACGCGTGGTCGGCCTGGACGTCGGCGCCGACGATTACCTGGCCAAACCCTTCGCCGTGGAGGAGTTGGTGGCCCGGCTGCGCGCACTGGCGCGTCGCCCAGCGCATCTGCAAACCGATATCGTCACCGCCGGTGCCTTGTCCTACGACTTCGTCAACCGGGCCGCGACCATCGATGGCGCCGTGCTGGATCTCAAACGCAGGGAATTGCTGGTGCTCGAAGCGCTGCTCAAGCGCTTCGGTCGCATGGTGCCGCGCGCGGCGCTGATGCAGGCGGTGTTCTCGATGGACGACGATGTGCAGCCGAACGCATTGGACACGCATGTCTCGCGCTTGCGCAGAAAGCTCTCCGATGCGCAAAGCGCGCTGGCGATCAATGTGGTGCGCGGGGTCGGCTACATGTTGAGCGCGCAGGCGTGACATCCCGCCCGCCCTCCTTGCGCTGGCGCCTGGTCCGGGGCCTGGCGGCGGCGCAGACCGCGATGATCGCGGTGGCAGGCCTGGTCATCTTCCTGCTGGTCATCAAGGCGACGGTGGAGTTTTCCAACGGCAATGTGGCCTACGAGTCGCAGACCCTGGAGACGCTCACGCAGTCGGTGGCGCGCGATCGGCAGGGCCGGCTATTCATGCGTGCAAGCGCCGACATGGCCGCGCTGCGCGCCAAGTCGACCGGTCTGTGGTTCGTGATCAGGGACACCCACGGGCAGAGCGTGTCCGAGGGCACGCCGCCGTCCAGGATCCGCGCGGCGCTGTCGCTGCTGCCGCTGGTGGAGTCGGCAACCTTCGATGTGGCCGGTGCTTCCAGCACCGACAATCGCGCCAGCGTGGGCTGGGTGGAGACCGACGCCGGACGCGTGCAGATCGCGTTCTGGGGGCAAGGGCCGGTGAGTGCGTGGGAACTCATGCGGCTGGCATCGCCGGTGTTGTGGCAGACCCTGCTGATCATCGCGCTGGTCGCCGTCTCGACCATGCTGGTGATGCCGTTGGCGGTCAAGCGCGGCCTCAGGGGTCTGGATACGGCGGCGCAGGAGGCCAGCACGATCGATTTCCATCGCACCGGACAGCGCCTGACCCTCAGCGAAGTCCCCGCCGAGGTCGCCCCGTTCGTCACCGCCATCAACGATGCGTTGCAGCGCCTGGACACGGCGCTGGCCAAGCACAAGCGCTTCATCGCCGATGCTGCGCACGAGCTGCGCACACCGGTGGCGATCCTGACCACGCGCCTGTCTGCGCTGCCGGCCGGCCCCTTGCGGACACGGCTGATGGAAGATGCCGTGCGGCTCGGCGCACTGACCGGGCAGCTGCTGGACATCCAGCGGCTCGACTCCGGAACCATGGTGTTTTCGCGTCTGAATCTGGCGGCGATCGCAGAACGGGTGGTGCTCGACCTGGCACCGCTGGCATTCGCAGCAGGCTACGAGGTGGCCTTCGAGACCGATTCTGCGGTGGTGCACGTGGATGGCGATGAAGTGTCCATCGAACGTGCGCTCACCAACCTGATCCAGAATGCGATCAGCTATGGCGGACGTCAGGGAACGATCACGATCCGGGTTTCGGCAGCAGGCACGGTGGATGTGGCCGACGAAGGACGCGGGGTCAAGGATTCCGAGCGCGAACGCATCTTCGAGGCGTTTCATCGCGACAGCAAGGACGGCCGTGGCGCGGGCCTGGGACTGGATCTGGTGCAAACCATCATGCGCCACCACGGCGGCAGCGTCCTGCTGGTCCCGGATACCGCCGCAGGCGCCTGCTTCCGACTGGTGTTTGCGGCGGCGGCGTAGCGCCGGCAGCCCTGCGCCATCTGACGTGGATGACGGCCGCGGCGGGCCGTCTTCGTCCACGTCACCGCATATCAGCTGCGCGCCAACGCCTTGATCGGATCCAGGCGTGCCGCACGCCGCGCCGGCAGGAAGCCGAACACCACGCCGATCGCCGTGGACACGCTGAACGCACCGATGATCGACCACTGCGAGAACACCATTCCGAAACCCGGACTCAACCAGCCAACGAGCACGCCCGTACCCAGGGCCAGCGCCACGCCCAGGGTGCCGCCAACCAGGCAAACCAGCGTCGCTTCGATCAGGAACTGGCGCAGGATGTCGGACTGACGCGCCCCTACCGCCATACGCACGCCAATCTCCTGGATCCGCTCGGTTACCGACACCAGCATGATGTTCATCACCCCGATGCCGCCGACCAGCAACGAGATGAGCGCAATGGAGGAGATCAGCAAGGTGATGGTGCGAGTGGTCTGCTCGACGGTCTTGCGCACGCTGTCGGAATTGGACAGGAAAAAATCCCGGCGCCCGTGCCGCTGCAGCAGCAGCGCGTCGATACCACGCTCGGCTACCTCGCTTGGCACCTGCGTCGACACGCGCACCGTCAGGCTGCGCACGCGCGTATCGCCGGACACCCGCGCCATCGCCGTGGTGTAGGGCAGCCACACATTGAGCGCGCTGTCGCCGGCAAACGCTGCGCTCGGCCTGGCGGCGACGCCGACGATCCGCAACGGCACCGATCCCAGCAGAATCACCTTGCCCAACGCCGATGCGCTGCCTGGAAACAGCGCACGCGCGGTGGCCTGGTCGATGACCGCCTCCGGCGCCCTGGCCCGGATGGCATGCGCATCGAAGCCACGCCCCTGTGCAAACGCGTAACCACGTACCCTGAAAAACTGCTCGCCGACACCGGTGATGCTGGCGGCGACATCGTGGCGTCCATAACGCAGGCCAGCGCTGGTGGAGATCGATGGCGTAGCGCTGTCCACGTACTCCAGCCCGGCGATCGCGGCGGCATCGTCGGCGCTCAGCGTCCGCACCGCGTCGGCATCACGATCGCCGAGGCTGGTCCCGGGCATGACCTCGATCGTATTGGTGCCCAGCGCATCGATGTCGGACAGGATCGAGCGCCGCGAACCTTCGCCAAGCGCGACCACCGACACCACCGACGAAATGCCGATAATGATGCCCAGCATGGTCAGCAAGGTACGCAGACGGTGGTTGAACATCGAACGTAGCGCCATCTGGCCGGCTTCGCCAAAGCGTCCCAGCAGGTCCGCCAGGCGCCCCGCCCTGTCGGCGACCGGCGCGTCCCTGATCGCGGCGGCAGGGGTCGCCGGGCACAGCTGGCGGTCGGCCACGATCCGGCCATCGCGAATCTCGATCACGCGTTGCGCGTGCGCCGCCACCTCCGGGTCGTGCGTGACCAGGATGATGGTGTGGCCTGCCGCATGCAGCTCCTGCAATATCGCCATGACCTCCTTGCCGCTGGCTTGATCCAGCGCACCGGTCGGCTCGTCGGCCAGAATGACTTCGCCGCCGTTCATCAGCGCGCGGGCGATCGACACGCGTTGCTGCTGCCCACCGGACAGCTGGCCGGGCCGGTGGTGCAGCCGCGTCCCCAATCCCAGGCGCTCCAGCAACGCCTGCGCGCGAGCACGGCGTGCATCGGCCGCGGTACCGTTGTAGATCGCAGGAATCTCGACATTGCCGATCGCATCCAGCTCCCCCAGCAACTGATAGCGCTGGAAAATGAAGCCGAAATGGGCACGCCGCAAACGCGCCAGGCTGTCCGGATCGAGTTGACCGATGTCCTGCCCGGCGACTTCGTAGCTCCCGCGCGTCGGGCGATCCAGGCAGCCCAGGATGTTCATCAGGGTGGATTTGCCCGAGCCCGATGGACCCATGATGGCGACCATCTCGCCGGCATGGATGCGCAACGTGACATCGCGCAGGATCGCAACGCTGCCGTCGGCAGACGGAAACTCCTTGCAAAGCGCGCTGACTTGCAACAGGGCGGGCATGACTCAGGCTCCAGTGGATGATCGGGAACAGGCATGGGATGCGCGCCTGCCCGTTCCGGTACGGCGGCGCATCAAGGCGTCTGCACAGGCAGATCGACGTCGCTGGTGATTACCCTCTCACCCAGTTCAAGGCCTGCGGTCACCTGCGCGTTGATGCGGTTATTGAGCCCCACACGAATGCGTCGCACCTGCCGCTCACCATCGGCGGTCAGCACGTGGACCACGTAGCTTCCATCGGCAGTCCGCTCGCCCAGCGCGCCACTGGGGATCAGGCGTGCAGCGCGTGCGCGCGCCAGCACGATCGTGGTCTGCGCGGTCATGTCGATGCGCAGGATGCGCTGCGGGTTGGGCACATCGAAGATGCCATTGAAGTACACCGCGTTGTTGCCAGCGCTGGTCGCCTGGCCTGTCGATGCGCCGGTGGCATCGCTGGCGATCGTGGTCGGGCCAGGCTCCAGCGCAGACAGCACTGCCCGATAGCGGGTGTCGGGGTCGCCCAGCAGGGTGAAATAGACGCCCATCCCGGCCGACACCCGGGTGACATCGGCTTCTGAGATCTGCGCCTTGACGGTCATGGTGTCCAGACGTGCGAGCTTGATGATGGTCGGTGCGCTCTGGTTGGCGTTTACCGTCTGCCCCTGCTCGGTGACGATCGCCACCACCTCGCCATCCATTGGCGCCACCACCCGCGTGTAGCTCAGATTGAGCTCGGCGGTGCTTGCTGCAATCGTGGCTTGCTCGCGCTCCGCGCGTAATGCCTCCACATCCGCACGCACCGTCGCCAGTGCAGCTTCCGCCGCCTCGGCATCGACCCTGGCCACCGCATCGTCGGCCATCAATGCACGCTGGCGCCGGTCTGCCAGGGTGGCCTGACGCAGGCTCGCCAGCCGTGCGGTCAACCTGGCGTCCGCGCTGCGCACTTGCGCCTGCGCGGTGCGCAGCGCGTTCTGCTGCGGCAACGCGTCGATCTCGGCGATCGGCTGCCCTTTCTTGACCGAATCTCCGAGTTTGACGTGCAGCGCCACCACCTGGCCGGTGACCTGCGCGCCAACGCTCACCAACTGCGAGGCGTTGATTTTGCCAGTCGCCAGCACGGTCTCTTCGATATCTCCAAGCACCACTGCCGAACTGGCCACCTGCGGTGCGCTCGCTGGAGTAAGGAACTGCAGCTTCACCAGCCAGCCGACCAGCAGCAATGCAGCGACGATCAACCACCAGCGGTAGCGCCGCAGGCGCTGCAACCACGGCATCGGGCGGCTCATGGCGCGATGCCTCCCTGCATGGATACCTGCATCCATTCACCACCCAGCACGCGATAGGCGGTCACCAGGTTGCTGTCGCGTAGCAGCGTGGTGTCCAGCATGCCCTGCTGCGCCGCATACAACGCTCGCTGCGCATTCAACAGGTCCACCAATCCGGTCTGCCCGCGCTCGTATCTGGCGGCGGCGATGCGCGCCTGCTTGCTTGCGGCATCGATCAGTTGCGTCTGTGCCTGCAGTCGCCCGGCAATACTGCTACCGATGGCCAACGCATCGGCCACATCGCGGAATGCGGTCTGCAGCGTCTTCTGGTACTGCGCCTGGGCTATCTGGGTATCGAGCTCGGTCACCTTCAGGTTGGCGCGATTGGCGCCGTGATCGAACAGCGGCAACGCTGCGGAGGTGGCGATGTTCCAGCTACCTGCGCCAAGCAGCGTGGACAACGCCGTGCTGGCAGTGCCATAGCTGCCGGTCAAGGCGATGCGGGGAAAGAACCGCGCGCGTGCAACGCCGATATTGGCATTGGCGCCGATCAACGCATGCTCTGCGGCCATGACATCGGGGCGACGCAGCAGCAATGATGAGGGAACGCCGGCCGGCAACGGACCGTTGAGCGATAGCACTGCCTCGCCACGCGCATCACGCGCGTCGGTATCGGGCAACAGCGTCTCGGGCACCTCGACACCGGCCAGCAGGGTCAGCGCATTGCGGTCCTGCTGGAGTCGCGCGTCCAGGCCAGCCTGTTCGGCGCCGATCTGCGCCAACGCGGTGTCCGCCTGCGCCAACTCCAGCCCACTGACCGCACCCTGGTTGTAACGGGCCAGCGTCAACTCGTACACCCGTTGCAGGTTGCCTGCGCTCTTGTTCACCAGCGCAAGGCGTTGCTGGTCCGCGTCCAGTCTCAGCCATGCAGTGGCCACTTCGGCGATCAGGCTCAGCGAGGCACTGCGTCGGTTCTCGTCGCTTCGCAGCACATCCTGCAGGGCCGCTTCTTTCAGGTTTTTCACCCGCCCAAAGAAATCCAGCTCATAGCTGGCAAACCCGAACGAGACCGAAAGTTGGGATTGCTGATGGCTGGCATCGGCCACGGTACCGTCTAGCGTCACTGTCGGCAGCGTGTCGGCATCACGCAACCGGTAGCTCGCCCTGGCGCGTTGCACATTGAGCATTGCAAGCGCCAGGTCCTGATTGCGCTCCAGTGCCAGCGCCACGGTATCGCGCAAGCGCGGGTTGACGAACACCTCGCCCAGCGCCTTGCCCGCGAAGCGATCTTCGGATGTCGCTTGTGCTTGCGGGAGTTGCGGCGATGGCCGCACGTAGCGCGGCGCCAGGTTGGCGCAGCCACCCAGCACCAGCAATGCCATCGCCGAAGCGATGCTGGCTGAAAGTCTCATCGTGTTCTCATGGAGTGTTGTGCGGCAGCAACGCGCCCCGCTTCCATGCATGGCGAGGCGGCAGTGCAACGACAAAGGGAAGGAATTGATTGCCACGCATGCTGGCAGCGCTGTCTGTCGATAGCCTGTCTGCGACCGTGTTCAGTTCAACGTTGCGCAGTGCATTCAGCCAACGTCAGCCAGCGTCGATCACTTGCAGCGTGGGTTATCTCGCGCAGTCGCAAAGGTCGAGCAGAGGCAGCATTGCCGTCATGCGGTCGATGCTGATGCGTGGCTGAATTTCCGGCCATGGTCCGGCATTAACGACAGACTGCGGACAGATTGACGCCTTAGCGTTGTGGCGCCGAATGCGTGTCACCATCGAGCGGATGGCGATTGTGTCCCGCAGATTGGGCTCAACTCTTTCAACGCTGTGAGGATAGATGGCACGTTCGTATATGGCTTCGTTTTTTCGCGAATGGATCGCAGCTCCCTGCTCGGTTGCCGCGATCCTTCCCTCCGGGCCCGCACTCGCCTCCAGCATCACCTCCGAGCTCTCGGAACGTACCGGGCGTGTTCTCGAACTTGGCCCCGGTACCGGCGCATTCACCCAGTCGATGCTCGACAAGGGCGTGCGCGAAAAGAACCTGTTCCTGCTCGAATACAACCAGACGTTCTCATCGTTGCTCACGCGCCGCTTCCCGCACGCGACTGTGCTGCAGATGGACGTTTCCGATCTGGAAGCGTTACCCCGCTTCGATGGGGCCTACGTGGATGCAGTGGTCTGCGGTCTTGGCTTCTTGAACATGCGCGCACATCAGGTGGCCGCCATCGTGCGTGGTGCCTTCATGCATCTCAAGCCGGGCGGATGCATGTATCTGTTTACCTATGGCCTCAAATGCTCGGTGCCGGCGCATGTTCTCGATGCGCTCGATCTGGAGGCGGTCAAGATCGGGCGGACCTATTGGAACATTCCGCCAGCGACGACCTACCGTCTGCAACGCCGCACCTACACGCGCTAGCCAACATGCAGACCAACGACGTATTGACGCTGGTGTTGAGCTTCGGCCTGCCAGGCGTGCTGGCGATGTCCTACATCGAAAAATTCATCCCGGTGGTGCCCTCCTATCTGATGCTGATGGTGATCGGCATGACCGCCGATGGCGTGCCGTCGCTGCTGGCGGTCTGGGGTATCAGCGTGACCGGATCGTTGCTGGCAACGGTCAGCTGGTACAAGATCGGCCGCGCGCTCGGCAACGATCGCGTGCGCACCCTGATGCTCAACTATGGGCGCTTCGTGTTCCTACGCATTGCGACCTACGACCGCCTTGCGCTGTCTTATCGCCGCAACGATTTCCGGGTCACGCTGGCCGGCCAGGCAATCCCGGTGGCGCGGATCTATCTGGCGTTGCCGGCGGGCGTGATCCGGGTGCGCTTCTGGACCTTTCTGCTGGCCGCAGCGCTTGGAATTGCCGGCTACAACGCGTGCTTTTTGCTGGTGGGCTTCTGTCTGCGCGGAACCGGACACGATCCGCTGGTCACCGGCATGGTGATCGCCGCAGCGCTGGTCGCACTGGAATGCGTGGTGTTCTTTTCGATACGCAAGAAATCACGCACCACGTCGATGAACGTCTAGCCGGTAGAGGTTGCGCTGCAGTGATGACATCGATCACTGGGCTGGTTGCGCCCTATGTCCTTCCCTGCGCCAGCATCGATGGCCGTGCGTACGTACGGCGATGGAACGACGCACGGTGCTGACTCTGGCGTGCGCGCCGTAGCGGGGTTTCGGCAGCACCTCGAATGAAGCGTCTTTCCGGCCGTGCTGCGCGACGTCCATACGCCTTACGCGAATCCCGCACAGCGGCGCATCAGCGCTACCACCCCACGCCTCACCCATAGCGTCCATGCGTAGTGGATCGGGCCGTCCTGCGCCCGTTCGTCGAGGGGATTCGTGAACGCATACCTACCGGTGGCGAGCGATCAAAAAACTCTTAAAACGCGATCCGCAGTGAATCCATAGGATCGCTTCCAGCAACTGCGCTGCAGTGCCCTAACCCGCTGCTTGCATCCATCTGGCCGCTCGCCAGATGCCGGTGCAGTGTCGGCCGACTGCAGCCTTCTCTCTTCGGAGCGCAGCATGTTTTCCCAACGCCCTTCCACCCTCTCCCGGCGGCCATCGCCCACCAGCAATCGGCAGGCATGGCACGACCTGCCGGACCTGCAGCATCACCACGCCAGGCGCCGGCGATTGACGCAACTGCGCTGGATGGCGGGCATTGCCGGCGGGGCAGTCGCTGCGTTGTGGGCCGGCCCGTTGCTGTGGTCGTGCATGTGCCGCCTGCTCGCATAGAGCGGTGACGCAGCTGGTCGCGGTTGTGTCGGGCGCCCCATCCCTTGCATCACTTCACCCTTCAAGGACCATGCAATGACGATTCCCCGTTACCTGGCGGCCGCCTGCACGCTGCTGTTGCTCTCGGCCTGCGCGAGCGGCCCCGCCGCGAAACACACATCGGTGCCGACGTCCATCGGCCCGGCACCGACGGCGACACTGGTGATGCCGCCAGCCTCGCCGCCTGCCTCCGGCCCATCCGCTCAGCCGATGGTGGCGAGCGCGGCCTCCCTCCGTCGCGACGCCGCGCAGGAGGTGCCGGATGCAGCGCGTACGGACCCTGCCATGTCCACGTCGGCCGCGGCGGCCACCGCCGCCGAGCAGGACGACCAAGCGCTGTACAGCGCGACACCGGTACGCGACCCGTGGGAGTCCTACAACCGCAAGATCCATGGTTTCAATCGCGGTGCCGACAAGGTGCTGTTCCGTCCCGTCGCGGTGGCCTACGACAAGGTCACACCCAGGCCGGTCAAGACCGGTATCAGGAACATGTTTGGAAACCTCGGCCAGCCAGGTACCGCCGTCAGCCAGGTGCTGCAGGGCCACCCGGTCAAGGCGGCGCAGTCACTCGGGCGCTTCGTGATCAATAGCACCGTCGGGGTCGCCGGGCTGTTCGATCCGGCCAGCCGCTTGGGCATGCCCAAATACAACGAGGACCTAGGACAAGCATTTGCGACATGGGGCTGGGATAACTCGCGCTACCTGGTGATGCCGCTGCTGGGACCCGGTACCGTGCGCGATACGCTAGGTCGTGTCGGCGATCAGCGGCTCACGCCGATCACCTACGTGGGTAATGCACGTATCGCCAACTCGCTGATCGGCCTGCAACTGGCCGATGGCCGCGCGCGCATGCTGCCGATGGACGCGATGCAACGCGATGCCGTGGACGACTACACCTTCGTGCGCGATGCCTGGGGCCAGCGCCGCCAGAAGCAGATTGCAGACGATTGATTGCTGCCAGTCCGCTGCATACGGCACCACGCGGCGGACGCGGCCACGCGCTGGATCCACCGCTGGCCAATCAGCGCCAGCAGTCTGTGGTTCGCGACCATCTCGCCAGCGCTCTCGCACCCAACCGCAGCATCATGCAACACGCTTGCGGCGGCTGGGATTGCGTGTGGCTGGCGTACCTGGCGCGTTGGCCTTGCGTTGCTTGCTGCGTGAGTCGGTCAAAAAGCGCAGCGTGGCCGCCTCCCACTGCCGCTCGCCACGCACCCCGCTGGCCATCGCCTGCAGTTGCCCGGCGCGCCAGCCTTCGAATACGCAGGGGTCGATGTAGGCCTTGCGGCACACCGATGGCGTGTTGCCCAGCGCATCGGCCACCTCGCGGATGACATCGTTCTGCACCTGCGTCAACGCACGTTCGCTCATGCGCTCGGGCAGCGGCAGCCGTGCCAGGCGTTGCAGCGCGGCCAGCGTGCCGCCCCAGGTGCGGAAGTCCTTGGCGGTGAAATCCTCGCCCATCGCCTCGCGCAGGTAATCGTTGACCTCGCCCGAATCCACCGGTTGCAGCTGGCCATCGTCGTCGCGGTACTGAAACAGCGATTGCCCCGGCAATTGCTGACACTGCCGGATCAGTTTGACCAACTGCTTGTCGTCCACTTCGATGTCGTGATCCTGGCCGCTCTTGCCGCGGAATTTGAGCCGCGCGCGTCCACCTTTCAAGAACTCCATATGCCGGTTGCGCAAGGTGGTCAGCCCATAGGAGCGGTTGCTGCGCGCATATTCGGCATTGCCCACGCGCACCAGCGTGTCGGCCAACAACGCCACCACGATCGCCAGGACCTTCTCGCGCGGAAATCCCGGCAACACCAGATCGCGGCGCAGCCGGCGGCGCAACTTGGGCAGCGCCTGGCCGAAGGCGATCACCCGTTCGAACTTGCCTTCGCCACGCACCTGCGCCCAATCGGCGTGGTAACGGTACTGTTTGCGGCGCCGCGCGTCGCGCCCGGTGGCCTGCAGATGGCCATTGGGTTTGGCGCAGATCCACACCTCGGTATAGGCCGGTGGAATGGCCAGCGAGCGGATGCGCTGCAAGGTGTCCGCATCGGCGACGCGTTGCCCGTCCGCACTGCGGTAACTGAAGCTCTTGCCGGCCTTGCGGCGGCTGATGCCGGGCTGCTGATCGTTGACATAGGTGAGCCCGGCCGCGCGCGCGGTGGCCTTGGCCTGAACGACGGCGGCCACGGTGGCGGCGGCCGTGGCGACCACCGCACCAGTGGCGGCGGCGGCAAGCTTGCCGGCGGTGCTGGCCGTGGTTGCGGCATTGCGAAGAACACGTTTGGCTTTCATTGCGCACGGATCGAAGGACTGGCACCGATTGTTGGGCCGCGCAGCGCTAGGCCGCGTCAACGCAACGACAACGCCGTGTGGGCAAGCGATGCCCGCAGCGCAACTTTGTGCTTATGCTTGGGCATCCCCCTTTGCTGGAGTCATCGATGCGCGCTGTCCTGCCTATTGCCCGCCTGGCTTGCACCTTGGTCGTACTGACTGCATTGACTGCCTGCAACAAACCGCAACCCGATGAACAGGAAGCCGTTGCGGCCAACGCACAACAGGCGGCCGAGCAAGCGTCCGCGCCGGTGCCGGATGCAGCGCCGGAAGCGCCGCCGATCGGCAGCTGCGATGCCACCCAGGTGCAGTCGCTGGTTGGCCAGCCCATCACCGATGCAGTCGGCGAGCAGGCTCGCAGCGATGCCGGCGCCAAGTCGGTACGCGTGCTCAAGCCCGGCCAGATGGTGACGATGGAATTCAACGGCGAACGGCTCAATCTGGAAGTGGATGCCAAGAACGTCATCACCGCGGTGCGCTGCGGCTGAGCCTGCGCTGGCGCCTGTGATTGGACAGGCGCCAAGCCTGCTGGCACAAGGGATTGCAGCGGGTCTCGTTGCAGCTGTAACGGTGTATTGCGGCACCGCATCAACTGTGGTCTAGTCGATCATCCGGTGACCTCTTCGAAACGCTCCACGGATCGAGCGCTGCAACGTCGTCGCCGCTCTCCCAGATCGCAAAGAGGCAGACATGGCCCCCCGCACTCGCCAAGGGCTCAACGACTACGGTCTCTACGACAGCGTGCGCGACGAACGCGACGCCTGTGGTTTTGGCATGGTCGCCCAGTTGGACGACCAACCTTCCCGTTCGCTGGTGGACACCGCGATTGCGGCGCTCTCGCGCATGACCCACCGCGGCGGCGTGGCGGCCGACGGACTCACCGGCGATGGCTGCGGCCTGCTGATCCGCAAACCCGATGCATTCCTGCGCGGGCTGGCGCGCGATGCCGGCATCACCGTGGGCACGCGTTACGCGGCCGGCGTGGTGTTCCTGCCGCTGGACGAAGCCGATGCGGCCCGATGTCGTGCCGAACTGGAAACCCAGCTGCACAGCGCCGGCGTGCAGTTCCGCGGCTGGCGCGTGGTGCCTACCGACGACAGTGTCTGCGGCCAGCTGGCGCGCGACACCTTGCCGCGCATCGAGCAGGTCTTTGTCGATGCCGGCGCCGAACAGAGCGAAGACGGCTTCACCCTGGCGCTGTTTCTGGCGCGCCGCCGCGCCGAGCAGGCGCTACGCGAGGTGGCGGACTTCTACGTCACTACGCTCTCGCCCAACGGCATCAGCTACAAGGGCATGGTGCTGCCGGACAAGCTGAGCACGTTCTACCCGGACCTGCAGCGCAGCGATCTGTCTTCCAGCGCGATTGTCTTTCACCAGCGTTTTTCCACCAATACGCTGCCGCGCTGGCCGCTGGCGCATCCGTTCCGCCTGCTCGCCCACAACGGCGAGATCAACACCATCGAAGGCAACCGCCGCTGGGCGCAGGCGCGCAGCAAGGTGTGGCAGACCCCGCGCTTCGACATCGCCGAGTTTGACCCGGTGATCTCCATGCACGGCTCCGATTCGCAGAGCCTGGACAACATGCTCGAGCTGCTGATCGCCGGTGGCATGGACCTGCTGCAGGCGCTGCGCATCCTGGTGCCGCCGGCGACCCAGTCGCTGGAGTTCAAGGACGCCGACCTGGCCGCGTTCTACGAGTTCTACGGCCTCAACACCGAGCCGTGGGACGGCCCGGCCGGCATCGTCGCCTGCGACGGCCGCTATGCCGCCTGCATGCTCGACCGCAACGGGCTGCGCCCGGCGCGCTGGATGCTGACCTCCGACCGCCATTTCCTGGTGGCCTCCGAGGCCGGCGTGTGGGAACTGCCGGCCGAGCGCATCACCCGCAAGGGCAAGCTGGGCCCGGGCGAGATGATGGCGATCGATCTCAAGCGCGGCGACCTGCTGGACTCGGACGCCATCGACCGCATCAACCGCGCGCGCGCGCCGTACAAGCAATGGCTGCAGCAGGGCGTGACCTACCTGCAGACCGAGTTGATCGACCCCTCGCTGGTGGAAGAACCCTTCAGCGAGCAGACCCTGCGCAGCTACCACAAGCTGTTCCAGCTCAGCACCGAGGAAGTGGAGCAGATCCTGCGCCCGCTGGCCGAGACCGAGCAGGAAGCCACCGGCTCGATGGGCGACGACACCCCGATGGCGGTGCTCAGCCGCCAGACCCGGCCGCTGTACGACTATTTCCGCCAGGCCTTCGCGCAGGTCACCAACCCGCCGATCGACCCGCTGCGCGAAGGCATCGCGATGTCGCTCACCACCCAGCTCGGCAAGGAGACCAACATCTTCCATGCCGGCGCGGAGACGGTGAACCACGTCATCCTCAACTCGCCGGTACTCAGCCAGCGCAAGCTGCGCCAGCTGCTGAAGATGGAGCAGTACGTCGAGCGCAACCGCCTGATCGACCTGTCCTACAGCGTGGAGGAAGGCCTCAAGGCCGGCCTGGAACGCATCTGCCAGGAAGTGGAAGCGGCCGCGCGCGACGGTGCCGTCATGCTGTTGCTGTCGGACCGCTACCCGGTGCCGGACCGGCCGATGGCGCATGCGCTGCTGGCCACCGGCGCGGTGCATCACCACCTGTGCAAGGTGGGCCTGCGCTGCGACGTCAACCTGATCATCGAGACCGGCACGGCGCGCGATGCGCACCACATGGCCTGCCTGCTCGGCTTCGGCGCCACCGCGGTGTATCCGTACCTGGCCTACCAGACGCTGTTCGACCTGGGCCGGCGCGGCATCCTGCAGCTGAGCAAGGGCGGCGAGCAGTCGCAGATCGGCCGCCGCTACCGCAAGGGCATCTACAAGGGCCTGTCCAAGATCATTTCCAAGATGGGCATCTGCACCATTGCCAGTTATCGCGGCGCGCAGTTGTTCGAGATCGTCGGGCTGGACCGGGACGTGGTGGAGCTGTGCTTTGCCGAAACGCCCGCCCGCATCGGCGGCGTGGGCCTGGCGCGGCTGGATACCGAGGCGCGCGAGCTCACCGCACGCGCCTGGAACGACCAGCTCAAGCCGGAAGTGGGCGGCCTGCTCAAGTACGTGCATGGCGGCGAGTACCACATGTACAACCCCGACGTGGTCATGACGCTGCAGCGCGCCACCCGCACCGGCGATGCCGGCGACTGGCAGAAGTACGTCGACGCGGTGCATGCGCGCCCGGCCTCCACGCTGCGCGATCTGGTCCGGCTCAAGCGTGCCGATATCCCGACCCCGCTGGACGAGGTCGCCCCGGCCAGCGATGTGCTGCGCCGTTTCGATACCGCCGCAATCAGCCTGGGCGCGTTGTCGCCCGAAGCGCACGAGGCGCTGGCCATTGCGATGAACCGCCTGGGCGGGCGCAGCAATTCGGGCGAAGGCGGCGAAGACCCGGCCCGCTACGGCACCGAGAAACGCTCCAAGATCAAGCAGGTGGCCTCGGGCCGTTTCGGCGTGACCCCGGAATACCTGGTCAATGCCGAGGTGCTGCAGATCAAGGTCGCCCAGGGCGCCAAGCCCGGCGAAGGCGGCCAGCTGCCCGGCCACAAGGTCAACGAACTGATCGCGCGGCTGCGCTATGCCAAGCCCGGCATCGGCCTGATCAGCCCGCCGCCGCACCACGACATCTATTCCATCGAAGACCTGGCCCAGCTGATCTACGACCTCAAGCAGGTCAACCCCACCGCACTGGTGTCGGTGAAGCTGGTGGCGCATGCCGGCGTCGGCACCATTGCCGCCGGCGTGGTCAAGGCGGGCGCCGACCTGATCACGGTGTCCGGCCATGACGGCGGCACCGGCGCCAGCCCGGTCAGCTCGATCCGTTATGCCGGCGTGCCGTGGGAACTGGGCGTGGCCGAGTCGCACCAGGCGCTGGTGGCCAACGACCTGCGGGCACGCACCATCCTGCAGACCGACGGCGGCCTGAAGACCGGCCTGGACGTGGTCAAGGCCGCGCTGCTGGGCGCCGACAGCTTCGGCTTCGGCACTGCGCCGATGATCGTGCTGGGCTGCAAGTACCTGCGCATCTGCCACCTCAACAACTGCGCCACCGGCGTGGCCACCCAGGACGAGCGCCTGCGCGCGAACTACTTCACCGGCTTGCCCGAGCGCGTGGAGCATTTCTTCCGCCTGCTGGCCGAGGAAGTGCGCCAGTGGTTGTCCTACCTGGGCGTGCGGTCGCTGGACGAGATCGTGGGCCGCACCGACCTGCTGGAGCAGCTGGACGTCGCTCCGCGCGCCGGGGTCAAGGTCGACCTGTCGCGCCTGCTCACCCACGCGCGCTACGACGGCAGCCACTGCGCCGCCCAGCGCCTGTACGAATCGCCCGACAGCCTGGCCACGCAGATGGACGGCCTGCTCGCCGATGCCATCGCCAACAAGACCGGCGGCGACCATCGCTTTTTGATCCACAACACCGACCGCTCGATCGGCGCGCGCCTGTCCGGCGCCATCGCGCGCGTGCACGGCAACCACGGCATGAGCGATGCGCCGTTGAACCTGCGCTTCCGCGGCACCGCCGGGCAGAGCTTTGGCGCGTTCAACGCCGGTGGCCTGCAGCTGGAGCTGGAAGGCGAGGCCAACGACTATGTCGGCAAGGGCATGGCCGGCGGCCGGCTGGTGGTGCGTCCGCCACGCGGCGCGCGCTTCGAGGCGCGCAGCACGCCGATCGTGGGCAACACCTGCCTGTACGGCGCCACCGGCGGCGAGCTGTTCGCGGCCGGGCGGGCGGGCGAGCGCTTTGCGGTGCGCAACTCCGGCGCACTGGCGGTGGTGGAAGGCGCCGGCGACCACTGCTGCGAGTACATGACCGACGGCGTGGTGCTGGTGCTGGGCAAGGTCGGCCTGAACTTCGGCGCCGGCTTCACCGGCGGGCTGGCCTACGTGCTGGATATCGAGCGTGACTTCGTGGACCGCTACAACCACGAACTGATCGACATCCACCGCGTCTCCGCCGAGGGCTTCGAGAACCACCGCCAGCACCTGCACACCCTGATCAGCCGCCACCGCGAGCTGACTGGCAGCATCTGGGCGCAGCAGATCCTGGACGAGTTCCGCGACTACATCGGCAAGTTCTGGCTGGTCAAACCCAAGGCCGCCAGCATCGAGTCGCTGACCGAGTCGCTGCGCCGCGCCGCCTGAGTTGTACTCCCCTCTCCCGTTCGCGGGAGAGGGGTCGGGGGTGAGGGCCGGTGGCCCGCAACCCTCATCCGCCCCTTCGGGGCACCTTCTCCCGCACGCGGGAGAAGGACTGCAGTCGCAATGCTGGCAGCACATCGTCAGAGTCGTCGCAGTACTCCCCTCTCCCGCTGGCGGGAGAGGGGTCGGGGGTGAGGGCACAGGCCCCGCCGCCCCTTTTCCGCCCCTTCGGGGCACCTTTTTCCGCAGGCGGGAGAAGGGAATCAGCCACGGATTTCTCTATGAGCCGCAAGCAAGCCTTCCAATTCCTCGACCTGCCCCGGACCATGCCCACGCGCATTCCGGTGGAGCTGCGTACCTCCGGCGACTGGGGCGAGCTGTACGGCAAGTTCGACAAGGCCGACGCGCAGTACCAGTCCGGCCGTTGCCTGGATTGCGGCAATCCGTATTGCAGCTGGAAATGCCCGGTGCACAACGCCATTCCGCAGTGGCTGCAGCTGGTGCAGGAAAACCGCATCGAGGAAGCCGCCGCGCTGTGCCATTCCACCAATCCGCTGCCGGAAGTGTGCGGGCGGGTGTGTCCGCAGGATCGCCTGTGCGAAGGCAGCTGCACGCTGGAGGAATTCGGCGCGGTCACCATCGGCGCGGTGGAAAAATACATCGTCGATACCGCCTTCAAGATGGGCTGGCGGCCGGACCTGGGCAACGTGCAGCCGAGCGGCTGGCGGGTGGCGGTGATCGGCGCCGGCCCGGCCGGCCTGTCCTGCGCAGACCGCCTGGTGCGTGCCGGGATCGAGGCGGTGGTCTACGACCGCTACGAGCAGATCGGCGGGCTGCTGCAGTTCGGCATCCCCAGCTTCAAGCTGGACAAGTCGGTGATCGGCAAGCGCCGCGAGATCCTCGAAGGCATGGGCGTGCAGTTCCGCCTGGGCGTGGAAGTGGGCCGCGACATCAGCATCGAGCAGTTGCTGGGCGAATACGACGCGGTGTTCCTGGGCACCGGTGCCTACCGCTATACCGATGGCGGGCTGCCCGGGCAGGATCTGAAGAACGTGCTGCCGGCGCTGCCGTTCCTGGTGCAGAACAGCCGCATCGTCAGCGGCAACGACCCGCACGGCCGGCCGATCGCCGGCTGGGAAGACCAGATGGCGCTGCCCGACCTCAACGGCAAGCGCGTGGTGGTGCTGGGCGGCGGCGACACCGGCATGGACTGCGTGCGCAGCGCGATCCGCCTGGGTGCGGCCAAGGTCACCTGCGCGTACCGCCGCGACGAGGCCAGCATGCCGGGCTCGGCGCGCGAGGTGGCCAACGCGCGCGAAGAAGGCGTACGCTTTTTGTTCAACCGCCAGCCGCTGTCGATCGAATCCGGCGCCGACGACGAGGCCATCGGCGTCACCGTGGTGGAAACCAGGCTCGGCGAACCCGATGCCAGCGGCCGCCGCAACGCGGTGCCGGTGGAAGGCAGCGAATCGCTGCTGGAAGCGGACGTGGTGATCATCGCCTTCGGCTTCTCGCCGACCCTGCCGGACTGGTTGGCCTCGCAGGGCGTGGAAGCCGGCAGCAACGGCCGCATCGTCGCACCGTCCGACGACAACGGCCGCCTGCCCTACCAGACCAGCAACCCGCGCCTGTTCGCCGGTGGCGACTGCGTGCGCGGCGCCGACCTGGTGGTCACTGCCGTGGCCGAAGGCCGCGATGCGGCGGGCAGCATCGTGCAGCTGCTTGGGGTCAAAGCGCAGGTCAAGGAGCCGGCTGCTGCTTAAGGGATGCTAGGCATGCTCAGGTCACTCGTTACCGGTCTGCTGATCTTTACTGCCGGTAGCGTGGCTGCGGCGCAGACCACAACATGCCAGGAGTCGGACAATCTGCGTCTTGATGGCCTGCCTCTTTCCATCGTGCAGATGGAAGAGATTGGTCTCAAGTACGCGGCAACAAGTACGAAGGCGCCTCAGGTGCCGTTTGCTTATGGCAACAAAGATTGGCTGTGGCTCAAGAAGCAGTACCGCTCCGGCGATTACTTCGTGGCTTATGAGCAGCTTTGGCCTGCAAGTGGGAAGCCATTCGCCTGGGGTTATGCGCTTGTTCGAGGAAAATGTGTCCTTGGCGTGCTGAGCACTCGAGTCTCATAGGCCTAACAATTCTTCTGATCGAAGCGCGTCGCGGCTCAGTTAATTTCAGGGTCGGTGTTTACTACGCGCTGTAATACCCGTTTCGCTTGATTCGCCATTGTGGATAATGTCCGTTGACGATTCGTCCGGCCCCCGCCGCCTCGCGGATTGGCTCAACTCAGCTGCTGTACCATTAGATCAACACCCTTTATGCGCAAATTTCTGAAGTACGCCACGCTGGCCTTCATGGTTTTTTGCACACTCTTTGTCATTTTCGGTGTGGGTAGAGGCGTGGTAAGCGGCTGGAATAAATCGGCGGCGGAGCGTCAATCAGCGGCAGGTATGTCGCGAGATGTGTGGCTTTCGCGATTCAAGTCTGTTGCGTTATCCGCCCTATGTGCGGATTCTCCTTTGCAACGGTCTTTGAATGGCAGCCGCCAGGACTGCCTCGTCATTCTCGAGCCGCTGTTTGAGCGCTGCGCCACGAATAATCTGATTGCGATTCCCGCTGTGATCGGTTCGCGCCAGGGCGCACAGAGGTATGGCGCGCAAATTGGCGAGTGTATCGCAGCCAACCATTTCGGCGGAAGCCATCTGGAGGCGTTCAACCGCTCATTGCAAATGACCAAGCAACCCTAGCAAGTGAATGCCTCATGCCGCTGGGAAGCGTAGCGATGACATTGGGCGTTAGATCACCGTGGGCATTATGGCGCTAAATTCTCTTTGGTGCTTCGGAGCAGCGTTCCCCCTAATGATTTTGGCTGCGCATAGATTTTTCTAGGGCAGATATGCAAGGCCTGTCGTCCGCTCTCGTGTCGTGCTCGGAGCCGCCTTAGCATTCGGCCTTCGGGCGACACCAGCGTTACTGGTCTGGGAAGCTCTGGTGACTGGCGCGGTATCGTGTCGCCGCTGTAACGCTGGATTTTTCTCTGCTTCTGACGCGCCGTTTGGGTACTGGTCTACTGTTTTAATTCTTTATGTCGCCGCAATCGCATGCTTGTCTGGCTTCTTGTTCAGTATCTCTTTCCTCGTACGCGGGTCGCGACATACTGACAAGAATCCGTAAAGATATTAGGCTGGGCAAGACAATTCGATGCGCACAGAGGTTGGTGCATCTACTTTTTCATGGTTGATAGCCGCGCGCGTGACACGCCCTACTCGGCCACCGCTTGCGTCATACAACAACAACGCAAGCGATGGCATCACGCGCCGCTGCAACCGCGACTCAGGCCGCCTTGTCCAACGTCGCCATGTCGATCACGAAGCGGTACTTCACGTCGCTCTTGAGCATGCGCTCGTAGGCGGCGTTGATTTCGTCGGCGCGGATGGTTTCGATGTCCGAGACGATGTTGTGCTTGGCGCAGAAGTCCAGCATTTCCTGGGTCTGGCGGATGCCGCCGATCAGCGAGCCGGCCAGGGTGCGGCGCTTCATCACCAGGTTGAACACCGCCGGCGACGGGTGCGACTCCTCGGGCACGCCCACCAGCACCATCGCGCCGTCGCGCTTGAGCGCGTTGAGGAACGGGTCCAGGTTGTGCGGGGCGGCCACGGTGTTGAGGATGAAATCCAGGGTGTTGTACTGCGCCGCCATCTGCGCCTCGTCCTTGGAGATCACCACCTCGCTGGCGCCCAGGCGCATCGCATCGGCGCGCTTGCTCTCGGAGGTGGTGAACAGCACCACGGTGGCGCCCATCGCCTTGGCGATCTTCACGCCCATATGGCCCAGGCCGCCCAGGCCGACCACGCCCACCTTCTGCCCCGGGCCCACCTTCCAGTGCGCCAGCGGCGAGTAGGTGGTGATGCCGGCGCACAGCAGCGGCGCCACGGCGGCCAGATTGTCGGTGTGGGAGATGCGCAACACGTACTTCTGGTCGACCACGATATGGTCGGAGTAACCGCCATAGGTGTTCTCGCCGCCGCCGAACATCGGCCCGTTATAGGTGCCGGTGAAGCCGGCTTCGCAGTACTGCTCCTCGCCTTCCTGGCAGGAGGCGCAGCTGCGGCAGCTGTCGACCATGCAGCCGACGCCGGCGAGGTCGCCAACCTTGAAGCCGGTGACGGCGTCACCGACGGCAGTCACACGGCCGACGATCTCGTGGCCCGGCACGGACGGATACCGCGTGTTATGCCATTCGTTGCGGGCGGTATGCAGGTCCGAGTGACACACGCCGCAGTAGGCGATTTCGATCTGGACATCGTCGGGACCGGGCGCGCGGCGTTCGAACACGAACGGGGCAAGCGGCTGGTCGGCGGCTTGGGCGGCAAAGGCGTGGGCTTGGCTCATGGGGTCAGGACTCCGGTGTTGCGTCGTCCGCGCAGGAGTCGGACGACAAAGGCGGTGATTCGCCGGAACAGCGGCCTCTCGCACGCCTGTGGCGATGCATGTTGGCTGTTCTGCAGCGAACGCTACCGAGCCGGCATGATACCGGCTGCGCCCGTTTGCACGCGATCAACGCTGCGTTGCACGCGTGAATGGTCTGCTAACGCCCAAGCTCCTAGGCTGACCAGGCAGCGCCTTGCCCTGCACCATCCCAACTGGCCGTGCCCTCCCCCTGCGGCCACCACGTCGATGCCGAAGGAGGCTTCCATGTTCCGCGCTCCCCCGAAATTCCCGAGTTTGCGTCGCGTCGCACTCGCACTGACCTTGCTGGCCGCGATGCCGTTGGCGCACGCCAAAGAGCCCGATGGTCCGAAGAAGCAGTCCGCCGGCCTGAAATATGTCGGCGTCAATCTATCCGGCGCCGAGTTCAACTCGCGCAAGAAGCCCGGCACCTTGTTCAAGGACTACACCTATCCGGCCGCGTCGGATTTCGCCTATTTCGCCGGCAAGGGCATGAATACGATCCGCCTGCCGTTCCTGTGGGAGCGCCTGCAACCCGAACTCAACGGCGAGCTGGATACCGCGCAGCTCGGGCTGATCAAGAAGTCGCTCGAAGCGGCCAAGGCGAACAAGCAGTTCCTGATCCTGGATCTGCACAACTATGCCAAATACAACGGCAAGCGCCTTGGCACCGACGAGGTGTCCGCTGCCGCATTGGCCGATCTGTGGCGCCGGCTCGCGCTGGAATTCAAGGACGACAAGGCCGTGATCTTCGGGCTGATGAACGAGCCCAACGGCATCTCCGCAACCGACTGGGCCGGAGCCGCGCAAGGCGCGATCAACGCGATCCGCAAGACCGGCGCCCGCAATCTGATCCTGGTGCCGGGCACGGCGTACACCGGCGCGCACAGCTGGCGCAGCAATAGTTATGGCGGCTCCAACGCCAAGGCGCTGGCCATCCTCAAGGACCCCGGCAACAACCTGGCCTTCGAAGCGCACCAGTACCTGGACAACGACTACAGCGGCACCAAGCCGCAGTGCACCAGCGACAGCGTCGGCGAAGAAAAGCTGCGCGGGTTTACCGACTGGCTGCGCGAAAACAAGCAGAAGGGCTTTCTGGGCGAATTCGGCACCGCCAACAACCCGGTCTGCGACAAGGCGCTGGAAGGCATGCTGACCTACATGGAAGACAACAGCGACGTGTGGCTGGGCTGGACCTGGTGGGCTGCGGGCGCCTGGTGGAAGCCGGATTACTTCTTCACCGTACAACCGGGCAAGGACGGCAGCGACAAGCCGCAGATCAGGATTCTGAGCAAGTACGCACGCCGCGCCGGCAAGCACTGAGGGCAGCGGTCCAAGCGGCAGGACGCGGGCGATGCTGTGCAGGTCGCCCGCTTTTTTTTGCGCCGCGTTGGAGTGTCCACGGCTGGCGCTGGTTGTTGGGCGGCGCAGCAGCAGATCGATGGCATCCAGGCGGTGAACGAAAGTCGGCGCGATGGGGGTCTCGGTGCATCGATGATGCACGTCTGGCTTCGGTGGATGCAGCTGTCGCTGTCACCGGGGGCGCTGACTCTTGAAGATGGACGCACCGCGATCGAACACGATCATGGCAGTGCATCGCGCGCTACACCCGCAACGCACGCTCACCCCACTGCGTGCGCCGTGGTTGCAGTGCCAGGCGCATCCGTGCAGGAACGTGTCATGCGTGTAGCTGCATGCGGTCGTTGGCGCAGCTCCTGTCATCGCATCAACACCGATGCATTGATGCGACCAATACCATTGCGAAGTTGCAGCGGCGCTTCGGATTCAAGGCATTCTCGCGACGCGCGCGATGCATCGAGAAAACAGCTCGCAACTGCGAAGCACTGCACAGCTTGATGCAGTGATACCTCGCATCCGTAGTTGCGCGCCGCATATGCGCATAGGCTGGCGATCGATGCGTTGCGCTTGCGAGCAACTGCGATGCAACGCATCTCCCCCCCGTAGATGCTTCAGGAGTTCCCCCATGTCCCTCTCCCCCACCTGGCCGCGCCAGCTGCTGTGCTGTGCGCTGGCCGCGCTATTGCTGGCCGCGCTTCCACGCGCGCAGGCGCAAAGCGGTGCACTGCGTTATGCAGGCATCAATCTCTCCGGTGCCGAAATCGCCTCGGCAAGACGTCCCGGCATCGTCAATGTCGACTATCGCTATCCAACTCCGGGCGAATACCAGCACTTCGCCGACACCGGCATGAATGTGGTGCGCCTGCCCGTGTTGTGGGAGCGACTACAACCCAAGAGCCAGGGCGCGCTGGACCCCGCACAGCTCGCGCTGATTCGACAGGCCGTGGCCAATGCCAAGGCAGCGCACATGGTATTGATCGTGGATATCCACAATTACGCCAAGTATTACGGGCAGAAGATCGGTACCCAGCGCGTGCCGATCGCCACCTTCACCGACCTGTGGCAGCGGTTGGCCGTGGCGTTCAAGAACGATGACGCGGTGATCTTCGGGCTGATGAACGAGCCCTACGACATTGCGCCGCAGAACTGGGCCGCCGCCGCACAGGCAGCGATCGACGGCATCCGCGCCACCGGCGCCAACAACCTGATCCTGGTGCCTGGCGCGCTGTGGTCCGGAGCGCACAGTTGGTATTCCACCATCGCCGGGCAATCCAACGCAGTTGCGCTGGCCAGTATTCGCGACCCGCTCAACCGTTACGCCATCGAGGTACACCAGTATCTGGATACCGATTCCAGCGGCACCAGCGCCAGTTGCGTGAGCGCTACCATCGGTGCGGAGCGCCTGCGCAGTTTCACCGGTTGGCTGCGTAGCCAGCGCAAGCGCGGATTCTTGGGCGAGTTTGGGTCATCCAGCAATCGCACCTGCATGCTCGCGCTGGACGGCATGCTGCGTTATCTGGAAGCCAACCGCGATGTCTGGTTGGGCTCCAGCGTCTGGGCCGCTGGCGCATGGTGGCGCGCCGATTACCCGTTCACGCTGCAGCCGGATGGCAACGGACGCGACAAACCGCAGCTTCCCATCCTGAGCGCGCATGCGCGTCGCATCGCGCGCTGATTCACCCAAACTCGCCTGGAGCGATCAGGAAACCCTGGTGAGAGGCTGCCAGGCCGTTGCCGGCACTCGGGAACCGGCGTGTAGAGGTGCTACACGCCGATTCCGGCCGCAGGCCGCAGCGTCTTACAGGCGCATCGCCATTAGGTGAATTGCCCTGTTCAGCGGTGCCCTCCTCGCGACGGCACCGCATTGATTGCGATGCGTCATGGCTGCGCCACTGCGATGGCGCCACGCAAATGACGCATCGCTCAATAACGCCGGTATCTCGGCACATACCGGTACGTATCCGGTAAACCCAACAGTTTATTGATAACCGGTATGCACGCATAAACGCGCGCTTCCTTATTAAGTGCGGATTGGTTCGCACTTTTTGGCTAAATCGCTGGAATGCCGCGCTTTGGCACACGTGATGCATTGCAACACACAGATGCAGCGCAACTTGCGCCGATCGCACGCCATCGGGGCGGCGACGCATCTTCCCCGTCAGGAGTTGCTTCATGTCACGTCCGTCCTTCTCACTACGCCATCTTTCCCTGTGCGCCCTGTGTTTCATGTTGCTGGCCGGATTGTCGTCGGCGCATGCGCAAACACGTGCGCTGACTTACGCCGGCGTCAATTTATCCGGTGCAGAATTCGCATCCTCCAAAAAACCCGGCGTGCTCAACAAGGATTACATGTACGCCTCGGCCAGCGATTACACGTATTTCGCCGGGGTCGGAATGAATACGATCCGCTTGCCCATTTTGTGGGAACGTCTGCAGCCCAGCGCGCGCGGCGAGCTGGATCCGGCGCAGCTGGCGCTGGTGCAGCAGGCAGTGGCGCGCGCCAAGGCTGCGGGCATGTATCTGGTGATCGATATCCACAATTACGCCAAGTACTACGGTTACAAGATTGGCGGGCCGGAAGTGCCGGTGGCCACCTTTAGCGACCTGTGGCGCCGTCTCGCATTGGCATTCAATGGCGATAATGCGGTGATCTTCGGGTTGATGAACGAACCCAATAATATTTCCTCCAGCCAATGGGCTGGTGCCGCGCAAGCCGCCATCGATGCAATTCGCAGAACCGGTGCCAATAATCTGATCCTGGTACCGGGCGCCTCGTGGACCGGGGCGCACAGCTGGTACTCGCCCACCAGCGATGGCTATTCCAACGCCGTTGCGCTGGCGTCCATCTACGACCCGCTCAACCGTTACGCGTTCGAAGTGCATCAATACCTGGACGCCGATTCCAGCGGCACCAGCAGCGTCTGCGTCAGTTCCACTGTTGGCGCCGAGCGTTTGCGCAATTTCACCGAATGGCTGCGCACCAATGGCAAGCGCGGTTTTTTGGCCGAGTTCGGTACCGCCAATAATCAGGTCTGCAACGAAGCGCTGCAGGGCATGCTCGGCTACATGGAGAGCAATGCAGACGTGTGGTTGGGTTGGACGTGGTGGGCGGCCGGTTCGTGGTGGAACCTGTCCTACGCCTACAACGTGCATCCGAACAAGGACGGCACCGACAAACCGCAGATGACCATCCTCTCGCCGCAGGCCGCACGCGCAACCCGTGCACCCGGCACCACCGCCGCACGTCTACCTGCCTCTACGGCACGCACCAAGCGCTGAATACGCGCCACGAGATGACAAGCCGCCGCAAGGCGGCTTTTTCGTTGGGGCTGCGCGAGCGGCCGCAGCCGCTACGTGTCCCGCAGTGCGGACTTGCTGGAATTGAAATGTAAATCCGCAGTGCAGAAGCGATGAAGGGCGACACCAGGTTTCAGTTAACTGAATTTCCCTGATCGAATCGTCCCTGTTTTCACCCGGCTACGATCCCGAGGCAGCCAGCATGGCGGCACTTCACAGCAGGAGCCTACCCATGGCACGTCGCATGATGACCACCGCGCTGATCGGCGCATTGACGCTTGTTTCGCAGGGCGCGTTCGCGCAGGACGCCGCCAAGCCGGCCAAGGCCCTCACCTCCAATGAGGTGACCAGCATGTTGACCGCCAAGGGCTACACCAAGGTGCACGACGTCAAGTTCGAGCACGGCGTGTGGACTGCCGATGCCCGCAGCGGCGATGGCAAGGATGTGGATGTCCACATCGATCCGGTGACTGGCCGCGTCTATGGCGACCAGACCACCTCGCGGCTGAGCGAAGCCGACGTCCGTGCGGCATTGTCCACCGGCGGCTACGCGGACGTGCACGATCTCAAGTTCAAGGATGGCCTGTGGAAGGCCGATGCAAAGCGCAACGGGCAAAAGGTCGAGCTGCACGTGGATCCCGACGATGGGCACGTGGTCAGTGTCGACAACGATTGAGTGCCTGAGGGCGCGCGTCGTCGGGCGGGTAGGGCAACGCGCTGGTTGAGCTGCGCGCCGAACAGCAGTTTTGGCCCGTACCGACCCTGATCTGGATCCCGGCGATGCCGCGAGTGTGTTTCAGCCAGCTCGCTACCGTTCCGCACGAAGCATGGATGAAAAGCAAAGGGCCTCCAATCGGGGGCCCTTTGTCATGCAGGCAGTCGCCTAGGCTGCGACCGCTCGCACGGCGGCGCGATCTGCATCGCCCACCGCAGCAGCGGCAAGCGCCTCACCGCGCAGGCGCGGCGTCGTTTGCGTCCGAATCCTTGGCCTTGTTCGGCTTGGCATTGTTCGGAGCGTTCTCGGCTGCGCCCGGCTGCGCTGCCGCCGTGCCGGTGCCCGGCTTGCCGGCCAGCATACGGTCGCGTGCAGCCTTGAACGGGTTGCCGGGGTACCAGTTCGGCCAGCGGTCGCCGGCGGCGACTTCCTTGCCCACGCCGTACACCGCTTGCAGGTCTTCGATGGTGCCGTCTAGTTTCCATGTGGCCGCATCGTACTCATCGCCGGGGGCGTGGTAGCGATGGCGCCCGTAGTCTTCGGCTGCCGCACGTCCGGCAGCGGTGCCACCCTCGCGCAGGTCTTCGCCGCCGTCGGCATACAGCGCCGGCACGCCGGCCTTAGCGAAGTTGAAGTGGTCCGAGCGGAAGTACGAGCCGCTTTCCGGCGTGGCTTCGGCGTGCAGCGTGCGGCCCTGCATCGCGGCGATCGGCTTGAGGATGTCTTCCAGCTCCGAGCTGCCCATGCCGACCACGGTGACATCGCGTGCGCGCCCGGCCACCGACATCGCATCCAGGTTGATCACCGCCGCGATCTTGTCCAGCGGAAAGCTCGGGTTGGCCACGTAATACTTGGAGCCGAGCAGGCCGGATTCTTCCAGCGTCACCGCCACGAACACCACCGAGCGGGCCGGCTTGGGGTCCTGATGCGCGAACGCATCGGCGATTTCGAGGATGCCGGCCACGCCGGTGGCGTTGTCCACCGCGCCGTTGTAGATGTTGTCGCCACTCTCGCCCGGATGCTTGCCCAGGTGATCCCAGTGCGCCATGTACAGCACCGCCTCGTCGGCATGGCTGCTGCCCGGCAGCACGCCGACCACATTGCGCGAGGTCTTCTCGGCAATGGTGCTCTTCAGGTCCACCGACCAGCTGGCCTTCAACGGCACCGGCTTGAAGCCGCGCTTGCTGGCGTCCTTGTAGGCCTGGGCCAGATCCAGCCCGGCATTGGCGAACAGCTGCTTGGCGGTGTCGGCGCTGATCCAGCCCTGCACCGGCAGGCGCGGATCGGGGTCGTCCTTGGCCGGCAGATCGTATTGCGGGCCGGACCAGGAGTTCTTGACCACGTCCCAGCCATAGCTGGCACCCGGGGTGTCGTGCACGATCAGTGCGGCAGCAGCACCCTTGCGCGCGGCCTCTTCGAACTTGTAGGTCCAGCGCCCGTAGTAGGTCATGCGCTTGCCGTCGAACAACTTGGCATCATTGGTATGGAAGCCGGGGTCGTTGACGAACATCACCACCGTCTTGCCTTTCCAGTCCTGGCCGGCGTAGTCATTCCACTGCTGCTCGGGCGCATCCACGCCATAGCCCACGAAGACCAGCTCGCTGTTGTCCAGCTTGACCTCGGCCTGGCCGGTGCGCGTGCCGACCACGATGTCGGTGCCGAAGGCGAGGGTGCGGGTCTGCTCGCCGCTACGCAGGCTGGGCGCGGTGGCCGCATCGGCGGTGGTTTCCACCATCGGCACGTCCTGGAACCAGCTGTCGCCATTGCCCGGCTGCAGCCCGATGCGCTGCATCTGGTCGCGGATATAGGTCACGGTCTTTTCTTCGCCAGGCGTGCCCGGTCCGCGTCCTTCGAAGTCGTCCGAGGCCAGCGTCTTGACCAGTTCGGCAAAGTCGCCGCCGGTCAGCTCGGGCGAGAACGCGTGCCGGCTGACCGGTGCGCTGGGCGTGGCGTCGGCCGGCGTCTGCTCGGCCGGTGCGGACGGCGTGTCGGCCGATTCGCGTTTGCAACCGGCCAGGGCCAGGGTCGCGGCCAGGCACAACAGGATCTTGCGGGGCATCGGAACTCCTCGTGCGACGGAGTTCCGATCTTAGAACGTGCGTGTGGTGAGCGCGTCAGTCCTTGGGTGCCACGTCCGAATCGAAGCTACGTGCGGTGGCACCGGTGACCGCGCCGACCTTGGCGGTGCGATGCACATACAGATCCACCTCACGCTCGAAGTGGAGCGGGCCATCGACCACTGCCTTGGGGCCGATCACCACGCGGGGTTTACGCGAGGGCTTGAAGGAAAAGCCGAAGTTCGGCTTGGTCACCTCGATGCCGCCGCGCACATGCGAGCCCACCCCGACGGTGATGTCGCCATTGACCGTCTCGATGCCCTTGCCGAGCTCGGTTCCGACCAGCCCGATACTGCCGTTGACCGTTTCCACCCCACCGCTGACCTGGCTGCCGCGCTCCACCAGCACGCTGCCGTTGACCGTTTCCAGCCCACCGGACACGATGACCTTCTGGCCCAGGGAAATCGCGCCGTTGACCGTGGACACATCGCCGGTGCGGGCGCCATCGCCGATCTTGATGCCACCGTTGACCGTTTCCACATCCTTGGTCTGCGCACCGGCGCCGATCTCGATGGAGCCGTTGACCGTTTCCAGGCCGCCGTAGGTCTTGCCGGCCTCGGCGCTGATGCGGCCGTTGACCTTGCTGATGTCATCATCGGCCCAGGCGGTCGAGCAGGCCAGGGACAATGCCAGAAGTAGAGACTGGGGCTTCATGCTGAACCTCGCGCGGTGGCGGCTGTCTTGGGCGTGGCGGCGATCACACCATGCTTGGCTACAATCGCGCACCTGCCTGAAGTCACTGGATCGTTCGTTGGCCCCTTCGCCCGCACCGCTGTCGCGTCCGCCGCTCGTCTCCGCCACCGGCGTGGGGCGCAGGTGGCTGGCTGCGAGCGTGCTGGCCTGCATGCTGCTCGGCAGCGTCGGCGCGGGCGCGCAGAACCAGCGCGAGACCGAGCGCAAGCTGCAGCAGCTGCGCGATGAGCTCAAGACCATCAGTGCCGACCGGCGCGAGCTGGAAGGCAAGCGCGGCACCGCGGCCCAGCAACTGCGCCAGGCCGACGAAAAGGTCGCCAAGACCGCGCGTGCCCTGAGCGAAACCGAAGCGGCGATGCGCGCACAGGAACACCATCTGTCCACGCTCCAGCAGGACCGTGCGCAATTGCAGCGCGGCCTGCAGAACCAGCGCACGCAGCTGGCCGCATTGTTGCGCGCCGCCGACCAGGTGGGCCGCAACGCACCGTTGAAGGTGTTGCTGTCGCAGGACACGGTCGGCGATGCCAACCGCATGCTCGCCGATCACCGCTATGTGCAGAACGCACGCGCGCAGCGGATCCATGCGCTGACCACGCAACTGGATGCCCTGGCCAAGGTGGAACAGGACATCGCCACCCGGCGCCAGGCGCTGGATGCCGCGCGCGCGCAGCAGAAGGCGCAGGCCGCCACCTTGCAGAAGGACCGTTCGCAGCAGGCGGCCACCGTGGCGCAGCTGGACGATCGCTACAAACAACGCGCCGAGCGCGAAAAGGCGCTGGGCCAGGATGCCAAGTCGCTGGAGCAACTGCTCGCCAATCTGCGTGCGGCCGCGGCCAAGGCCGAAGCCGAACGCCGCGCGGCTGCAAAGCGCGCCGCCGCCGAGGCCGCGGCGCAGGCCAAACGCGGCAAGACCGATCGCCCGGAGCGCCCCGGCAAAACCCCGCCCAAGGTCATCGCCAGCGCACCTGCACCCAAGGTCGGAGGGCTCAGCTGGCCGGTGTCGGGCAATCTGCTGGCACGCTTCAATGCCACCTTGCCCGATGGGCACACCAGCAAGGGCGTCTTGATCGGCGCGCCCAAGGGCAGCACGGTCACTGCGGTGGCCGACGGCACGGTGGTGTTCTCCGACTGGATGACCGGCTACGGCATGATCCTGATCGTGGACCACGGCAACGGTTACATGAGCCTGTACGCGCACAACGACACCTTGCTGCGCGATGCCGGCGCGGCGATCAAACGCGGCGAGGCAGTGGCCAAGGTCGGCAGCTCGGGCGGGCAGGGCGTGCCGGCGCTGTACTTCGAGTTGCGGCGCAATGGGCAGCCCGTCGACCCATCAAGCTGGTTGCAGCGGCGTTGACGGTGGCGTGTGGTGCGCGCGTGCAGACGCTGCGCATCGCACCGAGCGCAAACGTGCTGCAGAGCGTTGCCGAAGTGGTTGATCAGCGTGGATTGGTTCTGGCCCAGCGCCTGGTCATTGCATCGACCAGGCTTTGCCGGCCAGTGCGTGGCAGCGGTATTGCGCGGATGCGGCCTGCCTGGCCGCTGCGACAGGCCGACCGATCCCGGTGATCCGGCAGCGCCATGGTGTTCGCAGACATCGCGGAGCGTGCGTACACCGCGGTCGGTCGCTGACGCGCGGATGCGGAGTCAGACACCATGGCGCTGGCCGCACGCCAATGGCAGATGCCTGCCGGCGCCAGGACGCCGCACATCCACCTTTCAAGTCGGCTGCCAGCTGGCCGCCACCGAACTGCCTCTGCAGCCGGCGCGCAATTCAACGCGGATTTACCGCTGCTTCGCGCATAATCCGGTCAGCTCCGTCGTGCGGGGCGTCTTGTCTCTTTGCCGGAGTGCTTCATGCGCGTAGCCGTTCTGTCCGTTGCCCTGTCGCTGGCGTTGTTCGCCTCACCCGGTTGGGCGCAGAAAGCCAGTCCCGCCGCCGCCCAGGCCACTGCGGACGACCCGGAAGCCAACGAAGCCGCCGTCTCCAAGGTACCGCTGGACGAGATCCGCCGCTTCGTGGCGGTGTACAACGCAGTCAAGCAGGCCTACGTCGACCCGGTCGAAGACAAGAAGCTGATGCACGCAGCCGTGCGCGGCCTGCTCTCGGACCTGGACCCGCACAGCACCTATTTCGACAAGGAAGATGCCGAAGCCTTCGACGAACAGGCCACCGGCGCCTACGACGGCATCGGCGTGGAGCTGTTGCAGCAACAGGACAACACGCTCAAGGTGATCGCGCCGATCGACGACACGCCGGCGGCGCGCGCCGGGATCCGCGCAGGCGATGTGATCGTGGCCATCGACGGCAAGCCGATCGATGCCAGCAAGGCGATGGAACCGCTGCGCGGGGAATCCGGCAGCAAGGTCACCTTGACCATCGTGCGCGACAAGGCGCCCAAGCCCTTCGATGTGACCCTGCAGCGCCAGACCATCCGTGTGGCCAGCGTGCGCAGCAAGTTGCTGGAGCCGGGCTATGGCTACATCCGCATCAGCACCTTCCAGGCCGACACCGGCGCCGACTTCCAGAAGAACCTCAAGCAGCTGCAGGCCGGCGGCAAGTTGCGCGGCCTGGTGCTGGACCTGCGCAGCAACCCGGGCGGGCTGCTGACGTCGGCAGTGCAGGTGGCCGATGACCTGCTGGACAAGGGCAACATCGTCAGCACCCGCGGGCGCATCTCGATCAGCGACGCCAAGTTCGATGCCACCCCGGGCGACCTGCTCGGCGGCGCACCGGTGGTGGTGCTGGTGGACGCCGGCTCGGCCAGCGCTTCGGAAGTGCTGGCCGGCGCGCTGCGCGACAACCAGCGCGCGCGCATCATCGGCAGCCGCACCTTCGGCAAGGGCTCGGTGCAGACCGTGTTGCCGCTGGATAACGGCGACTCGGTCAAACTCACCACCGCGCGCTATTACACACCCAGCGGCAAGTCGATCCAGGCCAGCGGCATCGTGCCTGAAGTGCAACTCACGCCCGAACCGCAGCCGGGCGACGCCGACGTGCCGGCCAGCCTGACCGACTACAGCGAAGCCACCTTGCCGGGCCACCTGCGTGGCGACGACGAAGGCGAGGAGGGCTACAGCGCCGGCGACGTGCTGCCGGGCGATGGCCCGATCGCCGCGGCCCTGTCCGAACTCAAGCAGCCCGGCTCGGCCGCCAAGGCGCAAACCGCGCTCAAGGCAAAAGCCCAGGCCGCACAGAAGGCCAAGGCGGCCACCAAGGCAGCCGCCGAGCCGAAGCCGGCAGCAGCGCGCCCGGCGGCGACCGACAAGGCCAAGCCAGCTGACCCAGCCAAGCCGGCCGCGCCTGCGGACAAGCAGACCCCTGCCGAACCGGCCAAGCCAGCCGCGCCTGCAGACAAATCGGCACCGGTCGAACCGAGCAGGTAAGCGCCGCCCGCAGATGCGCGTGCGATCGGCCGGATGCGGATCGCACGCGTGCCATCCGCAGCGTGTGCGCCCATGTGCGCAGCGTGTCCGAGCAGACTTGTCGATGCGTCGCAAGACAGGCAATGCGTGCTGCGGTCATCGCGTTTGACGCTGCCTCCGCTGGCGACTGCAGTGCAAAACACGCCTGTTACGCGCGCTGTGGGGGAACTCCGTCATCTTGTACGTGAGGGAGAGCACCAGCGGTATGCATGACGCCGCTTGCCAGAGGCGTCATCGCCATTGCGGATGGAATGTCTTCGCACGCTACGCCCGGATGTGTGTGCGTGAGCAGGCGCGCGTTTGCAGCGTTCAATCGCTTGATCAGACATGCGTTGATCGCGCCATCATCGCTGCTTGAGGATTGGCCGATTGCGTGCGTTGTCTTGGGCATGCAGCGTTCGGCAGACGCCCTGAAACTCCGGCGCGCTTGCAAACCCGTCCACGCGTTCCCGTGCGCGTTGCTGACGGCATCCGTGTGTCTGGTTCTTCGCGCATGCATGCTGGGACTCACCGCGCAAACGCGCTAGCGCGTCATCGCCAGCACTTCCGGATTGACCAGATTGCGCGGCGTGCCGGCGGCGAACGCCAGCACATTGTCGAAGGCGGCTTCGAAATACAGCGCGTAGCTGTCGCGCTCCACATAACCGAGGTGCGGTGTGGCCAGCAGGCGCGGGTGCTGCAGCAGCGGGTCGCGTGGGTCCAGCACCGGCTCGCGCTCGAACACATCCACCGCCGCCTGCCCGGGCCGGCCGGCATCCAGCGCGGCCAGCAATGCGCCGGGTGCGAGTAATTCGGCGCGACTGGTGTTGACCAGCAAGGCGTCGGTGCGCATGCGGCCCAGATCCTGCGCAGTCACCTGGTGGCGCGTCTGCGCAGTCAGCCGGCGATGCAGCGACAGCACGTCGCTGCGCTCGAACAGCTCCTGGCGACTGCCCGCAATTGCATACCCATCGCGCGCGGCCTGCGCGCACGACGCGTCGCCGCCCCACACCAGCACCTGCATGCCGAACGCGCGCCCGAACCCGGCCACGCGTTGGCCGATCCGCCCATAACTCCAGACACCCAGGGTGCGGCCATGCAGCGATCGGCCCAGGTCGGGGTCGCCGGTCGCCTGCCAGCGGCCCTGGTGCAGGGCGCGCTGATACTCGCTCAGGCGGCGACTGGCCGACAGGATCAGCGCCCAGGTCAGCTCGGCCGGCGCCACCGGCGAGCCAATGCCCTCGGCCACCGCCACGCCGAACTCGGTGCAGGCGGCCACATCCACATGCGTGCCCACGCGTCCGGTTTGGCTGATCAGCTTCAGCCGCGGCAACCGCCGCAACAGCGTCGCATCCACGCGGGTGCGCTCGCGGATCAGCACCAGCGCCTCGGCTTCGACCAGGCGCTCGGCCCATTCGTTGGGATCGGTGGCCAACGCGCCGAGCACCTGCACATCGTGCCCCTCCAGTCCCTGCAGACAGGGCAGGTGGCGCACCGCGCCCTGGTAATCGTCGGGCACCAGGATACGCATCAACGCGGCTTGGTCGGCACCGGAAAGGTCACCACCTTGTCGCCGGTGGTCGCATCGCGGATCACCGACTGGCCCTTCTTTTCCACTTCTTCGATACGCACGATGCTCTGCATCGGCAGATGCAGGGTCCTGGTATTGCCGAACTCCTCGCGCAGGCGTTCTTCGGTGGGGTCCACCACCAGGCCGTCGTGCACGTCGAACACCAACTCGCCGATCTGGTTGAAGCCCCACAGATGGCTGCCGGTCACTTCGTGCGCGTAGAGCTCGTACACCTTGCCGTGATTGAGAAAGGTGACTTTGTACAGGGGCTTGGACATGCGCCGATTATAGGCGCGCCATTGCCATGGACGCAGCGCAGCGCGCCGGCAGGTGCATGCCTCCGCGCTGTGGCGCTTGCCGCGCGCTAAAACCCGTGGCGCTTGCGCAAGCGTCGCGCAATGGCCGCGCGCACATACAGCCCGTAGACGATGCCGAACAGGAACCCGGCGATGTGCGCCGACCACGCCACCATGCCGAAGGCCGGGCCGATGTAGGCGAACACCACCTGCAGCAGGGCCCAGGCACCGATCAGCAGCGGCGCCGGCACGCGGATGAATTCCAGGAACAGCCCCAGCGGCAGCACCACCCCCAGCTTGGCACCGGGAAACAACGCCAGGTAGGTGCCGATCAAGGCCGATACCGCGCCGGAGGCGCCGATGATCACCCGGTCCGGCGTGCCGATCGCAAAGATCGCCGCCAGGTTGGAGGCCGCGCCGCCGACCAGGAACAGCAACAGCAAGCGCCACGGCCCCAGGATGCGCTCGGCCGGGAGCCCGAAGATCAGCAGGAACACCAGGTTGCCGAGCAGGTGCGACCAATCGGCATGCAGGAACAGCGCCGTGAACAACCGCAGCACGCTGCCGTCGCGCAACGTCGCCCACCAGTCACCCAGGTTGGACACGCCGCTGGACAGCGCGCCCCAGTCCAGCCACAGCGTATTGCGCGCTTCGCCCGGTCGGCTGATCGACCACAGATAGGCCAGCCACACCGTGGCGAACAACAGCGGCACCGCCCAGCGGGGGGTGGGTTTCTTGCGGGAGGGGAGGGAGACGAACATCGGAGTCGCACAATAGCCGGTCCACGGGCCTGAACCCAGACCCAACCCAGCCGCGTGTTCAGGACCAAGGTCGTTATTGTTCGGTTAATCGTGGTGGGTATACTGCGTACGGCGTCGTATGTCGGGGGGGGGTCTCCGGCGCGCTCCAGGCACTGGATTGGTGCTGGGCGCGGGCGCTGAACCGACCATTGCAGTCTTTATCCGGAGAGCTACAACTCATGTCTACCGCTTCCACTCTCAGCCGCGCCACCCTGCTGGCCGTTGGTATCGCTGGCGTTCTGGCCGTTGGCCAGGCACACGGCGCCGCATTCCAGCTGAAGGAAAACAGCGCCAAGGGCCTCGGCCGCGCATTCGCAGGTTCGGGCAGCGCCCCGGACGACGCCTCGATCATCGCCAACAACCCGGCCGGCATGCGCCAGCTGGACGGCCGCCTGTTCCAGGCCGACGTCAGCGCCATCAGCTTCTCGGCCAAGTTCGATCCCGACACCGCCAACTATGCCAACGGCGCCCCGGTCTCCGGCGGCAACGGCGGCGACGCCGGCATGATCGCGCCGGTCCCGGCGATGTATTTCCATGTGCCGTTAGGCGAGAACAACAACATGCACCTGGGCACCTCGCTCACTGTGCCGTTCGGCTTCAAGACCGAATACGACCGCGACTGGGCAGGCCGCTACCACGGCACCAAGACCGAGCTGCAGGCGATCGACTTCAACGTTGCCTTCTCCTACGACGTGAACCCGTACGTGTCCTTCGGCGCCTCGGTGTTCGCCGAGCGTCTGGACATCGACCTGGCCAACGCGGTGGACTTCGGCAGCATCCTGGCCGCACGCCGCGTGCCGGGCTTTGCACCGGGCAGCGCCGACGGCTACTCGCGCATCAAGGGCGACAGCACCGAAGTGGGCTTCACCCTCGGTGGCTTGTTCAGCATCGACGAGAACACCCATATCGGCTTCAGCTACCGCTCGGAAGTGGAGCACAAGATCACCGACGGCACCGCCGACTTCACCACCCCGCCTAACGCCGCTGCCGTGCTGGGCGTTGCCGCACCGGGCACCTTCGTCGACACCAAGGGCCGCGCCACCGTCAAGCTGCCTGCCAGCGCCACCGCCAGCTTCACCCACAACGTGAACGAGCAGTGGTCGATCATGGCCGACGTCACCCGCACCGCCTGGAGCAAGTTCGACCAGGTGACCGTGGACTTCGCGTCCAACCAGCCCGACAGCGTGCTGGACTTCTCCTACCGCGACACCACCTTCGCCTCGATCGGTGCCGACTACCGCATGAGCGACACGCTGACCCTGCGTGGCGGCCTGGCGTACGACCAGACCCCGACCACCGCCGAGCACCGCGACGTGCGCGTGCCCGATGCCAGCCGCAAGTGGGTCTCGCTGGGTCTGAGCTGGCGTCCGTCGCAGCAGGCCGAATACAACTTCGGTTACACCCACCTGTTCACCAGCGACCCGACCAGCGATACCCGCAGCGCCACCGGCGACCGCTTGGCAGGTAGCTACAAGGTGAAGGGCGACGTGCTGGCCGCTTCGATCAACTACAAGTTCTGATCGTCGCAATCGGCGTTGTACGATGAAAAACCCCGCTTCGGCGGGGTTTTTCTTTAGGGGCTGTTGCCAGGCCACTGGCGCTGCGATCCAATCACGGCATCCATCACCGCCATGCCGATGCGATCGAGCAAACACGCACTGCGTAACTGCGAGTGCGTCGAGGACGCACGCCTTGCGGTCGAAACCGCGCCTCGAGCACGCGCATCGATTGCCTGCACCGTGCGTTGCTGCGCCCTGCTCAGCAGGCTGTGCAGGCCACGCTGCAGATTGCTATGGTCGTGCGCATGAGCCAACCCGACTTCATCCAGATCACCGACAACGCCGTCTCGGCCGCCGATTGCGCGGCAATCGTGCAGCGCATGCGCGACAGTCGGCAGCTGCATCCGGGCCGCATCGGTGGCGGCGTGTTTCCCGAACTCAAACACAGCCGCGATCTGCGCATCAGCGGTGTGGCCGAGTGGGCCGAGGTGGAAAGCCGCCTGCAACAAGCGGTGTTCGAAGGCGTGCTGACCTATCTGCGGCAGTATCCGCAGGCGCTGATCTCGCCGTTGATGCTGCAGGTCACCACCGCCGACGGCACACCGCATCGGCTGGTGGCGGAGGATATCGCGCAGATGAGCGACCAGGCGCTGGGCGATCTGGCGCGCACCTGCCTGCGTCCGGGCGCGATCAACCTGCAGTGGTACACCGCCGACCAGGGCGGCTACCCGTATTGGCATTGCGAGCTGTATCCACGCGATGCCAGCGCCGACACGCTGCATCGGCACCTGCTGTGGACGCTGTATCTCAACGAAGAGTTCCAACACGGCGAAACCGAGTTCCTGTTCCAGCAACGCAAGGCCCGCCCGCGCACCGGCAGCCTGCTGATCGCACCGACCGCGTTCACCCACACCCACCGCGGCAACCGTCCGGTCGGCGGCGACAAGTTCATCGCCACCAGCTGGATCCTGTTCCAATCGGCGCAGGCGTTGTACGGCGGGGAATAGGGAATCGGGATTGGGGAATCGCAAGGGCAACGGCGGCGCTGCGTTGCTGTGTCCTGGTGGCTTTCATGTTTACAGCTGATTGCCACTGCCGGAACAGCCGTCTGGAGTGACACGCATTGCCGTGAGGAGCGACAGCGACGTTTGGCAATCCGCTGGATCGGTCCCGGCACCATCGGCAGCGCATGGCGGGAATCGGACTGATCGGTCGCAACGCCATTGCCGTTACCAATCCCCACTCCCCAATCCCCGCAACTAGAACAACTGCCCCTGCGGCGAGTCGGGCACCGGTCTGGCCGGGGCGGCCGGGCGGCGGAAGGCGCTGCAGTCCAGTGCCGGCATCGTGCGGGTTTCGAACCCTGCGCGGCGATGCGCCAGCGCGAAGCGGCGCGCCAGCAGGTCGGCATAGACGCCTTGCCCACGCAGGCGGGTGCCAAAGGTGCTGTCGTAGTCCTTGCCGCCGCGCAGCTGCTGGATGGTGCTCATTACATGCGCAGCGCGCTGCGGGTGATGGGTCTGCAGCCAGTCGCGGAACAACGGCGCCACTTCGTGCGGCAGTCGCAACAGCACGTAGCCGGCGCTGCTCGCGCCCGCGTCGGCGGCAGCCTGCAGAATCGCTTCCAGTTCATGGTCGTTGATCCACGGGATCACCGGCGCGGCCATCACGCCCACCGGCACGCCGGCCTCGTGCAGGGTGCGCATCGCACGCAGACGCGCATGCGGTGCGGCAGCGCGCGGCTCCAGCTTGGCCGACACCTGCGAGTCCAGCGTGGTCACCGAAAAATACACGTTGACCAGGTTCTCGCGCGCCAGCGGTGCAAGCAGATCCAGATCGCGCGTCACCAACGCATTCTTGGTGATCAGCGTGAACGGGTGCCGCGTTTCCCACAGCACCTCGATCAACTGCCGCGTCAGTGCGTGCTTGCGCTCGATCGGCTGGTACGAATCGGTGTTGATGCCCAGCGCGATCGGGCTGGGCACATAGCTCGGCCGCGCCAGTTCGCGCCGCAGCAGTTGCGGTGCATTGGTCTTGGCGAACAGCTTGGTCTCGAAATCCAGACCGGGCGACAGATTGAGATACGCATGCGAGGGTCGCGCAAAGCAGTAACTACAGCCATGCTCGCAGCCGCGGTACGGGTTGACCGACTGCGAGAAGCCGATATCCGGCGACTGGTTGCGGCTGATGATGCTGCGCGCGGTCTCCTCGGTGACCTGCGTGCGCAGCACGCCCGCAGCGAACTCCTCGCTGTCGTCCACGTGCCAGCCATCGTCCACCGCATGCTCGGTGGTGACCTCGAACCGTCCGGGCAGATAACCGGTCGCACCCCGGCCCTTGATTGCGCTTGCCATCGGCGCATCGTACGGCCGGCAGGTCTCATCCGCCGCGACGGGGCGTTCGACCGGATGAAGCTTTCAGGCCGCTACCCAGGCACCACGGCATTGGCGCCACGGTCATCGCAGCACGGCGTGGGCGCCGTAGAATCCGCCCATGCTCGCACTTGCTCAGGGCGCGTGGGATTGGCTGGCCAACATTCCCCATCTCGAAGCGCTCCTTCTTGCCGCCTACGTGCTCTACCTGCTGTGGATCGCCAGCTGGATCGTGCTGCAAAAGCGCGAGCCGGTGGCCACGCTGAGCTGGGTGCTGTCGCTGGCCGCGCTGCCGTACCTGGGCCTGCTGATCTACTACTGGCTCGGCCCGCAGAAAGTGAAACGGCAACGGCTGCGACGCGGGCGCTCGCGTTCGGGCATGGAGAGCTACAGCAGCGTCTGCCCGCCGGATGCCGATTGCACCGAGCTGGCCAAGATCGCCCAGTCCACTACCGGCCTGGCGCCGAGCAGCGCCACCGAAGTGCACTGGCTGGTGGATGGCGCGGCGACGTATGCCGCCATCATCGAGGCGATCCGCAGCGCGCGTGACCACATCCATGTGGAGTACTACATCTTCCAGCCCGACCACAGCGGCACCGCGATCTGCGATGCGCTGATGGAACGCGCCCGTGCCGGGGTGAAGGTGCGTTTGTTGATGGATGCGATCGGCTCGTCGGCAATGACCCGGCGCGCCCTGCGCACGCTGCGCGAGGCGGGCGTGGAGACCGCCTGGTTCCATCCGTCGCAGTTCCTCAAGCCGTTCAAGCGACCGTGGCTGAACCTGCGTACCCACCGCAAGGTGGTCGTGGTCGACGGCAGGATCGGCTTCACCGGCGGTATCAACGTCACCGACGAAGAGAACGAGCGGGTGCGCAGCGATGCGTATCGCGACCTGCATGTGCGCCTGCAAGGCCACGTGGTGCGCAGCCTGCAGCTGGTCTTCCTGGAAGACTGGCTGTATGCCACCCGGCAGGAACGCGCCGCCTTCCACGGTCAGAAGCTCTGGCCAGAGGACGTGCCCACGCGTGCACAGGGCACGGTGGACGCACAGGTACTGGTGTCCGGCCCGGACTCCTCCTGGGAAGCCATCCACCGCCTGATGGTGGCCGCCATCCACGAGGCCAAGCACCGGGTCTGGCTGGTCACCCCGTACTTCGTTCCGGGCGAGGCCGCGCGCATGGCGTTGACCTCGGCTGCGCTGGGCGGCCTGGACGTGCGCCTGTTGGTTCCGCGCGTCAGCGACTCGCGCCTGGTGACCTATGCCGCGCGCTCGTACTTCGACGAACTGCTCGAAGCCGGCGTGCGCATCTACGAATACGGCCCGCGCATGCTGCATACCAAGGCGCTGCTGGCCGACGACGAGGTCTGCATTGTCGGTAGCGCCAATTTCGACAGCCGCAGCTTCCGGCTGAACTTCGAACTGTCGATGCTGTTCCGCGACCAGGCGGTGGCCGCCGAGCTGGCCGGGATGATCGACACCGACATGCAGCAGGCGCAGGAAGTGCGCTTCGTGCGTCACCGTCCGCTCTGGCGCTCACGCCTGCCCGAGGCCTTCGCACGGCTGCTGTCGCCGTTGCTCTGAGCCGCCCCCGGTCCCACGTGGAACCGGAGCGGGCGCGGCGCTACACTGCCGCCACTCATTGGGGAGCTCGTCATGCACTGGCTGTTTCTGCTCATGGCACTGGGTGCGCTGGTGCTGGCCTTCAGCACGCCGCACGTGTGGTTGCTGGTGGTGTCGCTGTTGGTGGCGTTGGTGCTGCTGCTGTTGTGGACCCGTGGCTGGTTCGCCGCGCGTATGGACGATACCCAGCGCGATACCAGCAGCATGATCGACCCGGCCGAACTGCGCCGGCTGCGCGAGATTGCCGAGGCCCGCAAGGCCGCCGCGCTGGCAGCGACCCGCGACGGCGAGCCGCAAGCCTAGTGAACGATGTCGTGACCACCCAGCTCAGCGTCAACGTCAACAAGATCGCGGTTGTGCGCAATTCGCGCGGTGGACACGACCCGGACGTGGTGCAGGCGGCACGCACCTGCATCGCCGCCGGCGCGCACGGCATCACCGTGCACCCGCGGCCGGACCAGCGGCATATCCGCGCCGACGACGTGCTGGCGCTGAGCGCGCTCACGCGCGACCACGGTGTCGAGTTCAATATCGAAGGCAATCCATTCGCACCGCCGCGCACCGGCTATCCGGGGCTGCTGGAGCTCTGCCGCGCCACACGCCCGGAGCAGGTCACCCTGGTGCCCGACACCGATGGGCAATTGACCTCCGACCACGGCTTCGATTTTGCGCAGGACACCACCCAGCTGGACGAATTGATCGCTGCGTTCAAGGCACTGGGCAGCCGGGTCAGCCTGTTTGTGGATGCCGGCAATCCACGTCTTGCCCACGCCGCTGCGCTGGGTGCGGACCGTATCGAGTTGTACACCGGCCCGTATGCGCACGCCTACGCACGCGGGCAGCCGCAGGCCGAACTGCCCCTGTTTGCCGACGCCGCGCGGCGTGCCACCGCTGCCGGGCTGGGAATCAATGCGGGACACGATCTGTCGCAAGCCAACCTTGGCGATTTTCTCGCCACAGTGCCCGGCGTGCTGGAGGTGTCGATCGGCCACGCGCTGATCAGCGAGGCCTTGTACGCGGGTCTGGACGCAACCGTGCGCGCCTATGTGCAGCTGCTACGTGGCGTTGAGACGTCGACGTAGGCAACTGCGGGGTTTTTCGTCGTCGGTAGCTGGTTTGCCAACGTGGCGCGGCGCACTCAGTGGTGGCGGTAATCGCGCGCGCCTTCCAAGGCGTCCAGAGCGCAGCAGGCAGTCGTCAGATGAGTGAGGATGGCGAGCTCAGAACCGGAATGCACTGAAGGGTCCATGATGCATCGGGTAGCAGCGGCGGCCTGGCGGCTGCTCACCAGATCTGTGACCGCTCCCGAACTGCGGGCTTCGCTCGCCACGTCGCATTGACGATTGGCCGCAGACGGGCCAGTGCATCGAAGAACGCCGGCTGGCATCACGCCAGGTGATGGCCGCATCCCGGCGGCGAGCGGGGACCAACCCACACCGCGTGCGGCCGATATCTCGTAACCCTCTCAACGATGCGCAAGGCAGGCGTGCAGAGAGACGAGCGGTGGGTAGGTGCTTGCGCATCCATCGCAAAGCGGCTCACGCAGTGCACTGAGCTACTGCGTGAGCCAGTTGGTCGCCTGCGCCACAAGCGCTGTCTTCGCCGGCTATTGCACGAAGGCGATGTGCTCCACCTGCGCGTTCTTGGCTGCTGCCAGCACCTTGGCCAGGACGGCGTATTCGGCTTCCTGGCTGGCGGAGATGCGCAACTCGGGCTGATTGCCTGAGCTCTGGCGCATCTGTTCGATCAAACGCGGCTGCAGGTCCTGCAAGCTCACCGGGCTGGCATTCCAGAACACCTGGCCGTCGGCATCCAGCCGCAAGGCGATCGGTTCGGGCGGCTCCAGCTGCACGGACGGCTGCTTGGTGGGCTGCGGCAGATCCAGCGTCATCGTGCGCGTCACCATCGGTGCAGTGACGATAAAGATGATCAACAACACCAACATGACATCCACCAACGGCGTGACATTGATCTCCGCCAGTGGTCCCCGATTCCCTGCCGTACTGAAAGCCATGACTGCCTCCGGTGCTGTTGTGATCGTGGGTGCTGCATGGCCGAGCATACACCTGGCGGCACGCGGTGGAAGAGGCAGTGAAGTAGGCGCCAGCGCTTGAGTGCCTTGAACCTGGCGACGGCGCATCTGTGCAATGAATCGGGTGCCAACCTAAACGCGTGACCGACGGAACAGACGTGCTGGCCGGTGACGCCGACGAATGCAACGTCGGTGTAGTGCGAACTGATGTCTAGTCAATCGCCCAAGCGTATTGCTCTGTGATCCGAACCCATTCGACGTCGCTGTCGAGCCGGCAGTCGTCCGGCTATGCGCAACGCCAGATCTGTATCCGCAGATGTGTCGCCTTGCCCGCAGTAGCGGTAGGCGCCGTCGTGTATCCAAACCATTCGAAAAATGGCGTGGATTAAGCAAGGATTATCTCGGCACGAGAAAGTGGCCTCGATTTTCTATTCTCTGCAAGCACCCATCTTCCGTAACGAGGCACGGCTGCAGATTCTGGTTACCGCGCGTTGCCAAGGTGAATAATCCATCTGCTTTGGCATGCAATCGCGTGGGTGAGATTGCAGCTCCTGGCGGCGAGCACGGAGCTCGCGGACATAAAAAAACGCCACCGTTTCCGGTGGCGTTGCAGTCGCGTCATGACTGTTGTGTTGCGGTATTGCAGATGCGTTTACTGCTGCATGAAGCCGATTTTCTTCATCTGCGAGTTCTTCGCAGCGGCCAGCACCTTCGCCATCACTTCGTACTCCGCATCCTGATTTGCATCGATGCGCAGTTCCGGCTGATTGGTCGGATCGGCCTGGACCACTTCTTCCATCTTCTGCTGCAACTGATCAACCGGTGTCGGGCTGTTGTTCCAGAACACCTGGTTGCTGGCGTCGATCCGCAATTCGATCGGCGGCGGCGGCTCAGTCGTCTGCGGTGGCGGGTTGAGCACCCGCTGCGGCAGATCCACGGCGATCGGGTAGGTCATGATCGGCGCGGTCACGATGAAGATGATCAGCAGCACCAGCATCACGTCCACGAGGGGCGTGACGTTGATGTCGGCCATCGGCCCACGGCTTCCACCAGTACTAAATGCCATGGCTTACTGCCCCTTCACTTTGGTTGCAACGAAACCGACGTCCAGCATGCCCTGACCCTGCGCGATCTTGGTGATCTCGTTGATCGTGCGCATCTTGGTCGTGCGGTCACCGCGCAGGTTGAGCGGCGGCTGCGGGGTCTGCTGTGCAGCGGTGGACAGGCGCGACTCCAGGGCTTCCTTGGAAATCGGTTCGTCGTTCCAGTACAGCGACCCATCTTCCTTGACGGCCAGGGTGATCGGCGCGGCGCGTTTCTCCGCATCTTCCTTCTGGATCAAGTTGGCCTCTGGCAGCTCCACCTTGACCTTATGGGACATCAGCGGTGCCGTAATGATGAAGATGATCAGCAGCACCAGCATGACGTCCACCAGGGGCGTCACATTGATGTCGGCCATCGGGCCACCGCTGTTTCCACTACTGAAGGCCATAACGGGCTCCGTCTAAATCGTTGCGAAGGCGTTCTTTACAACCGGATTAGCGAACGCGCGAACCGGTGGCGAAGAAGTCGTGCAGGTCGTGGGCAAAGGTATCGAACTTGGCGATCACCGAGCTGTTGACCTTGGAGAAGAAGTTGAACGCGAACACGGCCGGGATAGCGACGAACAGACCGATCGCGGTCATGATCAGCGCTTCACCCACCGGGCCGGCAACGGCGTCGATGGAGGCCGAACCGGTTGCACCGATCTTGATCAGCGCGCCGTAGATGCCCCACACGGTACCGAGCAGACCGACGAACGGCGCGGTCGCACCCACGGTGGCCAGCAGGGTCATGCCCGACTGCAGCTTGGTGCTTTCGCGGGTCACGGCCTGACGCAGGGCGCGGTCGACGAACTCCGAACGGCTCAGGCTCTCGCCCAGGCCACCGGTGTTGCCTTCGGCACGCTGGTGGTGAGCGGCAGCCTGGGCTGCGTCCAGCGCGATCTTGGAGAACGGCTCGGAAGCCGGCTGCTCTTCCATGGCGCGGATGGCGTCCTGTGCATTCGGGGCATCCCAGAACGCGGTGGTGACGCGGTCAGCCGCGCTCTTCAGACGGGTGGCGCGGAAGATGTTGATGACAGTCCAGTACCAGGAGGCGGCGGACATGGCGATCAGGGTGATCAGGACGACCCAGGACACGGCGAAGTCGCCGGGGCTGGAGGTCATTTCGGTGATCAAGTGCTCGAAGCCCATCTGCGACAGAGCGGCCGACGGATTGGAGCCCCCTGCAGCGGCGGCGATAAAGAATTCCTGCAGCATGACGCTTACCTTTGTTGTGTGTGGTGATGAAGGGTGGAGCGAAAGGAAGACAGGATCCTGGGCCGGCCGTGGCCGGCCCGTGGGATCAGTTCAGAGCAAAGTTGACCGGGACGCGGACGCGTCCGGCGGCTTTCTGCCCGTTGACGGTGGAGGCGTTGAACTTCCACTTGCGTGCTGCGTCCATCGCGGCACGGTCAAGGTCGCGGTTGCGGCTGGACTTTTCGACCGACACGTTGGTCACGTTGCCGCTGGCATCCACATCCACGATCAGGATGACCTCGCCCTGGACGCCGGCACGGAATGCAGCCGGCGGGTACTTCGGCGGGTTCATGTTCTTGGACGAGATATCGACACTGGCGCCGATGTCACTCGGCGGTTGCGGCGGAGCCGGCGGGCTCGGCGGCGTGACGATATCGCTGGGACGCGGTTCGGGAACGTCGACCACCGGAGCTTCCGGCGGCGGCGGAACCGGTGACGGCTTCGGCGGCGACAGATTCTTGACCGGCGGTGGCGGCTTGTCTTCCGGCGGCGGCGGCGGCGGCGGCGGCGGGGGAGGAGGCGGTGCATCCACCAGGGTAACCATGGTGGTGCGCTCCTTCTCTGCCGGAGCCTTCGGCGCCACTGCAGGGATCAGCAACATCATCAGTGCAGTGAGGTGCAGGGCAATTACAAAAGCAATACCGATAATGCGGGCCCAGCTCAGACCCTGGTTCCCGGCATCATAGTCATGCCTGTGGATAACGAGTTGTTCCGTCATGCGCCAATGGCTCTTTCAGTGGGGGCCCGGATCACTGTGATGATCCCCAGGTTTTCGGACGGCTTTGACACCGCAGGAACTCCCAAGCTTATACCAATCCCGAGTCCTGTAACCACTAAAAACACAGGGATTTCGGGGGTTTATTTTCTTTTTTACTTCAGGTTGATGATCTTCTTGGCGTCTTCGGGTTTTTTGACGCCCTTGGCGATCGCCTGCTGCGCGGCCTGCTTGGCCTCCGGGATGCGACCTTCCGAATGCAGCACCTTGGCCAGATTCAGATAGGTCTCGCCGTCCTTGGAAAGCGGTGCGGCTTTCTGCCAGTTCTCGATCGCCTTGGGCACGTCCTCGCTGTAGTAGTACGACTGGGCCAGCGCAAGGTATGTCTGATAATCAGGCTTGAGGATGCCTTTTTGCATACCTTCATTGATGACCGCGATGACGTCCTTTTCCTTGTTCTCGGTGTTGGCGTAGATGGAATACAACTGCTTGTATTCCTTTTCTTCGGTCAACTGCCCGGCAGCGCGCAGCTTGTCCATCACGCCAGCGGCCTTGTCCATCTGATCGGCCTGCATGTACATGCTGGCCAGATTGAGTTGGGCCTTCTTGTCGTTGGGCGTCTTGGCGGCCAGCGCCTCGGCAGCGGCCACGGCTTCACCGGTCTGGCCGGCTTCGGCATAGGACGCCATCAGCAACTGGTTCCAGGTGTCCTTCGGCTCGGGCGAAGCGGCGATGGCCTGCTTCAGGACCGGGATCGCTTCCTTGTAGCGCTCGGCCTGGTATAGCGCCTGGCCCTTGAGGATCAGGTCTTCCGGACGCTGCGACTTGCTCTCGTCCAGATACTTGTCCAGCGTGGCCAGGCCTTCTGCCTGCTGGTCGTCCTGCATCTGCAGCTGGGCCAGCATCAGCATCGACTGGAACTGGCCGTTGTTGTCGAGCGCATTCAGGCCAATGGCCTGCTGCAGGTACTTCTTGGCGCTGGCGGTGTCGTCCAGGTTGTAGGCGGCCTGCGCGGCCAACTGGGCGGCGAGCGCCTTGTCGGCTTCGTTGGCAGCACTGTTGGCCAGGATTTCGTCGGCCTGGCTGCGCACGGCGGCGTAGTCTTCGCCCTTGTTGAAGGTTTCGATCAGCTTTTGCAGTTTGCTGCTCAACTTGGACGACGGCTTGATCGTCGGTGCCTGCCGGGTCGACTGCGGGTACAGCTCTTCGGCCTTGCCGCTGCCCTTGGACTTACGCGCGGCACGCTCGGAGGAACGGTCCGACTGCGCGACCGCATCGGTGACCACCGCCCCGCCCAGGGACGCTGCGATGAACAGGGACAACAGGGCTTGCTTGCGGTTGAGCAGTTTCATGTTTCACCTCGGACGAGCCGCCGTTGGGCGGTACGAAAAGCGGAATGGACGCTGTACGAAAAATCTGAGCCGGCAAACTTAGCAGAAAGTCTCAGTTCCCGAAAACGGTTTCCATGTTGTGGTGCGGCAATCGGGACGTGGGGCGGTTGCTTAGGGCGGCTAACGGTAAGGCATCGGAAGTGAGCGGGCGGTGCGGGCTGCATGTCACTGCGCGCCTGCCGTAGCAGGCAACCGGACGGGCGCGGGCACGCGCCGGCACCGGTTGCAGCGTCACGTCTATCAGGTCTAACCGCACTTTGGGGCGCGTCCAGCCTGGCGAGCCTGCTGGTACACCGGTTCGAGCTGGTTGACGTCGGCCTGCAGCTCGCGGATTCGGTTGGTCGGGTCGGGGTGGGTGGAGAGCCATTGCGGCTGGCGATTGCCGCTGGCAGCCATCATGTTCTGCCATAGCGTGACTGCCTGGGCCGGGTCGAAACCGGCCTGGGCCATCAGGCGCTGCCCCACCACGTCGGCTTCGCTCTCCTGGGTGCGCGAGCCGGGCAGCAGGAACACGGTCTGCGCAGTCATCCCGCCGACCTGATTCACCGCGCTGGCTGCGCCATCGCCGTAGGCCGCACCAGCGAGGGCGCCGATGATGCCAAGGCCGGTCTGGGCGCCGAGCTGGCGGGTAATGCGTTCTTCGTGGTGGCGCGAAATGACGTGCCCGATTTCGTGCCCCAGCACGGCGGCCAGCTGGTCCTGCGTCTTGGCCACGGTGAAGATGCCGGTGTTGACCCCGACCTTGCCGCCGGGCAGGGCGAACGCATTGGCTTCGTCATCGACGAACAACGCGGTTTCCCATTGGGTCTGGCGCCACTGCGGCGGCAATTGCGCCACCAATGCATTGACCACGCACTGTACGTAGGCGTTCTGCCTGCCGTCGGTGCTGACTTTTTCCTTGGCCTTGGTCTGCGCGAACGACTGCGCGCCCAACTGGTCGAGCTGCTCCTGCGACACGCCACCCACCACCTGACGGCGGCCGGTCGGCGAGGTGGTGGTGGCACATGCCGTCAACGCGAGGACGGCAACAACGATCAACAGCCTGGCTTTCATTCGATCCCCCTGAATCAGGCGGCCATTTTGGCAGGCTCGTCTTAACTTTTCGTCAAGCGGCCTGAATCGGCCAGCAAAACGCAGCGATTGGCGCTCAGGTAAACCCCATGGTGCGGCCTGCATCGCCGTATGCGCTGGGTACGCATGGATCAAAAACACCGACCGCGATGGCCTGGCGAGATACCACCGTGGCGCTGAGCCGGCTTATCCGATCCCGAAAAAGTACAGCGCGGCCAAGGCAGTGGCGTTATTGATACCGTGCGCGGCGATCGGCGCCCACAGCGTGCCGGTGCGCCAATACAGCCAGGCAAAGGCCGCGCCCATGCTGCCGTAGACCAGCCAGAGCTGGGCGATGGCGGCCGGGCCATTGCCGCTGATGCCGGGCACTTCATGCACCAATGCAAACAGTGCGCCGCTCAGGACGATTCCCAGCCACGGGCGGCCGGCAGCCAGCAGGCGACCGAACAACACGCGCCGGAACAACAGTTCCTCGTAGGCCGGGGCGATCACCACCGCGAACAGCGTCAGGGCCAACGGCCACTGCTGGATGGCTTCTTCCATCAACGGCAGGTTGGTCGGCACCGGCTTGATGCCCAGTGCCGAAGCCGCCACGCTGACCAGGTTGCTGAGCACAAAGACCGCCGCGGCGATCAGCGCGGTCCACCCCCAGGTGGACGCACGGCGCGTGGCGGCGCGCGAGTCCGCCTGCTCGGCGGACGTGGCGCGGCGACGCCAGAAATACAGAACCACTGCTGGTGTGGCAGTGCTGACCAGGGCAGTGAGCAATTGCACCATCACCCCGGGTTGGCCGATCGCGGCCATCACCTCGGCAGCGGAGGGCGTCAGGCCCTGCGCCTTGGCGGTCTGCGCATATCCGATACCCCGTATCGCCCCCCAGATCGCAAAACCGGCCACGCTCAGGCTCAGCAACAGGCCGACGGCGATCAGGACGTCGATGAAAAAACCGAGCAACACGGACGGCAGCGGGGGGCGGCCGGCAGCACCACACGGTGCCGGGGAGGGCGGAAGGTCTGTGCTCATCGTCGTCCTGCGAACACCGGGTCGCCGGCACAACGCCGTAGCGTTGCGCCGGTGCGACACAGGCGGCTCAGATATCCAGGTTGGATACCTTCAGCGCGTTGTCCTCGATGAAATCGCGACGGGGCTCCACCACATCGCCCATCAAGGTGCTGAAGATCTGGTCGGCGGCCACGGCGTCCTCGATACGGACCTGCAGCAGCCGGCGCGTGTCCGGGTTGACCGTGGTCTCCCACAGCTGCTCGGCGTTCATTTCGCCCAGGCCCTTGAAGCGCTGCACCTGACGGCCGCGCTTGGCCTCTTCCAGCAACCAGGCGTGCGCCTGCGCGAAGCTGGTGATCGGGTTGGTCTTGTTGCCACGTACGATCTGCGCGCCTTCGCGGATCAGGTCGTTCAGTGCCAGCGAGACCTCGCGCAGCGGACGAAGCTCGCCGCTTTCGAACGCGCCCATCGGCAACACCTGGGTGAATTCCTCGCCCATGTGCCGGCGGATGGCAACCAGCGTCGCAGCCGAGCTTTCGGTCGCCGGATCGAAACGCAACTGGTAGCGCGCAGTACCCAGGGTGCCGCGGTTGAGTACCGCCTGCAGCGCGTCCAGCGTGGGGTGCTGGTCGCCTTCGGCCTGCAGCTTGTCCACATCCAGTGGCGGCAGGTCGATCAACGCGGTGAGCAGGGCCGGGTCGTAACGGTGCGCATTGCGCGCGATCGCCTCGTTGGCGCTGGTGAACAGCATCAACAGCTTTTCCAGCGCCTCGCCGGTGATCGGCGGCTCGTCGGTGGCCGGGATCAGCGCCGCGCCTTCGACCGCGTTGCTGGCAAGATACGCATTGAGCGCTGCGTCGTCCTTCAGATACAGCTCGCTCTTGCCCTGCTTGAGCTTGTACAGCGGCGGCAGGCCGATGTAGATGTAGCCGCGCTCGATCAGCTCCGGCATCTGCCGGTAGAAGAAGGTCAGCAACAGGGTGCGGATGTGCGAGCCGTCGACGTCGGCGTCGGTCATCAGGATGATGCGGTGGTAGCGCAGCTTGTCCGGGTTGTATTCGTCGCGGCCGATGCCGGTGCCCAGCGCGGTGATCAGCGTGCCCACCTGGTCGGAGGCCAGCATGCGGTCGAAACGCGCACGCTCGACGTTGAGGATCTTGCCGCGCAACGGCAGCACCGCCTGGTTCTTGCGGTTGCGGCCCTGCTTGGCCGAACCACCTGCCGAGTCACCCTCGACGATGAACAGTTCCGACAGCGCCGGATCCTTTTCCTGGCAGTCGGCCAGCTTGCCCGGCAGGCCGGCGATATCCAGCGCGCCCTTGCGGCGGGTCAGATCGCGCGCCTTGCGCGCGGCTTCGCGTGCACGTGCGGCGTCGACGATCTTGCCGGTGATGGCCTTGGCTTCGTTCGGATTCTCCTGCAGGAACTCCTGCAGGCGCGCACCGAAGGCGTTTTCCACCGCCGGGCGCACATCCGAGCTGACCAGCTTTTCCTTGGTCTGCGAGGAGAAGCTGGGGTCGGGCACCTTGACCGACAGCACCGCGATCATGCCTTCGCGCATGTCGTCGCCGGTCAACGCGACCTTGGCCTGCTTGGCGATGCCGTTCTGCTCGATGTAGCTGCTGAGCACACGCGTCAACGCCGCACGGAAGCCGGCCAGATGGGTGCCGCCGTCTTTTTGCGGGATGTTGTTGGTGAAGCAGTACATGGTTTCCTGGTAGGCGTCGGTCCATTGCAGGGCCACGTCCACCACGATGCCGTTGTGCTCGCCGGTCACCGAGATCACATTCGGGTGCAGCGGTGACTTCAGCTGCGCCAGATGCTCAACGAAGCTGCGGATGCCGCCTTCGTAATGGAAATCGTCGCGACGGCCTTCGCCGCGCTCGTCGATCAGCGCGATCTTGACCCCGGAATTGAGGAACGACAGCTCGCGCAGGCGACGCGCCAGGATGTCGTAATGGAATTCGACATCGCTGAAGATCGCCACGGCCGGCTTGAAGCGCAAAGTGGTGCCGCGCTTGGTCGAGGCTTCCAGCTGCTTGAGCGGGTACTGCGGCTCGCCCAGCGCGTATTCCTGCTGGTAGTGGAAGCCGTCGCGCCAGATGTCCAGCCACAGGTGCTCGGAGAGCGCGTTGACCACCGACACGCCCACGCCGTGCAGGCCGCCAGAGACCTTGTAGCTGTTGTCGTCGAACTTGCCGCCGGCATGCAGCACGGTGAGGATCACCTCGGCAGCCGAGACGCCTTCTTCCTTGTGGATGTCGATCGGCACACCGCGTCCGTTGTCGGACACCGCGACCGACCCATCGACCAGAATTTTCACCACGATGTCGTCGGCGTGGCCAGCCAGGGCTTCGTCGACGGAGTTGTCGACCACTTCGAACACCATGTGATGCAGGCCGGTGCCGTCATGGACGTCGCCGATGTACATGCCGGGGCGCTTGCGGACGGCTTCCAGGCCACGCAGCACGGTGATCTTGCTGGAGTCGTAAGTGCCGTTGGGTGTCGTCGGGGTGTTCTGTTCGTCGGTCATGCGCGTGCCGTTAACTCCACAACACGGGCGCAAACGGCAACACGCCGCTTCGCACCGTGGGAAAAGGGGGATAGCCCGCGAATTATACCAGTCGGCCCGCTCTGGCCGTGGAGCTTGGGGCGGCAATCAACACCGCCGTCCTTATCGCCAAGTGAGAGCGGCCAGGACTCGGCGCGGCAGACCTGATGTGTACTTCGGTCTCATCGCGCCCTCTGCAGCCGTCCGATGGCTTTTGGCAACGATCACCAGGCGCCCTCAGCCTGCTGCGACCTCCGCAGTGACGTTGCCGTGTTCCACGTGGAACCGATACAGCAGCTTGCCGGCGTCTGCGAGGCCTGGGGGAGTTTCCGTCGCGGTGATCAGCACTTGCGCTGGTGCTGCAGCAAGACGCTGCAAGACACTGGCCTGGTGGTGACGATCCAGTTCCGAGCCGAGGTCGTCCAGTGCAATCACCGGCCACTCGCCGCGCTCGTGGGCAAAATCCTCGGCCTGGGCAAGCAGGCAGGCCAGGGCAGTCAACTTGGCCTGTCCGCGCGACAGCGCATCCTTGCCCGGAAGCGCGTCGAAGCGGGGCGCCCAGTCGGCGCGATGCGGGCCTTGCGAGGTATAGCCGTTCTGACGGTCACGTTCGCGTGCCAGCAGGAGCGCATCCGCCAGCGACACCTCGTGGCGCTTCCAACCCGGCGCAAACTCCAGCGCAGATAGCCCAAGCGAGGGCGCAATCGCAGTGGCGACCGGTATCAGGCGTTCCTGCAGGCGATCAAGGTAGCGCATGCGTCTGGAGGTCAGCGTCTCCCCTGACTCTGCAAGTTCGTGGTCCCAGGCATCGAGCATACGCGGCTGTGCCCCCTGCTTGAGCAGCGCATTGCGCTGCTTGAGCGCCCGCGCATACCGGCGCCAGAGGGCCAGGAAGTCGGGTTCCACGTGGAACAAACCCCAATCCAGGAACCGGCGGCGCGGCTCGCCGCCCCCGCTGATGAGGACATGGCTCCCCGGTTCGAACGTGACGACCGCCAACGCAGCGCAGAGCGAGCCAAGCTGCGCGACGTCTTCACCATCAAGCCGCCCCGTCCATTCCTGCCCGCTGTGACGTAAGCCTGCGCGCCGTGTGCGTTCCCCGGCTTCTCCGGTGCGTTCGCGCCATTCGACAAAGACTTCCAGGTCGCTGGCGCCTTGCTGGATCAGCCCATCGCGTACCCGCCCACGGAAGCTACGGCCATAGGCCATCAGGTGTAGCGCTTCGAGCACGCTGGTCTTGCCCGCACCGTTGTCGCCGGTCAGCAAGTTCAGGGCGCTAGTAGGGTAGAGCTCGACCGTCTGAAAGCGGCGAAGCCGATGAATGGACAACCGCACTACGTGCATCGATCAATCTGCTCCGGGCTGTGGTCCGGGTTCCCGGGCGGTGCGCAGGATACGTGATTGGCCCGACACACGTGCGAAGACCCAGCCCAAGCATCAGCGGGCAGCCTGGGGATAACTTGGGGACAAAAGTGCGGGTTGAACAGGCTCATCACCTTATCCACAGGTTGCCGGATCGAAAACAGGGGGTAAAACACAGGGTTTCGCACCGTAAAAACACTGCAGAAACAACAGCTTGACCTACTTTTGCGTGAAATCTGGCCTTACCATCACCACCAAGCTCTTAAGTTATTTCTATTTTTAAAAGCAAAGCTAGATGTGCATAACTCAAAAAGCACGTCGGGGCAGAGGGAATGGATCGAGGGGGAGAGATTCCAGATGTCGGCTTTTGCTGAACATGTTCATTGTTTGGCAGGGCGGTCGCACCGTGCAGGTGTCACGGCGGGTACGTCTTCGATCTCATTCTTCCATGAGACAGTTGCAATTGGTTGCCTCCAGTTGGCCGTGGTTTTCTGCAATTCCAACGCCATTGTGTCGTGTACTGCCTGGGCAGACATGGGACTTGGGAAATTCCATGCATGCACCGTCGAACATGACCATGAGGGGCACTTACTTCGAGGAACGCAGAGCGCCAGTCTCGACGCGCCTGTTCGTACGGAGGCAGTGCGAGAGCCACTGATCGTGCCTTCGCAATGCAGCCTTCTCCCGCGCCGCTCTGCAGCACCCCAACATGCCCGGATGCGCTTGCAACGCTCTCCTTGCAGAGCGGCTTCCGATACCGCAATTGCGGCTTGATGCAACTGAAGCGGTCAGCGTCGAGACAGCGACTCACAACCCGCATGGCGCGTACGCGTGCATAGCTATCCCCCCGCTCGGCTTCCGATCGTTCGTCAATAGACTTGGCGAGCAAACCCAGGCCGAGTCTTCGCCTGACGCGGCAGATCCCGTTGGCAGATCCCTGCCAGTCGCGTTTTTCCAATCTAGCGGGGGTAACCCACCAAACTCCAGATACAAAAAAGCCCGGCTTTCGCCGGGCTCTCATGTTCCACGTGGAACGCAGCGTCAGAGACGCAGCGGCATCACCACATGGCGCGACTTCTCGCTGCTCGCCTCACGCACCAGCGCGGACGAATTCGCATCCCGCAGCTGGATCACCACATGTTCGTCGCGCAATGCCGACAGCGCATCCAGCAGGTAGTTCACGTTGAAGCCGATCGCCAGGTCGTCGACCTTGGTATCGGCTTCGATTTCTTCCTGCGCCTCTTCCTGCTCAGGATTGTGCGCGCTGATCTTTAGCTGGCCAGGCGACACTTCGACGCGAACCCCGCGGTACTTTTCGTTCGACAGAATGGCCGCACGCTGCAACGACGCGCGCAGCGCCTCGCGATCAACCTTGACCTCGCGATCGGCCCCGATCGGGATCACCGCTTCGTAATCCGGGAAACGGCCGTCGATCAACTTGGAGGTAAACGTCACATCGCCGCGTTTGACACGGATATGGCTGCGACCGACTTCCAGCTCGACCTCGCGGTCGGCTGCTTCCAGCAGGCGCAGCAGCTCGGTCACGCCCTTGCGCGGCACGATGATCTGGCGCTTGGCACCGCCGGCTTTTTCAAGCTCGGTTTCGCACAGCGCCAGACGGTGACCATCGGTGGCCACGCAACGCAGCAAGCCGTCGCGCAGGTCGAACAGCAAGCCGTTGAGGTAATAACGCACGTCCTGCTGCGCCATGGCGAACGCGGTGCGTTCGATCAGCTCCTTCAACGCCGCTTCCGGCACCGCGACGCGTTCGGTCGCTTCGACCTCGTCCACAGACGGGAAGTCGTTGGCCGGCAACGTCGCCAGGGTGAAGCGACTGCGCCCGGCCTGCACGGTGACCTTGTCGCCGGTCTGCGAGATGGTGACGCGGCTGCCATCGGGCAGGGCGCGCAGGATGTCGAACAGTTTCCGCGCCGGGATCGTGGTTTCGCCGTCCTGCGCGTCTTCCACCATCGTGCGCGAGATCATTTCCACTTCCAGGTCGGTACCGGTCAACGAGACCTGTCCGTCCTTCACCTGCACCAGCAGATTGGCCAGAACCGGCAGTGTTTGACGGCGTTCGACCACATTGACCACCTGGGCCAATGGTTTGAGGAAGGCTTCGCGCTGCAGTGTAAAACGCATGTGGTTCCGTGCCCCTATGCTTTAAAAGATAATGGAATAAATCAAAAGCTTGGTGGTGATGGTAGGGCCGTTTTCAGCGGATAACCACCATAACTGTTTGTTTCCAAAGACAATTTAGCGCCTGAAAGTCGTTGGACTAGTGCCCCTGGTCTGGCGGTAAAACCTGTGGATAGTTTTCCGTCCGACCTGCAGGGCAACGTTATCCACAGATTCTCCCGCATTTGACCCCAACGTTTCCACGCTTTTCTCCAAGCGGGCCGTCAGGGCCGTCCACGGCCTACTCGCTGAGCTTGCGAATCAGCTTTTCCCAATCCTCGCGCAGCTTGCCGTCGGCCTCCATCAGCGTGCGGATCTGCCGGCAGGCATGCAGCACGGTGGTGTGGTCGCGGCCGGCAAACGCGTCGCCGATCTCGGGCAGGCTGTGTTCGGTCAGCTCCTTGGCCAGCGCCATCGCGACCTGGCGCGGGCGTGCCAGCGAACGGGTGCGCCGCTTGGAGAGCAAATCCTTCATCTGCAGGCCGTAGTAGTCCGCCACGGTCTTCTGGATGTTGGGGATGCCGATCGCCTGCTGCTGGGCACGCAGCAGATCGCGCAGCGTCTCCTGGGCGAATTCCACGGTGATCGAGCGCCCGGTGAAGTTGGCGCGCGCCACCAGGGTGTTGAGCGCGCCTTCCAGGTCGCGCACGTTGGAGCGCATCTTCTTGGCGATCAAAAACGCCACGTCGTCGGGAATGTCGGCACCGCGCTCGCGCGCCTTGGCCAGCACGATGGCCGCGCGGGTTTCGAAGTCCGGCGGGTCGATCGCCACCGACAGACCCCAGGCCAGGCGCGACTTGAGCCGCGGCTCCAGGCCTTCGACCTCGCGCGGGTAACGGTCGCAGGTGAGGATGATCTGCTGACGGCCGTCGAACAGCGCGTTGAAGGTGTGGAAGAACTCTTCCTGCGTGCGGTCCTTGCCGGCGAAGAACTGGATGTCGTCGATCAGCAGCGCATCGATCTGCTGGAACTGGCGCTTGAACTGGTCCATCGCCTTGTCCTGCAGCGCCCGGATCATCGCGCTGAAAAACTGCTCCGAGCGCAGGTACATCACCTTGGCGGCCGGATTGGCCTGCCGCAACGCATTGCCCGCGGCGAACATCAGGTGAGTCTTGCCCAGGCCGGTGCTGCCGTACAGCAGCAGCGGGTTGTGCGCACGATCGCCCGGCTTCTGTGCGGCCTGGATGGCCGCTGCCAGACCGAGCTGGTTGCTACGGCCTTCCACGAAATTGGCGAAGGTGTAATGCGAATCCAGGTTGCCGGCAAACGGCACGATCGGCGCGGCCACTGGCGCGCTGGTGGGGGCGATCATCGGTGCCGGCAGTGGATCCGGCGCACGCGGGCGCGACCCCACCGCCAGTGCCACCTCGCCGTTGCCGGCGAAGTACGCCAGCAGTTCGCGGATCCGCGGCAGGTAACGTTCGCGCACCTGGTCGACGATGAAGGCATTCGGGGCATACAGCACGATGCTGTCGCCGCGGTCTTCGGCTTGCAGGGGTTTCAACCAGGTGTGAACGTCTTCGGGCGGGAATTCGGCTTCGAGACGTTCCAGACAGCGGGGCCAAGCATCCATCAAAGTGTGATCATCTGTTGCTGGCTGCGGCGCGCAGCAAGGCGCCGTGCACGCAGCCCGGAAGTGAAAAGAGGATGGGCCAGACTAGCACCGTGGGCAGGCTTTTCCCAGACTTATTCACAGGTCCATCCACAGGGTGCGCGTAGTGGCATGGTGGCTAAGGCGTCCGGGGAGTTGACCCGCCCTGCAGCGGTCCTATAGAATTTCCGGTTCTATTCGTCTCCATCCATGCAGAGGGCCCCATGGCCACCAAGCGTACTTTCCAACCCAGCAACCTGAAGCGAGCACGCGACCATGGTTTCCGCGCACGTATGGCAACCGCCGACGGCCGCAAGATCCTGGCTCGCCGCCGCGCCAAGGGCCGCAAGCGCCTGAGCGCTTGATTGCCGCGCCGCTCTCCGCGGCCGAGGCATGTCCTACAGTGAACGCATCGAACCCGTGCAGGCGATTTCCTCGCTCTGCGCGGGTTCGTACGCGTGCGCAATATACGGTCGTCTTCGACACAGCCCGTCGCACCTCCGATCCGCTGCTCAGCCTGCACTGGCGCACCGGCGACACGCCGCCGCGTCTGGGCATGGCGGTGTCGCGCAAGGTGGACACGCGTGCGGTGGGCCGTAACCGCATCAAACGCGTCCTGCGCGACGCCATGCGGCATCTGCTGCCCGAGCTTGCCGGCGGCGATTACGTGATTGTGGCCCGGTCCGCAGCTGCGAAAGCGACCAATCCACAGATTCGCGACGCCTTTGTGCGCCTGCTGCGCCGTGCCGGCGCATTGCCCCCACCTGCTGCGCCCGGCACAATGCCGCCCGCCAAGACGATGCACCCATCCTCCCTTTCCCCGACAGAGCCGGAACTGTAGTTCCGACTGAGCGAGTTGCTGCCCGATGAACCAGACCCGTGTTTTCCTGATTTTTGCCTGGCTGATGGTCGCGGCGCTGCTGTGGATGGAGTGGGGCAAGGACAAGGCGGCTGCCAACGCACCTGCTGCAGTCGCCACGCAATCGGTACCGGCTGCGCGCGATCTGGATGCCACGGCGCCGACGGCCAATGTGTCCGCCGCCCCGGCCATCCCGCAGGCGGGCGTACCGGGTGCCGCACCGGCGGCCACCAGCACCACCACGGCTACGCCGGCGGCTGCCGGCGCCGCGCCGGTCATCACGCTGACCTCCGACGTGCTGCGCCTGAAGCTGGATGGCCGCAGCGTGCTGGATGCCGAGCTGCTGCAGTTTCCGCAGACCAAGGACGGCACCGCGCCGGTCAGTCTGCTGACCGAAGACGCCGTGCATCCCTACAACGCCACCAGCGGTTGGGCCAGCGAGCATTCGCCGGTGCCGGGCGTGGGCGGTTTCCGCGCCGAGCAGCCGGGCACCGCGTTCGAACTGGCCAAGGGTCAGAACACCCTGGTGGTGCCGTTCGTGTGGAATGGCCCCGACGGGGTGTCGATCCGCCGCACCTTCACCCTGGAGCGCGGTCGCTATGCGATCTCGATCAAGGACGAGGTGATCAACAAGAGCGGCGCGCCGTGGAACGGTTATGTGTTCCGCAAGCTGAGCCGGGTGCCGACCATCCTCAGCCGTGGCATGACCAATCCGGATTCCTTCAGCTTCAACGGCGCGACCTGGTACAGCCCCCAGGAAGGCTACGAGCGTCGCGCGTTCAAGGACTACATGGACGACGGCGGCCTGAATCGCCAGATCACCGGCGGCTGGGTGGCGTTGCTGCAGCACCACTTCTTCACCGCGTGGATCCCGCAGAAGGACCAGGCTTCGCTGTATGTGCTGAACCAGGACGGCCCGCGCGACGTGGCCGAGCTGCGTGGGCCGGCCTTCACCGTGGCCCCGGGTCAGACCGCCAGCACCGAAGCGCGCCTGTGGGTGGGCCCGAAGCTGGTCAGCCTGATCGCCAAGGAAGACGTGAAGGGCCTGGATCGCGTAGTCGATTACAGCCGCTTCTCGATCATGGCCATCATCGGCCAGGGCCTGTTCTGGGTGCTGAGCCATCTGCACAGCTTCCTGCACAACTGGGGCTGGGCCATCATCGGCCTGGTGGTGCTGCTGCGCCTGGCGCTGTATCCGCTGTCGGCTGCGCAGTACAAGTCCGGTGCCAAGATGCGCCGCTTCCAGCCGCGCCTGGCGCAGCTGAAGGAGCGTTACGGCGACGATCGCGTCAAGTATCAGCAGGCGACGATGGAGCTGTTCAAGAAGGAAAAGATCAACCCGATGGGCGGCTGCCTGCCGCTGCTGATCCAGATGCCGATCTTCTTCGCGCTGTACTGGGTGCTGGTGGAATCGGTGGAGCTGCGTCAGGCACCGTGGCTGGGCTGGATCCAGGACCTGACTGCGCGCGATCCGTACTTCATCCTGCCGCTGCTCAACATCGCCATCATGTGGGCCACGCAGAAGTTGACCCCGACCCCGGGCATGGACCCGATGCAGGCCAAGATGATGCAGTTCATGCCGCTGGTGTTCGGCGTCATGATGGCCTTCATGCCGGCCGGCCTGGTGCTGTACTGGGTGGTCAACGGCGGCCTGGGGTTGCTGATCCAGTGGTGGATGATCCGCCAGCACGGCGAGAAGCCGAGCAAGATCATCCAGGCCAACGCCAAGTAAGTTCAAGAAGGCCCGCCGCAAGGCGGGCTTTCTGCATGCACGCCCGTTTCCGTTTGTTGCCATCGCCAAGGACGCCATCGTGAAGCCATTGCCGTTGCATCGCCTGTTGCTGTGCGCAAGCTGCGTGGGACTGCTGGCGTTGGCCGGCTGCGGCAAGCGCGATGCCGGCACCGCGGCACCTGCTTCGGCAGCGGCGACCGGTGGCGCTGCCGATGCCGCTGCGCAAACGGGCGACGCCGCCAATGCGCGTGCGCTGATTGCCCAGCTGCGCGAACAGCTGGATCGGCACCGCCGCATCATCGTGTTGCTGGCCGACGAGGACAAACAGAGCCCGCGCGATCGCGCCACCTCCAGCAGCGTGGGACAGCAGCTGTTCCATGAAAATCTGGAACAACGCGAACGTATCGCAGCAGCGTTCGAGACGGTGCTGATCTCCAGGGATGCCAGCCGGTTCGCGACGATCGGCGCGGTGCTGGACGAAGTGGAATCGGCGCCGGATCTGTTCGATGCCGACCGCCTGGCGTTTGCCGAGGTACTGCGCGAACTGCATGCGCGCATCGGCAAGGATTCGGCGCTGCCGGCAGTGAAACTGCATCAACGTATCGGCGAGGACCTGGAGGCGCTGGATGAGATCGAGCGCAGTTACAACACCGAGCTGACGCAGATCTTCAGTCGCTTCGATCGCAGCCGGGCGATCGTGCCCAAGCGCGAAAAGTGGGACGACTACGTGGCGCATCTGCGAAAGTTGTACACGCGCGAAACCATCCTGCGCGACCACGGCGTGGTGGAACCGTATCCGTTCTCCGCGCGCGATAGCGACAGCGAAGTATTCGGCCGCGACCTGCCGCCCAAGACGGTGGTGCTGACCTTCGACGACGGCCCGCACAAGGCCTATACCGAAGAGATCGTGGCGATCCTCAAGCGCTACGACGTGCCTGGCGTGTTCTTCGAAGTGGGGCGCAACCTCGGCAGTCTGGACGCCGACGGCAAGCCGAAGCTGGCGCCATTGTCCAAGATCAGCCACACGCTGATGGAGGAAGGCTATGCGGTGGGCAATCACAGCCTGACCCATGCGCAGTTGTCCAAGACCACCGGCGATGCGTTGCGCAGCCAGGTGCTCGATACCGACACCTTGCTGCGTGCGGTGGACGACAAACGTGCGCCGCTGTTCCGGTTTCCGTATGGCGCGCGCAATGCGGAAGGGCTGCAGCTCCTGGGCGAAGCCGGGTTGAAATCGATCATGTGGAACATCGACTCGCTGGACTGGGCCGACCCGGTCCCCGAATCGATCGTGCAGCGCGTGCTCGACCAGGTAAACAAGGAGCAGCGCGGCATCGTGCTATTCCATGATATTCACGACCGCGCGGTGAAAGCCTTGCCGCAGATCCTGGATCGGTTGATCGCCGACGGCTATCAGTTCGCAGGCTGGAACGGCCGCGAGTTTTCGGTGGCACGGGCACCCAGTGCGGTAGCCGACGCAACGGTGACCACCGGTTACGCCAAGTCGTGGGCCATCGTGATCGGTATCGACGACTACGCGCACTGGCCCAAGCTCGAATACGCAGCCAACGATGCGCAGGCGATCGCCAGCACCCTGACCGGGCCGCTGGGATTTCCGTCCTCGCAGGTGATCGTGCTGAAGAACAGCCAAGCCACCCGCAACAATATCCTTGCCGCCTTCCATGACCGACTTGGGGAGGGGCGCGCGCAGACCAACGACCGCGTGTTCGTGTTCTTTGCCGGCCACGGTGCCACGCGTCGGCTCGCCTCCGGACGCGACCTGGGCTACATCATTCCGGTCGATTCGGACCCGGAGCATCTGGCCAGCGATGCGATCGCGATGAGCGACCTGCAGAATATCGCCGAAAGCCTGCAGGCCAAGCACGTCTTGTTCGTGATGGATGCCTGCTACAGCGGGCTTGGGTTGACGCGTGGCGGGCCGACCTCAAGTGCCTACCTGCGCGAGAACGCGCGGCGGATCGCGCGCCAGATGCTCACCGCCGGTGGAGCCGATCAACAAGTGGCCGATAGCGGCCCGAACGGACATTCGGTGTTTACCTGGGTGCTGCTGCAGGCGCTGGCCGGCAAGGGCGATCTCAATGGCGATGGATTGATCACCGGCACCGAGCTGGCTGCGTATGTCGCGCCGGCAGTATCGGCGGTGTCTGCGCAGACGCCGGCATTTGGCAGCCTGCCGGGATCGCAAGGCGGCGAGTTCGTTTTCCAGGTGCCCAGCGGCGAAGAATTCCTGACTGCGGGCACTGCGCAGTTGTCGGCCGATGCGATCGCGCTCAACGGACGCGTGGATGCGGCGCGTCCTGCCGCCACGACCACCGGCGCGGCGGTGGCGGCGGCGCCGGTCACCGTAAAGACCTTGCAAGGTGGCGAAGCCAGGCTGGTCTTGCCGACGGCAGTCAAGAGCAGCGATCGCCAACGTGCGCAACTGGCAAACGAGCGTGGTCTGCAGCTGTACAAGGAAAAACGCTATGCCGAAGCTGCCGAGCAATTTGCCGAAGCCTTGAAGCTACGCCCGGATTTTGCGCTGGCGGCGAACAATCTTGGGTTCGTGTATTACCGCCAGGAGCGCTTTGCCGAATCGGCGCGCTGGCTGGAAAACACGCTCAAGATCGATCCATCGCGCGCGGTGGCCTATCTCAATCTTGGCGATGCCTACGCCAAGGCGGGCGAGCGCGACAAGGCGCGCAAGGCGTACTCGACTTATCTGGAACTGCAGCCACAAGGCAGCGGTGCGGCACAGGCGCGTGCGCAGTTGCAGTCGCTTTGATGCATGGTGGCGAGCAGCATGGGCATGTGCACTTTCGAAGAAAAACGCGTGCCATCTAAAGCCCGGCCACCGGTCATGCGCCTGAACGCGATGCCGGTGGTTCGATCACCTGTCTGATTTCCAGTCCACGCAAGAGCAGTGCCCATGTCCGCTTCCACGTCCACCATCGTTGCCATTGCCAGTGCTGCCGGAACCGGCGGGGTGGGCATCGTGCGGCTGTCCGGGCCGCAGGCGGTACAGATCGCAACGCAGCTGGGCATTGCGCCATTGCAGCCGAGGCATGCGTACTACGCGCGCTTTCGCGATGCGCAGGGCGATGTCATCGATGACGGCATCGCGGTGTGGTTCAACGCGCCACGCAGTTTCACCGGCGAAGACGTAGTGGAGCTGCAGGGTCATGGCAGCCCGGTGGTGTTGCGCCAACTGGTTGCACGCTGCATTGCACTGGGCGCACGCCAGGCGCGTGCCGGCGAGTTCAGCGAACGCGCATTTCTCAACGGCAAACTCGATCTGACCCAGGCCGAAGCGATTGCGGATCTGATCGCTGCCGGCGATGCGCGTGCGGCACGTGCGGCGCGGCGTTCGCTGGACGGCGTGTTCTCGCGCCGCATCGATGCGGTGGGCGAGCGCCTGACGCGCTTGCGTGTGCATGTGGAGGCGGCGATCGACTTTGCCGACGAACCGCTCGATACATTGGGCGGCACGCAGGTACGCGAAGGATTGCAGCAGGCGCGTGGATTGCTGGCGCAGCTGCTGCGCGATGCCGAACGCGGGCGCAAGCTGCGCGATGGCCTGCATGCGGTGTTGATCGGACCGCCCAATGCAGGCAAGAGCTCGTTGCTCAATGCGCTGGCCGGTAGCGATCGTGCCATTGTCACCGATGTCGCCGGCACCACGCGCGACACCTTGCATGAAGCGATCCAGCTCGATGGGTTCGAGTTGACCCTGGTCGACACCGCCGGCCTGCGCGATGGCGGCGATGCGATCGAACGCGAGGGGATGCGTCGCGCACGTGCGGAATTGCAGCGTGCCGATCTGGCGCTGGTGGTGCTCGACGCACGCGACCCGCGGGCCGCGCGCGATGCCATCGGCGATGCCATCGACGCCGTGCCGCGTCAGCTGTGGATTCATAACAAATGCGATCTGCTGGACAACAGCGCGCCGCTGCTCGATGCCAACGCAGTGGCAGTCTCGGCAACGACCGGCCTGGGACTGGAGCAGCTGCATACCCGCCTGCGCGAGCTGGCGTTAGGCGACGGCATCGAAAGTGCGGGCGGCGAATTCTCCGCACGCACCCGGCATGTGGATGCGCTACGACGTGCCGAGCAACATGCGGACGCGGCCGATCTGGAACTGGGGTTCGAACAACTCGAACTTGCCGCCGAAGAGCTGCGGCTTGCGCATGCAGCGCTCGGCGAGATCACCGGCAAGCTGAGCGCCGACGAGTTGCTGGGCAAGATCTTTTCGAGCTTTTGTATCGGCAAATGAGGCGGGTACGGCGCAACATGCCGCGACTTCGCTACATCGGTTGGTGCCAAAAAACATCCGGCCTCATTCGAGGCCGGATGTACTGGGCAAACACTGCCGCTGCGACTTAGAAGTCGTAGCGAGCGGTCAGGCGAAACGAGCGAGGCGTCTGATAATTTTGATCGTTCAAATAGTTCGGACTGATCACGTCGCGAGAGGCTTCACTAAACTCGTTGTACTCGGTAACGCGGTCGTTGTTGAACAGGTTGAAGACATCGAGCTTGATACGCAGCTTGTTATCCGCCCAGTTCGGCATGTATACCGCCGCCAGGTCGAACGTCCAGGTCCAGGGTGTCCGCCCTTCGTCACCACGCTGACGCAGCACACGTGTGCCTTCAGCATCCAAGCAATAGAAACTTGAGCCACTGTAGTTGGTCAGCGACCCTTGGTCGGGCTGCGGGATATCGTCCAGCGGGATATAACCTTGGCAATTGACCGGACGGCCGGATTGCAGAATCAGGTTGCCGCCAAGCTGCCATTCCGGTGTAAGCGCGTAAGCGCCGAACAACTTGAGTGTGTGTTGGCGATCGTTCGGTGTCGGCCCGTAGGTGCCGTCGGTGAATAGACGGTGGTCGAAGTCCTGAGTCAGGCCCGGATCTTCCTGTTCCAGGGTGGAATTGACGTAGCCCTCCACATTGCCGCGTGTTCTGGCAAACGTGTAGGAACCCTGGAAGTTGAACTTTTCCCCGGTGCGCTCCCAGAAGAACTCCAGTGCGGTGTGAATACGCCGGTACTCGGGCAGGCCGAGATACGAGGCTGGCAGGGTCGCCAGTTCCACTTCACCATCGCCATTCAAGTCGACATTGATGGTGACGTCGCTACCCGGATTCAGGAAATAGCAGCTGGGAACCGAACTCGGATCGAAGTCGGTAAAGCCATTGTCTGTTGCCCAATCAATCCACGGATTGGTTGTGCAGGTATCGTCCATGCCGGACTTCACTTCGCGGCGGATCATACGTGCGCCCGCCATCCAGTTTTCCGTCAGTTGCAGTTGCCCGCCCAGGATCACCTCATCCTGATACATGGGTGAAAGATTGGTGGATGCAACTGAAGCCGGGTTCGGCGCAACCAGCGAACCGTTGGTCTGGGTTGCACCGATCTGCGCGCCCTGGCCGACTGGCGTGCCGTCGGCCTCACTCCAACCGTTGACGTAGTACCAGTTGGAAACCGTGGATTCCGCCCCCGTTGCACGGATGCTCGAGTTCGTAGCGACCGGAATGTAGTAGCGACCTGCAGTCCCGAACAGCTTCAAACTGGCATCACCTAGCACATCCCACGAGAAGCCAAGCCGTGGGGCGAGCTTGTAGTCGGATTCGACCCAAGCGATGCCATCGCCGTTCTTATTCTCGAACTTCTCGCCGCGCAGACCGAGCACCGCGAGGAAGTTTTCCGTCACTTGCCAATTGTCTTCGACGTAGAAGGCGCTGTTGATGTTTTCATAGGTGGAGCTGCTGGTCTGATAGACACGGGAACGCGCGTAGAGCGCACCACGTGGCACCAATTGACCATTCACCGTCCGCCCCGGCTGGCCGGCAAAAGCGCCAGTGGCCACGGCACTGCCGGGAACCGTGTAATACGCCCAGTTGATTCCGCCGGCGTAGGTCTGACCGCGATGACTTGACTCGTACTTCTCCTGATCCACACCAAAGCGCACGCGGTGGTCACCCAAAACCCACTCGCCATCAACGCGGAATGCTTTGCGGATGTCCTCATCCGGCTCGGCATCACGATCGGCGACCGTTGAGATCGTGCCAGGATTACAGCCGATGTAGCGATCGACCACGCTGGTGGTCAGGCCGAAACTATAGGCCCACGGACATTCGCTGCCGGCCGGATCGGTCGGCAAGCGTGAATCAATGAGATTGCTCAGATATCCGTATTGCGCCGACAAGGTGAAGTTGTCGGTGAAATAGCCGGTGTACTTGAGGATGCCGACCTTGCCGCCGTTTTCCATCTCGTACCGTTCGATCGGCGCTTCGTGTCGACCGACGTTGTACCGGCTTTCACCGTTGGCATCCGGGTTGTATTCGTAAGTGCTGTACTTGGTCTTGGCCTGGTTGTAGATGCCGGTGAACTCCACCAAGTTGCTGTCGTTGATGTACCAGTCGAGCTTGACCAGACCTTGCGGCGTGGTGTCGCGCCGACGTTCGCTATTGACCGATCTGAAGATATCGATCGTTTCATTGCGGCCCTCGGCCATGGCGAAAAAGAACAATCTGTCCTTGATGATCGGACCACTCGCATAAGCCGAATAGATGGTGCTGTCGAACTGGTTGTCGCTGCGATATTGATAGAGTGGATCCGCAGCATCCGGATCACGGTCACGCACGTTCTTCCCTTTCGCAGCCCCCCAATCCGGGGCCCATTCGACGCTGCCACCGTAGTGCCAGTCATTTGAGCCGGATTTGGTCACGATGCTTACAATGCCGCCCAGCGAGCGACCGTACTCGGCCCCGTAACCACCGGTCTTCACCTGCAGCTGTGCGATACCTTGGAACGGCACATTGGCGAACGACAGGAACGTACGCATGTTGGTGACGTCGAAGCCGTTGATGTAATAGCCGTTTTCAGCCACCGAGGAGCCACCGAACGATGCAAGATTGCCATTGCCGAGACCGTTGTCGCCCAGGCCACCATCGCCTCTAGTGGCACCAGGAGCCAGCAAGGCGACAGAGGAAACGTCGCTGGCCACAGGCAACGAGATCATCTGTTCGGCCGTGAATACCGTGGTGGATTCCACCGAGGACACATCGATGGGATTGAGCGCGCGAGTGCCCACCACATTGATCCTGTCCAACTCGGTTGTCTGCTTGCCGAACAGCACCTGCGAGCCGCTACCGACCTTGACATCGACCTCGCGCGTTACCCCGTCCGCAGTGATCACATACTTGCCTGGCGGCAACTGACTGAAGGTAAATCTGCCATCTGCAGCGGCGGTGGCAGAACGGCTGACGCCCGTTTGCGGGCTCTGGATAGCGATTGTGCTGCCGGGCTGCCCACTACCGAAAATGGAGCCAACCGCGCTCTGCGCCTGCACTCCTCCGATCACGCACATGCCTAGCGCCAGGCTCAGCGCGCTGCGCTTGATGTTGCTGGATAACGAACTACGGACCCCTGGACGCGTCATTCCTCTCTCTCCTGATGAACTCGGTCGCGAACACTGCAGACGTGGGACTCGACTGCGAGCGCAGTCGAGGGGAACTGGGATTCAGGACGTCATGTAGACAACCTGAATGGATGTCACATTCCTGAAGCCTGTCTGAAGATTAATCGAATATGTACAAAAATGTCATCCTCCGGCAACTTTGGCAAATTCGGTGCTTTTGGGCCGGGATTTGGACGCGCGGATGCTGTAAGGAAATGAAGTACTCGGTCGTCGTGCATCGACGCTGGATCGGTGCCGCTGGGGCGGGGGCGAGGCGGTCGAAGCAGTACGAGGCCAGCGGCGGTGGCGTGCTGCATCGGATATTGCGGAACAGGCATCGCGCCTGCTCGAGAGATGCGTACCTATCGACCCTGTGCGACCAGGCAGCGCGGGTCCACCGATCAGGGAAACCAGGCTGGATCGGCACTACATTCAGAGCGCGGTCTTGAAGCGGCGTCCAATTCGATTGGAGCGCCAGCAGCAAAGTGCACGGCACTGTCCGGCCTGATGCCGGTCCTGCGTGGCTTGGCTGCCCGATCCATCAATCAGTGGCGCATCGATCATCGCTAGCGCGCTGCTGCCAGCGCTCCTGGCGCGCGGAGGCTCCCGCGTCGCTGTCGCACCTGCGTCGGCGGCATGGTGCCTGATGAGCGCTGGCCGACTAGTTCGACAAGAACACTGCGCCGAGATCAGTGTGCTCAGGTCGGGACGGCAGCTGCCTGCTTACAGAGCAGGCTTCGCTGCTACCTAGAGCACTTCTGGCAACACGGCCTGCAAGGCATCTGTTTCCACTGCGCATGCATCCGGTGCGACAGGCTTGGCCGTTGCGATCTCCCCGCGTGCGGCAGCAAGATCCTTTTGAAATTCCGGGTTGCTGTGCAGCGCGGCGACGGTGGCCGCGCCCATGATGCGGCCCTGCAGGACATCGCTCTGCCAATGCACGTTGCACACCAGGCGGCTGTCGCCGAAGGCGCGGCCGCGTGCCAGTAGCGCGTTGCGTTGGGCGGGAGCGAGTTCCGACAGGATCAGGCCCCAGGCCCAGCCGATGGCGGTGTGGCCGGACGGGTAGGAGCCATTCTTGCGCAGGGCCGCATCGTCGGCCGGGGTACACATCGGTTGTTCGTTGCGCATGAACGGGCGTGGGCGCTGATAGCGTGCCTTGGCGGCGCTGGTGCTGCTGCTGGCGTCGCGCATGCTGCGTTCGAGCAGGCGCAGCAGATGCGGTGTGCCGGCCTGGTCGATCTGCACGCCGAGCGCGCAGCTGAAGTGGCTGGCGGCATCGGGAAAGCTCAGTACCGCGTCGCGCGTGGCCAGGTCCCAGCGCGGTGTGCCGCGCAGCGCGAGCATGGCCTTGGCGATGGCCTCATCGTTGGCGAGCGCGGCACTGCCGTCCTGCGGCGGGGGCGGCACCAGCTGCAGGCTATCGGGCAACTGCGGTTTTTCCATATATCCCTGCGCGTCGCTGGCGAGCACCGAATCCGCCGGCTTTGCCGGTTGCCGCGCAGTGGCCACGCCGCTGCCGATCAACAAGGCGGCAAGGGCGAGGCTTGCCAGCGTCTGTTGGCAGTGGCGAGCGATGCGGTGGACCATGACGATTCCTCGAAGCAGCACGACTGGACGAGCGCGCAGATTACGACGTGCAGATGACACGCACATGCCAGCACAACGCAGTCGCAGCGCGGGATACGCAGCAGTTGTCTCGGCACTGTCATCTGGGCGTCGCATCGACGCAAGACAGCTGTCGCACGCTTGCCGTCATCTTTTGACTCTTTCCCCATGCCTCTCATGCCCAAGACCCATCTGTTAAGTGCTGCCGTGTTTACCGCGCTTGTGCTGTCGCCAGCCGCACGTGCCGCCGATACGCCGGCCGAGGTGCCCGCCGATACCGGTTCCACCGTGCAGCAACTCGATGCGGTATCGGTGATTGGCCAGGGCGAAACGCGCCAGGTGCAGCGCATCACCCAGCAGGACATTCCGGTGCTGCCGCCAGGCACCAGCATTCAGAAACTGCTCAACCGGATGCCGGGCGTCAACGTGCAATCCAACGATGCCTTCGGTGCCAATGAAGAGTCGCAGACGATCAGCCTGCGCGGCTTCAACGGCACGCGCCTGGGCTACACGCTCGACGGTTTGCCGCTGGGCGATAACGCCTACGGCAATTACAACGGCCTCAACATCAGCCGCGCATTGATCGCAGAAAACTTCGGCGGCGTGGAGCTGGCGTCGGGCATCGGTGCGTTGGGCACCGCGTCCACCAGCAACCTGGGCGGCACCATCCAGTACTACTCGGCCGACCCGTCCAGCGTGTTCGGTGGGCAGGTGTCGCAGACGGTGGGGTCCGATGCCAACCGTCGCACCTTCCTGCGCGTGGATACCGGCGACTACAACGGATTTTCTGCGTATCTGTCGGGTATCGAAGCTACCGCGGACATGTGGGCGCGCCCGGAATCGCCGACTACTACGCGGCAGTTCAACGCCAAGGGTGTGTATCAATTCGATGGCGGAAAACTGACCGCCTTTGCCGATACCTCGCGCACCTCGCAGGCCGACTATTCCTATCTGTCCAAGAGCGGCATGGCGCGCGGCCTGGGCTGGGACTGGAACCTGTATGCGCCGGACTGGAACCGTGCACTGGCGGCAGCGTACTGCGCGCCGGCCACGCGCAATGCCGCACGCTGCGGCTTCAGCGGTGGCGTGGACAACGTGGACGATGCGTACTACCAGAGCCGTGCGTTGCGCGACGACGACCTGTTCTACGTGGCCGGCGACTTCCAACCCAACGATGCGATCAGCCTGCACACCCAGGTCTATCACCACGAAAACAAGGGTCAGGGCCATTGGTGGTCGCCGGGCCAGGCCTCCAATCCGGGCACGCCGCAGGCACTGCCGATCTCCATCCGCAGCACCAACTACTGGATCAACCGCACCGGCGGCATCGCTTCGCTGGGCTGGGACCTGGGCCCGCATCATCTGGAAGCCGGCCTGTGGTACGAGCGCAACCACCACGATGTAGAGCGCAATTTCTACTGGATCGATGGCCCGGTCAGCGACGACACGTTCCTGCAGAATCCCAACCGCCGCCTGTTCTCGCAGAACTACGTGATCACCACGCGGCAGTTCTATGTGCAGGGCAACTTCAAGTTTCTCGATGAGCGTCTGAGCCTGGATCTGGGCATCAAGAGCCCGAGCACCGAAATGACCGCACGCGAGACGCCGGGCATCGCGGTGGAAGCGCCGGTGGCGACCGGGTCGATCAAGGCCAGTGAGTCGGTGCTGCCGCAGATCGGGCTGGGCTATCGGCTGGCCGAAGGCCAGGAAGTGTTCGCTTCCTATGCAGAAAACATCGCCGCATTCCAGGGCGGTGGTGCCGGTGGTCCGCTGCTGGTGACGCAGGCCTCGTTCGATGCCAGCGTCGGTGCGCTGGAGCCGGAAAAATCGCGCACCGTGGAAGCGGGCTATCGCTTTGTACGCGACCGTTTCGAAGCCTCGCTGGTCGGCTACGACGTCACCTTCGACAACCGTCTGCTCTCGCTCAACCCCTGCGCCAGCATCCAGCAGGGCACCACGCCCGCCTGCACCACGCGCTTTTTCAACGTTGGCTCGGTGAGCAGCCGCGGTGGCGAATTGACGGTGATCTGGAAGCCTACCAGCTACCTGCAGTGGTACAACTCGGCCTCGATCAACCGCTCCACCTATGACGACAACTACGTGCAGAACGGGGTGATCATTCCCACTGCCGGCAAGACCACGGTCGATACGCCCAAGCGCATGTTCGCCAGCGAAATCGCCTTCAATTACGCCGGCTGGAACGTCAATCTACGCGGCAAGTACACCGGTGAGCGCTTCTACACCTACACCAACGATCAGGGCTTTGGCGGCTATACCTCGTTCGATGCCGGCGCCGGCTACGAATTCGGCCAGGTCGGCGTGTTGCAGGCGCTCAAGCTCTCGCTCAACGTCACCAACCTCACCGACAAGCGCTACGCTTCCAACCTCACCGCGTTCGCCAACAGCGATCCGAATGGCCGGCAGCTGGCGTTTCACGCCAGTGCGCCGCGGCAGGTGTTTCTGACGCTGGATGCCAAGTTCTGACCACGGGATTGGGGAGTCGGGATTGGGGATTGGTAATAGCGGGTCTTGTTGCTGCTGACTGATTCCCGTGTCGATCGGTGTGGATGGTTTTAGAGTGGCTGGCAAGGCTTGGCGCGTGGTTGTCAGGCGGGTGCGGACGATGGAGCAAGCGGGGTGTGCGGTCGTACACGCCGCCTCGATCATCGGCCGAGCTCGCCTGGCAGTGACGCAGTGGGTGTTGATGGCTGCTTTTTCGTTGGAGAAAGGCATGATGCAGTTCCACCGTGTGTTGGTGTTGGGAGCGATGATGGTCGGCATGAGCGGGCCCGCGTTGGCAGAGGCGCCGTTGGCGAAAACGGTGCAGATCTTTGCGCATCGTGGTGCCAGCGCGTTGCGCCCGGAGCACACCCTGGCCGCGTATGCCAAAGCCATTGCCGATGGCGCGGATTTTGTCGAGCCGGACCTGGTGTCCACCAAGGATGGTGTGCTGGTGGCGCGTCACGAGAACGAGATCGGCGGCACCACCGATGTGGCCAGCCATCCGGAGTTTGCCGCGCGCAAGACGCGCAAGACCATCGATGGTCAGGCAATGGACGGCTGGTTCACCGAGGACTTCACGCTTGCCGAATTGAAGACCTTGCGCGCACGCGAGCGCTTGCCGCAGTTGCGTGGCACGCGCTGGGACGGGCAGTTTCAGATTTTGACCTTCGACGAGATCATTGATTTCGTCGCAGCCGAATCTGCCGCGACCGGCCGCACGATCGGGCTGATTCCGGAGATCAAGCACCCGAGCTATTTCAGTGGGCTGAATCTGGCGATGGAAGACAAGGTGCTGACCACCTTGCAGGCACATGCCTACACCCGTACCGCGCCGGTGGTGATCCAGTCGTTCGAGACCGGCAACCTGCGCTACCTGCGCGGCAAGATCGGGCGCAACGGCAATATTCGCTTGCTGCAGCTGCTGGGCGGCGCGCAGATGGCGCTGCCCGATGCGGGCGTGGGCAATGCGCCGCGCACCTACGCGCAGATGATTACGCCCGAAGGGCTGAAGCAGGTCGCCAGCTACGCCGATGCGATCGGCCCGGACATCCGCAGCATCATTCCGCTGGATGCGCAGCAACGCCTGGGCACGCCGACCGGCCTGGTGCACGACGCGCATGCGGCAGGACTGCAGGTGCAGCCGTATACCTTCCGCCCGGAGAATTACTTTCTGGCCGCCAACAACCGCAGCAGTGCTGCGGTGACCGAGCGTAACGAGGCCGGTGCATTGGCCGAGTTGAAGGCGTATCTGGATGCCGGTATCGATGCGTTCTTTGCCGACGATCCGGGCTTGGCACGGCGTGCGTTGAGCGAGCATGCAACGCGTTAAACGTTGGACGCATATGCGGTCCGTAGGAGCGCGCTTGCGCGCGATGGGGCTTTATCGGGAACGCCCCATCGCGCGCAAGCGCGCTCCTACGTTCCCGGCGGGCGCTCGCGCGGCGGGAAGTGCAGCACCACGTTTTCCGAGCCGTCTTCCTGGCGTTGCCAGAGCACCGGTACCTGACGTGGAGGTGGCGGTTCCAGCATCGCGTGTTCGGGGTTGTTCACTTCCCACGCAGCGTCTTCGTCCTCGTCTTCCCAGCTGTAGCGCGGCCTGGCCTGCTGCGGGTCGCGCAGGCGCAACAGCAGCGCGGCGATCAGGCCGGCCACTGCGCCACCCAGATGCGATTGCCAGGACACGCCGGCTTCGTGCGGCAGGATGGTCACCAACATGCCGCCGTAGAACAAAAAGGCGATCATGCTGGTGGCGATCGCCGGGCGGTCGCGGCGCAGCAGGCCCAGCACGAACACCAGGAACATCAGCCCGTGGGTGACGCCACTGGCGCCCAGATGGCGGCTGCCAGGCTCGCCCAACAACCACGCCCCCAGGCCCGAGCCCAGCCACAGCAACGGCAATGCCATGGCGGTGGCGCGCGGATACACGCTGCCGGCCAGCGTGCCCAGGATCAGTAGCGCCGCCGCGTTGGCGCCCAGGTGCGCGAGCGAGCCGTGCAACAGCGGTGCGGTGAGGATGCCGATCAGGCCGTCTGCCTGGAGTGGTGCCACCGCCCATGCGCGCCAGTCGAACATGCCCTGCGCGGTGAACACCGCCACCAGCAGCAACACGGCCGCCAGGCTGAAGTTGAAGGCACGCAAGATCCTGGAACGGTCCAGGCGGTCTTGGGTGGTGGTGTCGTCGGTGGCAACAGGAGGCGGTGTCATACCTTCACGGATGGCGTCGCGTGGGTTTTTTTACAAGCCTCTCCGGCGCGGGATAAGCAGGCCCGGCGACGGGATAATCCAGTCCCGCCGCCGATCATTGGCACAGCGGTTTACGTGACATCACGCAGGTGGCCGGGGCGCGCCACCGAACGTGCCGCAGCATCCCGCCCCCACCGGTTCGGCCCGGGAACGTCCCAGCGACCTGGAGCCTGAATCCTGGCGGCCTTGATAGGTGATTGAACGGTGGGGATGCGTCGGTCGCAGAGCGGACGATCTGCGGCTTGGTTGCAGGGCCCTTGCCCGCCCACCGTCGCGGGACACGCCGTGAATCCGTCCGTGGAGGTGGCCGGGGCGCGACACCGAACGCTGCCGCATCCCGCCCTTACCAGTGCAGCCTGGAAACGCCCCGGCGACGTGGAGCCTGAAATCCTGGCGGCCTTGAGAGGTGATTGAACGGCGGGGATGCGTCGGTCGTAGGGCGGACGATCTGCGGCTTGGCTGCAGGGCCCTTGCCCGCCCACCGTCGCGGGACACGCCGCAAGTACGTCCCTGTAGGCTCTTACGCGGCATCCATGCCGCGTAAGGTCCCGCGACGGTGGCAGGCAGGGACCAGTCGAGAGAGTCGGTGTGCGCAGTTGCCAGCAATGCACATGGAACTACCGTTCCCGATTCCCGATTCCCGAATCCCAGCCCCTCAGTGCCCGGCCGGCTTGGGCGGGCGCAGCAGGCTCAGCACCATGGTGGCAACCAGGATCGTGACCACCACCGCCAGCGACACCAGCACCGGGATCTTGTAGAAATTGATGATCATCATCTTGGTGCCAATGAACACCAGGATCACCGCCAGACCATACGGCAGCAGGTGGAAGCGGTCGGCCATGCCGGCCAGCAGGAAGAACATCGCGCGCAGGCCCAGCACCGCGAACACGTTGGAAGTCAGCACGATGAACGGGTCGGTGGTGATCGCGAAGATCGCCGGGATGCTGTCCACCGCGAAGATCACATCGATCACCGCGATCAGGATCAACACCACAAACAGCGGGGTGAACCAGCGTTTGCCGTCTTTCATCACACTGAGCAGGTTGCCGTGATACTGCGGGCTCAGGCGCAGATGGCTGCGCATCCAGCGCAACACGGGGTTGGTTTCCAGATCCGGCTCCTTGCCGGCGGAGAACCACATCTTGATACCGGTCAGCAGCAGGAACGCGCCGAACACGTACAGCAGCCAATGGAACTTGGCCAGCAGCATCGAGCCGGCGAAGATCATGATCGCGCGCAGGACAATCGCGCCCAGTACGCCGATGATCAGCACGCGCTGGCGCTGTTCCTCCGGCACGCCGAAGTAGGTCATGACCATCAGGAACACGAAGATGTTGTCGACCGCCAGCGATTTTTCGACCAGGTAGCCGGTGAGGAACTGCAGCCCGATCTGGTCTGCCTGCGCATCGCCCAGCGTGCCTTGCAGGTACCACCACAGCCCGGCGTTGAAGGCCAGCGCCAGCAGCACCCAACCGATGCTCCACCAGGTGGCCTCCTTGAAGGTCACCTTGTGGGCGCCGCCATGGCGCATCAGCACCAGATCGATCAGCAGCGCGGCGATCACCACGACCCCGAAACCGCCCCATAACCAGACATTGCCAATGGTTTGCATAAAGAATCCCGAAAAGTGAAACGACCTGGACAGCCGGTGGGCTGAGGCCTTGTGACACGGAAATCGTGGATTCCGGGTGACGGACCTTCGCCTGCGCGGCGAAGGTCTCGCTCGCAACCGGCCTGGCCGGTTGCCGTTGCACCGGAGCCTGGCTGGCAGGACTCGTCATGACGGCGACAACGTTGGGAGCTACTCCCCTTCTGCCGCCGATTCTGCGGGCAGGGGCCGGGCACGTCAATCCAGCCGGATACAATAGGTGAATGAATACTCCTGTCCCCGTCGTCCGACTCAAGAATGCGTGGCGCTCCAGCCACCCGTGGATCTTCCAGAAGCTGGTGGAAAAGCCCGCCGCCAAGCCCAAACCCGGCACCATCGTCGATGTGGTCGGCGTGGATGGGGAGTGGGTTGGCCGCGGCTTCTACAACGGCCACTCGCGCATCGCCGTGCGCATCCTGGAGACCGACCAGTCGGTGCCGGTGGATGCGGGCTGGTTCTCGCGCAAGATCGCCGCGGCAGTGAGCCTGCGCCGCGACTGGCTCAAGCTCGACGCGGTGTCCGATGCCTGGCGCGTGGTGCACAGCGAAGGCGACGGCCTGTCCGGCCTGGTGGTGGACCGCTACGGCGATCTGGTGGTGGTGGAGTTCTTCGCCGCCGGCATGTTCCGCCACCGCGAATGGATCTACGCCGCGCTGCGCGAGCAGTTCCCGGGCTGCCGCTTCCACAGCTTTGCCGACGAACACGTGCAGAAGCAGGAAAGCTTCGATTTCCACGGCAATACCACCACCGAAGCGTCGGTGATCAACGAGTACGGCATCAAGTTCCGCGCCGACCCGGCCGGTGCGCACAAGACCGGCTTCTTCGCCGACCAGCGCGAAAACCGCCAGTGGCTGAGCGAGCAGGTCGAAGGCAAGAGCGTGCTGGACCTGTGCTGCAACACCGGCGGCTTTGCGGTGTACGCGGCCGCGCGCGGTGCGTCCGAGGTGCTGGGCGTGGACATCGACGAGGACGTGATCGCCATCGCCAAGGGCAACGCCAAGCTCAACAACGTGCGGCCCAAGTTCGTGCAGGCCGACATCTTCCCGTGGCTGCGCGATGCGTCCAACCGCGGCGAGCAGTTCGATGTGGTGATCCTGGACCCGGCCAAGATGACCCGCGACCGCGAGCAGGTGATTCCGGCACTGAAGAAGTATCTGGACATGAACAAATTGGCGTTGGGCGTGGTCAAGCCTGGCGGCTTGTTCGCCACTTTCTCGTGCACCGGGCTGGTGGCCGAGCAGGAGTTCCTGGACATGTTGCGCCGCGCCTCGTACTTCTCCGGGCGCACCATCCAGATCCTGAAGGTGGCAGGCGCTGGCCCCGACCATCCGTTCATGGCGCATGTGCAGGAATCGCGCTATCTCAAGGCGGTGTTCTGCCGCGTGGTGTGATGGCGGTGGCCGTGAGGCAGCGGGCGATGCGTAGCGCCCGTTGCGTGCTTGTGCAGGTCAATGGCATTGCAGACGTGGCCGCCAAACGATGACGTCACACGGCGGCGGCGGCGGCTGCCGACAAGCGGTGCAGGGCGGGCACTGGCAAGTGGCCACCGCATCGCCTGGCGTGTGATGGTGCATGCAGCGCGGATGACGCGATGCAACTGTGGTCCATCGTGCAACAGGCGTAACCCGTGCGCGACGGCACCGGTGTATCGCAGCGCGCTGCAGCCGAGATTCGACGCAGACATTCACTAGGGAGCGGCAGCCGATGAGGTCCAGCGACGAAGACGAACGCAAGGCACTGCGCCGTTTGCTGCGCGAGATCGAGCGGCCCCATGCCAGCCTGCTGGCCAGCAACTGGCCGGTGTTCGGCGTATGGCTGCTGTTTTCCGGGGCCTTCATGTATTTGTTCCAGACCGGCAGCGGCTCGCCGTTGCACCCGTTGACGCTGGCGCTGGGCTCGACCTGCCTGGGCGTTTTCGGCGCCTGGATCGTGCTGCGCTCGGTGTGGGCGCGGCAGTGGCTGCATCTGCGCGAGCACGTCGATGTGGACAGCGTGCGCACGCGGTTGGCCGAACTCGAGGATTGAGCCTGCGTCGAACGTGCAGCGATGCATGGCAGCGCCAACCTGCATCGCTGGTGCGCATGCGGCCTTGGCGCTGCAGCAGACGCACGCCTGCAGGCGATCGCAGGCAACCCCACCCATCGCGCAGGACCGCACGCCGATTCGAACGGGTGGCAGCGGTGATGCGGTGACGTGACTGGAACAGGCAAGTCATAGCCGACGTGCCGGGCCAGGCGACCCGCACTTGCCAGTGACGCGCGCAATCGGTGTACGCGTTGCGCGCGTCCACCGATGGCTGTCCCTGGCCTGTCTGTCGTGTCTTGTCGGACTGATGCGCAGTTGCTGTGTGCAGCTGCGCCAGATCACCAGCCGGCCGGTTGCGCGGTGATTTCCGGCACCGCCTGGCGCAGGTCAGCACCGAACTCCGGGTTGGTCATCGTGGCCGGATCGATAAATCCGTAGAACACCCCCTGCACAGGCGAGGCGCCTTGTTCTTCGACATCGCCACGCAACTGCGCGGTGCCGCCGACGTTGATGGCACCGAACGCGCCCGGCCCCATGAACACCGTATGCGCCTGCGCATTGGCGCCGATGGTGGCGCCCGGATGCCACACGGTGAGCCCGCCGAGCACCGCGTTGCCCTGCACCGTGCCGCCCATCACCGTGGCGCGGCCATCGATGCGCGCATTGCCCAGCACATTGCCGGCCAGCACACGTGCGCGTGGCCCCACGTAAGCGGTGGAGGCGACGTTGGCGGTGTTGGCGACCCAGCCGCCGCCGTTGGCGTGGCGACGCCCCACCGGGGTGGGCGTGGGCGCGTTGGGCTGGCTGCCGGCCGGCGCGGCATTGGTCAACGTCACGCTCCACGGGTAGCGGTAGATCGCGTAGTAGGACTGGTCCCACTTGATCTGCTGCATGGTGCTGGGGGCGCCCATCACCATCAGATACACCGCGCGGTCGCCGCTCTTCAGCGGCACGCTGACGTTGGCCTTGGCGCCGCGCTGCAGCGTGCTGTAACGCGCCTTGCCGGTACTGTCGATGGCCACCACGCCCCAGCGCCAGTCCGAGTCCGGGTTGGGAATGCTGGGTGGGTCGTTGAGCAGGCCGGGCAGGCTGGTGACCGCAGGTGCGCTCTGCACCTGTCCCTCGAAGGCGACCTGGATCGTGGTGGCGCCGCTGGCGGGGATCAGCTGCACCAGGTTGTAGCCCCAGCGCTGCGGCGCCCATTCGAACGGCACGCGATAGCGGTTGGCCTGGCCGGCCACCGGGTCGAGCACGGTCATGCGCAAGGCGCGGTCGCGGTTGTCCCAGTCCTGGGTGCGCTGCGGGTCGAACGACAGATTGCTGCCGTAGCGCGCCCGATACAGCACGCCCTGGTCGCTACCGTCGGGATTGGTGTAATCCCAGTTGACGTTACGCATCGCCCAGTCGCCGAATACATCGTTCATCTGCGACTGCGTCCAGCCCATGTTGGCCTTGATCACCGAGAACGGATCGGCGCTGCGCCGCGCCGGGTTGTCGATGCGCGGCGCCTTGCTCCACATGTCGTTGATGATGGCGTAGCCGTAGCGGTTCTTCAGGTACTCCATGAACTGCCAGTTGCAATAACGGTCGCGCGTGGAGCCCAGATACACATGCGGGTAATTCACCAGCATGCTGGAGCAATGCACGTCGCTGCTGTGGAATTCCGGCAGCTGATGGGTCATCCAGTTGGCGTGCGATTCCCAGATCCAGCCGGTGTACTCGGACTCCTGCAAACCGCCGGCCTGGTACTGCAGTGCATGGGTGAGTTCGTGCGCCAGACCCCAATGGTCGCGCAGGCCGCCCGGCGCCATCCACATGCCCATGCCGCCGCTGCCGGTGGCACCGCCACTCAGGCCGAAGCTCGGGTCCAGATGCAGGTTGGCCTTGTACTTGGTGGCCACGTTGCAGAACGGCTCGGGAAACTGCAGGCGATTAATGAAGGTGTCCCAGACCATTTCCAGGTGCTCGCCGGCGGCGCGCACGTCCGCATCGGAGACGCCGTTGCCATTCCAGCGGAAGGCGAAGTGCGCCGTTTCGTAGCGCACCGGCGGCATGCCGACTTCATTGACGCGCGCGACCCAGCTGCCGGCCGTGCACGCCGCGCTGGCGCTGGAGGCCGCGCCCAGGCCGGTGGCGATCATGGTGGCGGCCAACAGGCGGCGGGTGAGCTGCCGACGCGGCAGCGGGGACGATGCGGTGGACATGACAATGCTCTCGCAGACAGGGAATGGAAGACGCACGCGCAGCCACACGCAAGCAGTCGGGCGTGGCGTCTGAGTGAGCTGGGGAATGCCGCCGGCAGCGGGGACTGCGCAAGTGTGCGGAGCCGCGCGCACCGCGCAATTGATTCAATGATGTATTTTTCCGAACTGCAACGCGTGCATCGCTCGTGCTGTGGCGCGGGTCGGAGTTGTGCGCTCCGGTACGGCAGCGACGCGATGGCGATACGTGACGCACGTCTGCCGCATGCGCATCTGTGGATACGTTGAGCGATCGCGACGATCGGCCGCGCACGCAACGCTGACGTGCGCTCGCATCTGGCGCGATCGCGCAGTCAGTGCGCCAGGCCCGCCTGCTCCCAGCACCCAGGGCTCGAATCCCGTACCTACCGCGATTGATGCGGCGGGTAGTGCCGCAACGTCACCCCACCCGTCATACGCAATGGCGGATCGGTGCCCCTGGTCCATCGTTGACAAGGGAGCAGGGGATTGGCTCGACACTCGGAGAATGCAATGACGTCCTCACCGCAGCGTGCCGACACCGCACAGGCCATGGCCTAGATGCCGGCCATCGACTCACAGCGCGCCGCCTGGCTGGCGACGCAGATCCTGCCGCACGAGCCGGCGCTGCGGCGCTGGCTGCGCAAGCACGCCCCCGGCAACGTCGATTGCGACGACGTCATCCAGGAGACTTACGCCATCCTGGCCGGGCTGGGCGAGGTGGGTCATATCGCCAATCCGCGCGCCTATCTGTTCACCGCTGCGCAGTCGGTGCTGTTGCAGCAGGTGCGCCGCGCCAGGATTGTTTCGATCGAAAGCGTGGCGGAAATCGAGCGCCTGGACATCACACAGGACGAGCGCTCACCCGAGCGCCACGCCATTGCCGGTCAGGAGCTGCGCCGCATCGGTGAAGCGCTGGCGGCACTGCCGGACAAATGTCGCCAGGTATTTGTGCTGCGCAAGGTCGACGGCCTGTCGCAGCGCGAGATCGCCGCGCGGCTCGGAATCAGCGAGAACACCGTGGAAAAACACATCGTCAAGGGACTGCGTTTGCTGATGGCCCGGATGGGCCGCAGTGCCGCCCCCGCACCGGCCGCCACTGCCGGCACTGTGGCGTCGCAGCGCGTCGAAGAGCAGCACGGGCACTAGGCATGAGCGAAATCGATGACATCGCCGCTGCCTGGGTGGGACGCGAGGACGGCGACCGCCTGACCCAGGCCGAGCGCACACAGCGCGACCGCTGGCTGGCCGCCGATGTGCGCCATCGCGGCGCCTATGCGCGTGCGCATGCAGTGCACCTGCACTTCGATCGCGCGCGTGCGTTGGGGCAGGGCTTTACCGCCGAAGCGGCGCAAGCACGCCGCACGCATCGACGCGGCACCTGGCTGGCTGCACTCGCTGCCAGCGTGGTCGCTGCGGCCACCGGCATACTGGCATTGCAGCAGTCCGTTCCCGGACATGGCGCGCCCGGCAGTGAAGCGCCCGGCAGCGGCCATCACCTCACCCGCATCGGCGAGGTGCTGCGGCTGCCGTTGGCAGACGGCTCGGCAGTGACGCTGAACTCCGGCTCGGAAGTGGTGGTGGAGTTCAGCGCCAACCGGCGCCAGATCCAGTTGCTGCGTGGCGAGGCCTTGTTCGATGTGGCCAAGGATCGCCACCGCCCATTCGTGGTGATGGCGGCAGGCTCGCAAGTGCGCGCGGTGGGCACCAGCTTCAGCGTGCGCCGCCGCCAGGACGATGCAGTCAAGGTCGTGGTGCGCGAAGGCACCGTTGAAGTGGATGCCGACCAGCGCGCACCGCAACGGGTGGCAGCCAACATGCTGGCCATGGTCAGCCCGACGCGGGCAGTGCAGCTGCAGCCGCTGGATGCGCAACGCGTGCAGCAGTTGCTGGTCTGGCGCGACGGCATGATCGCCTTCGATGGCGACACGCTGGCGCAGGCGGCCGCCGAATTTGCCCGCTACAACGACATGCGCATCCTGATCGACGACCCCGCCGTAGCGCGACGCACCGTGGTCGGCCTGTACTCGGCCAACGATCCGGAAGGCTTCGCACGCGCCGTCGCACTGAGCATGGGCCTGCAGATCGAACACACCCGTGGCGGCATCCATCTGCGCGGGGCAATCGCGCAGTGATGCCCATCGATCTGCAGCCAGGCCGCCGGCAGCTGCGATGTCGATGTCGATGGCGGAAACGCGGCGGCTGCGCATCCAACCACATGCGAGCAAGACAACAACGGTGACGACGACCAGACAGCGGCGCACGCGCGCCAGCGGAGACCAGTGATGCATGCAGCAACCAGGCGTTTGAGCAAGGCAATCGCGGCGGCAACCGCAATGATGGCAGCGGGACATGCGGTGGCAGCGTCACCGCAGGGGCGCACGTTCTCGCTACCGGAGGGCAATGCGGTGGCGGCATTGCCCGAATTCGCGCGGCAGGCCGGCGTCCAGATCGTGGCACCGGGCGAATACCTGCAGCAGGTACGCACCCCGGCGGTGCAGGGCACGCTGGAATCGCGCGTGGCATTGCGGCAGTTGCTGGCCGGCACCGGCTTGAGCGTGGTCGAAGACGATGGCGAACGCATCACCCTGGCCTCGGCGCAGCCGCTGACGGCCGGGTTGCACGGGCATCCCGGTGTGGGCTACGCACAGGTGGATGCATCCGCAACCACGCAGCCAGCCGCCGCACCGCCCGCAGACGCCGCAGTCGGCAACCTGGATGCAGTGGTGGTCACCGGCGCACGCGGCGTGCAGCGCACCGTCACCGAAAGTCCCACCCCGATCGATGTGATCGGCGCGGCGGAACTGGAAAAGACCGGCCGCCCGGGCCTGCTGTCGGCGCTCAACGATCTGGTGCCCTCGTTCAATGCACCGGCCAAATCCGGCAACGGCACCTCGTATGTGATCGCCACCGGCGGGCTGCGCGGGCTCAACCCGGATCACACCCTGGTGCTGGTCAACGGCAAGCGCCGCCATCGCACCGCCAGCATCAACATCGCCGGCATCGTCGGCCGCGGTTCGGTGCCGGTGGACATGAGCCTGATCCCGGTCTCGGCGGTGGATCACATCGAGGTGCTGCGCGATGGCGCCGCCGCGCAATACGGTTCGGACGCGATCGCCGGCGTCATCAACATCCTGCTCAAGTCCGATGCCGAGGGCGGCAAGGCCGACATCCTGTGGGGCCAGAACATCGACCGCGCCGATGGCGACAGCAGCAGCGCCAGCATCGGCAAGGGCCTGGCACTGGGCAGCGACGGCTTCGTCTATCTGGCCGCCGACGCCCGCTATCAACAGACCTCCAACCGCGCGGTGCCGGTGGCCGACGACTACCGGCTGTACTACCCGGTCAACGGCCAGCCGGACCCGCGCGAGGCCACCGCCAACCGGCTGATCACGCGCAACTTCGGCCAGCCCTGGCAGAAGGGCGCCAACCTGTCCTACAACGCCGAACTGGGCCTGGGCGGCGACCTGCGCGGGTACTCCTATGCCACTTACAGCCGCCGCCTGAGCGACCTGGAATGGTCGTTCCGCAATCCCAACGCCAACAACACCCTGCAGGAGATCTATCCGGACGGGTACAGCCCGCGCCTGCGCATCGACGAGACCGATTACGAGTTCACCGCCGGCATCAAGGGCCTGTGGGGCCAGTGGGATTGGGACCTGACCACCAGCTACGGCAGCAACGCCTCCGAACGCGACGGCCTGCACACGCTCAACGCCAGCCTGGGGCCGACCAGCCCCACCGAGTTCTATCTCGGCCAGCTGACCTCCACCGACTGGACCACCAGCCTGGACATCACCCGCGGCCTGCAGCTGGCCGAGCGCCCGCTGCAGGTGTCGCTGGGCGTGCAGCATCGCTACGAGAAATACGAGATCCAGGCCGGCGAGCAGGCGGCCTATGCGGCCGGCAGCTACGTGTTTCCGGCCGGGCATCCGCGCGCCGGGCAGGCGCCGCCGCCCGGCGCGCAGGGCGCGATCACCTTCCAGCCCGACGAAGCCGGCAGCCTGGATCGCAACAGCGGCGCGGCCTATGTCGACCTGACCTGGGACGTGGCCGACAGCGTATCGCTGGGCCTGGCCGGCCGCTACGAGCGCTTCGACGATTCGGCTGGCGACACCGCGGTGGGCAAGTTCACCGCGCGCTGGGCCATCACCCCGACCTTCGCGCTGCGTGGCGCGGCCAGCACCGGCTTCCGCGCGCCGGCCCTGGCGCAGGCCCTGTACGCGGCCACCAACAGCAGCTGGCGCACGCTGGACAACGGCGACCGCGAACTGTTCCTGGCCAAGACGCTGCCGGTGGATTCTCCCGCCGCGCTGGCACTGGGGGCCGAACCGCTGAAGCCGGAAGAATCCACCAACACCAGCATCGGCTTCACCTACAACCCCACCCGCGCGCTCAGCCTCACCGTGGATGCCTACCGCATCGATCTGGACGACCGCATCGGCATGACCGGCTACATCACCGGTGCGGCGATCACCGACCTGCTTACCCGCGCCGGCGTGTCCGGGGTCGACAGCGCGCAGTACTTCACCAACGCCATCGACACCCGCACCGAAGGCGTGGACGTGGTGGCGACCTGGCGCATGGAGGCCGGCGACTGGGGCCGGGTCAACTGGAACCTGGGCTACAACTACAACAAAACCGAGATCACCCGCATCGCCGACAACCCGGCCGCACTGGACTCGCTGGGCGCCGGCTACGAACTGTTCGACCGCGCCTCGCGTGGCTATCTGTCGCGCACCCCGCGCAGCAAGCTGCTGCTGGGCGGCAATTGGGTGATCGGCGACTTCGCCCTCAACGTGCGCGTCAACCGCTTCGGCAGTTTCGACGTGCTGGAAAACAACCCGGCCAACGACGAGCACGTGCCGGCCAAATGGATCACCGATCTGGAAGCGTCCTACGCACTGTCCGGGCGCATCACCTGGACGCTCGGCGCCAACAACCTGTTCAACCAATACCCGAACAACATCGGCGCGGTCGCCAGCACCGGCAGCGGTTTCTATGTGACCAGCGTGCCGTACGGCTTCACCGGCGGGTCCTATTACACCAAGTTGACCTACACCTTTTGAGGAGTGATCCAGTGCCGCGACTTTCTTCGATGCGGGCGCCTGCGCGCAGCGCTTCCATCTGCGCAGGGCTGTTGATCGCATTGCTCTGCGCCCCGCTGGCGGCGCTTGCCGGCGCCGGCAAGGACACCGGCGAGATCCTGTGGGACCGCTACGGCGTGCCGCATGTTTATGCCAGGACCGAAGCCGGCACCTTCTACGGCTTCGGTTGGGCACAGACCCACAGCCACGGCAATCTGCTGCTGCATCTCTACGGCGAAGCGCGCGGCCGCGCGGCCGAATACTGGGGCGAAAAGTACGCCGAACAGGATCGCTGGCTGGCCAGCAACGATGTCTACCCACGCGCGCAGCAGTGGTACCGACAGCAGGCCCCGGGCTTCCGTGCCGACCTGGACGCCTTCGCGCAAGGCATCAACGACTACGCGGCCGCACATCCCGAGGCGCTGGATGCAGAGGTCAAGGTGGTGCTGCCGATCACCGGCGTGGACGTGGTGGCGCATGCGCACCGGCTGATGAATTACGTCTACATCGCCTCGCCGGCCAAGGTGCTGGGCGAGCCGCCCAAGGATGGCCAGGCGCGCGATGGCTCCAACGCCTGGGCGCTGATGCCAAAGAAAACCCGCGATGGCCACGCCATGCTGCTGGCCAACCCGCATCTGCCCTGGGGCAGTGGCTTTTTCACCTACTACGAAGCACATCTCAACGGGCCGGGTGTGGATCTGTACGGCGCCACCCAGGTCGGCCTGCCGATCCTGCGTTTCGGTTTCAACAAGCAGCTGGGTTTCACCAATACGGTGAACACGCTGCTGGGCCAGACCACCTACAAACTCACGCTGTCGGGCGAGGGGTATCTGCTGGACGGCAAGGTGCTGCCGTTCAAGCGTGAAACCAAAGCGCTGAAGGTTCGTCAGGCCGATGGCTCGCTGAAGGAAGAAACGCTGCAAGTGCGGCATGCGATGCAGGGCCCGGTGTTCGAGCGTTACGACGGCAGCACCGTGGCGCTGCGTGTGGCCGGCCTGGATCGCCCCGACATGCTCAAGCAGTACTGGGACATGGGCAAGGCGCAGGACTTTGCGCAGTTCCAGCGCGCGCTCAAGCAGCTGCAGGTGCCGATGTTCAACATCGTCTATGCCGACAACGCCGGCAATGTGCTGTTCCTAGACAACGGCATCCTGCCCAAACACGCGAAAGGCGATTTGAAGTACTGGAGCGGGCTGGTGCCGGGCGATACCGCGTCCACGTTGTGGAGCGAGGTACACGGCTACGACGAGCTGCCCAAGGTGATCAACCCGGCCGGCGGTTTCGTGCAGAACACCAACGACCCGCCGTGGTTGGCGAGCTGGCCGCGCGTGCTGGAACCGAGCGCATTTCCGGCCTATGTCGCACCCACCGGGCCGATGTCGCTACGGGCGCAGAACTCGGTGAAGATGCTGGCCGAACACGACAAGATCGACTTCGATCAGCTGGTCGCGCTCAAGCGCACCGCGCAGGCGCTGGCGGCCGATCGTACATTGCCGCAGTTGTACGCTGCCGCCGCAGACAGCACCGATCCGGACATTCTCGCCGCGATCAAGGTGCTCAAGGCCTGGGACCGCCACTTCGAAGCCGACAGCCGTGGCGCGTTGTTGTTCGAGGAATGGGCGCGCCTGTTCACCGGCGATGCGCGCTACCTCTCGCAGGCCGGTTATGCCACGCCGTGGTCACTGGAGGCGCCATTGACCACACCCAGCGGCCTGAAGGATCCGGCGCTGGCGTTGCGTCAGCTCAAGCAGGCCGTCGCCAGCACCAAGAAGACCTATGGCGCGATTGATCGGCCGTACGGCGAGGTGTCGCGTTTCCATCTGGGCGCTGTCGATGTGCCTGGCCGCGGCGGCTTCGGCAATCTCGGCGCGTTCGACGTCATCACCTGGAACCCGCCCAACGCCGATGGCCAACGCCTGCCGCAGCACGGCGAAACCTGGGTCTCGCTGGTGGAGTTTTCCACGCCGCTCAAGGCCAAGGGGCTGATGAGCTACGGCAATGCCAGCCAGCCTGGTTCGGCGCACATCAGCGACCAGCTGCCACTGCTGTCCAGGGGCGAGTTCCGCACCTTGTGGACCACGCGCGAGCAGGTCGAACAGCACCTGGAATCGCGCACCGACTTCTGATGCCCAACTCCCGACGATCGCCCAACTCCAAGCAGCTACCCGACCGCACCGCCCACCATCCCAGCATCCAAGGACACCGCCCATGCGCACCTTTCTGACCGCCGCCTTGTTCGCCGTCTCGGCGTTGACTGCCACGTTCGCCGCATCGGCGGCCGATCCGCACGACGGCGCCTGGACCCTGGTGGAATCCAAATCCAACTGGAGCGACGGCAAGTTTCCCAAGGGCATGCGGCTGACCATCAACGTGCAGTTCTCCGACAACCGCATCGAATACCACTCCATCAACACCACCCGCCCGGACACGCCGTACAAGGTCGATTACGTCACCACGCTGGATGGCAAACCCAGCCCGCTCAACGAGCAGGCGCGCTTCAACCAGATCGCGGTGAGCAAGACCGGCGCCGATACCTACCAGATCCTCAAGATGAAGGACGACGACGTGATCGTCGGCGAGTTCTGGACCTTTTCTGCCGACGGCAAGACGCTGATCCGCAATGGCGTGGGCAAGTCGCCGGAAGGCAAATCCAAGGCGTATCACGAGTTCTTCGAGCGCAAGTGACGCGTTGGTGCGTGGTCGCAAGAGGTGATGTTTGCGACTGCGCATCGCGTCAGCCCGCGCCCCGTGCACTCACGTTCTGCGTTCTGCGCAGGGATCGGCCGATCCCTGCGCGGCTATGATCGATACACCCCCACCTTCTGCGAGCTGCCATGACCCTGTATCGCCTGTGCACCGCCATCGCGCTGAGTCTGGCCGTGGCCGCACCCGGCCACGCGCTGGAGTTTTCCAAGGCCGAGCTGGCGCGCGCCACCGCGCTGCAACAGCGCCTGGTCACGCTGGATTCGCATCTGGACACGCCGGCCAATCTGGAGCGCCCCGATTTCGACGTCCTGCAGGCGCATGCCGGCAACCGGCTGTCGCAGGTGGATTACCCGCGCATGGTCGAAGGCGCGCTCGATGGTGGCTTCTGGGCGGTCTACACCGGGCAGGGCAATCGCAGTGCGGCCGCGCACCTGGACGATCGCGATGCCGGCCTGCAACGGTTGTTGAAGATCCACACGCTGCTGGCCGCGCAACCGCAGCGCTTCGCCTTCGCCACCACGCCTGCCGATGCGGCGCGCATCAAGGCCGATGGCAAGCGCGTGGTGTACATCAGCATGGAAAACGCCAGCCCGCTGGTGGCTGACCCCACGTTGCTTCGGTTCTATTACGCGCAGGGGCTGCGGCTGATGAGCACCGTGCATTTTCTCAACAACGAGTTCGCCGACTCGGCCACCGATCCCAAGGGGCCGGAATGGAAGGGCCTGAGCCCGGCCGGCAAGCAACTGGTGCAACAGGCGCAGGCGCTGGGCATCGTGATCGATCAATCGCATGCCTCCGATGCGGTGTTCGACCAGTTGATCGCGCTGTCGCCGGTGCCGATCGTGCTCTCGCACAGCGGCGCGCGTGCGGTGTTCGACCATCCGCGCAATATCGACGACGCGCGGCTGAAGGTGCTGGCCGCACACGGCGGGGTGATCCAGGTGAATTCCTACGGCGGCTACCTGGTCGACAGCGGCGCCAGCCCCGAGCGCAAGGCCGCCGAGAAGGCGCTCACCGAGCAATACGGCGGCTGGGAGCACATCAAGATCGCCGACGGCACCGCCCTGAGCGCCGCGCTCAAGGACCTGGATGCGCGCTACCCGATCAAGCGCGCCACCGAGGAGGATTTCTTCGCCCATCTGGAGCATGTGCTCAAGGTGGTCGGGCCCGAACACGTGGGCATCGGCATGGACTGGGACGGCGGCGGTGGCGTGGTCGGCCTGGAAGACGTCTCCGACCTGCCGCGCATCACCGCCTGGCTGCTGCGCAAGGGCTACACCGAGCAGCAGATCGCCGGCATCTGGGGCGGCAACCTGCTGCGGGTGATGGGGCAGGCGCAGGCGTATGCGGTGGGGAATCGGGAATCGGGAGTGGGGAATCGGTAGAGCGCGGGAGTTGGGATTGGGGATTCGGGATTCGCAAAGCCGAGGCGGTCTGTCGTGCGGGGCTGGGTGCTGTGTCGGGCTTGGCGGTGGGGCGCCGGTTTGGTTGTGAGTGCAGGGCTGGGGTGCTGCTGCGGGCTTCTTCGCCGGATGGGCTGATTGGGGCGCGCGCGGAGTGCGCCGGCGCTAGTTGTCAGCCAGGTGGTTGGGGGCGGGGCGCCGTCGCAGCATCGGGGTCGCCAGCCTTGCACCAACAGCATGGTTACTATTGCGTTCCGAGCCCGGCAAACGCCGGGAGCGGTTGTGGCTGATTTGGGCATTTGCACAAAAACCGGCATTTGCCTGCCCGCAGATTGGCAGCAGTCTGACGATGCTTCCGGGAAAAACCTCCAACTAGAATGCGCCGACCCCTGTGTGGTGCCGGTGCCAGGGCACTGCGCGCCGGTGGGCCCACCGACTGCTGGAGCGTGCGATGACCCAAGCCTCCCGGCCCCTGCCGCCCTCCGACGGCCTGGGCCCGACCTACCGCAGGATCCTGTGGCGGCTGATCCCGTTCCTGTTCGTCTGCTACCTGTTCAACTACCTGGACCGGGTCAATGTCGGCTTCGCCAAGCTGCAGATGCTGGGCGATCTGGGCATGAGCGAGACGGTGTATGGATTGGGCGCGGGCATCTTCTTCATCGGCTACCTGGCCTGCGGGGTGCCGAGCAACCTTATCCTGCAGCGCATCGGTGCGCGCCGCTGGGTGGCGATCATGATGGTCAGCTGGGGCCTGCTCTCCACCTGCCTGATGTTCGTGCGCACCCCCGCCGGTTTCTACACCCTGCGCCTGCTCACCGGCGCGGCCGAGGCCGGCTTCTTCCCCGGCATCGTGCTGTACCTGACGCGCTGGTTTCCGCGCGCGCAGCATGGCCGGGTCATGACCGTCTTCATGTCGGCCATCCCGATCTCCGGGGTGCTGGGCGGGCCGTTGTCGGGCTGGATCCTCAGCCACTTCTCGGCCGGGCAGGGCGGTCTGGCCGGCTGGCAATGGATGTTCCTGCTGCAGGGTCTGCCCACCGTGCTGCTGGGCATCGGGGTGTGGTTCCTGCTCAGCGACGGCGTGCAGCAGGCGAGCTGGCTGGACCCGCAGGAGAAGCAGGCACTGACCCGCGCGCTGGCCGCCGACGAAGCAGGCAAGCCGGCCGGTGCCTCCACCTCGCTGGGCGCGGTGCTGCGCAACCCGGCGGTGTGGATGCTGGGCACGGTGTACTTCTGCATCCAGAGCGGGGTGTATGCGATCAATTTCTGGCTGCCCTCGATCATCCAGGGCAGCGGTGTCACCGACCCGACCCGGATCGGCCTGATGAGCGCCATCCCGTATCTGGCCGCGGCGGTATTCATGGTGCTGATGGGCCGTTCGGCCGACCGCCGCGGCGAACGCCGCTGGCATCTGGTGATCCCGTTGCTGATGGGCGCGGCCGGCCTGTGCATCGCCGCCAGCGTCACCGACAACCTGGGCCTGGCCCTGTTCGGCATGACCCTGGCCACGATGGGCGCGGTCAGCGGCTTGCCGCTGTTCTGGCCGCTGACCAACGGCTTTCTCACCGCCGCGGCTGCGGCCGGCGGGCTGGCGCTGATCAACTCCACCGGCCAGGTTGCCGGCTTCGTCAGCCCGTACCTGGTGGGCTGGATCAAGGACGCCACCCACAGCACCGAGCTGGCGCTGTACGTGCTGGCCGGGGCCATGCTGCTGGGCGCGGCGCTGGTGCTGCGGGTGCCGGCACGCGCGGTGAACCAGTGATGTCCATCCAGGCGAGTGTCCCCATGAAGATCGTCATCGCCCCCGATTCCTACAAGGAAAGCCTGTCCGCGCTGGAGGTGGCCACCCAGATCGAGGCCGGCTTCCGCGAGGTGTTTCCCGATTGGCACTACAGCAAGGTGCCGGTCGCCGATGGCGGCGAGGGCACGGTCGACGCCCTGGTGGCGGCCACCGGCGGGCGGGTGATCGCCTGCACGGTCAGCGGCTCGCTCGGCACCCCGGTGCCGGCGTTCTTCGGCCTGACCGGCGACGGCCGCACCGCGGTGATCGAAATGGCCGCCGCCAGCGGTCTGGCGCTGCTGCCGCCGGCCGAGCGCGCGCCGCTGCGCACCAGTACTGCGGGCGTGGGCGAGTTGATCCTGGCCGCGCTGGATGCCGGCGCGCGGCGCTTCATCATCGGCATCGGCGGCAGCGCCACCAACGACGGCGGCGCCGGCCTGGCGCAGGCCCTGGGCGTGCGGTTGCTGGATGCGCGCGGCGAGGCGATCGGCCCCGGCGGCGGCGCGCTGGCGGCGCTGGCCCGGATCGAGACCGACGGCCTGGACGTGCGCCTGCAGGACTGCCACTTCGAAGTGGCCTGCGATGTGGACAACCCACTGATCGGCCCGACCGGCGCCTCGGCGGTGTTCGGCCCGCAGAAAGGCGCCACCCCCAGCATGGTGCGCCAGCTCGATACCAACCTGCAGCACTACGCCAACCTCCTGCAGCGCGACCTCGGTGTGCAGCTGCACGACCTGCCCGGCGGCGGTGCGGCCGGCGGCCTGGGCGCGGCGCTGGTGGCATACCTGGGCGCGCAGTTGCGCCCGGGGGTGGAGATCGTGGCGCAGGCGCTGGGGCTGGATGCGCTGATCGCCCAGGCCGATCTGGTCATCACTGGCGAAGGCCGTCTGGACAGCCAGAGCCTGCACGGCAAGACCCCGGTGGGCGTGGCGCGGGTGGCGCAGCGGCACGGCAAGCCGGTGATCGCCATTGCCGGTTGCCTGGGCAACGGCGCCGCGCTGCTGCATGGGCATGGCATCGATGCGATGTTCGCGGTGGTGCATCGCGCCTGCACGGTGGAGCAGGCGCTGGCCGAAGCCGCCGGCAACGTGCGCATCGCCGCACGCAATGTGGCGGCGGCGCTGCAGGTGGGCAGGGCGTTGGCGCCGGCGCCGGCAGCCGGAGACGGCCGCTGACGGCAGCGCATGGATTCCTGACGCAGGCCCTCCTCGTGCCACCTGTCCCGCTGCAGCACATCGCCGCGCAGAGCAGGCCTGGCGCCCGCAGGGCGACCGCGCGACGCGGCGCGTTGCCGGTTTGACTGCCACCGATTCCGGGAAGCCGGCTGCTCACCGACGACGGGTGCGCAGCGTGCCGGCAGCAGGCGTCGCAGCGCGCCGCATCTTCGCCCGACGCATCCGCATCGAACCGCGCGCGGCAGGCTGTCAGCAACGGCGGTCGAAGCACCCGCCGCCGCACCCTGCACCGTCACACACGTATCGAACATGCATGCGCCGACCATGGCACCGTGAACTCCCTCGATCGCGTCAACAGACCCCAGCCCATGCTCACGCTCGACCGCACCCTGGCGCAGTCCATCGTCGACCGCGCGATGACCATCCTCGACGGCAACGTCAATGTGATGGACCACACCGGCGTCATCATCGCCAGCGGCGAGCCGGCGCGCCTCGGTCAGCTGCACGAGGGCGCGCTGCTGGTGCTGTCCAGGCAGGGCCGGGTGGAGATCGATGCGGCGCTGGCGCAGCAACTCGATGCAGTGCGCCCCGGCGTCAACCTGCCGCTGATCGCCGATGGCCGCATCGTCGGCTGCGTCGGGCTCACCGGCGACCCGCAGCGGATCGGGCAACAGGCCGAACTGGTGCGCATGGCCGCCGAAGCCATGCTGGAGCAGGCCGGCCTGCTGCGCCTGCTGGCCCGCGATGCGCGCCTGCGCGAGGAAGTCACGCTCGGCCTGATCCGCGCCGACGGCCCCACCCCGGCACTGGCCGGCTGGGCCGAACGGCTGGGCATCGCGCTGGACCTGCCGCGCGTGGCCGCGGTCATCGAAGTGGAAAGCGACACCCTCGACCTGGACGCCATGCTGGTGGAACTGCAGCGCCTGCACACGCTGCTGTCCACGCCCGAGCGCGGCAACCTGATCGCCGCCACCGCGCTCAACGAACTGGTGGTGCTCAAGCCCGCACTGGACCGCCGCGGCCACTGGGACGTGGACGAACAACGCCGCCGCGCGCACACCTTGCTCGAGCGCATGCGCGCCAGCAGCCCGCTGCGGATCCGCCTGGCGCTGGGGCAGTACTTCCCGCAGCCCGGCGGGCTGGCCCTGTCGCACCAGATCGCGCGCACCACCATGCGCATCGGCAAGGCGCGCGCGCCGCAGGCCGATGCGTTCTTCTACGACGACCATCGCCTGCCGGTGCTGGTGGACGACCTGCGCCAGGCCTGGCAGGCCGAGGAACTGCGCAAGCCGCTGCAGGCGCTGCTGGCACAGGATCGTCGCGGCGACCTGTTGCAGACCCTGTCGGTCTGGTTCGGTGCCGGCATGCGCATGGCATCCACTGCCAAGACACTGGCCATCCACCGCAATACGCTGGATTACCGCATGCAGCGCATCGCAGAACTGTGTGGCGTGGACCTGCGCAACACCGACGACTGCGTACGCCTGTATCTGGCCTTGCAGATGCGCGATGACGGCGCCGCCCCGCAGGCCGATGCCCACACCTGACGGCGCGCCGGCAACCCGGCACCGGCACGCCCCGGCGCCGCTGTGTGCAATGGCGCACGGAACGTCGCGCGGCCGTCGCTAACAGGTATGCCCGGTCCGATAGACTGGGCGGATTACCGGGCACGAGCGAGCTTGCCGTTGAATCAGCGCGACACCGTTGCGTCATCCACCACCCGCGAAGCGCAGCGTCTGGCGCGGCTGGCGCTGTTGCAGGTGATCGACACCGACTCCGAACCGTTCTTCGATGCGCTGGCGGCGGCCGCGCAGGCCATCGCAGGCACGCCGATCGCGCTGGTGTCGCTGGTGGACGAGCATCGGCAATGGTGGAAGGCCAATATCGGCTTGCCCGGCGTGTCCGAGACCGCGCGCGAGCTGGCGTTCTGCGCCTACGCCATCCAGAGCGATGCGGTGATGGAAGTGCGCGATGCGCCGGCCGACCCGCGCTTTTGCGACAACGCCTTGGTCACCGATGCGCCCGGCATCCGCTATTACGCCGGTGCCCCGATCGTGCTGTCCGACGGCTTGCGCATGGGCACGGTGTGCGTGATCGACCAGCGCCCGCGTCACCTGGAGCCGGCCCAGCTGGCGGCCTTGCAACAGCTTGCCAAGGTCGCCGCCGAAGGCCTGGAGCAGCGCCGCGAGATGCTCGAGCGCGCCGACACCAATGCCCGGCTGCAGCAGCGGCTGCGTGAGAGCGAGGCGTTCCTGGAACGCACCGGGCGGGTGGCCGGCGTGGGCGGCTGGGAAGTGGACGTTGGCACCAATACGCTGACCTGGTCGAATGAAACCTGCCGGCTGCACGACCTGCCGCCGGGCTACCAGCCCACCCTCGGCGAAGCCATCGCGTTCTATCCGCTGGAAGCGCGCGCGGTGATCACCGAGGCGGTGGATGCCTGCGTCAATGAGGGCATTGCCTGGGATCTGGAGCTGCCGTTGATCAGCAGCACCGGTCGCCACCTGTGGGTGCACAGCACCGGCGCGGTGGAACATGTGGATGGCCGCATGCGCCTGGTCGGCGCCATCCAGGACGTCACCGACCGGCACCGTGCGGTGGATGCGCTGGCGGCCAGCGAACGCAAGTTCCGCAAGATGTTCCAGTACAGCCTGGGGCTGATCTGCACCCACGACATGGAGGGCCGGCTGATCAGCGTGAATCCGGCGGCGGCGCGCTCGCTGGGCCGCAGCGTGGAAGAGATGGAAGGCCGCTCGCTGTTCGAGCTGATCCGCCCGGAGCGACATGGCGGCCTGCGCGGCTACCTGTCGCGCATGGTGCTGGACGGCCAGGATTCGGGCGTGATCGAACTGGTGGCCGGCGATGGCAGCCTGCGTCACTGGAAGTACCACAACGTGCTCGACGTGGAAGCCGACGCCACCCTGGTCCTGGCCCACGCCCAGGACATCACCAACCAGTATCAGCAGGAAAAACAGTTGCTGGAATGGTCGTTCACCGACCCGCTGACCAACTGCTCCAATCGCCGCCTGCTGGACGATCTGGACAGGCGCGATGCCAGCGTGCGCTGGGGCTGCGTGGTGGTGGACCTGGACAAGTTCAAACTGGTCAACGACACCTATGGCCATCAGCGCGGCGATGAAGTGCTGGTGCAGATGGCCTGGTTTCTCAACGATCCGCTGCGCCGCCAGGACCACCTGGTGCGGCTGGGCGGCGACGAATTCCTGGTGCTGCTGCACCAGGCCAGCGAGCAGCAGCTGCAAGAGCTGGTGCGCACCTATTTGGCCGCCGGCGACAACGCGCCGATCCAGTTCACGCTGGGCACGGCCTTGCGCCAGGAAGGCGAAGCGCTGACTGCGGTGGTCGACCGCGCCGACCATGCGCTCTACGCGCGCCGACGCGCGCGCCGCGGCACCGGTGTCAGCCAGCAGCGATAGCGGCTGGCCTTGCAGGACCCTGGCCTTGGCCTCGTGTTGGAGTCGGCCGGGCACTCCCTGGCCCGCGTGCGCTGACCGGCTCCGCCGCCGCGCGCGCCCCGGCACCGGTGTCAGCGAGCAGCGATAGCGCAAGCCTTGCGGGAAGGGAGTCGGCCGGGCAATCGCCGGCTCATGTGTGGGCCGGCTGGTGTCGAGCTCGCTGTAAAACACGTGCCGCTGAATACGCAATCGCCTATCATGTAACCGTTTTCAACTACATGGATTGGAATGGACACCTTTGACCGCACCCAGCTCAGCCCCAAGTGGCAGTTCCGCTTCGACTTCTTCGACCGTCATGGCGGCCCCAAGGATCCTGCCTACAAGGAAGCGCTGAAGACACTGCCGTTCGGCGAGAAGCTCAAGGTCGGCATGAACTTCTATGCGCTGTTCTTCGGCTTCATCTACTTCTTCATCCTGGGCCTGTGGCGCAAGGCGTTGGGCTTGATCGGCATCGGGTTGGTGGTGGGCATCATTGCCTCGTTCCTGCCCGGTTCGCTGGGCAATGCTTTGAGCATCCCGCTGGCCCTGCTGGCCGGCATGAGCGCCAACTACGCCTACTACCTGGACAAGGTGAAGGGCAGCACCAGCTTCAACCCGTTCGAAGGCATGCGCTGGTAAGTCACGGCCGCCAGGCGGCGGACCCTCCCACTGCCGCCCTGACGCCAAGCCCGGTCCGACGACCGGGCTTTTTTATGGGCGGCTCATAGACGGGCAATACCCGCCGCTCCCTCCCACCGACCTCGTCCTCTGCCGTGCACACGTATCAGAAGACGTCTGCTGCAACGGCGGCCGGCACCGCTCGCCGCCACTCGCCCTGCGCTTGCAGTTTCAGCTATTCCCCCGCAGCGCCTCCGGGTAGATCCACAGCGCCTGTCCGGCAATGGCTACCCACCCGGCTGCGTGCAGCAAGGATCCGCCATGCACTCAAGCCAGCTCACCCGTTGGTTCTGCCGACAACAGGCCTGGCACCAGGACTGAACCGATCAAGGCCTTGATCCAATTGAACTCCAATCCGAAGAGTCTGCTTGAGGCCGCCAGCCTTGTTGCGACGCGGCGTGGAGCATCGGACGCCGAATGCTTACTCTTTGCGTTCGGCTAGAGCACCCGCAAGTACTACGGCCGCGTAAGCCCGGCGATCACCTGGAACGTCAATCCTGGCTACCGCATCACCCCGGCGATGAAGCTCAACCTCTACGTCAACAACCTCTTCAACAGCACCGGCTACAACCACAAGGACCCGTACAAGCTCGATCACGAGTTCTACAACAGCCGCCTGTTCCGCCTGTTCCGCCCGGTCGGCCGCGAGATCGCGGCAGAATACGTGTTCGATTTCTAGAACGCAGTTGCGCGTGCCTGCCGGCGCCCCGGCGCGGCAGGCACGCTTCCCACCTGCGACGTTCGCGCCGCCCTCTCCCCCGAGGTGATTCCCGCATGTTGTCTGTCGTGTCCTGCGCCACCGCTGCATCGTCCCCGTCCTGCTCCTGGTGGCGCCGCGCCGCCGCCGGCCTGTGCCTGCTCGGCGTCACGCTGGCCGGCCCGCTGGCTGCGCAGGACCCGGCACAGGTCAACACCTTCATCGGCAGCAAGGACGACGGCAATACCTTTCCCGGCGCGTCGGCCCCGTTCGGCCTGATCCAGGTCAGCCCGATCGGCGCCCACTACGCCGGCTGGCGCTACGACGACCCCAGCATCCGCGGCTTCGGCCATTCGTTCCTGTCGGGGGCCGGCTGCTGGGAGCAGGGTGGGCAGGTCTCGGTGCTGCCGGTCACCGGCCGCATCGGCCCGGGCGGCGATTTCGATACCAGCGACGCCAAGGCCTTCGACCACAAGCGCTACGCCGCCCGCTACACCCACGACGGCGAAGTGGGCCAGGCCGGCTACTACAAGGTGCGGCTCACCGACTACGGCGGCATCGACGCCGAAGCCAGCGCGCTCACCCGCGCCGCTGCCGAGCGTTACACCTTCGCGCCCGGCGCCGACACCGGCCATGTGCTGATCAACGTGGCCCAGGCCAACGACCGCCACGTGGTGATCGGCAGCCAGGTGCAGATCGTTGGCGACCGCGTGGTCGAAGGCAAGCTGGTCACGCAAAGTTTCTGCGGCGGCCATGAATACACCAGCTGGTTCCGGCTGGAGTTCGATCGTCCGTTCACCGCGCACGGAGTGTGGGGCGAAGACGGCGGCGTACCCGGTGCGCGCCACGGCATGGGCGGCGAACTCAAGCCCAACGGCGCCTGGCTCAGCTTCCCGCTGGGCAAGGGCAAGGATGCGCGCGCGGTGACCGTGGTCAGCGCCATCTCGCACGTGGATGCCGAGGGTGCACGTAACAACCTGCGCGCCGACGGCATGCTCGGCGGCAAGCTGCTGGGCCTGGAGCAGATGCGCCAGCGCGCGCAACAGGCCTGGCGCAAGGAACTGGCCAGCCTGCAGCTGGCCGGCGCCAGCGTCGACGATCGCACGGTGGCCTACACCGCGCTGTATCACGCCTTGCTGCAGCCGCTCACCGGCAGCGATGCCGATGGCCGCTACCGCGGCTTCGACGATGCGATCCATCGGGCCGACGGCTGGACCTACTACGAGTATTTCTCGCTGTGGGACACCTATCGCTCGCAGAACCAGCTGCTCGCCTTGCTGCAACCGGCGCGCGCGCGCGACATCGGCCGCTCGCTGCTGGCCATCCACGAGCAGGGCGGCTGGCTGCCGCGCTGGGGCTATGCCAACTTCGACACCAACATCATGACCGGCGATCCGGTCACGCCCTTCATGGTCGACCTGTGGCGCTTCGGCGCGCTGCAGGGCAACGAAGCCCAGGCCTACGCCGCGTTGCGCCAGAACGCCTTCGGCCAGCCGCCGATCAACTCGCGGCATTCGGGGCGCTCGGGCAACGCCAGTTATCTTGCCAATGGCTACGTGCAATACGACCGCGCCTTCCCTTCCAAGGGCATGGACGTGGACCCGCACCACGGCGGCTCGGCCACGCTGGAATACGCGCTGGCCGATTGCGCGCTGGCGCAGATGGCGCAGGCGCTCGGCCACCCCGACGACAGCGCGCTGCTACGCACACGCGGCGGCAACTGGCACAACGTCTGGGACGCCGGCGTGCGCGATGCCGACACCGGCTTCAGCGGCTTTCCGCGCCCGCGGCTGGAAGACGGCAGCTGGTACGCACCCTCGGACGATCACTACAGCCCACGCTCGCAGCACGGCTTCCACGAAGGCACCGCCTGGCAATACCAATGGCTGGTGCAGCAGGACATTCCCGGCATGCTGCAGGCCATGCACGGCACCGAGCAGGCCGGCAAACGCCTGGATGCGTTCTTCGCCTACGAGGACCTGCTCAAGGATCCGCTCAACGGCGCGCGCACGCACTGGGTGGTCGGCCCGTACAGCTACTACAACCAGTACCGCTACAACCCCAACAACGAGCCGGACCTGCATGCGCCGTGGATGTACACGTTGATCGGCCAGCCGTGGAAGACCGCCACCGTGGTGCGCGCCGCCCAGCAGTTGTTCACCAACGCACCCAACGGCGTCACCGGCAACGACGACCTCGGCACGATGTCGGCCTGGTACCTGTTCAGTGCGCTCGGCCTGTATCCGGCGGTGCCGGGCAGCGGGCAGTTCCTGCTGCACGCCCCGCGCTTCAAACGCGCCACGCTGGAGCTGGGCAACGGCAAGCGCCTGCGCATCGACGCACCCGGCGCGGACGGCCGCGCGCTGCAATACGTGGACAGCGTGCGTTTCAACGGTAAACCGCAGCGGCAGGTGTTCCTGGACTGGGCCCAGCTGCAGCAGGGCGGCACGCTGTCGGTTGCGCTCACCAGGCAGGCACCCACGCAAGGCTGGGGCACCCAGGCGGATGCACGTCCAACCTCGTTCTGCGCCACACCTGCAGCAGCGCAGTGAGCGCAAGCGTCGCTGCGTCGAGCGAGCGACGCCTGGCCTGAGCCGCTCTCCTTCGGGCGAGAAGGCGCTACTTGCGCGCCGTGGCGCGCGTGCGCTGGAGCACCCGCGGCGCAGGCGCGGACCAGTAGTGTGCAGCTTGAAGCCCCTCTCCTGGCGGAGAGGGGTTGGGGTGAGGGTACGGGGCAAAGCCACTGACCAAGGTGGATGACACCAGGCTTCGCCCGTCCCCTCATCCGGCCCTTCGGGCCCCCTTCTCCCCCATGCAGGGGGACAATGTCCCGCCGGGAGAACTACTGCACCTTCGCCAGCCGGCTATTGCGCCGCCCATAGGCCAGGTACACCAGCACGCCCAGCGCGTTCCACAGCAGGAACCAGCCCTGCGTGGTGCTCGGCAGGCTCCAGAACAGATACAGGCAGCCCAGGATCGCCACCGGTCCCACCACCCAGGCCAGCGGCGTGCGGAAGGCCCGCGCACGGCTGGGCTCGCGCACGCGCAACACCAGCAGGCACGCCGCCACCGCCGTAAACGCGGCCAACGTACCGGCGTTGGCCAGCGCGGCGATCTCGTCCAGCCGCGCCACACCCGCCAACGCGGCCACCAGCACCGCGGTGAACAAGGTGATCGCCACCGGCGTGCCAGTGCGTGCGTTGACCTTGGACAGGCCGCGCGGCAACAGGCCATCACGCGACATCACGAAGAAGATCCGGCTCTGCCCGTACAGGAATGCCAGCAGCACCGTCGGCAGCGCGATGATCGCCACCGCACCGATCACCAGCGCCGCCTTGCCGTGGCCGAGTTCGCGCATGATCAGCGCCAACGGCTCCGGGCTCTTGCCGAACACGGTAAAGCTCATCGCGCCCACCGCCGACAACGCCACCAGCACGTAGATCAGCGTGCAGCCGATCATCGAGCCGACGATGCCGATCGACAGATCGCGCCCCGGGTTCTTGGTCTCTTCGGCCGCGGTGGAGATCGCATCGAAGCCGTAGAAGGCAAAGAAGATGATCGCCGCCGCCGCCATCACCCCGCGCTCCACGCCATCCGGGCCCATCGCCTTGGAGAAGCCGTACGGCATGAACGGCTGCAGGTTGGCGCTGTTGAACGCCGGCAGCGCGATCGCCACGAACACGCCCAACGCAATGATCTTCAACACCACCAGCACCGCGTTGAGCGTGGCGCTTTCCTTGGTGCCGGCCATCAGCATGCCGGCCACCAGGAAGGTGATCACCACCGCCGGCAGGTTCACGATGCCGCCGGCATGCGGCCCGGCAATCAAGGCATGCGGCAGATTGACCCCCAACCACTGCAGGAACCCGACGAAATAGCCCGACCAGCCCACCGCCACGGTGCTGACCACCAGCGAATATTCCAGCACCAGGCTCCAGCCCACCACCCAGGCGATGCTCTCGCCGAGCGCGGTGTAGCTGTAGGTATAGGCGCTGCCGGCGGCCGGCATCATCGTGGCCATCTCCGCATACGCCAGTGCCGCGCAGGCGCACACGATGCCGGCCGCCACGAACGACAGCAGCACCGCCGGGCCGGCCTTGTCCGCGCCCACGCCGATCAAGGTGTAGATGCCGGTGCCGACGATCGCGCCGATGCCCAGCGCGATCAGGTGCGGCCAACTCAGGCTGCGCACCAGTTGCCGGCCAGCCTCGTGCACGGTGACCTGATCGATGGATTTGCGCCTGAGCCAAGACGACATGCGGACCTCGAAGGAACCAAAAGAATCCCCGAGTGTCGCCCAACGCGCTGCAGCAAAGCTATCGGTCCAAGGTCATGCGGCCGAAGTGGGCAGGGCGCGCGCGTCGCCTGGCAGCAGAGCGACAAGTCGCACCCTCCATGCCGCGATTCCCGCAACGAGCGCGCCGTCGCCCGGGCCGAAACAGTCGGTGCAGACCTTGTGGGGCTGCGTCCGGCTCGGGCGCACGCACAGGCAGGATGCGCAAGCATCTGGCGGGACGTGGCCCAGGTGCCGAGCGCGAGCGGCGTGGTGGCGGGCGCTGCTTACCGGGTGTGTGCCTGCGATCGGCACGGCCATGCAGGCGCTGCGGGGCCGCCAGGCCAACGCTGCCATGCAGCGACCCGCGCGACGGCGATGACCGCACGATCTGCCGTATGCCATGCGCACTCGCAGCGTCTGGCATGCGCCCTGCGGCCATGGCGCGATGCATTCAAGGCGCCGTGCAGCCGTGGCGCTGAAAGCCAGCCCGGGTCTTCAACAGCGCGTAATACGCCGCAACCGCCGCCAGCGGCGGGCGCTCGATGGGACTGGCGAACCAGCGCTGCGTGGACACGCCCAGCACGATATCGGCCAAGGTGAAGCCCGCGCCCAGCACATAAGGCCCGGCGCGCTGCAGCTGCGCATCCAGGATGGTCATGTGCCGGTTCCACTCGGACACGCTGGTCGCGATGCTGTGCAGATCGGTATGCGCCGCACTGCCGCGCACGGTGGCCATGAACGCGTAGCGCCAGGCGGTGTTGAGTTCGGTGGCCTGCCAGTCCATCCATTGTTCGACCAGCGCGCGCGCGGCCGGCGCGGCCGGCAGCAGATCCGCGCGCTGGTTGTGTGCGGCCAGATAGCGGCAGATGGTGTTGGACTCCCACAACACCAGGTCGCCATCGCGCATCACCGGAACCAGGCCGTTCGGGTTGAGCGCCAGAAACTCGGGTGTGTCTACCGAGGCGAACCCGCTGCCATAGGCATGCAGGCGGTAGTCCAGCGCCAACTCGTCGCATAGCCACAGCACCTTGCGCACGTTGATCGATGTCGGCTTTCCGTAGATATCCAGCATAGGCGCCCGAGGATGGATGTGGTGAGTGCGCGGAGACGACGGCGCTGGTTGCTGCGCTGCGTTTTGCGAATGCGTCGATGCATCATCGCAGCAGCACGGCTGCCGCGTCTGTGTTCAACGCAGCGGCTGCTGCAATGTGCAGTTGTATCTTCGTGCAACCGTGCAGAGCGACGCGTGCAACCTGCTCCGTCGCCGCTCGGCTACAACGCACTCTTGTCCGCATCCCTGTCGCGCACGCTCTGGCTGATATACGTGCTCAAGCCGCGTCCCGCCTTGGCCAGGCGCTGCATGGTCGCCACCACCTCTGCGCCGGCGCTGTCGGCGGTGTACACATAGGTTTGGCCACTGCCAAAGCGCACGGCGATCGCTCCGTCTGCCGACGCATAGGCCACCACGCCGGAGTGGCCTTGGCGATTGCCGTAGCGCTGCATCGACGGCAAGCGGCGGGCTGACATGCACGCAGGCCGGAAGCCGCGCAGTGACGGGCGCCTCAACGAGCGCGGCAGTCGCGCAGACCTATGCCGCGCTGCGATGGCATGTTGGTCGTAACCGACGCTTCGCCTTCCTCAACGGAATCGCCCCTGGCGAGGCCGCCGAATCCACCACCGAAGCGTATCGATCCCGCACCAGCGGGCGCAGGAACGCCGATGCATCCGCTGCGGGCGCAATGCGCCTGGCCCGTCCAACGATACGCGCGGCTTGCCGAAGCGCGTGTCCATCCATTGCGTCCATCTTCCGGCGCAGCAGGTCAACGCGCATCGGAAGCCAGCGGGTACAACGCCGTCATCGCCTGGCAGCGCTGCGCGAACTCTGCATGCAGCTGGCGGATGGCGGGTGAGAACTGTTTGCGATGTGGGCAGACCAACTGCAGCGGCAGCCGGTCGCCGTATACGGGCAGCACCACCTCCAGGCGCCCCGCCTGTACATCGGCGCAGACATCCAGCCACGATTTGTAGGCGATGCCTTCGCCGGCCACCGCCCACCGCCGCACCACGTCGGCGTCGTCGCACAGCATCGCCCCGCGTACCGGCACGGTCTGGCGGCGGCCATCGACCTCGAACTGCCAGCGCTCATACGGGCGCCCGGCCAGCACGTACAGCAGGCAGGCATGGTCGCGCAGTGCCTCCAGCGTGTCCGGTCGCCCATGCCGGCGCAGATAGTCCGGCGCGGCCACCAGCACCCGGCGGTTGTCCGGTGCCAAGGGCAGCGCCACATGCTCGGCATCGTCGATGCGCCCGAGCCGGAACGCCACATCCACCGGCGCGCGATACAGGTCCGCCACCTGGTCGGACAGGTGCAGGCGCAAGGTGAGCCGTGGATGGGCCGCGCGGAACGCGGTCAGCCAGGGCAGCAGCACGTTGCGTCCCAGATCCGAAGGCGCGGTCACCTGCAACAGCCCGTGCAGTGCCTGGTCGCCGCCGCGCACCTGCTCGCGCCCATCGCGCAGCAGCTCCAGCACCTGGCGTGCGTAGGGCAGATATTGCTCGCCCTCGGCGGTGAGCCGCAGGCTGCGCGTGGAGCGCGCAAACAGGCGCAGGTCCAGCGCCCGCTCCAGCCGGGCGACGGCCGCACTCGCCTGGCCGGGAAGCAGGTCGGCCTCGCGCGCTGCGCTGGAAAAACTGCCCAGCGCGGCGGTGCGCACGAACATTGCCAGGTCATCGAACCGGACCATCTTCTCTCCAGTGGTGAAACTGCTTGCGCAGTTTGCCGGTTTTTCCGGGAATCGCGATGGCGCACCCTGCAGTTCCCCGCCCAACGGTCAGCCCCATGAAAGCCATCGCCTATCCGCAACACGGCCTGCCCATCGACGACCCGCGCGCGCTGGTCGCACTCGAGCTGCCGCTGCCCGAGCCCGGCCCGCGCGACCTGCGCGTGCGCATCCATGCCATCTCGGTCAATCCGGTCGACACCAAGGTGCGCGCCAATGCGCCGGTGGAGTCGCCGCGCGTGCTGGGCTGGGATGCCAGCGGCGTGGTCGATGCAGTGGGCAGCGAGGTGAGCCTGTTTCAACCTGGCGACGCGGTGTACTACGCCGGCGCGCTGACCCGCCCGGGCACCAATGCCGAATACCACCTGGTGGACGAGCGCCTGGTCGGCCGCAAGCCTGCCACGCTCGACGACGCGTCCGCCGCCGCGCTGCCGCTGACCGCCATCACCGCCTGGGAGCTGCTGTTCGACCGCCTGCGCATCGCCGAAGGCGGCGGCCACGGCCAGGCCCTGCTGGTGGTCGGCGCCGCCGGTGGGGTCGGTTCGATCCTGGTGCAGCTGGCGCGCACGCTGACCAGGCTGACCGTGATCGGCACCGCCTCGCGCCCGCAGACCCAGGATTGGGTGTATGCGCTCGGTGCCCACCATGTCATCGACCACACCCAGCCGCTCAGCGAGGGCTTGCAGCGCATCGGCATCGCCCAGGTCCAGCATGTGGCCAGCCTGACCCACACCGACCAGCATTTCGCCCAGCTGGTCGACGTGCTCGCGCCGCAGGGCCAGCTGGCGCTGATCGACGACCCGGCCACGCTGGATGTGCTGCCGCTCAAGCGCAAGAGCGCGTCGCTGCACTGGGAATTCATGTTCACCCGCTCGCTGTTCGCCACCGACGACATGATCGCCCAGCACCACCTGCTCAACCGCGTTGCCGCGCTGGTGGACAGCGGCACGCTGCGCAGCACGCTGGGCGAGCACTACGGCCGCATCAGCGTCGACAACCTGCGCCGCGCCCACGCCGCCCTGGAATCGCATCGCACCCGCGGCAAGCTGGTACTGGAAGGGTTCTGACTGCAGCCAGGCATGGATCGCGCCATGTTCCGGTGCGCCGAGCAATGCGTGCTTGCCGTAGAGCGGGCGTCTGGGCGGGGTCGGCCTCGAACAGGGCCGGGCGCAGCGCGATGCACAGGACGCGGCGCACTGCAGTGTCCAGCCGCCGCCCGGAATCGCCGACGTGCAGCGCCCGGGAGCCGCTACGCGTCAGCGTCTGTGGCGACGTGTCGCCGCGTGCGACCCTGCCGGGCGCAGGTCGTGCGATCGCCAGACACGGCATTGCGCACGCGCACCGCTGGGCGATGTGCATTGCGGAGCGATATGCGCCAGGTCGTCGTGGGCGACTGCGCGCGTCGCAGTACGTCATGCGGCGATCGTGTCGGTGCGACGATGCGACCGAAGCGATGTCGTTGCCGGATGGCCTGCATGGTCTTCTGCGACGACCGCCGCGCTCATCCCGCGCGCAGGCGATCGCCACCGCTTGCAGATCGCAGCTGTCGGCGCGTGGCAACGATTGGCTACCGACAAGCTAAGTGGCGCACGGCCCGGCTCGCCACGTCGCTAGCCGCACTGAAGTCGCCGATGCGCATTGCCGCAGGCGCAACGTCCCGAGCGCCTGCGGCCTGATCACCGACCACCCAGGCCGCCTCGCACCGACGCAGCCGCTGCGACCGGCCCGGCTACACTGCACGCATGTCATCCGAATCCCTGATCCTTCTCGGACTCCTCGTGGTAGTCCTGGTGTTGCAGCTGCTGGCCCTGCTGCGGCGTCCCTCCACCACTGCGCTGGAGCATGCGCTGCGCAGTGAACAACGTGACGGCCGCGGTGAACTGCGCGAGCAGCTCGAAGGCCTGGCGCGGCAGCAGGACGGCCGCCTGGAAACCTTTGCGCGCAATCTCACCGAACTGTCCACCCGCACCGACCAGCGCCTGGACCTGCTGCGCGACGCGCTTGGCGAAGACGCCCGCAAGGCGCGCGAGGAAAGCGCCCTCGCGCAACAACGTACCGGCGAACTGCTCACCCTGCGGCTCACCGAATTGCGCACCCAGCTCGACGGTTTCGGCCAGCAGCAGGAAACCCGCATCCAGGTATTCGGCCAGCAACTGACCGAGCTGATCGCACGCACCGACACCCATATGGCCGCGCTGCGCGATGCGCTGGCCGAAGATGCCCGCAAGAGCCGGCAAGAGGCCGGCGAGTCGCAGCAGCGCTTCACCGAGGCGCTGGGCCAACGCCTGACCGAACTCACCCAGCGCAACGAACTGCGCATCGGCGAAATGCGCGCCACGCTGGAACAACAGCTGGCCAACCTGCAGTACGACAACGCCAGCAAGCTGGAACTGATGCGCGCCACCGTCGACGAAAAACTGCAGACCACGCTCAACACACGGCTGGATGCGTCTTTCAAACTCGTCTCCGAGCGCCTGGAGCAGGTGCAGCGCGGCCTGGGCGAAATGCAGCAGCTGGCCACCGGCGTCGGCGATCTCAAGCGCGTGCTGAGCAACGTCAAGGACCGCGGCGGCTGGGGCGAAGTGCAGCTGGAGAACATCCTCGAGCAGACGCTGACGATGGAGCAGTACGCGCGCGGCGTGCGGGTCAAACCCGACAGCGCTGAAGCAGTGGACTTCGCGATCCGCCTGCCAGGGCGCGGCGATGACACGGTGGTGTGGTTGCCGGTCGACGCCAAGTTCCCGCGCGAGGACTACGAACGGCTGATCGACGCGCAGGAAAAAGGCGACCTGGACGCGATCAAGAATTCCACCGCGCAGCTGGAGCGCGCCATCCGCGTGCAGGCCAAATCCATCAGCGACAAGTACGTTTGCCCGCCGCACACGACGGATTTCGCGGTGATGTTCCTGCCGACCGAAGGCCTGTACGCCGAGGTCATCCGCCGCGCCGGCCTGGTCGATCTGCTGCAGCGCGAACATCGCGTGGTACTGGCCGGCCCGACCACGTTTACCGCCCTGCTCAACAGCCTGCAGATGGGCTTCCGCACGCTGGCGATCGAAAAGCGCTCCAGCGAGGTCTGGCAGGTGCTGGGCGCGGTGAAGAGCGAGTTCGGCAAGTTCGCCGGCATTCTGGAGAAGGCCGAGCGGCAGATCAGCACCGTCGGCAAGAGCCTGGGCGAAGCCAGCCGCAAGACCCGCACCATCGAACGCCGCTTGCGTGGCGTGGAAACGCTCTCCGGCGACCAATCCCAGGCGCTGCTGGACGATGCCGCGAACGGCATCGACGACGACCCCGGCGACGAGCAGGAATGATCCACCCTCAGACGCTAGCCCACACCCAGCACACGTAGGAGCGCACCCGGGCGCGACAGGCATTACCGATAACGCCCCATCGCGGCCAGGTCCGCTCCTACAACGCTGGCTGCAGCAAACGGCAATGGCTTGACGCTACTTCCGGCGACAGGCAGCAGTGATCCACAGATGGCATCGCAACAACCAACAGACAGCACACCGTAGGAGCGCACCCGGGCGCGACAGGGCATTACCGATAACGCCCCATCGCGGCCAGGTCCGCTCCTACAACGCCGGCTGCAGCAAACGGCAATGGCTTGGCGCTACTTCCAGCGACAGGCAGCAGCGATCCACAGATGGCATCGCAACAGTCAACAGACAGCACACCGTAGGAGCGCACCCGGGCGCGACAGGGCATTGCCGATAACGCCTCATCGCGGCCAGGTGCGCTCCTACAACGGCAGATTTTTTTGGGCGTCCCATGCCGACCACGCCACGCAGACATCGCCACCGCGATGCTTGTAGGCCCCTTGTCCCAGAGAGATTCCCATGGCGGCCCGATGGATCCACCCGATGCTGTGCGCGCTGCTGCTGGCCGCATGTAGCAATACGCCTGCCGCCAAGTCCGGCGTTGCAGCGAGCGCGCCACCGGCTGCGAACGCAGGTTCCACCGATGATGCTGCCGCCTGCACCGCAAAAGGCGGCCAACTGCGTCCGGTAGGCCGCATGCAGATTCCGCGTTGTATCGTGCCGTATGCCGATGCCGGCAAGACCTGCACCGACAATGCCGAGTGCAGCGGCGATTGCCTGGCCACCAGCATCGTGCCGACCGGTACCGCCACCACCGGCACCTGCCAGCGCGACAGCGACCGCTTCGGCTGCCGCCAGGAAGTGATCGGCGGCATGGGCCAGGCCGCGTTGTGCATCGATTGATGGCTTCAAATATGTCCAAGCGCTTGCACGGGCCGATCAGCCGCTTGGCCCGTGCGCGTCGCTGGAGATAACTGCAAGCGCCATGAGCCAGTGGCGGTTTATGCTCTCGGCTCTACCTGTCCAGGACGTATCGATGAGCCAGACGCTGTACGACATCCCCGTGGCCCGCATCGACGGTGAGCCCGCCACGCTGGCCGACTACCGCGGCAAGGTGCTGCTGGTGGTCAACGTCGCCTCCAAGTGCGGCCTCACCCCGCAATACGAAGGCCTGGAAGCGCTGTACCGCGACAGGCACGCCGCGGGTCTGGAAGTGCTGGCGTTCCCAGCCAACGACTTCAACGGACAGGAGCCCGGCAGCGAGGCGGAGATCGCGCAGTTCTGCCAGCTCACCTACGACGTCACCTTCCCGCTGTTCTCCAAGATCGCCGTCACCGGTACCGACACCCATCCGCTGTATCAGGCCCTGACCAGCGCACGCCCGAGCGCCACCGGCGATGGCCCGATGCGCGAGAAACTCGCCGGCTACGGCATTGCCGCAAACCCCGCGCCGGGCGTGCTGTGGAACTTCGAAAAATTCCTGGTCGGCCGCGACGGCACGGTTATCGAGCGCTTCGCTCCCGACGTGCCGGCAGACGATGCGCGCTTGCGTCAGGCAGTGGATGCGGCACTGGCCGCCACTGCATGACGCAGGCAGTCGTCCTTCAATGCCAGGCAAGTTACTCGTTCGAGCCGGTGTTCTGATGCTTATCCTGAGCAGCGCCCTTGCCTGTGTAACGGGCGTGGTGCTGCTGTATCACAGCCGCCTGGCCAATCCATGTCCTGATGGCGCGCTCATCAATAGCGAGCCGGCAACTTGCTTTTACCGTGTCCAATGGACCACAGGATGGCCAATGGTGGCGGTTGCGCTTGTGGTCGGTTTTGCGTTTTGCCTGTTGTCTTCGTGGCTCTCGTTCAAAATCCAAGGTCTCCGCAAGCGGATGTGACCACGCCTAAACAGTTTTTCGGTGGTCTTTCGATCGAAGAACGAGACCAGACGTCTGCATCGAGTCCGTCGGACCAGGCCAGGGACGGGAATCAAGCGCGGCCACGCGGCAGTCAATGATGGACATCCACACGAAGCAAAAAAAGCCCGGGATCGCTCCCGGGCTTTCGTATTGATTGCAAACCGCAGCGCAGCCGATCAACGCACCCAGTTGGGGATCGGCATCGCATCCACCGGCACCGTGCTGTCCTTGTCTTCGCGCAGGTAGTCGGGCAGCTCGTTGTTCTTGTCGCGATGGCTGCGCAGATCGCGCACGATCTGGTAGTTGCGGCGCTGCATCCACGCATCGCGGGTCAGTGCGTATTCGTCCGGTGCCTGGTCGCGCAGCGAATCCAGCGACATCAGCTGCGAGCGCGTATCCACCAACTGCAGGCCCTGCAGGGCGAAGCGCGCGCCGCTGTCGTCGACCTGACGCAACGGCGAGAGCGGAATGTCGCCGCCCAGGCCGAAGGTGTCGCGCACGGTGCGTGGGCCGAACAGCGGCAATTCGAAGTAGCGCGAATTGCGCCAGCCCCACACACCCAGGGTCTGACCGAAGTCTTCGCTGCGACGCGGAATGCCGGCTGCGGAGGCCGGGTCGAACAGGCCGGCCACGCCCAGCGTGGAATTCATCACGAAGCGGCCCAGCGACTGCACCGCATACACCGGGTGGCCCTGCAGCAGCTGGTTGACCATGGTCAGCGGCGTGCCGAGATTGTCGAAGAAGTTGGTCACGCCCAGGCGGGCCGGACGCGGCACCACCTTGGTGTAGCCGGTGGCCAGCGGACGCGCCACGCCGCGGTCCACCGCCAGGTTGAAGCGGTGCATGCCGCGGTTGTAGCGCTCCCACGGGTCGTAGGCCGGTGCGGCGCCCGGCTGTGCCGGCGCACCGTCGGCGCCGGCCTGCGGGGCGGCTGTGCCATACAGCGCAGCGAAGTCGTCTTCGGCCGAGGTCGGCGCACCTGCCGCGTCGGTACCGGCATCGCCAGCGGGTTGCTGGGCGGGTGCCGCGGCCACGCTGGCAGGCACCGCATCGGGCGCGGCAAAACCGGCGGCGGCCGGTTGCGCGGTCACTCCGGAATCGTCACGCACCGGTGCTTCCGTACTGGATGGGGTATCGGCACTGGCCGACGGCGGCGCCGACTTCGGCGCCTGGCTGGCGCAGGCGCCCAGCAACAGGCAGGCCAGCAAGGGGAGGGGGCGTAACTGGGTCATGGCGTGGCGCTCAGGCCTGAAAATCGAGAGTGGGAGACAAGCGATAGGCGGCGCGCAATTCGTCCAGACCGGACGCCTCGCCCACCACCGCCACCGTGCCGTTGCCGCGTAGCCGCGCGGCCAGTTCGGCCAGCATCGCAACGCCGGCACTGTCCAGGCGTTGTACACCTGTCAGGTCCAGCGTGCGAACGCCATCGAGCTGGGCGATCGCCTGCGGCCAGGCCGCAGTGACCGCGGTACGGTCGAGCACGCCGCTCAGCGCCAGCGTGTCGCCGTTGCGTTGCACGGTGCTGTTACTTGCCATTGGCCGGTGCCGCACCAACCTGCAGGTTGCCGCTGCGCAGATCGGCGGCGACCTTGGCGATGCCCTTCTCGCGCAACGGGCCATCGAACTGGGTCTTGAAGGTCTGTACGTAGGAAATGCCTTCGATCATCACGTCGAAGATCTTCCACTGGCCACCGCTGTTGCGCATCAGGTAATCGACCGGGGTCGGGTCGTTGCCGGCACGCAGCAGGTCGGTGGAGACCTTGACGCCGCGGTTGCCCGGCAGCGCGCTCTCGGACTTGGCGCGGAAGGTCGGCTTGCCTTCGAAGTTCAGCAGCGCGGTGCCGTAGCGCTGCATCAGGTTCTCGGCCAGTGCGTCGGCAAACAGCTTGATGTCCGCGTCGGAGGCGCCACGGCCGTGCACGCCCAGCACCAGGCGGGCGGAGTAGTCGCGGTCGAAGGCCTTGTTCAATTCGCCGTTGATGTACTGGCGCAGGGCGGCCGGGTTGCTGCGGAACTCGGCGCGGCGCTGGTCCAGCGTAGTCAGAATGCGGGTGCTGCTGTCGATGACGGTCTTGGTGGCCGCGCCTTGCGCGGGCGCGCTGGCGGCAGCCGGCTGCGCCAGCACGGTGGCCGGTGCGCACACCAGCAGGGTCGAGGCCAGGATGGTGGAGAGCAGGGTGATCTTCATTGGTGTGGTTCCGTAGAGGGAGGAGCGGGCTGGGCAGGCGCGGGGGCCTGGCCATCGGTGGCGGCCGGGGCATTGCTGCCACCACTACCGCCACCACTGAACATGTACTTGCCGACCAGCTGCAGCAGATCCACCGCCGGCTGGGTGAAGCCGATCTCTTCGCCCGGCTTGAGCGTTTCCGGGTCGCCGCCCGGCTGCAGGCCGATATAGCTCTCACCCAGCAAGCCGCTGGTGAAGATACCGGCCGAGGTGTCGGCGGGGAGGTCCTTGTATTTGGTGTCCAGCGACAGCGTCACCACCGAATCGAACTTGGTCGGATCCAGGCTGATATCGGCCACCTTGCCGATGGTCACCCCGCCGATCTTCACCGGCGCCTGCGCACGCAGCTGGCCGATCTGGCTGAAGCGCGCGGTCAGCGTGTACTGGCTGGAGCCGAAGCCCCAGCGCTGGTTGGTCGAGGCCACCGCCAGCACCAGCAGCGAGGCCAGGGTCAGCAGCAAAAAGGCGCCGACGGCGAATTCGAGTCGTGGTCCACGCATGGCCATGGGCTATCTCACCTAAACAACATTGCAGAAAGGACGAAGTTGAACATCAGCACCAGCAGCGAGGCGTTCACCACCGCGCGGGTGGTGGCGATCGAGGTGCCTTCGATGGTCGGCTCGGCATGGAAACCCACGTAGGCGGCCACCAGCGCGGCGGTGCCACCGAAGATCGCCGACTTGAGCATCGCCACGCCAAAGTCGTCCCAGAAGTCCACGCTGTTGCTCAACCCCGACCAGAATGTGCCGTTGTCGATGCCCAGCACGTGCACGGCTTCGAAGTAGCCGCCGGTAATGGCCAGCGAGCAGAACACGCCGGTCAGCAGCGGCACCGTCAGCACCGCCGCCCAGAAGCGCGGCGCCACCGCCTTGGCGACCGGATCGATGGCCATCAGCTCCAGCGCCTTGATCTGGTCGGTGGCGCGCATCAGGCCGAGTTCGGCGGCGATCGAGCTGCCGGCGCGGCCGATGAACAACAGCGCAGTCAGCACCGGTGCCAGCTCGCGGTATAGCGACAGCCCCAGCAAGGTGGACAGCGCATCCGACGCACCGTAGGTGGTCAGCGTGCGGTAGCCCTGCAGGGTCAGCACCAGGCCGACGAAGGCGCCGCCGACGGCGATGATCGGCAGCGAACGCGCGCCGACCTTGTAGATCTCGCGCACCAGCTCGGCGATGAAGTCGCGCGTGGGCACCGAGCCGCGCAGCACGGTCAGCGAGAACAGCCCGGCGCGGCCGAAGGCGCGGATCGATTCGACCATGGCCATCAGGCAGCACTCCGGTCGCGCCGCGGCGCCGCGTCGAAGGCGATCGGCCCATCCGGCTGGCCATGCAGGAACTGCTGCACCAGCGGATCGGTGCTGTCCTGCAATTGCGCCGGCGTGCCGGCGAACACGATCCCGCCATTGGCGATGACTACCGCCTGGTCGCTGATCGGCAGGGTCTCGTGCACGTGGTGGCTGACGATGATGCTGGTCAGGCCCAGGCTGTCGTTGAGGCGCTGGATCAGGCTCATGATCACGCCCGAGGCGATCGGGTCCAGCCCGGTCAGCGGTTCGTCGTAGATCATCAGCGGCGGATCCAGTGCCAGCGCCCGCGCCAGCGCCACACGCCGTGCCATGCCGCCTGACAGTTCGCGCGGCCAGGCATCGGCGGCAGCCAGCAGGCCCACCGCATGCAGCTTCATCTGCACCAGGCGCTGCAACACCGGCGCCGGCAGACGGGTATGCGTGCGCAGCGGCAGCGCGACGTTGTCGGCCACGCTCAGGTCGGTCAGCAGGCCATTGCCCTGAAGCAGCACGCCGACGTTGCGGCGCATCTCCAGCAGCGCACGGCTCCCCTGTGGGATCGCGTTGCCGAACAAGGTCACCGTGCCGGCCACCGGGCGCAGTTCGCCGGTCAACGCCGCCAGCATCGTGGACTTGCCGCTACCGGAAGGACCGAGCACGGCAGTGATGCTGCCGCGCGGCACATCGAGCGAAACGTCGCGCAGGATCGTGCGACCGCCGCGATCGATGCGGACACCGGACAATTGCACGACAGGAGAGGCGGACGCCGTCATCGAAGCCTTTAACAGAATTCCAACGCAATAGAGTAGCCGTCACACGGCTGAACATAACCGAACCGCTGCGTGCAGTATTGTCGCATTCATGCCGCGGGCGATGTGGCCGACCATGTCGCCATCTGCGTAACAGCGTGTCCCGCAACGCACGAACTGCCGCACGGCGTGGCATCGCGGTTCAACATACGCGGCGGTAGGGTTTACCTGCTGAGAGCCTGCGGCATCATGCAGATGCAAGCGCGGCAGTGGAAGGGCGCACAAAGATCGCAATGACGCTATTGACCCTAGATTTTGCGCAGTGGGTCTCGCGTCTCTTTTCTGCAGCTGACGTGGATAGAGGAGATCGGCATCTTTCTAGCGTGGTTGGCAGTAGCCTCCAGTAGACACCCGACCCCGCAGCTGCGCGTGGAATATCAGCGCGACTTCCAGGGCCGCGGCGATGCCACGCTGAGCTACGCCGATCTGTCTGGCGGGCCGTTCTATCGCACCGGGCAAAGCGCGTTCGATCGCAATCGCCTGATGGTGGGCATCGGCGCGGCGTTGCTGACCGAACAAGGCCTGTCCACGCGCCTGGAATACCGCGGCATCACCGATGGCGACAGCGGCAACGACCAGACCTGGATGATCAATCTGGAAAAGAAATACTGATCGCGCAGCACGCGCCGCAGTAAAGGCCATGCGATGGGTCGGGCAATGCTCGGCCCATCGCATTTGCGGCCGCTGCAATCGTGGCCGGTGGAGTGCAGCGATCGCACAGGCACCCGCACCGGCGAGCTGGCATGGCAGATCCCGCACAGTGCGGCGGCAACCCCGTCATTGACGTCTGTCTGGACCAGAGCGGCTCTTGCCTGTCGCGTGGAATTGACCATGCGCGCAGGCAGCAAGCACGTCGGCGAATGCATGAACATTCGCGCATCCAGCGCACCGACGACGCGATACCGACCGCAGGCACTGGCCGCGCTCGCCTGAGCGTTGCTGCATGTCCATTCCACGCACGCCGCGCATCTGCGCAGCAGGAGCGAACACATCGACGGGCCTGCACCCTGCAGGTCAACGCGCATTACCTCGGCATCCGGCACAATGCGCCCACGCATGCACGCCACCTCCGCGCCCGATTTCCGTCTCTATCCTTCCAATGCGCTGGATACCCTGGCTGCCTTGCTCGCGCAGGAGTTGCGGCAGCCGGTGCGCGGTCAACCGGTGTTGCAGCCGGAGGTGGTGCTGATCCCGCAGGTGGCGATGCGGCGCTGGCTGCAGTCCACGCTGGCGGCCGAGCATGGCGTGGCGGCGAATCTGGAATTCCTCACTCCCGGCGAATTCGTGGCGCGCGCGCTGGAGTGCAACCTCGGCGCGGCCGACGATGATCTGGACATGGCCACCACGCAGTGGCGCCTGTACGCCGCGTTGCAGGCCGACCTGGGCAGCGATGCGGCGCTGGCGCCGTTGGCCGGTTATCTGTCCGACGGCGATGCGCTCAAGCCCTGGGCATTGGCCGGCGAGTTGGGCAACGTGTTCGAGAAATACCAGGCCTGGCGACGCGACTGGCTGCTGCGCTGGGAAGGCGGCGCGGACCCCGATGACCCGCAGGCGCGCTTATGGCGCAGCATCGCCTCCGGGCGGCAATACCGCGCGCGGCGCATCGGCCAGTATCTGGACCGTTACGCGCGCGCCGATGGGCCGTTGCCGCAGGGCCTGCCCAAGCGCTTGTTTGCGTTCGCCATCCTCAATATTTCGCCCGACGTGCTGCGCGTACTGGCCACGCAGGCGCGCGTGGGCACGCTGCATTTCTACCTGCCCACGCCCACGCAAGGCTACTGGGGCGATCTGCAGACCTTGTGGCAGCGTCGCCGCGAAGACGGCGCCGTGCAGCTGTTTGCCGATCAGGTGCAAGAGAATCCGCTGTTACAGGCCTGGGGCGCGGCCGGACGCGACTTCATGGCGCTGGTCGGCGACTACGAGGTGGTGCATCCGCTGGCCGAGATCGCCGCCTATGCCGATCCGCTGGAGTCCGGCCGCCGCGCACTGGCCGACGGCGGCCTGGGCGACAGCCTGCTGCGGCGCATGCAGAGCGACCTGTTCCACCGCCGCGCACCAGGCGTGCCTGCAGTGTTGCCGACGGTGAATCTGCACGACCCCAGCCTGCAGGTGCACGCCTGCCACACGCGCCTGCGCGAGTTGCAGGTATTGCACGACCACTTGCGCGCCTTGCTCGACGACCCACGCTTCGACCCACCCTTGCAGCCACGCGAGATTGCGGTGTTGTCGCCCAACATCGACCCGTACGTGCCGTACCTGGACGCGGTGTTCGGCAGCCACGGCAACGACGACGCGCTGCCGTACGCGCTGGCCGATGCCAGCCCCTTGGCCAGCGAGCCGTTGGCCGAGGTGTTTTTGACCTTGCTCAAGCTGCCGATCGCACGCTTTGGGCTGCATGAAATCCTGGACCTGCTGGCCAGCGCGCCGATTGCCGAGGCCGCCGGCCTGGACGAAGCCGGGCTTGAACGCCTGCGGACCTGGCTGCACGCTGCCGGCGCGCGCTGGGGGCTGGATGCGGCGCATCGGCGTCAGCACCAGGCACCGGGCGACGACGCCTACACCTGGCGCTTCGCGCTGGACCGGCTGCTGCTCGGTCATGCCAGCGGCGCCGACGACGACATCGATGGCGTGGCTCCCTGGCCGCAGCTGGAAGGCAGCGCGGTGGCCGCACTGGACACGCTGCTGCGCCTGCTGCGCGTGCTCGAACGCCATCAGTCCATCCTGGCCGAGCCGATGCCGCCCGGCCTATGGCGCGAGCGGTTGCTTGAATTGCTGGAGGCGTTGATTCCCAACGCGCCATCGGCCCCGCGTGCGCAGCGCGCGCTGGATCGGCTGCGCACCTTGATCGACCAGTTCGCCCGCGATGCGGTGCGTGCAGAGTACGCCGGCAAGGTGCCGGCCGAGGTGGTGCGTGCGCACTTCGCTGCGGTGCTGGGCGAGTCGGACACGCGCGCGCCGCTGCTCACCGGTGGCATCAGCTTCGGCCGCATGGTGCCGATGCGCCTGCTGCCGTTCCGGGTGATCTGCCTGCTCGGCATGAACGATGGCGACTTTCCGCGCCGCGACCCGGCCGCCGGGCTCAATCGCCTCACTGCAGAATTGGGCACCGAGCGCCGCCGGCATGGCGATCGTTCAACCCGCGAGGACGACAGGTTCTTGTTCCTGCAATTGTTCGCCTCCGCGCAGGAGGTGTTCTACCTGAGCTATCTCGGTGCCGATGCGCGCGACGGCAGCGCGCGCGAACCGTCGGTGCTGGTCAGCGAGCTGCTGGGCAGCGCTGCGCAGTACCACGCCGACCCGGCGGCAATCGACACGCTGGTGGTGCACCACCCGTTGCAGCCGTTTGCCGCCGCGGCCTTCGGTGCGGCGGGTGATCACGGCACCGACCCGCGCCGTTTCAGTTATCGCCGGCAGTGGCGCCCGGCCGTGGACAGCCTTGCCGGCCAGCGCCAGCCGCTGGCGCCGTGGGTGGCCGGTGTATTGCCGGCCGATCACATCGGCCTGCCTGCCAGCGTGTCCATCGACGATCTGCGCCGGCTGTTCGGCGACCCGGCCGGGCAGTTCCTGCGCCATCGCCTGGGGATGCGGCTGCCCGACCCGGCCAGCGAAGACAGCGATCTGGAACCGCTGCTCGCGCCCACGCGCGGGCTGGACCAATACGGCTTGCAGCAGCAGGTGTTCGAGGCGGCATTGGCGGGCGAGGTCGATGGGCTGTACGAGCGGCTGCGCGCGCGCGCATTGCTGCCATCGGGCCCGCTCGGCCGTCGTCAACTCGACGAACGCGTGGCGCAGCTGCGCCCGTATGCCGACGCCTTTCGGCAGTGGCGCGGCGATGCGCCGGCCGATTCGCGCCGCTTGCAGGTGCGCATCGGCGATACCGACGTCCACGGTCGCGTGCCCGGCTGGTATGCCGATGGCGTGGGGCGCGTGCAGGTCGGTGCGCTCAGTGGCCGCAGCGCGATCCGCTACGGCCTGGAATGGTTGCTGCTGCGCGCCGCCGGCGAGCGCGTGCCGTATGTGCGCTTTTTCGAGCAGGACGACGGCCTGGGCCCGCATCCCATCGACGCCGACCCGCTGTCGCAGACACAGGCGCAACACGCATTGGGCGAGCTGTTGCAGCTGTATCGCCATGGCCTGCACATGCCGCTGGCATTCGCGCCCTACAGCAGCTGGAAATACCACCAGGCCGCACGCGGCGACGACCTGGACAAGGCCATCAAGGACGCCGCCGGGCAGTGGCAATCCGGTTTCGGCTGGAGCGAATCGCATAGCCCGGAACTGCGCCTGGTCCACCGCGGCCGCGACCCGTTCGCCGATGCGCAGCGCTTCGCCGAGTTCGCCATCACCAGCCATCGTGTCTACGACCTGCTCGAGCGCGGCAACGCCGATGCCACGCTGGAGCCGGAGCGTCTGATCGAGAGCTGGCGCCACTGGCACGGCGCGCAGGAAGACGCCGAATGAGCGCCAACCCCGTCACCGACCCGTACCTGCACCTGCCATTGCACGGCGTGCGCCTGATCGAGGCCAGCGCCGGCACCGGCAAGACCTTCACGCTGGCCACGCTGTTCACCCGGCTGGTGGTCGAGCGCGGCCTGCGCATCGGCCAGATCCTGGCAGTCACCTTCACCGAGGCCGCCACCCAGGAATTGCGCCGCCGCATCCGCGAGCGCCTGGTGCTGGCCGCGACCCTGGTCCCCGACGCTCCCGTAGGAGCGGACCCGGCCGCGACCGACCAACCCACAACGCCTGCGCCTAATGGCGCATCGGCTCGTGTAGGAGCGGCCTCGGCCGCGACCGACCTCGCCAACGGCCCGTCGCGGCCAGGGCCGCTCCTACAGGACGCGCCCGAGGTCCTGCTCACTAGCACCACCCCCCCCGTAGGAGCGGCCTTGGCCGCGACCGACCTGGCCGACGACCCGTCGCGGCCGGGGCCGCTCCTACAGGAGCCGCCCGACGTCCTGCTCACCCGCGCTATCCTCGCCACCCACCTGGCCAACGGCACCGAAACACCCACCGCCCTGCGCCGCCGCCTGCAACAGGCGGTGGAAGAAATCGATCTGGCCGCGGTGTTCACCATCCACGGCTTCTGCGCGCGCGTGCTGCGCGAGCACGCGCTGGAAAGCGGCCAGGCCTTTGCCGCACCGGAACTGCTCGCCAACGATCGCGAACTGCTCGGCGAAGTCGCCGCCGACCTGTGGCGCCAACGCGCGGCCGATGCGGTGATGGCCGAAGACCTGATCGCGTTGTGGTCGGGCGGCCCGCCGGCCTTGGCCACCGACCTGCGCGCCTTGGTGCGGCATCCGGCGATCCTGCCGGCAGCGTCCGACGCTGGCAGCGACGATGCCGACGCACTGCTGCAGGCCGTGCACGATGCAAGCCGCGCGCTGGCAAGTGCGTTTTACGCGCAGGGCACCGCGTTTTTCGAATCCATCATGTCCGCCATCGACGGCGGCATCCTGAGCAAGGTCAGCTACAAACCCGAGTGGCTGGCATCGCTGTGGCATTGGTTCGACAGCTTCGCCGCCGCGCCATCGGTCAACACCGCCCCGCATCCCAAACTGATCAAGCTGACCGCCGCGGAACTGGCCGCCGGCACCAACAAGAAGTTCGTCGAGCGCACGCCGGCCTCGCCGCTGAGCCACGAGATCGACGGCTATCTCACCGCGCTGGCGCGTGTCGAACAATGGCGCACGCGTCGCCGCATCCGTCTGCTGCACGCGTTGCGCGAAGACGCCATCGCACGGCTCGCCCTGCTCAAGCGCCAGCGCCGCGTGCAGACCTACGACGACCTGGTCGATGGCGTTGCGCACGCGCTGGAAGGCGCGCAGGCCCAGGCCCTGGCCACTCGGCTGCGCGCGCAATACGCCATCGCGCTGGTGGACGAATTCCAGGACACCGACGACCGCCAGTGGGCGATCTTCTCGAACGTGTTCGGCGACGGCCCGCTCGCACGTGCGGCCGGCCTGGAACCGGCGCTGTTCCTGATCGGTGACCCCAAGCAGGCCATCTACGGCTTCCGTGGCGGCGACGTGCGTACCTATCTGGCTGCTGCAGTCACTGCCGAACTCGCCCCGCCGCTGAGCCACAACTTCCGTTCGCGCCCCGGCGTGCTGGCGGCCATCGACGCGTTGTACGCGCAGGCCGGCTACACCGACGCCTTCCTCACCGATGGCATCGCCTTCCACCCGGTGCGGCCCGGCACCAAGCGGGTGGATGCCGACCTGCAGCGCGATGGCGCCACCGCCCCAGCGCTGACGCTGTGGCGCGCGCCGGAACCGCCGCCGCCTGCGAAAGGCAAGCCCAAACCCTGGAGCGCCGGCCGCGCCCGCGAGTTGGCCACTGCCGCCTGCGTGGCGGCGATCCGCGGCTGGCTGGCCGGTGGCCGCGACGGCACCGCCACCATCAACGCGCGCCCGGTGCAGGCCGGCGATATCGCCGTGCTGGTGCGCAGCCACGGCGAGGCCACGCGCATGCAACACGCGCTGGGCGCGGTGGGCATTCCCGCCGTGGCGGCCGGCAAACAGAGCCTGTTCGCCACCGACGAGGCGCTGGAGCTGCTGGCCCTGCTGCAGGCCTTGCTCGACCCGGGCGACGACAGCCGCCTGCGTGCCGCCCTGGCCACCGTGCTGATCGGCGCGGACGCCGCCGCCATCGCCGCGCTTGCACACGATGGCGAGCGTCACCGTCGCTGGCAGCAGCAGGCGCTGGACTGGCGCGAGCGCTGGCAACGCGGCGGCCCGCTCGCCCTGATCGGCGAGCTGGGCGCCGCGCACGGGCAACGCCTGCTCGCCCTGACCGATGGCGAACGCCGCCTCACCAACTACCTGCAACTGGCCGAACTGCTGCAGGAAGCCGACGCCCGCGCGCTCGGCCCGCATGGCCTGGTCGACTGGCTGTCGCGCCGCATCGCCAATGCCGACGACAACGACGAAGCCCAGCAGCTGCGGCTGGAATCGGACGCGCGCCGCGTGCAGATCGTCACCCTGCACAAGAGCAAGGGCCTGGAATACCCGCTGGTGTTCCTGCCGTACATCGGCATCGGCCGCAGCGACAAGGGCGCCGGCCGTCACTGCGTGGTGCACGCGCCCGAGCTCGGCCGCCAGCTGCACTGGAAGACAGACAAAGAGGACCCAAGCTGGAGCGCCGCCGAAGCCGCCTGGAAGCAGGAACAACGTGCCGAAGACGCGCGCCTGCTCTACGTCGGCCTGACCCGCGCCGAGCACGCGCTGTGGATCGCCAGCGGCCCGTTCCACCAGCACGAGCGCACCGCCCTGTCCGGCATGCTGCGCGCGCTCGACGCGCTGCAGGGCGCGGCAGGCGAGGGCGCGGTGGTGGTGGACACGTCCACGCCGCCCACCAACCTGCCGCGCCTGCCGCCGCCGGTCGAGGCGCAGGTGCCGCCCGCGCGCGCCCCGCAGCGGCATATCGCCCCGGACTGGTGGGTCTACAGCTTCACCCAGCTGGCCAATGCCGATGCCGGCGCCGCCAGCGACCCGATGGCCAGCGCCACGGTGGTCGGCAGCGGCGGCAGTGACGAGCCGGCCGGCAGCGAGGCGGTGGCAGTCGCCGCTGCCACCGAGGCCGAACCGTTCGACCCGCGCTTTGCCGGCAATCGCTTCGGCGTGGTGATGCACGACGTGTTCGAGCGCTGCGACTTTGCCGCCTGGCACGCGTGGCAGCCCGGCCAACCCGCGCCCGAGGGCCAGGCCGCGCCCATCGTCGAGGCCCTGCAACGCGGCGGCTATGCCCAGGACGAACTCGACGACGGCCTGCGCTTGCTCACCGCGCTGATCGGCCACACCCTCACCGTGGTGCTGCCCGAAGGCACCCCCCTGGCCGCGGTCCCCGAACCGCAGCGCCGCAACGAGATGGAATTCCACTTCGCCATGCGGCCCACCCGGGTCGATGCGCTGCTGGCACTGCTGCACCGGTTTGGCGTGGTCGGCGAGCGCCAGGCCTTCGGCGCGCGCCAGCGCCTGGAAGGCCTGATGACCGGCCTGATCGACCTCACCTACACCGTGGACGGGCGCTGGTACGTGCTCGACTACAAGTCCAACCGCCTGCCCAGCTACGACGCCGATGCTCTGGCCCGCGCCATGGCGCACAGCGAGTACGCGTTGCAGGCGCTGATCTACACGGTCGCGCTGCACCGCTGGTTGCGCTTCCGCCTGGGCGACGCCGCCGACGGTGGCGGCTACGACTACACCCGCGACTTCGGCGGCGTGCGCTACCTGTTCTGCCGCGGCCTGGACGCGGCGGCCTCCACCGATCCCGGCACCCCGGCCCCCGGCGTCCACGCCTGGCGTTTCGACCCGATCCTGGTCGACGCCCTGGACGCCCTGTTCGCCGGCAGCGCCCCGGAGCCGATATCCAGCGACCCAGGCACGCCCGATGCCCACTAGTGCACAGCTCCTGACCGCCGATGCACCAAGGCCGCGCTCGCACCGGGAGAGTGCACACCCGGTCAGCGCCGACGCACCAAAGCCCCTCTCCTCCCGGGGCGATAAGGCACTGGTTGCGCGCCACTGGCGCGCATGCCTTGGAGCGCCCGCACCGCTGGCGCGGGCTGGGGCGCGGAGCGGGGGTTGGGGTGAGGGTCCGTCCGCCCGTCAGGCCTTCACCTCATGAATCACCCAAACCTCTTCAGCGCGCTGATCAAGGCCGAAGCCCTGCGCACGCTGGACCTGGCCTTCGCCCAAAGCCTGCAACGCATGGCTCCGGAGACCGACGCCCTGGTCCTGGCCGGTGCCGCCCTCGCGTCCCTGGCAGTCACCAGCGGCCATGCCGGGCTGGACCCGGCGCGCGCCAGCATCCTGCTGGACCAACGCGACGGCCCGGCGCCCCCCCTGCCAGACCCGGCCGACTGGCAACGCGCGCTCGCCGCCTCGCGCTGGGTCGACCAACCGAACCAGGAAGACCCCGCCGCCGCCGACTGCCCGCTAGTCCTCGAACACGGCCTGCTCTACCTACGCCGCTATCGCGAGTACGAACGCCGCCTGGCGCTGGGCCTGCAACGCATCGCCGCCCAGTCGCCGCCGCCCTTCGACGCCGCCACGCTGGCCCCGCTGTTCGCGCAGTTGTTCCCAAACGCGACCCCAGCCACTCACCCCGTGGACCCAACCCCTCTCCCGGGAGAGGGTGCCCGAAGGGCGGGTGAGGGTACGGGCCTGCCCGAGCCATCTGTCCATCAAGAAGGCACGGTCCCGCCCGCCCCATCCCACCCCCAAGACCGCCAGGCCCAGGCCGCCGCCCTGGCCCTGCGCCGCGCCCTGCTGCTGGTCACCGGCGGCCCCGGCACCGGCAAGACCACCACCATCGCCCGCCTGCTGTTACTGCGCATCGCCCAGGCACACGCAGCCAACACCCAGGCCCCGCGCATCGCCCTGGCCGCGCCCACCGGCCGCGCCGCCGAGCGCATGGCCGAAAGCCTGCGCCTTGCGGTTGCGCGCGCCATCGCTGGCGGCATCGACCCGGCCCTGGCCGACGCCCTGCCCACCGGCGCCAGCACCCTGCATCGCCTGCTCGGCGTCATCCCGGATTCCCCGCAGTTCCGCCACACCGCAGACAACCCGCTGCCATTCGACCTGATCGTCGTCGACGAGGCCTCCATGGTCGACCTGCCACTGATGTGCAAGCTGGTCGAAGCCGTGGCCGACGGCACCCAGCTGATCCTGCTCGGCGACGCCGACCAGCTGCCCTCGGTGGAAGCCGGTGACGTGCTCGCCGCCATCCTGCAGGCCGCCGGCCCCGGCGATACCCTGCAGCCGCAGGATGCACAGGCGCTGCAAGCGCTGCTCGGCAACGCGCCCGGCGGCACCACGCCTGCCGCCACCCACAGCGGCGGCCTGGCCGGCCACCGTGTGCACCTGTTGCGCGGCTACCGGCAAGCGCACGACTTCGCACTCGCCCCGTTGGCCGACGCCGTGCGCGCCGGCGATGCCGACACCGCCCTGGCCCTGCTGCGCAGCGGTGAGCTGGCCGGCGTGCACTTCCACGAAGACGGCGAAGACCCGCTCACCCTGGGCCGCGACGCACTGCTCGCGCACTGGCGCGCGCTGGCCGATGCACACGACCCGGCCGCCGCCCTGCGCGATGCCGCGCGCCTGCGCCTGCTTACCGCCGTGCGCGCCGGCCCGCAAGGCGCGCGCGGCCTCAACGCCCGTATCGAACAACTGCTGGCCGAAACCGGCTCCGCCGCCCGCCGCCTCGGCAGCGCCTCGCCCTGGTTCCAGGGCCGCCTGCTGCTGATCACCGAAAACAGCTACCGCCACGGCCTGTTCAACGGCGACGTGGGCATCTGCCTGCGAAGCGACGCGAGTCCCTCTTCGGGGCGCAGTGACGAAAGCCCGTCTTCAGGGCCCAGCCAGTCCGGCGCCACCGCCAACCGCCACGACCCAGGCACAGACAGTCGTGCCCAGGGCCCATTGGTCGCCTGGTTCGAAGGCGACGGCGACGGCCAGGTGCGCGGCTTCCACCCCGCCGCGCTACCCGCGCACGAAAGCGCCTTCGCCATGACCGTGCACAAGGCCCAGGGCAGCGAGTTCGACACCGTCTGGCTGCAGCTGCCCACCCGCGACGCCCGCGTGCTCAGCCGCGAGCTGCTCTACACCGGCATCACCCGCGCCCGCCGCGCCCTGCACCTGGCCGGCAGCGAAGCGGTCATCCGCGCCGCGCTGGCACGGCATGCCGCACGCATCTCGGGCCTGGCGTGGCGGCTGGGTGCGCAGCAGCAGGCGGCACCCGCTACGCAAGCAGCAGAACCATCCACTGTCATGCCCGTACAGGGGTCGTTGTTCTGATGGACGCGAGCCGGCGCAATGGCAGCATCACTTACGGAAGAACGGCACGTTCGCCTATCACCGTCATCGGGCGTGCCCGGATAACCTCGTGGCCGAAGAAGGCCTGGTTGTGCGGTATCGCCAGCATGGGAGGCATCGATGGCGAAAAAGCATGAAATTTCGCTCGTCCGCTCGTCCGCGGCCGAATACCTGACCTTCGTGGCCGCCGCAGGCGAGGGCAGCGTACAGGCGGCGTATGCCGACGAAAACGTCTGGCTGACGCAGAAGATGCTGGCCCAGCTCTACGATGTCGAAACCCACACCATCAACTACCACCTGAAAAAGGTGTTCGCTGACAACGAGTTGCAGGCAGATGCAGTTATTCGAAATTTTCGAATAACTGCCGCCGACGGCAAGAGCTATGACACCAAGCACTACAACCTCGCGGCCATCATCGCCGTGGGCTACAAGGTCAATTCAGAGCGCGCGGTGCAGTTCCGCAAGTGGGCCACCTCCATCATCGAGTCCTTTACGATCAAGGGCTTCGCGATGGACGACGAGCGCCTGAAGAATGATGGCACAGTGCTCGGCAAGCGCTACTTCGAAGAGCAGCTGCAGCGCATCCGCGAGATCCGTCTCTCCGAGCGCAAGTTCTACCAGAAGATCACCGACATCTACGCCACCGCCCTGGACTACGATGCCACCGCGCAGGCAACCCAGCGGTTCTTCGCCACAGTGCAGAACAAGCTGCACTGGGCCATCCATGGGCGCACCGCGGCGGAAGTCGTCTACCACCGTGCCGATGCCGGCAAGCAACACATGGGTCTGACCACCTGGGCCGATGCACCACGTTGGAAGGTCCAGAAGTTCGATGTGGCCGTCGCCAAGAACTACCTGACCACCGGCGAGATGGCGCAGTTGTAACGCCTCGTATCGGCCTATCTTGACCTGGCCGAGGACATGGCATTGCGGCAAATTCCGATGACCATGCAGGATTGGGAAATACGTCTGAATCGCTTCATCGAAGCGACCGACCGGCAGGTGTTGCAGGACACAGGGCGCGTCACCGCCGAGATCGCCAAAGCTCATGCGGAAAGCGAGTTCGAAAAGTACCGCATCGTGCAGGACCAGCTGTTCGTGAGCGATTTCGATCGCGTGTTGCAGCAGCTTGATGCAGGAGACCGGGTGGACGGAACCAACGAGGACTTGCGCGAAACGGAGGCTGTGCAGGAAGTGCCGAAGCGTCAGGTCCCCAATAGAAAACGCGAGCCAAAGCCATAAATCGGTCGCGGTCCAACCATTTGTGCGTTATCGGGAGCAATCGGGATCAAAAAGTAAAAGCACCTCAGCCGACATGGTGTCTCTGAAGACTGCTACATCCAACATCCTCGAGATCACACCTCGATAGGTCAGCGATGTATAGGCGAACCTGGCCTCGCCCGGCCTATTGAGATGTGACTGATGATTCCGCGTAGATCGGCTTCGCCTGCGTCGGTAAGGACTTAGCCATGCATCAGCCGCGACGGCTCTCGGCCAACTCTTCATCCAGGATGGCGCTGACGCTCTTGGTGGAAAACTTGCCGGCAAGGCCTTCCTCGACGCGTCCCTCAAGCAGGTTTTCCAACTCCCGCTATGCCTGATTGGCGCTCGCTTCGCCAGGAAAGAGACGTTCAAGCGCGTATTGTCTGATGGTCTTGCCCTGCAGAGCGGCCAACGCCTTGAGGCTCTGGTGCTGCTGGGCGCTCAGAACAATGATCAAACGGCCCATGACGAGCTCCTAAATCCACAAACCCACATTAGCGCATCTGGGCTGGTTGACCGATTGCAGAGCTTTGGGACGCCAGCGCGGGTGACGCTGTGCCGTGTTTTGACGGAAACTGCGCTCCCGGAACAGGACCGCACCGATGGACCGACGTCGCCGCAAACGGATGGAGCGCTATTGGGCGCGTGCAGAAGCCAAGGCACGTGCAGCGGTCGACCGGTTGGATCAGGAGAGCTGGTTCGATCTGTGGCATACGCATCTGGACTGGGACGGTCGCGGCCGCGCCTCTGTGGAAGATCGGCAGATGGTGAACGCGGTTGCAGTGCGTGTGCTGTGCTACCTGGAGGAACGTCTGGCGCATCGTGGGGCAGCGGTGCAGCTGTGGGCAGACCTCAATTCGGACACGGTGGACACGGGCATCTACGCGCACTCTGCCAATCCGAACGGCACGACCTTCCCTGCAACCTTCCCTAACCTGGATTGGCAGCAGGCTCTGCCTGTCGAGGTTGCAGCGATACTGCCCGCCACGCATCGGGCTGGCACCGCGTCATGCGATGGCAGTACTTGGTATGTCGTGCAGCGTCAGCCCGCCATGGTCGGCGCGGAGGTCCGCCAGTGAGTTCCACCGACAAAGCGCATCGCACCGCATTGCGTTATGCCGTCGGTGCTCGTCAGCCGCGTGTGGCCAAGGCGCCCGTCACCGGCGCCACCTATCGGCTGGCGCACGCCTGCTTCGGTTGCCGCAGAAGTTTCAAGATCGCTCCGCGCGAGCAGATGGCTCCGTGTCCCGGCTGCGGTAACGCGCTGTGCGTGATGGGGCGTTCGTTCAAGGCACCCGCAGCCCGCAACCAGGCGCAATGGCGCAAGGTCGAGCGCCTGTATCGCGCAGGCTTTCGGTTCTTCAGTTACCGCAGCCACCCGTGCGTTGCTCTCCCAGCCAAGCTGTCGGAGGTCGATCGCTTCATCCGTGATAACCCTGAGCACCCATTACGCCTGGGCGGTCATTGAGGCTGGCACGGCATCACACCGCGAGGCCAGGCCTGCGCCTGACCTCGTCTGCCGTTTCGCAGCCCGGGCGGCTTACTTGCCCTTCTTTTCCTGCTTGGCCGCGCGCTTTTCCTTCAGCGTCTTGGTCGGCTCTTTCTTCTGGCTCTTCTTCTGGTCCATCCCCTTGCTCATGACACCCTCGTAGTTGCTGGATTGATCGGTCGGGCAGCGCCATGACCCTGGCGTGCCTGCGCACTGTACGGCTTGCGCGGGGTGGAATGGCAGCGGCAGCGCAAGGCCGGGCGACAGGCGGTACGTCAGGCCCGGCGTTTGATCAACGTAGCAAGCGCCAGCAGCCCCTCGGCGCGGCCGGCAGGGCCGCAAACGCAAACGCCCGCGTGCGACCGGCAAGGTCCACACGCGGGCGCTGGCGGCAGCGTCGGGCTTACTTGGCCGGCACGCGCTGGTACTGCTCGCCGCCGGTGTTGAGGTGGCCGTTGGTCGCGTCGATGGCGAAGTTCACTGTCTCGCCATCGTTGGTGACCTCCAGCGCCCCGTCCTTGTAGACCGCCGGGTAGCTCTCGGTCTTGGGCTTGCGGCTGAAGAACTTCGGCGTGGTGCTGCGGACCATGAAGGTCTCGCCATTGCGCTCGATGTCCATCGTCTCTTCCTGCGTCTGCACGTTGACCCAGTGGCCGACGAACTTCTCGCCCTCCTCCTTGGCGCAACCGCTCACCAGCAGTGCCGCGGCCAGCGCGGTGCCCATCCACTTCATCATCGTGTGTTCTCCAGTTGAGTATGGAGCCGAGGATGGCGGGTGGGGGATGTACGGCAGGTCAAGGGACAGGAATGCTCCCAGGGGAAAACCACCGACGTCTCGAATGCTTCATTGGCAACGACGCTCCGCCCGGTCCGATGACGTGCCAAAACCGATCTGACTTGCCAACCCTTCAGGAGCGAGCGGAAGCTAGCGGTGCCGTCGCGAGCCCGGTGACGTTCGCCAAGCCGCCGCAAAGACATGCTGTTTCGACCAATCCCCTACGAAGAACAACCGGTGACCTCTCAACTACCGCCACACGAGTCGGAACAACACAAAATGTCCAAGGAGTCTCCCTTCAACGACACTCACGCTGTGCATCCATCGTCACCAGCCGACCTGTCGCCAAGGCGGATAAGCTGGCCTCGCATCCTGCGTGTTTGTTTACTTTTTGCGCCGTTGCTCGCCATCGTGCTGTTGGCAAAGCCGATCACTTCCTCAATTGCAGGATCTGCCGAACAACCAGCATTACCGTCGCCGCCTGCAGCTCTATTAAAGCAGGACGTGATCCTGATCTGGACAGCAGTCGCTGAGCAGCGGTACCCCGTCTATGCTGGTGCGTCAGAGGTGGACCAGTCTCGCGTGCGTGCAAAACGCAAACCCGTGGTGTTGCTCGATCGGTCTACCCAGACCTGTCCTGTTGAGAGGGCAGAGAAGGCGTGCAGCTCGAATCTGGATCAGAAGTTACTTTCGTCCACTGCTGCACATAGGTTCGTATCAGCAAACGCGCGACAGGCGCTATTGCTGGCAAATGCAGCGCAGGTGCAGGTACGGCTGCCAGAGAGCACCTATGTCCATGGGGCATCTACCGATCACGTCGACGCACTGCTGACGGATATCAATTGGCCTGCCTTTTATCAGGCTTACCCGGGTACAGCCGGATATCTGCAACTCAGTGTGCCGGTCGTCGTCGATGGATCCCACTCCCTGGCGTATGCGGAACAGCGTTGCGGCGGACGGTGCGGCACGGGCATGCTCTATCTGCTTGAGCGCACCGGGAAAGGATGGAAGATCACCAAACGGCTTGAGCTATGGGTAAGCTGAGGTGGTCTTGAAGCAGCCGCCGAGATGGGTCTTTCAGATGCCACCGCCATGAATAAAGGAAGAATGATGAGCATGGGTGTCTACCACTTGAATCCATCTATCGCCTTTGCTGCGGTGCTTTGTCTCTCTATGGCGGGATGCACATCGCCCGCCCAGGCAGTCGCCCCGCAGCGCGAGCATCCGAGGCAGAACAACAGGCAAGCGTCGGTCGCTTGTCCCTCGCAGGAGTTCGCCACATTTCTTCAGCGCTATGCCGATGTTGCAAACGATGACGTACGTCGCCGCTTCACGGATGATCCGCTGGAGTATGAGGTCCCGACTTACACTGTCCAAGACGTAACGCCATCATCGCCGGCCACGCACATCTCCAAGCGGAAAGGACCTTCTCGCCTCGACCTATTCCCTTTTCGTTATTTCAAGGATGCAAAAGTCTTTGATCAAACTATTCCAGGGGCAAAGGGTCCCGAGCGACAAAGTGAGGTTGGCTATCCAATGTCCATTGAGGCGACCGCCGGCGACGGGCGCAGGGTGGACTTTGGTATGGAGTATGAGATGGATACTTATGTCTTCAAGCGAAGTAGGGGCTGCTGGTACTTGACTCGCGTAATCAACCTCAGAGACTGACAGGGAGTTGGTCCATGGCAACATCAGATGCTAACCAGCAGGTCCCGTATCGCGTCATCCAACTCGAATGGGAAGCTAAGAAGGGATATACCAACGAGCCTGTCGAAAACTTCGACGGCTTAGTAACTCACCACCCAAATAGCAACAGATTCGCTCGCCTAGTCAACGGTAGCGCTGTTGGCGGTGAGCCAGGTCGCACGATGGGGCTGATTGGGGGAGAAATGCAGGAAATTGAGGTCGCCAAACCGGGCAAGTCCTATGGCCTTCGTGCTGACCAGGTGTTGTTGAAGAAGGATTTCATACTTGAAGATTCCAGGTCCCCCACCGGGCCGGCTTCAAGAGCCCTCGATGTCCCATCACCTGTTGCGGGAGTAGTAGGCGCCGTCGATACGACCGGGGGGTTGGTGGAGGTTCGGGACAGACAAGGTGGTGACGTCATCCTGCGTGTCCGGCACATGTCTCCACTTCACGTAAAGGTTGGTGATCAGGTCGAGTACGGTCAGGCACTAGGCGTCCAGAGCAAGCAATCAACTGCAAAGATCCACGTACACATGGAAGTTGATACTCGCTACTACCAACACTACGAGAACTACATAGGCGATTTGGTCAGCGGCCGCCTGTCGATCGATGCAGAAAGGCGGGATCGTGGCATTGAACCCAGGCCGTTCGTGGATGACGGAACACTTCGTATCGGTGAATCGTCCGAGATGGTTCGCAAGGTGCAGCAAACCTTGAACGCCGAAGGGTATCGCGGCGCAGACAATCAGCCACTTCAGGAAGATGGCGTCTACCGCCTGTCGATGCAGGCAGCAGTGATCAACTACCAGCAGGCGCATGGTCTCTCTCGAACGGGAGATATCGACCCTGCGACATTGCAGCAGATTGCCCCGCGTACCTTCCCGCCCGAGTTGAACCGGGAAGATCACAATGCTGCGCCAACCTACCGCAATATCCAGGGCGCCGTGCCCTCGCAAGACCCGCTACATCGTCAGGCCGAAGACGCTGTGCGCCGCCTGGAGCAGAGCCTTGGCCGTGACTATGACGACAACAGCGCGCGACTGGCGGCAAGTAGCGCCCACCTGGCTAAAGCGAACGGACTGACGCAGATCGACCATGTCGTGTTGAGCAATCAGACAGCGTCCGTGGGACGCGGCGAAAACGTGTTTGTCGTCCAGGGCGCATTGGATAACCCCGCTCACCTGATGGCGCATATGAAGACGAGCGCCGCTATCGCACAGCCTGTGGAGCAATCTCTTTCGCAGCTGCAGGCGCTGAGCGAAACGCAGCAGCAGCAACAGACCCAGCAGCAAAGCCAGCAGCAGGATCAACAGCAGCTGAGTGCGCCCCAACATCGAATGGTCTGAGCAGCTGAAAATTTTGTCTGGAAGCTCGACTCAGCGGCCGGCGAACTTATCTCTCCAATTTGGCACATCGCTCTCCAACGCGCCGCAGCCAGTGTCATTCCATTCGCTTCATCATCGTGCGCTCTTTCTAACTAGGGCCTTGGTACCGATAGCGGGTGGGGCTTATGGGCGCCAAACGCCGCCTCGAAGTGCTGGCCCGAGTGCTGGATGCAACTGCCTTCAGGTGGAAACTCAACTTGACCCCGCTTACCCCTGGGACAGCGATGCCGGGCGACGGGCGGTGCGTCCGGACCGGCGTTTGCTCAACGTAGTGGGGGCCGTCCCCCCTAGGCGCGGCCGGCAAAGCCACAAATGCAAAACGCCCGCGTGCGTTGGCGACAGCGGCGGCCCTACTTGGCGGCCACGCGTTGGTACTGCTCACCGCCGGTGTTGAGGTGGCCGTTGGCCGCGTCGATGGCGAAGTTCACCGTCTCGCCATCGTTGGTGACCTCCAGCGCCCCGTCCTTGTAGACCGCCGGGTAGCTCTCGGTCTTGGGCTTGCGGCTGAAGAACTTCGGCGTGGTGCTGCGGACCATGAAGGTCTCGCCATTGCGCTCGATGTCCATCGTCTCTTCCTGCGTCTGCACGTTGACCCAGTGGCCGACGAACTTCTCGCCCTCCTCCTTGGCGCAACCGCTCACCAACAGTGCCGCGGCTAGCGCGGTGCCCATCCACTTCATCATCGTGTGTTTCTCCAGTTGAGGCTGCGGCGAGGATGGCGTGTGGGGGATGTACAAAGGGTCAAAGTCTCCTGCAGCGGCTGCTCGAATTCGAACGAAGCCCATACCTTATGCCCCGCTGGGCACCGCTCGGCGGAGACCACCAGATCCTCTGAAGTCTAAGGAATCATCGCCCAAAATGCCGAAGCCTCAGGGCTTACTTCAGGCTCAAGTAGAGAAGCTAGCGGTTTATTGAAGGCAAGCCTCACTTTCGCTGAACCTGAAGCAGAAATTGGTTCCAATCTCGCCATCTCAGACCGTTGCAATATATCCAGAAATCTACGCCAGTCACTCTGATTAGCGTGTGCTATCCACGACAATCGATAGTCCTCCGCACTGTAGTCTCCTCGATCGAAAACGACAGGAGTCTCGGATTTGCGTGTAAGGCGATCGATGAAGTAGCTGACAGATTCCCTGAAACCATCATCATCAGGTTGTGCGGATCTTGTAATGAGCCCAAGGCCCTCGAAAAAATCTCGTATCTCTGAGTTATTGTCCGCGAATCTCTCCCCAATGTGAAGGCTTAGAATCTTTGCGGACTCGACCCCCTTAAGTACTTTGCATGCTTGATCTTCCGTTCTTGCGCTGAGAAATTCGATAGTGGTTTCATTGATCTTTAGGGTAACTGGGGACTCAGCAGGAACGGCCAAAGAAGAAATGTTACTCCGACTGAGGTCCAGAACGCTCCATCCGCTCTCGGCAAAGTTCGGATTATCTAGTTGAAGACCTAGCGCTGTCGGAGTCGGTGGAACTCCTGAACGGGCAGATAACATTGCTTCCCATAAAGCCCCCAAGTTCGAGGAAATGACAGTCCCTTCCTGCCCACGCTCAACTGAAAAATTCACGCTATTCGCTAAAATTGTTATTGCAGTTGGCATTTTCTCGATAAGCCACTCAAATGCAACTGGATTGACTTTGCTAGTGCCGAGCAATCGTAGTAGCGACGGCACACTCACGACGCCCGAAAGTTTTCGTTGCAACGCCAGAGAAAGAAAGCAATCAAAAAGAACTTCGTGAGAAAAGCTAAACTGGCTCTGTCCTGAGGTGTCATATGCAACTCCAAGGCCACATAGCGAAGAGAGTCGTCTGCTTAATCCGGGTCGGGCTTGGTCTAACGACGATGTGCCGACGACGGCTTCTGCACATGCGGCGAGATCACTTTGCTCAATTTCACGGCTAGTACTGGCCTGCATCGTTTCCGCAATGTCCGAGAACAGCTCTCGCAATTCGTTAGCGCTAAGAAGTTCTCCCGCATTTGGATCCTTAAGCTTCATTGCCTCTCGCTCAAGGTACTGCTCAATCACGATTTCATAGACGGAAGGTAAAAATGCTTCGGAAGTAGACTGCCTTTCGAGCCATGCCGCGAACGCTTTGGCAAAGAATGGAACACTTAAAACTGGCCATTCTCTTTCTTTAACAGATCTAAGAGTTGCCTCCGTGGCACCCATGGATTGAAGATATCTTTTCGATTCTGTCTTAGACCAAGGTTGTAGCTCTACCAAAGTATGGTCTACATTTAGATGTGTGGCTTGAGCCAAAGATTTTCTGTACTGCGTGAGATAGTATGAAGAGCGCGCAGAAGCAACTAACACACCCTTGCCCTTTAGTTCATTGAACCAAGGCTCCAAGGACCCCAATGCGTTTTCATAACCACTGCTGCCAAGAAGTTCATCGAAGCCATCAACTAGCAAAACAAGTAGTCCATTTCTGCAGAGCGCTTTGGCGCTATGGCTAGACAATAATTTAGTTATAGTCAGTGCGCTGTTTACTGCATCTTCCAAACTGGAAAGCGTACGTCCGGAAGAAGAAATGAATAAATAAAGGGGTAGTATAGATTTTGGATCTGCCTCGATTTCTTTCGCCCGCCTCATTGCTGCTGACACCATTAATTCAGTTTTTCCTAGGCCTGCCTGGCCAATCAAAAAAAAGACTGACGTCGAAGGTTTCACGATGCGGCACGAATCATCAATTCGAGCTACCAGATCGAATTCTTTATGATCAGATGCGAGGCCGGTCTCCTTTTTTTCTTTAATGAGAGTTGGGCCGCGGACAGCCGTGCGCTTTGGAAATCCAAGTCGGGATTTTTCCTCTTCGGCTCGTTCCTGTGAAAAAACATCAAGCCCTATCGCCATTCTTCGAGCGAGAACTTCCCAGTTTGAAATATGCTTTAGAAACTCAGCATAGGTGACCCATTCGTTAGGCTTGCGCCGCCACTCCCTGCGGTCGTCCAATCCGATGCGAAAAGCGTCGATGCGCGGGACGTTGTCTTCACTAGTGGATCTAGTCCAAGGAATAAAAAGCACGCCAATGTCGACGTCATCGCCGAAGAAATAGCTAGGTTTTGAGTAATCTTCGGTATAAGCGCCGATGTCAGCAAGAACGTCCTTTAAAAGCCGTCCCAAGCTTGCTTGGGATGCTGCTCCATCCCCAAGATACGCCCTCTTGAACTTTGTTATTTTTAAATCCGAGTTTTCAGAGAAGATATCACCGTCGGGTGCGATGTAGTGAAGCCCGTCACTAGACAGGTGTGAGTAAATTTGAATTGCGTCGTGAACGCTTGACCAAGACCACAGTGGTGAAATTTCAAACGTCGACTTTTCTTTTGGCTTATGCAGGATTAGCCTATCATCACGCAGGGCCACTGTAGTGTCCGAGAGGTGGCGTCCTAAGATTTCCTCAAGTTTTTCTAATAATTTCAAAAGCTCTTGGTTAATAGAGGAAATGATGGCTGGATCGCTGGGAAGCGGTTGGCCATGTGAAAGGCGGTCTCGGAGAGATTTAAACGAGCTGTACCGAGGTGCTTTAAAGCGGTCTATTGCAATCGTGGTCTCTTTGGACCATGCACATACGAGATGCGGGATCCATGACGGGCCTGGCTCTTTATGAGAGCCATATTCTCGAACTCTCGACAGCATAGTCCCGAAACCGGGAGTCGCTGAAATCCTAATAGGGGTGCCTTCGGGACGTTTACTGAAAGAAGCATCAAGCGTGTATATAAGGCGAACATGAAAGTCAACGAGAGCAATTGATTCTCGAATGTCGACTTGGTTGTGAGAATTTTTCGGCCGAAACTGAGAAAGTACAGGTCTCAACGCATTGATGGTAAAAGTTTCTTCCATTACTGTGCCTCAATCATATTTCGTTATTAAGATGGTGAATCAGGTTCACTCAGACGTTTCCTCTGCGTGTGGGAAACTAGCTGCACCCTAGGAAAATCTCACTGGTGCGCCTGTTTCTGGCTTGGGAAAAGGAGACGGGTTCACTTACGCAGTACCTCTACACCTTGGGAATTGGCTACAGCCAAGGAAGTTCTCGCTAGTGCGCCGATTCGTTCTCTGCACAAGCGCGCTGCCGCAGCTTGGGCAGCTCGGCGCGACGATAGATTTGTATGCGGCGGAATCAGTTGAAGAAAAGATAGGTTCGACGCGCGCTGCTTGTGGCATCGGCCGCGCTGTCGCCTGTTGTTGCACCGCTTGGATCAGGTCCAACAACTGCTCGCCGCCAATCAACTCAATCGGCTTGCCTTCGGCGAAGCGCTCTGCGTCCTTCGTATAGGTGCCGATGCAGGCGATCTTTACAGCATGGGCCTGGTGATGAGCGAGCAGGCCAAACATTTCGCGTACGACACTGACGCCGACTCGCTGGCGCGTCCATTGCTTGCATTGCACCAGCGTGCGGCGACCGTCCTTGCGCAGGATCAGGTCGATGCCGCCGTCGGCGCCGCCCAGGCCGGTTTCTTCGACGCTGTAGCCCTGGCGGCGAAATGCTTCACCCACCAATTGTTCGAACTGGCGCCAGCCGCCGGCGGCCAGGCTCTGCAGGCTTGTACGCGTCTCCAGAAAGCGCCGCCGGCTGCGTGTGCCCAGGTAGGAGAACAGCGCAGCAAGCCAGCAGACACCGAGCAGCGTCCACGCCAATGGCGCGAACATTCCACTCGATTGCTGGGCGAAGCCTTGCGACAGCATTCCGCCCTGATGAGAGAACCACCAGCCGATGCCGTAGCGCACCACCAGATACGCAGCGACTCCCATAACGAAGCCAACCGGCCACGGCAATGCAGCCATCGCTTCAAACCCGTTTTGCTTCTTTCTGCGTCCCATGCCAGAACCCCCGTTCCAGGTTCGAACATAACCGCTGGAACAAGGCTTGTCAGCAAACCAACCGTCGTTGTGATCCGCATCCCATCAAATGCGCCGCATCAAGCGATACGAAGCGGTAGAGCTTGCCGTCACGCTAATGCTTGAGTTTGCTTGTGTTGCTATAGCCGATCTTCGAGCGCCGCAGACTGGCAGTGCCCTGAGCAACAGTGGGATTTTTGCAACCCATCATCATTCCCCAGGCTCACGACAGCGCCCAGCAACTTTTCGGTCCGCCGCAAACTTCGCAACCGTACTCGCAAAACACTTAGGCGCAGCAAACGCCAGCCAATGCGCACCACGCTCAACGGTGCTGAAGGTCACCGGGCCTGCCGCCTGTAGCAATGTGGCATGCGCCTGCGCGCCGGCATACGGGGTGTTGGGGTCAAGCGTGCCGTGGATGATCAGCGTGCGCGGCAGGGTGGTGGGGCTGCGGCCGAACCAGGCGTCGCGCGGGTAGATGGGCAGGGCGGTGTCCACCAGCAGGCCGGGGATGGGGCTGACGAACAGGGCGTCCTTGGCTTCGGCCGCGACGGTTTCGTGAGTGAGGTTTGGCCGTGCATTGTTTTCGGACCCGGCGATCAGCATGACCAGCGGCAATGCGGGCTGGTTGTCGCCACCTTGGCCCATCGCTGCAAGCGCTGCCTTCAGATCGGCGATGGTGGCAGTGAGCAACGTGGCGTCGTCGCGGGCCAAGCCATCGATGATCGCGGGGATCCGGTCGCGCAGGGTGGGGAAATTGAGCAGCATGCCGAGAAAGCGCTTGAGGTCGTTGCCGGGAATTTGCGTGTGCCATGCGGCGCTGTCGCTGCGATCGAGCACGCTGCGATAGGTGGCGATGTGTGCGTCATCCAGCAGCGCGCGCCCAACTGCATCGACCACCGCAGTGCGGTGGCTCAAGTCCCATTGTGTTGCAGTTTCCGGCGGCACCAGTCCATCCAGCACCAGCCCATCTAGTGGCACGGGCGCCACTTGCAGGGTGCGCAGTGCCAGTTGCGTACCATAGGACACGCCGTACAGCAGCACCTTGCCCTTGCGTCGCTGTTGGCGGACCAGCAGTGCGAGATCCTGCGCAGCTTCGGTGATGGTGAAGTCCTTGGTGCGTTGCGCGTCGGCATACAGCGCCCCGATGCACGGGCCCCATTCGGCACCAGCCAGGCCCACGCCGTCTGCGCTTTGCGGCGCTTCCTGCACAGGGCACAGGCGGGTGGAACGCCCGGTGCCGCGATGGTCCGGAATGATCAGATCATAGCCGGGAAATGCCCGCCGGTAGGTGCTGATCATCGGGTACAGCGAGGCGCCGGCTTCGCCTGGCCCACCCGCAATCAGCCACACCTCGCCGCGTCGCTTGCGCTGGTCCGGTGTTGGCAAGCGGCGGACGAACAGGTCGATGGTGCCGGCATCCGGTGCTTCGTGACGCAGCGGCACCTGGGCGAGCAGGCATTCGCTACCGGCCAGCGGTGTGTGCGGTGCTGCGTCGGTGCAGGCGGTGAATGACGACGGCGGCGTCTGCGCTGCGGCGGCAAGCGGCGCAAGGAATGCCGCAAGGCAGGCAAGGGCCGCGTAGAACGTAGGACGGCGCATCGAGTTCCCTCTCTCGGCAAAGAGCCGCAGCATTGCCTAACGCGGCGTCGCGCGTATCGCCCGAAAGTCATTCTTCGCCGGTAAGGTGCGCATGTCTTTGCGCAGATTGCGCAATAGTCCAACGCGGGCAAGGTACGATCCAGCCCTATCTGTTTGAGTGCGCATCGCTGCCGCCATGGTTCCACCACGCCCGATCCTTGATGGCATGGCCGCCAGCCAGTTCCAGCTCCCGGTGGGAAGCTGGGCGACGGTACTGGAGGCACTATGCGCGTGTTTCCCGAGCATCGATGCGGCCACATGGCGTGACCGCTTCGCGCGTGGGCGTGTGCTGGACGCGAATGCGCAGGTGCTGGATGTGTCGGCGCCGTATCGCTTGGGTGCAGAAATCTATTATTTCCGCGAAGTAGCGGGTGAGCCGATCATCACGGCGACGGAAACCGTGGTGCATGCCGATGCGCACGTGATCGTTGCCTGCAAGCCGCACTTCCTGCCCGTGGTGCCAGCCGGCGCGTATGTGCGCGAGACGTTGCTGACGCGCTTGGTGCGCCGCTTCGATAATCCCGCGTTGGTACCGCTGCACCGCATTGATCGCGATACTGCAGGGCTGGTGTTGTTTTCTGCTAATCCCGCAACACGCGGGATCTACCAGGCGCTGTTCCGCGAGCGACGCATCCGCAAGCACTATCTGGCAGTGGCGCCGCCGCTACCTGGGCTGACGTTTCCGTATGTGCATCGCAGCCGGTTGGAGCCGGGCGAACCGTTCTTCCGCATGCGCGAGGGCGTGGGCGAGCCGAACAGCGAGACGGTGATCGATGTGGTAGCGCGTGGCGTAGATATGTGGACGTACCGACTGGAGCCGGTCACCGGGCGCAAGCACCAGTTGCGCGTGCACATGGCCGCGCTGGGCGCGCCGATCCTGCATGACCGTTTCTATCCAGAACTGGAAGATCAGCGGCCCGATGATCCGGAGCGGCCGCTGCAGTTGTTCGCGCATACGTTGGCGTTCGATGACCCGATCACTGGTGAGCCTCGGCGCTTCATCGCGACGGTCGGACCGACAAAACTGGTTTGAGACGCGAGCGTCCATTTCGCTGGAAATCCAGGCGAAATATCTGGTTTTCAGATATTCGAAAGAGCGCGTTACGCTGGCTTGCGGACATCCCGTCCGCTCACGTCGAGGATGGACGCCATGACTGCTTCGAAAGCCCTTTCGACTACCGCTCGGCGACGCGCCACGCCAGCGGCCAAGCTGCAACCGCACCAAGAGCCTTTCACCTTCGGCGTCACCCTGCAGCAGATCGACCAGTTCCACACGCTGCTGCGCACGATCACCGCGCAAAGCGACATGGTGGCGGTGTGCAGCGGCAAGCCACTGGATGCCACCAGCTTGTCGGTTCTGGGCGAGAGCATCTTCAATGCCGCCCGTGCAGCGCGCAGTGTCGTGGACGAAATCTATGAGCAGCGGCTCGGCGGCGAGTGGCGGGACCTGCCGCATGACGTGCAGCGGCACGCGTAAGCCTTCGTCCCGCATCGCTCCCAGGATCTGCGCCAGCGCTCCCGCGGCGTGTCCATGCTAGCGTGCCGCTGCCGAGAGCCGGCTGGCCGAAGGAGCGGGGCATGCGGGTCGATCCAATGCGCGACGGTGTTGCGGTTGCTGGTGGCAGGCCGGTCGCCCGCGTGGCGTGGGCGCTGCTGTGGCTTGCGCTGGCCGCATTCGCGGCCGAGTTCGTGCGCCACGTGTACCTGAAGTACGCCGCGCTGGAGTCGCCGGCATACGCCATGTTCCTCACTCGGCGTGGCTGGCTGTGGCTGCACCTCGGTGGCGGCGCCGCCGGCATCGCACTGGGCACGCTGCAGTTCCTCACGCAACGCTGGCGCAGGCACGCATGGGTGCACCGCTGGGTGGGGCGTGCCTATTTCGTCGGCATGCTGGTGGCGATGCTTGGCGCCACCGGGTTGATCGCCAGCTCGCCAGCGCCAATGGTCATCCGCGTGGCCTTCGCGGCGACGGAAGCGGCGTGGCTGGTGGTGGCCTCCGTCGGCCTGGTGGCCATCCGCCGCGGGCAGGTTGGCCGGCATCGGCGCTGGATGGTGCGGGCGTATCTGGTGACCCTGGCGCCAGTGATATTTCGCATCGCGCTCTATGCGGCGGTGGGGGCCGGCATTGCGCCGTCGCCGGGCACGATCGCGGCGCTGCTATGGGCCAGCTGGGCGGTGCCGTTGCTGATCCATGTGGTGGTGAGCGCAATCGCCAACGCCAACGCCGCGCGCCGGCACATGCGTCTGTCCGCAGCCGCGGCGGGTGCCGGCGTCGGCATGGACGCCGGCTGAAACGGCCCCGGTGCGAGGCGCAGACGCGGCTTAGCGCACCTTGTACAACACCGCCGCACCCGGCCGGGGCTCGAACATCGGCACGGTCTGCTGCTTGAGCGCGGTGCCCTTGGCATCCCACACCAGCGTCTCGACCGGGTAGTCATCGTTGCGGGTCATGCTGCCGATCTGCTTGACGATCACTGTCGTGGCGGCGGGCACTTCCGGGTTCCAGGCGAAGACGCCCAGGCGGCCGTAGAACACTGCTGGCGCGGCGGCATCCAGGCGGCGGTCCGGGCACATGACCAGGCCGCGCTCCAGCATCACCCGCAGCGCGCCCACGGGCACGGCCTTGACGGTGGGGCTGGTGCGGTCGGTGCTATGGCCGGGGCAGACATTGGCCGAGCGGGTGATCATGTCTTCGGCGACCTGCCGGTCGGGCTGGGCCAGCGCCGGCATGGCGGCGCTGGACAGGGCAAGCAGGGTAACGGCGGACTTCCAGTTCATCGGCGACTCCTCATGAGATGGCACTCCAGATCCGGCGGCCCGGGTCACCCGGTGCGCCGCCAGCAACGCGCCCAGATGCTAGCAAGGGGTTCGTTAAAGACCGCCGATGGCAATGCCGGCTGACTGACGCCGCGGCTGTCGGGAGACTCCCGATTGAGCGCGGTCATCGGCACCGTTAGCGTGCGCGCAACACCCTGCCGGACTGCACCGTGGAACGCGCCGACCTGATTGACTCCCTGCTCATCGGCATGCGCCGGGCCGAAGCGCTGCGCGCGCAACCGTCCAGCTACAGCACCGCGCACAGCGCGCAGATGGCGGCCGACCACGGCAAGGCCGCCGATGCCGAGCTGGTGCTGTCGCTGTTCAAATTCACCCCGGAGCATCTCAAGTTGCTGGGCAGTGCCGGGATCGAGGCGCTGGGCGAGATCGTGTGCCACGCCTGGGCACTGCACGGCGGCAACAACGAGGCGCTGATCCGCTGGTTTCGCGAGCCGATGAACGCGCTGGATGGGCAGACCCCCGCCGCATTGGTGCGCGCCGGCAGCCTCAAGGTGTTGCTGCTGGTATTGCGCCAGCAGATGGAATGGGAGTTGCCCAAGCGCTCGGCGTAGGGGCGCGGCGATGCTGCGTCGTGGCCAATGCCGCGCTGCGTGTACGTCTGCCCGGGCGCGTTGTGCAGTGGGTTGCAGGCATTGCGATGCGGATGCGCGTTAACGCATGCAGCGGCCGTGCATGCGCTTGCACGAACGCGATGCTGCGCCTGCGGCGTTGCATCGCCGGCACCGGGAGTGCGTCAACCGCCCATGCGAAACTCCTGCGCGTACCGCCGGCGCGCCATCGGCGGTACGAAGGTGCCTGGAGCGGCCCATGAACGACTGTGTTCACTGCCAGGCGGGTGCGGCCGGTGCTCGGTGCGGCATGTACCCCTGGTACCCGCCGGTTCCTCCGCGCCGCCCACATCCACCTGGCCACTGCGCGCGACGTTGTAGTAGCCGCTCTTACTGCTTCGGTCGCGCCACGGCGTACATTTCCGCGGCGATCTTCTTCATCAGCGCGCTGCTGTCGTCGCCTTCCTTGTACAGGTCGAAGTGGCTGCGGCCTTCCAGATAGCGGAAGTCGCTCCTGGCGCCCAGCCCGTCCAGCACCGCCTGGAATTTACGTGCCGCGCCATCCAGGTAGAACGTGTCGGCGGTGCCGACGATCAGGTGGATCTTGCCGTCCAGGTCAGGCTTGAGCATGGGCCACTGCGCAGCCACGCGCGCCGAAATGTCGTAATGGGTGCGCCAGTAGGCCACCACGGCCGGGTCCACTTTGCCGGTGTCGCGGTCGAACATCGGCAACGGGCGGCCGTCGGGCCCGCGCGGGGAAAACACCCACTCGAAGGAGGTGAGCTGGCCGCCGTACGGGCCGAGCACGCGTTCGAGCTTGGCGAAGGTTTCCAGCTCGGCCACCACCTTGCCCCCATCGCGGACCAGCGGGAACTGGCTGCCGTCCGGGCGCCGGTAGACATTGGCATTGGGTGCGTACAGGTCCGGCCCGGTGAAGTCGTGGAAGTCGCTCGAGTCGGGTGAGGTGGACCAGGTGCCGCCGAACTGCTTGGGGTAGCGCGTCTGCAGCCACAGCGTGGCCCAGCCGCCGGACGAGTGCCCGGTCAGGAACCGGCCGCTGGCCTTGCCGTCCATCCGGTACTGGCGCTCCAGCGTCGGGATCAGCTCTTCGGTCAGCGCCGTGCCCCAGGGGCCGTTGTTGACCGAGTCGGCGAACTCGTGGGTGCCGGTGGGCGTGGCCTGGTCCAGGAACACCCAGATCATCGGCGGCATCTGCTTGGCCGCCATCGCGCTCCAGGTGGCGGCGATGCTGCCGGCAAAGCGGTCGTAGTTGCCGCCAAAGCCGTGGGTGACATACACGGTGGGGTAGCGCGTGCGGGCCTTGGCGTCATAGCCGGGCGGGGTGAGCACGCGGGCGCGCAGCGACACCGGCCGGCCCCAGAACGCGCTCAGCGACGGGCTCACCATCGAGGCATCGGTGGTGTGCAGCTTGGCCTCGGGCACGGCATCGCGCACGGCCTGCGGCGCGCGTGGCGACACCTGCCACGGGTCGTCCGAGACAGGCAGCTGCGTGCTGAGCGTCAGTGCGGGCAGCGCTGCGCCTTTGCCCAGGGTGACCGGCGTCACCGCGCTGAGCAGGTCGCCGCCATCGCGGCCGCTGTAGCCGTAGCTATGGTCCGGGTCCAGCACGGCCTGAAACAGATAGGCGCCGGCCGGCAGCGCGGAAAACCCGCTGGGGTAGGCGATGTTGTCCAGATCGATCTGCACGCTGGCCCCCGGCGCAAGCCCGGCGACCTCCTGCGCGGCCACCGCGGTGTCGCTGGGACGGAACGGGTTGGTGTCCACCGCCTCCACCTTGCCGTCCTTGGCCTGCGCCTGCGCGTCCTTGGCCAGGGTGGCGAACACCAGCAGGCGCCCGGAGGCGGGCTGGTCGGTGGCGCCGCCCAGGGTGACGCGCAGCAGGCGATGCGCGGCCGCCGGCTCGGCGGCATGTGCGGCGCAGGCGCATAACAGGCCAATGGCCAGACCCAGGCGGGGAACAAGACGATGCAGGGACATGCAGATCCTTTGGAACGCAAGTGGATGGAGTGGGCGCGATGGCCCTGGGCCGACTGTAGCCACTTTCCTGCCTGCCGCGCGGCAGCGGCGCGAGATGAGGTTGCTCCATGCGACCTGCCCACAATGCGCGACCGGCAACGCGCCGCCCGTGGAGCGCCAGCGTGGCGGTAATTGCTGCGCTGGTTTGGGTGGCGCGGCGACCTGCACAGACATCCAGCGCCGTCGGCACGGGCGCGCCGGCGGCGCGAAGACCCGCCCGTGCCTGGCGATCGGCGCGGTCAGCGGTGCGCGGAAGGCTCGGCCTTGATGAAGAGCAAGCCCGACGCGAAGTCGATCACCGCCCGGTTGGCGCGCATGAAGTCGCACCCCAGGTAGCCGCTCTTCCAGGTCGAGGTATCGGCCGGGCGGGGCTCGTCATCGTAGTTGTACAGGTCCATCACCGACCCCTTGTCGTCCCTGACGACCACCTTGCCTATGGTGTCTTCAACAATCTTTGACGTTGGAGAGTTGCCGAACATCTCCAGCACCACCAACTTTGCCGTTCCCACCGGGACGTACTTGGCAACGATGCGACTAACGTCGACCTGTTCGAATCGAACGGGTTTTCTGGATGCATAGATTTCGTCAAGCATCTGGCCGGCTCCGGATTTCATGGAGTCCTGCCGTGACGAAGCTGTCTGTGCAGCATCTGCAGTCGCGCAGGATGAAGGCGGGGCCGCCGCAAGCCCCGTAAGTGCAAGTGTTGCAGCCAACCGTTTCAGTACGATGCGGGGCATGGCGCTCTCCTGATAACCACTCACTTGAATGGAATGTCCGCGAGGTTTTGAGCCTTTCCGGGCAGGCTGGCACAGCAACACTGCTTCCATGCAGACGATACCAGCGTACTGCGGGCTCCTGAGGGTTGCCGAATAGCTCAGCTGGATCGTCAGGCTTGCCTTGGCGAGAACCGCTTTGCGCCGCGTCCAGGTGTGCGCATTCAAGTGTGTGCATTGGGATCTTCCTGCACTCCAATGCCTCTTCAAGTAGGCGACCACACTTCAGTGGCATTACTGGAAACTGCAGGCCCCCAGGCACTTCAGATGGTGGCTTGCCTCCAATGCTGCTTGGTGTGAGCGATGGACATCGCCGTGCTCGCTTTTGAATGCCTAACTGCATCACGCAACGACGTCGTTGAGACGATTTGACGGGTTTGCGAGGTGTGGGTCTTCAACGATGAACACACCAGCGGCGCAGCCAGCTGGGTGGCGTAGGTGTGGCGCTCCCACACAGACGCATGTCGTCATCGAACGCAATCGATCATCTGCCGCTTGGCGGTATGCACAGGTGCCGTTGCGATTGTCCATTCAAGGCGCAAGCGGCAGCCGCGCGACTGGCGGCTGTCGGCACCTTGCATCACAGATGAAGGAGTGATCGAAATGACACCTAAAACCAGCTCTCGCGCTGCACTTGCGGCCTGCGGCCTCTCACTCGTCGTCGCCGCGTTGTGCATGGATGCTGCCGTTGCAGCACCGGTCACCGGGACGGACAAGGTCACGCTGACCCATGTCTTTGCCACGCTGCAGACCGGACAGCAGGATCAGAAGCCGGAGGACATTGCGGCGTGTCGCAAGCAGGTCTCGGCGCCGAGTTCTAAATACCTGGGAGTGACAGTTACGACCAAGTATTCGATCGACGTGCAGTCTAAGATCATGTCCGCTTCCTCGTCGCTGCCCTCTCCTGTGGCCACACAGCCGCTGATGCTGACGGTGCCGCTGCCGCCGTTGGGCGTGGCGGGGGAGTATGCCTTCGGCGCGTTTCGACCGAGCGCGCTGCCCAACACCTATGTGCTGTTCTCGGTCGGGCTGGATTTCAAGGGGCCGCAGTCGTCCGTGCTGGTTCTCAACAGCGACAAACCCTACAACTGCCTGGTGACCAGCAATCCGGCGCCGTTCAAGGGAGCACTGGGTACAAAGCTCGGAAAAGACCAGGGGAGCTGATGCCTGCGACCGCCAGGTAATCGACGCACGAGCCGAAGCCAGCATCGGCTCGTGCGGTCGCTGCTTTCAACACGGCACTTCAGGGGGGGGTACCGAAATGGCGGTTTCGGCACGCGTGCGTGGAGGGGAATCGGGATAGACCGCTACCAGACAGCCCCCCACCTCTCACCGATACGGCCCCGGCCCACGCCAGACCGGTTCGCCCTGGCGATAGACCTCCATCATGTTGATGACCTCGCGGGCATCGCCGATGGATTTCAGTTCCGGCGAATCCGGCGGCAGCAGGCGGCATTTGCTGGAGCCACGCTTGAGCGCGACATCCAGCGGGCAGACCATGCGTTGCTGGGTGCCGGGCAGGATGATGGCGATCTCCTGCATGCCTTGTTCCTTCCACGCGCGCAGCTGGGTTTCGCTGCGCACGTCGTAATAGACCTGGAAGCCGCCGATATCCATGCTGGGCTGGGCATTGCTGCGGTCGCGGCGACGGCCTTCGCTGATGGTGGGCGTGTTGGCGCTGCCGTCTTCGGCGGCGTCGGCGGGTTCGTCGAGCATGCCCGGCGGGCGGCCGGTCCAGGTTTCCGGGCGGCGTTGCGGTGGCGATGACGGTTCGGCCGGCGGCTGCGGCGGGGTGGGGCGCTGCACCGGTTGGGCACGGCGTTGCTCGGCCAGGCTGCCGCGGCGGGTATCGCCCTGCGGCGGCACCGGGTTCCTGGCGTTCTGGACCAGCGTCGATTGCAGCGGCGACGCGGCCGGCGGCGGCTGCACCGGCGCGGGGGTCTGCGAGGGCGGGGTGGGCGTCGGCGAGGGCGTGGGTTGCTGCGGCTGGTCGGTGTCGCCGACAAAATCCACCTTGGTCCGCCCACCGCTGGCCGAGCCTTGCGGCGGGGTCATGCTGGGGGTGGAGGCGGAGAGCAGGATCAGCAACATCAGCACATGCAGCAGCGCGCTGATCAGCGCGGCAATCCACGGCTCGATGCGTTCGATCAGCGGCTCGCTGCGGGGTAGCCAGTCGCCGGAGTCCAGATGGACGTGCAGCAGTTGCAGCGCGTCCTCGCGCACGCGGTAGACCAGCACGTAAGGCGTGTGCTTGACCACCCACTCGCGGGTACCCGGCACGCGGCCGGCATGGCCACGCCCCGGCTGCTCGGCCAGGGTGCGGGTGGCTTCCAGCACATGCCGCGCCATCGCCGCGGCAATGGTCGGGTTGAGCGCGTGGTAGTGATCCTGGGCGTGGGCGAGCTGCTTGGCGGCCGGGACGGTCCAGTCACGCCGCAACATCAACGCCCCATCTGGCGAACAGTGCGGTGACCTGGGCCGGTGCGGTGATGGCGCCCTGGTCGGCTGCGGCAATCCCGTCCAGCACCGCGGCCTGGAAGCTGGCGGCCTCCACGACGCGCACCACGTCCTGCCAGCCTGCCGTCTCGGGCAGCGTGTCGATCAGCGTCTGGGCGTGGTGCTTGATGGTGGACATGGCACTGCGGTGGGGGAGTACTGCCGGCAAGTCTACCGCCGCGGCCCGGATCCGCGTGTGGCAATGGCTGGCGCGCGTGCGCGGCGTTCACCGGATGCGGTGGCACCGGCGGCCCGCAAGCGCCGGGCCGCAAGGGTGCCCGCCGCGGCGACACGCGCCCGGTCGTAGAAAGTGACACTTGGCACCTTGTCCGCGGTGCGGGCGGGTTTCATCCTGCAGCGGTCACTTCACCCACAAAGGACTGGTCATGCCCGCTGCTGCCATCGCGCCGTTTACCCCGTACCTGTCGATGGCGGCCATCGCCTTCATTTACTACCGGCGCCTGCGCCGCAGCTTCGGCCGCCAGCAGTGGAAGCCGGTCAGCACGGCGGTGCGGGCGGTCGTGCTGGTCATCGCCGCCGCCGCGCTGGCGTTTGCGCTCTACGGATTGCCGCAGGTGCGGCTGGGCATCGCGCTGGGAACGGCGGCCGGTATCGGGCTGGGTACGTTGTCGTTGCGCCATACGCATGCCGAATGGGTGGACGGCCAGGGCTGGTACACGCCCAATCCATGGATCGGCGGCGCGTTGATGCTGGTGCTGCTGGGCCGGCTGGCCTGGCGCTGGGCGTCGGGTGCCTTCAGCGAGGGTGCGGCCGCTGCCGGGTCGCAGGCCAGCCCGCTGACCATGGGGATTGCCGCTGCGCTGGTGCTGTATTCGCTGGTGCACGTGGGCGGGGTGTGGTGGCGCCTGCGCCAGCTGCGTCTGCAGGCCGGGGTGTCCGCACGGGTGTAAGAGGCCCGGGCGAGGCGGCATCACACCTGCGAGCGGAACGGAAGGACCAGCTTCTCGCCCAGCTTCTGCCGCAGCGGCCGCGCACGCCAGCGCTCCAGCGTGTACAGCTCGGCCCGTTGCAGGTCGCGCTCGAACACCTCGGTCATCTGTGCGGCCAGGTCACGGTCGTAGACATTCAGGCTGGCCTCGTCGTTGAGGCGGAACGAGCGGATGTCGAAGTTGGTCGAGCCCACCGAGACCAGCAGGCCGTCGATGATCAGCAGCTTGGTATGCAGCATGGTGGGCAGGAATTCGTGGATGGCGATGCCGGCCTGCAGCAGCGGCTCCCAGCTGGCCTTGGAGGCCAGCCGCACCGAGACCGCATCGATGTGCTTGCCCGGCAGCAGCACGCGGATGCGCACGCCACGCGCACGCGCTTCCAGCAGCGCGCGGGTGATCAGCGCATCGGGGACGAAGTAGGCGGCGGCCAGGTCGATGGAGCTGCGCGCCGCGGCGATGGCGATCAGGTACATCAGGTGCATGCTCTCGCTGCCGCCGGCGGGCGAGGCCACGAACAGCTGCGCGTCGCTGTCGCCGGCCGGCGACAACTCGGGGTAATACTCGGCGCCGTTGAGCACGCGGCCGGTGCTCTTGATCCAGTTGTCGTTGAAGGCGGCCTGCACCTGCGCCACCACCGGGCCTTCGATGCGGTAATGCGAGTCGCGCCAGTGCTCCGGGTCCTGCGCCTCGCCCATCCACTGGTCGGCCACGCCCACGCCTCCGGTGAAGCCGATGCGGCCGTCGATCACCAGCAGCTTGCGATGGGTGCGGTTATTGACCCGGTGCAGGTTGTACCAGGTCAGCGGACGGTAGCGGTGCACCTCCACCCCGGCATCGGTCATCTCCTCGACCAGCGACGGGTCCATCTTCAAACTGCCGCCCCAGTCGATGGTGACGCGCACCTTGACCCCGGCACGCGCGCGCTCGGACAGCGCCTGGCTGAACTCGCGGCCGATCTCGCCCGACCAGTAGATGTAGGTTTCGAAGGTGATGGTCTGCTGCGCGCTGCGGATGGCCGCCAGCATCGCCGGGAAGATCTCGCTGCCGTTGTGCAGCGCCTGGATCTTGTTGCCCGGCAGGATCGCCGGGCCCAGCAATACCGACATCTCGCGTTTGAACTGCGGGTCGGAGACGTCGTAGCAGTGGCTGGGGATGTGCTCGAGCTTTTTCTCGGGCGTGGCGAAGTTGAGCAGCAGCAGCCCCACCACCAGTGTGGCGACGACCGTGGCCACGATGATCCATGTCATGCATCCAACTCCGGTTCCCCTGCCATCGACAGCCCCAAGCGGCCGGCATTCTGGCAAGGCGGGCGGCATGGGGGTTGTGAAGGCAGGCGCGTGTGCTGCGTTGCGAGGCACTGCCGCGGTGCTGTGACACACGCCGCTGCGAACAGCGGCAGTTGTCGGCGTGCGCGCGTCAGCTCGCGCGGGTCAGAAATGCCACCGGTACCGCGTCGGTGAGCCACACGCCGTTGTCGGCCTGAAAAAACTGCAGGCCCTGGTCGTGCATCTGTCCGGCATGGACGATCAGCAATACCGGCGTGCCATAGCGTGCGCCCACGTCCATGGCGGTCTGCGAATCGGCGGACAGATGCACATGATGGCGTTGGCCAGGGCGCAGGCCTTCGCGCAGGATCGCATCGAGAAAACGCGTGGCGGTGCCATGGTAAAGCAGCGTTGGCGGTGCCTTTGCCACGTGCGCAAGGGCTACGCTCGCCGTCGAATGGCCCTGCACCGCACGCATGCGCAGGCCGTCGGCAGACAGCGCAAAGCGCTGCTTGTCGCTGCTGGAGATCACCGCGCGGATCAACTCCGCATCCAGCGCCTTGCCGTCGGCATTGGCTGCCGCAATCAACGTGGCGATGTCGGCCCAGCCGTCGCGATCCAGCACCAGCCCGATGGACTCCGGTGCATGCCGCAAGACGTAGCTGAGGAATTTGCTGGTCTCGGTGTGGTGCTTGCTCATGCTGATTGCGCTGGACGATCCGTGTGCCCGGGACGCCGCAGTTTACAGGTGGCGATGGAGCGGTTGCCTGAGCGCCGGGCAGGCGCGTTCGGTGCTGCTGTCCGGCGGTGTGCAAGGCGCTGGTGCGGCTTCTGCGCGCGGCGTGCCTGGTCGCTGCGCGTCTGTCCGCGCGGTGCTATCGTCCGCGCAATGGTCAAGCCAGCCGCCACCATCGGCTTCAAGGCGACGCTGCTGCGACCGGCAGCGCCGGCCGATGCCACATGGTTGTTTCTGCAGTTGCCCGCCACCGCCAGCAACAAGCTGCCGACGCGCAGCATGGTCAGCGTGGACGGCACACTGGCCGGTCATCCCTTGCAGGCGACCTTGCAGCCCGACGGGCAGGGTGGGCACTGGCTCAAGGTCGAACACGCATTGCAGCAGGCCGCAGGCGTTGCAGCCGGCGCGCAGGTTGCGTTGGCGATCGCGCCGGTCGCAGAAGAACCCGAGCCGGTGGTGCCGGACGATCTGCACGCCGCGCTGGCCGCGCACCCAGGCGCGCGTTCGACCTGGGACGACATCACCGCGGTGGCGCGGCGCGACTGGATCTTCTGGATCGTCTCGGGGAAAAAGGCCCAGACGCGCGTCACGCGCATCGCCTCCGCCTGCGACATGCTCGCCTCCGGCAAGCGGCGTGCGTGCTGTTTCGATCGGTCGGGGATGTACAGCAAAGCGCTTGCCGCGCCGACGCCGAAAGCGGACTGAAGCGCTAAAAAGATCTCGGTAGATGTCGCCTTGGAGCGATACAGGCAAACGCTCCGGGTTGGTCGCCACCCAGGCACAAACCGGACGGACTAGCCGCTTGCACGACGCCTGCCTATGCGCCGAAATGCTTACATGCGTCACACAAGCGCGCACCTATACTCCCCGGGTGTCCCACCCACGAGGTTCTGATTGCATGAGCGCACCCCCAACGTCTCCGATCGCCGCCGGTTCTGGCGCAGCGCCCGGTAGCCTTCGCCGTTCGGTGTCTAACACGCTCAAGGGCTCGGCCGGCAATCTGGTCGAGTGGTACGACGTCTACGTCTACTCGGTGTTCGCCACCTATTTCGAATCGCAGTTCTTCTCCAAGGAAGACAAGAACGCCACGATGTTCGTGTGGGCGATCTTTGCGATGACGTTCCTGATGCGGCCGATCGGTGCGTGGTACTTCGGCCGCTTCGCCGACCGCTACGGCCGCCGCCTGGCGTTGACCATCTCGGTGTCGATGATGGCGCTGTGCTCGTTCGTCATCGCAGTGACGCCGACGGTGGCCACGATCGGCATCGCCGCGCCGATCATCCTGTTGCTGGCGCGCCTGCTGCAGGGCTTTGCCACCGGCGGCGAGTACGGCACCAGCGCCACCTACATGTCCGAGGCGGCCATTCCGGGCCGGCGTGGGTTCCTGTCCTCGTTCCATTACGTCACGCTGGTGGGCGGGCACGTGCTGGCGCAGACCACGCTGCTGGTGATGCTGCATTTCTTCGATGCGCCGCAGGTGTCGGAGTGGGGCTGGCGCGTGGCGTTCGGCCTGGGCGGCATCGGTGCGCTGGTGGTGTTCTGGCTGCGCCAGACCATGGACGAGTCGCTGAGCTCCGAATCCATCGCCGATTCGCGCACCGGCAAGGCCAAGGCGTCGGGTTCGATGCGCGAGCTGTTCGTCAACCAGTGGCGCCCGTTGCTGCTGTGCTTTTTGATCACTGCCGGCGGCACCATCGCGTTCTACACCTACTCGGTGACCGGGCCGAAGATGATCCAGACCGCATTCGCCGGTGGCGACGTGATGGCCGGCACCATCATCAACCTGGTCGCGCTGACGGTGCTGATGCTGATGCAGCCGGTGGGCGGCTGGTTGTCGGACATCGTCGGGCGCAAGAGCCTGTTGGTGTTCTTCGGCATCGGCGGGGTGCTCTACACCTGGTTCCTGGTGATGGAACTGCCCAAGCAGACCGACTGGCTGACCGCGTTCGCGATCCTCACCGTGGGCTTTGTGATCCTGACCGGCTACACCTCGATCAATGCGGTGGTGAAGGCCGAACTGTTCCCCACCCATGTGCGCGCGCTGGGCGTGGGCCTGGGTTATGCGCTGGCCAACTCCGCCTTTGGCGGCACTGCGCCGTTGCTGTACCAGGCCTCGTTGAAGACCGGCCACGTCAGCGAGTTCGTGATCTACGCAACGGCAGTGATCGCGGTGTCGTTGGTGGTCTACATGTTCTTCCTGACCAACAAGGGCAGCAACTGGCTGGACGACGAAGCGGCGATGCATCAGCGCAAGCGCTGATGTGTTGATGCAACCGCAAGCTTGAGATCTAGCTCCCTTCTCCCGTCGGGAGAAGGTGCCCCGGAGGGGCGGATGAGGGTGCGCCTCCGGTGACTGGCACGCCGACTGTGGTGAGCGCGTCGCCACGTGCCGCCAAGGTGAAGCATCGATACTGCGGTCGTGGATTGGTACACGTACCCTCACCCCAACCCCGCTCCGCGCCCCGGCCCGCGCCAGCAGCGCGGGCGCTCCAAGGCACGCGCACCCGTGACGCGCAGGCAGTGCCTTATCGCCCCGCGGGGAGAGGGGCCAAGGGCGGCTCAGCACCGGTGTTTCTCTGGGTGTGCGGCGCCGTCTGTGCAAACACGCTGTAACGCAAACCAATCAAACCCAATAGCGCCTCATCGCGATGCGCACCTGCCGGCACCTTGCCGACACGCGCCAGCGACGCATCCAGACGATCACGCAACGCATCCGGCCCAGGCAACGGCCGCTTGTGCGCGATCTGTTGCCGGTAATGTGCGGCGACATCGGCCAGAATCGCATCCACCGCATCAACGCTCGACTGCGGCAAGCCATGCCGCGCGCTGCGCAGTTGCAGGATGTTCAAGCCCACGCGCACTTCGTTGAGCATGTCCATCGAGGCCAGGTCGCTGCCTTCCGGCGCCAAGGCCAACCGGGGTGCGAGCAGGCCAAGCAGGTCCAGCATGCGGGCGGCAAAGTGCTGCCGGTTCTGTACGCCGCGGCCCTCGGCGGCATCGGCCAGCGTGCGCCAACCCTGGCGCACCAGCCGGCGCGCGCTCCATTCGGCGCCCACCGAACGGAACAATCGCGTCAGCACCACCGCAAAACCAATGCCCAGCACCATCGCCACCGCCGCGTTGACGAAGCTCTGGATATTGGCGTTGTAGGTGTTCTGCAGGCTGAGCAGGGCGGTGAGGTTTACCACCAGCGGCAGCGCGATCAACATGCTCTTGGGGCGATGCAGCAACGCGCCGATCGGCAGGAATACCGCCGCCAATACCAGCACCAGCATCGGGAAATCGTGGATGGCCGGGAAGATGCCGAACAGGTAAACGCCGGCGACCACGCTGGCGACTACCGCCCAGGTCAGGAACGACAGCATGCTCGGCGCCGGGTCGTCCTGCGCGGCGAAGAACGCTGCCGTCACCGCGGCCATCATCGCGCCGTTGCCGCCGCCTTCCCAACCGATGCCGATCCACAGCACGCAGTACGCCATCAACGCAAAGCCCGCGCTCACCGCGGAAAACGCGGCCATGCCGAAGTCGATGTGCCGCGTGCCGCTGGCAGGTACCGGTGCATCGGTTGGGTCGCGCGGTGACCGGGTAAGCCGCTGCAGCAACGAGGGTTGCGTGCGCGAACGCGCGGCAGGTTCGCGTTGCGCAGCCTCGGTCCTTTCGGGTGATTCGGCCATTGCAGCATCGCGTCGTGGCCAGCCCAGGCGCTGCAGCAATGAAGGCTGCATGCGCGAACGCACAGCAGGTTCGCTTTGTGCAGTGCCAGCCCGTTCGGATGAATCCGCCGTTGTAGCTTGTCTCGCCGCAGCCGGCATCGCACGCAGCACCGGCATCGCCGTGCCGTGCACCACCGCCTGCTGCAGCGCGCGGCAGTCCTGCCACAGGTCGAGCAGCTCTTCCAGCCGCAGCAGCAAACTCGCCAGCAGCAGATGCTCGATGTCCTGGTCCACCGCCGGGCGCAGTGCGGCGATGCGTGCACGCAAGGCGTCGACGTCCGCATCGCTGCGTGCGTCCTCGTCCTGATCCACCCAGGCCGCGACGTCCTCCATCAGCGCTGCAATCTCAGCCGGCAACGCCGACCCATCGCGCTGCAACGCATCCAGCCGATCGGCCATCGACGACAGCACCGGCAGCAGCATCAGCATGCGTGCGCGCAGTTGTTCCAGCGTGGGTACGGCACCGGCATGGCGTGGGTCGTCGTGGCGCACGAAGGCGATCAAGGCCTCGAACTGCACCAGATCGGCGGCCAGCCGATTGCGCGGTGCCTGCGACGGGCCGCGCTGCAGCACCTGCCGGCACCATTGCGCGGCGTCGCGCATCCAGTTGCCGATGCGCGCGGTGAGCATCGGCTTGACCGAGGCGGGGAAGACCAGCGCGGCGAACAGCACCGCCATCACCGTGCCCAGGATGATCTCCTCGCTGCGCGCCACCACGGTGTCGAAGATGCCTTCCGGCGCGGTCACCGCCGGGAAGCCGATGAAGGCGGTGGTGTAGCCGGCCAGCAGAAACGCATAGCCGCGCGGGCCGCGATTGAGCAGCGCCAGGAACAGGCAGGCCGACAGCCACAGCGCCATCGCCGCACTGAGCAGCAGCGGCGTCTCCACCAGGTTCGGCAGCATCACCAGGGTCGCCGCGCCGGCCAGCAAGGTGCCGAGCACGCGGTACACGCCCTTGGCGCGGGTGGGGCCGAGCAGCGGCTGGGAGACGATGTAGACCGTGGCCATCGCCCAGTACGGCCGCGACAGATTGCCGGCCAGCCCCACGTACAACGCCGCGATCGAGGCGGCGAAGGTCTTGGCCGAAAACAGCCAGGCCTGGCGGTCGCGCAGCAGCGCACTCATCGCGCGGCCGTGGCGTCGGTGTGGCCGGCGGCCGCTTCCCAACCGCCGCCCAGCGCCAGGAACAGCTGCAGTTGATCCTGCGAGACCTGCGCCTGCGCATTGGCCAGCGTCATGTCGGCGGTGGCCAGCGTGCGCTCGGCATCCAGACTGGACAGATACGGCGTGCGCCCGCCCTGATACAGGCGCCGGTTCTGTGCCGACGCCAGCTCGGCCTGTTGCTGCGCCTGCTCCAGCAGGTGCAGGCGGTCCAAGTCCTGCGCATAGCGCGACAAGCTGGTCTGCACTTCGCGCAGCGCCTGCAGCACGGTGTGGTCGAACTGTGCCAGCGCCGCGTCCGCGCCTGCCTCGGTGGCGCGCACGCGTGCACGCGCGCCGCCGGATGGCAGCGTCCACGAGATCAGCGGGCCGAACGACCAGGCATGCGTGGCCGGCTCACCGAAGTCGGCCAGCAGGCCGGTGGCACCGATCGAGCCGCCCAGACGGATATCCGGATACAGCTCGGCAGTGGCCACGCCGATGCGCGCGGTGGCTGCCGCCAGCCGCCGCTCGGCCTGGCGCACATCCGGGCGACGCGCCAGCAGCGCGCGGCCGTCGCCGATCGGAATCGGTTGCTGCAAGGCCGGCGCGTGCGCACAGCCGTCCACGCCTGCCGGCACCTCGCCGGGGGTCTTGCCGAGCAGCGCGGCCAGTTGATACCCGGCGGCCTGGCGGCGCGCGCGCAGTGGCGGCAGCGCCGCTTCCAGCATCGCCACCTGTGCGGTGGCGCGGGCCAGATCGGGCGGGGTGCCGCGGCCGGCAGCGATCAGGCGCTGGGTGATGTCGCGGCTGCGCTGCTGCAACTGCAGCGAATGCTCGGCCACGTGCAGCTCGTGGTTGGCGTGGCAGATCTCCACGTAGCTGCCGGCCACCTGCGCGGCCACGTTGACGCGCGCCAGATCGATCGCGGCCTGGGCGACCTGCGTATCGGCCTGCGCGGCCTCGGCACCGCGTTGCAGCTTGCCGAACAGATCGAACTGATACGACACCCCGAACTTGCCGTCGGCCAGGTTGAACACCGGCAGCTTTTCCTGCTGCAGGAAGGCCTCGGCCGACACCTGCGCGCGGCTGACGCCGGCCTCCACCTCGTAATCGAAGCCGCCCGCGTCCAGCGCCTGTTCGTACACCGCGGCGGCGCGGCGCAGGTTGGCACCGGCCACCTTCAGCTCGACGTTGTCGCGCAAGGCCTGTTCGATCAGGCCGTCCAGCATCGGGTCCTGATACAGCGCCCACCAGCGTGCCGGCAGCGGCGCGCCGGCCTGCACCTGCGCGTTGCCGGTGTCGAGAAACGCCGCGTTGGCGGCTGGGCGCTGGTAGGCCGAATCGTCCGGCACGGCATAGTTCGGGCCGACTGTGGTGCAGGCGGCCAGCAAGGTGACGGCAGCGCTCAGGCCGAGCAGACGCAAGCGGTTCATGGCGCGGCCTTTGCCTGCACGTGCGCAGGCGAGGCAGCGGACGGCGTCTGCGTGGCATCGGGCAGGATCGTCACCGTGGCGGTGCGCCCGGCGATCAGCTGCACATGCGCCGGTACCTGATCCAGCACGATGCGCACCGGGATGCGCTGCGCCAGCCGCACCCAGTCGAACGCCGGGGTGACGTTGGGCAAGGCGCCGGCGCTGCCGCTGCGGTAACGGTCCTCGATCCCGGCGGCGATGCTCTGCACATGCCCGTGCAAGGTGGCCGGCTCGCCCATCAGGTGCACGTCCACGCGCTGGCCGGCATGCACGCCCTGCAGACGGGTCTCCTCGAAATAGCCATCGACACGGAACGAGCCGGTATCCAGCACCGCCACCACCGGGCGCCCGGCACTGACGTAATCGCCCACGCGCACGGTGCGGTCGCTGATGTGGCCATCGGCCGGGCTGCGCACCTGCGTGCGGTCCAGATTGAGCTGGGCCAGGTCCACCGCCGCTTGCGCGGTGGCCACGGCGGCCTGCGCCTTTTGCACATTGGAGCGTCGCACCTCGGCATCTTCGGCGGCCACCAGGTCCTGCAGGCTGCGGTCGCGCGCGATCTCGCGGCGCAACTGGCTCAGCGTGGCCTGGCGCTCGGCCAGCGCGGCGCGCGCCTGTTCCAGCGCGATCGCATAGCGCGCGCGGTCCACCACAAACAGCAGCTGCCCGCGCTTGACCGCCTGGTTGTCGGCCACCGCCACCGATTCCACCAGCCCGGACACATCCGGCGCCACCTGCACTACATCGGCGCCCACGTGCGCATCGCGCGTCCACGGCGCGTCCATGTAATAACGCCACAGGTGCTGCAGCACCAGCGCGGCCACCACCACCATTGCCAGGGTCAGCAGCGCCGGCCCCGCGTTCTTGATCAGCTTTTTCACGATTGCATCCAACGGGTAAAAGAAAACAGGCCGCCCAGCAGCGCGATGTACAGCGCCAGGTTGAACAGCGCCGGGTGCCAGATGTGCCGGTACGCGCCGGCCCGGGTCAGCAGCGCACCGATGGCGCTGTTGAGCAGGTAGGCCAGCGTCATCAACGCCAGCAAGGTGGGAACGAACACACCGTAGAGACTGAATTCGCCGTACATCGGGACGTCCTGCAATAGCTAAAGAAAAAAACCACCACTGGGCAGCGCAGGTGCGCCGCCTTGCACGCTTGACGCGCTTGGCGACCAACAAACCTGCTGCGTGGCCGCCAGGCCGGCTGGCCGGCGCGGCCAATGGGGAAGCGGTACGTACCGCGCACGGGAAGGTGCCTCCGCGCTGTCGGTTGCTGCCGCACGCCCGCTTGCCGCGTTCCGTTAGCCGCGTTCCGTCAGCCGCTCGGGTCGGACTGGCCCAGCCGCGCATGCGCCTGCGCGATCTGCTCCCACAAGGTCAGCACCGTCTGCACCTGCGCCTCGCTGAGTGCGCCGAACACCTCCGCACGCAGCGCATCCAGGCGGATCTCGATGCGCCCGACCAGCGCCTGGCCTGCGTCGGTGAGCCACAGCTGGTTGGCGCGGCGGTCGCTGCTGTCGGCCTCGCGCCGGACCAGGCCCTGCGCGGCCAGCTTGTCCAGCAGTCGCACCAGCGAGGGGCCTTCCATGCCCAGTTGCTGGGCCAGCGTCACCTGGCGGATGCCGCCGCCGGAGCGGCCGACCATCAACAGCGGGCCGGTGCAGGCACTGGAAAGGTCGAATTCGGCAAATGCCTGGTCGGCCAGCCGTTGCCACTGGCGGGCGGCGACCAGCAGGCCGGAGCTGAGCTGGGCACGAGGGGAGAGAACACTGTCCGTCATAATAGTTAGGATGCTATCAATTCAACAATGAATCAATAGTCACTGAACCCGCGTAAGCCGGCGCAACCGCCACTGGGGCCGCCGGCCCGTCCTCGGGTACCATGCTCGCCCCCTTTGGGTGCACCCTGCGCATGAGCCAGTCCGACCAGCCCGATTCTTCCGTCACCCAGGCCCAGGCCGAAGACGCCGTGCGCACCCTGCTGCGCTGGGCCGGCGAAGACCCGGCCCGCGAGGGCCTGCTGGATACCCCGCGCCGGGTCGCCGAAGCCTATGGCGACTGGTTCAGCGGCTACCGCGAGGAACCGCGCGAATACCTGGAACGCACCTTCGAAGAGGTGGCCGGCTACGACGAGCTGATCGTGCTGCGCGACATCTCCTACGAAAGCCATTGCGAGCACCACATGGCGCCGATCATCGGCAAGGTGCACGTGGGCTACCTGCCGCGCGGCAAGGTGGTGGGCATCAGCAAGCTGGCGCGCGTGGTGGAAAGCTATGCGCGGCGCTTCCAGGTGCAGGAAAAGATGACCGCGCAGATCGCCCAGTGCATCCAGGACGTGCTGCAGCCGCGCGGCGTCGGCGTGGTGGTGGAAGGCGCGCATGAGTGCATGACCACCCGCGGCATCCACAAGCGCGGCGTCAGCATGGTGACTTCCAAGATGCTGGGCAGCTTCCGCGAAGACGCGCGTACCCGCGCCGAATTCCTGCAGTTCATCGAAGTGGGCGGCAAGCGTTGAGGCAGCCGTTGCCGTCGCCATGAAGCACCAGGCACGTATCGCCGGCTATCGCCAATTGCGCGAGCAGCCGGTGTGGAAACTGCTGGCCGCCGACCACGCGCCGGAGCTGATCGGCCTGCTGCAGACGGTGTTGCTGGACGGCGAACGCCGCCTGCCCTCGGCCGTGCTGCACGAGCGCCTGCAGCGCCAGCTCGACGTGCTGCGTGCCGACGAGCTCTCGCGCGAGTTGCCGCGCACCGCGCAGGCCTATCTGGCGCATTGGCTGGCGCAGGGCTGGCTGGAACGCCGCCTGCCTGAAGGCGCGGCCGAAGAAGAGTACGAGTTGTCGCGCGCGGCCACCCAGGCCATCCGCTTCATCGTCGGCCTGCGCGAGAGCAGCAGCAGCGCCACCGAAAGCCGCCTGTCGCTGGTGATCCAGCAGCTGGTGCAGCTGGCCGGGCAGACCGAAGCCGACCCGGAGCTGCGCCTGGCCGCTTTGCGCGAAGAACGCGCGCGCATCGATGCCGAGATCGAACGCGTGGCTTCGGGCCGCGTGGCCGCGCTGGACGGCAAGCGCGCGCTGGAGCGCGCCCGCGACCTGATCCATCTCTCCGACGAGCTGGCCGAGGACTTCCATCGCGTCCGCGACGATTTCGAACAGCTCAACCGCCAGTTCCGCGAGCGCATCATCGACGACGAGGGCGCGCGCGGCGATGTGCTGGAGCAGCTGTTCAACGGCGTGGACGTCATCGCCGACAGCGAGGCCGGGCGCACCTTCGAGGCGTTCTGGAGCCTGCTCAACGACACCCAGCAAAGCAGCCAGCTCGATCAGGCACTGGATGCGCTGCTGGCACGCGGCTTTGCGCGCAAGCTGGACCGGCGCGAACGCGCCTTCCTGCGCGGGCTGACCGGCACGCTGCTGGAGCGCGGCGGCGAGGTGCACACGGTGATGCAGCACTTCGCGCGCAGCCTGCGCGGTTTCGTGCAGAGCCGCGGCTATCTGGAACAGCGCCGGCTCAATCAATTGCTCAGGCAGGCGCAGGGCGAAGCCTTGCAGCTGCGCGACAGCCTGCACGCCACCGCCGCCACCGGCTACACCCAGGCGTTGAGCGCTGCCCGCCTGCGGTCGCTGTCGCAATGGCGCCTGCACGACCCGCGCCTGACCCAGGTCGATGGCCGCGTGCAGGCCGCCGATGCGGCGGACATCTCGCTCGACAGCGTGGGCGATCTGGTCGCGCAATCGGAGATCGACGTGCGCACCTTGCGCAACGATCTTTACGTACTGCTTGGCCAACAGCCGCGGCTCACCATCGGCGATGCGCTGCAGCAGCGCCCGGCCGCGCAGGGCCTGGGCAGCGTGATCGGCTACCTGTCGCTGGGCACGCGCCATGGCGTGGTGATCGACGGGCAGATGGAAACGGTGCAATGGGAAGGCGGCGACGGCGCGCTGCGGCGCGCACGCATTCCGCTGGTGTGGTTCACCCGGGAGAAACGCAATGAACTGGTCTGAGGACACCCGCCTGGATGCGGACGAGGACACGGGCGCGTCGGCCGATGCCGGCCGCACGCCGCTGACGGAGCCATCGCCTGCACAGCCGCGCGGCGAGCTGTTTCTGGGCGACACCGGCACGCTGCCGTTCGACGCGCGGCGCGCGCTGTGCCAGCTGCTGGCCGGCCCCAGCATCGACGCGCAACGCCACGGTGCGTTGTGGCCTGCGCTGCTGCGCAACGAAGCGCCGATCCGCCAGGTGTTGTGCGAGCTGTTCCTGGAACTGGTGCTGGACCGCGAGGGCGGGGTGGCCTTCACCCGTCAGGCCGATACCGCCGAGCTGGAATCGCCGACCCTGCTGCGCAGCGCGCCGTTGACCTTTATCGAGTCGGTGCTGCTGCTGTTCCTGCGCCAGCAACTGGCCGAGGCCGACACGCGCGGCGAGCGTGCGGTGGTGGACGAGGCACAGCTGTTGGAGGCCTTGTCGGTCTACGAGAAAAACGTGTCCACCGACCGCGCCGGATTCGCGCGACGGGTGATGACGGCGATCGGCAAGATGCGCGACAACCAGTTGCTGTCGCGCCTGCGCGGCAGCGAAGAGCGCTACGAGGTCTCGCCGGTGCTGAAGTTGCTGTTCTCGGCCGAGGACGTGCAGGCCCTGGTGGTGGCGTACCGCGGCTTGCGCGAGGGAGACGTTGTGTCGGAGTGATGTCGCCTGCATCCAGGACGTCCAATCCCTTCTCCCACCGGGAGAAGGTGCCCGAAGGGCGGATGAGGGTACGGCCGATCGCGATGCCTGATATGTGACGTCTGGAGTGTGTGTAGCCGTGCGTCATGCGTTGCGCGATGAAAGTCAGCTCCCACGCCCCGTCAAGCGCAAGCGACTTTCTTCATGGGCGGGCACTGAGGCATCAGCGTCCCGCGCATCGGTCAGCACCCGCTCTCGTCACTCACCCGTGTCCATCCAGATCACCGCGCCCCGTAGGAGCGGCCCAGGCCGCGAAGGGACGTACCCGATCACCGTCAGCCACCGCAGTCCATGCTTGTCCAGCAACACCCCGCTTCAAACATGCGTGATGTGCTTCGTCCTCAGCGTTACCCGTCATCCCGTTTTTGGTGAGTGAGCCATGAATTCCCAGTCCAACCTGTCGCCGGCGCAGCCGGGCGCGTCCCTGTTCACTGATTCGCTTGCCGAGCAGCGCGCGCAGCAGTTCCGCATGCGGCGGTTGCAGGTGCACAACTGGGGCACGTTCAACGGCCTGACCGAGGTGCCGATTGCCGAGAAGGGCTTCCTGTTCGTCGGGCGCTCCGGGTCGGGCAAGTCGACCCTGCTGGATGCGATGTCGGCATTGCTGACCCCGCCCAGCATCGTCGACTTCAACGCTGCCGCACGCGAGGCCGAGCGCAGTGGGCGCGATCGCAGCCTGGTGTCGTATGTGCGTGGTGCCTGGGCCGATCAGCAGGACAGCGCCTCGGGCGAGATCGCCACCCAATACTTGCGCAAGGGCGCCACCTGGTCGGCGCTTGTGCTGGAGTACCGCAACGCGCATGGCGAGACGGTCAGCCTGATTCGCCTGTTCTGGATCGCCGGCAGCGGCAATGCCGCGGCCGATGTGCGCCGTCATTACATGGTCGCACCGCGCAGCTTCGATGTGGCCAGCGAGCTGGATGGCTTCGACCTGGATCTGCGCAAGCTCAAGGCGCGTCTGGGCGAGGAGGTTGCGCATTTCGACGGCTTCGCCGGCTACGCAGAGCGCTTCCGGCACGCGCTGGGCATCGGCAACGAGATGGCGTTGCGGTTGCTGCACAAGACCCAGTCGGCCAAGAACCTGGGCGATCTCAATGTGTTCCTGCGCGGCTTCATGCTGGACGAGCCGCGCACGTTCGAAGCCGCCGACCGGCTGGTGGAAGACTTCGCCGAACTCGATGGCGCCCATCATGCGGTGGTGACCGCACGGCGCCAGGTGGAAACGCTGAGCCCGGCACGCGAACACCATGCGGCACTGATGGCCTTGCGTCACAGCGTCGGCGAGCTGCGCGAGCTGCAGCTGGGCGTGGACAGCTACCGCGAACAGCAGCGTCTGGCCTTGCTGGAGACGCGGCTGCAGGAGCTCGACAGCCAGGACCGCGGATTGGCCGGCGAGGAAGGCCAGCGGCGCGAATCGCTGGACAATCAGGAACAGAAACTTGCCGGGCTGGAACGCGAACAACGCGCCGCCGGTGGCGAGCAGATCGAGGAACTGGAGCGCGAGCGCGCACGGGTCGAACGCGAGCGCGACGAGCGACTGCGGCGGCGCGCGCAGATCGAACAGGCCTGCCGCCAGCTCGGCACGGCCCTGGCCGCAGGCGCCAGCGGCTTTGCCGCCCAGGTAGAGCATGCCCAGACCGTGCTCGAGAACGGCAGGCACGACGCCAGCGCGCTGGATGAGGCGATTGCCGAGCGCATGGGCGCGCGCCGCGACGACGAGCGACGCTTTGCCGAGATCCGCGCCGAACTGGAGGCGTTGAAGCGCGCGCCATCGAGCATGCCGGCACCGATGCAGGCCTTGCGTGCGCGCCTGTGCGAGGACACCGGCATTGCCGAAGCGGCGCTGCCGTTCGTTGGCGAACTGGTGCAGGTGCGCGAGGATCAGGCAGCCTGGCGCGGTGCGATCGAGCGCGTGCTGAGCGGTTTCGCGCAGTCGCTGCTGGTGGATGACCGGCATTACGCGCAGGTCAGCGAGTGGGTCAACCGCACCCACATCGGCACGCGCTTGGTGTACTTCCGGGTGCGTCGCAACGATGCGCTGCATGTGCGCACGCCGGATGCACGTGCATTGCCGGGCAAGCTGCAGCTGCGCGAGCATGCCTTTACCGAGTGGCTGCGCAACGAGTTGATGCGTCGCTTCGATTACGAATGCGTCGACAACGCCGCCGCGTTGCGCAATGCCGACCGCGCCATCACCCGCGAAGGGCAGGTCAAGCATCCGGGCGATCGCTATGAGAAGGACGACCGCCACGCGGTCAACGACCGCAAGCGCTGGTTGCTGGGCCACGACAACCGCGACAAGCTCAAGGTGTTCGAGCGCGAAGCGCAGACGCTGGCCCAGCGCATCGCCGGTTGCGATGCCGACGTGGCCGCGCTGCGCAAGCAACGCGAGCAGGATCAGGAACGGCAGCTGGCCGCGCACACGCTGGTGGAGCGCGACTGGGACGAGATCGATGTCGGCCCCAAGCTGCAGCGCCTGAGCGATATCGACGAACAGCTGCTGCAGCTGCGCGAAGGCAACAGCGGCCTGCGCGCACTCGGCCAGGCGATCGAGACCGCACGCACCCTGCGCGACCAGGCCAAGCGCACCTACGAGGACGTGCGGCTGGAGCGCGCGCAGCTGGCACGCGAGCGGGTCCGGCTGGAACAGCAGCACGCCGCCTGTGCCAGCCGTGCCGGCACCGCCGCGCTCACGCCCACCCAGCTGCAGGGCCTGCGTGAACGCCTGGCGGCGCTGGCACCGCTGTCGCTGGACAACCTGGAAGCGCATTTCCGCGTGGTCGAGCGCGGCCTGGCCGAGCAGCTGGCTGAGAGCCAGGGCCGCGACAGCCGGCTCAGCGCGCAGCTACTCGATTGCTTCCGCAAGTACTGCCAGCAATGGCCGGAAGACAGCGGCGATTTCACCGTGAGCCTGGCCAGTGCCGACGATTTTCTCGCGCGCCTGGATCGCCTGGAAAGCGATGGCCTGCCGCGCCACGAGCACCGCTTCTTCGACCTGCTGCAGACCCAGAGCAAGAACAATCTGCTCGCCCTGCAGCGCCACACCGCCGAGGCCCACAAGGGCATCAAGCAGCGCATGGACGAGGTCAATGCCAGCCTGGAGCAGGTGCCGTTCAATCGCGGCACGCTGCTGACCATCGAGGTCAGCGACCGTCGCCTGGGCGAGGTGCAGGAATTCCAGCAACAGCTGCGCGCGGTGCTGTCGCATCAACAGACCGAAGACCGCGCACTGGCCGAAGCGCAGTTTTCCACCTTGCGCGCATTGGTGGCACGCCTGGGCGCGCAGGAACCGGACGCACGCCGCTGGCGTGAGCAGGTGCTGGACGTGCGCCAGCATGTGGAATTCATCGGTGTCGAGCTGGAGGCGCAGACCCGCGCGCAGGTGGAGATCTACCGCAGCGGCGCCGGCAAATCCGGCGGTCAACGCCAGAAGCTGGCGACCACCTGCCTGGCCGCCGCATTGCGCTACCAGCTCGGCGGCGAAGACGGCGAGCTGCCGCGCTATTGCGCGGTGGTGCTGGACGAAGCCTTCGACAAGGCCGACAACGAATTCACCGCGCTGGCGATGAACATCTTCGAGAACTTCGGGTTCCAGATGGTGGTGGCCACACCGCTGAAATCGGTGATGACGCTGGAGCCGTTCATCGGCGGTGCCTGCTTCGTGGAAATCAGCGGCCGGCACAACTCCGGCGTGCTGCTGATCGAATACGACGCGCAGGCGCAGCGACTCCAATTGCCCGAGCGCTCGCGTGGGGACGAGGCTGGTCCTGCAAGCGAGGAGCAGGCTGCAAGCGTTACGCAGCGCGAGCATGCAGCGCATGCGGGCCAGGGCCAGGCGCCGGTGGACAGCGTCGGTCCCGCTTCTGGCGAAGAGGATGCGGTAGTGCAGGATGCCCCTGCCCAGGACGACGTGGCGGCCAAGGCGAGCAAGCGCGCCAGCAAGGTCGCGTCGGCATCGGCGCCAGCCGTTCAAGCCGCGCCGAAGTTTTCGAAAACTTCGGCGTCCAGCGAACGTGCGGGATCACCCCGGTCGGCATCTGCAAAGACCGCAGCGCCCAGGGCCGCATCCGCCCAACCTGCATCAGCTAAACCTGCATCAGCCAGGCGTGCCTCGCCTGCCGCGAGCACACCGCGCAAGCCGGCAACGCCGACCAAAGCCGCCAAGACGCCGGCAACCACCAGGGCGGCTTCCCGGCGCACGAGCGCGTCCGTCCAGCCGACTGCCAAGCCGAACAAGGCCGCGACAACCACTGCAGCGCCGAAGTCGCCTGCTTCCAAGCCGGCCGCGGCGAGCAGACGCGCCACCACGGCGCTGCGTGGCGCAACCAGGCCAACCGCGGCGCGCGCTGCCAGGCCCGCGCCGGCCAAAACCACGACAGCCAAAGGGCGTCCTGCGTCCACGCGCGGGTCTGCAAGCAAGCCGCGCGGAAAACGCTGAGCGCGCTTCCCGGGAAGCCTGCCTCACCGCGCAGCGGTCGCAGGCGTCATGCGGCAGGGCACCGCAAGCCGGCATGCGCAGATAAGAATCGTTATCATTATCGGCCCGGATGTGCTCGCCAGTGCGCGCATCGCCCCGCTGAAGATCCCGATGACCCCACTGCCTGCGCCTCGCCACCTGTTGTTCGTGTCCCTGTTTGCTGCATTGCCGGCCGCCGCCCAGGAGGCCAGCCTGCTCGATGCCATCGTGGTCAGCGAAAAGCGCGCCCTGTACCGGCCCGAAAAAGCCGCCGGCGCCACCCGCACGCAGACCCCGGTGGAGCGCATTCCGCAGGCGATCCAGGTGGTGCCGCGCTCGGTCATCGACGAACAGCAGCTCACCCGGCTGGTGGATGTGGTGGCCAATGTCTCCAACGTGCAGCCCGGCGGCACCCAGGGCAATCGGTCGGAGACCTTCGTCATCCGCGGCTTCGAGGCGTCTTCGTATGCGGTCGACGGCATCCTGCTCAACCCGGCGCAGAACTTCACCGAGACCGTGCGCGATCTGGCCAATGTCGCCCAGGTGGAAGTGCTCAAGGGCCCGGCGGCGGTGCTGTACGGGCGCGGCGAACCCGGCGGGGTGATCAATCTGGTCACGCTGCGCCCGGACGCGGTGTTCGGCGGCAACGCCTCGGTGCAGGTGGCCGAACACGGCCTGCGCCGCGTGCAATCGACCCTCACCGGCCCGCTGAGCCCGACGCTGTCGGCACGGCTCAGCGCCGCCGCGCAGGACACCGGCAGCTTCCGGGACGCGCAGGCCGATGGCGATCGCGTGTTCGTCTCGCCCTCGCTGGCCTGGCGGCCGACCGCGCAGCTGCGCGCCGATCTGGATCTGGAATACACCCGCCAGACCAGCCCGGGCGATCGCGGGCTGGTCGCCATCGACGGGGTGGTGCGCGGCCCGGCGCAGCGCAGCTTCGGCGAGCCGTGGTCGCGCAATCACGGCAGCGCGCGCACCGCACGCGGCCGCATCGAGTACGACGCCACCGACTGGCTGACGCTGCGCCAGATCCTCAACCACCAGGACGGCGACAGCGGCCGCGACGTGGCCGACTTCACCGGCTTCAGCGCCGACCGCGCGTTTTTGCAGCGCCGCGCCGTGCGCCAGGACCAGCAGGTGCGCGCAACGACCTCGCAGACCGAAGCGCTGGCGCATTTCGCCACCGGCCCGCTGCGCCATCAGCTGCTGGCCGGCGCCGAGTACGTCGATGCGCATCGCCACACCGACGAAGCGCGCGCGCCGCTGGCCCGCATCAGCCTGCGCAACCCGGTGCAGGGCGCCTTGCCGGGTACCTATGTGCCGGCGCGCGAGATCGACGTCGATGCGCGCTATGCCGCGCTATACCTGCAGGACCAGATCAGCATCGGCGAGCGTTGGGACGTGCTGGCCGGCGTGCGCTGGGACGATGTGCAGCAGACCACCATCGACAACGGCGCGCGCACCCGCGAAGACGGCCGGCGTGCATCTCCGCGCATCGGCGTGGTGTGGAAGGCGGCGCCGCAGCTGTCGCTGTACGCCAACACCTCCACCTCGTTTCGGCCGCGCAGCGCCTCGCTGTTTTCCGGCGGCAGCGCGCCACCGGAGACCGGCCGCCAGTACGAGGTCGGGCTGAAGAGCGCGCTGTTCGACAACCGGGTGCTCGCCACCGCTGCCGCATTCCAGATCACCAAGGACAACGTCGCCAGCAGCGATCCGGACAACGATGGCTTCGTGCTGGTCACCGGCCAGCAGCGCGTGCGCGGGCTGGAGCTGGACATCACCGGCGAGCTCACCCAGAACTGGCGCTTGATCCTGGGCGCCGGTTATCTGGACGCCCAGGTCACCCGCGACACCGTCATCCCGGTCGGCAATCGCCTGCGCGGCGTGCCGCGGGTCAGCGCCAGTCTATGGAGCACCTATCACGTCGTCAGCGGACCGCTGTACGGCCTGACCCTGGGCGCCGGCGCGGTGCATGTGGGCGAGCGCGAAGGCGATCTCGCCAACAGCTACCGCATTGCCGGCTACACGCGCTTCGATGCCTCGGCGGCGTACCGCTTCGGCGGCCGGTACCAGCTGGCGCTGATGCTGCGCAATGTCGCCAACCGGTTCTACATCGAGCAACCGGTGACGCAGACCACCAACTATCCAGGCGCACCGCACACCTTGTCGGCGACGCTGAGCGTGGATTTTTAAATCCTGTCGGTGCGGCAGCAGGCGGTTGCCCGATGTGCGGCCGGTGCCCCGCCGCCGCAACGGACGGATGCAACCCCGTGATTCCGAACAATCGCCATCGCATGGGCAGCGTGTTCGATCGGTTCCATGAAGCGGATGACAGCGCGCACCGACGCTGTCTTTTTGTTCGCCTGAGGCATGCGTGTGCACCATCGGGTTGCATCAGCGGTCACGCATCACGTGTCACGTGTTCGCCTGCGGCCTCAGTGCAGCAGATCCCAGCCCATCTTGCCGATCAGCACGATCACCAGCACCAGGAATAACTTGCGGATCAGCGGCGTGCCACCGCGCAGCGCCATCCGCGTGCCGGCGACCGCACCGGCCACGTTCGCCACCGCCATCGGAATGCCGATCGCCAGCATCACCTGGCCGCTGGGCAGGAAGAACGACAGCGCCGCCAGGTTGGTGGCCAGGTTCACCACCTTGGCCGCGGCCGAGGCGCGCAGAAAGTCCAGCCCGAAAAAGCGGATGAACAGGAAGATCAGGAAACTGCCGGTGCCCGGACCGAAGAACCCGTCGTAGAACCCGATCGCCGCGCCCATCGCCAGGGCAGTGACCAGTTCGCGCCGGCCGATCTGGCGTGGCCGATGCAGCGCACCGAAGTCCTTCTTGATCAGCGTGTAGACCAGCATCGCGATCAGCAGCGCCAGGATCAGCGGCCGCACTGCCTGCTTCGGCATCAGGCTGACCGCAGTCGCGCCCAGAAACGAAAACGTAAACGCCGCCACCGTCGCGTACAGCACTGGCCGCCACGGAAAGCGCACATTGCGCGCATAGCGCCACGCCGACGCACCGGTGCCGAACATCGCGCTGAACTTGTTGGTGCCCAGAATCAGCGACGGCGCCTGCTGCGGCAGCGTGGCGAACAAACCCGGCAACTGGATCAGGCCACCGCCGCCCACCGCCGCATCCACCAGCCCGGCGACGAAGGCGATGCACAGCAGCCACGGCAACTCGGTGGGAATCAGGTCCAGCAAGGCGGCGCTCCGCACGACAGGGGCGACAGCATAAACGCGCAGAAACCCCGTTCCCCACTTCCCACTTCCCAATTCCCACTTCCCAATTCCCAATTCCCACTTCCCAATTCCCACTTCCCAATTCCCAATTCCCAATTCCCAATTCCCGCACAATTGCCCGATGCCGACCTCCATCCCCACCGATCCCTGTCCCTGCGGCCGCGCCGCCGACTACGCGCAGTGCTGCGGGCAATACCACGCCGGCGCGGCCGCACCCGACGCCGAAACCCTGATGCGTGCGCGCTACAGCGCCTACGTCCGCCGCGATGTGGATTACCTGCTCGCCAGCTGGCACCCGTCCACGCGTCCGGCCGAACTGTCGCTGGACGAGGGCGGCCGCACCACCTGGCTCGGCCTGACCGTGCAACGCGCCATCGTCACCGGCACCGACACCGCCGAGGTGGTGTTCCTGGCCCGCTACCGCATCGGCGGCGGCAGCGCGGTGCGCATGACCGAACACAGCCGCTTCGTGCGCGAACACGGACATTGGTACTACCTCGACGCGCGCTGAGCGCAGCCAGCCGCGCCGGAGTGTGCGCAAGCAGGAGCTGCCCGATGCGCGGACCAGCGCTGGCGCTCCACGCCAACCCAGGCACATTCCCCAAGCCGTCGGCGGACAACAGCCTCCAGCTCTGCCGTTGCACCCCGGCCTGACGTCTTCCAGCCGGGCCCCGCCGCCTCCAGCCGGCGCCGTCGCAAACAGGCATCGTGCACCTCACTCCGCGCACCTCGCCCATCGCCGCGTTCCCCGACCAACGGCGCCCATGGCGCCACTTTGTCGACACGGCGTTCGCAGCCGATCCAGGAAGCTTGCCGCGCGGCGGAGCTCGCCGCGGGGGCGGACAGCGATCATGGGAACCTTCAACTTCTGGCAGTGGGCGCTAATGGCCGTGGTGGTCTTTGCAATCGTGTTGCCGGCGTTGCTGGCCACCTGCATGGTCCGCTTCGGGCCGCGCCACGATGCGCCGCGCCGCGCACGTCCCCGCCGCGTCGCCGAGTCCGGCACCTCCACGCCGGCGCTGTCGCTGCTGAGCGGCATCACCGGCGACCGCAGCTGATAGGTCACCGCTGAGGCGCGCTTTACCCCAGCCGCAATGGCAAGCAGGCCGCAGCCAGCACACTCCTGAGTGGAGCGGTTGCCCGGTGGACAGGTCCTGGCACCGGGCGTTTGTCGTTATTCGGTGGCAGCAGACACCCGGCGCCAGCCCCGCAGCCGCCGAGCCAGCCCGCCGGTCTGGCCTCCATCACGCTCGCAGCGCCTCGCGCGGCAGCCACCGCATTGCTCCCGGCACCGCCGCTTGCACGCCTGGATCCAGCCAGGTTGGCTATCCTCGCGGATCGACTCACCGCTGGAGTGCAGTACCGCATGACCTCCGTCCACCCGCCGGCCACCGCGCCATGACGCCGACCCGGCGCGCCTTGCCGCTGTTGATGGCCTTGCTGCCGCTGGTCGCCTGCGCCGATCCGGGCTTCGACCGTTGCCTGGCGGGGTTGCAGACCCAGGCCGCCGCCAAAGGTGTGGACACCGCAGATTTCCAGCGCTTTACCGCCGGGTTGGCGCCCGATCCCAGTGTCCTGCCGCTGCTGGACGCGCAACCGGAGTTCACTACGCCCATCTGGGATTACCTGGCCAGCCTGGTCGACAGCCAGCGCGTCACCGATGGCCAAGCCATGCTGGTCACCCACCGCGACTTGCTCGCCCGCCTGTCTGAGCAGACCGGCGTCGACCCGGCCACCATCGTGGCGGTCTGGGGCGTGGAGAGCGACTACGGCCGGGTCACCGGCAAGCGCCCGCTGCTGGTGTCGCTGGCCACGCTGTCGTGCGAAGGCCGCCGCCAACCGTTCTTCCGCGGCGAGTTCCTGGCCTTGCTCAGCCTGTTGCAACGCGGCGACCTGTCGCCGGATGGCCTGACCGGCTCCTGGGCCGGCGCCTTCGGGCAGACCCAGTTCATGCCCTCGACCTATGCCCGCATCGCGGTGGACGGCGACGGCGACGGCCGCCGCGACCTGGTCGCCAGCATTCCCGACGCGCTGGCTTCCACCGCCAACTACCTGGTCAAGGCCGGCTGGGAGCGCGCCCGCCCGTGGGGCATGGAAGTCACCCTGCCGCGCGGCTTCGACGCCAGCAAGGCCGGCCGTACCCGGCGCCAGCCGCTGCAGGCCTGGCAGAGCGCCGGTCTGCTCGGCACCGACGGCAAGGTGCTGGCGCCGGCCGGCCTGCCCGCAGAAACTCCGGCCGCCCTGCTGCTGCCGGCCGGCGCGACCGGTCCGGCATTCCTGGTATTCCGCAACTACGATGCGATCTACGCCTACAACGCCGCCGAAAGCTACGCGTTGTCGATCGCGTTGCTGGCCGATCGCCTGCGCGGCGGCCCCGGCCTGCTCGCCGCCTGGCCCACCGACGACCCCGGCCTGGGTCGCCCGGAGCGCCGCGACCTGCAACAGTTGCTGCTGGCCCGCGGCCACCAGATCGGCGAGGCCGACGGCATGGTCGGCAGTGCCACCCGCCGCGCCATTCAGGTCGAGCAGACCCGGCTGGGCCTGCAGCCGGCCGATGGCCGCCCCGGCCAGCGCATCCTCGCCGCCCTGCGCGCCGCGCCGCCTCTCACCGGAATGGCGGCCGTGCGCGGCACCGCCTTCAAGCTGCCGGCCGCCTATCCCGCATTCGCCCAATCTCCCATCGTCCACAAGGCATCCCCCATGTCCGACACCACCGGCCTGACCACAGGCGACTTCCACGGTTTTCCCTCACTGTTGATCGACACCCCGTTCTCCACTGCGGCGATCAGCCTGTTCGGCGGCCAGCTGCTGTCGTTCGTGCCCAAGGGCGGCCAGGACGTGATGTGGCTGTCGCCGCTCGCCAAGCAGCCGCCCACCCCGATCCGCGGCGGCGCCCCGGTGTGTTGGCCGTACTTCGGCCGCCAGGACCAGACCGGCGAGGTCCCTGCGCACGGCTTCGTGCGCACCGTGCCCTGGCAGCTCACCGAGAGCCGGCGCGAGGACGACGGCACGCTGGTGCTCACGCTGACCCCGCCCAGTTTCGACGACCTGGCGCTGCGCCTGCGCATGACCCTGCGCATCGGCCGCACCCTCGAACAACGCTTGATCACCGAAAACACCAGCCCCGCTCCGGTGCGCTTCACCCAGGCGCTGCACAACTATTTCCGCGTCGGCGACGCACTCAAGGTCAGCGTGCAGGGCCTGGACGGGCTGGACTACCTCGACAAATACGAGAACTACGCCACCGCCCACCGCCAGCAAGGCGACTGGAGCCTGCGCGATCCGCGCGACCCCGGCCGCAGCGACCGCATCTACGTCAACGCCGGCGGCCGCTATACCCTGACCGACCCGGTGCTCGGCCGCCGCATCGTCATCGCCACCGAGGGCAGCCGCTCGCTGGTGGCCTGGAACCCGGGCGAAGAGGCCGGCAAGAAGATGGCCGACGTGGGCGAGGGCTGGCGCAACTACGTCTGCCTGGAAGCGGCCAACGCCGGCCCGGACGTGATCGAACTGGCCCCCGGCGCCAGCCATACCCTGAGCCAGACCATCAGCGTCGAATAACCCATCGGTCGTTGCCGCCGCGGCCACCCAACCGGGCGCGCAGATCGTCTACCGACGGCGGCTGGTCAATGGATGCTTGCGCGTTGATGTCGCATCCAGTCGATCTGGAGCGGAGCGTTGCGACCGAGCGCGCTCCGTCTGATCGTCGTGCAGTGTCTTAAACCTGCTAGAGGGGTGTAGCCGGCGAAAGCCGGCAGACTTCAGACGGGCGAAAGATCCAGATCGGCCGCGCGGCCTCCCGACGGGGGTAAGCAGCCCAGCTTCACCACACGCGCCGCCGCACCCTCACCCCAAGCCCTCACCCGGCAGGAGGAGGAGCACTAACAACAGCTCGCACGCCCACCTCCCTTCTCCCACCGGGAGAAGGTGCCCGAAGGGCGGATGAGGGCACGGTTTCTGCAACTGCCCAGCCGAGTCCAGCAGGTTTTTGAATCTTGTCTCGGGGTCGGCAGGCGAGGGGCACTAGAAACACCTCGCACGCCCAACCTCCTTCTTCCATCGGGGCCGCGTCACGCATCCAGGTCCGATCCGACCCAATCGGCAGCTACACTTCCCGCCTCGCTACCCTGGGCCGCGCGATGTCTCCCTCCGCCGATTCCGCTCCAGCCCCGGGGCGTCGCCGCGCCGCGTTGATCTTCATCTTCATCACCGTGCTGATCGACGTGCTGTCCTTCGGCGTGATCATCCCGGTACTGCCGGATCTGGTGCGCCATTTCACCGGTGGCGACTACGTGGTGGCCGCCGGCTGGATCGGCTGGTTCGGCTTTCTGTTCGCTTCCATCCAGTTCGTCTGCTCGCCGCTGCAAGGCGCCCTGTCCGATCGGTTCGGCCGTCGCCCGGTCATCCTGCTCTCGTGCCTGGGGCTGGGGCTGGACTTCATCCTGATGGCCATCGCCCACAGCTTGCCGATGTTGCTGCTGGCACGGGTGATCTCCGGCATCTGCTCGGCCAGTTTTTCCACGGCCAATGCCTACATCGCCGACGTCACTCCGGCCGACAAACGCGCCGGCGCGTTCGGCATGCTCGGCGCCGCGTTCGGCATTGGCTTCGTCGCCGGCCCGTTGATCGGTGGCTGGCTGGGCGGCATCGGCTTGCGTTGGCCGTTCTGGTTTGCCGCAGGCTTGGCCCTGTTGAACGTGTTGTACGGCTGGTTGGTGCTACCCGAATCGCTGCCACCCGAGCGCCGCACCGCGCGGCTCGAGTGGGCGCATGCCAACCCGCTGGGCGCGCTAAAGCTATTGCGGCGCTACCCGCAGGTGTTCGGTCTGGCGGCGGTGGTGTTTCTGGCCAACCTGGCGCATTACGTCTATCCCAGCATCTTTGTGCTGTTCGCCGGTTACCAGTATCACTGGGGCCCGCGCGAGGTGAGCTGGGTGCTGGCCGGGGTCGGGGTCTGCAGCATCATCGTCAACGCGCTGCTGGTCGGCCGCATCGTGCGGTGGCTGGGCGAACGTCGCGCCTTGTTGCTCGGTCTGGGCTGCGGGGTGGTGGGCTTCGTCATCTACGGGCTGGCCGACAGCGGTACCGCCTTCCTGATCGGCGTACCGATCAGCGCGTTCTGGGCGATCGCCGCGCCGGCCGCGCAAGCCTTGATCACCCGCGAAGTCGGCGCCGATGCGCAAGGCCGCGTGCAGGGCGCCTTGAGCGGCCTGGTCAGTCTGGCCGGTATCGCCGGGCCGTTGTTGTTCGCCAACGTGTTTGCCTGGTTCATCGGCAGCGGCGCGCCGTTACACCTGCCCGGCGCGCCGTGGTTGCTGGCCGGCGTACTGCTCGCCGCCGGGTGGTTGATGGCATGGGCAAGGGCGGGGCGCGACCGTGGTCAGGCCGATGCGGCACCTGGCTGATGGCAACGCATTCATATAATGCTCGCGCCCGCTTTTTCTGATTTGCGCGGGCACTGCTAGGCTGGTGTCTCCCGTGCTCCGGCACCGCCTCGATTTCCTATGCGTTCCGACACCCTGGCCGTCCCCGCTTCGGCTGCGCGCGCGCTGCGCCATGCCACCCAGGACACGCATCGTCTGGTCGAAGCAATCCCGCTGATGCAGGCGCTCGGGCAGGGGCAGGTCGAGCGCGCCAGCTACGCGCTGATCCTGCGCCGACACCACGCAGTGCTGGCCGGTTTCGAAGACCGGTTTGGCGACTGGCTGGACACCCTGGTCGGCAACGGTTGGCATTACCGCCGGCGTGCGCCGGCCTTGCGCACGGATCTGCGCACGCTCGACCAGGCACCGGATACGCCGCTGGCTCCACCGGCCGGCGCCGACGCCGCCACGCGCTGGGGCATGCTGTACGTGATCGAAGGCTCGCAGCTGGGCGGCCGGATGATTGCCCGCAGCCTGCGCCGGCATCGCCCCGCGCTGGCCGACGCCCTGAAATATTTCGAGCTGGCCGACGACGATACCGCCGGCTGGCGCCGTTTCCAGACGGTGCTCGATCACTGCCTGGACAGCCCGCGCGCGCGCGCGGGCGCCATCGAGGGCGCGCAAGCCATGTTCGCCCACTTCCATACCTGCCTCGCAGCGGAGCCGCGCCCGTGAATCAGCCCACCGAACCCCTGGACATGGATGTCTGCGCGCGCGAGCCGATCCACATCCCCGGCATGATCCAGCCTTACGGCGTGCTGCTGGTGATCGAACCGGCCGATGGTCGCATCGTGCAGGCCAGCAGCACCGCCGCCGACCTGCTCGGCGTGCCGCTGCAGACGCTGTTGGGCATGCCGTACGTCCAGGTGCTGGAGGTGCCCGAGGCGCAGCCATTCGCGGTGGATGCGCAGCCCCAGCATTTATTGCACGCCGAGGCGCGCTTTCCCGCGCGCGCCGTGCCGCCCGAGCACGCCTGGGTGGCTGCCTGGCATCTGTATCCGGAGCAATGGCTGGTCGAAATCGAGCCGCGCGACGCCCGCCTGATGGATGTCACCCTGCGCGAAGCGCTGCCGCTGTTGCGCAGCATCGAACGCGATCCCGGCATCGACGAAGCGGCGGTGCGGGCGGCCAAGGGCCTGCGCAGCATGATCGGGTTCGACCGGGTGATGATTTACCGCTTCGACGAAGAGTGGAACGGCGAAGTCATCGCCGAAGCGCGTAACCCCGAGCTGCTGGCCTATCTTGGCCAGCGCTATCCCGCCACCGACATCCCGGCGCAGGCGCGCGCGCTGTATTTGCGCAACCGCGTCCGCCAGATCGCCGATGTCGGCTACCAGTCGTCGCCGATCGTGCCCACCCTGCATCCGCGCCTGGGCACTCCGGTGGATCTGAGCGATGTCAGCCTGCGCAGCGTTTCGCCGGTACATCTGGAATACCTGGCCAACATGGGCGTGAGCGCCACCTTGGTCTCTTCGTTGGTGGTCAACGATGCGTTGTGGGGGCTGATCGCCTGTCACCACTACAGCCCGCACTTCACCAGCCATGCCATGCGCGATGCCACCGATGCGGTGACCCGCGCGCTGTCCGGTCGCATCGGCGCCCTGCAGGCGGTCGAGCGCGCGCGCATGGAATCGGTGTTGCTCACCGTGCGCGAAAAGTTGATCACCGACTTCAACGACGCCGCCCAGATGACGGTAGAGATGCTCGCCGACATGGCACCGGACCTGATGGACGTGGTCGATGCCGATGGCGTGGCGATCTTCCATGGCAAGGAGATCAGCCGGCACGGCAGCGTGCCCGATGCAGCCGCGCTGCTGCGCATCCGCGACCATATCGAATCGGCGCACCACGATGCCTTGCGCGAGGATGCCGTCGGCGCCCTGCATGTGGAGGCGATCGGCGAGGTATTCCCTGAACTGGCCGATCTCGCACCGCTGGCCGCCGGCTTCATCTTCGTGCCGCTGATGCCGCAGTCGCGCAGCGCCTTGCTGTGGACCCGCCGCGAAAAGGTGCAGACGGTCAACTGGGCCGGCAATCCGCAGCTGGCCAAGCTGGCCGACATTCCCAACTCACGCCTGTCGCCGCGCAAGAGCTTCGATCTGTGGCAGGAAACCGTGCGCGGCCGCGCGCGGCGTTGGTCGCCGCTGCACCTGGAATCGGCGCGCAGCCTGCGCGTGTTGATCGAACTGATGGAGCGCAAGCGCTTCCAGCAGGACTTCACCCTGCTCGAAGCCTCGCTGTCGCGTCTGCGCGATGGCGTGGCCATCATCGAGCGGGGCGCCGACGCTGCCGCGCATCGGCTGATCTTCGTCAACCCGGCATTCGCCGACCTCAGCCAGACCGAGGTCGCCGACCTGATCGGGCGCGACATCCTGACCCTGGTGGCCGACGATGCCGCCAGATCCAAGGTCGAACTGCTCGAGGACGCCTTGCGCCTGGGGCGCGCCGCCTACGTCACCTTGCCGTTGCGCGTGCACGATGGCTCGCCCATCTACCGTCAATTCCACCTCGAACCGCTGCCCAGCCCCAATGGCGTCATCGCCCACTGGCTGCTGCAGCTGCGCGATCCGGAATAGGCGCAGCGCGACACACCGACGTGGAGATGGGGGTGCATGCTGGCGCCGTCGCCGCATCAGTCGTTACGGGCCGCATCACCAGCGACCCGGCCAGCGATGCGCCGCGTCGAGATCACGGATTGAGCATCTGCGTGTCGATGAGTGGACGTACTACTCAAAGCCGGAGAGAACACAGCAAAGCACATCGAGCGCCGGCATCGCCGCCGTCGCCGGGAGGCAACCGCTTCGTCAACTGCGTGGCCGCAGCAGCAACAAGGTGATGGTTCCGGCCACGAGCCCCCAGAACGACGCACCGATTCCGCCCAAGGTCAGCCCGGAGGCCGTCACCAGGAAGGTGATCAATGCCGCCTCGCGTTCGCCGTCTTCGCGCAAGGCGGCCGCCAGACTGTTTCCAATGGTGCCCAGCAGCGCAATTCCGGCAATCGCCATCACCAGCTCGCGCGGGAACGCCGCAAAGACCGCCGCCACGGTCGCCCCGAACAAACCGATCACCAGATACAGCACGCCTGCGCTCACCGCAGCGGCATAACGCCGGGCCGGGTCTTCATGCGCCTCCCTGCCCATGCAGATCGCAGCGGTGATCGCGGCCAGGTTCAATGCAAAGCCGCCGAACGGCGCCAGCAATGCATTGACCGCCCCGATCCAGCCGATCGTCGGCGAGATCGGTACCGTGTAGCCGGACGCGCGGATCACCGCCACGCCGGGCACATTCTGCGAGGCCATCGTGACCACGAACAACGGGATCGCCAGCCCGACCACCGCCGCCCACGACAGCGACGGCACCACCAGGACCGGATGGGCCAGCTCCAGCTGCACGCCGTCCCAGTGCAGCAGCCCACTGCCCGCCGCAATGGCGATGCCGGCCAGCAGGGTCGCAATCACTGCGTAGCGCGCAAACCAGCGCCGGCCCACCAGATAGGTTGCCAGCATCGCCACCGCCAGCACCCGCTGGCTCTGCATCGCCACGAACAGATCCAGTCCGAAGCGCAGCAGCACCCCGGCCAACATGCCCGACGCCAGGGATACCGGCATGCGCTTGATCGCCCGCTCGAACAAGCCCGAGAACCCGGCCACCAGTCCGAGCACCGCCGCGACCACGAACGCACCGACCGCCTCGCGCAACGGAACCCCTGCGGCGCTGCCGATCAGCATTGCCGCACCCGGCGTGGACCAGGCCGTCACCACCGGCACCCGATAGCGCAGCGACAACCCGATGCAGGTCACGCCCATGCCGATGCCCAGCGCCCACATCCACGATGCGATCTGTGCCTGATCGGCACCCAAGTGCCGCGCTGCCTCGAACACGATCACCGCGGAACTGGCAAACCCCACCAGGACGGTGACAAAGCCCGCTGCAATCGCAGACAGGGACAGATCGCGGAACAGGTTGCGGGCTGGCGGCATCGAATGGCTCCTCCGGGCCATGCATTCTTACCGCGCCATCCCATCGGCGGTACTGCAGCGCGCTTCTATAGAGCGAACTCTGGAGAGTGGTTTCGTTGGAGCGTGCTTGTGCTCTTGCCATAGCGAGGCACAGACACGCAAAAAAAACATGCTGCTGTCATGGCCGTGTCAAAAAGTGCTTGCACTTCTGCGCAGGCTCGATAAACTGCGCGGCCTCGCTCAGGACGGCGGCGCTTCTTCAAGCACCGCAACAACGAACGGGTCGAATCGAAAACATCACAAGGTGTTGACGAAACGAAAAAGCCGGCTATGATGGGCGGCTCGCTACACGGAAAGACGCTACGGCGGATTGAGGTGCAGCGGCGGCAACTTCCTCT